>CALUZS010000007.1 GCA_944325355.1 uncultured Parabacteroides sp.
AGTCATTACCTCGTTCTTTGAGAAATGCTTATAAGTAGCTTATTTTTAATATATTCCTATTTCAATATCGTTTTTTTTGACAAAAGAATAATGTTCCGATTAATAGTAGTCAATTCGTATTTCCATAAAAGTGTTCTTATTTTAATGTTTCGAGGAAGATTAGCCTTTTGGAATAGTATGCTGTGATAATGGAATAGTGGATTATCGTAATTATCCTGTTATTTTGTATGTGATAAGTAACAATTTTAAAAATGTTGAGCAATGGAAAATATAGAAAAGGCATCTTTATCCGGATTGAATGGACAGAAAGGAGTGGTTTATAACGATGGTGAATTAGCTTTTTTCGACAATATGCACGATATATATTCCTTGTTATCTCCAATCCGATTGGAAATATATGTGGTTGTTCTTGTTCGGAAAGGGAGGGCTTCGGTAATGGTAAATGGAACAACATACGAAGCGAAGGAAAATGATATCTTTATCTGTTCGCCCAATAATATTTTGGATAACGGGATGTTAAGTATTGACTTTGAAGGACTCTGTATTTGTTTCTCTTCGGCATACGTGCAGCGGATAATTCCCCTTGCAGGCAATTCCGTGGAGCTTAAAGTCATTTTCGACAATAATCCGATATGTGCCTTGACGCCGGAAGAAGTTTCGGTTTTCTGCCAGTATTATGATTTACTCCGTTTAAAAATTCAATATACTTCTTCGGTTATCCAGAAAAAAGTAATCGATACAATAATGCTTGCACTCGTTTATGACATGCAAATAGTTTTGAATCGTGTCGCACCAATCAGGCTTCGTTCTTTTACGGCGCGCGAGACGATTTTTAAACATTTTTTGGATTTGCTGGACTCCTCTTATCCCAAGCAGCGAACGGTCGCTTATTATGCGGACAAATTGAATATTACACCCAAATATTTGTCGTCTATTTGTAAGCAGGTAGGCAATCAGAAGGCTTCAGATATAATAGATAAGTTTGTAGTAAAAGATATTGATTATTTGATGAAACACTCCTCCAAGAGTATCAAGGAGATTGCCGGGGAGCTGGATTTCCCGAACCTCTCTTTCTTTGGGAAATACGTGAAAAAGCATTTTGGCATGTCGCCTAAAGCTTACAGAGCGTATGTGTTAGAAGAAGCTTCCCGGGTGTGTGAATCTTAATCTTATCCCGGTTTTGAGTTAGATCTTTCAGACGTTTTTCGGATATTTGGTTAATTCAAAAAAGGACGCTGCGCAATTTTTCGGAAATATATTTCGGTTTTCAAGAAATTGTTGCGCAGCGGAAATTTTGGATTTCCCTGTTTTTTATCGCTATCTTTTTTTGCCATGTAAGAACATGTTCATCGCAAGTTGTTTCCCTGTGTCTTAATCTTCATCGATAGGTTTATCTCTTTGAAAACTGCCAAAGTGATCAATAATATTGTTGAGCCTTGGCGGTTTGTAATAATTTGTAATTTATTCAGCTTAATTCGCGTTATTATGTTATTAATTCGGTGATAATATATAACAAATAGTAATTTATCTAAATAGCCGGAATATTTTTATTGACATATTTGACAAATAGTTTATAAATTCCCTATATTTGCTGACAAATAGGAATTAAAAAGCAAATAACTATGGTTAAATGTAAAGATATATCGGCTTGTTGTGATTCCTTTTGTCATTTAGATACCGATAAGGACGGAGCTAATCAGTTACGGACTGCCGGACTTTATGATAAATCGGATGAGCGGGACGCCTGCGGCGTAGGGATGATTGTGGATATTCATGGGAATAAATCGCATGGATTGGTTGATTCTGCATTGGAAATCCTTGAAAATATGAAGCACCGGGGCGCGGAAGGAGCTGATAACAGGACAGGTGACGGTGCCGGTATCATGGTCCAAATACCGCATGAGTTTATTTTGTTGCAAGGAATTCCTGTTCCGGAGAAAGGAAAATATGGTACGGGGTTGGTGTTCCTGCCCAAAAAGGAAGATGAACAGTCGGGGATATTGGAAATTATTGCCGAGGAAATATCGCGAGAAGGCTTGTCTCTGATGCATGTGCGTCCTGTTCCTGTCAATTCATCGGTTTTGGGAAAGAATGCCCGGCTGACGGAACCGGACATCAAGCAACTGTTTGTGTCAAGTGAAACCGAGGTTGCCAATTTGGAGCGTACATTGTATATTATCCGGAAGAAGATTGAGCGGAGGATTTCGCATAAAGATTTTTATATCGTTTCGCTTTCAAGTAAGAACATGATATATAAAGGTATGCTTTCGTCCGTACAGTTGCGTGAATATTTCTGCGATCTTACTCAACCTTATTTTACAAGTGGTTTGGCGGTTGTCCATTCCCGTTTCAGTACGAATACGTTCCCGACCTGGAGTTTGGCTCAGCCTTTCCGGTTGCTGGCACATAATGGCGAAATTAATACAATACGTGGAAACCGAGCTTGGATGAAAGCGCGTGAAAGTGTGCTTTCCACTCCTTTGCTTGGGGATATAAAAAATATTTATCCTATTTTACAGTCAGGTATGAGCGATAGCGCATCGCTGGATAACGTTTTGGAGTTCCTTGTCATGTCGGGTTTAAGTCTTCCCCATGCGATGTCTATGCTTATACCTGAATCATTCAACGATAAGAATCCTATCAGTGAGGAGCTGAAAGCCTTTTATGAATATCATTCTATCCTGATGGAACCGTGGGACGGCCCGGCGGCTCTGTTATTCAGTGACGGACGATATGCAGGTGGAATGCTTGACCGCAACGGTTTGCGTCCGGCGCGTTATCTGATTACGAAGGATGATAAGCTGGTGATTGCAAGCGAAGCCGGTGTGGTAGGTTGCAAACCGGAGAACATAAAGCGAAAAGGGCGTTTGCAACCAGGTAAGTTGTTGATGGTGGATACACAGGACGGTCATATTTATTATGACAGCGAACTGAAGAAACAACTTGCTTCCTATAAACCTTATTCGCAGTGGCTTGCCAATAACCGCATTGAGTTGGATACGTTGAAGAGCGGACGGAAGGTGGAAAACGGCGTTCCGGATTACGAACGTAAATTATTGGCGTTCGGTTATACGCGTGAAGATATTGAACGGATTATTGTTCCGATGTGCACCAACGGGGTGGAGCCGGTCGCTTCTATGGGAAATGATACGCCATTGGCGGTGCTTTCCGACAAGCCCCAGTTGTTGTTTAACTATTTTCGTCAACAATTTGCGCAGGTGACAAACCCTCCAATCGATCCTATCCGGGAGGAGCTGGTGATGTCGCTTACTGAGTATATCGGGGCGGTAGGAAATAATATCCTGTTACCCGATGAAAGCCATTGCAAAATGGTACGTTTACCTCATCCGATATTGACAAATAGGCAGTTGGATATATTGTGCAATATTCGTTACAAGGGATTCAAGACGGTAAAACTTCCTATTCTTTTTAAAGTAGATGAAGGGGCAGACGGCTTGCAGAAGGCATTGGCGGAACTTTGCCGGAGCGCGGAGATGTCGGTAGACCAAGGCGTTAATTATATTATCTTGTCCGACAGAGATATGGATGCCGATTTTGCAGCTATCCCCTCATTGTTGGCTGTCAGTGCTGTCCATCATCATCTGATTTCCGTGCAGAAGCGAGTACAGACCGCCTTGGTAGTGGAGAGCGGGGAAATCCGGGAAGTGATGCATGCAGCTTTGCTGCTTGGCTATGGTGCCAGTGCCATCAATCCGTATATTGCATTTGCTGTGTTAGACAATTTGGTAAAGAGCGGGGAAATACAACTGAATTATGAGATGGCGGAGAAGAATTATATAAAGGCTGTCTGCAAGGGGTTGTATAAGATTATGAGCAAAATGGGGATAAGTACCATCCGTTCATACAGGGGTGCAAAGATTTTTGAAGCCGTGGGCTTGAGTGAAGATGTATTGAAGCGTTATTTTGATACGCAAATATCTTCGATTGGCGGACTTCGGCTTGAAGATATAGCAAAAGATTATGTAGCGTTTCACGACGCTGGCTTTACCGGAACGCAGACCGACGGGTTGTTGGAACATGCCGGGGTGTATTCTTACAGGAAAGACGGAGAGAGACATGCCTGGAATCCGGAAACTATCAGTTTGCTTCAATTGGCTACCCGTCTCGGGAGTTATAAGAAATTTAAAGAGTTTACAGCAAAGGTAGACGGAAAGGAGAAACCTGTTTTCTTGCGTGATTTCTTCCGTTTCCGGAAACATCCGATACCGATAGAACAGGTTGAACCGGTAGAGTCGATTGTGAAGCGTTTCGTGACGGGGGCCATTTCGTTTGGCGCCATAAGTAAGGAAGCGCATGAGGCATTGGCATTGGCGATGAACAAGCTTGGTTCGCGTAGCAATACGGGAGAAGGCGGAGAAGATTCGGTGCGTTTTTATGATTCGTGCGACGGCATTTCATTGTGCAGCAAAACAAAGCAGGTTGCTTCCGGACGTTTTGGCGTGACAACAGAGTATCTGGTAAATGCTGAAGAGATACAAATCAAGGTGGCACAAGGAGCCAAGCCGGGAGAAGGGGGACAACTTCCGGGATTTAAAGTAAATGAAGTCATTGCCCGTACACGCCATTCGATACCGGGCATCTCATTGATTTCGCCTCCTCCTCATCATGATATTTATTCTATTGAAGATTTGGCACAGTTGATTTTCGATTTGAAGAATGTTAATCCAAAAGCAAGTATCAGTGTAAAATTGGTTGCGGAAAGTGGTGTCGGAACCATTGCTGCCGGTGTGGCAAAAGCGAAAGCCGACTTAATTGTCGTTTCAGGGGCGGAAGGTGGTACCGGCGCATCGTCGATGTCGTCCATGAAATATGCGGGAGTTTCTCCGGAAATTGGTTTGAGCGAGACGCAACAGGCTTTGGTGTCGAATGGCTTGCGTGGGTTGGTACGCCTTCAGACCGATGGACAACTGAAGACAGGAAAAGATGTAATTAGTATGGCTTTGCTGGGCGCGGATGAATTTGCTTTTGGTACGGCTGCGTTAATTGTATTAGGATGCGTAATGATGCGCAAGTGCCATACAAATACTTGTCCGGTAGGTGTTGCAACACAAGACCCGGAGTTGCGGAAGCATTTTCGCGGGCGTTATGAATATGTAGTGAACTATTTCAGATTTTTGGCGCAGGAGGTACGGGAATATTTGTCGGAAATGGGATTCTCCAGCGTGGAACAGATAATTGGCCGTACGGATTTGATAGAGATTGTTCCGGATAACGGGCAGGGACGAAGAAGCGGTTTGCTTGATTTCAGTCGCATGCTTTATCGAGTGGATAACGGTTCGGCAGTACATTATTCGCAAAAGCAGCATCATGAGATTGAACATGTGAAGGATGTCGAGATACTTGCCGCTGCCAGGGACACACTTGAGACTTGTAAAAAAATCTCTTTGGATTATTGCATAGCGAATACCGACCGTTCCGTGGGTGCGATGCTTTCGGGTGCGGTTGCTTCGAAGTTCGGGCAGGCAGGATTGCCGGATGAAACCATACACGTGAACTTCAATGGTTCGGCAGGTCAGAGTTTCGGGGCATTCCTTGCTCATGGAATCAGTTTCAACTTGGTCGGCGAAGCAAACGACTACCTTGGAAAAGGTTTGAGCGGCGGACGTATATCCGTGAGACCCTCTGAAGAGAGCGACTTTGTCCCCGAAGACAATTCGATTGCCGGAAATACTTTGTTGTATGGTGCAACGAGCGGTGAAGTGTATATAAATGGTCAGGTAGGAGAACGTTTTGCCGTACGTAATTCCGGGGCGATAGCTGTTGTTGAAGGCGTAGGAGACCATTGTTGCGAGTACATGACCGGAGGGCGGGTCGTCGTGTTGGGAGAGACCGGGTGCAATTTTGCTGCCGGGATGAGTGGTGGAATCGCATATGTTTGGAACAAACAGGGAAACTTTGATTATTTCTGCAACATGGAGATGGTGGAATTGTCGCTTCTTGAAAGTTCCGTTGCCCGTCGGGAACTGCATGAACTGGTACGCAAGCATTACGAGTATACCAATTCTCCATTGGCACATAAGATGCTTGCCGATTGGGACCGGTACGTAAATGAATTTATCCAAGTAACGCCTATCGAATATAAGAAAGTCTTGGCAGAGGAACAAATGCGGGAATTGCAGAAGAAGATAGCAGGCGTGCAAAGGGACTATTGATAAACTGGGGACTTACGCACCGATAATGAATTTGATAAAACAGGAAGTAGAATATTCTTAATGCTTATAGATATGGGAAACTTGAAAGCATTCTTAACAATACCAAGGCAGGAAGCGGGATACCGGTCGGTACATGACCGCGTAAATGATTATAGCGAAGTGGAACAGACGTTGAATGCCGGAGAGCGGAAGCTCCAGGCTTCGCGTTGTATGGATTGCGGAGTTCCGTTTTGCCATTGGGCATGTCCGTTGGGTAACCGTTCACCGGAGTTTCAGGATGCGTTATATAAAGGTAAATGGAAGGAAGCTTATCAGATATTGGTACGCACGAATGATTTCCCGGAGTTTACGGGGCGTATTTGCCCGGCTTTGTGTGAAAAAAGTTGCGTATTGAAACTTTCGATGGAGGCTCCTGTAACTATCCGGGAAAATGAGAAGGCTATTATAGAAGCTGCATTCCGGGAGGGGTATATCTCCCCATGCAACTATCAGCGTAATGGAAAGAAAGTCGCAGTCATTGGTTCCGGTCCTGCCGGATTGACGGTAGCTAACCAATTGAACCGGCGCGGATATGAAGTGACTGTTTTTGAGCGGCTGGAATATGTCGGGGGATTGCTCCGTTTCGGTATTCCAAATTTCAAACTGAGTAAAGCTGTTATCGACCGCCGTATCCGTTTGATGGAAGAGGAAAACGTAATTTTCAAAACAAATGCGGAGATTGATTTGAACCATCTGCCCGGAGGTTTCGATGCATATTGCATTTGTACGGGTGCACCTAAAGCTCGTGACCTCGCCATTCCCGGTCGCGATTTGAAAGGAATTCATTTTGCAATGGAACTGTTAGCACAACAAAACCGTGTTCTTGCCGGCCAGGTATTTGATTCCGGGGAGCGTATCACGGCAAAAGGAAAACATGTTGTGGTGATTGGTGGCGGAGATACGGGAAGTGATTGTATCGGGACAAGCAACCGTCAAGGTGCTTTAAGTGTGACTCAAATAGAGATTATGCCCAAACCTCCGGTTGGAAATAACCCGGCGACGCCTTGGCCGCAATATCCTTTCGTCCTTAAAACAAGCAGTAGCCATGAAGAGGGGTGTATCCGTTATTGGAATCTCTCATCTACCCGTTTTATAGGTCAAGACGGACGGGTTAGTGCTGTGGAAGTGGAAGAAGTTGCATGGACTCCGGGAAAGGATGGAAGCAGACCAGAGATGAGCCTTACAGGCAAAAAGAAGCTGTTGAAAGCAGACCTTGTCTTGTTGGCTATGGGATTTGTAAAACCGGAACTTCCTCCCTTGCCGGAAAATGTCTTTGTCGCGGGAGACGCTGCTTCCGGCGCAAGCTTGGTCGTAAAATGTATTGCATCCGGACGTCGGATAGCGGAATCTATCGATGCCTATTGCTTTAAGAAGCAATGTGTGTAAAGGCGTTAGTTGAATAATTTGTAGTTGGATTTATCAGTAAGGAATATTGTTATGTGTGGAATAGCAGCTATATTTAATATTGGGACACAAGCGCCTGAGTTGCGGACGAAAGCGTTGGCTATGGCAAAGAAAATCCGTCATCGCGGACCTGACTGGAGTGGCATTTACTGTGGTAATTCGGCCATTCTGGTGCATGAACGCCTTTCTATTGTAGATCCTCAGAGTGGAGGGCAACCTCTTTTTTCACCGGACCGGAAACAAATCCTGGCTGTCAATGGGGAGATTTACAATCACCGGGATATCCGTATGCGGTATAAAGATAAATATCCGTTCCAGACGGGAAGTGACTGCGAGGTTATCCTTGCACTTTATCGGGATAAGGGTATCCATTTCCTTGAGGAGCTGAACGGAATTTTTGCTTTTACCCTCTATGATGAGGAGAAAGATGAATTTCTGATTGCCCGGGATCCGATAGGTGTGATACCATTGTATATAGGTAGTGACAGCGATGGACGAATCTATTGTGCGAGTGAACTGAAAGCATTGGAAGGCTTTTGTGAGCGTTACGAACCATTCCTGCCCGGACATTATTATTATAGCCGCGAGAAGAAGATGATACGTTGGTATGAACGTGATTGGTTCTCATTTGAGAAGTTGAAGGACGCGGAAAGAGACAATATCCCGGTTTTGGAGAAGGATGCTTGTTCCCTCATACGGGAAAGCCTTGATGCGGCTGTCCGCCGGCAATTGATGAGCGATGTACCTTATGGGGTTCTCCTGTCGGGCGGATTAGACAGTTCCATTGTCTCTGCCATAGCTAAAAAATATGCTGCCCGACGTGTGGAAAACGATGGGAAAGAAGAAGCTTGGTGGCCGCAACTTCACTCTTTTGCTATTGGATTGAAAGGGGCACCCGATTTGGCAAAAGCAAAGGAGGTGGCAGACTTCATAGGGACGGTGCACCATGAAATAAACTATACGATACAAGAAGGGCTGGATGCACTCCGCGATGTCATTTATTATATAGAAACGTATGATGTGACGACTGTCCGTGCTTCAACACCGATGTATTTGTTAGCGCGTGTCATTAAGAGCATGGGAATAAAAATGGTTCTCAGCGGTGAAGGAGCGGACGAAATATTTGGAGGTTATCTTTATTTCCATAAAGCACCGGATGAGCAGGCTTTCCACGAAGAGACCGTGCGAAAACTTTCCAAGCTTTATTTGTATGATTGCCTTCGGGCAAACAAATCGCTTTCTGCATGGGGTGTAGAGGGGCGCGTGCCGTTTCTCGATAAGGAATTTCTTGATGTGGCGATGCGTATAAGCCCGCGTCTGAAAATGTGCCCGGGAAAAATTGTCGAGAAGAAGATTCTGAGAGAAGCTTTTGTCGGCATGCTTCCTGAAGATGTATTGTGGCGGCAAAAAGAACAGTTTAGCGATGGTGTCGGATATAACTGGATTGATACGTTGAAAGAGGTCACATCGCAAGCAGTCAGTGACGAGCAGCTTGAGCATGCATCGGAACGCTTCCCTGTTAATACGCCGAGTACCAAGGAGGAATATTACTACCGTAGTATTTTCGAAGAGTATTTTCCGAGTGAGAGTGCTGCCCGTAGTGTACCTAGCATACCAAGTGTGGCTTGTTCTACGGCAGAAGCGTTGGCATGGGATGAGACTTTCAAGAATATGAATGAGCCGAGCGGGCGTGCTGTGGTTGGAGTTCATGAACAAGCATATGGAGATTGATATTAACTTGTTTGGGTATGAAAATTAAGTTTACGAAGATGCAAGGGGCGGGTAATGATTATATATATGTGGATACGTTGAAATACCCGATTCTTAATCCGGAACGTTTTGCTGTGGAATGGAGCTGTCCTCATACAGGTATTGGCAGTGACGGGTTAGTACTGATAGGACCGTCGGATAAAGCTGATTTTAGTATGCGCATATTTAATGCAGACGGTTCTGAAGCGAAGATGTGCGGCAATGCGTCTCGTTGCATCGGAAAATATGTTTATGAAAATGGTTTGTCCGGAAAAACGGAAATATCGCTTGATACGTTGTCGGGTATCAAACATTTGTCTTTGCATGTCAAAGATAACTTGGTAGATAGCGTGACGGTGGATATGGGTAGTCCGGCAGAAATCCGTCCGGTCGATTTGGAGGAAGCGTACTCCCCTTATACGAAAGGTTTTGCTGTGTCGGTAGGAAATCCCCATCTGGTGATTTTTGTTGCAGATATAATGTCAGTAGACCTCTCCTCCATCGGGCCGGCATTGGAATGCCATCCTCTTTTCCCGGATCGGACAAATGTGGAGTTCGTCCAGGTCTTGAATGAGAATTGTGTCCGTATGCGGGTCTGGGAGCGAGGCTCCGGCGTAACCCAAGCCTGCGGTACAGGAGCTTGTGCCACAGCCGTGATAGCATCTTTCACCGGACGATGCGGACAAGAGACAAATGTTGTCATGGATGGCGGGCAGTTGCGGATTCGTTGGGATAAATCGGATAACCATATCTATATGACAGGTCCGGCTGTCAAGGTATATGATGGGGAAATTGAAATATAGTGATTGGAATTTGTAATTAATAACTTCAGCATAATTTGTGTATGGCATTAGTAAATGAACATTTTCTTAAACTTCCAGGAAGTTATCTTTTTTCAGATATAGCCAAACGGGTCAATGCATACAAAGTGACTCATCCGGATACTCCGCTTATCCGTTTGGGTATCGGAGATGTGACTTGCCCGTTGCCTGCGGCATGTATTGAAGCGATGCATCGCGCCGTAGATGAGATGGCGGATGCAAAAAGTTTCCATGGATATGGACCGGAACAGGGGTACGGTTTTTTGATAAATGCAATTATTAAACATGACTTTGCTCCTCGAGGGATTAACCTTTCGCCGTCAGAGGTTTTTATTAATGATGGGGCGAAAAGTGACCTCGGTAATATCGGAGAACTTTTGCGTTGGGACAACAGCATGGGAATCACGGATCCGGTTTATCCGGTTTATGTGGACAGCAACATTATGTGTGGGCGTTCAGGCGTGCTTAATGAAGAAGGGAAATGGAGTAATGTCACCTATTTGCCTTGTACGGCGGAGAATGGTTTTGTCCCAGCCATACCGGATCATCGTATAGACTTGCTCTATCTTTGTTATCCGAATAACCCTACGGGTACGACGTTGACTTACGGGCAATTGAAGCAATGGGTGGATTATGCGCTGGCGAACGATACCCTTATCGTTTTTGATGCCGCATATGAAGCTTATATCCGGGAACCGGATGTCCCTCATTCCATATATGAAATACGGGGGGCGAAAAAAGTTGCGATAGAAATACGGAGTTTTTCAAAAAATGCCGGATTTACGGGTGTTCGCTGCGGCTATACGGTTATTCCTAAGGAGCTGACGGTTGCAACGCTTAATGAGGAACGTATCCCTCTTAATCCATTGTGGAACCGCCGTCAATGTACGAAATTTAACGGAACCAGTTATATAACCCAGCGTGGAGCTGAAGCCGTGTATAGTGCGGACGGGCAGAAACAGGTGAAAGCAACTATCGATTATTATATGGAAAATGCCCGGATTATGCGAGAAGGATTAAAGAGTGCAGGATTGGAAGTGTACGGCGGTGTGAATGCTCCCTATATTTGGTTAAAAGCTCCTCGCGGATTGTCTTCCTGGAAGTTCTTTGACAAGCTGTTGTATGATATCAATATTGTGAGTACGCCCGGTGTAGGCTTTGGCCCGAGTGGGGAGGGGTATTTGCGTTTGACGGCTTTCGGCAGACGTGAGGATTGTATAAAGGCAATGGAACGTATCTCTGATTGGAAGATATAATTCCGGTATTTGAAATATTTGTAACCAACTAAATTAAAGGAATCATAATTATGTCAACATTGAGGTTTAGAGTTGTAGAAAAAGCTTTTCAGACAAAACCACATGAAGTGGCGGTGCCATCGGAACGCCCGGGCGATTATTTCGCCAAGTATGTATTTAACCGCGAAAAGATGTTTAAGTATTTGCCGAGTGATGTTTATGCCCGTTTGGTAGATACGATGGATAACGGTGCGGTACTAGAGCGAAATGATGCCGATAAGGTGGCAGAAGGCATGATGCGCTGGGCAATGGAACTTGGCGCGACACATTATACCCATTGGTTCCAGCCATTGACTGAAGGTACGGCGGAGAAGCATGACGCGTTTGTTGAGCATGATGGCAAGGGAGGTATGATTGAAGAATTTTCCGGTAAGTTACTTGTCCAGCAGGAACCGGACGCTTCGTCATTCCCGAATGGCGGTATCAGGAATACATTTGAAGCACGCGGATACAGCGCATGGGATCCTTCGTCTCCAGTTTTTATCGTAGACGATACGTTGTGCATACCGACAGTATTTATTGCATATACAGGGGAATCGTTAGATTATAAGGCGCCTTTGCTAAAAGCTTTGAGCGCAGTAAATAAAGCAGCGGTCGATGTGTGCCATTATTTTGATCCGAAAGTACAAAAGGTCGTGGCTTATTTAGGTTGGGAGCAGGAATATTTCCTGGTCGATGAGGGACTGTATGCAGCCCGTCCTGATTTGCTGTTGACCGGACGTACATTGATGGGGCATGAGGCTTCAAAAAACCAGCAGCTTGAGGATCATTATTTCGGAGCAATTCCTTCCCGTGTCGCCGCATTCATGAAAGATTTGGAAATCCAAGCATTAGAATTGGGCATACCCGTAAAGACACGCCACAATGAAGTCGCTCCTAACCAGTTTGAGCTGGCACCCATTTTTGAAGAGTGCAATCTGGCGGTGGATCATAACATGCTTATCATGGCACTTATGCGCAAAGTAGCCCGGACGCATGGCTTCCGTGTTTTGCTTCATGAGAAACCTTTTAAAGGAGTGAACGGTTCAGGCAAGCATAACAACTGGTCGCTTGGTACGGATACCGGTGTCCTTTTGATGTCGCCGGGTAAGACTCCGGAAGAGAATCTCCGTTTCATCACTTTTATTGTAAACACATTGATGGCTGTTTATCGGCATAATGGATTGTTGAAGGCTTCAATCATGAGTGCGACCAACGCGCATCGTTTGGGCGCGAATGAAGCACCTCCGGCAATTATCTCTTCTTTCTTGGGTAGCCAGTTGACAAAAGTTCTTGAACACATGGAGGACAGTTCGACGGATGAACTCATAACCATTGACGGGAAACATGGAATGAAACTGGATATTCCGCAGATTCCGGAACTGATGATTGATAATACGGACCGTAACCGGACATCACCTTTTGCTTTTACCGGCAACCGCTTTGAGTTCCGTGCAGTGGGTTCGGAAGCGAATTGCGCAAGTGGCATGATTGCACTGAATACTGCGGTGGCTGAACAGCTGGTTGAATTTAAACATGAGGTGGATGCTCTCATAGAACAGGGAGAGCCTAAAGTTTCCGCATTGATACAAGTTATCCGAAAATATATCAAGCAGTGTAAAAATATCTGCTTCGATGGTAACGGTTATAGCGAAGAATGGAAGGCCGAAGCAGCTCGCCGTGGACTGGATTGCGAAACGAGTGTCCCCGTTATCTTTGATCAATACCTGACACCGGAGAGTATCCGTATGTTTGAATCCACCGGTGTTATGACCCGTGCGGAGTTGAAAGCCCGCAATGAAGTGAAATGGGAGACTTACACGAAGAAGATTCAGATAGAGGCACGGGTGTTAGGCGATTTGGTGATGAACCATATTGTGCCTACGGCAATTGAATACCAATCGAAACTTATAGATAATGTGTATAAGTTGAAAGGTTTGTTCCCGGAAGATAAGGCAAACCAGCTTTCAGCTGAGAACATGGCGATTATTTGCCAAATTGCGGAACATACTTCCTTTATAAAAGAACATGTGGATTCCATGATTGAAGCACGCAAAGTCGCCAATAAAATTACTAACGAACGGGAAAAAGCTGTCGCTTATCACGATACTATTGCACCGATGTTGGAACAAATCCGCTATCATATCGACAAGTTGGAATTGATTGTTGACGACCAGATGTGGACACTCCCTAAATATCGCGAATTGTTATTTATCAGATAAAAGCGGAAATGCCAAATAAGTTGTAAACGAAAAACATGTAGTTTTGGGAGACTGTTTCGGAACGGATAGTTTCGATTCAGTCTCTTTAAGTTTTTCTGAGCGTACAGGTATCCCTGTTGTTGAAACGCTGATGAGCAGGATTTTGCTTTGTTTGGATTTTTTCCGGCTTGGTCATATAAGAAATAAAGGCGGCACCCAAAAATATGAAGTGCCACCTTTATGGTTGAGGTCTCTAGTTGTAGCGCGTCCGGGACTCGAACCCGAGTTTCCGCCGTGAGAGGGCGGCGTCCTAGGCCACTAGACGAAAGCGCCATGTCATGTTTTATGCTGCAAAAGTATAAATAATCTTTGACACGACAAAAGTTTTTTGGAAAATGTATTATGAAAGATTGATTTTTTCATCGGATATGGTGGTAAATCCGTTTAGAATTGAACGAATAACCGTATTCTATTGGTTCCTTTGTGAAGTCCGTTTAAATAGTAGGTTGATGGAAAACTTTCATTAATATTTGTTGCCTGCCGGCAATTCCGGATTAAGAGTGCCGTTTCCCGTGTCCGTTTTCATTTCGGGTAGTAGTATAGCTTGTTCTAAAAGGAGTTAAAAAAGAATTGAAAATAAATCTTTCTGGTTTACAAATATGGTTTATTCTTATATCTTTGCAGAATTAATAAAACAAATAGTAAGAGTATTTAGCGTATTACTAATACCAGTTTTAATAAAACAACTTATATTATGGCAGAACAAAAAGAAAAACTTTTCTCAGAGTTCGAACCGATTTCTACGGAAGCGTGGATTGCAAAAATTACAGCTGATTTGAAAGGCGTTCCGTTTGAGAAAAAGTTAATTTGGAAAACAGGAGAAGGATTTAATGCAAATCCTTTTTATCGTTTGGAAGATTTGGAAGGTTTGAAAACAACAACCTCTCTTCCCGGTGAATTCCCATATGTTCGTGGTACGAAGAAAGATAATAATTGGAAAGTCCGCCAGGACATTCAAGTTGTAGACTTCAAAGCTGCAAATGAAAAAGCCGTAGATGTTTTGACGAAAGGCGTCACATCGTTAGGTTTTGCTTTTAAAGGGGATGATGTGAATGCAGAGAATCTGGCTACTCTTTTAAAAGGAATAAATCCTGAAGTTGTAGAGCTGAACTTCAGCACTTGCCTTTGTAAGTCCGACAAATTGGTCGTTATTCTTGCCGAACTCTTTAAGGCTAATGGCTATGACTTGGGCAAATGTACCGGGTCTGTGAATTTTGACCCGTTTAAGAAGCCTTTGCTGAAGGGGAAGAAGAATGAAACTTGGGTAGAGAAGGCGATCGCTCTGCTGGATGCCGGTAAAGCTTTGCCGGGATATCGGGTTTTGGCTGTTAATGCTTGCCTGTTGAACAATGCGGGAGCATATATTGCCCAGGAATTGGGATATGCCTTGGCTTGGGGAAATGAGTTGCTGGCAAAACTGACAGATGCCGGACGTACGGTTGACGAGGTTGCTAAGAGTATCAAATTTAATTTTGGCATCAGTTCCAATTATTTCATGGAAATTGCGAAATTCCGTGCTGCTCGTTGGCTGTGGGCTGAGATTGTCTCTGCTTATAAACCGGCATGCGAATGTGCATGTAAGATGGTAGCCCATGCACAGACTTCCGGATGGAACATGACCATTTTTGATGCCCATGTAAACTTGCTCCGTTCACAGACGGAAACCATGTCGGCTGCTATTGCAGGCGTTGATTCGATAACAGTACGTCCGTTCGATGAGGCTTTTGAAACGCCTGATGATTTTTCGGAACGTATCGCCCGTAACCAGCAGTTGCTGCTGAAAGAAGAGTGCCATTTTGATAAAGTAGTGGATCCTGCTGCCGGATCATACACCGTAGAGGTATTTACAAACTCCATCGCCGATGTGGCATGGAAGTTATTCTTGGAAGTGGAAGAAAAGGGCGGTTTTGGTCTTTTGGCAAATACCGGTGAAATTCAGAAGGAAGTGAACACTTCTAATGAAGCCCGTCATAAAGCAATCGCAACGCGTCGTGAAACATTGTTGGGGACAAACCAATTTCCGAATTTCACGGAAGTGGCAAATGACAAGATTAAAAAAGAGTCTGCTGCTTGTTGCTGCCACAATAAGGAATGTGGTCCATCGGAAGTTACAGCATTGGACTTCTCTCGCGGTGCATCCGATTTTGAAGATTTGAGATTGGCTACGGAAAAGAGTGAGAAAACACCGAAAGTGTTTATGCTCACCATCGGGAATTTGGCAATGCGTTTGGCTCGTTCGCAATTCTCTTGTAATTTCTTTGCTTGTGCCGGTTATAAGACAATCGACAATTTAGGTTTTGATACGGTAGAAGCAGGTATAGAAGCTGCTGTTGAAGCCGGAGCTGATATTGTCGTTTTGTGTTCGAGTGACGATGAATATGCAGAATATGCGCCGGCTGCGTTTAAAGCTCTGGCTGGTCGTGCTTTGTTTGTTGTTGCCGGTGCTCCTGCTTGTATGGAAGATTTGAAATCTCAGGGAATCGAGACTTTTATTCATGTGAAGAGCAATGTGCTTGAAACATTGCAGGAATTTAATGCTAAACTTGGTATTTAATAAAGCAAAAAGACATGAGACCAAATTTTAAAAACATAGATATAAAAACCGCCGGATTTGCAGCAACAAATGCTGTTGAATGGGCAAAAAGTAATGGTATAGAGGTCAATTGGAAGACACCGGAGCATATCTCTGTGAAACCGGTTTATACGAAAGAGGATTTGGAGGGTATGGAGCACTTGAACTTTGTTTCCGGAATACCTCCTTATTTGCGCGGACCGTACAGCGCAATGTACCCTTTGCGCCCGTGGACAATCCGTCAATATGCCGGATTCTCTACTGCTGAAGAATCCAATGCTTTTTATCGTCGGAACCTGGCTTCTGGCCAGAAAGGTTTGTCGGTTGCATTTGACCTTCCGACTCATCGTGGTTATGATGCCGATAACGAACGTGTGGTTGGCGATGTGGGTAAAGCCGGTGTTTCCATCTGTTCTTTGGAAAACATGAAAGTATTGTTCGAAGGAATCCCATTGAACAAAATGTCTGTTTCCATGACAATGAACGGGGCTGTGCTTCCGATTATGGCGTTTTATATCAATGCCGGGTTGGAACAGGGCGCCAAATTGGAGGAAATGGCGGGTACAATCCAGAACGATATCCTTAAAGAGTTCATGGTGCGTAATACTTATATTTATCCGCCTGAGTTCTCTATGCGTATTATTGCCGACATTTTTGAATATACTTCGCAGAAGATGCCGAAATTCAATTCGATTTCTATTTCAGGCTATCATATGCAGGAAGCTGGTGCTACCGCAGATATTGAAATGGCATATACGTTGTGCGACGGATTGGAATATCTCCGTGCCGGGGTGAATGCAGGTATCGATATTGATGCTTTTGCACCGCGTCTCTCTTTCTTCTGGGCAATCGGAATGAACCATTTCATGGAAATTGCAAAGATGCGTGCAGCCCGTATGTTGTGGGCGAAAATTGTTAAGAGTTTCGGTGCTAAAAATCCGAAATCGCTGGCTCTTAGAACACATTCCCAGACTTCCGGCTGGTCGTTGACGGAACAGGATCCGTTCAATAACGTAGGTCGTACCTGTATCGAAGCGATGGCTGCGGCATTGGGGCATACTCAGTCGTTGCATACGAATGCTTTGGACGAGGCTATCGCCTTGCCGACGGATTTCTCGGCACGTATCGCCCGGAATACACAGATATATATTCAGGAAGAGACGAAAGTCTGCAAACAAATCGACCCGTGGGGCGGTTCTTATTATGTGGAGTCGTTGACTAACGAATTGGTTCATAAAGGTTGGGCTTTGATTCAGGAGATCGAAAGCATGGGCGGTATGGCAAAAGCCATAGAAACCGGATTGCCGAAGATGAGGATTGAGGAGGCAGCCGCAAGAACACAGGCTCGTATCGATTCCGGAGTGCAGACGATTGTCGGTGTGAATAAATACCGTTTGCCGAAAGAAGCTCCGATTGATATTTTGGAAATTGACAATACAGCAGTACGTAACGAGCAGATTGAATTGTTGAAGCAGTTGCGGGCTAACAGGGATGAAGCTGCTGTACAAAAAGCGTTGGACGATATCACGGAATGTGTACGTACGAAGAAAGGAAACTTGCTGGATTTGGCAGTGAAAGCGGCTTCTGTCCGTGCTTCGTTGGGCGAAATCTCGGATGCTTGTGAAAAGGTTGTTGGTCGTTATAAAGCAATTATTAGAACTATTTCAGGCGTGTATTCATCAGAGACAAAGAAAGATGCAGACTTCCAGAAGGCTTGTGAGTTGACAGCTGAGTTTGCTAAGAAAGAAGGTCGCCAGCCTCGTATCATGATTGCGAAGATGGGACAAGACGGACATGACCGTGGTGCGAAAGTAGTTGCAACGGGTTATGCGGATTGTGGTTTCGACGTTGATATGGGTCCGTTGTTCCAGACACCGGATGAAGCCGCTCGTCAGGCAGTTGAAAACGATGTCCATATTATGGGTGTATCTTCGTTGGCAGCAGGGCATAAAACCTTGATTCCGCAGGTAATTGAAGAGTTGAAGAAGTTGGGACGTCCGGATATTATTGTCATAGCCGGAGGTGTAATTCCTGCTCAGGATTATGACTTCTTGTATAAGGCAGGTGTTGCAGCTATCTTTGGTCCTGGTACTTCGGTTTCAAAAGCAGCTTGCCAGATAATGGAAATATTGTTAAGCGAATAATAAACGTTTCTTGATATGCCTAAAGCCCATTCCTGTCGACAGGAATGGGCTTTTTTTAATTTGCACACTGCTAAATTGGTAATTATTCGGGTAATAAGTTGTACATTCGCAGGCAAAGGAAAAATAGTGCGCAAAGAGCGGAACAATTTTGCTCAGTGTTTTGAAGATTTATGCGCAGGTGAGGAGTTAATTATGGATTATCTGTTGAAACTGTCAGAGGAAAACCAGACGAAAGCCTGGGAATTGATACGGCAATTGGATATTGTGGACATTTGGAAGTCGGTAGGGGCGGAGGTCCACTTGGTCGGCTCTTTGAAAATGGGATTGCTGATGAAGCATAGGGATATTGATTTCCATATTTATTCATCGCCGTTATTGCTGTCAGACAGTTTTACAGCGATGGCAAAGCTTGCGGAAAATCCATCCGTTAAACGTGTGACGTATGCAAATTTGTTGCATACGGAAGAATCTTGCATTGAGTGGCATGCTTGGTGCGATGGTGAAGACGGGGAGGAGTGGCAGGTAGATATGATACATTTGGTAAAAGGTTCCCGATATGATGGCTATTTTGAAGGTATGGCGAACCGTGTATTGGAAATGTTGACATCCGAGACTAAACAGGCAATCCTCCGTCTCAAATATGAAACTCCTGAAAGCGAAAAGGTGATGGGTGTGGAATATTATTCGGCCGTATTGCAGGATGGCGTCCGAACCTATCCGGAATTTGTTGAATGGCGGAAAAGACATCCGCAAAACGGTATTATATTGTTGTAAGATACAGTGTTTTTAGAGGATGGAAGCGAAGGATTTTAACTGTTTGCATCGGGAATTGCAACAGACGGCTGATGGTTCCCATACGTTGTTTGTTCCGGAAATGGATGAACATTATCATTCTGTTAACGGGGCGATACAGGAATCGGAGTATATTTTCATAGAGAAAGGGCTTCGTTCGGTGAATAAGCGTGACATACGTATCCTGGAAATTGGTTTTGGAACAGGTTTGAATGCGTTGTTGACTGCTAATGATTTGGAGAACAGAGACGATTGTGACCATATATTATACTATGCGGTTGAGAAATATCCGTTGGATGAGGAGATTTTTTCTTTGTTGAATTATTGTGGGAAGATAGGAATATCCGGAGAATTGTTCCGTTCGTTGCATTTCTCTTCGTGGAACGAGGATGTTCCTTTGACCAGGCGTTTTACTCTCCATAAGATATTGGGCGATGGCAGGGATTGCTGTTTCCCTGAAGGAATAGATTTGGTGTATTTTGATGCTTTCGCTCCAGACAAGCAGCCTGATATGTGGTCGCCCGAAATATTTGACAGGCTGTATGCTTGTATGGCATCGGGTGGTGTCATTGTTACTTATTGTGCGAAAGGAGAGGTGAGAAGGCGGATGCAATGCTCCGGTTTTAAAATGGAACGTCTTCCCGGACCTCCGGGAAAACGCCATATATTGAGAGGAGTAAAGGAATGAGTTACGATTGTTTACTTTCCATCTCTTTTGCCCTGAAAGCAACGGCATAAAGGTGCATTTGTTTGAGCATGGCAACTAATCCGTTTGAGCGGGTAGGGGAGAGATGTTCCTTTAAACCTATCTGTTCGATAAAGTAAAGATCGGCATCTAATATTTCCTGAGGGGTGTGTTCTGAGAGGACATTGATGAGCAGGGAGACGATTCCTTTCACAATGATGGCATCGCTTTCCCCTTGGAATATAATTTTCCCGTCCACATAATCTGCCTGCAACCAAACCCGGCTCTGACAGCCTTCTATCAAATTCTGGTTTGTTTTATATTTTTCGTCTAACGGGGGGAGGGCATTTCCTAAATCAATTAGTAGTGCGTATTTGTCCATCCAGTCATCGAAGGCTGAAAACTCTTCAATTATATTATCTTGAATTTCATTGATTGTCATAATTCTGATTTATATTTTATATTGGATAACCGTATTTTGTTTTAATTGTCAATTGTTGTAAATGACTTCGAGGACTGTTTGTCCGACAGCCTTCAACGTCTTTTTGTCGATATTATTCATGTTGTCGTTGACCGTGTGCCAATAACTTCCAAATCCATGCGCAGTTTCCGGGTCAGTATTGATAATGTCTATACAGGGAATTCCCCGTCCGGATATTACATACAGGTGATCATCGGTAATACCGCCGCCATCTATGTTGATGAAATATTTTCCGTATCCCAAATTTCGGGCGGTTTCCCATACCATTTCAACGATGGGGGCTGCATGCTTTTGTGAAATATATTCCCTGAAGAACGTAGCGTTTTTGCTTCCGACCATATCCAGCAAGATACCGAATTCGGCGGTATAATTAGGGACATGAGGATTATTTGCCCAATATTGCGACCCCAAACACCATGTGTCTTGGATATAAACATTCGCAAATTCCGGAGTGCCATAATCTTCTGCGTCGAAGAAAATTATATCTATGCCTTTGTCCGGCAGGTTCGTTTTGATTTGTCGGGCTATCTCCAATAGTACGCCAACGCCGCTGGCACCGTCGTCTGCCCCGTCTATCGGTGTTCTGTGATTGGCTTTGTCCGGGTCATGGTCTGCGTATGGGCGTGAATCCCAGTGAGCAAACAGCAGAATCCGTTCTTTCTTTTCAGTGTTGTATGCGCCGATGATGTTTTTGCTTTGGAGTTTCGTCTTGTCCCATGCAGTAAGTGAGACCTCTTGTACATAGGTTTCAGCACCGAACCGTTTCAATTCATCTGTCAGGTATGCGCCACATCGCTTGTGTGCTTCGGTGTTTGGAACTCTTGGTCCAAAATCCACTTGTCTGGCGATGTAAGCGTAGGCACTATCTGCATCAAATTGCGGGACATTATTATTGACCGTTGTATTTATTTCACTTGGTGCAGGCGCATTTTCGTGAGAATTTGTCGTGTTGCAAGAAATAAAAGTGAGACAGAACAAAAGATGAATAATACGTGTCATGAATGATATTTTTGCTTAAAGTGAATTGATATGGCTCATATAAAAAAATTCGTACCGGAATAAATAGGAACAATTGTGCCTTATTTATGAATTAGGTATGCCGATACGAATTTTATATGAGTTCGGAAAATAGTTATGCGTCAATATTTGCATAAGTCGCATTCTCTTCGATAAATTCCCGGCGAGGTCCGACATCTTCACCCATCAGCATAGAGAATATCTGGTCGGCTTCCGCAGCGTTATCGATAGTTATCTGTTTCAATGTGCGGTGTTCCGGGTTCATAGTCGTATCCCATAGTTGATGGTCGTTCATTTCACCAAGACCTTTGTAACGCTGGGTGTGGATTTGATTTTCATTTCCGTTCCCGTATTTGTCGATAAAAGCCTGCCGTTGTTGGTCTGTCCAGCAATATTCTTCGATTTTCCCTTTTTTGCACAGGTATAATGGAGGAGTTGCCAAATAAACATACCCGTTTTCGATGAGTGCCCTCATCCGGCGGAAGAAGAACGTTAGAATCAATGTTGCAATGTGGCTGCCATCTACATCGGCATCGGTCATGATGATAACTTTGTGATAGCGGATCTTCGACAGGTTGAGCGCTTTGGGGTCGTCTTCCGTGCCGACCGTCACTCCCATCGCCCGGTAGATATTTTGGATCTCTTCGCTTTCAAAGATTTTATGGTCCATTGCTTTTTCTACGTTCAGGATTTTTCCGCGCAAAGGCAGGATTGCCTGGAACATACGATCCCGTCCTTGTTTGGCTGTACCGCCGGCAGAATCTCCCTCGACGAGGAACAATTCACATTCTGCCGCATCTTTCGAGGTGCAGTCCGCCAACTTGCCGGGAAGCCCTCCTCCTGTCATTGGCGATTTGCGTTGGACAAGTTCCCTGGCTTTGCGGGCAGCTTGTCGTGCCTGAGCCGCTAAAATGACTTTGTCTACAATCATTTTGGCTTCTTTCGGATGTTCCTCCAGGTAATAACCGAGCGCTTCACCGATGGCTTGGTCTACCGCTCCGGTTACTTCACTGTTTCCTAATTTTGTTTTTGTCTGCCCTTCAAATTGTGGTTCTGCCACTTTTATGGAGATGACAGCCGTTAATCCTTCTCGGAAGTCATCGCCTTGTATTTCTACTTTCGCTTTTTCCAGTAGTTTGCTGTCTTCGGCATATTTTTTTAGTGTACGGGTTAATCCGCGACGGAATCCGGCCAAATGTGTACCACCTTCGATGGTATTGATGTCGTTGACGTATGAGAATACGCTTTCGTTATAGGAAGTGTTATATGTCATTGCCACTTCTACGGGAATATTTTGTTTCTCCGTGACAATATGGATTACATCAGGAATCAGTTTTTCTTTCGATCGGTCGATATAGCGGACAAACTCTTTCAATCCTTCCGTAGAGTGGAATGTTTCTGATTTATATTCTCCATTTTCTTTGACTACCCGTTTGTCGGTAAGGCGTAAAGTGATTCCGGCATTCAGGAATGCCAGCTCCCGAAGGCGGGTCGCCAATATGTCGTATTTGTATTCTGTAACAGTAAATATGCTGCCGTCCGGTTTAAAAGAAATTGTTGTCCCGGTTGTGTCGGCATCTCCTACGACGATGACATCGTGTTTTGGTTTTCCGCATGAATATTCTTGCATGTATATTTTCCCGTTCCGGCGTACTTCCGCTTTCAAGTATGTGGATAAAGCGTTTACACAAGAGACACCGACTCCGTGAAGCCCTCCCGATACTTTATATGTTCCTTTGTCGAATTTTCCTCCGGCATGAAGAACTGTCAGTACTACTTCCAACGCCGATTTACCCTCTTTTTCATGGATATCCACGGGGATTCCTCGACCATTATCGGTTACTGTTATAGAGTTGTCTTCGTTGATAACGACATCTACCATCGTACAAAATCCGGCCAACGCTTCGTCGATAGAGTTGTCCACAACTTCGTAAACCAAGTGGTGCAGTCCTTTTTCACTAATATCCCCGATGTACATGGCCGGTCTTTTCCGTACGGCCTCTAATCCTTCAAGCACTTGAATACTTTCTGCAGAATATTCGTTTGAAGTATTATTTATGTTTTCGCTCATATGTGAATATTTTTAATCTTAAATTATCTACTTTGTTTTCTAAAAGCTAACAAATGTACGAAAATTTGCGGAAAAAACTTCGGAAAAGTACAGATTAATACAATATTAACTGATAATTAAATGATTGAAAGGAGAAGTGTTCCGGTTTGGGAAAGAGGACTGTTTTTCTGATGAGAGTTGGAGTACCGGATGACGCTCTGTGACAGTGGTGTTATTTAAGGGAGAGCGTTTCAGAAAAGATGTAAACAATATAAGCAGAAGAATTCTGATTTTGTCAAAACTCTTCTGCCGTATCGTAGCCCGTGGGGGAATCGAACCCCCCTTTCAAGAATGAAAATCTTGCGTCCTAACCGATAGACGAACGGGCCTTCGCCCAAAGCCGGAAATGATTCCGTCTTTGTTTATATCTTAGGATTCCTTATTTCTTCAAAGAATTGAGATGCTTCGCCAACTTTGATTTCAAGTTGCCGGCTTTGTTTTTGTGGATAATATGCTTTTTTGCTAATTTGTCAAGCATAGAACATACCTTCGGGTATAAAACATTTGCTTCGTTTGCATCTTGGATAGCACGCAGTTTTTTCATTGCATTTCTAGCGGTCTTTGCGTAATATCTATTATGCAGACGTCTAGCCTTAATTTGTCTGATTCTTTTAATTGAAGACTTGTGATTTGCCATGTTAAACGTCTCTTTTTATTGTTTCTTATTTTAATTTATCGTAGCCCGTGGGGGAATCGAACCCCCCTTTCAAGAATGAAAATCTTGCGTCCTAACCGATAGACGAACGGGCCATTATTTCTAAAAGGCTCACTTATAATTGTTAACCTTTGTAGGTTTCGTGATTGCGAGTGCAAAGATAGTGCTTATTTGATAACCTCCAAAATATTTCTGTAAAAAGTTTTCTTGCCTTTTTGGTTTAACTTCTATTTAGAAGCTTGCTTTATCTTATCTAGATTATGTAGAACGTGGATTATGGCGAATTAGGCTTTCCTGTAAAAGATTATGGCGGATTTTGTTTCTCCGCTTTTCTTCTGCTATATTTGTCCGCAGAAAATGAATTCGATATGTTGGGTAAAACCAGAGGAGTTGTTTTGCGTTGCCTGCCGTATAACGACCGTTATTCGATTGTCCATGTGTATACGGAATCGTTTGGCAGAGTTTCTTATTTGTTTTCCCGGGATAGGGGGAAAAAAACATTGCTTTCCAAAGTACTTTCTATGCCGTTTGCGGTTATAGATATGGAAGTCGTGCATATGTCTAACCGAGATATCCATAAAGTTAAGGAATGTCGTCTGAGCTTTCCGGAAAGTGATGTGTTTTTTAATCCGCTTAAGAGTTCACTTGCTTTATTCCTTTCCGAGATTCTGTATCGTGTTGTGAAAGATACGGAGCCTGATCGCGGAATGTTCGATTTTTTGTATAAGTCGGTGCAGATGTTGGAGTATTCCGATGCGGGGATTGCCAATTTTCATTTGGTGTTTTTGTTACAGCTCCTGCATTATATGGGGATATTTCCGAATTTGGAGAATGGCTGCAATTCTTATTTTGATATGCAGGAGGGAATTTTTACATCTACCATTCCTTTACATAAATATTATTTAGGAAAGGAAGAGAGCCAAGTATTCTCCCGTTTGTTGCGCATGTCGTACGAGAATATGGCGCTTTATTCTTTTTCCCGCCATGATCGTGTGCAGATTATTAACAGGATTCTGGAATATTACCGACTGCATTTGCCTGAATTCCCTGAGATAAAGTCATTATCTGTGCTGCAGGCCCTGTTTGAATAAAGTTTAGCCCGCGAAGTCGTTGCTTATTTAGAAAAAGAGATTAACTTTGCAACCGTTTTCCCCTTTGTCCTGCTTTAGGACGTTCCGGCGAAAAGCCTTGGTAGTTCAACGGATAGAACAAGCGTTTCCTAAACGTTAAATAGGGGTTCGATTCCCCTCCGAGGTACAATAATAATATAGGGAGCTTTAAAATCACAGTCCTCCGCCTAATGCTTTGTATAGGTCGACGATAGAAAGAAGCTCATCCAATATGGCGTTGTTCAAGCCAAGTTGTGCATCCAAATATTCACGTTGCGCGTCCATCACATCCATATAGTTGGTAACTCCGTTGATATATTGCAGTTCCGCCAGATTTCCATACTCCTTTGCGGTGTTTTCCAGCTTTTCCCGTGAAATACGTACTTCCTTTGCTTTCCGGACTTTGACGATTGCATTCCGTACTTCGTTGAATGCTTCTAAAACCGATTTCTCATATTGGTAAACCTCTTGTTCGTATTGAGCTTGTGCGATTTTGTAGCGTGCTCGGTTTTTCCCCATGTCGAAAATCGGTTGTAACAGTGTTCCTGCGATGAAGCCTGCCGGGCTTTTCAAAAGAGTCTTTAACTCATCGCTTTCAAAACCGTAACTTGCCGTTAACGAGATATGCGGAAATTGGTTGGTATAAGCCACGCCTACTTTCGCATTGGCTTCTTGCAGCCGCATCTCTGCAGCCTGTATGTCGGGCCTTTGCTTCATGATATCAGAAGGTATTCCTATTGGCAAATAATCGGGTAGCGATTGTTCGCTGAAGAGTTTCCCTCTTGGAATACTATCGGAGTAATTTCCCAATAAAACTGCCATATCTCCCTCTTTCAATTTAATCCTTCGTTCGATTTCCGGTAAGAGTACTTCTGTCCTTGCCAACTCTACTTGTGCCTGTTGGTAAGGAATCTCAGACGTTAATCCCCCGTCGAAACGGAGCTTAGCCAGATGCAGGCTCATTCGTCGTGCGGCAATGGTATATTTTATTATGCTCATTTCCCGGTCGAGGGCGCAAAGTTCAAAATAATTTGCAGCGACTTCCGAGATGATGGTCAGTTGCAGAGCATTTCTTGCAGCAACTGATTCCAGATAGGCTGCTACGTCTGCATCCCGTTGCCATCGGAGGTTCCCCCATAAATCGAGTTCCCAAGAGATTCCCAATTTAGCGTCAAATTCAGGATCCGGACTTGGATCGTTTCCTCCATAATTCAAATGTTCTGTCTCTGCGTTCAATGTGATGCCGGCTTCCGGGAACATGTTCGCAAACGAAATGCGTTTGGTTGCAATCAGCTCTTTTATCCTTGCAGCTGCAATCTTTGTATCTTTGTTCTCTTCTAACGCTTTGGATATAAGCTGTTGTAATGTCGAGTCGGTGTAGACTGACTGCCAGGAGAAATTGCGTATGGAAGTTGTATCGGTTACAACCGAATCTATGTGTGTCGGCAAGTCCAGTTCCGGCTGTACATATTCTTTTCCTAATTTGCAGGATGTCATTGCCAAAAGGAACAGCGACATCATAGGAATGAAACGCTTCTTCTTGAAAGAGAAAAATGAAAGTTCTTTCCATAAAGAACCGTCCTTGATTTTGTATATCAGAATGAAGAAGAACGGTACAAGCACAATTCCGACGGTTGTGGCTACCAGCATGCCGAAAAATACTCCGGTGCCGATGCTGTGTCTGGAAGCCGAACCCGGACCGGATGCCAACACCAATGGTAGCATACCCAAGATAAAGGCTAGCGAGGTCATCAGGATTGGACGGAAACGTAACTGTGCGGCATGGATGGCGGCTTCAATCATGTTTACCCCCCTGTCGACCTGTACTTTTGCAAATTCAACTATCAGGATGGCATTTTTTGCCGCCAGTCCGATTAATGTGACCAGACCTATTTGGAAATAAATGTCGTTTTCAAGTCCGGTTGCCCAGATTCCGAGGAATGCCCCCAGTGCAGCTATCGGTAGGGATAGTAATACGGCGATAGGAACAATCCAGCTCTCGTATTGTGCGGCAAGGAATAGAAAGACAAACAGGAATACCAGCGCAAGGATGAAGCCTGTCTGTCCGCCGGCTTGTTTCTCTTGGTAAGATAATCCGCTCCATTCGATACCAATGTTTTCCGGGAGATGTTTTTTTGCGATGCGTTCCATTGCCGCCATCGCTTCTCCCGTACTGTATCCGGGAGCTGCAACAGCATGTATGGACGCAGACGAGAACATGTTGAACCTTTTGATGGTTCCCGGACCGGTTGTGTATTGGGTCGTGCCCAAGGCTGTTAACGGAACCATCGAGCCGTTGGCTGCCCGTACGAAGAACAGTCCGAGATTTTCTTGGGAGACCCGGTAAGGGGCTTCCGCCTGGATATATACGCGGTAAATACGGTTGAACATGTTAAAATCATTTACGTACACAGAACCCAGATAGGCTTTCATTGTTGCGAATATGTCGGAAAGCGGAATACCTAAGTACTCTGCCTTGTCCCGGTCGATATCGAAATATAATTGTGGAATTTCGGATTGCAAGGCGGAAGATACGCCAGCCAATTCCGGAGCTTTGGAAGCGTAATAGACAAATGTATCGGATGCACTGATTAAGTTGTCCCAACCAGCGTCACCTCGTGCTTCCAGCTGCATTTCCAATCCGCCGCTCTCTCCTAATCCCGGTATGACGGGCGGTCTGTTTACATAATACTTGGCTTCCGGATAGCGGTATAGCTCTTTTTCAACGTCAGCCATGACACTTCCTACGTCCATTCCATCCGATTTCCGTTCGTTCCACGGCTTTAAAATCACGGTCAGCAGTGAACGGTTTTGTGAAGTCCCTACACGGGCACTGCTGCCGGTCACGTTTTGTACGTAATCTACGGCCGGATGGTTGTTCAAGTAGTTGATAGCCCGGTTGGTGACAATCCGTGTCCGTTCCAAGGTCGCTCCTTCCGGCAATTCCAGCTCGACAGTGAAGAAGCCTTGGTCTTCTTCCGGAATGAAACTGGTCGGCAAAGCCCGGTTTAGGATAAATATGAACACCAATCCCATGCCGAATCCTGCTAAAATCCGCTGCGGATGTTTTATTGCTTTTTTCAGTATGCCCGTATATTTGAGATTCCCTTTCGATATCCATTCATTGATTTTCCGGAAAATAAAAGGCTTTTCTTTTTTGTTCGGGCGCAGTATGATAGCGCACATCGCTGGACTTAGTGTCAGTGCCACAACCGTGGATAATATGACGGATACAGCAATCGTGATGGAAAATTGCCGATAAAGTTGCCCTGTGATGCCGCTGAGGAAACTTACAGGTACGAATACTGCAGCCAGTACCATGGAGGTCGCAATCAATGCGCCGGAGAGTTCTTTCATCGCTTTGTGCGTCGCTTCCCGGGCAGACAGGTGTTCCTCCTCCATAATCCTTTCAACATTTTCGACAACAACGATAGCATCGTCCACTACAATTCCAATGGCGAGAATCAATCCGAGGAGTGTCAACATATTTAACGAAAAGCCGAACACAAGCATGAAACCGAATGTACCAATCAGTGAGATAGGTACAGCGATAGTCGGAATAAGTGCGGCACGCCAGTTTTGCAGCGATAAGAAAACTACGAGGACAACCAGGAATAATGCTTCAAATAACGTGTGATATACTTCATTGATGGATTCGGAGATGTATTCAGTCATGTCGAAGGGGAAATTGTATTCCAATCCTTCGGGGAAGTTTTTGCTGATTTCCGCCATTGTTTCTTTTACTTTCTGGGCAACGTCCAGCGCGTTTGCGCCCGGCAAAGTGTAGATACTTAAGATCGCGGCATTTTTGCCGTTCATGCCGCTTTCCGTGTTATAGGAGGATGCTTCGAGGGATACTTTGGCTACATCCCTCATCCTGACGATGGAGCCGTCGCTGTTGGCGCGGATTACAATATCTTCAAATTCTTTTACGGTAGAAAGACGCCCGGGGGCTGTTACCGGCAATGTCACATCGACATCGAGCACGGGTTGTTTGCCCAATTCCCCGGCTGCAGATTCCCTGTTTTGGTCTTTAAGTGCGTCCTGAAGATCTTTGACTGTAAGCCCCATGTTGGCAAGCCGGTCGGGGTATACCCAAATCTGCATACCGTAATAGCGGCTTCCTACGTTTGATATACGGCCGATACCCGGGATACGTCTCAAGACATCAAGCACGTTGATGGTAGCAAAGTTACTTAAATAAATTTCGTCGAATTTCGGGTCGTCCGACATTAACGTCAATGTCATCAACTGGCTGGGAGATTGCTTTTCGACAGAGATACCGTTTTGTATTACCTCTGCCGGGAGACGGCTCTCTGCCAATTTTACCCGGTTCTGTATTTCGACAGCCGACAGGTCCGGGTTGGCTGAAATATCGAAGGTGATTGTGATAGTCAGATTCCCCGAATTAGAGCAACTGCTTTGCATGTAAATCATTCCCGGAGTTCCGTTCAGTTCCTGTTCGATGGGCGTGGCCACAGCTTGGGATACCGTGACTGCACTGGCGCCCGGATAAGATGCGCTGACCCTTACGACGGGCGGCGTGATTTGTGGGTACTGGTCTACGGGAAGCATCGTAAGCCCGATGATGCCGACAATGATGATTAATATCGAGATAACGATTGAAAAGACCGGACGGTCTATAAAAAATCCTGATTTCATTTCGTTTTTATTCTTCCAGATTTAGCGCTTCGATTGCTTTGGTGTCGTGTGCGTCGATGGGAGATACCTTGTCGCCCGGCACCAATTTGTGATATCCTTCTATGGCGATGTGCTCATTTTCGCCCAATCCTCGTTCGATGACAATCGTATTGTCTTGTTCCGGACCGGTTTGGACGAATCTCTTTTCTACTGTATTGTCACGTTTGATGACATAAACGAAAGCTCCTCCTTTTTCTATTGATATGGCTTTTCGCGGAACGACAATGGCGCGTTCGCGGACGTCGAGCAATAATTTGACACGGGTGAATTGCCCCGGCAGTAATCTGAGGTCGGGGTTGGCAAGCTTTGCGCGGACTCCGAATGTTCCGGTTTTCGGGTCAACCTGTGGGGCTGCAAAGTCTACGACTCCTCTTATCGGGTATTCAGAATTATCGGCGAGCGTAACAGATACCGTAGGTTGCCATGACCGTGTGGCGTCTTGCTCTCCCAACCTTACATTTCGGCGTTCCGCCCTCAGGTAATCGAGTGCGGTCATTTTAAACGTGACGAAAATGGAGTCACTGTTGACTACTGCTGCCAACTTTGATTTGGCTCCGCTGCCGGGACCGACAAGATTCCCCAAGTCGACGAAGCTTTCGCTGATATATCCGGTGATGGGGGAGGTGACAGTGGTATAGCTTAGTTCAAGTTCTGCCTGGTCGAGGTCTGCTTTGCTGATGGCAATGTTCGCTACTGCATTTTCGTAAGCCGCGATAGCGTTATCCAAGTCCATCTGGCTGGCTGCGTGTTGCTCGTATAACGGGCGTAAACGTTCTACATCGCGTTTCGCTTTTGCCGCCGACGTCTCGTCCCGTTTCAGTTCTGCTTTCGCCTTTTCCACCCGGGCTTTGTACAGTTTAGAGTCTATTATGAATAGCGGTTCGTTTTGCTTTACCCGCTTGCCTTCCGCAAAAAGCATCTCTTCGAGGTAGCCTTCTACCCGGGCGTGCACTTCCACATAGGCAACCGGTTCGATTTGCCCAACGTATTCCCCATAAATTTTTACGTCTTGCTTTAACGGCTTATCGATTATGACGACAGGGTATTGCTCTTTTGTCTCTTTTTTGCATCCGTTTAGTGCAGATATCATGAGTAGTAGTAAAAATCCTACGTTCAAATATTTTTTATACATCGTGAATGTTTATGAATTTAAATCCATTTCGTATCAATGAAAGATAGAGAGAATCGTACCATCGATGCGATATTGATAGTTAATAGGTGTTATCGTTTTATTTATAAAGCGTTTATCGTTTTCGGATGCAAAGTAAGCAAAAAGAAACGATATACACAATGTGTGGAATTAATCTACACAGCCTGGGAACATAATTTTTCTTCTTCCCCTTTTTTCATGGGCATAAAAGTGTGAATGGAATGGTTTTCCTATTAACTTTGTAGCAGTCATTAAAATAAACATACGGTATTATATTATAATTATGGTAACAATAGGAACGCCCATGTCGCCCAAAGCCGTGAAAGTATTGTTGTGCGGATCGGGTGAGCTCGGAAAAGAATTTGTCATAGAATTGCAGCGTTATGGCGTTGAAGTTATAGCGATTGATAAGTATAAGGATGCTCCTGCAATGCAGGTGGCTCACCGTTCTTATGTCCTTTCGATGCTGGATGGTGCTGCCTTGCGTGAAGTTGTAGAAAAAGAAAAGCCGGATTACATCGTCCCTGAGGTGGAAGCTATCGCGACACAGACCTTGGAGGAGTTGGAAAAGGAGGGATATCATGTGATACCAACGGCTCATGCCACATGGTTGACCATGAATCGTGAGGGAATACGCCGCTTGGCTGCTGAAAAATTGGGCTTGCCAACCTCCCCGTATCGGTTTGCTGCGACGGAGTCTGAGTTTTTTGAAGCGGTGAATGCTATCGGGATGCCTTGTGTGGTGAAACCGATTATGAGTTCCAGCGGGCATGGACAGAGTGTAGTGCGGAAAGCTGATGATATCGACAAGGCATGGCATTATGCGCAAGAAGGAGGACGTGCCGGTGCCGGCAAGGTTATCGTGGAAGGTTTCGTCGATTTTGATTACGAGATTACGCAGTTGACAGTACGTCATATCGGAGGAACTTCTTTCCTTGAACCGGTTGGCCATGTACAGGTCGACGGCGACTATCGGGAATCATGGCAGCCGCAGGTGATGAGTGAAGTTGCCAAGGCAAAAGCCCGGGATATAGCCAAAAAGATAACGGACGCTTTAGGCGGACGGGGGATATTTGGTGTGGAGTTATTCGTGAAAGGCGAGGATGTAATATTCAGCGAAGTTTCTCCGCGTCCGCATGATACGGGCATGGTTACGATGATTACGCAAGATCTTTCACAATTTGCTTTGCATGCTCGTGCGGTATTGGGTTTGCCTATCCCTAATATAAAGTTTCTCGGACCAGGAGCTTCTCGTGCGGTTGTCGTGGAGGGCGATAGCAATGCTGTGTCATTTGGAAATCTCGATAAAGTGTTGGCTCAACCGGATACGCAGATGCGTATTTTCGGGAAACCGGAGGTTCATGGGCATCGCCGGATGGCAGTCTTGCTTGCCCGTGGAGAAGATGTTGCCGATGCTCGCCGAAAAACCGGAGTTATGATGGATAACTTGACGGTAGAGCTTTAGATATATAGTTTATTTCGTTGCCAGGAGGGTAAGATGCGCTTAAGAATCTTTCGGAGGAAGGAGTTGATTTTAAAATAAAAATGCAATAAAAAGTAGAGAAAGGTATTGTAACTTATCTTAATCTCCTTATATTTGCTCTCACGTTTGGAATAAAAATCATTATTAATCTAATTATAAAATCATGGAGAAACCTTACGTAGTAGGTATAGACATCGGCGGAACCAACACCGTATTCGGCGTGGTAGACGCAAGAGGAACAGTTTTGTATAGCGGCTCTATAAAGACCGGCAAGTATGTTGAGATAGAAGATTACGTGTCTGCTTTATGCCAAGGATTAAGTTTGGTAATTGAGCAGGCTGGTGGTAAAGATTTCATTAAAGGAATTGGAGTGGGAGCTCCTAACGGGAACTATTTCAATGGTTGCATTGAATTTGCACCGAATTTGCCGTGGAAAGGGAAAATCCCTTTGGCTCAGTTAATCAGTGAAAAATTGGGAGGTATTCCAGTCGCATTGACGAACGATGCCAACGCAGCTGCTATCGGGGAGATGACTTACGGCGCAGCCCGTGGAATGAAAGATTTTATTGTTATCACGCTTGGCACAGGTGTAGGTAGCGGAATCGTAGTAAATGGTAATTTGGTTTACGGGCACGACGGTTTTGCCGGCGAGTTGGGTCACGTAATCATGCGCCGTAACAACGGTCGTTTGTGCGGTTGTGGACGTCACGGCTGTTTGGAAGCTTATGCTTCGGCTACCGGTGTGGCACGCACTGCCCGTGAATATCTGGAGATCCGCAAAGATGAGAGTCTGTTGCGCGAACTTGATCCGGATGAAATCACATCAAAAGATGTTTATGATGCCGCAATGAAAAATGATAAGATGGCATTGGAGATTTTCGAAGCTACCGGTACTATCTTGGGTGAGGCGTTTGCCGATTTCGTTGCATTCTCAAGCCCGGAAGCAATCATCTTGTTCGGTGGATTGACGAAATCCGGCGATTTGATTATGGACCCGATAAAACGTTCGATGGAAAAGAACATGTTGAAAGTTTATGCGGGCAAAACCAAATTGCTCTTCTCCCAATTAAAAGAGAGCGACGCTGCCGTGTTAGGTGCAAGTGCTTTGGGTTGGGAAGCAAAAGCCGATTATTAAATTTAAGATTATATAATATGTAGGGAAAGGACCGTGCCAAATATTATTTTACAGAGCCGGTCCTTTTTCTAATTGCATTCAATGAAACATCCGTTAGATTTATTCCGGTACTGTCCGAAATGCGGTTCCGAAGCTTTCTCCGTCTGCAACGAGAAAGCAAAACGTTGCGGAAGCTGTGGGTTTGTCTACTATTTTAATCCCTCATCGTCGGTAGCTTGTTTTATACGCGACAAGGAGGGCAAGCTGTTGGTCGTTAGGCGGGCGAAAGAACCAGCCAAAGGAACATTGGATTTGCCGGGAGGCTTTGTCGATATGTTTGAATCGGCTGAAGATGCAGCCCGGAGAGAGGTTGCGGAAGAGACCGGATTACACGTGAAACAGCTGAAATACCTGTTTTCGATTCCGAATATTTATCCTTATTCGGGCTTCGAAGTCCATACGGTCGATATGTTTTTTGAATGCGAAGTTGACTCGTTTGAGGACGCAAAAGCCGCTGATGATGCGGCTGAGTTATTGACGATTCCTGTCGCGCAGCTGAATTCGGCTGAATTCGGCTTGCAATCGATAAAGAAAGCCATTAATTTTTATAGGGAAATAACTTGCCGTTAATAAAATTGCGGTCCGGTTTATAGAAAACATCCGGATTATTTTTTGAGAAACACGGGCATGGAATTCTGGAAATATTCCGGTTTTTCCCTTGGATTTGCGGAACGTTTGTTGGTAGAAGAGTTGCTGATTTTTTTGATTGGGGACAAAGTAAAGAAAAACATGGCAGTTTATCCCTCAAAGCAGAGCGATGAATTGCTGTTAAATTAAGTGTGTTAATATTATGGAAAGACGGACTTTTTTATTGCTGCTGGCTTCGGCAAGTATAACTCCGATGAAGGCCGTGAGCCAAGCAAAACCTGCCAGGGTTGATGTCGCAAAACTTGAACAGATTTTGAAGAAAGAGGCCGAACGGAATCTGGAAAAGTTATCAAAAGAACAAGTTCCCGCTTATTACATCGCTTATCGGGTGTATGATACAATTAGTGCAGAGGGGAACAGTACGTTTGGCGAATTGTCGAGACCTTCTGTTTGCAACCGTATGCGATGGGCGCAAGTTCAGCTTCGAGTTGGTTCCCCAGCCTTAGACAATACCCATGAAGTGAAAGGGGATGATTCCGGTGCATTCTATAACAGTACCAAATATTTTAAGATTCCTTTGGAGGATAATGAGAAAGCAATCAGCACCGCTTTGTGGTTGAATACCGATGAGGTGTACAAAAAAGCCGTGATTCATTTTCAAAAAGTGCAGTCGCAAGCGGTTACGAAAGTTGCTTCCGAGGACAAAGCCCCGGATTTCAGCACCGAAAAGCGGGAAGTTTATCATGAAAAGCCTTATCAGGAGAAAGATGTGCGCAAATATATGTCCGAATTGGATAAACGTATCGCCTTGTATTCCTCATATTTTAACTCAAATAAGGAGTTGACAGATGGAAATGTCTCTTATAACGTTGTGTTGCTGCGTTCTTCGTTTGTAGATACGGAGGGTGCTTCCATTGCACAAAATTCGTTTCAATTCCGCATCATGGCAAATGCCCGTACTGTTGCGGATGACGGTATGGAGCTTCCGCTATATAAATCGTATTATGCCAATACCTTTGATGAACTGCCGGGCAACAAGCAAGTGAAACAGGATATGGAATGGATTAGCAACACACTGTCGGCACTTAAGAAAGCTCCGGTAGCCGATACCTACGCCGGTCCGGCGATATTGGATGCGGCAGCGGCAGGTGTCTTTTTTCATGAATTTTTCGGGCATCGCCTGGAGGGTGCCCGAATGAAGTTGGAAGCGAGTGACCAGACCTTCAAGAAGAAGATTGGCGAACAGGTGCTTGCCGATGACATATCTGTCTATTTTGATCCGCAACTGCGTACATATAAAGAGACACCGTTGAGCGGTGGGTATGTTTTCGATGACGAGGGTATGCGCGGACGTCGGGTCGATGTGGTTGCAAACGGCGTGTTGAAAGACTTTTTGATGAGCCGCACGCCAATAGACGGGCATCCTGTATCGAACGGGCATGGCAGGGGACAGATTTATTATGCTCCGGTGACCCGCCAGTCGAACATGATTGTCGAGACATCCCGTCCTAAAACGGACCGTGAATTGCGTGAGATGCTTGTAAAAGAGCTGAAATCGCATAACAAGCCGTATGGCTACCGTTTTTGTGAGGTAAGTGGCGGATTCACCAATATATCGCGGATTGACGCCAATGCCTTTTATGTGACCCCTTTGGTTGTTTACAGAGTTTATGCCGATGGTCGGCAGGATGAGTTGGTAAGAGGAGTTAATTTGGTTGGAACACCTTTGTCAATCTTCTCCCAAATTGGGGGATGTGGCGACGACCATGTTGTTTTCAATGGTTATTGCGGAGCCGAATCGGGTTCTATTCCGGTGTCGGCGGTAGCACCTTCATTGTTTGTCAAAATCATTGAGACACAACGGCAAGAAAAATCCCAGGAATTGCCGCCGTTATTGAATCGACCGTAAACGTAAAGAACAATTAAAAGGAAAAACAATCATGAAAAAAATATATTTGCCACTGTTGGTATTTCTCTTTTTACCATCATTCCTGCTTAGCTCGCAGGAGAAAGTAGACCCTATTTGCAGGGGTATTCAAAAAGAGATTAAACGGAGTATGGATAGCCTGCGCTTGGAAAATTCGGTTGCTCCCTGTTTTATCGATTATATGGGAAATGATTTGCTGGCGTTGAATGTGGAGGCTCAGTTAGGAAGTTTGGTTAATAGTTCGGAAGTGAATTATGTCAACTCCCGTTCCAGCGTATTAGTGGGGAGTTATGAGCAGAACAATTTGAATGTAAGGACTTCATTGGAAGAACTGTTTGGATATTTTGATTATCCAAGGGGATTTTTGGTGACAGATCAGGAAGAAGTCCTGCGGACAGAGGTGTGGAAGGTTTTAGATGAGAAATATAAAGCCAGCGTAGAGAGATATAATAGCAAACAGAGTTTGTTGCGTAATACGGAAGTCCCGATAGAAGAACGGAACATTCCCGACTTCCAGCGGCTCGAACAACGTATTTGCATTTATCCGAAAGAGCCGTTGAATTATGATATCCGGGAACTGGAAGAATACCTGAAAGAGGCTTCTCTTGTATTTGCCGATTATCCGGATATTGTTGATTCGAATGTGCGGATTTATGCCGGAACCTCTTATGTCCGTTACTGCAATAGCGAGAATACGGTTTGTTGTTATCCGAACAACCTGGTGGCGCTGTTCATTTATACGAAAGGACGGAGCGTAGATGGTGAAGACCTTGTTTTGACGAAAAGCTGTTATTCCAGTACTATCGAGGAGCTTCCTTCGTTGGATAGTTTGAAAGCGTTGTGTAAAGCCCAGGCTGATTATTATCAGATTCGCCGGACATCGGAGACACTTGACGAATCGTATGTAGGTCCGGTGCTTTTTGAAGGCGAAGCTGTTGCCGATTTGGTGACGCAGCTGTTGCTCTCGACGGAGAACAGTTTGGTGGCAAAACGCAAACCTCTTCTGGATGAAGGTCTGAAAATGAACTTAAGGTATTATTCTCAAATGCCGGCACAGGCTTTGGGAAATGGGCTGGAGACTTTCATGAACCGGAAAGTTATTTCCCGGGATTTGACGTTGACTTCAATGAGTGGTACGGAAAAATATCAGGGAAAGAGATTGTTTGGTTATATCCCTGTCGATGCACAAGGTGTCTCTCCGGCAAAAGAGATGGATTTGATAAAGGAGGGTGTTCTGGTAAATATGCTGACATCCCGCGAGCCGTCAAAGTTTTTCAAGGAATCCAACGGACACATGCGGATAAGTCCGAATTTGAACTATATGGGTGTTTATCCCGGAGTGCTGCGTCTGCAGAGCAAACGGACGATGCCTGAAAGCGAATTGAAAGCGAAGTTGCTGGCTGCCGCCAAAGAAGAGGATTATCCGTATGGTTATATCATCAGAAAAGTAAATGGGGATATACCGATTGAAATCTATCAAGTGGATGTTGCCACAGGAAAAGAAAAGTTGATGCGGGGAGGGCGAATTTTGAATTTGTTGCTCCGCTCATTGAAGCACGTTTCCGGAGTGTCTGACAAAGAAAATGTGTACAACCGTATTTTCCAAGATGTAAAGAGTTCGTATATTGTACCTTCAGGGCTGTTGTTGGAAGAGGTGGAGATTGTGAAGGACCAGCGGATAGAGTATAAAAAACCTTATATTGTAGACCGTCCGGAATAGGGGGTGTTGGTCGGTCGCTTTTGTAAAGGTCCTGGACTGACAGGGGGATATAATCCTTTGTATCGCCAGCAGCTTGTCGGAACAAGCGCCGGTGGTACAAAGGATTATGCTTTTTTACAGCAGGATGCAGAGTCTTTCATGAATTAGTCTTGCTGTTTTTTGTAGTAAATTGCTTACGTTCGTAAATACCTTATTTATAAGCCGCTTTCGTTTTGCCGTGCAGTTCTTAAAAAAAATCAAACAAATCTTTTACGGTATGAACGTCTTTTTTCGTAGCTTTGTGACTCATACTAAGATTGATAATCAGTATAACTGAATTTAAAGATAAGGAATGATGAAAAAAGTGCTTATTCCATTATGTCTCGTTGTAGGTTGTCAGATGCTGATGGCGCAACGGACGCAACAGTTTGTCGCTTCGGATCGTTTGTTTAAGGAAGGTAAAGAGTTGTTTCAGCTGAAAAACTATCCGGGCTGTACAGATAAACTTGCTGCATTTAAGAAAGAAAGCAGAGATGCAGACTTGATACAGGAAGCCGATTATATGCTGGCTTATGCAGCTTATGAGCAGGGCGCTCCCGATGCCATAAGGCAATTGCAAGACTACTTGGATTCTTATCCGGCAACGCGGCATGAACCGGAGGTTTGCTTCTTGATAGCTTCCGCCTATTTTGCAGAAGATGATTATGAAGAAACAATAAATTGGTTGCAAAAGTCGGATATTGACATGTTGACCCCTCAGCAACAAGAAGCCTATACGTTCCGGTTGGCTTACTCTTTGTTGCAGACAGGAGGAAAGGATGAAGCGCGTGGTTATTTCTCCAGGATAGAAGAAATTGGTTCCGAGTACCGGCAGGCGGCATCTTATTATGTTGCATACATCGATTATTCAGACGGGCGTTACAGGGAAGCGTTGGTGGAGTTCAACCGGCTAAAGGAAGACCCTCTTTATAAAGAACACTCTTTATATTATATTACTCAAATACATTACATACAGAATAAGTACAGCGAAGTTGTGAAGTCGGGACGCGAGTTGCTAAACGATTACCCCGATAGCGAAGGAAATACGGAAATCTATCGGATTATGGGTAGTTCGTATTACCATCTGGGCAACGAAGAGAAGGCCATAGAGATGTTGAGCCGTTACGTCGGGCAGTCAGAACATCCGTTGCGCGGGGATTTGTATGTACTTGGAATCTGTTATTATAATGCCGGTGAGTACAAACAGGCTGTGAAGATGTTGAGCCAGTCGGTAACCGAAGACGATGTGTTGACGCAGAATGCCTATCTTTATCTGGGACAGGCTTATTTGAAACTGAACGATAAGAATAATGCCCGCATGGCGTTCGAAGCAGCGGCGACCTCTTCCTACGATAAAGGGATCAAGGAGGTTGCCATGTATAATTACGCGTTGCTCATCCATGAAACATCCTTTACCGGATTTGGTGAGTCGGTTACCATATTTGAAGATTTTCTGAACGATTTTCCAAATTCCAAATATGCAGATAAAGTAAACGATTATTTGGTGGAGGTTTACCTTACGACGAAGGATTATGAATCGGCAATCAGGTCTATCGACAAGATTCGCCATCCGAGCGTGAAAATTTTGGAAGCGAAACAGGATGTGCTGTTCCAATTGGGTACGCAAGCCTTTGCAAATATGAAGATAAAAGATGCCATTGACCTGTTCAGTGAAGCGATATCTTTGGGTGCATACGATGAGGAAGCCCGTAACAAGGCATATTATTGGAGGGGCGAATCCTATTACCGTCAGGAAAATTACCGGTTGGCTATCTCCGATTATAAGACTTATCAGAATAATACCCGGGAGAAAACTTCCGACATGTACGACTTGTCTTTTTACAATCTGGGATATTGTTATTTCAAACTGAAAGATTATGAAACAGCCCATAGCTATTTCAACCAGTATGTTGAGAAGACAAACCAGAATCCTGAAGCGTTGGCGGATGCCTATAACCGGATAGGAGACTGCTTCTATCAGAACCGCCAGTACACGGAAGCGGAAGAGAACTATTCGAATGCAGTGAAACTGCAACCATCGGCAGGCGATTATTCCGTTTACCAAAAAGGATTCCTGTTGGGATTGCAGAAAGATTACCAAGGAAAGGTCGAGATGATGGACCGTTTGGTTAATGAGTTTCCGCAGTCGCAATACGTAGACGACGCACTGTTTGAGAAAGGACGTGCATACGTGATGATGGAGAACAACGGGGCTGCGTCGCAGACTTTCGAACACTTGATGCGGCAATATCCGCAAAGCAGCCTGGCTCGGAAAGCCGGTATCCAGTTAGGGCTGATTTATTTTAACCAGAATGAGTCGGCAAAGGCTATAGAAGCTTACAAATATGTAATAGACAAGTTCCCCGGCAGTGAGGAATCGCGGGTGGCATTACAGGATTTGAAATCGGTATATATCGATATGAACGATGTGACCTCTTATGTTAATTATGTAAATTCATTGGGAGGAAATGTCCATATAGAGGTAACGGAGCAAGATTCGTTGACTTACATTGCGGCTGAGAAACTCTTCTTGCGAGGAGACAATGAGGGGGCACGCAATAGCTTGATGCGTTATCTGGCAGATTATCCACAGGGAGCTTTCAGCTCGAACGCCAATTATTATTTGGGAAGCATCGCTTTTGCTGAAAAAGATTACGATGCGGCGAAAGGATATTATGCAAATGTGATAGCAAGCGGCGATACGAAATTTATGGAAGAGTCGGTTGCCCGGTCGGCGGAAATCGCTTATATGAAAGAAGATTACAGCGGTGCGATGGAACTCTACCGGAAGTTGTCGGCTATCGCCGAGTCTCCGGAAAACATGATTGCTTCCCGTTTGGGAGTGATGCGCAGTGCTTTGAAAACGGAGCAGCAGACGGTTGCTTTGGAGTCGGCAACGGAATTGCTGAAGCTGCCGAAACTTTCTCCTGAAGTTGAGACAGAAGCCCGTTATGTACGTGTGAAGGCCTATCTCGGAATGAAAGATGCGAAAAATGCTCTTCCCGACTTGAAGATTCTGAGCAAGGATACCCGTACGGCGCAAGGGGCGGAAGCCAAATATTTGCTGGCTCAGTTGTATTATGACATGAACGATGACAAGAATGCGGAAGCCGTCCTCGATGATTTTGCAAAGAATGGAACACCGCACCAATATTGGTTGGCAAGAGGATTTATCCTTTGGGCGGACATCTATATCCGTCAGGGAGACAAGGGGCAAGCCCGTGTGTACCTGAATAGTTTGCAGAATAATTATGAAGGCGACGATGATATTGCAGACATGATTGAAGAACGTTTGGAACAGATAAAGTAGAAGTGGGGTAACGATTATGAAGACTATAAAATATAAATATGCGGTAAAGACTATATGTGCGTTTGTTTTCCTTTGCAATGTGACGGCTATTTCTGCACAGAATAACGATGACGACGAGGAGCGAGACAAACTGGAACGGGCGATGGTTCTGGAACGGGAATATGACCCGACGGTACAGGATGCCAACAAAGTGAATATTCTTCCGGCAATCAAGGAACCTGTAGCCCGGAAAGTTCCTATCAATTACGCATCATTCTCAATGCCGCTTGAACCGGAGAAACAAATAACGCTGTTGCCCTCCGGAAATGTGATGACAAATATCGACTATAATAAAAAAAGAGGATATTTGAATCTTGCAGGTGGAACAGCTCTTAGTTTCGATGGCGATTTTGGCTATCATATCCTTAATACGGAAAAAGACAAGCTGAATTTTTGGTATTCCCATCGTTCGAATTTCGGGAAGGTGAAGTACCTGCAAATCGATGAAAAGGAGAAAGCCAAAATCAACGATAATTTGGTGGGGCTGGACTTTACCCACGGTTTCCGCAAAAGCGATTTCTCTTTAGGTGTTAAGTATGGTTATTTCGGATATAACTATTACGGAATCCTGCCGGTATATGCGGAGGGGGGACAGACAAATCCTGCTGACCTCAGTACAATGCAAGCCAACCAGGTTATTAACGGGCATATCGGTGTCCAGTCGAAGAAAGAGAGCGTTGTAGGGTATATATTCGATGTGAATTATGTGAACTTTTCACGTAAGTACGGAATCAACAAAGATGAGGACGGATTGAAGGAGCATAATGTCACGGTATTGTTAGGACTTAACTCTACTTTCAGAGGGAACCAGGTAATAGGCATAGGGGCGGAGTTGAATTACTTGGGCTATGATATTCCGGAGAATGCCTTGATGTCACGTTTCCAGAACCGGTTCTTTGCAACGATAAATCCGTATTACGGGATAACTGGCGACAACTGGCATGTCCGTTTGGGGGCGAAAGTCATGTTTTATACCGGAAAGGATAACTGGGATAAGGCACGTTTCTTTGCATCTCCGGATGTGAAAGCTGGAGTTACGGTCGCTGAGAAGACGGAACTTTACTTTAATGCCGGAGGATATATCAGCAATAACAGTGCGTATGAATTATCGAAAACGAACCGTTATATCAATCCGACGGAAGCCATTATGCCGTCCCGTACGCCTCTGGACGCAAAACTGGGTTTGCAGAGCGGTGTCGCTCCCGGTTTTTGGTTTGACGTGTTCGGAGGATTCCGTATGACGGCAAATGATTGTTTCTTTATTCCTGAGCGGACGGCTGACCCGGGTAATTTCGGAGCTATGAGTTCCTCTTGGGGGCTTGATTCCAAATTGCTTTACGCCGGGGCTGCGTTGAAGTATAATTACCAGAAACTGTTGGAATTTCGTTTGAAAGGTGTTTACAATTACTGGGATGTCGATGAAGGTGATGACACATGGATTGGGGGCGCTCCCAGCTTTGAGGCATATTATCGTCCGGAGGTGGAATTTACAGCCGGCATCGATGTGAAACCGATAGAACCATTGTGCATTACAGCTGAATATTATCTGGCGTCCGGCAGGCATACAATCCCTTTAGGTATTGATGAAAAAATGAAAAACATCAACGAACTGAATCTTACCTGCTCTTACATGTTTAATGATACGTTCAGCCTTTATGCACGGGCAAACAATCTGTTGTTCCAAAAATATGATCTTTGGTACGGCATGCCGGCACAGGGATTTAATTTCATGGTCGGTTTGAATTTGAATTTCTAAGTTTTTTTAAAATAATAGCAAGCCAGAGGGAGGACAAAACAAGCAAGCTTATCCGTTCGTGTCAGAGTTTTGTTTTCCCTCTGGTTTTTTGTTTGATTATTTACAGGAAAGGCAATGAAAAATAGTGGATTTACATGGCGTAATCGCATGCGGAGTTTCAAATATGCGTTTCGCGGTATATGGTTGCTGGTTAGCAAGGAACATAATGCCTGGATTCACTGTTTTATTGCGATATGCGTAATCGCTGCCGGATTCTTGTTCGGCTTGGACCGATTGGAATGGATAGCAATCGTATTCGCCATCGGAATGGTACTTGCGGCAGAAGCGGTTAATACGGCGATTGAGTATCTGTGCGATTTTGTTTCCCCGGAGTATAGCGAAGCAATCAAACATACGAAAGATTTGGCGGCAGGGGCGGTCTTGATTCTGGCGATGGCTTCGATGGTAATTGGGGCGCTTATCTTTTTTCCTAAAATTTTTTCGTAAAAAAGATGTGCCGGCTTCATATGTTGTAGTGTTGGTTGTTTTGTGGTGTTGCCTGTATAGAAAACTTTATATTTGTTGTCTTTAAAAATAAATGTGGTTGAGTATGAAAAATTGTCGATTTTTTGCCGGCTTGTTGGTAGGGATGTTTATCCCTTTGTCGGCGTTTTCCCAAGATTACCCGGTGCGTCCGGAGTTGTCGGATCCGGGTTCGTTTTCAATGGTCGTTATTCCGGATCCGCAGAGTTATAACAAGTTTGCCGCGAACCAGCCATTGTTTGAGTTGCAAACGGCATGGATTGCCAACAACATAGAGCGTTTGAATATTAAAACTGCTTTGTGTACGGGCGATTTAGTGGAGCAGAACAATATAAATACGTCTTTTAGGAATAAATATACCGATCAGACCGGCACGCAGCAATGGAATGCCGCGTCAAGAGCTTTTGAACGCTTGGATAATCGTTTACCATATATTCTTTGTACAGGGAACCATGATTACGGACATGTTTCGGCTGAATATAGAAAAAGTGATTTTTCCAAATATTTTATTCCGGAGCGGAATATTTGTTGGGAGAAAACGTTGGTAAGTTCTACGCAGAATGGTGATGGCGTATATACGTTGGAAAATGCGGCTTACGAGTTCAAAACGGATACTTGGGGAGACTTGTTGGTCGTTTCTGTTGAGTTTGCACCGAGGGATGAAGTGTTGCAATGGGCAAAAGAACTTGTTGCAAAAAAGGAATACCAGAACCATAAAGTAATATTGCTGACGCATACATTTATTACAAAGGATGCCACTCGGAGGGAGAAAGAAAATTATAAAATTTCTCCGGCTAATTACGGAAAAGCGATATGGGAGAAGTTAGTTTATCCGTCGGCCAACATACGGTTGGTCGTTTGTGGGCATGAATGTGCCATTGTCGATTATGAAAAACAGAGCAGTTTCCGGATGGATAAGAACCAGGCAGGGAAAGATGTTGCACAGATGATGTTCAATGCGCAGACGGCAGATGGAAAGTGGAATGGAAACGGTGGAGATTGCTGGCTTCGTCTTCTGGAGTTCATGCCGGATGGGAAAACAATAAAAGTCCGTACCTTTTCCCCGCTTTTTGCATTGTCGGATCTGACCGCCGACAAATCTTGGCGAAACGCTTCTTTTGACCAATATGATATTGTCCTGGAATAAGGGGTATAGCAAGTATCGGTTGATGCGGTAATCCCTTGAACGGGAAAAGCTATGGGCAAATTTTTCCGGGAAACCGGGATGTTTTATAAAGAAGGCAGCGCAGTTTTTTTGTGAAAACTGCGCTGCCTTCTTTTGTAATATCCGTGCCCTTGTTTTTCGGGGGCAAGGATTATGCTTGCAACCTGTCAATGGTTTCTTCTAAAGTCAGGAGCGATTGTTCCCCTGTGAGCATATTTTTCAAGTTGATTTTTCCTTCCTCCATTTCCGTTTCGCCCACAATGGCGACAAAAGGTATTTTTTTGCTGTCGGCATAACTCATCTGTTTCTTTATCTTTGCCGCTTCCGGGTAGAGTTCCGTGCGTATTCCGGCTTTGCGGACTTCAGAAATTAACGGGAATAAGTAATTTTCTTCCCGGTCTCCGAAATTCACAAATAGCAACTGCGTTGTTTTTAAAGCATCGTTAGGATATAAATCCAATTGGTTCAGCACATCGTAGATACGGTCTGCCCCGAAAGAGATACCCACTCCGGAGACTCCGTCCAAACCGAATACGCCTGTCAGGTTGTCGTACCGTCCTCCTCCTGTGATACTGCCTATCTGTACATCTAATGCTTTGACCTCAAAGATTGCCCCCGTGTAGTAGTTTAATCCGCGGGCAAGCGTTAAATCCAAATCCAATCCGGCTTGCAAGTCGGTGATGGCAATCTTGTTTAGGATAAATTCCAGCTCTTCGACCCCTTTCATTCCGGTTTCGGACGTAGACAAGATATTTCTCAATGCCGACAGTTTCTCTTGGTTGGTGCCTTCCAGCTTGATGACTGGTTGCAACTTGGCGATTGCTTCTTCCGACAACCCCTTGCTGCGTAACTCTTCATTGACATTGTCTAAACCGATTTTGTCTAATTTGTCAATAGCAACGGTGATGTCGACAATCTTATCAGCTTCCCCAATGATCTCGGCTATACCTGACAATATTTTCCGGTTGTTCATCTTGATGCAGACCCGTATCCCGAAGCGCCGGAATACTTCATCCATGATCTGGATGAGTTCCACCTCGTTAATCAGGGAATTTGAACCGACAATATCGCCATCGCACTGGTAAAATTCGCGGTATCTACCCTTCTGTGGACGGTCTGCCCGCCATACGGGTTGTATCTGGTAACGCTTGAAAGGGAAATTGATTTCGTTGCGATGTTGTACGACAAAGCGTGCGAATGGTACGGTCAGGTCGTAGCGCAAACCTTTTTCGCAAATTTTGTTTGCAAATTTTACCGGGTTTTTCTCTTGAAGGTCTTCTGCCGTCGTATTCGTAAAGAAATCGCCTGAGTTTAGGATTTTGAATAAAAGCTTGTCGCCTTCCTCTCCGTATTTACCCATTAGGGTCGACAAGTTTTCCATCGCCGGCGTTTCTATCTGCTGGAATCCGTATAGATGGTACACTTCCCGGATAGTATTGAATATATAATTCCTTTTCGCCATTTCTAAAGGGGAAAAGTCCCTTGTGCCTTTGGGGATTGATGGTTTTTGCATATTAAAAATCTATTTTGTTTTTTCTTCATGCAAAGTTAACAAAACCGATTGGGATTTTGTCAAAGCGTTGTCCATGATTTTGTTTTATATGGAAAGAATTTTGTACTTTTGACAGCTCAAAATGTGGGATAAGTTTGACTTTTTATGATGAATAATGGTAAAATAAAGTATTGCGTATTGTCACTTCTTTTTGCCTGTCTGTTTTCATGTGGTTTGTCGAGTGAAGAACGACAGAATGTGTTGACCGATAAAGAGAAAAAGGAGGGTTGGATATTGATGTTTAACGGGAATGATTTTTCCGGTTGGCGCCAGTATCGTGGAATCGGAATGCCGGGAAACTGGGTTATTGAAGACGGATGCATGAAAGTGTTTACGGCAGAAGGGCGGAAATGGGACCAAGGAGCCGGTGGCGATATAATTTACGACAGGAAAAAGTTCAAGGATTTTGAACTTTCGTTGGAATGGAAAAACAGCCCGTGTGCCAATTCCGGAATCATGTATTATGTGCATGAAGATAAGGATATCATGATGTATCAAACCGCGCCTGAGGTGCAAATTTATGACAATACGGGTGTTCCCGGATTGGAGGGGATTTATTGTGCCGGGGCGTTGTACGATTTGTTGCCGGCCGATTCCTCTGCAGTGAATGCTGTCGGGGAATGGAACCGTATTATTGTCAGGGTGAAAGACGGAAAGGCAGCGCATTGGCTGAATGGCAAGAAAATTGTAGAATATACATTGTGGACACCGGAGTGGAATGAGATGATAAAGAATAGTAAATTCTTTGGAATGCCAGATTTCATTACACCTCATGATGGGTATATCGGTTTGCAGGACCATGGTTGCCCGGTTTGGTTCAGGAATATAAAAATTAGGGAATTATAAATATAATAATAAATATATAGAGTTATGGCTTTAAAGATTACAGATGAAAATTTTGAAGGCTTATTGAACGAAGGAAAGCCTTTGGTTTTGGATTTTTGGGCAGAGTGGTGTGGTCCTTGCCGCTTGGTGTCTCCGATTATAGACGAGTTGTCGGAAGAGTACGAAGGACGTGTTAATATCGGTAAAATGAATGTAGATGAAAATGACGATGTTATTTCCCAATTCGGCATTCGCAATATCCCGACAATCCTGTTCTTCAAGAACGGGCAGTTGGTTGACAAAATTGTCGGTGCAATGCCGAAAGCTAAATTTGTGGAGAAAATCGAAGCTCTTTTATGATGTGACAAGGGAAAAACGGAAGAAATGTAGAAAAAGAAACGCTGCCCTGTTTTTAACAGGGCAGCGTTTCTTTTTAGAAGTTGGAGATAATTCTTATTAATTAGAGAGTATCTTGTTTCAGTTGTTCGATAAACGCATCTATCCGGTGCAGTTCTTTCGGTATGTCAATGCTTTGTGGACAGTGTGGGTTGCACTGCCCGCATCCGGTGCAGTGGTCGGCCTGGCGTAATTTCTCTATCTCCCGGTTGTAGCCCACAAGGTAAGCCCGTCGTGCCTGTCGGTAGTTTTCGTCTTGGCGGCTTTTAGGCATGTTCCCTTCGTTCACACATTTATTATAATGTAACAAGATGCCCGGGATGTCGATTCCATAAGGGCATGGCATGCAATATTGGCAGTCGTTGCAAGGGATTGTCGGATATTTTAGCATGAGTTGCGCCGTATCCTCCAAATAATCCAGTTCTTCCTGTGAAAGAGGAATCAATGGGGAATAAGTTCGGATATTGTCTTGCAAATGTTCCATATAAGTCATGCCGCTCAAGACTGTCAGGACTTTCTCCGGCGTCCCGGCGAAACGGAATGCCCACGAAGCCACGCTGTCTTCCGGGCGTCGCTGTTTGAGCCTGGCAACGATATGTTCGGGAACGTTCGATAACCGTCCGCCCAATAGCGGTTCCATAATGATGGAAGGGATATTCCTTTTTGCCAGTTCGTTATACAAATATTCAGCGTTGACGTTGAATCCGGACGCATGTTTCCAGTCCACGTAATTCAATTGGATCTGGACGAAATCCCAATGGGCATAGTCGTGCAGACCAAGCACGTAATCGAAAACATCCACCGTGCCGTGGAACGAGAATCCCAGGTTGCGTATTCTTCCGGCTTCCCTCTCTTTGATGAGGAAGTCCAATATGCCGTTGTCGATATAACGGGCTTTGAATGTTTTCATTCCGCCGTTTCCAATGGAATGGAGCAGGTAGTAATCGATGTAGTCGGTCTGCAAATCCTTGAACGACTGTTCGTACATGGCGATGGAATTTTCCCGTGTCCAGTTCTGGAAATTGGAAAGCTTTGTCGCTATGAACAGTTTTTCGCGCGGATGCCTTTTTAAGGCGATTCCGGTGGATTTTTCGGACCATCCTTGGACATAGACGGGTGATGTGTCAAAATAATTGACCCCGTGTGCGATGGCGTAGTCAACCAAGCGGTTGACAGCTTCCTGGTCAATGACGTTTCCCCCATTTTCCGGTGACGGGAGAGTCGGCCAACGCATACATCCGTACCCTAACAGTGAGATGTTCTCTCCTTTGTTGGACACCCGGTAAGTCATCTTGCCGGTCGGTATTTCGGTTGGCGATTTGGTATTGGGGGTTGTATTTCCCTTCGAGTCGCAACCGTATAAAATTCCACTTCCAGTGGCTGCACTGATGCCGACTATCTTGAAGAAATCTCGGCGTCCGATATTATTCGTTTTATTTTTTTCCATAATTCCTGAATGCCTTGAATTAAATGATTCGGTGGACTTCATGTCCTTCTACATATATCGCGCTTAATGGACGGGAAGGGCATAAGTTTTCACAAGCCCCGCAGCCGATGCATTTCTCTACGTTGATAGCCGGGATTTTCAGTGATTTCGGATTGCCCGGCTCTTTTGCAACCAGCTGGATTGCTCCAGTCGGGCAATGGCGGAAACAATTCGTGCATTGTTCATTGTCCCGGTTAACTACGCATCTGTCCGGGACATATACGGCGTGCCCTGTCTGAATTGCCGATTTATCGGCTTTTGTTATCGGTTTAATTGCCCCAGTCGGGCAAACTTCCGAGCATTTCACACATTCCGGACGGCAATAACCGCGCTCGTATGACATTTCCGGTTGCATGAACTTGCTGAGGTTTGATGACGGGACCAGCACATGGTTTGGGCAAGCTGATACACATAATTGGCAAGCCGTGCAGTGTGCTGTGAAGTTCTTTGCGCTTAAAGACCCGGGAGGTGTTATCGGTGCTAACCGTTCCGGGGCTTTTTTATCAATGATATTGGCAAAACCTCCGTCTACTTTTTTCTCTTGGGCTTTCAATACGGCAGAAGTCGCCAATAGGGTGGAGACGGAGAGGAAACTGCGTCGTGCCGCAGGATTGTTTTCTGCACCGTTCTCCTTTATCGTTTCAGTATTCTTTTTCAAAGGAGATTGGAATTTGTAATGGATAGCCCCGTGTTTGCAGGTTTCGATGCAGTCCATGCAAACCACGCATCGGCTGTAATCTATTTTATGCTCCTGGCTGTTGATGCAGGCAGCTTTGCATTTGTGTGTACAGAGTCCGCAATTATTGCATTTCTCGGTGTCAATTACCGGGCGAAACAGTGCGTATTTCGACAAAAAGCCCAAAATGGTACCAACGGGACAGATGGTGTTGCAATAGGTCCGTCCGTTTTTCCAAGCCAAGATTGCCAAAACAATGAATGTTACGATTGCAACAATGAAAGAGGAAAGGCTTTTTATCCAGACTTCCGTTGAGTAAAACAGGTAACTGTCGGCTCTTTCCGCCAAGTAAGCGAGCAGATTGTTCCCCCATTGGTAAACCGGTGCAAACAGGTTTGATGCAATCCGCCCGTAAGAGCTGTACGGGGCAAGCAATGCGGTAAAGGCAGAAAAGCCTGCGACAAACGCAATAATGAACAAGACAAATACACTCCATCTTAACCATGTTTTGGCGGGTGAAAAAGAAAAGCGGTATTTTTTCTTTTTCCTGCTCCCACTAATCCAAGAAACCAAATCTTGGAATACGCCTAATGGGCAAATGACAGAACAATATACCCTGCCGAACAGGAGTGTCAGCAATAGTAGAAAAATAACGACTCCGGCATTTAACGCAAGTAGCGCCGGCAAGAACTGTATTTTTGCCATCCATCCAAACCAAATATGGATTGTCCCTGTGAAATCAAGGAATAAGAGTGTGATTAGGACGAAAAATACAGTGGCAAAGGTTACTCTGATTTTACGTAGCATGCTTTATTGGTTGTTTTTTATTGGTTGTAATTAATTGCAAAGCTAAAATATTTTGTGTTAAATACGTAGTGTGTTTTGTGGAAAAATTTGCTTGTCGGGGATTTGCTGGATTCTGTTTTGAAGGTTTTCATCGGTATGTGGCAGTTGGGTGGGCTTGCAATGGCTTTATAAAAGCTTGTTGTTTTTCTTTTACTTGGTCACATTGTATTAAAAATTGGATGTTTTTGACTTGCTGTTTGGACTTCTAAGGAAATAGTGTTTACAGATAAAAGGATATTTAAGTGTTTTCTTTCAGAGAAAAAGCGTACCTTTGCCGAGCTATAAATGAGAAAGATAAAAAATCACAATACATGGTTAATAAATTTGCCGAATATTCTAAGTTTGATTTGTCAAACATCAATAAGGAGATTTTGAAAAAGTGGGAAGACGGTGATGTTTTCCAGAAAAGTTTGGAAATTCGCGAAGGACATCCTTCGTTTGTCTTTTACGAAGGACCGCCATCGGCTAACGGAATGCCGGGAATCCATCATGTGATTGCACGGTCGATTAAGGATATTTTTTGCCGTTATAAGACGATGAAAGGCTATAAAGTCAACCGGAAAGCGGGATGGGATACGCACGGTCTGCCGGTTGAACTGGGTGTCGAGAAGTCGTTAGGAATAACGAAAGAGGATATTGGAAAGAAGATTTCGGTAGCGGATTATAATGCGGCCTGCCGGAAAGATGTAATGAAATACACAAAGGAGTGGACCGAATTGACAAAGAAAATGGGTTATTGGGTCGATTTGGAACATCCTTACATTACTTATGACAACCGATACATAGAAACATTGTGGTGGCTCTTGAAGCAACTTTATAAGAAAGGATTGCTGTATAAAGGCTATACCATCCAACCGTATTCGCCGGCAGCAGGGACGGGCTTAAGTTCCCATGAATTGAACCAGCCGGGTTGTTATCGTGATGTAAAAGATTTGACGGTAGTCGGTCAGTTCAAAATGAAAAATCCGAAACCTGAAATGACAGGTTGGGGTACACCTTATTTCTTGGCATGGACTACTACACCGTGGACTTTGCCTTCGAACACGGCGCTTTGTGTTGGCCCGAAGATTGACTATGTGGCTGTAAGGTCATATAACGGATATACCGGGGAGAAAATTACGGTTGTCTTGGCAAAAGCGTTGCTTTATACTCATTTCAATAAAAAAGCAGAAGATATCGCGTTGGAAGAGTATAAGCCAGGTGACAAACTGATTCCATTCAAAGTGGTGGGCGAGTACAAAGGTCCCGATTTGGTAGGTATGGAATACGAACAGCTTTTCCCGTGGGTAAAGCCTGTTGAGTTGGACGAGAATGGAAATTGGCGTGACGCTTCTTCGAAAGCATTCCGGGTGATTCCGGGAGATTATGTGACGGTTGAAGACGGTACGGGTATTGTACATATAGCCCCGACGTTCGGTGCAGACGATGCTTTCGTTGCAAAAGTGGCTGGCATCCCGTCGCTCTTTATGATTAATAAGAAAGGGGAGACACGTCCGATGGTCGACCTGACTGGTAAATTCTATTTGCTGGAAGAATTGGACGAGAAGTTTGTTGCCGAATGCGTGAATGTTGACACCTATAAGGAATATCAGGGACGATGGGTGAAAAATGCGTATGACCCTCAGTTTACTGTTGATGGTAAATATGATGAGAAAGCTGCACAGGCTGCAGAGTCATTGGATGTAATCCTTTGTATGGTGATGAAGCAGAACAACCAGGCTTTCAAGATGGAGAAGCATGTTCATAATTATCCGCATTGTTGGCGTACCGATAAACCGGTGCTTTATTATCCGCTTGATAGTTGGTTTATCCGTTCTACGGCATGTAAGGATCGGATGATTGAATTGAACAAGACTATCAATTGGAAACCGGAGTCGACCGGTACAGGGCGTTTTGGCAAATGGCTGGAGAATTTGAACGATTGGAACTTGAGTCGTTCCCGTTATTGGGGAACTCCATTGCCGATTTGGCGCAGTGAAGATGGTGAGGAGATCTGCATCGGTTCGGTTGAAGAACTGTATAATGAGATAGAGAAATCTGTTGCTGCCGGTTTTATGCCGGAGAACCCGTATAAGAAGTTGGGCTTTGTTCCCGGAGTTTACGAACAGGGAAATTATGATAAAATTGATTTGCATCGCCCGTATGTGGACGATATCATTCTGGTTTCTCCTTCTGGAAAACCGATGAAACGCGAATCGGATTTGATTGACGTATGGTTTGATTCCGGTGCGATGCCTTATGCTCAAATCCATTATCCATTTGAAAATAAGGAAATGTTCGATAACCGTTCTATCTATCCGGCAGACTTTATCGCTGAAGGTGTAGACCAGACTCGTGGATGGTTCTTTACGCTTCATGCTTTGGCTACCATGATTTTTGACAGTGTGGCTTATAAAACGGTTGTGTCAAATGGATTGGTGCTGGATAAAAACGGCAATAAGATGTCAAAACGTTTGGGGAATGCGGTAGACCCGTTTGAGACAATCGAGAAATTCGGCTCAGACCCGTTGCGTTGGTATATGATAACCAATGCATCTCCGTGGGATAATATAAAATTTGATGTGGATGGAATCGAGGAAGTCCGCCGGAAATTCTTCGGAACGTTATATAATACCTATTCGTTCTTTGCATTGTATGCGAATGTAGATGGATTTAATTACAGTGAACCTGATATTGATAAGTCAGGAGAGCATCAACGTCCGGAAATCGACCGTTGGATACTTTCTTTGTTGAACAGTTTGATTAAAGAAGTTGATGGCTATTTTGAAGCATATGAACCGACACGTGCCGGACGTGCGATTTCTGATTTTGTCAACGATAATTTGAGTAACTGGTATGTCCGTTTGAACCGTCGCCGTTTTTGGGGCGGAGGTATGACTGAAGATAAGTTGTCGGCTTACCAGACTTTGTACACCTGTTTGGAGACCGTTGCAAAATTAATGGCTCCGATAGCGCCGTTCTACGCCGACCGGTTGTATTCGGACTTGATTGCAGTTACGGGGCGCGATACTGTGCTTTCCGTTCATCTGTCAGATTTCCCGAAATGTAGGGAAGATTTGATTGATAAAGATTTGGAAGAACGTATGCAGATGGCTCAGAGCATATCTTCTATGGTTCTGGCTTTACGTCGTAAGGTGAATATAAAGGTTCGCCAACCTCTTCAGACAATCATGATTCCGGTTATTGACGCTCACCAGCAGGCTGCTATTGAAGCGGTGAAAACGTTGATATTGAATGAAGTTAATGTGAAAGGACTGAAGTTTGTGGGTAACTCGAGCGGCATTTTAGTGAAGAAAGTCAAACCGGACTTTAAAAAACTTGGCCCGCGTTATGGGAAAATCATGAAAGCCTTGTCGGTAGCTATTCAAGGCATGAGTCAGGATGATATCAATGCGTTTGAACAGAAAGAGACGTTCACATTTATGATTGATGGGCAAACGGTTGAAATTTATCGTTCGGATGTAGAGATTATATCGGAAGATATTCCCGGTTGGTTGGTCTCCAACGAAGGCCGCTTGACGGTCGCTTTGGATATTACGGTAACCGAAGCGTTGAAGAAAGAAGGTTTGGCGCGTGAGCTGGTGAACCGTATCCAAAATCTCCGCAAAAGTAATGGTTATGACATCGTTGATAAAGTTCGGATTGCTATCGTTTCTATTCCGGAAATTGTGGCAGTTGTAGAAGAATATAATCAGTATATTGCGAACCAGGTTTTGGCGGTGTCTATCGATTTGGTGGAAGATATCGAAGAAGATGCGACAGAATTGGATTTCGATGAGTTTAATTTGCGTATAAAAGTAGAAAAGATATAAGAATAGGTTTCATAAAAGGAGAATTGTACTATCTTTGTGTCGAGCAAGTGTATAAAGTACGATTCTCTGTTATATTGTCTAACTTATTAAAAAAATTGGTGTATGTCAGAAAAAACAAGATATTCGGATGCTGAATTGGAAGAGTTCCGGACAATCATATTGGAGAAGCTGGAAATCGCTAAGAGAGATTATGAGTTGTTGAGGTCCGGTGTTACGAACTCAGATGGGAATGATGTTGCAGATACCTCTCCGACGTTTAAGGTTTTGGAGGAAGGTGCTTCAACATTGTCTAAGGAAGAAGCAGGGCGTTTGGCTCAACGTCAGATGAAATTTATTCAGAATTTGCAAGCAGCTTTGATTCGTATTGAAAATAAAACGTATGGTATTTGTCGGGAAACTGGAAAGTTGATACCGAAAGAACGTTTACGTGCTGTGCCGCATGCGACATTGAGCATCGAAGCTAAGCAAAAGGGTGTAAAATAATGGAATATAAAAAATGGTGGGGAGCAATAGGCATTGTCGTATTGCTCCTTTTATTTGACCAGGCAATAAAGATTTGGATAAAAACTCACTTCCAGCTGTATGAAAGCGTGGAAATAACACCTTGGTTTTATCTTTATTTTACAGAGAACCCGGGAATGGCTTTCGGTATAGAGTTAGGAGGAAAACTGTTTTTGTCGATATTCCGTATAGTAGCGGTCGGATTTATCGGCTATTATCTTTACTTGTTGGTAAAAAAGAATTACCAGTTTGGATTTATTGCGTGCATATCCCTTATCATGGCGGGGGCAATGGGCAACATCTTCGATTCGGTATTTTACGGTGTTTTATTTGACCACAGCTATGGACAGGTTGCAACTTTTTTGCCGGAAGGGGGAGGTTATGCCGGATGGTTGCATGGTAAAGTGGTAGATATGTTCTATTTCCCTTTGATAAAAACCACGTTGCCTGATTGGCTTCCTGTTTGGGGAGGTGATGAGTTTATATTTTTTCGTCCAATCTTCAATTTGGCTGATTCTGCTATTTGCGTTGGCGTATTTCTTGTCTTGATTTTTTATCGTCATACATTTGCAAGGAGTCTTTCTGAAGAGGAGACTTTTTCAAGAAAGAAAAAATTGTCTTAATAAATTCCCTGTAACGTTATGTCGAAAAGCAAACTGCATTTATATTTGTTGTCCGTTTCTTTTTTGGGGATGCTTCTCTCTTGCAGCAAAGTACCGGAAGGAATCATTCCGGAAAAGCAGATGCAGCATGTTTTGCTTGATATGTACTTGGCAGAGGCAATGATAGGAGAGGATCCAAAGATGTTTAGGGACGATGAACATAAGGAAGCGCTGTTCCAATCTGTCTTCAATAAATATGGAATAACCCAAGCTCTTTATGATTCTTCTTTGGTCTGGTATGGAGAAAATCTGGATATTTATATGAAAGTGTATGAACGGATGCTGAGAGATATCAGTGATTTGACGTTGCAGCTGGGGGATGTCCAAGCAAGGGCTTTGTCAGACATGAATGACCAGGATTCGGTTAATATCTGGACACGGAAATCACATTTTACTTTTTCATCGGATAATGTAGGATTTAACGGGATAACTTTTAATTTGAATCCGGAGACACATTATTCATCGGGCAGCTCTTTTGAGTTTCAAGCGAAAGTCTGGGGAGTGGTGAAAGATATGAAGCATTATCCCCAGGTACGTTTGTTTATCGAACAGAAGGATACGACGCTAATGTTGGAAAGGGCGGTGGATAGCGATGGAAGATTTTCCGTAAAATTGGCTTCGTCTCCGGCAAATCGTGTGCGACGGGTCTTTGGCTCTTTTTGGATGGATAACCGGGATGTCTCATATTCAAAAATATATATAGACAGTATCTCTTTATATAAATACAATTATAAATCCGATTTTACGGAGATAAAGAAAGACGAGCCTAAATGATACGTTTGGCAGCTCATTTTGTCTATTTTAGGAAATTGCATAAAATGTCGTTTGTTGAGATAACAGACGATGGTTTATTTGCAGGCGTATTCCCATTGACGGAAGAGTGTGCGCAAACTCGCTTTTTCAGTGGAACATTGATTTTGCTCCCAGAAGAATTGAATCCGGAAGTATTTGAAACGTTGCTGTCTTTGAATGGAAAGATGGAAGATTTGCATGCGTTTTTGTCGGAGAATGGCTGTAGTAGTTGGGCATCTCCCATAGAAGATGGCACTCCTTTTTCGATATATCTCTTTGATGGCCTATATCCTCCGACGAAATTCGGCACATATCACGGCTGTTGCGACGGCAACGTTCAATGATTCAGATGTCTTCCGGCATTTTGGATAATTTGGAATGAATAACCTGTCTTTTATTATTGCATTAATTTGTGGACGTATTCCGTTCCCTTCGTTTCCCATTACAATTATTCCGTTAGGAGTTAAATCTTTTTCGTACAGATTGTCTCCGTTAAGAAAAGTTCCGTAGATTGGTGTGCCTTTTTGTCTTTGGCTTGAAAGGAAAGACTCCAGCTCTGTATAATGCACTTGGACCCGAGCCAAAGCCCCCATTGTCGCTTGTACGGTTTTTGGGCTAAAAGCGTCTGCTGTGTCGGTGCTGCAAATGATATGTTCGATGCCGAACCAATCGGCTAAACGGATGATTGTTCCTAAATTCCCCGGATCTTGAATCCCGTCTAAAGCAAGTACCAGATTTTTTTCCGGGTTAATGGATGTGAGTTTGTATTCCTTCTTGGATAAGATGGCAACGACCTTTTGTGGAGTTTTGAGAAAACTGATTTTTCGGATTTCCTCTGTCTCTGCAGCGAGAACCTCTTTCGCATGGATACCGGGATGTTCTTGAATCCATTCTTTAGTTGCAACCAGCAGTTCGCATTCAAAAGCAGGTAATAACTCAGATACGTTTTTTTCTCCTTCCGCAACAAAAGCATTGTATTCGTTCCTGAATTTCTTTAATTCTAAAGAGTGTATATATTTGACTTTTGCTTTGCTCAACATCTTATAGGCCTTTTCTTATTGAAATGATTTGCAAAAGTACAGGATTCCCTCAAAATAGTGTTGGCATTTCGGATAAAAATACAGAAGCTCCGAGAAAAAACGAATGAAATTTTTAGGGAGCTTTAATCTTTTTCGTCATGAGAAAGTATTTTTAGTTCTTTAAATTCAACTACATTTGCAAATCCAATGATTGTAGAATGAATTTTCTCCGGAGAAATATATATATATTGTTGCTCACTTCTCTTTTAGTCTCCTGCAGTACTACCAAGTATGTCGGAGAGAATGAGTATTTGTTGGATAAAGTAGAGATTGTCTCTGATAAAAATGTATATAAATCCTCCGATTTGAAGTCATATCTTCGCCAACAACCGAATTTGAAAGTTTTCGGATTTTTGAAAGCTCCTTTGTACGTGTATGGTTGGTCTGGCAGGAATGATAAGAAATGGATTAACCGGCAGTTGAAGAAATTGGGAGAGCCGCCGGTTATTTTGGATACGTTGCTAGTGCAGCAATCCGCTTCCGAATTGGAGCGTTTTTTTGTCAATAAAGGTTATGTAAATGCAGAAGTAGATGTTTCGATTGATACCTCTCGCGTGAAGAAGGCTTTGGTAACTTACAACATTAAAGAAAACGAACCTTATCGGATTCGGAATTATTCTATGAATCTATCCCAGCCGGCATTGGATAGTATCGCACGGTTGAAACCGCGAGAGCGGTCTGCTTTTGCTAATGCTTTCCATTCTTCTCAAGATGAATACAATACATTAGTGCATCCCGGAGCATTATTCGATCGGGACATGCTGGAGAAAGAGCGTCAACGTATCACTACTTTGTTGCGTCGGCGAGGATATTATGCGTTTAATCGGGATAATTTGGCGTATGTAGCCGATAGCTCCTTGAATAGCCGGCAAATTGACTTGGATATGTACCTGAAGCCATACAGGAAGGTATTGCCTGACGGTTCGGTAGTGGAGGTCCCTCATGTTCCTTATTACATAAATGATATAACGGTCGTAATAGCTCAGGATTTATCTCAAAGGGCTTTGAGAGGAAATGACTTATTGCCGAGAGATACGGTGGAGGTAGACGGTATAAAGATTGTTTATCCGAAAGGGAAACAGTTGATTCGTCCGAAAGCGTTGAGAAATGCTATATATATGACTCCCGGTCGTCGTTTTAATGAACGTAGCATTGATCAGACGTATGCTTCGTTTGCGGCATTGGGTGCGCTGAAAAATATCAATATCCGTTTTTCCGAATTTGAGGAATTGGATACCATGAAGTTGGATTGCGAGATAATGGTGATGCCGTCGAAATTGCAAGGAGTAGGATTTGAAGTAGAAGGAACGAACTCTTCCGGTGATTTCGGGTTTGCTTCGAGCCTTAGTTATCAGCATAGGAACTTGTTTCATGGCTCAGAGCTTTTTTCGGCTAAAGTTAGGGGTGCTTACGAGTCTCTTTCCGGAAGTAATGAGAGGGGATTACAGAATTATTGGGAGTTGGGCGTAGAAACTTCCATTCGTTTCCCCCGGTTTATTTTCCCTTTTTTGTCGGAATCGTTCAAACGAAAGATTCGTGCATCGACAGAACTGAAGTTGAGTTATAACATGCAAACTCGTCCGGAATATGAGCGGGCGATTGTATCAGGGGGATGGAGTTATATTTGGCAGGACCGGAATAATTCGTTGGCGCGTCATACAATCCGTCTGATAGATATCGATTATGTTTATCTTCCGCGTATCAATTCGGCATTTAAGGATTTGTTGCCTGAATCCATTGCCTTGTATAATTATTCGGACCAGTTTATTATGAGTACGGGATATACTTATTCGTTTAATAATTACAGCCCACAGAATCGTCAACGTAATACGCATTCCTTGCGAGTTTCGTTGGAAACTGCCGGAAACTTATTGCACGGTCTATCGCGTCTTGCCAAGTCCAAGAAAAATGAAAATGGACATTATGAATTGTTTGGTATCGATTTTTCGCAATTTGTCAAGGCGGATGTGGATTTTAGTAAAAGCATCGTTTTGGATTCCCGGAATAAAATTGCATTCCATGTGGGGGTTGGAATAGGATTTCCTTATGGGAATACGGAGATGTTGCCGTTTGAGCGGCGCTATTTCTCAGGAGGTGCCAACAGCGTCAGGGGATGGTCGGTCAGGGAATTGGGACCCGGTAGTATGCCGTTAACAGATTCGACAACTTTTGCTTTGCAAGCAGGAGATATCCGTTTGGATTTGAATTTGGAATATCGGACAAAATTGTTCTGGAAATTTGAATTGGCTGCTTTTATTGACGCAGGAAATATTTGGACAATCCGGAATTATGAAGACCAGCCTAACGGGAATTTTGATTTCTCAAGATTTTATAAAGAGATAGCAGTCTCTTATGGATTGGGAATTCGTTTGGATTTTGATTTTTTCCTGTTACGATTTGATATGGGAATGAAAGCTTACAATCCACAGGAGACAGGAAAGCGGAAATGGGCTATCACTCGTCCGAATTTCCATGATAATTTCGCTTGGCATTTTGCTGTCGGTTATCCCTTCTAAAGAGAAGAAAAAGCGTCAAATAACTTGGATAGTATAAATAAATTCCCTACCTTTGCACGCAAAATTGCTGGTCGGGTAGCTCAGTTGGATAGAGCAACAGCCTTCTAAGCTGTGGGTCCTGGGTTCGAATCCCAGCCCGATCACGGAAAAAGGCGATTAAAAAAATCGCCTTTTTTATTTATGTCTATTATCCCTTTTCTGCAGATTCTTATTTAATTTTCAATCCTGGTATCAAAGGGCTGGTGTCTATTAATTCCAATTCTTTCACCATCGAGCGAGTCCCTTGTTTGTATTTCTGGAAATGCGGCGTTTTAATGTGGCGTTCGTAGGCAGAGCGGTCGGCATAGATTTCAAGGATAGTGATTTTATGTGGTGCATCTTTCTCTGCTGTGGCGTAGAGAGTCAGGACGCCTGGTTCTATACGCATGGACGCTTCGATTTCTTCTTTCAGGTAAGCGTTATACTCTTTTAAACGGGAGGGGTCGACGGTTATTTTTGAGAGCCTTACCAAGTTATTTTCTGCCGGAACCTCTTTTGCCGATTCCTGTTTGATAATGCGTAATGCTTTGATGGCTGCCGGGAAACCGATATAAGGTAATGTTTGTATGACTGCTGCCGTTATCGTCTCTGGAGTATTCCCCGCTTTGATGCAGCCGTGGTAGTGCGATTGCAGTTGACTTTCGGCTTCTAAGGTGGTCAGAATGCAGTAACCAAGCAATTCCCGTGTTGCTAAGTCCAATCCTCTGCGTGTATATATTTCACCGAAGAAATAATCTGTCAAAAATTGTTCCACATCTTCGCCCAAATTTCCGGGCATATCTGCCATCACATTAGATATTCCTCCGTTATATAGTTTGTCCTGTATGGCTTTCCCTTGTTCGTGGCGGTTTTCTTCCGTTACTGTTCCTTGTTTTTCCAAAGGCAATTCAATCCCTCGTTCTTTGAAAACTTCGTTTGTTGTGGCTATGGCATTAAGCATTTTGGGAAATCCGATAAAAGGAGCGGTGAGATATATGGCTTCCCGTAGTTCTATGGGAGTTACGCCTACATTCAATGCTGCGCCTGTATGTGCTTTCAGTTGCGGAAGCGTTTGCAAGGAAGCGAGCGTGACACAAGTAATCAGTTCCCGCTGTTTCAGACTCAGTTTTCCGGTTTTGAATACTTCACCGAAAATAAATTTTTGCAGGATGTCCATCATTTCAGGATCTGTGCCCTGTCCGGTAAGTGCTTCACCGCCGAATAGTGTGCGATAATTCTGCTTGCAAAGTTCTGTCCGGTCCGTGCCTTGGGCAAAAGCCGTCATGTATCCGAATACGGTTAAAATGATTATAATTAATTGCTTTTTCATTTGATCAGGTTTGTTTGAGACAGTTGTGAGTTTATAGATTCTTTCCTAATTGGTATGCCAGTTCAGGGTAGGATGTGTTCTTTACAGAACCGGCAGTCCATACACCGGGAGCAACGACTTCGCCTACGCTTTCCCATCCTAAATAGTTCATTAAAATACGGTAATGTAGGAGGATTGGCTCCGCTTCTTCTGGTTCTGTGTCGGCGTAGGTCATCAGACAGGCAGCTTTTTTGTAGTGCCCTTTGATTTGTCCGTTGATAGCATAGAAACGGTCGATTACCCGTTTTAATTGGGCTGAGAGACCAAAATAATACATTGGGCTGGCAAATACTACCATGTCGGCATTGATAAGGTGAGGACGGAGTTCCAGAAAATCATCATCGTAGATACATGTCCCGTTCATGCCGCAACGGTTGCAGGCGCGGCAGGGCTCCACACGCTTAAATGCGCAGTCGAAACGGAAAATGTCGTGCCCGGTCTCTTTCGCCCCTTTGATGAATTGTTCGGCAAGATAATTTGAGTTGCCGTTCTTACGTGGGCTTCCTGTTAATACTACTATTCTCATTTTTGTCGGTTTTAATATTTTGTTAGAAGATAAAGCAGTATGATTGATTTGGCTGAGAGCAATTGTTGTTAATGCTGTTGCCGTGTTTGTAAGAAAGTGCCTTCTGTCCATAATAGTATGCTTGGAATTTGATTGTTTGAACAGTTTTATTGTATTTCGAGCGCCCTGTATTCATTGGGCGAGTAGCCTGTCACTCTTTTGAACAATTTACAGAAATATTGGACTGAAGGAAATCCCTGTTCTTTTGCGATGTCAGCAGGAGTTTTTTCTGTCCGTTGCAATTCTTTGCAAACGAACTCAATGCGTTTGAAAAGAATAAATTCGTTTGCATTTTTCCCGGTTTCGTGCTTTAAAAGATCTTCGAAATAGGCGGGTGATAATCCCAACATGCGGGAAAAATATTCGATTGTCGGCAATCCTTTGTTGATGACTTTGTTTGTTAAGAAATAATTCTCTAATAGTTGGTTCGTTTTCTCCAATATGCTTTTGTTTATTTCGTGCCGGGTTATGAATTGCCGTTTGTAAAAACGCATGCAATAGTTGAGTAATAGTTCTATTTTCCCTGCAAGCAACGTTTTGCTGTATTCGTCGATACCCCACTCCAGTTCTTCGGAGATACCGTTCATGCAGTTTTCTATAATTTTTTTCTCCCGGGCAGATATATGTAATGCTTCGTTTTGCCGGTAATGGAAGAATGTGTAGTTTGAAAAATGTTCCTCGAATGGAGTATGTTTTATTAAGCTCGGATGGAAACAAAGCAAATAACTCTTAACTTCTTCACACCCATGCCACAATTTCAGATTTATAGGTTGGTTGGGCGACAAGAAAGAGAGTGTTCCTTCAAAAAAGTCATACTCTTTTCTTCCGAAACCAAGGCAGTTCGTGCATTTTTTCAGCCATACGGAATAGAAGTCCAACTGCAATAAATCACAGTATTTGATATCCGAGAGGTCGATTAGGCATGCCAAAGGATGCAAGGTGCTTTTCGAGAAATAATTGTTGCAGCAGGAAATTGTATTTATCGTTTTTATTTGCATGCTTGTTCAATTATTTTTGCAGGGATATGTCTTATAAATAAGTGTCAAAAGCATGGGAAGACGCATGAACGGTTCCCATGCTTTGATTCAATGTTTGTTGTCGGAATTGTTATTTACCAAGTTTGTCATATTCGTTGTCGCTTACCGGTTCCAACCATTCATTGGAGGAGTTTTCTCCCGGAATTTCGAAAGCAAGATGGGCAAACCAGGAGTCAGCTGCTGCTCCATGCCAGTGTTTTACGTTTGCGGGGATGTGGATAACGTCACCCGGAAGCATCTGTACGGCAGGCTTGCCCTCTTCCTGGTACCATCCTTTGCCGGCTACGCAGACCAACATCTGTCCGCCGCCTTTTGTTGCGTGGTGGATATGCCAATTGTTACGGCAACGTGGCTCAAACGTCACGTTGGAAAAAGGTATTTGTTCGTTTGATACGCGAGCCAAATAGCTGTTTCCGGTGAAATATTGGGCGTAGGCCGTATTAGGTTCTCCGATGGGGAAAATCATTTCACGTTGGAAAGCCGCTTTGCCGTCTGCGCAGCTTGTTGTGTCATCTGCCCATACTTCTTTTGCCATCCGGAATGCTCCCCAGGCATTGGGCCATCCTGCATAGAAAGCGATGTGAGTCAGCATCTCAGAGATTTCAGTGCGTGTCACACCGTTGCTCTTTGCAAATTGCAAATGGTGGGTCAGCGATGAATCAATGATGCCTTTCCCTATTAACGTTGAGATAGTTATCATGCTACGGTCGTGGGGTGAGAGCCCCGGACGATTCCAGACTTCACCAAACAGAATATCATCGTTCAGTTCTGCAAATTTGGGGGCAAATTCTCCTAATTGCACATGTCCCGCAGTTTGTGTAATCTTTTCCTGTGCCATATTCGTTTGTATATTAAATGTTGAAACAATAAATAATAGAAACAGAAACTTTTTCATGACTTCTTATATGTTATTTTATAATTAGTTGAAAATTCATTGTCTTTGTCTGTATGCAAAAGTAGGCATGAATCTTTGAAAAAATATACCCGATTTACGGACGATTGTAACAGATTTACAGAATTGTCGTTATTGCCTGTCGAAAAGGCGTCCGAAGTTCCTGTATTTGTAGGAAATCAGCGTAGGTGACGGACTGTTATTTTCCCATTGTCTCTTTAACCTGTTTCAGCAAGTTTGGAATATCCAGATGTTGTGGGCATTTCTCCAGGCATTTGCCACAGGCAACACACGATGAAGCTGGATCCCCGCGCTGGACGGGAGACATTGAGATGGTGTAGTCGGAGATAGCTTTGTCCATGTTGCGATGGGCAAGGTAATTATTGTAGACATACGCGAAGATATATCCGATGGCAACATTGTGAGGACACGGGATGCATTGGTAACAGCCTGTACAGTCAATGTGCCCCGGGATGTGCCGGAAGGCGTAGATGGCTGCTCCGAGTGCTTCCCTTTCTGCTGGTGTCAGCATGTTGGGACGGGCTTTGGCGGCATAGCGCAGGTTCTCTTCTACGTCAGTCATTGAGCCCATGCCACTGACGGCTACGCTTACTTCGGGAATATCCCAAAGGTAGTCGAGCGCCCATTCCGTATCTGGCTTCTGGATGCCGGTTGAGAGCAGGGCTTTTTTTATCGTTTGTGGCAGATGGGCGAGGAAGCCGGTGCGCACCGGTTTCATTACGGCTACACCCATACCGTTTGCGGCAGCGTATTTGGGACCGAGTACCCCTGCTTCGTATTCGTAATCGAGGTAGTTGTGTTGTATGAGACAGAAATCCCATGCTGGAGTATATTCCACGACCTGTTTGAACAGTTGCAGGTTGTCATGGAAAGAGAATCCCATGAAGCGGATTTTTCCTTGCACCTTCAACTTTTCCATCTTCTCAACCAGCTTATAGGGCAGTACCTTATCACGCCATCCCCGGTGCATAATCATGTGAATATGGTAAAAGTCGATAACATCAGTACCGATGGTGCGGCGCGACTGGTCGAAGAACTTCTCAAAATCATCTGCGCTCTGCATTTCCCACCAGGGTGATTTGGATGTCACATATACACGGTCGCGCCAACCTCCTGCCAATGCTTTACCGACAGCTTGTTCGCTTTCACCTCCCATATATACACGTCCGGTGTCGATGTAGTTTACCCCGCCTTCAATGGCTCTGCGTACCATCGGTGTGGTTTGCTCAAAATCTACATGCCCGTTTTTCATGGGCAGGCGCAACATCCCGAAGCCTAAGGCCGATACGTTGACGCCTGTCCGTCCCATCGGACGGTATTGCATCTGCGGATTGTAGTTCAGGATAGCTCCCGATGGTTGGTTGTCTGTTTTCGTTTTCTCTGTCCCTTGTGCCATGGCTTGCGGTCCGATGACAGTTCCGGATGCGGCTGCAAGCATGGAACAGCGGATAAAATCTCGTCTGTCCATAATCGTAAGGAATTAAGTTAGTTTACTTTTATTAGCCATGCCGGATTGTGGCGTACCAGAAGGTCGATCTCTTTTTGCGGCATACCGGCAGTTTGGAGTTTGATGATGCAATCTCTCATGCCTTGTATGGGATGTGGCATGACAGCTTGCCCTAAATCAGTGGAAATAAAGCTGCGTTCGGGGTCGATACGGACGAAGGAGAGAAATTCTTCGATGCTCTGCCGTTGGTATTGCGGCATTTTTGTCCCTTCGCCCCATAAGCATGGGAGATAGCAGTATTCAATATATGCTCCATTGTCAATACACTCCTTGATTTGGGAGTCTGTCATCGTCCAAATGGAGGAGTTGGCATGTGTGACAACGAAGCGTTTCACTCCTATTTCATGAGCCTTTCGGGCAAGGATGATGCTCTCTTCCGGGGATGCGTGACCCGTAGCAAATATGATGTCTGTTTCCGCACAGATTTCCATTACTTTGATGACTTCAGGCAATACTTGTCCGTTATTATCCAACACTGGTATTCCTTGTTCCTTGCGGTTTTCTCTTTGATATTGATAAGCTGCATCCAGCGTAGGCATCCAGATGCAGCGGCACAGTCCGCCGCTGGTTTCTATTGCTTTTTGTGCCGCATATACGTTTACCTTGTCGCCGTGCACACGGTTCATGCAGAAGCTGCCAAAGCATTCGGCATCCGGCAATGCCTGCCGGATAAGGTACGCCCGGTCGTGGCAACTGAAGTCGTTGGATTTGAACATCACTGCCCGGTATCCGGCACGTATTGCGTCCTGCATGAACTTGTATTCGTTGACAGAACGTTCCCGGGAATCAGGTGTGGCATGCAGGTGGATATCGCATACACCTTTCAGTAAGTCATCATCTTTTTCCAAGTTGATGGCATGGAGCGGAATGTTGGTTGTAACTAATAGAGAACTTCCCAAAATAGAGTTTTTTAGAAAAGCCCTTCGTCCGATTGTTTTTTGTGCGTACATGGTTTGTTTGTTTTTCAACAAATTTATGGAGGGAAAGCGTACCCTGATGTACATATTTTACGGGTAAGTTTAACCGAATAACTGATTTTGTTTTTCTTTGGAATTGTATAGAAAGCGGATGCGCAGTTTCTTTCGGAGGAGAGCCCGCTCTTTTGTGATTCTCTGCGCGGGGGGAAAGCGGTAAATCTTGGTGTTGGTTGCGGGGAATGGGCAATCCGGATGGAGAACAGTGTTATTTTTGCCTGCGTTCCTGTTGCATCCGGATACGGATATTTTTGATTTCGAGCCCGGCGTCAAATGTTCCGGGGATTTCCCAGCCGAAATTCATACCGGTGATGATGAGGTCATTCAGACTTGTGTCTGAAAATTCTCCCTTTTCCTGCATGGCTGCAACTGCTTGGCGGATATAGGGCAGAATGTCTGAGTAGAGTTTGTGCCATTTAAAATCATGGAAAGAAATATCTCCCCATAAAAGTTGTGGCGGAATGGTATATATGTATGTGGAAGTGCCTTTATCCCAATGGATGGTAGGCTCTTTTGCCAAGGTCTTATAGCGGTAGTCGAACGATGGAATGCCGACCCACAGTGCTGAGTTGAAGTCTTTGGATTGCGGATTGTTGTTTTTCAAGTAGAAATAGAATGGCGATTGTGCGGTGTGGAGTGATTCATCGTATGCGTCTGCCGGCATCTTGTTCTCGCAATGGGTAATCCGAAGGTTCATTTGCAGGAATAGAGCTTCGAGCTGCCCTATGTTGGGCTGTTGGCTGAAGTCTTGTTGTATCAATAAATGAACCCAAGGTTCATTTATTTGTCTCGGATGTTTGTACTCATTGCTTGCTTTGACATCAAGGAGGAGTGTTTTTCCGGATAACCGGACAGTTTTCCCCGGATTGGAATAGGTGTACGTATTGTCCTCTGCCTGTATGATGCTGACCGACTTTTTCAAATCGTACCGGCTCCACCATTGGGCAAGTTGCCAAATGGGCGCACAAGACTTCTGCCGGAAGTACAGCGTATCGGTATTGGCATTCTTGAAACCTCCCGACTGTTGTACAATATCCGGAGATAAGGGGGAGACAGCCAATCCATTTTTGAAATACGGGTCTTGGAGAAGCTCGACGGTATAAAACTGCTTCTTCCCGGTGATTGTACAGCCTGTGCAGAGTATCACGAATAAGAAGTAGGCAATGATGTTTCGCATATTTCTGTTTTTTTGCATCTAAGATAGCAATACGGGATGAATAACGGGAATAATTTTCTTTTTTTCTTGATATTTTGGAGGAAAACGGTTTTTAAGTGTTATTTATTTGTATTTTTATTGCTTGAAATATTGTTAATTTTGACTGGAAATGAATACAAAATTATTTTTTATTGCGACCTGTCTTTTTGCAGCGAATACGCTTTCCGCGAAGATAACGTTGCCGCATGTTTTGGGAGATAACATGGTTTTGCAACAACAATCGACCGTGAAATTGTGGGGAGAAGCTACACCGAATAAGAAAGTGGTGGTTGAAACATCTTGGTTGAAGAAGAAAGTTTCGTGCAACTCCGACGCCGATGGAAAATGGATGGTGCAGATTCCTACACCGGAAGGTAGTTATGAACCACAAACCATCGAGATTTCGGATGGTGAAGCCATCCAGTTGAAAAACATACTGATAGGGGAGGTGTGGCTCGCTTCCGGACAGAGTAATATGGAGATGCCGCTTATCGGATTCTGGCATTGTCCGGTGGAAGGTGCCAACGAAGAAATCTTGCATTCGGGGAAATATCACGACAGGATACGTTTTGTGAAGATACCGAAGGTACAAGCGTTTGAGCCTAAAGACGATGTTGATTGCCGTTGGGTTGAATCGAATCCGCAAAATTCTCCGCACTTTAGTGCCGTAGCTTACTTCTTTGCGAAAAGTCTTACGGGTGTATTGGATGTTCCTGTCGGAATCATCGACTGTAACTGGGGAGGAAGCCCGGTGGAAAGCTGGTTGGACAAGAATACGTTGCAAGGTTATGGCGATGTCAATTTAGACGAAACGGCAATCAATCAGATAGGAGAGCCCGGACGTCCGATGATGATGTATAATGCCATGCTTCATCCGATGAAGAACTTTACGTTGCGGGGCTTTATTTGGTATCAAGGAGAAGCGAACGTAGGAAGATATCCGGTATATGCCGAACGGCTTGCCGATATGGTTAAGCTATGGCGTAACGATTGGAATTTGGGTGATTTGCCATTTTATTATGTGGAAATCGCACCGTACGATTACGGGCAGGGCAGGACGGATTTTGCCGCTTACCTGCGCGAAGCCCAGTATAAGGCGCAGTCGTTGATACCGAATAGCGGAATGGTATCGACTAATGACCTTGTTTTCGATTATGAGCGGGTAAATATCCATCCGGCAAAGAAAAAGGAGGTTGGACAGCGGCTGAGCTATATGGCTTTATCATATACATACGGAGTGAAAGGCGTGCATGCCCACGGTCCGGAATACAGTTCCGTTGAGTTTAAGGACGGTGAAGCTTTTGTGAAGTTCAAGTATGCCGACATGGGATTTAACCGTCTGATTGATATTAAAGGTTTTGAAGTTTGTGGTGCCGATAAGCAGTTTTATCCGGCGGAAGCAAGGATAAGCGGGAATACCGTGATAGTAAAAAGCGATAAGGTGCAGCAGCCGGTATCGGTCCGTTACTGTTTCCGCGATTTTATGGTTGGCAATCTTGCCGGTACTTTCGGGCTTCCGGTCGTTCCTTTCCGGACGGATAATTTCTAAGTTAGAAAATTTGTTTGTGCAGAGTTGCGGAGCGGCGACCGAACGGTAAGCCGCTCTGTTCTTTTGTGTGGCTATATCAATTTAGGATTCTGCAGTTTGTTCTTTTTCTTCTTCCAGCGAACCGATTTCCGGCAGATAGGAGCGGGCTTCTGCATCGGAGAGAGTCTCTACATCTTTTAGCCGGCGTTGGATAGCTCGTGTCCGCGTTCCTAAAACGTCATCAATTTGGATGCTTGCCGTGTGCAGGTTCTTTTGCGCTTTTTGCAACATGCCGCTTATTTTCTCAAATTCTTTTTTCACGGCACCTAATGTTCGCCACACTTCACTGGAATGTTTTTGAATTGCCAATGTCCGGAATCCCATCTGTAAGCTGTTTAATATGGCAGCGAATGTGGTAGGTCCGGTAATGATGACTTTATAATTGCGTTGCAATTCTTCCAAGAGGGATGCGCGGCGTACGATTTCAGCATAAATGCCCTCGAAAGGCAAGAACAGAATGATGAAATCGGTGGTTATGGGAGGGTTCAGGTATTTTTCCGAAATATCCTTTGCCATTTTCTTTATTGTTGTTTCCAATAGCTTCCCTGCCGAATCAATTGCCTGTGGGTCGGCACTGTCGTATGCATCAAGGAGTTGTTCATAAATATCCATCGGGAATTTGGCATCGATGGGCAAGTAAACCGGTTCGTTAGTATTTTCTTTCCCCGGCAATTTCACCGCAAATTCCACTACGGCATCGGAATCTTTTCTGGTATGTACGTTTGACTCATATTGTTCGGGGGCAAGTATTTGTTCTAATAACATGCTTAATTGTATCTCTCCAATATTTCCCCGGGTTTTAACATTGCTCAATACCCGTTTTAGTCCTCCTACATCTTGGGCGAGCGATTGCATTTCGCCTAATCCTTTTTGAACATTTTCCAATTGTTCCGTGACGAGTTTGAATGATTGTCCGAGACGGTCGTTCAATGTCTTTTGCAATTTTTCATCAACGGTGGTACGAATCTCTTCCAGTCTCTTTTCTGTATAGTTTATCAACTGTTGCTGTTTGTCACTCAAATGAGAGAAATGATTCCGTTGCAACTCATTGAATGCTTGTATGCTTGAATTGAATGTCTTATTGAAACTATCTATGGTGGCTTTTAATTCTTCACGGTTGTCTTTCGCCATGAAACGGCTTTCTTCACGGTTTAGATGAAAATCTTCTTTTATATTTTTTTCCAATCGCTCAATGGCGTGTCTGGTTTCTTCGGAAGCTTTGTTGTCGGTCAGATTTCTCTTGTTGAAATTGAAAATAAAGATTATTTGTAGAATTATAATGACTATTATGCCTGAAAATATAAGTAAATCCATAGCTTTTCTTAATTTTGTATTCAAAGTTAGAGGTGAAAAACGGACAAATATATCAAAAGTGATGAATATACTAAATAAAGAAAGATAGGTTTTGTCTTTTCACCGGAAGAAAGAACGAAAACAGAGGTATAAATTTAGAAAAATGGCAAAGGTTACATTTAAAGGAATAGTATTCCATACGAATGGGAGACTGCCGCAGGTCGGTCGTCCGGCTCCGGATTTCACAGGTGTCAAAAATGATTTGACAGCTATGTCGTTAGGAGAACTGAAAGGGAAAAAGGTAGTTATAAATGTTTTTCCAAGTTTGGATACAGAGGTTTGTGCTGCATCGGTTAGACGTTTCAATCAAGAAGCTGCGGCTCATCCTGATACTGTAGTCATAGCGCTTTCAAAAGATTTGCCGTTTGCCCAGAGTCGTTTTTGTACGACAGAGGGAATCGATAAAGTGATAGCTCTTTCTGCATTTAATAACCATAGTTTTGAAAACGGATATGGAATGATGTTGATAGAGAGTCCGTTGAAAGGCTTATTGACACGCGGTGTGATTGTCGTGGATGAGGAAGGTACAATCGTTTATACCGAATTGGTTCCGGAAATAACCAATGAACCAAATTATGAAGCTGCTTTAGCTGCTTTGGAATAGGAATTGAATTTATTACTGGCGGGAAGGGAAACTCGGGTAAAATCCGGGTTTCCCTTTCATATTGCTTTCTGTTGGAAAAAACTGTAAAATAGACGAATGGAAGCTGTGTGTCATTTTTTACTTTTGCAACCATATTTGTTTTCTTGAAATCTAATTGTCGTAAGGATGAATGTAGGGAGATTTTCCATTTTAATTTGTGTTTTGTCGTTTCTTCTCGTACAGATGGTTATGGCGCAGGAGACATCGACCACCAAGCCGCGTTCCGGTATTGGAAATAAGATTTTTCAGCAAACATATAATGCGGATAGTGTGAGGGAGATATTGGATAACATGCCGTATTTTTCTTTGTTTAAGGATAATTATTTTATTGGAGGGACAACGATAGGCGGGAAACCTACAGTTTATAATTCGGATATAAAGTTTCAGTTGAGCATAAGCCAGCGGCTGACAAAGAGCCGTTTGCCTTTTGATACCTATTTGTTTCTACAGTTTACGCAGAAAGCTTTTTGGAATGTTTTGCAGGAGTCGTTGCCGATGCGGGATTTGAATTTTAATCCAGGAATAGGCTTGGGGCGTCTGATTATACATAAAAACAAATATATCGGGAAAGGTTACCTGATGATTGAGCATGAATCGAACGGAAAAGATACAACGGCGTCCCGTAGTTGGAATAAAATTACGCTTGCGGCGGCAGTGGCATTGACACCGAATTGGGAGACCCAGTTTAAAGCTTGGATCCCTATTGTGGATGGGGAGAATAATCAAGATTTGCTGGAATATGCCGGGATATTCCAGCTGGCTGCCAATTATCGTTCGAACAACCGCCGTCTTAATTGTGGCGTTATTCTGACAAAATGCTTGAAGTGGTTCCGGTGGAATGTGCAATTGGAGTTTAGTTATAAGTTTTGGAAAAAAGACAATCAGTATTTTTTTGTGCAATATTATAATGGTTATGCGGAGAATCTGCTGGAATATAACCAACATAAAAGCATGTTACGGGTAGGCTTTGTAATAAAACCGACCGATTTCAGCATATATTAGGAACACTCTTTGCTGAGGGGGAAGTAAAAAGAGCCGGAATTTTCATTCCGGCTCTTTCTCTTTTAGATATTTCGGCTGTTAAGCTTGATGTCTGTAATAAGAAATATCTTCATGCTTGAATTTGCTGATAAAGGCATAGATTTTATCAACTTCCGCTTGCCCATAGTTGATATAAACTTCGGCAGAACGACGGAAACTATCGTCTTCGTTTGCATCTAACAGCAATAAATATCCCATAACGCAATGGGCTCCTGCTTCAACCAACCGACGGGCATGGAAATCGATGTATTCGCTATTCTTTGTTTCCGTAACCATGTTGACTACATTCTCAAATAACCCGGTCATGGCAACCAGCTTTTGTTTTAAGTCACCCAATTCCGGTTTGAAATCCATTGTTTCATATTCTTTGATGCGGTTCAGGTATGTGTTGGTTGTTACGTGGCGGATTGCAGCGACAACCTGCAACTGCGTTGTCCCTTCGTAGATATTGGTTATACGAGCATCTCTGTAGAGCCGTTCGCAAGTATAATCTTTCATGAAGCCGGAACCTCCGTGAACTTGGATGGCATCGTACGCATTCTGGTTGGCATATTCAGTCGTCATGCCTTTTCCCATTGGGGTGAAAGCGTCTGCCAGTTTACTGTATTTTTTGTATTCGGCTCTTTCTTCGGGAGTCAGTTTACGCTCCTTGGAAATATCGTCGAGAGCTTTATAGATATCTACCAAACGAGCTGTTTCGTAAAGCATTGCCCGTGAAGCATCGGCTTTTGCGCGCATCAACGAAATTATTTCGGAGATAGCAGGGAACTCAATGATAGCCTTACCGAATTGTTTACGTTCGATGGCATAAGCGTATGCTTCTCTATAAGCAGCTTCGCTCAGACCTACTGCTTGTGCCATGATTCCCAGACGGGCTCCGTTCATTAACGCCATGACGTACTTGATTAATCCTAATTTCCTGTCTCCGCAAAGTTCAGCTTTTGCGTTTCGGAATACAAGCTCGCATGTGGGAGAACCTTTGATTCCCATCTTGTTTTCTATACGGCGGACATTGACTCCTCCGTTGCGTTTGTCGTAAATAAACATGGAGAGACCGCGTCCGTCGCGTGTACCTTCTTCTGAACGCGCCAAAACCAGATGGATATCTGAATCTCCGTTAGTGATGAAACGTTTAACGCCGTTCAAGTACCAGCAGTTGTCTTTCTCGTTATAAGTGGCTTTCAGCATGACCGACTGCAAATCAGAACCTGCATCAGGCTCTGTCAAGTCCATAGACATGGTCTCTCCCCCACATACACGGGGCAAATAACGCTGGCGCTGGTCTTCGCTTCCGAATTCGTAAAGAGTTTCGGCGCAGTCTTGCAGCCCCCAAAGGTTTTCAAAGCCGGCATCAGCTCGTGATACCATATCGGCTGCCATGATGTAGGGCACGATTGGGAAATTCAGTCCGTTGTATCGGCGTGGCATGGCAATACCCATTAATCCTGCTTTCCGAACAGCGTCCAGATTGATTTGTGTTCCTTTTGCATAAGTCACGCGACCGTCTTTGACAGAAGGACCTTCCTGGTCAACGCTTTCTGCATTGGGAGCTATGGTGTTTCCGCAGATTTCACCGACAATTTCCAAAACTTTTTCATAGCTGTCCATTGCGTCTTCAAAATCAACGGGCGCATAATCAAATTTATCTTTGTCGGCGTAATTGCGCTCTTTAAGTTCCACTATACGTCTCATCAAGGGATGGTGTAAGTGGTGCTTTAAACTTGGGTTATCTGTATAGAAATTTGCCATAATTATTTCGTGTTCTTCTTATAATACTTAATCATTTTAGGTATAATATCTTCTACTGTTCCGTTTATAACGTAATCGGCAATGCTGTTTATCGGAGCGTTCGGATCGTTGTTGATGGATATGATGATGGAACTTTCCTGCATTCCGGCAATGTGTTGGATTTGTCCGGAAATACCACAAGCAATGTACAGTTTCGGACGGACGGTTACTCCCGTTTGTCCGATTTGACGGTCATGTTCACAGAAACCTGCGTCTACAGCAGCGCGCGATGCTCCGACTTCACCTCCGATAACGGATGCTAAATCATATAACATTTGGAAATTTTCTTTGGAACCCACTCCGTAGCCTCCGGCGACAATGATGGGGGAACTTTTGATATTTACCTTACTTTTTTCCATTTGCCGGTCGATGACCGTAACAACGAAATCGGAATCACTTACATAATCGGCAACGTTGTGCTTCTTTATTTCTCCTTTGTAGTCCGCATCGTAAATCTCTTTTTTCATTACGCCTTCACGAACCGTAGCCATTTGTGGACGGCACTCGGGATTGACGATTGTCGCAACGATATTTCCTCCGAAAGCAGGCCGGATTTGGTAAAGCAGGTTATGATAAACCTTACCAATTTTCTTCTCTTCGTGGTCTCCTATCTCTAACGAGGTACAGTCGGCTGTTAGACCGCTCCCAGCAGCAGAAGATACACGCGGTCCCAAATCCCTTCCGATACTTGATGCGCCCATCAGAGCTATTTGCGGCTTTTCTTCCTTAAATAGTTTTACTAAGATTGCTGTATGCGGTTGGGAAGTGTATGGATATAACCGGGCATCATCGAATATATGTAATGTATCGACTCCATAAGGAAATACTTGAGGAGCTATATTATCTAAATCATGTCCTATGGCAATGGCTTCCATCTTGCAACCAAGAGTATTAGCCAATGAACGTCCTTTGGTAAGTAATTCAAGACTTACATCGGCAACGCAGCCGTCTTCTATTTCGCAATATACAAATAAATTGTTCATGATATTATCCAATTGTGTGATTTGCGATTAATTCTTTCATTAAATTGTCGATAGCTTCATCGGAAGAGTCCAAAGTAACGCTTTCTTTTGCTTGGAATACGATGTTTTCTATCTTTTTTACTTTTGTAGGAGAGCCGGATAACCCGCAAAGGGCTGTATCGGCGTTGACATCCGCCACGCTCCATTCAGCAAGGTTCAGATAAGGACGGGCATCGTATAACTCTTCATATCCCGGGGTCTCTTTCCTTTCTGTGGAGGTCTTTGCATGTTTATACTTTTGGACCAATTTGGCATTTCTCGGCCGGCATTCCGCTGCTGTCCCGTTAACAGTGATTACTATCGGGAGTTTACCTTCTACTGTTTCAATACCTTTTTCCAAACGGCGTTTTACAGTTACCTTGCCATTATCGATTTTTGTGATTTCTTCGGCATAAGTAATCTGGCTTAAGCCGAGTTTCTCTGCCACTTGTGGACCTACTTGTGCAGTGTCGCCATCAATCGCTTGCCGTCCGCAAATGATTAAATCGTAATCTTTTATTTTGCGGATTGCCATGGATAATGCATAGGAAGTTGCCAATGTGTCAGCTCCTGCAAATGCTCGGTCGGTTAATAGATAACCATTGTCTGCACCACGATATAAACCTTCTCTGATAATTTCGGCAGCACGTCCGGGACCCATGGTAAGTAGTGAGATGGTTGTTCCCGGATAAGCCTCTTTTAAGCGTAAAGCTTGTTCAAGTGCATTCAAGTCTTCCGGATTGAAAATAGCAGGAAGTACGGCACGGTTGATGGTTCCGTCTTCTTTCATTGCGTCTTTTCCTACATTTCTTGTATCGGGGACTTGTTTAGCTAATACAATAATTCTTAAACCCATTTTCTTATTTCTCTATTAGTTTTTCAATGGAATTTTTATTAGTTCCTTGTGTCTGCAAAAGTAATCAAACATTTGTAACCACAAAGGAAAAGTAATGATAAAAATACCTATTATGCTAAAGGGGAGCTCTTTGGGCGTGTTTTTGCAATGGCTTTGATAATGATGGAAAAGTATCGTTTTCTCTGGATTGTCCGGAATAATATAAGACAGAAAGCCGGAAACCTTATGATTCCCGGCTTTCTGTCTTATATTATGTTAAAAAGTTATTCCCGGTCTCTTCCGCCCAAAAATATCATGATATAATAGAGTAATGTGGCCAAAGAACCCAATGCTGCCACTACGTATGTGTATGCCGCCGAGCGCAAAGCGTCCTCGGCTTTGTCGTGTGTGTACACATTCGTGATGCCGGCGCGGCTTAACCATGCCAAAGCGCGTTGACTTGCATTGATTTCTACCGGTAAAGTGATAAAACTAAACAATGTTGTCGATGCAAACAGGATTATGCCAAACAGCAATAGCTGAGGGAACGAATGGAGTAATAGCATTCCTCCCAATAAAACCCAAGTCATGATGTTCGACGCAAAACTTACGACAGGTACCAATGCCGAACGCATTTTCAAAGGAGCGTATGCGGTTGCATGTTGAACGGCATGCCCGCATTCGTGTGCGGCAACGGCGGCGGCAGCGATGCTGTTGCTATGATAAACAGATTCACTTAGATTTACAGTTTTGTTCATCGGGTTGTAATGGTCTGTCAGATGTCCTGGAGTACAAGTCACTTTTACATCGTAAATGCCGTTTTCATGTAACATCTTTTCGGCAACTTCGCGTCCGGTCATTCCGTTTGGTAACGGAATTTGTGAATACTTTTCAAATTTTCTTTGCAAGCGGGATGAAACGAGCCAGCTTAACAAAGCGAAACCAATAAATATAATCCAATAAATTCCCATATTTCTTATTGTTAATAATTACGGTTTCAAATATACAAATACTTTACCATAAACAAAAAAATGGCAGAAAATGATTTCTTTTCTGCCATTTTGTAAGATATATAGGTTATTCTTCGGTGTATCGGATGATTGTTTGTTCGCGATCCGGACCGACAGAAACGATTTTGACAGGAACTCCCAGCTCTTCTTCCAGGAATGTCAGGTAAGCATTGAATTCTTCCGGAAATTCGTCTTCGCTGGTCATTTTTGTCATGTCTGTATTCCATCCGGGAATTTCTACGTAAACAGGTTCAACGGAGTCGTTTATTTCAAATGGAAACTCGGTGGTCTCTTCTCCGTTGATTTTGTATGCTACACAAGCTTTGATTGTATCAAACGAATCCAAGACGTCGCTCTTCATCATGATTAATTGAGTTACTCCGTTAATCATGACTGCATAACGCAAAGCAACCAAGTCGATCCATCCGCAGCGGCGTTTCCGTCCGGTTACAGCTCCGAACTCATGTCCGAGCGCACCGATTTTGTCGCCTGTTTCATCGAATAATTCGGTTGGGAACGGACCGCTACCAACGCGTGTACAATATGCTTTGAAGATTCCATAAACGTCTCCGATGCTACGGGGAGATATTCCCAATCCTGTGCAACATCCGGCACAAATGGTGTTTGATGAGGTGACAAACGGGTAAGAACCGAAGTCGATGTCAAGCATTGTCCCTTGTGCGCCTTCTGCCAAAATGGATTTCCCGTCTTTCAAGAATCCGTTTATTACGTGTTCGCTGTCGATTAACTTGAACTGTTTCAAGTATTCCAGTGCGTCAAACCACTCTTTTTCCAATGCAGTAATGTCGTATTGGTAATTTAAAGATTTCAGGATTGCCTCGTGACGTGCTTTGGCAGCAGCATATTTTTCGGAAAAGTTATGAAGTAAATCACCTACACGGACACCGTTGCGGCTGATTTTGTCGGTATAGGTCGGGCCGATGCCTTTTCCGGTTGTTCCGATTTTTCCTGACCCTTTAGACGCTTCGTATGCAGCATCCAGAATGCGGTGTGTCGGTAAAATCAAATGCGCCTTTTTTGAAATGTATAGCTGTTTGGTGATATCATGACCGCTTGCAGCCAAAGCTTCTGCTTCTTGTTTGAACAAAAGCGGGTCAAGGACAACGCCGTTCCCTATAACATTGACTTTTCCTCCTTGGAAAATTCCTGAAGGAATGGAGCGCAATACATATTTTTCTCCGTTGAACTCTAATGTATGTCCCGCATTCGGTCCGCCTTGGAAGCGGGTGACAACATCGTATCTGGGAGTCAGTACATCGACAATCTTGCCTTTGCCCTCATCTCCCCACTGTAAACCTAACAGTACATCTACTTTCATTTCTTGTATATTGGTTAATATTTTTCTTTCGATAATTTCTTTCGTAAAGCGTATCGGCATCTGCTACATAATCCATATATATATATATTGTAGGATTCCGGAGTAAATCGCCGAAATCTGAGATTTGCCAGATTGAAGTCCAAAGAATCCCTGGACGCTTCCATCACTGATCCGCATTTGGTGCAAATCATATAAATATGTTTGTCGGCCAAAAGTTTCAACTCGAAAAATATGGTGTTTGAACCGAACTGATGCCTTACCAACAAACCGGAAGCAATAAAAATTTCTATGCTGTTATATAGCGTAGCCCTGCTTACATGAAAATTGGAAAATTCCATTTGTTCATATAGCTGCTTTATATCGAAATAGCTTGGAAAGGTGCATATCCGGTCGAATATGGCGTATCTTTCTTCCGTTTTACGGAGATTGTTCAGCTCTAAAAAGTCATCGAGCTTTTTGCGCAAACCTTTATATGAATCTTTACTGACCATTCCGATAATTCCATCTGCCACAAAGGTAGTGATTTATTTGATATGCAAAAAAACGCTTGCGGTTTTCATGGATGGCAAACGCCGATTTTGCATCCGTTTTACCAAGCAATTTCCCGGTTCTGTTTACGTCTCCTTATTTTTCCAGACTGATGATTTCCCGGACAAAGTAGACTCCTGCGTAACTGGCAGCGAACCCGTCTTTCCATTTGCCGTTGTATTCGACTTTGAGCGTCGCCTTTATCGGTTCACCGTTCTTGGTCCCTTTTGTTACTTGATCATATAAGGTATAGAGTTTCCCGGTTTTGTCAACAACCCAAAATTCATCATTGCTGTTTTCCGGCTTGAATGAACGAGTCTCGTGCCCTATGCGCAATGTGCCACTTAGGGTATAAAGTATGTCTTTTGACAAACCGGATGATGTCTCAGTGGTGAACCGGATGCTGTTTTCATCGAACAAAGGCATTTCTTGCCCGATTTCAATGAACAGAGCTTTGTCGGGGTTGCTTTTATGTATTTCGAAAAATCGTTGACCGCTATTGCCGACTCCCCAACCGTTGCAGGTGGATGGTACCGGCTCTTTTTCCATAAGTTCGCTTATTTGTTTGGCATATTCGCCATTGGGTATCATGATATACCTGCGGACGTCCGGACGATTTGATTCCATCTCTTGGAACTGGCATGTTTGTGATTTGTCCCAGCCATCGGTTGTCTCCAGGTATCGGAGGACATCTGTGATCTCTTTGTTTTCCAAGTCGAATATCTGAATTTTTCTCTGTGGAACGGGCGTTTCGTCCCTGACCATTACGATGCCTGGCAGTGCCGGGTCTGCGATTAATCGTATATGGTCATTTTTCTGGGTCATCAAACTTATTCCGGAGCCGGTAGTTTTTACCCATTCAAATCCTTCAAAAGGTTTTCTGGAAGGAGTTCCCTCTGTTTGTTCATGAACTGTATTATCTGGGATGTTTGCCTGGGAATCCTGGTTGTTTTTATTCCCGCAAGAGAATAAACCTGTGACAAGGAATATGAAAAAAATCTTTTTCATGTTGTTTTTCATCATATAATTCATTAATTTAATGATAGGAAGAATTGGCTTCACTTTTTAGGTTGGTGAAGGATAGCAATTTCCTGTCAATGGTGTTAATAATTCAGGTGTGTCAGAAAAAAACGGCGATCTTCTGGAAAAGACGTCTGTTTGTCTGACGGCTGTTATTGCAAATATATGAATTTATGTTTGACAGTTATTCTTTCTTTTGGAAATAATATTCGAATTCGAAGGCAAGGTCGTTATAAAACTCTTGTAACTCCGGAGATTCGGCTTCTTTTAATGGCTCGACAATCGATAATATTTCTTGGGAATTGCAGGGAGAGATTCGACCGTATTGCTTTAAGAAGAAAATGACAGCTTGTTTTGTGTTCCAGTCTGCCGTTCCGTTCATGATAGTCAACGCTTGTTTTTTCAACAGGCCCAGCAACTGTGGAGTGAGACTTTTTTTATGCAGCAGTATCTGTCCGGCTGTTAAGTAAGCGATTGCAGGTTGTTTCGGTTCCGGTTGCCCGGTGATGAATGATGCGATAAGTTCTTCCGCGCACGTTGTTTTGTAAAACAGGAAAGAACAGCAAGCCGATGCAATTTCAGGATAGGGGATTTCTTTAGCCCATTGTTGTGCCAGAGCAAGGTTCATCTCTTGCTCCGGCATCAATAATGTGGCCAATATTTTAAATTCCCGGATATCTTCGTTCCATAAGGCTTGTGCCAATTCGGCATCTTGCCTATAACGTGTGGCGATTAATTTGATTTCCGGTAGGGGAACGCCGAAAATCAAACGGTAGTTCATCCCTTTTTCCCTCATGCTTGAAGAGATTACGCCGTTCATGTTCAGGCGGAGTTGGGTCCTTATGTCGCGAAGGGTCTCGTTCATCGGATTGCCTTATTAATTATATGTAGGTAAAAATGAATAATCCTTGCTGTATCTCAGCATCTGTTCGGTATATCCTTCGGTATAATCGAGGACAATGTCTGTTACTTCTCCTTGGGCATTTTTAACCTCTTTCATGACCGGGTTGACAAAGCCTTTGTAGGGTGCGAGATTCAATTTGGCATATCGTTCCAATATTTCTGCGTGTAAAGCATGATCTACTTGCACGCCATAGTTTTCTACTAAATTCTTTCCGGCTTCATAGTCGCCTTCACTTTTTATCCGTTGGACTTCAGCTAATAGTTTCCCGAATAATTCTCTTAGCTTTTTGTAATCGTTTACTACGACGAATGTTTTTCCATCGCGTTTTTTTAGTTCGACAACCTTTTCGTTTTGCCCGTTCTCGAATACCCATTTCGCAATTAATTGCCTGTTGCGCATGTGGGCTTCTTCTATATTTTTCCCTTTTTCAATACGGACAAGCTGGGTCATCAGCCCGTTCATCATGTATTTGTAATATTCGGCCTGGTAAGCATCCGGGTCAGCCAACAAACCAAGTTCCTGAAGTTTGGGGTCTGCCAGGTAATAAAGGGCGAACAGGTCTGCGCGTGCTTCCTCCAACGTGGAGCTGTATGCCCCTAAAATATCCGGATCTGTTCCATCCAGTAATTTTCCTGAAGCATGCCCAAGGCATTCATGCAGGTCAGTATGCAGGTTGTCTGTGATAAATCCGTATTTCTTTATGGCATTCCGTTCCGTGTCGCTCCATACAAATTCTTCATTGAATCCGTTTCCTAAAGACGCTTTGTCGTATGCTTCGGTGATGTTTTCTATTGTAACCGATTTTGAACCGTGGTCACGGCGAATCCAGTCTGCATTTGGCAGGTTGATTCCAATAGGTGTTGCCGGGTAACAATCGCCACCAAGCATCGTGACAGTGATGACTTTGGCGCTTACACCCTTTACCGTTTCTTTCTTGAACCGCTTGTCTACCGGAGAATGATCCTCAAACCATTGGGCATTGTCGCTTACGATTTTTGTCCGGGTAGTCGCTTCTTTGTTTATGAAGTTCACCGTTGATTCCCAGCTGGCTTTGCGCCCTAACGGGTCTCCGTATGTTTCGATGAATCCGTTTACAAAGTCTACTTCCGACCGGGTGTCCTCTACCCATAAGATAGAGTATGCGTCGAATGTTTTCAGGTCTCCGGTTCGGTAATAATCAATCAAGGTGTCGATGATTTTCTTTTGTGCGTCATTTTCTGCGAAGGCAGCAGCTTTTTCCAGTTCAGCCACGATTTTTTCAATGGCGGCAGAATATAAACCTCCAACTTTCCATACTTTTTCGTAAATTTTCCCATTTTCTTTCACCAACCGGCTGTTTAGCCCATAGGAGGGAGGGGTTATGGTGTCGTTGCCTTTTAATTTCGTATAGAAGTCGTTTACTTCTTTTGTGCTTAAATCGCCTTCGTAGTAATTGTTGGCAGATACTTTAATAACGTCGGCATCGCCGCTTTGGACAGTGCGCTTTCCCAAGACGGAAGGTGTGCAGATAACAGGAGAAAGTTCGGCAACCAATTGGGAAACTGTCTCGCCTTCTCTTAAAGGTAATTTGGAGGCATCGATAGACTCGACGCATTTTTTGAAAAACTCAGCAGAGAATCCCGGACGGAACTTCTCTTCTCCGTAATGATGGTGGATTCCGTTGGAGAACCATACGCGTTTAAGGTATGTTTCCAGAGCTTTGAACTCGGCATCATCCCGGTTCCCTTTATAATTAGTATAGATTGCTTCCAATGTCCGTCTGATGGCTAAATTGTATTTGCAATTCTGGTCGTATAAAATGTCGCGTCCCATCAGCGCTGCTTCCGAGAGATGGTAGAGAAGCTGCTTTTGTTTGAGAGTCAATGATTCAAATCCCGGAACTTTGTAGCGCAATATTTGCAAATCAGCGAATTGGTCTACTACATAGTTGAAATCATCGTTGGGAGATAATTCCTCAGAAGCGTGCTGACCTGTGCAGGCCGACAAGGTCAAAACTGTCATGATTGATGCCATTATTCTTTTCATTATGAGTTCTATTTGATAAATCATGCGCAAAAATACGCAAAAAGCGGCGATTATAAAATAAACTAAAAAAGTTTTGCCTATGCTTTCTTTCTTCCAATTGCCGGTTTCTATAGATTCCGGTTTAGGTCTGATGAAAAAGATATAGAGCACTTTTTGTTTGTCATGTCCGTAAAATTGTGTTTCTTTGCACCGTAATTGATGAATGTATTTGGACTGCCATCAATGGAAAGGTAAGAAATGTTTTGTTGAAAGTTGTAATCTTATATTTATCGTGCAGACACAGAGAAACAAAGATGAGGTATTCTTAAGTTGACAGATGCCGGGATGAGCTAAAATGTTTTAGTCTTTTGGTTTTTTTAACGGGCTGTCGTTTTTTTTATTTTGAAAGACGCTTAAAAAATATCATCTTTGCAGTTATTAATTTAGTGTTGATAGGATTAAATAAGATCTTGGAAAATAATGTTGAAAATTAATAAAGTCGGGCTGATATGCCTTTTGCTGTTTTCGCAAATTTGCACGTTTGCACAAAATAATACTAATTCTCCGTACACGCGTTACGGATTGGGATTGTTGGCAGACCGTTCGTTTGGAGCAGGGCGTGCAATGGGAGGAATAGGTTATGGATTACGTTCCTCGAAACAAATCAACCCTATGAATCCGGCTTCCTATAGTAGTTTGGATTCTTTGACATTTATGTTTGATTTTGGAGCGTCGGGCCAGGTTTTCTGGTATAATGACGGGATAAATAAGCAGAAAAGCATGAATGGCAATATAGAATATTTGGCGATGCAATTCCCGATAATGAAAGGTCTGGCCATGAGTGTCGGGTTGTTGCCTTATTCTTTTGTCGGATATGACTTTGGTGCGGACAGGACGACCGATGAAGGCGTCTCTTATACTGAACAGTTTGTGGGTAGCGGCGGTTTAAGTGACTTGTACGGCGGAATATCTTACGATATTTGGCGGAATCGTTTGGCTATCGGTGCGAATATCGGTTTTTTGTTTGGGGATATTACGCATGAGCAAAACATTATTTTCCCCTCAACATCGGGAAGTTATTCTGTGTACAGGAGCCAGGAGATAAATATCCGTGACGTGAAAATGGAATTTGGAGTCCAATATACGCAGCCGTTTAGCAAAACGGAGAAATTTACGGTGGGATTTGTTTATTCTCCCTCGAACAGGATGAACGCGAAGATGTATAATGTTACGCAGCAATATTTGCAGGGCTCGTCGAGTTCTTCGGATGTACAAGCTGATACGATTACAGGTTTGGCAGTGGATTTGCCGAATTCTTTCGGAGCGGGTATCTCTTATACGAAAGAGAATAAAATGATGGCTGGAATTGATGTGCTGTATGAAAATTGGGAAAACGCTCTTTTCTTGGATGAAGAGGGACAATATAAAAACAGGCTCCGGATTGGTGCCGGACTTGAGTTTATTCCGAATCATATGAAGAAATTATATTTTAACAGGATTCGGTATAGAGTTGGAATCCATTATAGCGATTCATATATAAATGTAAGAATGCAAGACGGAGACGCGGTCAGGGATTGCGGATATAAGGAGTATGGCGTGAGTGTCGGATTCGGTTTCCCCATACGAGACTTCTTTTGGGGAAAAGAGTCCTTGGTCAATGTGTCGTTTGAATATGTGAAGATAAAACCTGAAATAAGGACAATGATTGATGAACAATATTTCCGTTTTACATTGAACTATTCGTTTAGTGAACGCTGGTTTGATAAGAGAAAATTGAATTAATGATAAAAGTTATATAAAGAAAAAGGAATATGAAATTCAGATTGTTATTATTGACTGCAGGATGCGCCATGAGTGCATTTGGTGCCTATGCCCAAAAAGGCGTTGATAATGGTACTCGTTTCGGTTCGGGAGAGGACAGTATTCGTTGTATTACAAATATCAGTTTGTTTGCACCTTACGCTAAAGCCGGGAATTATAAAGACGCTTATGAGCCGTGGAAAGCTGCTTATACAGAATGTCCGGCAGCAACAAAGGATATTTATCTGTATGGCGTGAAAATCATGGAATGGCTGATCAAGAATGAAACTGACGCGACCAAGAAGGCTGCGTTGATTGATGATTTGATGGCAGTATATGACCAACGCGTGAAATATTTCGGAGATGATAAAAGATATCGTAAGGATTGGATTGTAGCTCGTAAGGCTCAGGACTATATGCAATACAAGGGTACAGAGTCTGATTATGCAAAGGTTTACGGTTGGTTGAAAGAAGTTGTTGACGAATTCGGCAATTCTACAGACCCGTTGGCTGTTTCATCGTTCGCTTTTGCTTCAATGAGAGTGATGATGGCCGATCCGAATAAGCAAGAACAGTACATCCAGGATTATTTAAAGGCTTCGGATATATTGAATTCTCAGTTAAAAGCAGCAGAAGCTGCCGGAAGCGAAACGACAGTTAAGAATTTGAATATTTATATTTCCGGAATGGAAGATGCCTTTGCAGCAAGTGGTGCGGCAGACTGCGAGACTTTGCAGAATTTGTATGCAGATAAAATAGAACAGAATAAATCGAATATTGATTTCTTGAAACAAACTATTGCATTGCTGAGACGTTCCAAATGCCAGGAGATAGAGGCTTATTTTGCAGCTTCCGGTTATGCTCACGCAATTGAGCCGACGGCTGAGTCTGCTGTTGGTTTGGCTAAGCAGGCGTATAAAAAGAATGATTACGATACTGCCATAAAGTTCTTCACGGAAGCAGCAAATATGGAAACGGATAACGTGAATAAGTCGGAAGATTATTATTTGATAGGAGTAATCTTGAATGAAAAGAAAAATTATCCGGAAGCAAAGCAGAATTGCTTGAAGGCATTGGAAGCGAATCCTAATAACGGAGCAGCGCATATCCTCTTAGGTACGATGTATGCAGCCAGCGCTCAATCTGTTTATCCGAATGATGCAGTATTGGCTAAGTGCGTGTATTATGCTGCAATCGAGCAATTTGAAAAAGCTAAACAAGCAGATGAGTCTCTTACTGAAACTGCAAATAAAATGATTGCGACTTATCGTGGACACTTACCTTCAAACGAGGATATTTTTATGCATCCAGACATTGAAAAGGGAAAATCTTTTACTATTGGCGGATGGATTGGAGAGCGTGTAACGATCCGGTAATATGAATTTTTGGAATATTCAAAAGTTTAAAACCAATATAAGCATAAACATAACAGCCATTCCTCTGTGGGTGGTTGTTATGTTTTTTTTGTTTTCTGTGGTCTCGTGTAAAAAAGAGGCAAAAGAGACTGTGGCATTAGTGTTCAATCCGGACAGTACTTATACGATGAAGGCAACGGATGTGTCGTCTCTCATTTCCGATTCCGGAATAACCCAATACCGGATGACAGCAAAAGAGTGGTTGATGTTTGACAAAGCGGCAGAGCCTTATTGGTATTTCCCGAAAAAAATCTACGTGGAGAAGTTCGATACGTTATTTAATACGGAAGCAAGCATAGAGGCGGACACAGCTTATTACTATTCTAAAAAATCTCTTTGGAAATTGGTGGGAAATGTCCATGTGGAAAATTTGCAGGGAGAGAAGTTCGAGACTTCCTTGTTGTATTGGGACCAAAAGAAAGAACTTATTTATTCGGATCAATTTATCCGGATAGAGCAGGAGGGACAAGTCGTTTTAGGCGTTGGATTTGAATCAAATCAGGATATGTCCCAGTATGAAATTCTGGATTCTAAAGGCTCTTTTGACATTGATGAAAGCACAAAAGAGCCGGATTCTTTGCAACAAAAGGGATCGGGACCGGTGTTGGAGGATACCGTAAGGCAAAAAGCGGTAGTCGTTCCGGAGCCGAGAGGGCAGGTAAAAGCACCTATGCAATCGGTGAATGGTAAAAGAATGCAGGTAAGGCAAGATACAATTCGCAGGGCAATCCCTAGGAAGCAAGGCAACAATAGTTTAAACAGTAAAATGCGGAACTTTGAAAATGCACGTAAGCTGGAGAAGCCGTGACCGCAGGACTTATACATATATAATTATATGTGGAAATTTTTGTTTGATTCGGCACAAGTAGTGCCCATGTATTGTTGGTGCAAGATTGTTTTTTATTGAGATTCCTTTCTCCAAGAGACTCAGGAATGCCCGTTGGTATCCGGACAAAGCGTAGTTTGTGTGGAAACTTGGGCGTTTTGTTGTCCGGGGAAAAAGATGTATTTAAGAAAAAAAAGCTTTAAATGATAGAGTATTTCTTTTTTTTCTTATCTTCGTGCCCTTAAATGTAGATTATAAACTGAAAAAATAAATAAAATAAATGGCAACGCTGGAAAAAATTAGAAGCAAAGCGGGCTTGCTGGTTACCATTGTGGGAGTGGCTTTGTTCGCTTTTATTATTGGAGACTTCCTGAATTCTGGCTCTACGTATTTTAGACAGTCGCAAGAGCTTGTTATTGATGTGAACGGATCTGAGATGAAAATACAGGAGTATCAGGCTCGTGTTGATGAAATGGCTGAAATGTATAAGATGCAAAATGGAGCGTCGAGTTTGCCAGAGGAATACATGACCCAGATTCGTCAATCTGTTTTTGACGGTTTTGTGCAGGAAGTTATATTGGATGAGGAGACCGAAAAATTGGGAATGATAGTAGGTCCAGAAGAACTGTTTGATATGGTACAAGGAGAGAATATTTCTCCGGTAATTATGCAGCAGTTTACAAACCCGGAAACCCGGACTTTCGACAAAACGTACTTGCTGAATTTTTTGAAACAGATTAATGACAATACAACAAATTATACTGCTGAACAGAGAGCCGAGATAGATAAGGCAAAAGCTTTCTGGTTATTTCTTGAACGCAATATCAAACGCCAACGTTTGGAGCAGAAGTATATGTCTTTAATCAGTAAAGCTGTGTCGGCAAATAAGCTGGATGCAAAAGATGCTTTTGACGGTGGCGCAGAGTCTTCCGATATTGTGTATGCGATGCAGGCTTATTCAACAATTCCAGATTCGACAATTACGGTAAGCGAATCGGAGTTGAAAAAATTGTACGAGCAGCGTAAGGAAACCTTGAAGCAGAAAGAAGAGAAAGTGATAAAATACATTGCAGCAGATATACGCCCAAGCAAGGAAGATTATGATAAGGCAAGTGCCGATATTGAAGCTATCAAAGAGGAATTGAAGAGTAACGAAAATGTAGCAGATGTAGTAAATGACAATTCTGAAGTGCCTTATATGGACGCTTTCTTTGCTCAGTCGGCATTGGATGCGGAGATGGGAAAATTTGCGGAGACTGCTTTGGTTGGAGATATTTACGGACCGGTGTTTGAAAACGATAAGTACAGAATGTTCAAGTTAGTAAACAAGGTATATGCGCCGGATTCGGTAAAAGTAAGCCATATCATGTTGGCTGGGAAAACGGATGACGAAATCAAACATCTGGCGGATAGTTTGATGTCTGTTTTGGATAAGGGCGGTGATTTTGCTGAATTAGCAAAACAATATTCCGTAGACCAATCTGCTGCCAATGGCGGAGAGTTGGGATGGTTTACCGAAGCTACCGCGTTAAGAGGAATCAATGAAGATTTTAAAAACGCAATCTTCTCTGCTCAATCCAATAAAGTTTCTGTTGTGAAGTCATTGTATGGTACGCATTTGGTAAAAGTTACCGATAAAACCGATAATGTCTACAAGTATAAGATTGCGGATATAGAGATGACAGTTTCTCCTAGTTCAAGCACTTATAGCAAAATCTATAACGACTTGAATAAGTTTGTTGCCGATAATGCCGAGTTGCTGAGCGAAAAGGAAGGTATAGAAGATGTAGCAAAAGAAGCCGGTTATGCAGTAAATTCGAGAGCGACAATTTCGGCAGGAGACCAAACCTTAGGTTCTATCCGGAATTCCCGTCAGGTTATCCGTTGGGCTTTCCAAGGCAGCAAGGGGGATGTTTCTGAAATCTTTGAGTGTGACGATAAATTTGTGGTTGCCGTAGTGCTTGGAACAATCAAAGAGGGATACCGTCCTTTGAGGTCTGCAGCGCCGATGCTGGAAGCTGATTTGAAAGCTGAAAAGAAAGGTGACAAGATTGTGGAAGAGCTGACATCGAAGAATCTTACATCCTTGGATGCATATGCTAAAGCGATGGGCGCATCGGTAGATTCTGTCAAGTTTGTTAACTTCGGTACTCGTCGTCTTGCCGGTGTTGGTTTGGAACCTCGGTTGAGCGCAGCAGTGTCTATGGCGAAAGAAAACCAATTGAGCCAGCCGGTGAAAGGGACAAACGGCGTATATGTGTTTACCGTCGTGCAGCGGACAAAGGAGGATAAGGAATTTGATGAAGCCGCTGTGGTGCAGAATTTGAATGCTTCAAACATGTACCGTTTCGGGTTCCAGTCTATCCAGTCTTTGATTAATAAATCGGAGATAGAAGATAACCGTATTCGTTTTTATTAGGAATATAAAATAATAGACATAGGAGACGTAGATATCTGTTGTTGCAGGTATCTACGTTTTTTATTTTTATTTTTGCAGGTGAAAAAGTAACGATTTTATGGAGGGAAAGAAATATTTACTCGGTTTGACACTGGATGAGTTGAAATCACTCGTAGGAGATCTGGGCATGTCCGGCTTTGTCGCTTCGCAAATAGCCGATTGGCTTTATAAGAAAAAAGTTGGATCCATTGATGAGATGACAAACCTTTCTAAGGCAAACCGGGCTCTTTTGTCTCAAAATTATGAAGTGGGAGTAGAACCGCCCGTCAGTTGTATGGAATCGGCGGACGGCACCAAAAAGTACCTGTACTCTGCAGGCAAGGATCGTTTTGTCGAGGCGGTTTATATACCGGCTGACGACAGGGCTACGCTTTGCGTTTCTTCGCAGGTGGGATGTAAGATGAACTGTTCGTTTTGCATGACAGGGAAACAAGGATTCGCTTCCGATTTGAATGCGAACCAGATATTAAACCAGATACAGGCATTGCCGGAATCCGGGATGTTGACAAATATCGTTTTTATGGGAATGGGAGAACCTCTCGACAACACAGAGAATCTGTTTAAAGTATTGGAAGTGTTGACGGCGAGTTATGGATATTCATGGAGCCCGAAGCGAATAACCGTATCGACAATCGGCGTGATGAAAGGACTGAAACTGTTTTTGGAGAAGAGCGATTGCCATTTGGCTGTCAGTTTGCACTCTCCATTTCCGGAGGAACGTTTATCGCTTATGCCGGTAGAGAAAGTTTTTCCTTTGCAGGGCGTGTTGGATTTAATCAGGCAGTACGATTTCTCCCACCAACGACGTGTCTCTTTCGAATATATCATGTTTAACGGTTTAAATGATACTCCGCGGCATGCAAATGCTTTGGCGGCGTTGTTGAAAGGGATTCCCTGTCGGGTGAATTTGATACGTTTTCATGCTATTCCCGGTGTGCCCTTACTTAGTTCCGATTTGGACAAGATGAACCGGTTTCAGGAGTTGCTGAACAGGAAAGGCGTGATTTGCACAATCCGGGCATCGAGAGGCGAAGATATTTTTGCTGCGTGCGGGATGTTGTCTACTTCTAAATCGGGTAAAACAAAATAAATTGGAATATTTTATATTTGTGGAAATATTAATTGATTTATATTTGTGGAAATATTGTTAGGCTTATGGGAAGATATACATTATTTGCAGGGATGACTTTGATGTTGTCTGTTTTGTTTGCTGCAGTATCTTGCAGCTCCAGCCCGATGTTGACGAAGGCGACGGGTCTGGCTTATGAGGTGGTTGTGGTAATGGATAAGGCAGTATGGGACGGAGCTGCCGGTGAATCGGTAAAGGCGGACTTGCGCTCGGACGTCCCCGGGTTGCCGCAGATAGAGCCTTCGTTGAAGATAACTTATGTTGAACCTGAGCATTTTGACAACTTCTTGCGTTACGTGCGGAATATTCTGGTTGTTAAAATAAATCCGGATGTATATACGAAAGTGAGTGTTTCTGTTGAGAAAGACAAGTGGGCGAGAGGTCAGGTGGTTCTGGCAATGAATGCTCCGGACCAGCAGGCAATCGTGGATTTTTTGACGCAGCATAAAAATGTCTTATCGAATAGATATGTAAAGGAAGAAATACAGCGTGCTGTTGATTTTTTGCGTTCCGAATATAGCCCGGTGGTGATGTCGCATGTGAAATCCAAATTCGGTTACGAACTGAATGCTCCGGCTACGATAACTTCTTATAAGGATACAACCGATTTTTTCTGGGCATCAAACAATGCCGGGACAGGACGTTTGGATATCGTGGTATATTCCTTTCCCTATGTTGACAAAGAAACTTTAACAAAAGACTATCTGGTGGCAAAACGTGATTCGATGATGAAGCAACATATGCCCGGGGCTTTCCCTAATTCTTACATGCAGACCGAGAAAAAGGCGGAAATCTCTTATACTCCGATAACCTTGAACGGGACGTATTGTGGAGAAATGCGAGGTTTATGGTCGATGGTTGGAGACATGATGGGCGGCCCGTTTGTCAGCCATACCGTTTTGGATGAAAAAAATCAGCGTGTAATAGTTGCGGAAGGTTTTGTCTATGCGCCGGAAACCGATAAAAGAAATTTCATCCGCCGGGTAGAGGCTGCTTTGTTTACGTTGCGCCCGGAAGGAACAGAGATAAGTGGTGACGTATTTGGTCTTTCTAGTAATAAGGAATAAGAATGGAAAATCGAATAATCAGGGTAGGAATTACCCATGGTGATATCAACGGAATAGGATATGAAGTCATTTTGAAAACGTTTGGAGATGCACGGATGGCGGAATTGTGTACACCTGTCATCTATGGTTCTTCAAAAATTGCCGGTTATCATCGGAAAGCGCTAAACCTTCCTTCCGTGAATTTGAATGTTATTTCGAAAGCGGAAGATGCTGGAACAAACAGGGTGAATATGATAAACTGTGTTCCCGAGGATTTGAAAGTCGAACTTTCCCAATCGACGGAAGTCGCAGGTGAAGCTGCTTTCAAGGCGTTGGAAACTGCAGTTGAAGATTTGAAGAGAGGTGTTATCGACGTCTTGTTGACAGCTCCGATAAACAAGCATAACATACAGAATGCATCATTCCATTTCCCGGGGCATACGGAATACCTGGAAGAGCGTTTCGGCATGGACAAAGACAAAGCCTTGATGATTTTGATGAGCGGTAACCTGAGGGTCGCTTTGGTTACAGGGCATATCCCGTTGTCGGAAGTGGCATCTGCTGTGACGGTGGAATCGGTCCTTTTAAAACTGAAGTTGTTCAACCGTTCGTTGGTGCAGGACTTTGGGATAGTAAAGCCGCGCATAGCAGTGCTTGCCCTTAACCCTCATGCCGGTGATAACGGTTTGTTGGGAAAAGAAGAAGAGACGGTTCTGAAGCCGGCGATGGCGGAAGCCGAAAAGGAGGGGATAATGAGTTTTGGACCGTATGCGGCAGATGGCTTTTTCGGGTCTGAGATGTATACGACATTCGATGGTGTCCTGGCAATGTATCACGACCAAGGGCTTGCCCCTTTCAAAGCCTTGGCTATGGAGAGCGGTGTAAACTTTACAGCAGGGTTGCCTGTTGTGCGGACTTCGCCGGCGCATGGGACTGCTTACGATATAGCCGGGAAGAACTTGGCTTCGGAAGATTCGTTCCGGCAGGCATTATATACCGCAATCGATGTGTATAACAATCGTCGGCGGTATAAGGAGGCTACGGCAAATCCTTTGCGGAAGCAATATTTTGATCGTGGAGGAGACAACGAAAAGCTGGATTTGACAAAAGACGAGGAAGATTCGCTGTAAAGAAGCAACAGTAGAATGTTTAGTTCAAAAGAATACTCTTTTTGAGAAAGAGAAATTAAAACAGGGAAAACTCCGCAGGAAGTTTTGGCAGACTTTCGGCGGAGTTTTCCCTGTTTTTGCGCGGCGCTATCAGAAAATATTCCGGATTTTTGAAGAAGAATAAACAGATGAATTTGAGAATGTTTAAAAAAAGTATTGTGGAGAAAGGAAAAAGTTGTACTTTTGTCGGCAAAAATTCGGGAGATATAGCCGGTTGGTAACAGACCATAAATGAAAATTTGTGGCAAAACTGAGGAAAGGAGGTTGTTCGTCCTGAAAAATTCTTAGGCTTTAATGAATAAGGAATTGGATTATTGAGCGAAAAAGAAAATTGTATAGTAAATTAAATAAAAGTAAATTATGATTGTAGTTCCATTGAAAGAAGGCGAAAACATTGAAAAAGCCTTGAAAAAATTCAAACGTAAATTTGAAAAGACCGGCATTGTAAAAGAATTGAGAAATCGTCAAGCATTCGAAAAACCGTCGGTAACGAAAAGAAAACAAGTGATGCACGCAATTTACGTACAGAAATTGCGCCAGAACGAAGAATAATTTTTTTTATTGGATTTGTTTTTCTGGGGATTCTTGTTTATATTCGTTGCATAAAATATTAATGTGCGGATATGTTGACAGAGGAGTTTCTTCGGTATTTAAAATATGAACGTGCTTATTCGCAGAAAACGATAGAAGCATATTCTAATGATTTGAAAGAGTTCAGATCATTTTTCGAGGAACGAATCGACAGTGTATTTGCTCCGGAAACAGTCGATGCCGACATCGTCAGGCAATGGGAAGTTTATTTGCTTGAGCATGAGAGAATGTCGGCAAGGTCGGTAAATAGGAAGTTGAGCGCGCTGAAATCTTTTTTTCGGTATTTGCTGAAGAGCAAAAAAATAGCTTCAAATCCGTTGCATTTACTTTCCGGGCCGAAAACGAAAAAACCTTTGCCCTGTTTTATAAAGGAAAAGGATATGTTGGAAGTCCTTGATGGAGACTTTTTCGGAGACGATTTTGAGGGGATAAGAAACCGCTTGATTGTAGAGACCTTGTACGACACGGGAATGCGTCGCTCTGAACTTGCCGGTCTGAAAGATTCGGATGTGGATATGTCGGCAATGCTCTTGAAAGTGACAGGGAAACGGAATAAACAGCGGTTGATACCGTTCGCTCAAAGACTGAAAGGACAGATCGAACATTATTGGGAAATGCGCAGGCGAGATGTTGGAGAGACTGACGGCTGGTTGTTTGTTAATGCAAACGGTCAACAAATATCGGCTGATGTCGTTTATAAAGTCGTGAAAAGTGCTTTAAATAATATTCCGATGCTTTCAAAGCGCAGCCCGCATGTTTTACGGCACACATTTGCAACGAGTATGTTAAATAATGGCGCGGAGCTTAATGCTGTAAAAGAGTTGTTAGGCCATAGCAGCCTTGCTTCCACCAGTGTTTATACGCATACAACCTTTGAGGAATTGAAAAGAATGTATCATGCCCATCCAAGGGCAAAGTAAAAAGGAGGTTTTTATGGAAACAAGAATTCAGACAATTCACTTTGACGCATCAGAGCAGTTGAAGAATTTTATTCAGAAGAAAGTTTCAAAACTGGAACAGTATTTTGATGGTATTCTGTTGTCGGATGTGATTCTGAAAGTAGTAAAACCGGAAACTGCAAACAACAAACATGCAAGTATCCGCTTGAAAATTAAAAATGGCGAGTGCTTTGCGGAAAAAATTGCAGATTCGTTTGAGGAATCAATAGATGTTTGTGTTGAAGCATTAGAAAAACAGTTGCTTAGATTTAAAGAAAAAAGCAGGTCTAAATAAAAAAGCGTTGTGAAAAATTTGGTATATAAGAAATAATGTTTAAATTTGCAGCCGTTTTCGATTGTATCGAAACGGCTGTATATGCCTCTTTAGCTCAGTTGGCCAGAGCACGTGATTTGTAATCTCGGGGTCGTTGGTTCGAATCCGACAAGAGGCTCAGAAAAGATTGAAAGGGCAGTTACCAGAGTGGCCAAATGGGGCTGACTGTAACTCAGCTGGCTTACGCCTTCGGTGGTTCGAATCCATCACTGCCCACAACCGTTTAAGTTGAAAAAGATGGTTTCAAAAGCGGAAGTAGCTCAGTCGATAGAGCATTAGCCTTCCAAGCTGAGGGTCGCGGGTTTGAGTCCCGTCTTCCGCTCAAAACTGCCTAAATAGCTCAGCGGTAGAGCACTTCCTTGGTAAGGAAGAGGTCCCGAGTTCAAGTCTCGGTTTAGGCTCGATAATTTGGATTAGGATATGATCATTAATCAAATAAAGAATATTTAAGTTATGGCAAAAGAGAAATTTGACAGATCGAAACCACATGTAAACATTGGTACGATTGGTCACGTAGACCACGGTAAAACGACTTTGACTGCAGCTATTACTACGGTATTGGCAAAAAAAGGTCTTTCAGAACAACGTTCTTTCGATTCTATCGATAATGCTCCGGAAGAAAAAGAAAGAGGTATCACTATCAACACTGCTCACGTAGAGTATCAGACTGCAAATCGTCACTATGCACACGTAGACTGTCCGGGACACGCCGACTATGTAAAGAACATGGTAACAGGTGCTGCTCAGATGGATGGTGCTATCATCGTTGTTGCTGCAACTGATGGTCCGATGCCTCAGACTCGTGAACACATTTTGTTGGCTCGTCAGGTAAACGTTCCGAAATTGGTCGTTTTCATGAACAAATGTGATATGGTAGACGATGAAGAAATGTTGGAATTGGTAGAAATGGAAATGCGTGAATTGCTTTCATTCTACGGATTCGACGGTGACAATACTCCTATCATTCGCGGTTCTGCTCTTGGTGCTTTGAACGGTGATCCGAAATGGGAAGAAAAAATCATGGAGTTGATGGATGCATGTGATACATGGATTCCGCTTCCTCCGCGTGAAATAGATAAACCGTTCTTGATGCCGGTTGAAGATGTATTCTCTATCACTGGTCGTGGAACAGTAGCAACTGGCCGTATCGAAACCGGTGTTGTGAAAGTTGGTGATGAAGTTCAGATTATTGGTTTGGGCGCTGACGGAAAGAAATCTGTAGTAACAGGTGTTGAAATGTTCCGTAAGTTGCTGGATCAAGGTGAAGCTGGTGACAACGTAGGTTTGTTGCTTCGCGGTATCGATAAGAATGAAGTTAAACGTGGTATGGTAATCTGCCACCCGGGTCAGATTAAACCTCACTCTAAATTCAAAGCTGAGGTTTATATCTTGAAGAAAGAAGAAGGTGGACGTCACACTCCGTTCCACAACCATTATCGTCCTCAGTTCTATATCCGTACTTTGGATGTTACAGGCGAAATCACTTTGCCGGAAGGAACTGAAATGGTAATGCCGGGTGATAACGTAACCATTGAAGTGGAATTGATTTATCCGGTAGCTTGTAATGTAGGTTTGCGCTTCGCTATCCGTGAAGGTGGACGTACAGTAGGTGCAGGTCAGATTACAGAATTGGAAAACTAATCAGTTTTTGAAATAAGATAGCCAGCTGTTAAGGCTGGCTATTTACGGAACTAGCTCAGTTGGTAGAGCACTGGTCTCCAAAACCAGGTGTCGGGAGTTCGAGTCTCTCGTTCCGTGCTAAAATCTATAGATTCGATGAAGAAGGTGTTTAAATATATTAAGGAATCTTATAACGAACTTGTTTATAAAGTTTCTTGGCCTACGCGGAAAGAATTATCTAATAGTGCGGTAGTTGTTATGTTTGCTTCCCTTATAATTGCAGTACTTATTTTCGCGATTGATTCTTGTTTCGAAGTTGGTGTACGTTTCATTTATGAGAAAATCTTTTAATCTCTTTAAGTATGTCTGATGTTCAAAAAAAATTTTATGTTCTGAGAGCCATAAGTGGCAAAGAGAACAAGGCTAAAGAATATTTAGAGGCAGAGATTAAAAATACCGATTTAGGTGAGTACGTATCTCAAGTTCTGATCCCTACTGAGAAAACTTATTCGATGCGTAACGGTAAAAAAGTTATGAAAGAAAGAGCTTATTTACCGGGGTATGTGTTGATTGAAGCGGCATTAGTGGGAGAAGTTATCCACCGATTGAAGAATATTCCGAATATTATCGGTTTTTTGGGAGGGTCTGAGAATCCTGTTCCTTTACGTCCTTCAGAAGTGAGCCGTATATTGGGTACGGTTGATGAGTTGCAGGAAGTTCCGGAAGATTTGGATATTCAATATTTTGTGGGCGAAAATGTAAAAATTACGTTTGGTCCGTTTAATGGTTTCAGTGGAGTAATCGAAGAGGTTAATGCCGAGAAAAAGAAGCTCAAGGTAATGGTGAAAGTCTTCGGGCGTAAAACGCCGTTAGAGCTTAATTATATGCAAGTTGAGAAAGAATAGTATTTCTGTTACGAGGGATACGGGTTCTTTCGTTGTTGTTTATATATCTAAATTTTAGAAAAATGGCTAAAGAAGTTGCTGGACAAATCAAATTACAGATTAAGGGAGGAGCAGCAAACCCTTCTCCGCCAGTAGGACCGGCTTTAGGTTCTAAGGGTATTAATATTATGGAGTTTTGCAAGCAATTTAATGCCAAGACCCAAGACAAGGCTGGTAAAGTGTTGCCGGTGGTAATTACTTACTATGCTGATAAGTCTTTCGACTTTGTCGTTAAAACCCCTCCTGTGGCTATACAGTTATTGGAAGCTGTGAAACAGAAGAGTGGTTCTGCTGAGCCGAATCGTAAGAAAATTGCAGAAGTTTCTTGGGATCAGGTAAAAACAATTGCAGAAGACAAATTACAAGATTTAAACTGCTTTACAGTTGAATCGGCTATGAAAATGGTTGCCGGTACAGCGAGAAGTATGGGTATCACAGTAAAGGGAACATTCCCGGGTAATAACTAAAAACTTCAATTGAAATGAGTAAACTTACAAAAAATCAAAAGTTGGCTTTAAGTAAAATTGAAGCAGGGAAGGCATATTCATTGAAAGAAGCTTCTGCTTTGGTAAAGGAAATTACCACTACAAAGTTCGATGCTTCCATAGATGTTGATGTTCGTTTAGGTGTTGATCCTCGTAAAGCCAACCAAATGGTGAGGGGTGTTGTTTCATTGCCTCACGGGACTGGTAAGCAGGTTCGGGTTCTTGCATTATGTACTCCTGATAAGGAAGCAGAAGCAACTGCATCTGGTGCAGATTACGTAGGTTTGGATGAGTATATCGAAAAGATTAAAGGCGGTTGGACTGATGTTGATGTTATTATCACAATGCCTTCGGTTATGGGTAAAATCGGTGCTTTGGGTCGTGTATTGGGTCCTCGTGGTTTGATGCCGAATCCTAAAAGTGGTACCGTTACTAACGAAATAGGTAATGCGGTAAAAGAAGTAAAACAAGGAAAAATCGACTTTAAAGTAGATAAATCCGGTATTGTCCATACGTCAATTGGAAAAGTTTCTTTTTCAGCAGATCAGATTCAAGATAATGCCAAGGAATTTATCCAGACTTTGATTAAGTTGAAACCGTCTGCTGCTAAAGGTGCATATATAAAGAGTATCTATCTTTCGAGTACGATGAGTGCGGGTATTAAAATCGATCCGAAATCAGTTGATGAACTTTAATACAATTGGACTATGAGAAAGGAAGATAAAGGTATAATTATAGAGCAATTAACAGCAACATTAAAGGAATATCCTAATTTCTATTTGACTGATATCGAAGCTATCGATGCTGAAAAGACAAGTCAATTAAGACGGGAATGCTTTAAAAATGAGATTAAGCTTGTTGTTGTAAAGAATAATTTGCTTAAGAAAGCATTTGAAAACGTAGAAGGCGATTTCTCTTCGTTGGAAAACTATTTGAAGGGAAATACTGCTGTTATGTTTTCTCATGTGGCAAATGCACCTGCTCGGCTTATAAAAGAATTTACTAAAGATGCGAAAGAGGATGGCAAACCTCAGTTGAAAGCTGCTTATGTACAAGAAAGCTTCTACTTGGGTGCAGAGAACCTGGAACAATTAGTAAATATAAAGAGCAAAAAAGAACTTATTGCCGATGTTATTGCTTTGTTGGAATCTCCGGCAAAGAACGTTATTTCGGCTTTGCAGTCCTCTGGACAAACAATCCATGGTTTGCTGAAAACTTTGGAAGAAAGATAAATAAAATAAATTAGTTAATAATCAATTTAAATCATACGAAAATGGCAGATTTGAAAGCTTTTGCAGAACAATTAGTAAACCTGACCGTAAAAGAAGTTAGCGAGTTGGCTACTATTTTGAAAGAAGAATATGGTATTGAACCGGCTGCTGCAGCTGTTGCTGTTGCAGGTCCTGCTGCTGGTGCTGCAGCTGCAGTTGAAGAAAAAACTTCTTTTGATGTAATTTTGAAATCAGCTGGTGCTGCTAAATTGCAAGTTGTTAAGGCTGTTAAAGAACATTGTGGTCTTGGCTTGAAAGAAGCAAAAGATTTAGTCGATGCAGCTCCTAGCAAAGTAAAAGAAGGTGTTTCTAAAGAGGATGCTGAAGCATTGAAGAAGGTTTTGGAAGAAGCTGGCGCAGAAATTGAGCTTAAATAATTAATCTACCTGGTAAACAGGAGATTTGGTTAAGAATCTTCTTAATGGAAGATTCTTAACCTTTTTGTGTCTATAATTTCAATAAGTTCAATAAAACCTTTATTAGATGTCTTCAACAGCTGAAAAACAAAGAATTAGTTTCGCTTCGATTAAGAATTCTTTTCCGTATCCGGATTTTCTTGAAGTACAGTTGAAATCGTTTCAAGATTTTTTGCAACTTGATACTCCTCCGGAGAAAAGAAAGAAAGAAGGACTATATAAAGTATTTGCAGAAAATTTTCCAATAGCAGATACACGTAATAATTTTGTCTTAGAGTTTTTGGATTATTATGTCGATCCTCCTCGTTATACGGTTGATGAATGTATTTCCCGTGGATTGACGTATAGTGTTCCTTTAAAGGCAAAGTTGAAATTGTATTGTACTGATCCCGAACATGAGGATTTCGATACGGTTGTTCAGGATGTGTATTTAGGCCTGATTCCATATATGACAGAAAAAGGAACTTTTGTCATAAATGGAGCAGAACGTGTTGTGGTATCCCAATTACATCGTTCTCCGGGAGTTTTCTTTGGTCAAAGTATACATGCAAATGGCTCCAAATTGTATTCAGCCCGTATAATACCATTCAAGGGGTCGTGGATAGAATTTGCAACAGATATCAATAATGTAATGTATGCATATATTGATCGTAAGAAGAAATTGCCTGTAACAACACTATTACGTGCGATTGGATTTGAAAGCGATAAAGATATTCTTGAGATATTTGGTTTGGCAGAAGAAGTAAAAGTGACCAAAACAAATTTAAAGAAGAATCTCGGTCGGAAACTTGCAGCTCGTGTATTAAAAACTTGGGTGGAAGATTTCGTTGATGAAGATACGGGGGAAGTTGTCTCTATTGAACGAAATGATGTAATTATAGATCGCGAATCAATATTGGATGAAGAAAACATAGAAGCTATTCTGGAATCGGGTGCTCAGAATATTTTGTTGCATAAAGAAGAGCAGAATATTTCAGATTGCGCTATAATTTATAATACATTACAAAAAGATCCAAGTAACTCGGAGAAAGAGGCTGTTTTATATATTTATAGACAGTTAAGGAATGCGGAGCCAGCAGATGAAGCTAGTGCACGAGAGGTTATTACGAATCTGTTTTTTTCAGAGAAACGTTACGATTTAGGTGATGTCGGACGTTATCGGATCAATAAGAAATTGGGTCTGTCTATAGATGATAATATCAGAGTTTTAACGAAAGAAGATATTATTGCTATTATTAAGTATTTGATTGAATTAATCAATTCAAAAGCAATCGTAGACGATATAGACCATTTAAGTAACCGTCGGGTTAGAACTGTTGGCGAACAATTATACAATCAGTTTGGAATCGGATTGGCTCGTATGTCCAGAACTGTGCGTGAGAGAATGAATGTCCGCGATAACGAAGTCTTTACGCCAATCGATTTGATTAATGCCAAAACAATATCATCGGTTGTAAACTCTTTCTTTGGAACGAACGCATTGTCCCAATTTATGGATCAGACGAATCCGCTGGCAGAAATCACCCATAAGAGACGTTTGTCGGCATTGGGCCCTGGAGGTTTGTCTCGTGATAGAGCAGGTTTTGAAGTTCGAGATGTTCACTATACACATTACGGCCGTTTGTGCCCGATTGAAACGCCTGAAGGTCCGAATATCGGTTTGATCTCCTCATTGTGCGTATATGCTAAGATTAATGATTTGGGATTTATCGCAACGCCTTACCGTCGCGTAGTGGATGGTGTTGTCGATTTTTCTCCGGAAGGATTGCAATATTATACGGCAGAGGAAGAAGAAAATAAGACAATTGCTCAAGGAAATGCTCCTTTGGACGATAACGGCCGTTTCATAAGAGAACGTGTTAAAGCTCGTTTGGAAGCTGATTTCCCGGTAGTGGCACCTTCGGAAGTCGATTTGATGGATGTTGCTCCTCAACAGATTGCTTCTATTGCAGCTTCTTTGATTCCTTTCTTGGAGCATGACGACGCTAACCGTGCGTTGATGGGCTCTAACATGATGCGTCAGGCAGTACCTTTGTTACGTACGGATGCTCCTATTGTTGGAACTGGTATAGAAGCACAAGTGGCACGCGATTCTCGGACTCAAATTATTGCAGAGAGGGAAGGTGAAGTTGTATATGTTGACGCAACTTGTATTAAGATAAAATATGATCGGACTGCGGATGAAGACTTTGTTAGTTTCGAAGATGCGGTTAAAACGTATAACATACCGAAATGGCGTAAGACCAATCAGTCTACAACGGTAGATTTGCGTCCGATTTGTCGTCGTGGGCAACGGGTGAAAGCCGGCGATATTTTGACGGAAGGATATTCAACCCAAAATGGAGAATTGGCTTTAGGTCGGAATGTGAAGGTTGCATATATGCCTTGGAAAGGATATAACTATGAGGATGCAATTGTCTTGAACGAACGTATGGTTCGGGAAGATATCTTTACTTCTGTCCATGTCGATGAATATATTCTTGAGGTTCGTGAGACAAAACGCGGAATGGAGGAATTGACTTCGGACATTCCGAATGTCAGCGAAGATGCGACAAAAGATTTGGATGAAAGAGGAATTGTCCGTGTAGGAGCGCATATCGAGCCAGGAGATATCTTGATTGGTAAAATTACTCCGAAAGGAGAATCGGATCCTTCACCCGAGGAGAAACTATTGAGAGCTATTTTTGGAGATAAGGCTGGTGATGTAAAAGATGCGTCGTTGAAAGCTACACCGTCTTTACGGGGAGTTGTCATAGAAACCGCACTCTTTTCTAAAGCTATAAAGAAACGTAAATCACGTTTGGCAGACAAAGCGATTCTTCCGAAATTGGACGAGGAGTATGAAGAAAAAATGGCGTCTTTAAAATCTTTGTTGATAGACAAGCTGTCTGTTTTGACAAACGGAAAGACATCTCAAGGCGTAAAAGATTATATGAACGCAGAGGTTATCGCGAAAGGCGCTAAGTTTACTCGTAAGGCTTTGGAAGAAATCGATTACAATGCTATCCAGGTAAGTAATTGGACTGTTGATGAAGATAAGAATGAATTGATAAAGCAAGTCATTCTTAATTATCTGAAGAAATATAAAGAATTGGATGCAGAATTGCGTCGGAAAAAGTTCGACTTGACGATTGGCGACGAGCTGCCGACCGGAATCGTACAGATGGCAAAAGTATATATTGCTAAAAAACGTAAGATTCAGGTTGGAGATAAAATGGCAGGTCGTCATGGTAACAAAGGTATTGTCTCTAAGATTGTTCGTCAAGAGGATATGCCATTCTTGGAAGATGGAACACCGGTAGATATTTGTTTGAATCCGTTGGGTGTGCCTTCTCGTATGAACTTGGGACAGATTTTTGAAGCTGTCTTAGGTTGGGCAGGTCGTACTTTGGATGTTAAGTTTGCTACTCCTATATTTGATGGAGCCTCTTTGGATGATCTTAATGAATGGACAGATAAAGCGGGATTGCCACGGTATGGAAAGACTTATTTGTATGACGGAGGAACTGGTGAACGTTTCGACCAGCCGGCAACAGTAGGAGTTACCTATTTCTTGAAATTGGGACACATGGTCGACGACAAGATGCATGCCCGTTCGATTGGTCCGTATTCTCTTATTACGCAGCAGCCGTTGGGTGGTAAGGCTCAGTTTGGTGGTCAGCGTTTCGGAGAAATGGAGGTTTGGGCATTGGAAGCATTTGGTGCGGCTCATGTTCTTCAGGAAATATTGACAATTAAGTCTGATGATGTTGTAGGACGTTCGAAAGCTTATGAAGCAATCGTTAAGGGAGAGCCGATTCCGCAACCGGGAATACCGGAATCCTTGAACGTATTGTTGCATGAGTTGAGAGGTCTTTGTTTAAGTTTTACGTTAGATTAATTATAAAAAAGGCGGGGATAATTCCCTGCCTTACATGATAACTCTTTATAAGTATATAAATATGGCTTTTAGAAAAGAAAATAAAATAAAGAGTAACTTTTCAAAAATTACCATAGGCTTGGCTTCGCCGGAAGAAATTCTTGAAAATTCAAGCGGGGAAGTGTTGAAACCGGAGACTATAAATTACCGTACATACAAACCGGAGCGTGACGGTCTGTTTTGTGAACGTATATTTGGTCCGGTAAAGGACTATGAGTGCCATTGCGGGAAATACAAACGTATCCGTTATAAGGGAATTGTTTGCGACCGCTGTGGCGTGGAAGTTACAGAAAAGAAAGTTCGTCGTGAACGTATGGGACATATCCTTTTGGTTGTTCCTGTGGCTCATATCTGGTACTTCCGTTCGTTGCCTAACAAAATCGGTTATTTGTTAGGTCTGCCAACCAAAAAATTGGATTCTATCATTTATTATGAACGTTATGTTGTAATTCAGCCGGGGTGTGTGGATACTGTTTCCGAATTGGATTTATTGTCTGAAGAAGAGTATTTGCAGATTCTTGATAATCTTCCAAAAGAAAACCAGGCTTTGGATGATACTGATCCGAATAAATTTATTGCAAAAATCGGAGCAGAGGCTGTTTACGATTTGCTGAAACGTTTGGATTTGGATTCTTTGTCGTATGAATTAAGACATAGGGCAAATACCGATAACTCTCAACAACGTAAAAATGAAGCATTGAAACGTTTGCAGGTTGTTGAGTCTTTCCGTGCATCCAAGGGCCGTAATAAGCCGGAATGGATGATTGTAAAAGTGGTTCCTGTGATTCCGCCTGAATTACGTCCATTGGTTCCGTTGGATGGCGGTCGTTTTGCAACATCCGATTTGAACGATTTGTATCGTCGTGTTATTATCCGTAATAACCGTCTGAAACGTTTGATAGATATCAAGGCGCCCGAAGTGATTTTGCGGAACGAAAAACGCATGCTTCAGGAAGCCGTAGATTCATTATTCGATAACTCTCGGAAATCGAGTGCTGTAAAGACAGATGCCAACCGTCCGTTGAAGTCTTTGTCGGATAGCTTGAAAGGTAAACAGGGACGTTTCCGTCAGAATTTGTTAGGTAAACGTGTCGATTATTCAGCCCGTTCTGTGATTGTTGTCGGTCCGGAGTTGAAAATGCACGAATGTGGTTTGCCGAAGAATATGGCAGCTGAATTGTATAAGCCGTTTATTATACGTAAACTTATAGAAAGAGGTATTGTCAAAACTGTTAAATCTGCAAAGAAAATCGTTGACCGGAAGGAACCTGTCGTTTGGGATATTTTGGAATATGTAATGAAAGGGCATCCGGTGTTGTTGAACCGTGCCCCGACTTTGCACAGATTAGGTATTCAAGCATTCCAGCCCAAATTGATTGAAGGCAAGGCAATCCAGTTGCACCCCTTGGCTTGTACGGCATTTAACGCCGATTTCGATGGAGACCAGATGGCAGTCCATTTGCCGTTAAGCAATGAGGCCGTGCTGGAAGCCCAAATGTTGATGTTGGCATCCCATAACATCTTGAACCCGGCAAACGGTGCGCCAATCACAGTGCCTTCCCAAGATATGGTGCTCGGATTGTATTATATAACGAAATTGCGGAAAGGAACATTGGGTGAAGGTCTTGTATTCTATGGTCCGGAAGAAGCTACAATCGCTTATAATGAGAAGAAAGTAGATATTCACGCACCGATAAAAGTTTACGTCAATGACGTAGATGAAAAAGGAAACAAGGTAAAACGGATGGTTGAAACATCTGTTGGACGGTTGATGGTGAACGAATATGTTCCAGACGAAGTAGGATATATCAATGAAGTTTTAGGTAAGAAAGCCTTGCGGGATATCATCGGAAATGTCATAAAGACTTGCGGTGTGGCGCGTACTGCCCAATTCTTGGATGATATTAAGAACTTAGGTTATTATATGGCATTCAAAGGCGGTCTGTCATTCAATTTGGCTGATGTCTTGATTCCTGCAGAAAAAGATGATTTGGTTAAGGAAGGTTATGACGAGGTAGAACAAATCATGGCTAACTATAATATGGGATTCATTACAAACAATGAACGTTATAACCAGATTATCGATACATGGACGCACGTCAATAGCAAATTGTCAAATATATTGATTAAGAAACTGACGGAAGATAATGACGGATTCAATTCAATCTTCATGATGATGGATTCGGGTGCGCGTGGTTCTAAGGAACAGATTCGTCAGTTGTCCGGTATGCGTGGTTTGATGGCTAAACCGCAAAAGAGTGGCGCTGAAGGTGGACAGATTATCGAAAACCCGATTCTTTCGAACTTTAAGGAAGGTTTGTCTGTATTGGAGTATTTCATCTCTACACACGGTGCTCGTAAAGGTTTGGCGGATACCGCATTGAAAACGGCCGATGCCGGTTATTTGACTCGTCGTTTGGTAGACGTATCCCACGATGTGATTATCAACGAAGAGGATTGTGGAACACTTCGCGGTTTGGTTTGTACGGAACTCAAGAACAATGAAGACGTTATCGCATCACTATACGAACGTATCTTGGGACGTGTTTCCGTCCATGATGTAATCCATCCGATTACCGGGGAGGTCATAGTGAAAGCGGGCGAAGAAATTCGTGAAGAAGCGGCTAAAATTATCCAGGAATCTCCGATAGAGAGCGTTGAAATCCGTTCGGTACTGACTTGCGAATCCCGGAAAGGAGTATGTGCTAAGTGTTACGGACGTAACTTGGCTACGAACCAGATGGTACAGAAAGGGGAGGTTGTCGGTGTGATCGCCGCACAATCTATCGGTGAGCCGGGTACACAGTTGACATTGCGTACGTTCCACGTCGGTGGTATTGCTTCAAATATTGCAACGGAGAACAGCATCACTTCAAAATATGACGGAGTTCTGGAGATTGAAGAGCTTCGGGCTGTAGAGACAGAAGAAAACGGAAAGAAGTTCCAGGTAGTTGTAAGCCGGTTGGCTGAGTTGAGAATCGTCGATCCGAATACGAAGATCGTACTTCTTTCTCATAATATCCCTTATGGTTCTAAATTGTTCTTTAATAACGGGGACACAGTCCACAAAGGTGATGTAATCATAGAATGGGATCCGTTCAACGCTGTAATTGTTTCCGAAGTTTCCGGTAAGATTGAATTTGAAAGTTTGGTTGAAAATGTAACCTATAAGGTGGAAAGCGATGAGACAACCGGCTTGAAAGAGAAGATTATTATCGAATCGAAAGACAAGACGAAAGTTCCGGCAGCACATATTGTGGATGAGAACGGAAATTATCTGAAGAATTATTCGTTGCCGTTGGGCGCCCATGTCGTAAAAGATGCCGGCGATTCTGTCAAAGCCGGGGAAGTTCTTGTGAAAATCCCGAGAGCCGTTGGTAAAGCCGGCGATATTACGGGTGGTCTTCCTCGTGTGACGGAACTGTTTGAAGCACGTAATCCGTCGAACCCTGCTGTCGTTTCAGAAATCGATGGTGAAGTAGGATTCGGCAAGATCAAACGTGGAAACCGTGAGATAACGGTCACTTCAAAACTTGGAGAAGTGAAGAAATATATGGTTCCGTTGTCGAAACAGTTGCTGGTGCAAGAAAACGACTATATCCGTGCAGGTATGCCTTTGTCGGACGGTGCAATCACTCCTTCGGATATTCTTGCAATCAAGGGACCGACTGCAGTTCAAGAATATATCGTAAATGAAGTACAGGACGTGTATCGTCTGCAAGGTGTTAAGATTAATGATAAACACTTTGAAGTGATTGTCCGCCAGATGATGCGTAAAGTCGAAATTGTAGATCCGGGAGATACCCGTTTCTTGGAGCAGCAAGTAGTAGACAAAATGGAGGTGATGGAAGAGAACGACCGGATTTGGGGCAAGAAAGTGGTTACTGAAGCCGGAGACTCCCAAGTACTTCAAAAAGGACAGATTGTGACGGCTCGCAAACTGAGAGACGAAAACAGTATGTTGAAACGTCGCGATTTGAAACTTGTTGAAGCTCGTGATGCTGTTCCTGCAACGGCTAACCAGATTCTCCAAGGTATAACGCGGGCTGCCCTGCAAACAAGCAGCTTTATGTCGGCGGCATCTTTCCAGGAAACGACGAAAGTGTTGAATGAAGCAGCTATTAACGGTAAAGTTGACCGCTTGGAAGGTCTGAAGGAAAATGTGATTTGTGGTCATTTGATTCCTGCAGGAACCGGACAACGGGAATTCGACAAGTTGGTTGTTGGTGAAAAAGAGGAATTCAACCGTATTTTCTCGAACCGCCGCAATGTAATTGATTTTAATATGATGGATAAAGATTGATATATTTAATCCGGAATGTATTTCGCGAGGGGAAGTTCCATAAGGGAATTTCCCCTCGTTTGTTGTTTATAGATGCTTCGAGAAATGGGGATTCCGTAGGACCGAAGGTCTTATTTGGAGGAGAAAGTAGGAGGGCGATAAAATGTTTGTGTTAATTCGACAGAGCTGATTTTTTAATTTCGGAATAAATTATTTCCAAATATTTATTTTATATTTGCCATAAAATAAATGAATGTTTTTATGAAAAGGAATCTATTGTTTTTGATTATAGCGACTCTTTTTGCACAATTCTCAGTCGCCAAAAAGAGTGTGCCGATGAATGTGATGTCTTATAATATCCGTTGTGTAGCAACTTCGGATGGAGATAACCAATGGATGTACAGGAAAGATTTCGCTGCTGATTTAATAAAATTTCATGATGTGGATATATTCGGGGCGCAGGAAGTTACTCATGAGCAATTGATGGATATGTTAGGGCGTCTTCCGGAATATGCTTATATAGGGGTGGGACGTACTGACGGAAAGACGAAAGGCGAATATACACCGATTTTTTACAAGAAGGAGCGGTTCAAGCTATTGAAGAGCGGGCATTTCTGGTTGGCAGAAGATAAAGACGCCGTAGGAAAGAAAGGCTGGGATTCCGCATGCGAGCGTGTGGCTTCTTGGGGAATCTTTAAAGATAACGAATCCGGTAAAAAGTTCTTTTTCTTGAATACCCATTTGGATCACATGGGGAAACGTGCTCGTCATGAAGGTGCTTTGTTGGTATTGCAAGAGGTAGAAGCTTTGTCGGAAGGACTTCCTGTCTTTGTTACCGGTGACTTTAATGCAGTGCCTTCCGATGACCCGATACAGGTTCTTACAAATGAGTCGGATGAACGGCATCTGACACATGCCCGGAATATGGCAGAATTTGTTTATGGTCCGGAGTGGACTTTCCACGGCTTTGGTCGGGTTCCTTTGAAAAAGCGGGGATGGATTGATTACATTTTCGTGAAAGGTGAGTTCCGCGTATTGAAATATGCAGTATTGACGGAGACGTTGAACCATTTGTATCCGTCGGACCACTGTCCGCTGTTGTCAACTATGATAATAGAATAACTCACTGATAACTTATTAGACTTGGAAATATAGGAGCAATAAGAAAAAAAGTTTAATTAAATTCCAAAAAGAGAGAAGCGGTGGTCTGTGAAGATTGCTGCTTTTTGTTTTTTACGTCAAACTTATGCTGTATATTTGTACCTATGTAATTGATAAAATAATAGCTTTGTAACGATGGATAATAGTAAATCGAAAGAGATACAGATAGAGCTTTCCGAAAATGTGGCTCAAGGGACGTATGCGAATTTGGCAGTCATTTCTCATTCCATGTCGGAATTTATTTTGGATTTTATCCGGGTTGTTCCCGGTATGCCTAAAGCACAGGTGAAAAGCCGGGTTATCTTGACACCGGATAACGCGCAGCGTTTGCTGTTTGCCCTGCAAGATAATCTGAAAAAGTTCGAGGAGCAACAGAAAAGCGGACGTACAGCCAATTTTGAGGATTTTGTACCGCCGGTAGGTGGCATGCAGGGAGAAGCCTGAACGATTGGTTGTTGTTTGGTAGATTGTTTTCGGAATTAACATTTACGGTGATGGATAAGAATGTAATTATATGTGATGATTTGAAATCCGAATTGCAGGGTTTTATGCAGGGGTTGAGTTATGATAAACTGTTTGTCCTTACAGATGAAAATACAAAGAGGTATTGTTATCCGGTAGTCCGGGACATCCTTGGTTTGGGCAGTGATGCTTCTTTGGTTACGATCCAGGCAGGAGATACGCATAAAAATTTGGAGTCGTTGTCGCAGATATGGGCGTTTTTATCGGATAATGGAGCAACACGGCATTCTGTTCTGCTGAATATTGGCGGTGGAATGGTTACAGATATTGGTGGCTTTGCCGGGGCTACCTTCAAACGGGGGATTCGGACCGTTAATCTCCCGACTACATTAATGGCTTCAGTCGATGCAGCTGTAGGGGGAAAGACCGGAATCAATTTCAATGGATTGAAAAACGAAGTCGGTGCATTTTATCAGCCGCTGTGCGTGTTTATCGATTGCAATTTCTTGAAGACGCTTGATAGGGAGAATATCCTTTCCGGTTATGCGGAGATGATGAAGCATGCGTTAATCAGTTCGATGGAAAGGTATGCTTCCGTCTTTTTGTATGATATTGATACGATGAACTTCGGTTATCTGAACCGGTTGGTGGAACAATCTGTTGCCGTCAAAGAGGAAATCGTTTTGCAAGACCCTAAAGAGCAGGGAATCCGGAAAGCTTTGAATTTCGGGCACACGGTGGGGCATGCGTATGAAAGCTTGTCTTTTAAGAAACAAGCGCCGTTGCTTCATGGGCATGCGGTAGCCGCCGGATTGGTCAGCGAGTTATACCTCTCCTATAAGTTATGCGGATTTCCAATGGGGAAGTTGAGCCAGGTTGTTGCATATATCAAAGAGTATTATTCGCCATTCGTTTTTGATTGTAACGATTATGAGACGTTGTACCAGCTGATGACGCATGACAAAAAGAACGAAGGGAATCATATTAATTTCACGTTGCTGGCGAATATTGGTGATATTCGGATAAACCAGACGGTGGAAAAGGAAAAAATATTGGAATCGTTAGATTTCTATCGGGAAAGTTTTGGAGTATAATTAAAATATATGTACTTTTGCATCCGCAATTCGGGATGTAGCTCAGCCCGGTTAGAGTACGCGTCTGGGGGGCGTGTGGTCGCTGGTTCGAATCCAGTCATCCCGACTGGTGAAAATAAAGGATTAAACCAATTGGTTTAATCCTTTATTTTTTTCTAATTCAACTACGTTTTTTACATGCGGTATTTTTGTCCTTGTCCGGCGCCTGTGCCTTTGTATTTGCTCTTTGCGGCGTTGAATGTGTAGCGTACGGTCAGTGTAAAACGGCGTCGGCTCTCTTCGTCGAGGACCATCAGGCGATTTCCGTTATAAATAGTGATTCGTGCACGGGCTGAGTTGAACAGGTCTGTGCCTTGCACTTGTACGCTTAGCTGTTCGTTTAAGAACTCTTTACGAAGGCTGATATTCGCAGCCCAGCCAACTTCCTCGAAAGAGACGTTTTCTTCATCTCCTAAAGTCGTGGCATACAAGTCGGTGTCGAGAAGAAGCCCCCAAGGCAAGCGGAAGTTGTTGCGCCAAGAGAAATTGCCTATCGGATGGTTGAAGTTCCGTATTCCCTCGGGTGTATTGGCTTCATACCATTGTTGGAGGTACATTAGCGTGAGCTGTGGCGACCAGATGCCGATGGTGGGCGATAAGGATAGCGTAGCGTTTATCTTGTCCGAATTTCCTTTATTGACGGGGATTAACATCGAAATTGTCGGATTATCCTCGGAATAGGCTTCGCTTATCTGGATAATCACATCTTTAGCATGGGTATAACCGGCATTGAAATAAATCCATTTGTAGGACGCATTCAATGAAAGCCGGTTGTATAGCGAGGGCTGTAGCTGCGGATTGCCGCTTTCGTAGGTATAGCGGTTGGCATAAGTGATATTGCTTCGCAAATTCCAATAAGAAGGGCGTTGGATGCCTCCTGTATAGCTTAATGAAAGTTGTGCTTTGCCTACGGGCAGGGATAATGTGACGTTTGGAAAAACATCGTCATATATACGGCTTTGTTCATCTATCCGGACACCGCTTTCGTAGTAATCGGAGTTGATATGTTCGTAGCGCACACCGGCTTTTGCCTGGAGTTTGCCGATGCTCCGGGCATATTCCAGAAAAACAGAAGTGGCGTTTTCGCGAATGTTGCTATCGTCATCGTCTAAAATACCTTGGTCGTTGATGTATCTGTTTTTCCGGTCGGTATAGGTATATTCCCCTCCGAAAGAGATATTTCCTCCCCACAGCGGATAACCTATCACCAGTTTGGCGGCATAAAGCGTGTTCTCGTCCTTGTTGTAGCTGGTAATATTCTGTTCCTGCAGGATACCGTCCACAGGAGTGTAGTTTTCGGTCATGTCTTGCAGGACTTTGCTGTACGACCACATCCCGTCGGCGTTGAAGTCGATATTCCAATCGCCTATTTGACCGTTGTAATAGATGTTTGCCGAGTGGCTGGTTCCTGGTCTGTCTTGCCATCCTTGGCTGGTATTTGTTTCGTAAAGCAGCCCGTCCTGGAATACTTCCGAATACATTTGGTCGATGTTCCATCTGTTTTTAGGCGTGCGGTCGAAGTCGTAACGCGCACCGGCGGAGTGGTTTTCGTTGAATTGGTAGTTGAGCGACAGTGTGGCGGAAATATTGGGGGTACGGTTGTAGGCGTGGAGGTCGCTTACTTGTCTCCATGTCTTGTCAAGGAACGTTTCCTGTATGATTGTTTTGTTATCTTCATTACGGAACGTCGAGCCGGAAACCATGCCGCTTAAATCGAACCCTCCTTTGCGGTAGTTGGCATTGAGTTGGTCGAGTGTTCCCCAACCGTATTGGTAACGGGTCTGGAAACGGTTGTTGAAGCTGAATCCTTCACCTTGCGCTTTCTTCGTGTAAATGCGCACCACCGCTTTTACTGTGGCATCGTAACGAGCACCGGGGTTACGCACCACTTCCACCTGTTTGATGTTGTCACTTTCCAATTGGCTCAGTTCCGTGGCATCGCGCATCTTGCGTCCGTTGATATAAATCTCAGCCGTTCCGGAGCCAAACACATTTACAGAGCCTTCGTCAGCCGATACGCCGGGCAGTTTGTTCAACAGGTCGTTGCCCGTACCGGCTTTTTCCAGGATGCTGCCTTGCACGGTAGTGACCTGTACATCGCCTTTGATGCGGACTTTGGGCAAGTCTGCTTTGATTTCCACTTCACCCAGTATTTGCGTGTCGGGCTGCATTTGCAGCGTACCTGCATCTCCCGTCTTGCAATGGCTGTATATGGTTGCATAACCAATGGAAGTTATTCGCAGCAATTCCGCATTTTTAGGATTGGCAAGGCGGAACGAGCCGTCTTCGCCGCTTACTGTTCCCGATACGAACGTTGAATCGGGCAAGGAGAGGAGTACGATGTTGGCGTAGGGTATTGGTTGATTATTTATATCAACGATGCGTCCCGATATGGAAATATCTCTGTTTTGAGCATGAGCAGGCAGTAAAAAGATGCAACAGAACAGCAATGTTAGAAATGTTCTCATTTTGAAATAAATATTGTTTTGCATTCCGTTATACAAAAATAGTTATTTTGCAAAAATAGTTATTTGTTTGTGCTTGTAAATTGTTAGTGAGCGGACATGAAAACGCCTTCTGCCGAATCCAAATGCACCGGCATTGTTGGAAAAGAGAATGGGCTTTCGTCGGAAAATCGCTGCCGGCATTTTCCGGAAAAGGCTTCCGTTTTTTCCGAGTTCTTTGCCTGGTGTTTTTCCGGACAAAAAAAATTGTAATAAGTTGGAAATTATCGTTGTTTTTTTTTCTTTGCATCCGATTTTGGGATGGTTTCCCTTTTGCTGAAATTTAATTGACTTATTATTTAATTTGTGCAACAATGAAATTATTTAGAATTTTTTTATTTGTAATTTTATCGGTAATAGTTGTAAGCAGCTGTGCGGCGTTAAAGTCGCAGAAGGAACGGATTATTATTGTCAACGGGTATTTTTTTAAGGAGTTACCCTCCAGCTTGAAGAAAGCCCCTGCCAAGGAAATGGAAATGTTTATGCTTTCAACACCTGACGGGACGAAGGCTATCGGCATATCAACGTCGATGGAGCTTTCTGAAAAGACTTTGAAATATTCGGTTCCTGTGGATCAAGTGACCGAAGGTGAAGAGTTATTGCGCCGTTTTAATGAAGCTAAAGCGAATTTGAAGGGAACTAAAATAGTGATGGGAGAGATGGAACCTAAGGTTAAAGTAGGCGACAGATTTCCGGATTTTTCGGCAACCGACATAGACGGCAGGAAATGGACGAACAAGGATGTTGAAGGGAAAGTTATGGTGCTTAATCTTTGGTTTTCCGGTTGTGGACCGTGCCGTGCGGAGATGCCGGAGCTTTCTACCTGGAAAGATGAAATGCCCGATGTGATGTTTTTTTCATCGACATACGAATCGGCGGAAATTGCCCGCAAGGTGTTTGAGAAGGTGAAATTCAGTTGGATTCCTCTTGTAGACGACACTCAGTTTATGAAGTTTATCGGTAATAACGGTTACCCTCTGACACTGGTAGTAGACAAGGAGGGCAAGATTGCGGCATTTGAGTACGGCACCTCGCAGGAGCAGCGGGACACGTTGAAGCAAAAAATCCAGTCGCTTCGATAATCCCTTCCCGTCCGGCAAAAGTACAGGAAGCTCTGTAAGGATGGACGATATATTTTTTAGGTTACAGAATATCCCGGTAGGCTTTATACGTACCGGGATATGTTTTTAAGGGTGGTATTTGTTGCAATGCGGATTTATCCTTCCAGCTTTCCGTCTTTTGCCAAAGAGACCAAACCGCCTATGGCTCCCAGGTTCATGGTGTCTAATGCCGAACTGGGTACAATCACCATCGACCCTTTTTCCTTTAGCCCTTCAAAGAGCATGTTCATTCCACGCAAATGCAGGGCTACCGGATTGTCGGTGTATTTCTTGCTTGCCAGTTCAAATTTTTCGGCAATCTCTGTCTCTGCGGTTCCTAAAATGACGCGGGCACGGCGTTCGCGTTCGGCTTGCGCTTCTTTGCTCATCGCTTCTGCCAGATCCTGCGGGATGGCAATGTCTTTAATTCCGACAGTCTGGCAAGTTATTCCCCATGGATTCGTGTTCCGGTCGAGTACCTGTTGCAGGTCTTCTGCAATCTTGTCCCGTTCTTGGAGCAGTGCCGATAATTCATGTTTGCCTATCGTGTCACGCAGGCCGGTCTGCGCAATGTGTTCGATGGCTGTCTGGTATTCCTGCACCTCGAGCGCTGCTTTTTCCACATCCCAGACCGTCCAATAGACAACGGCGTCTACGTTGACCGGTACGGTGTCTTTTGTCAGTGTCTGCTCAGCCTTGAACGCACTGACACGGACGCGTTGGTCGATGTAATTGGATACCGAGTCGATAATCGGGATAATCATGAACGGACCTGGTCCTTTCAATTCTTTGAATTTTCCCATGCGGAGCACCACCGCTTTCTCCCACTGGTCGGCTACACGGATGGATGCCGCAATCAGGATTGAGAGTATAACCAGCACGGCAAACAGCACTTCATTTGCAATTTGCGCAAGATACAAAATGAGTGAAACCGCAACCAATATCACCAATACGGAAGCGTTGATTGGATTGAACCAATTCTTTTTAGTTACATTTGTCGTCATAGTATTATGTTTTAGGAGTTTCAATTTTATTTAATTCCTCGATGACTTCATTAATGCCGAATCCGTAGCTTAAAGCTACGGAAGAGAATTGCGTGCAAATCTCTTTCAGTTTGTCGGATCTCTCTTTGTCTGAAACAACCGAGCCTGCCTGACTAATGAAAGTCCCTGAGCCTTGTTGTGTTTCCAGGATGTTTTTTATTTCCAGTTCTTTGTACGCCTTGGAAACGGTGTTCAAGTTTACTTTCAGTTCTACGGCAAGTGCGCGTACCGTGGGCAATTGTTCGCCTATTTTCAGTTGTCCGGAAGCGATGCCGAACCGGATTTGGTCGATAATCTGCCGATATATCGGCACACCGCTGGAATAATCTAACAGGAATCGTATCATAAAATTATTAGTATATAATAATGTTGTACTATATCAATATGACAAAAATAGAAAGGGGAATTGTATTCTCCAAACTTTTTACCGGGAAAATTGTTTTTTCGGATTATTTTTCTGTTGGATGTGTATATATAAATGATAAAGGGGGGGCGCATATTCAATTTTTTGAAACCTGTTTTCTTTAGGAAAAGCAACTGTTTGTCGGTAAACAAATGCCCGGACAGATTTCAAAAACTGTAATAAGTGTAGGATTATCCGTAATTTCTTTAAGTTGCTTCATAAAAACGTTCTTTATTTTTGTCATGTAAAAAAGACAGTATAATAAAATTTAATCATGGTATTTTATGGAGAAGAGTAGCGAAATTGTAAAAGGCAATCGCATTGTCGTGATTGACGCTTTGCGGGGGTTCGCCTTGCTTGGTGTGGTATTGGTGCACATGCAGCAGCATTATAGTATTTTTAATTTCGGTGCGTTTGCACCTACCGAACCACTTTTCCCCGTTTTGGATGAATGGATAAGCTGGTTAAACCGGAATGTACTCATGGGGCGTTTTATAAATATCTTTGCTTTTCTGTTCGGTATGAGCTTTTTTATCCAAATGGATAGGGCTGCGAAGAAAGGAGTGGATTTCAGGCGTCGTTTCCTGTGGCGTATGGTTATCCTCTTTTTGATCGGTGTAATAGGAAGTGCATTCTATTCGGGCGATATATTGTCTATTTATGCTTTCTTCGGATTGATATTGGTATTCTTGTACCCATTGAAAAATAAGGCGCTTATCGCAATTGCATGTATAATCTTGGCAGGGGCTCCCCGTTGGATTTCTTATGGTTATAATAAGTATAAGGAATCGCAAGAGACTACGGTCGTTGCGAATACTCCGAATGCGGAACAAATGCGTGCAGAGCGTCCGCGCCGTGATGCAAACTTTGTTCCTGAGGAGCCGTCGTTGATGAATACTTTCAAAAATAACCTCACAAGCGGGCGGAGGGGTACGTTAAATTACCAGTTCAACTGGGGTGGTCGTGGCTATCTGACGTTTACGCTCTTTATTTTCGGGCTTGTTGTCGGGCGCATCCGTTTTTTTGAGACGGTACACCTGCACATGCGCCGTAACATCTTATTGTTCTTGTTGTTTGTTGCCGGCGCATGGCTGGTCAACTTGTTTGCAGACTTTTTGCCTCAGGAGCAGGGCTTTTTCAGGCGGGGCGGTACGCCTTCGGTTATCGCTCTTTCCCGTATGACACTGAATGATATCCACATGGTTTTTTATTCGGCAGCAATTACGATGGGATTCATTGTCCTTTATCATGTGAAAGGCATCGGGAAATTTCTGGATTTGTTGGCACCTTACGGACGTATGGGGCTTACGAATTATGAGATGCAAGGAATCGTTGGTTCCATTTTGTTTTCTCTTTGGGGCTTTGGCGCTATCTTCGGGCGTTGGCATGCCACGGAATTGTTCTGCTTGGGTATCGTGTTCTACATATTGCAAATCATATTCAGCAAAATATGGCTTACCTATTTCAAATATGGACCGTTGGAATGGCTGTGGCGTTCGGCTACGTATCTGAAATGGCAGCCGTTCCGCAAATAAAAGGTATGCAGATAACATTGAGATAAATGCGGAATAAAAATTTGCATACTCCAAACCTTTGTCCCATCTTTGCACCGGAATTTTCAGATAGGAGCGTTTTGTAATCCTCATCGGAGGGCAGAAATAAAAGATGCCGGACAAGATGACTGGGTAAAACCATTCACCTTGTCCGGCTTTTTGTTTGTCTGATAACATGACAATAACCATAAAACGATAAGACAATGAAAAGAGATGCAATTGATTTAGGTACAGTGAAAGTGTTTACGCTTTTCAAAAAGTATTTTATCCCTACGCTGTTCGGCATGCTGAGTATGTCAGCCGTTACAGCCATAGACGGCATATTTGTCGGACATGGGATAGGCAGCGACGGTATTGCCGCCATCAATATCTGCATACCCTTGCTGATGCTTTTTACCGGTGTGGGGCTGATGGTCGGAGCAGGCTCGTCAGTGGTGGCTTCCATACAATTGTCTTGTGGGAAGCCCAAAGCGGCTCGTATCAATGTGACCCAAGCCATCCTGTTTGTAACGGTTGTGGCGCTCATTCCGTCTGTTCTGATGATGGCTTACCCCTCTGCCACCGCGCGTCTGTTAGGCGCGTCGGAACATCTTGCTCCGATGGTCAAGGAATACCTTCTGTGGTTTATTCCTTCATTGATGTTCCAGATGTGGTGTTCCGTTTGCCTGTTTATCATACGTTTGGACGGCGCCCCGAGACTTGCCATGATGTGCAACGTGGCAGCAGCCCTTATCAGTGTCCTGCTTGGATGGTTGTTCATATTTCCTTTTGGCTGGGGATTGATGGGTGCAGCATTTGCCGCTACGATAGGCTTGTTTTCCGGTGGTCTCATAGGACTTGTCTACCTGTTCCGGTTTGCCCGTAAATTGCGTTTTTATCCGATCAAGTGGAGTGTTAAAAGCATGCGGCTTTCTTTCCGCAACTTAGGTTACCAGTGCCGCATCGGCTCATCCGCCCTGTTGACGGAAGCTACGCTTGCTACGCTGATGTTTGTCGGCAACCAGGTGTTTATGAAATACTTGGGTGATGACGGTGTGGGAGCGTTCGGCATAGTCTGCTACTACATACCGTTCGTGTTTATGGTAGGCAATGCTATCGCGCAGTCGGCACAACCTATCATCAGCTATAATTTTGGATTGGGTTATCGGTCAAGAGTGGTGGCAACGGAACGTATCGCATTGCTTACTTCCGTTGTAAGCGGAGTATTATAATGGCTGCCTTCTGCCTGTTCCCGCATGTATTAGTGAGTCTGTTTATCAGTCCGGATAATCCTGCTGCCCGTATAGCCATCGAAGGGTATCCCTATTTCTCTGCCGCTTTTATCTTCTTTATCTTTAACCTTACCGTTATAGGATATTATCAGAGCGTGGAACGGGTGAAGCCTGCTACCGTATTGGCATTGCTACGCGGTTTCATATTCTTAGTGCCCTCTTTCATTTGTTTGCCTAAAGTAATAGGAGCTCATGGCATTTGGCTTGCATTATGTTTTTCTGAATTGTTGACGACTATCACGATTGTCATTGCTTATGGAAAGAGCGTATGGAAAGGACGCGTACAGTTCGAAAAACCTGGTGAATAGAATGTATATGTCGGAGAAAGAATCTTTATAAAACAGCAAAGGTTTCTGGAAAGGTATTTCCCCTGGAAAGGAGTTTGGAATCCTTTTCTGTGTGATTTTCTGGAGCGGATGTTAGCCGGTTTGAGTAATACCAATCAGAGAGAAAAACTAATTCGGTGGAGATTTTCGCTCCACCTTTTCCGTTCCACCTTATGGAACACCGGAAACGGTCATATTCCGCACTTTTTTGCGTTCTGCGAGAAAACAAAAACTCCCGATTTCGTTTGGAAATCGGGAGTTTACCGCTAATTGCTTTTCTTCAAAGTGGTGCCACCAGGAATCGTAATCTAACGATAAGTGGCTGAATATCTTTGATGTAACTTTTAGCTAAAGAAGTAATCTCCCGCTATTGCTCCACCGGAGGCTTGCGATATTTCGCAGTGTCTTGCGGAGTCGATTTCCTATTATACGACAAAGGTAACGCTTTATTTTGAAATACAAGCAGATGACTTGTGTTTTTGCTCCACCTCAGTGTGGGATTCATATTTCTCCCCAAATTAAGGGCTATGACATTGGCTTTTTCGGTTTAATCCATAAACACAACATAGGGGTATCTTTGAATTTTGTTAAACATACATCTGCATCATTTAATATTAATATTCTATTCCAATTGTCAGCTTTTAATTGAGGTCGTTCTATCGCTTCATTAAATAATGCAAAGTTAGCTCCCATCTCATTGAATACTCTAACTATTCTATTGACTATAATCTCTATTTCTTTCGTAAGAATAGGCTGTTTAAGATCAAAACTTTTATGTAGTATAATGACTGTTTCTTCTTTTGATTTTCTTTCAAACATACAGTTGAAGTATCCAAAATATTCACAGGATGTCTTTAGATGTGTAAAAATATATTCTTGTGTAGTATCTGCTTTCAAAATTTGTTTAGCTTGGTAATCTTTATTGATTTCATCAAAGTATTCATATGCCGTTTTTTTGTTGTTATTGATTGCTTCATCAAATTTTCTAATAAAATCATCTATTGAATATACTTTTGTTCCAAAATTAAAGAGTTTATATAATGTCTTGCTTTTTTGACGTAATCCTTCGTCATCACTAACGATACAATCACAATATGATCCAAAAAAACTATGACAGCAATCAGCTTCCATATTTTTAAGTTTAACTTTCTTTCTAGTTTCTTTATTGACACCTAATAGATCAAGAAGCATATATGACATATAATATACTGTAGCAGAATCAGAGGAGGATAATCCTATTTGAGTCAAAATAGCTTTAATCATATCTATAAAAGATAATCCTAACGGAGCAGAAGCTAACTGTTCGTTAAAGACATTTTCATCTTCTGATGTAATTAATGTAGGATTGTATTTGGCTATGGTATTATCTCTTACTATTTTATATGGCTCTTTCTCTTCATAAAGATTGTGAAACATAAATTTTACAAATGCTGAAAAACTAGAATTATCTATTTGGAGTTCATCTGTTGAAATTGGAGTTCTTTTTATTATCCAATCAAAATTTAATTCTCCTTTTAAATCCTTCATACTAATATCAATAATATTATTGATTGCTTTCCTTTGTTCTTCTGTGATTTGCGAAAGATCAATATTTTCAAGCCAAGATATATCTCCGACTTTTCCTATATTCATGAAAGCATCTCTATGAGATTGCTTCATAACCACCTGTTTAGCATCTTCGTATATTAAACGATTCCCATCAACAATTGTTTGCATAAAATCCATTTCTGCATACTTTATGTTTGTTGTATCATCTTGCAAATCAAATAAATGAGCATTTGAATAGAAGAAAATGAATTCGTCTTTATGAGATAATATCTTTTCGCGCAAAAGAGAGTACTTTTCTTCCCTTGCGTTAAAGAGATGGCTGAAAACTTGTTTATCCAAATATATTGTAATCATAAATAATATGTTCAACAATAGAATCCTATTGTTGTTTTATTAAAAATTCTTTCAATGCCAAACCTTTTGCCGTAAGGCGATATTTTTGCAACTTACTTTGTTTCTCATTAGGTAAGGTAAACTCTATATAGCCTTCATCTATAGACGGTTTAAGATATGTATTACGAAAATATGTCCGATGCTTAATTCCTAATGTTGATTGCAGTGTCTCCCTATCAACTTCACCATCTATATTGGCAACAAGTGTTCTTATATGTGCAGAAACATTATCTGTATCATGAGCAGTATCATGAGCAGTATCATGAGCAGTATCATGAGCAGTTATAGGAAAAGTAATACGGATAAAGTTGTCAGTAAACTTAAAGCAATCTTCTCCGTATGCTCTTAGTATGCGAGGAATTCCAGAGCCTAACGACTCTACTAACTCCAAATCTCTATAAATTCTCATCAACTCCTTGTTGCGTGGAATTGATATACCATTAAAAAATTCCTCTTTAGAAAGAGATTCTGGTAAACGTCCTGCAGAAGTTATCTCCATTCTGTCTGGAAATATCTCAAATTTAGGCGGTACCTCAAAAGAGTAATCGTTATGCACAATTGCATTGATAACTGCTTCGCGCAAAGCAACCTTGTTCCACAATGGGGTTTCAATGCGTTCCATGGGTGTAATAGTAGCGGCAATCTTGTTTTCAATATCCAGTTTGGCCAACACACTCTTGGTTGCTTTAATCAGGGAGCAATATCCATACTCATTATTCTCTACCAAGTCACAACGATCAAGACTTGAATACTTTGCTACTTTAATTGAATTGCTATTTTCATCAGCAAGAAGATAAGCTACATAATTGTATTTTCCATCTTCAGTAAGCAATTCTAATGTCCGTTTGAAATTGTCGTTGAGTCTTTTACCACGTTCGTCGTAATAGATACGTAATTGCTCAAAACTCAAATCCTGTCGGTTGGAGACTATGCGTCCGATGGAGTTTCGTGTCCGCATGGCAAACAGACGGTCAATCTGTTCTTGAGGCATAGGCTCAGCCGATGTTCCAATACGCATATATACACCTCTCGGTGTCATCCCAAATTTTGTTTTGAAATATGGTTTTTCTATTCCGCTTGCAATCGTTATTTTTATAATGCTAAGTCTATCTTTCTGCTCTTCAGCTATATCAAATAGTCCCATTGCCGAAGGAGAAATATTATGCTTGATACGGTCTTTCAGTTTTAGCATGCAATCATCTATATCGTTTACACCTACGGTAGAACCGTCCTTGTCGATACCGATATAGATATATCCACCCTCTTTGTAATTCAAGAAAGCTACAATCTCCTTCTCTATATCAAGTTCAGAAGTCAATTCTCTTTTGTATTCTATGCGGTTAGTTTCTGGCATATAAGAATTATATCGTTATAATTATTACAATTTCAATATTTTGTTAAGACATGAAAAGGTAAAACCTATATAAATTTTAAAATATCTATCAGATTTTGTTATGTAAGTGATATTATATAAATATTATAATATCATTTACCAATTATCATTCGTTCAACATCGCGCTTTGCATTTTCTAATATATCTTTGCCTTCTTGTTTTAATGCTTTTGCTTTATTACGAATACCAGTAATATAATCTACAATCTCTTTTTGTTTTATTAGAGTTGGTAATGGTATTGGTAAAGTACGATACTCCTCAGCATTAATATTTGCCTGAACAGCAGGACGCTGTATTGTATCAACCCAATATTTGTAAATTTTACTATTACAATAAAAAAATAAATACCACGGATTTATCTTTTCTGTATTTAATTTATAACGAATCAAATATCCTGCAAATATGGCCGGCTCTTTGTTTTCTCTATGGATGTAACATTTTCCGACAGATCCACTTCTTGCAAAAAGAATATCACCTGTTTGTAACAAGTATGACCTATCTGTATACAGTGCAGATTTTTTATCATTTTCTTTTAATTCACCTAGTTCATTAATATCTGTAATTCTGATATATCGTGTTTCTCCATCATTAAAATCTATTGCTGGCTCGTTTGCCCCGTACTGACCTGCTGTAATTGCAACATCCTTTAGATATTTCCATTTATAATTACATTGCAAAGATTTTATTAGAGTTATTTGCTTATTATATTTAGGATCATATCTTGTATCACAATCTTTTTTGTGTATATAAAAAATTCTATTTTTAAGTTCATTCCCCGAACAAGGTAATTTAATGCCAAGTTCATTTAAAAGATAATCATCAATACTATCTAAAAGCCGTTGAGCTTCTTCTTCTTTTGCTTTTTTTTCTTTTATCGCATCGTCAATAGCAGAAAAATTCAAACCTTCTATTATTGGAAGATCTTTTAATGAAGGATAATCTAATGCAGGACGAGTACCTCCAGTGGAATGGCGAGAAGCTATTTTTTCAATAATATCAAGATTTAAATATTGTGCTAGATATTTGCTGATATTGATATTTGGGGTCTTAACAACAACCATATGCTGATTCGTATTTCCAATAAAATTTTTTGGCGCAACGGATGCTATCGCCATCCGACCGACGCCTGTAATTTTTATAAGTAAATCGCCTTCTGCAACTTGACTACGTTTTAATAATCCATTATGAGTTTCTTTATTAATATATAAACAGCCATCTAATGATAAGCCTCCTGTAGTTTGAAGATTTTGTACTCTAAGAAATGGAATTCCATTTTCTGAATCTGAATAATATTTTTCAGCTTCTGTTTTTTTAGGTGTAGCTCCTCCTGCAATAGAAAAAGCATAGTTCCTTAACTTCTTAGTGGCTAAAGAACGTACTTTCTTTTCCAATAATGCTATTGAGGGCCGATAATAATCAGGTTCAAGCCTCCCCTCTATTTCTGATCTGTTTATAATGAAGATCTTATCTTGATCTATATTATTCGTTGATTGGTACATCATAATTTTCCTTTAATATTACAGGGATATTATTTTTCATTATATTTTTAATATCTGTATAATATCCAGAACTAGAATATGGAATCCATTGTAGTTTATCCATGTCAAATGGAACTTGTTCTTTGAGTTTTAATTCTGCTTCATCAAAAGGTACTTGTGTAGTATCTGATTCCGCTTTTATTAATAATATAGGCTTGTTATTGCCTTCTGCTAATCCAATTTCAAAAATAACATTATCATTACAAGTCGTTAAATCAGCAATGAAAATGTCACACTCTTTAATGCATTTGATAAGTCTACTATCTATCCGTTGGCTATTACCTTTAAAACGCATAATTGGAATAAGAGAGACTTTAGCTTGTACTTTTTTTTCGGATATTTCCTTAAGTACTTCTTTAAATAAATTATTGAAGTCATTTACTCGTTTAAAAGAAATATATGGCATAGCTACAAACACCTTGTATTCTCTACGTCTATGGATATGCTCATATATCTCTATTAATTTAGTATGATGTAATCCATTAATTTTACCTATATCATTAGATTTAATCCACTTTGCGAAACGTCTATAATCTGTTTTGTTTCCATCAACAAGATATTTAAGCAATACTAATATAATATCTATACCTTGTATGTTCAATTCTTCATATTCTCCTGCTAAATATATAATTGCTTTTTGAAGTTGTTCATATGAGTAATTACGAGTAAATTGTGTTAATTCTAATGCAAAGGTAAAATATGCATTACCATAAAACGTTAAATTGCTTTGTTGGAGAAATGAAGATATTTTATCTATACATAATATTTGTTCTTCTGATATGTTTAATAACTCTGCTTTTAAAGTAGTCGAAAAACTTTCATTATTAAAAATTGCAGATAAATTCTCTTCGCTTGTTAAAGCCTCTGCTTTAGAATTTATCAAATAAAAAAAAGCAGATTCGTATTGTTGGGCTACATCGCTTTTTATTTGCATCAATATTGAAAATGGAACAACCATATTTAGCAAGTCACTATTTGATTGTTCCTCCAATATGTTATCTATAACATTTAAACGATGATTGCCATCTAAACGAGTAAGAGGTTTTTGTAAAATAATATTATCTGGAATTTCTATTGACATTACTTTTGTCTTTGGATTTTCACCTATTATAATGTCAAAAACAAATTTTGCTTTTGTGAATTTAATTCCATCATTAAGTAAAATTGTACCTCGGTCTTGTTCATATTTTAGTTTTTGTAAAGCAGAAGTATCGGTTAATTGAAAACCAAAAATTAGTTCTGGGAAAAATGAGAATTTTGAAGTCTCCATAAATGTTCTTATTTCGGGTATACGTCTTTTATTGAAGTTTCTTTGATATTCTCCAGGTTTAGAAGCTATTGCTAAATTCTTTAATGTTGCATAACCTCTAAATATAGAGCATCCTTTAAAAACATCCTCAATTATTCCTGTTAGTTTCATAACTATTAGTGTTTTTATAATGAATTAATAAACTTTCTTAGTTCTTCTCCTATAATATCTAACTCATTGACAGACGTTTTCTTGCCTGTAGCATCATAACCGATGCTTTCTGCAATAGCCATAAAAATTGGATAATCTGTTAACTCTTTTTGTTTTGCCTGCTGATATTCATCTGTCAAGAGACTTTTGAGTTCATCAACCTTATTGGCATATTCTGTGAGCAAATCTGCATTCCACGTTTTATACTCTTCTGTTTGTTTTGCTGCTGTTACAGAAATATTTTGTTTACTTTTTATTTCGTTTGCTTTCTTTTTTTGTTTTTGTTTAATCTCTTTATCCCAAGTTTGTCGTTGAACCAGATAGCAATTGTCATGAAGTAATCTCTCTTCAATATTTTTCTTTGTATTTATAAGAAGTTTAGTCTCTATCTTTGTCCATTTCCGTAAAAATAATACAGAACTCTTTACGCCAGCACCATTTGCCATAAATGCTGTTTGTGGCATACTTATAACAGCAACAATACGGAACCAATCCTCGATTTGTGTCCTGACATACTGCATAGTACTGTTTGTTAAGATTCCGTCAGGAAGAACAATGGCAAGGTATCCACCTTCTTTCAAGAAATTATAATCTTGTTCTATAAAAAGGACTTCTGTACTTTGTCCATCACGAGTCTCCTGAGGACGCGCAGCAACAGCCAACCAATCTTCTTCTTTTTTACCTAATTGATAAGTTTTTAAATACGCTTGTTCACTTTGACGGATAGTACTGCCAAATGGTGGATTAGTTATGATAAAATCAAATGTTCCATATTTAAAGCCGTGATTATTTGTCTTAGCTATTATTGATTCATCAGACATAAGACCATCTGAGGTTATAACATTTGTGTGTCCGTCATCATGAATTATCATATTCATTTTAGCAGCACGAGATATTTGTTCACTAATTTCAATCCCATAAAGATTTTTTTCGGCAAAATCATGCCAATAAGAGAACCAATGCTTATACTGTCTCGTGTCAGTTTTGTATAGAGGATAAAGTTCAGTCGCCTTGTTTCTAATTTTATTCAGGGCATAAAGTAGGAAGCCTCCACTACCACATGAGGTATCAAGAACTTTTGAATCATGCTCAATAGGCAAAACATCCACTATAAATTTAACTATTTCTCTAGGTGTGAAATATTGCCCGAAATTACCTCGGAAAAATGAACCCATAAACGTTTCAAAAGCCCTTCCTTTACTATCCAAATCAGTTTCTCCAAGATTGACACTTTCAAGATATCCAACAACAGTGCGTATTTTTTCCGGTGTTAATCTGATATTATCACGGAAAACTTCTTTATCTTTTTGTCTGCCTTCTTCATATAAAGCTATTATACGTTTATATAAATTGTCATTCTCTATAAGGCGTCTTTGGGTTTCGCTTTTTTCTTCTTCTTTAGATACTGTGATTATCTGAAAATCATATGGTTCCCCCATTCTTCTGGGCTTACGTTCATCCCATATCTTGCAAAAAATGAGTTTATCCAATTCATCGAAAGCTTCAGATGGATTCAGCTGACCACCAGCCCAAAGAGCTTCATGGGCTTGTTTGAATCTTCGTGTAAGATCTGATTGCTCAATAACAGAAAGATCAAAAAAACGTTGTTTGCCAGATACTTCTGGTAAATATTCAGCTCCATATACATATTTGTACGATGCTACATTTTTCACTCCAAATTGAGGAATATCCGGCATTTGATTTCTCGTATTTTGATTCTTATCAACTTCAAAATAGTCGGACTTGATTCCAGATGTAACCCAAACAAATTTCACATCACAAGGCAAAGCAAATGCATAGCTATATGCTTGTTCGATAGCTTGCTGATATTCAGCCTCACTTACTTCTTGACGTTTACATTCAACTAAAATATGAGGACTCATGCACATATCATCATCATAAATAATAATATCTGCTTCTTTAATTTCTCGTCCCATTGTGACAGGAACAAACTGTTTTATCCTATTAACAGGATAATTGTAATCAAGTATTAGTCGAAGAAACGTTTCTGCTTGTACTTTCTCTTCGGGATTATTGTAATTACGTTCTTTTTTTTGGAACACATAAGTAATTCGTGACATATCTTCATTAAAAGATATGAGATTTTTCTCGATTCCAATTTTTATGTAATCTTTCATATACTTATACTTACTTGAATATTTTTCATTAACTATTGTTTTGTAATAACAATTAATTCTCTGGCATCTACATCCAATATCTTTGCAATGTTTACTAAAATCTCCAGAGACGGTTGCATTTTGTTTGAACACCATTTAGACACAGTAGATGGATCTTTTCCTAATTGCTCCGCAAGCCATTTACCTGTTTTCTTTTGTTCAACTAAAACGACTTTAATTCTATTTATATCTTTCATTGTATATCCTTTTATTGGCGTATAGGGCAAATATACTGATAATATATGAAATGAGAACAATGAAGGAGTAAAAATTACCATCTTATTTTACGTTGTTTTTTCTTTTTCTTCTTTCTCAAATAATCGTCCGGATAACCTTCTGGTTGTTCCGGTTGCGGGTTCGGTGTGAACAGACCTAAAGAACCGCTGTACAATTCACAGCCATGCGATTCCAGTTGATAGGTCGGTTCACTCTGAACAGCTACCTGTCTTTGGGTTTCCGAATGTGGAGGTGTCTTTAATGCAGCATCCATCTTGGTATAGCTGAACTGTCTGTCAATCTTGGAACCGCTGAAGGAATAGCCGTTCATGATGAACACGACACCCTGTACTTCATCGGATTTTCCCTTGTATTTGAACCGTACATCCACTCCCTTTTC
>CALUZS010000008.1 GCA_944325355.1 uncultured Parabacteroides sp.
TCTTTAGCTCAGTTGGCCAGAGCACGTGATTTGTAATCTCGGGGTCGTTGGTTCGAATCCGACAAGAGGCTCAAAAAGAAGAACCGGGTAAAGCTTAACAGACTTTATCCGGTTTTTCTTTTATATATTACTGTCACCGGCATGCAATCATGCATTGGGTTCCACAGTTATAAGACATTCTTTAATTTATATATAAGACAAAAGGGCAAGGTTTTCACAAACCTTGCCCTTTTATCTTATCGAAACTTACAAATAGCTTGAATCTGTTTTCTTACCATTCCGGCATTGGAGGTTGTCCGTTATCAAACTGAGGTCTTTCCCTCTGTGGACGATTGTTCGGTCTCATTCCTTGATTTGGGAACGGATTGAACAATTTTTCCAATTGCTCGCCGTTTAAAAATTCTGCAAACTGCTCATAATATTTTTCTTTTACGTCGATTGCAGCACGTTGTATTACAAAATTCTTTTTCACCTGTTCTTTTACTTCTGCATCCGTACGTTCAGATTTCTTTCCGGCTGCTTGCCAATCGGGACGGCATTTGGACAATTCTTCAAAATATTCCTTATAGAGGGGAGCAAATTTCTCTTTAGTCTCATCATCTAGTTTCAACGTTTTTTGCAGGCGTTTTATCTGCATTTCTGCGATTTCTTCTGTAGTCGGAGCCTTGCGGTCTCCCTTTCTTGACTCATTTTGAGCATACATCCAATTACTGCTGCAAAGTACCACAGCCAACATCATAATGAATAAACGACACTTTTTCATCTTTCCAAAATTTTAAATTACAACTTTTATAAAAATCAGTCCAGTCTCCACAGGTACCATCAAGAGACCTTTTCAAACATCTTTCATTATTAAGACAACACCAAAATGAAAAGGTTTAATGTTTCCGCACAAAAAAACTTCGCCTTTTCGGATAACTTTTCTTACGGGCAACAAGCCTGCCATAATATATATACAACATGAGGGCAAAGTTTTCTCAAACATTGCCCCCACTTTTATCGAAAATTACAAAATAGCTTGAATTGCCTTTTTAGTTATTCCGGCATGAACGATTGCCAATTTCCAACGTAAGGATTTTTCCTTACGGACAGTCGTTCTACCTTGCAAATTGAGTTGTAAACGGATTGAACAACTGCTCCAATTGCTCTCCATTCAGAAATTCTGCAAACATTTCATAATACTTAGCCTGTACGTCGATTGCTGCACGCTCTGCCACAAAACTTTTCTTAATTTGTGATTTTATCTTTTTATCCGAACGAGTAGCATTATTATCTGCAGATTTCCATTTTGGATAACAATCCGACAGTTCTTCATAATATTTCTTATACAGCGAAGCGAACTTCTCTTTAGCATTGTCGTCAAGTTTCAACGTTTCTTGTAAACGGGTCATCTGCGTTTCTGCCATTTCTTCCATCGTCGGAGCTTTTAAGTTGCCATTTTCCGATGCTGCTTGAGCATCCATCAAATTACCGCTGCAAAGTACCACAGCCAACATCATAATGAATAAACGACACTTTTTCATCTTTCCTAAAATTTTAATTACACATTTATAAAATTCATTTCGACCTCCACAGGTACCATCAAGAGGTTCTCTCAATTGTCTTTGTATCTTTAAGACAACACCCCTACATAAAGGTTTAATGTTTTCACGAAAAAAAATAGGAATACACAATTTTTATGTATTCCTATTCCTTATTTTCTCTTTTTTTACGGTTGTGTATCCCCGATATATGTCTCCAAGAATTTCGCGTTAGGAGAAGGCTTCAACGTCACTCGTTTCGTATCCGCCGGGAGCAACACTGTCTGCCCCTGATGGACCACCAAATCATTTCCTTTGTCATCGGAAATGGATGCTTCCCCCTCCATGCAAATATAAACGACAAAAGAATCGAGCGTCTCAAAATCCCGCTCAACAACTTCATCGATATTGAACAGGTTTGTCGTAAAATACCGGCATTCGGCCAACGAAACCTGCGCATTCTTCTTCGGCACATAGGGCGTCCTGTAATCAGGATACACCGTATAGTCGATGGCATCTTTTGCCAATTCGGTATGCAATTCGCGAGGTTTGCCATCTGCACCTTTCCTGTTGTAATCGTAAATACGGTATGTGATGTTACTTGTCTGCTGTATCTCGGCAATGAAGCAACCGGCGCCAATGGCATGGACGCGACCTGCCGGCAAGAAAAACACGTCTCCTGCTTTAACATCATACCGTTTTAATACATCCATAATTGTATTATCCTGCACACGCCTTACATACTCATCAGCATCTATCTGCTGCGAGAAGCCGGAATACAACGTAGCTTTCTCGGAAGCTTTAATAACGTACCACATTTCCGTTTTCCCGAAAGAACCGTGGCGCTTTTTCGCCAACTCATCATCCGGATGAACCTGGATAGACAAATTATCGCGTGCATCGATAAATTTTATCAAAAGAGGAAAAGTCGTTCCAAAACGCTCCATGACCTGCTTACCCACCAATTGGGGGCCATACGTCTTTATCAGTTCATCCAACGATTTTCCTGCCAATTCACCATTTGCAACTACCGAATAGTTGCCTTCCACATGAGAAAGCTCCCAACTTTCCCCAATTTCGTCACGAGTCTCTTTCAATCCTTTAAACGGACAAATTTCCGAACCACCCCAAATCACACTTTTAAGTATCGGTTCAAATGTCAATGGATACAACATAATTCACTTTGTTTATTTTTAATTTTAACGATTAAATTCCAGCGTCCGGCTCACTCATCCTCTCTTTCAAGCACCATTGCCGTTCGAGCCGGAATATATAATTTCAGCCATTCTTTCTTCGCACTCTTATACAGTTCGTCGTATTGCGTAAAATGGCAGACTGAGTCATCAGACAACCCGAAGCCGCCAAATTCAGACGAATCGGTATTCAATATCACCTTATATTTGCCCGGCGGGACCAACAAACCGTAATCGGTAAACGATTGTGTCGGATTGAAGTTAAACACGAACAACAGTTTCGACCTCCGGTATGCCAATACCTGATCTCCGTCGTTATCCCAAACCTTTTCAAGCTTCGTCCGAGGAAAGTTACGGACACTCTTTAACACATGAAGCATTTCCTTATCAAAATCGCCCAAGAAATGGTATTTCAAATCGTGGTTATCGACCAGGCTCCACTGTCGCCGTGCATATTTATACGACCAGCCATTTCCTTCCCTCGGGAAATCAATCCATTCCGGATGACCAAACTCGTTACCCATGAAGTTCAAGTATCCGCCGTTCATCGTAGAAGCCGTCACTAAACGAATCATCTTATGCAGCGCCATCCCACGCTCTACCATAAAATCATGATCGTCTTTCTGCATGTGCCAATACATATTGGCATCAATCAACCGGAAAATAATGGTTTTATCGCCCACCAATGCCTGATCATGGCTCTCCGCATAACTAATGGTTTTCTCTTCTGCCCGGCGATTGGTCGTTTCCCACCAGATAGAGGATGGCTTCCACTCCTCGTCTTTCTTTTCTTTAATCATCTTTATCCAATAATCAGGAATGTTCATTGCCATACGGTAATCGAAACCATATCCGCCATCTTCAATCTTGGCTGCCAATCCAGGCATACCGCTTACCTCCTCCGCAATCGTTATCGCCGAAGGATTCACTTCATGTATCAATTTATTGGCAAGCGTCAGATAGGCGATAGCATCACCATCCTGGTTACCGTTATAATAATCTTCATAACTGCAGAAAGCTTCGCCCAAACCGTGGCTATAATAAAGCATGGAAGTGACACCATCGAAACGGAATCCGTCAAATTTATACTCCTCTAACCAAAATTTGCAGTTGGAAAGGAGAAAATGCAAAACTTCATTCTTCCCATAATCGAAGCACAGGGAATCCCATGCCGGATGTTCCCGACGGTTGTTGCCATGAAAGTAAAGGTTGTAAGAGCCGTCGAATCTTCCTAATCCTTCTACTTCGTTCTTGACTGCATGGCTGTGCACGATATCCATAATCACCGCCAATCCCAAGCGATGCGCTTCGTCGATTAGCTGCTTCAGCTCATCCGGCGTGCCGAAACGTGAGGATGCAGCAAAAAAGCTGCTCACGTGATAACCGAAAGAACCGTAATAAGGATGTTCCTGTATCGCCATAATTTGGATAGCATTATACCCGTCGGCGACGACACGGGGCAAAACATTTTTCCGGAACTCGTTGTATGTTCCGATTCTCTCCTCTTCGGACGCCATGCCCACATGGCATTCGTATATCAGCAACGGCGATGTTTTCGGTTTAAATTTATGAATTTTAAACTTATACGGATGTTGAGGATTCCATACCTGTGCACTGAATATTTTTGAATTTTCGTCTTGCACGACACGGCGTATCCATGCCGGGATACGTTCTCCGGCGCCGCCATTCCATTCAACCCAAAGTTTGAACAAATCCCCGTGGTGTAATGAATCCTCCTTCAAACAAATTTCCCAAACGCCGCCCGGCAATGCTTTCAACCGGAAAGTTTCAGTTTTTTTCCACCCGTTAAATGTACCTATCAGATAAATAGCCGTAGCATTTGGTGCCCATTCCCTAAACACCCAGCCTTTCCCTTTTGGCAGTTTATGTAAGCCAAAATAGAGATAACCGGAAGCCATCTCCGATAACGAGATCTTTCCCTGGTTGGTTAAACTCCTTTCTTTTTCAAGAACATAATTATACCGCCCTTCGATTGCCGAGCGATAAGGCTCCAACCATGCGTCATTTTTTATCAATTTCAGGGACATCTTTTCCATAAAATCCAAATTCAGAATTATGCAAAGATAATACCTTTCGATATAATAGGGAAAATTTACGCAAGAATTAAGATTTTATACCTGTATATGCCAAAAAAGGTTGACAAACACCTTTTCATGCGTCTGCCAACCTCTTATATTCCAATGATAAAAATTTACGCTTTCATCAAATCCTCTACCGCAGCCTGCGCCGCTGCAATGCGGGCAATCGGAACGCGGAACGGTGAACAAGATACATAATTCAACCCCACTTTATGGCAGAACTTCACAGACGAAGGTTCGCCGCCGTGTTCGCCGCAGATACCGCATTTCAAATCCGGACGGATAGCACGTCCCTTTTCCGTTGCCATCCGGACTAATTGACCAACACCGTTTTGGTCCAGCACTTGGAATGGGTCGACCTTCAAAATTTTCTTTTCCAGATAAACCGGGAGGAACGAAGCAATATCGTCACGGGAATAGCCGAAAGTCATCTGTGTCAGGTCGTTTGTTCCAAAAGAGAAGAACTCTGCAGAAGAAGCAATCTTATCGGCCGTCAACGCTGCCCGAGGAATTTCAATCATAGTCCCCACTTTGAAATCTATCGTGTCCCCCATCTCTTTGAACAGTTCCTCAGCAGCTTTACGGATTACTTTCTCTTGAGCCTGGAACTCATACAGAATACCGGTCAAGGGAACCATGATTTCCGGTTTCGCTTCCACGCCCTCTTTCTTCAACTCCAAAGCCGCACCCAATATTGCTCGTGTCTGCATCTCCGTAATTTCGGGATAGGTATTTCCCAAACGGCAGCCGCGATGACCAAGCATCGGGTTATGTTCGCACAACGATTCCACCCGTTTCTGGATATATTGCACCGATACGCCCATCGCCTTCGCCATGTCTTCTTGTCCCTTGATATCGTGCGGGACAAACTCATGCAAAGGAGGGTCCAACAGACGGACAGTAACCGGGAATCCTGACATAGCCCTGAAGATGCCTTTGAAATCCTCTTTCTGGTAAGGAAGGATTTTATCCAAAGCCTTCTTGCGCCCTTCCGTATCTTCTGCCAGAATCATTTCGCGCATCGCCTTTATCTTTTCCCCTTCAAAGAACATGTGTTCCGTCCGGCAAAGCCCGATTCCTACAGCTCCAAAGCTACGCGCAACCTTTGCATCATGGGGCGTATCCGCATTCGTCCGCACCTGCAATTTCGTATATTTGTCGGCAATCCTCATCAATTCCGCAAAATCGCCGGAAAGTTCCGCTGCCTTTGTTTCCACTTCCCCTTGGTAAACCTCCCCGGATGTGCCATTCAAAGAGATATAATCACCCTCTTTCAAAACGACACCGTCGATTTCTACCGTCCGTGCTTTATAATCCACATTCAATGCTCCGGCACCGGAAACACAACATTTGCCCATTCCACGGGCAACAACCGCAGCATGCGAAGTCATCCCTCCACGGGCAGTCAGAATCCCCTCTGCGACTGCCATACCAGCTAAATCTTCCGGCGAAGTCTCTATGCGGACCATCACCACCTTATGACCGTCAGCGCTCCATTTCGCTGCGTCATCTGCAAAAAATACTATCTGTCCCGTAGCAGCTCCCGGAGAAGCCGGCAAGCCTCGTGTCAGCACATTGGCCCTCTTCAATGCCTCTTTATCAAATACAGGATGCAGCAACTCATCCAATTTATTAGGCTCTATCCGGAGCAGCGCTTCCTGCTCGGTTATCATCCCTTGACGAACCAAATCCATGGCGATCTTGACCATAGCCGCACCAGTGCGTTTTCCATTACGGGTCTGAAGGAACCAAAGTTTACCTTCCTGAACCGTAAATTCCATATCCTGCATATCCCGGTAATGCTGTTCCAGTTTTGTCTGGATAGCATCCAGCTCTTTATAAATCTCAGGCATCGTCTCTTCCATGGAAGGATACTTTGTTTTACGAATATCTTCCGTTATGCCGGCACGTTCTGCCCAGCGCCGGGAACCGATTTTCGTTATTTGTTGCGGTGTCCGGATACCGGCAACCACATCTTCGCCCTGCGCATTAATCAAGTACTCCCCGTTGAACAAGTCTTCCCCATTTGCGGCGTCGCGCGAGAAGCAGACTCCCGTAGCAGAGGTGTCGCCCATATTTCCGAAAACCATAGCCTGAACAGTCACTGCCGTTCCCCATTCTGACGGTATACCCTCCATTTTCCGGTAAAGGATAGCACGCTCGTTCATCCAAGAATTAAACACGGCACATATCGCACCCCACAATTGTTCATAAGCCGATGTCGGAAAGTCCTGTCCGGTTTGCGATTTTACTCTCTTTTTAAAACGAAGCACCAGTTCCTTTAAATCATCAACATCCAGCTCGTTGTCCAATTTTACGCCTTTCTTCTCCTTTATTTCTTCAATGATAGCTTCAAAGGGATCGATATCGTCCTTGTTGGTCGGTTTCATTCCCAACACCACATCGCCATACATTTGAACGAATCGCCGGTAAGAATCCCATGCAAAACGGGGATTATTCGTTTTGCGCACCAATCCCTCTACAACCTCATCGTTCAATCCCAAATTTAGAATCGTATCCATCATGCCCGGCATCGAAGCTCGTGCGCCGGAACGGACAGAAACAAGAAGAGGGTTTTCCGTATCGCCGAATTTCGAATTCATAAGCTTTTCGATATTCGCAATAGATTTTTCCACTTCATCTTTCAGCAAAGCGACAACTTTCTCTTTACCGATTTCATAGTATTCCGTACAAACTTCTGTTGTAATTGTAAATCCAGGAGGCACTGGAACTCCTATCAAATTCATTTCCGCAAGATTTGCGCCTTTTCCACCCAGAAGATTCCTCATATCAGCTCTACCTTCTGCATTTCCATTTCCAAATGTGTAAACTCTTTTTTTATCCATATTAATTCGGTGTTAGATTCCGTTTTGATTTTCTTCGTCTCTGTCGCAAATATATGTTATTTTTAATTTATCTCTTTATTTTTTTAAAGGAATTATTTATGTTTTATAACTACTATTTACGTGACGTCTATTTAAAATGAGTATATTTGCATGGCGGAATTTAAATCGGATTAACTTTGGCACGGAAAAAGAAACAGTTACCGCTGCTGGAAAACATCACTATCACAGATGTAGCAGCAGAAGGCAAAGCTATAGCAAAAGTCAACGACTTAGTGGTTTTCATCCCATTCGTCGCTCCAGGAGACGTCGTTGACATCCAATTGACAAGAAAAAAACATAATTACGCTGAAGGGAAAGCGGTCCATTTCCACAAATATGCGGAAGAAAGAGCGGAACCATTCTGCGAACATTTCGGTATTTGCGGCGGATGCAAGTGGCAACATCTTCCCTACGAAGCACAGTTGAGATACAAACAAAAACAGGTATTGGACAACCTCACCCGTATCGGGAAAATACCGTTGGAAGGCATCCAGCCGATTCTCGGTTCCCGGAACACCACTTTCTACCGAAACAAATTGGAATTTACTTTCTCCAACAAAAAGTGGTTAACGGAAGAGCAAGTAGCATCCGGCGAATCGTTCAACTGTATGAATGGGCTCGGTTTCCATATCCCCGGCATGTTCGACAAAGTACTCGACATCCACAAATGTTGGTTGCAAGACGACATTTCCAACCGAATCCGATTGGAAATCAAAAATTATTGCTTGCAGCATGAAGGTTACCCGTTCTTCGACCTGCGCAACCAGGAAGGTTTTGTCAGGACACTGATGATTAGGACTACATCGACTGGAGATTTGATGGTTGTCGTTGTCTTTTTCCACGAAGACATTGCCCGGAGGGAATCCCTGCTCTCTCATATCGCCGAAAAGTTCCCGGAGATTACATCTTTATTATATGTAATAAATGGGAAATGCAACGATACGATTACTGACCAGGAAGTTTTGGTGTTCAAAGGGAAAGACCACATCGTCGAAGAGATGGAGGGGCTCAAATTCAAAATCGGAGCCAAGTCGTTTTATCAGACAAACAGTCTCCAGGCATACGAATTATATAAAGTTGCCCGGAATTTTGCAGGACTGACCGGCAACGAACTTGTATTCGACCTGTACACAGGTACAGGAACCATCGCGAACTTCGTTGCCCGCCAGGCAAGGAAAGTAATCGGTATCGAATATGTTCCGGAAGCCATTGAAGATGCGAAAGTCAACTCGGCGTTGAACAACATCGGGAACACACTGTTCTTTGCCGGAGACATGAAAGACATCCTTACACAAGAATTTATAAACACCCACGGGCGACCGGATGTAATCATCACCGACCCACCAAGGGCAGGGATGCACGACAATGTCATCCAAACGATTCTCTTTGCCGAGCCGGAACGTATCGTTTATGTGAGCTGCAACCCGGCAACACAAGCACGTGACTTGAATGCGCTTAATGCCAAATACGCGGTCAAAGGCGTGCAGCCGGTGGATATGTTCCCGCACACACATCACGTGGAGAACGTAACATTATTGGTAAAAAAATAAAAAACACGCGGTTTATGTACTACAAGTTTATCCTCTGCTGTCTCCTCATCCCACTTCTCTTTGCATGTGGGAACAAAGAGAGCACACCGGATAACCAAACCGTCCTGCCAATAGATTCTTCACGGATTAATCCGAACGATACCATCCGCGCCGTGACATTGTACAGTTCCATCTCCTATTTCCAATATAAAATGCAGGCAATGGGATATGAATACGACTTAATAAAAGATTTCGCAGCAAGCCGGGAACTGGTATTGGATTTGTCGGTAGCTGAAAATATTCCACGTATGATAGAAATGCTGGAAAACGGCGAAACCGACATCATCGCTTATCCGGTACAGATAGACAATGAACTGAAACAAAAATTCCTGTTTTGCGGTATCGAAGGGCAATCGACTCAGGTCCTGGTCCAGAAAGCTGACAAAAAAGATACCTTGTTGACCGATGTTACCCAGCTAATCGGGAAAGAGATATTTGTCAAGCCGGATACCAGGTACGCAACCCGGCTAAAAAATCTGGACGTCGAATTAGGAGGCGGCATACAGATTCACGAAGTCTCCAACGACTCGATTACCGAAGAAGACCTGATAGAGATGGTATCCAAAGGCGAAATCCGATACACGGTCAGCGACAACAACATCGCCCGGCTTAACAAAACCTATTTTTGGAACCTGGATATAAACCTGAATATAAGTTTCCCGCAACGCTCATCGTGGATGGTCCGGAAAAACGACCGGCTGCTTGCCGACGCCATTAACAAATGGGCAGAAACAAGGAACGTGAACATCTCTTACAAAGCTACGCTGAAACGTTACTTCGAACTAAGCAAAAGCCCGTACACCGCAGAGCTGTCGGAAGTAAAAGACGGGAACATTTCTCCTTTCGACGACATTTTCAAAAAATACGCCCGCATCATAGGATGGGACTGGCAGCTCTTGGCAGCCATCTCTTACCAGGAGTCCCGTTTCAAACCAGACGTTGTCTCATGGGCTGGCGCAGAGGGGCTGATGGGAATCATGCCGAACACCGCCAAAGCATTGGGCATCTCCCCGCATGAGTTGAAAAACCCCGACAAAGGGATACAGACCGGTGTTGATTGCCTTCGTCGGTTTCGTCAAGGATTCCTGTCCATCGAAGATTCCACAGAACAGATTAAATTCACATTAGCTTCTTACAACGCCGGAATCGGACACATATACGACGCCCAAAAGCTGGCAAAAAAATATGGAAAGAATCCGGAGCTATGGAGCGATGTGGTGGAATACGTCAAACTGAAGAACGACCCCAAATACTACAACGACCCTGTTTGCAAACATGGGTACTTACGCGGGTCAGAGACAGTAGCCTACGTCCACGATGTCATGCAACGCTATCAATATTACAAGGAAAAGACCTCCAAATAGGTAAGCTCGGCGAAAGATAAAATCTCCCCCGGACGAAAAACACACCCTGCAAGAAATCCATTGGAACTCCATTGCAAAAACGCCCGAAAATAAGTACTTTTGAGCTTTCAAATGCTCTTAAACATGGCAGAAAGAACAAACAACACAACGAAAAGTCGAAGTAAAACAATCATGATCCCGGAAGGGGGGAAACTGCAACCGCAAGTACCTGAATTCGAAGAAGCGGTACTTGGAGCGTTAATGCTGGAAAAAGACGCATATTCCATCATCAGTGAAATTCTGAAACCCGAATGCTTTTACGTAAAAGCTCACGAACTGATATTCTCCGCCATTGTCGATTTGGCAGTAAGCCAGAAGCCCATCGACATGCTAACAGTCACCGAACAACTTCGGAAACGCGGTGATCTGGAACTCGTCGGCGGACCGTTCTACATCTCCCAGCTCACCGAAAAAGTGGCAAGCAGCGCGCACATCGAATATCATGCACGGATTATTGCACAAAAATACCTTGCGCGTGAACTTATCAGGTTTGCATCTACCATCGAGACAAAGGCGTTCGATGAAACAATCGACGTAGACGACCTGATGCAGGAAGCAGAAGGAAAGCTCTTTGAGATATCCCAGAGAAATGTCAAGAAAGATGTGACACAAATCAACTCCGTCATCAAGGAAGCCATCGACTTGCTGCAGATTGCAGCCACCCGCGACACCGGATTGAGCGGATTGCGTTCCGGATTCGAAGCACTCGACAAGATAACTTCCGGCTGGCAGAACTCCGACCTTGTCATTATCGCGGCGCGTCCTGCCATGGGTAAAACGGCGTTTGTCCTCTCAATGGCAAAAAACATGGCAGTGAACTATAACATTCCCGTCGCGCTCTTTTCTTTGGAAATGAGCAACGTCCAATTGGTAAACCGTCTGATTGTGAACGTCTGCGAGATCCCCGGAGAAAAAATCAAGAGCGGAAAGCTGGAAAGCTATGAATGGGAGCAGTTGGATTTCAAAATAAAAGAGTTATACGACGCACCGATATTTATCGATGATACACCAAGTTTGTCGGTTTTTGAGTTACGGACAAAAGCACGCCGCTTAGTGCGTGAGCACAACATCAAATGCATCATAATCGACTATCTGCAATTGATGAATGCCAGCGGGATGAACTTCGGAAGCCGCGAGCAGGAAGTCAGCATGATATCGCGCTCGTTAAAAGGATTGGCAAAAGAACTGAACATACCAATCCTCGCCCTCTCGCAGTTAAACCGTGGAGTGGAAGGACGGCAAGGACCGGAAGGGAAACGCCCGCAGCTGGCAGACTTACGGGAATCCGGGGCAATTGAGCAAGATGCCGATATGGTTTGCTTCATCCACCGTCCGGAATATTACAAGATAACAGAAGACGAACGGGGAAACTCACTCGTCGGTTTGGCGGAAATCATCATCGCCAAGCATAGGAACGGGGCAACAGGGGATGTCCGCCTGCGCTTCAAGAAAGAATTTGCCAAGTTCATGAACATCGACGAAGACATCCCTGTCAAGGAAATCCCCGGAGGAATCAGTGAATATGAGTCGATGCCACCACTAACTCCCCCGGAAAATGATTTCATCAATCAGGGAAGCAGCCACGAAGTCCCGTTTTAATCCTACATTAATATATATAGCATATGTATTCCGATAAGAAAAACATATTACAACTTACCGCGCTACTGAAAGCGCATGGCGTCACACAAATCGTATTATGCCCGGGCAGCCGGAACACTCCGCTCATACAGACGTTTGTCGGCTGCAAGGATTTCACCTGTTACTCCATAACCGACGAACGAAGCGCGGCATTCTATGCCCTTGGATTGGCACTGCACGGAGGGAAACCGACAGCAATCTGCTGTACGTCGGGCACTGCCTTACTAAACATGCATCCGGCTGTTGCCGAAGCATTCTACCAACAAGTGCCCCTCATAATCATTTCAGCAGACAGACCAAGCGCCTGGATAGGACAAATGGACGGACAGACATTACCCCAACCGGGTGTTTTCGGGCAATTGGTAAAAAAATCGGTCCACCTTCCGGAAATCGTATCGGCGGAAGATGAGTGGTACTGCAACCGGTTGATTAACGAAGCCCTGCTGGAGACAAATCACCACGGGAAAGGTCCGGTACATATCAATATCCCCATCTCCGAGCCGCTGTTCCGGTTCACCTCCGAAAAACTCCCGGAGAAAGTCCGTGTAATCACCAGATATCAAGGGCTGAACGTCTACAACAAAGACTACAACGAACTGATTGACCGAATAAACAAATACCCGAAACGGATGATGCTGGTCGGTCAAATGACATTAATCTACCTCTTCGAAAAGAAAACAAGCAAAGCCATCTACAAGCACTTTGCCTGGCTGACGGAACACCTCAGCAACAGAACCATTCCGGGATTGGCTATAAAGAATTTCGATTCCGTCATCTATTCGTTGGATAAAGAGCAACAGAAAAGCCTGGTGCCCGACCTGTTGATTACTTACGGCGGGCATATCGTCTCGAAAAGATTGAAAAAACTGTTCCGGGAGAACCCACCAAAAGAACATTGGCACATTGCCGCCGACGGAGAGGTGGTCGACACGTTCGGTTGCCTTACCACTGTCATAGAAATGGATCCGTTCGAATTCCTTGACAAGATAGCACATTGGGTGGAAAGCACTCCCTTATGCGAATTTCCCCGAATGTGGGAGAACCTCTCAAAATCCATTCCCGAACCAGCAGACCTCCCCTACTCAGGTTTGTCGGCTGTCGGCGGCCTGATCAAACAGATGCCGGATAATTCGGCATTGCATTTAGGTAACAGTTCAACCATCCGCTACGCACAGCTCTTCAAACTGCCGGAAAACACCGAAGTTTGCTGCAATCGCGGTACAAGCGGAATCGAAGGCTCCTTGTCGGCTGCCATAGGCTATGCCCGGCAATCCAATAAGACCAACTTCGTCATCTTGGGAGACCTGAGCTTCTTCTACGATATGAACGCCTTGTGGAACGGATATATCCGTGATAATTTGCGCATCCTGTTGTTAAACAATGGCGGAGGTGAAATATTCCGATCATTGCCGGAGCTGGAAATGGAAACAGAAACACGCGATTTTGTCACGGCAACCCACCATACCACCGCCGAAGGATGGGCGAAAGAGCGCGGTTTTGTCTATATCGAAGCACACAACGAAGAAGAATTACAGGCTGGCATCACTGAACTCAGTTCCACAGAGACACATCGCGGAAAGCCTATATTATTGGAAGTATTCACCGATCCGGAATCGGATATCCGCATACTGAAAGATTATTATCACTCTTTAAAACAAAATAAACCGCAATAATTATGAGCACGAAAAGAGAATGGAAACCAATCAAAGAATACAAAGAAATCCTGTTTGAATTATATAATGGCATTGCAAAAATTACAATCAACCGCGAACGATACCGCAATGCTTTCACACCGACTACAACCACAGAAATGAGCGATGCGCTTTACATCTGCCGCGAACGGCAAGACATCTGCGTAGTAGTTCTCACCGGAGCAGGTGACAAAGCATTTTGCTCAGGGGGAGATATGAATGTGAAAGGACGCGGAGGGTATGTCGGAACCGACGGCGTACCCAGATTGAATGTCCTGGACGTGCAGAAACAGATACGCTCCCTGCCGAAGCCGGTCATAGCAATGGTCAACGGCTTCGCCATTGGCGGCGGACACGTCTTGCATGTTGTCTGCGACCTGACCATCGCCTCGGAGAATGCCCGTTTCGGACAGACAGGTCCGCGTGTCGGTAGCTTCGATGCAGGGTTCGGCTCCTCCTATCTGGCACGATGCGTCGGACAGAAACGCGCCCGCGAGATTTGGTTTATGTGCCGGCAATATAGCGCGCAAGAAGCCTATGAAATGGGTATGGTAAACAAGGTTGTCCCGTTCGACAGACTGGAAGACGAAGTTGTTGAGTGGGCAGAGACCATGATGCAGCACAGTCCGCTGGCGCTGCGGATGATAAAAGCAGGATTGAATGCGGAACTCGACGGGCAGGCAGGCATACAGGAGCTGGCAGGCGACGCCACCATGCTGTATTACCTGACCGATGAAGCCCAAGAAGGAGGAAAAGCGTTCTTAGAAAAACGCCGCCCTCGTTTTGAAGATTATCCAAAATTTCCGTAAAAATGCAACGAAACATAACCATCGTTCCAAAGACACTCCATTTCAAAAAACCTGCCGGGACATCAAGAGGTGTATATACCACGCGAAACGTGTGGTATATACACCTGACATCCGAAGATTTCCCCGGGCAGACTGGTATCGGAGAGTGCGCACCACTTCCCAATCTGAGTTGCGATGATTTTCCGGAATATGGGCTACTTCTATCCGATATATGCCGTGAATATGAAAAGAGCGGAGACATCGACTACGAAAAGCTACAAAACTACCCTTCCATCCTGTTCGGGCTGGAAACAGCGGAAAAGCACCTGCAACAAGGTACAACCGCCCTTTGGAATACCGCCTTTTCACGGGGGGAGAAAGGAATCCCTATCAACGGACTGATATGGATGGGCAACTACCGCTCGATGTTTGAGCAGATTGAGACAAAGATGCAGGCAGGTTTTCGCTGCATCAAACTAAAGATTGGAGCGATCAACTTTGAGGAAGAGCTTGATTTGCTCAAGTTCATCCGAAAACATTTTTCTGCCGATGAAATCGAGTTGCGTGTCGATGCCAACGGCGCCTTCCAACCGCAGGAAGCCTTAGAAAAGCTCTCCCGTCTCGCCGAGCTGGATTTGCACTCCATCGAACAACCGATACGTGCAGGACAATGGGAGGAGATGGCACGATTGACAGCTGAGACCCCGCTTCCCATCGCATTGGACGAAGAACTCATCGGAATCAACTCCACGGAGGGCAAACGGCAACTTTTGGATATAATCCGTCCGCAATACATCATATTGAAGCCCTCCTTACACGGAGGAATACATGGCAGCGAAACATGGATTGAAGAAGCGGAAAAACGGAATATCGGATGGTGGATAACCTCAGCCCTCGAATCAAACATCGGGCTGAATGCCATAGCCCAATGGTGTGCCACATTCGACAATCCGCTACCACAAGGTCTTGGCACCGGATTATTGTTCACCGACAACATCCCCATGCCGCTGGAAATCCGCAATGATTGCTTATGGTATATACCAAACGATTAAAAAGGGTAAAGGAATATGGAAACAAACAGGTACATAACCGACCGGACAAAACAATTCTTTTACCTTGCAGATGAACGGATTGATGCCGGAAGCCGGGAAATATTGAAGAAAAAATTCCGGAGCATGCCATACATCAATGAGTTAAGCCACTTTCTGGAGGAATGGTTTGATGACTCTCCCTACCTGGTTGTAAACACTTCCGGCTCGACCGGAAAACCCAAACCCATATCCGTCAACAAGGAGATGATGATGCACAGTGCGCTGAACACCTGCCGTACACTCGGTTTATCGGCAGGCGATACTGCACTCCTCTGCATGCCGTTAGACTACATCGCCGGAAAAATGATGGTGGTACGGGCGTTGGTGGCATCCTTAAAGTTAGTCATCTGCCAGCCCGACGGGCATCCGTTGGCAAACATCACCGAACCACTTCGGTTTGCCGCAATGATTCCGTTGCAGATATATAACAGCATGCAAAACGAATCCGAAAACAGGCAATTGCAACAGATAGACATTGTCATTATCGGAGGAGGAGCCATAGACGAACAGATGGAGACCCGGCTGCACAACTACCCGAATCGCATCTACTCCACCTACGGCATGACCGAAACACTCTCCCACATCGCTTTACGGAGGATAAACGGGGAAAAGGCATCTCGTTCCTACCATCCGTTCCCTTCGGTGCGGCTCTTCCTTTCGGAAGAGGGGACACTCGTTATCGATGCGCCGGACGTCTGCGAGAAAAGGTTATACACCAACGACCTTGCAGAACTGCATCCGGACGGCAGTTTTACTATTATCGGACGGAAAGACAACATCATCAACAGCGGCGGTATCAAGCTGCAAACAGAAAAACTGGAAGAGGAAATACGGACATTTCTCACTATCCCGTTTGCCGTGACGGCTGTGCCCGACCCGAAGTTTGGAGAAAAGGTTGTCCTCCTGTTGGAAAAGAATAACCTGCCGATAACGACTCCGGAAATAGAAAAACTAATTGAGAAACATCTCAACAAGTACCATCGCCCCAAACAAATTTTAATCACCGACAAGATACCGCTCACCGAAACCGGGAAAATAAGCAGAAGCGAATGCCGGCAGTTGGCGCGGTCACTAATTAAATAAACAGTTATGAGACACTATTTCCTATTTCTTCTCGTACTCGCCGGATTCTATCCGGTGACGACAGCCGAGGCACAATCAAACACCTCCTTCCCGACAGAGGGATATGATTGTGTTACGCTCCTCGACAGTACCGATGTCTCTGTCGATGCGAACGGAAGCGGAACCTTTTCCATCTACAAAAAGGTCCGCATCCTTACCAAGCAAGGAGGACTGAACTACCGGGTTCTCAAATACGACTACGACCCGCTGACAGCTTTTGCCGAATTCAGGCAAGCGACCATCTACCGCAAAAACGGAGATATCTACAATCTCGATGTAACGCAAGCCAAAGACTACACGGCTCCGGCACGGATGATTTATTGGGGCGCCCGACAAATCATGGTAGAGGTGGGGTACCTGGAACCGGGCGATGAAATAGAATACAAGATACGCAAACGGGGATTCACCTACGCACTGCTCCAACAGGAAGAGGACAACTCCCGTTTCATCCCTCCAATGCGGGGGCAGTTCTATGATATCGTACCGTTCTGGGTAAACGAGCCGACAGTACGTAAAGTCTACCAACTCACCGTCCCCAAGGAGAAAGAGTTGCAATACCAATTCTACCAAGGGACGTGCGCTTCCTCCGTGCGCTTTACCGACACCGGGAAGCAGTACCGTTTTACATCGACCTGCATATACCCGTTTAAAAGAGAGCCGAACATGGTAGACCTGTACGATGCCGCTCCCAAACTGATGCTCTCCTCCACCCCCGACTGGTATGAGAAATCCAAATGGTTCTATAACGTCAACGAAGAATACGGCAGCTTCGAACCGCTTCCCGAAGCACAGGAAAAAGTAAATGAAATTATCAAAGGGAAAAAAGGAGAAATGGAAAAAATAGCTGCATTAACACATTGGGTAGCCGACAACATCCGCTATGCCGGAATCTCCATGGGCAAAGGGGAAGGATACACGTTGCACAACACAAAGATGAACTTCACGGACCGGTGCGGCGTCTGCAAAGACATCGCCGGAACATTGATTTCATTCCTCCGCATGGCTGGGTTCAAAGCATACCCGGCTATGACAATGGCCGGCAGCCGCATCGAAACGATTCCGGCAGACCATTTCAACCACTGTGTTGCTATCGTGCAACTCTCCGACGGAACACTCATGCCACTTGACCCGACATGGGTACCTTTTTGCCGTGAGCTGTGGAGCAGCGCCGAACAACAGCAGAACTACCTCCCCGGCTTGGCGGAAGGCAGCGATTTATGTATCACACCGGTATCCGCACCTGAGAACCATCTTTTCTCCGTAACGGCAGAACATACCCTCAGCAGCGACGGCACGCTGGAAGGAAAAGTCATCGTTGCCGGCGAAGGGCAATCCGACCGCGCCATACGGGCAATCTTTACCACCGGATGGCAATCGGAATGGAAAAAGAACATGGAACAGCAACTGCTGAACGTCTCCCCAAAAGCCAAATTAAAAAAAGTAGACTGGGGCAAGGATCCGAAAGCCTACCAGGAAGCGCCGATACGCATCGTCTTTGAATACGAAATACCCGACTATGCCCTGCTCGGGGAGAACACCATGCTGCTGAAACCGATGGTGATGAACAATTTCTACAACCAGATAAAAAGTTACCTGCGCATCGACACCCGCCAGGAAACCCGCAACTACGGATTCAAAGATGCTTGTTCACGGCAAGTACTGCTGGACGAGACCATCTATTTGCCGAAAGATTATGCCCTCGAAACACCAGCGCGAAAAGACACGTTTGAAGGAAAAGCGGCATCGTTTGAAGGATATGTAAAACAAACCGGCAAACAGATAAAGCTACATCACGAACTACGACTGAACAAACGGGTATATGAAGCCGGCGACTGGAACGATTTCCGCAAAGCTATCAATTTACATAAAGCTTACGACAACTATTTCATCCTAAAAAAGAGAGACAAATGAGACAAATATTATGTACAATATTGCTGGGAATGCTCTGTATCCTGGCAATACCTGGCAACCTTTACGCAGCCGACGAAGCCCGTTACGGGCTGGTTTCCGAAGAATGGACCTTGAATCCGGATGGAAGCAGGGAGTACCGATACCAGATGGAGTTGACACTGTTCACCCATACGGCAATGAACAATACCTACGGGGAGACGTTCATTGCATACGACCCGAAGTACCAGCAACTGAAAATAAACGAAGCATACACCAAACAGAAAGACGGGACAATTATCCGCACGCCGGAAAACGCATTCGTGGAAGTACTTCCCTCCTACGCTGCGGATGCCGCATACTACAACCGTTTGAAAGAGATGGTTGTGGTCCATACCGGACTGGAGCTTGGTGCTACCATCTATTTGGATTACACCATACAGACAAAGGTTGGCTACCTCGACAACCAGCTGGATATTTTCCGGGAACTGTGGAAAACATCGCCTGTCGAAGAGTACCGGCTCAAAGTAACACTCCCAAATGAAAAAGAATTAAAATACAGCACACTGCATCTAAAACAGCCCACCGTACAACAGAGGAGCAATAACCTACGGCAATATACATGGACGCTGAAAAACATCCCGGCGAAACCGAGGGAAACGGGCTGTGCCGTCAAAAATGGAGACATCCCCTATTTTCTGGCATCCACATACGAAAGCAAACAAGAAGCGTTGCAAATCATCTACCGCCAATTTAACCGGAAAGACGACATGCAACTCCAAGCATTGGCAGAATACCTGACGGAATCGTGCGAAACGGATCGAGAGAGAGTGCTTACGTTGCACCAAGCTGTTACACGTGACATCGACTTTTCACCTGTCACTCTCGAACAAGCAAGCTACGAAATCCGTCCGGCATACGACTTGTACACCTCAGCTTACGGGACAGAGACGGAAAAGATAAACCTCCTCTGCCGGATGCTCCAAAGCATCGGCATAACGGCAGCTCCCTACGTCATCAATTACCTGCCGAAAGCGGAAACCGTCTTCTCGTTGACCCAACTGCATCCGTTCATCATCGCCAAGGCAGACGGGAAAACCTACCTGCTGAACGCCACCGGCAACTCTCCGGATGCCGCAGGCTGGTATGCCGACCGCCACGAAACAGTATCGTTCGACGGGAAAACGACCGCCATACAAACGCTCCATACAGCTATCCATACTACGGTAACGGCATCCTTCGTAAAAAATAATGCAACACTTTGTCAGATGACGATATCCGTTCCGGAACAATTCCTGCCCTACAAAGAAAACGCCGCATCATCGCTTTCGCCAGATGTAACTCTAAGCAGTGCTACCGGAGGAAACTCCACCGTCTCCTACAAACAGGAAGAAGCCTATACCGAAACCGGCGGCATACTCCTTGTCAATCTCCCGAAACAGCCGTATACTGTTCCATTCTTACGGAACATCTGTACGGAAAGCCACCGGGCAACGCTCTTGTCCCTGCCATACGCGCCGGAAGAGCGATACAATTATACCATAGAGATACCCGACACGCTCGTCTGCCTGACAAAAAACAGGAAAGAAACAATAGAAAACCAGGCAGGGAAAATGACGTTCTCCATAAAACAGGAAGGGAATCGGCTCATCGTCGAGAAATCTCTGCACATCTACGAAAAAGAGATTACCCCTAAACTGTATGCCGACTTCCGGGAGTTGGTCATCAACTGGGAGTGCCAAGAGTTCCAAACACTACTGTTCAAAAAAATAAGTGAATTGTTTTTCCATGATATTTGACTACTTTTGCCGCCTGAAACGGAAACTGGTATGGGAATAATTGTGGATAAATAATATCGGGTGTTGAAATATGAGAAAACTCATTTACTTTGTTTGTTGCATTTTTTACATTAGTTGGCTTTGTTCCTGCCAAAAAGAAAAAGAATACCCTTTTGATGAACAGATAAAAGAATTGGAGAGTAACCCGGAAGCATTTATTACCCGGATTGATACTTCCCTGATTGGGAAAATAAAAACCGAGAAGCAAGCTACTTTGTTTTTATTGAAGTCGTTGTCATTGTATCAAATAAACATACAGGACAAACCAGACAAACAACAATTGCTTTATTGCATCAAATTGTTTTCAGAAAAAAAGAAAAGCCATGAACACTTGCAAACATTACGATTGCTCGCCAATATCTATCGCGAAGAAGGCAATATAGAAGAAGAAACTGAAATAATAGAGCAAGCCATCCATGTAGCAAAAAAATACAAGGATGACAAATGGATATATTTCCTATATAATTATTTAAGTGACATGTACTTCAGGCAATACGATTTAGTGGATTACAGTAAATATCAATCCAAAGCCTTGCAATTTGCCGATAATATTGATTTTTCAACAATCAATATTTCTACAAAAATCCTTATTGCCAAGAACAACATTTATTCCAATCATATAGAAAACGCCATAACGATACTTCAAAAAGTAGAGAAAGAAATTAGTGAAACAGATATAAACTATGCCAATTTTAGACGCTTGTTCGGTATCGCATACGCTCATCAAGAAAAATGGTATAACTGCGTAAAACAATTAGAGGAGTCTGCCAAATACGAAAAAAAGAGGGAAAATTTGTTTATCTGTTATACTATCCTTATACAAGGTCACTACTTGTTAGGTAATAAAGAAAAATATATGCAATACAAGAAGAGTGCTTTGAATATAGTGGCAGATAATGACACAAATTTCATAACAGCATACTTTTGCAAAGTTTGTGCAGATATAGCCACACAAGAAAAGAATATGAAAGAAGCGAACCATTATCTCCAATGGCAGTCGGAGATATATAATGAAATAATAAAAAAACAAAACCTCCATACCTTGGATGAAATTATCAATCTGTATAATATAAAGCATGAAAAGAAACAACATGCAAAGACAACGGCAATATTACACTATATAATCATATTCTCTTTGCTCCTTTTAATCGTTGCTTTAATAATATATATCCATTCTAAGAAAAAATGGGTATGTCAATTGCTCCTGTTACAAAACAAGATTACTTTACTGGAACACATAGAGCAAGAAAAGAATCAAATAAAAAAAGATGCGATATCTTTAATATTAAAAGATATAGAAATATCAAAACAAATAGCACTATTGAAACATAGGCAAAAAGAAAAATTTGAAAAACTAAGCAAAGACCTTGAACGTATATTTTTTGTAGAAAGAAACCAAAAGACTCAAATTTTTAATTGGGAGAAATTCTATAAATATACAGATGTTCTATACGATGGATTCTATACGAAACTTATTAACTCTTATCCCATATTAGCTGATAAGGAAATACAGATTTGTTGCATGTTAGTGATCGGATTCAAAACGGAAGAAATAGCAGCAATATGGCAGCAGAGCACTTTTTCTGTACATAAATACAAAACTAATATCCGGAAGAAAATGAAAGCTCCCGAAGGTGCCATTTTACCAGATTTCTTTAAGCAATTAGGACTATTACAAAACGATATGTACTAATTACAATATTTTGTTTTATATAATTACTGATTATTAGCTGTTTAAACACGCCAATTACAATAAAATACAAAAACCTTACAAATACTAAAGATAGATTTTTCACATACTTTTGCCGCTGAATTTTTATATTTTTCAAACTATGATAAAAAGAAAAAATTATTTAGGAGTATTATTGGCGGTATTATTAGTAAGCTGCCAATGTGAAAAGGACGAAATCTTGGAACAATCGGTAATGAAAACAAGTCTGGTTTCTATCCAAGAAAATGACTTAAATAAATCCCGTTTGCAATTGGCATTTATGCTATCACAAGCATTAAGTGGCGATTATAAAATGCAAAACAGATTGATAGACGAATGTTCTAAAGCCTTCGATGGAGATATGAATGTTTTATGTGCAGCTCTCTTTGAACCACAAAAACAAAAAGAATCCGGGTCTTTTTATTCTCTTTTACAACAAAAAGTTAATAATAATGTCATAAACAATATAAATACAGTGGATAAAGACGGAAACATTATTACTGAATATACGGAAGGAAAAGGTGCAAGAACTTTTAGGGATCCGATACGTGGTACCTTTTGCCAAAAAAAGGGTGATAAAGTTTTTAGAGTAGTTGTAAATAATCAATTACCTATGTGGATAGAAACGTCTATGCTCGGAGATAAATTTTTATATTATGTCCTTGAGAAAGATTCTGGGAAATCAGCAGTTTGGAACACTCCGTCTATACCTGTTAAGACCGAAGGTATTAAAGGCAAAGCTGCTTCAGATTGGATTTCGGCAGGAGTAAAAATTATAAAATTAATAGGGAAACTTCTTTATAGAGAAAATCATGATGATTATATAACAGAATTATATGATTATGTTGCTAAAGACAATGTAATTAGAGATAATTCCTTAATAAATGACAGTAATTTCAATAGATCTTTTGGAGGCTTACAATGGTGGATAACATCTCAACAAGATTAACGAAAACATATTATCATATAATAAAAAGGACATTTTAGATTTTGTAATAATTCATCAAACAAATAAAACTATGCGATATATATTATTTCACCTTTTGTTTGTATTCTCAATCTTTACAAGTTTCGCACAGAACTCAAAAGTGCAATTTGATTTATCAGCCGGTTTTGAACTTCCGGAGAATGTCAAATTAGAAACAGCAAACGCTAAAGGATATAATGTATCTTTTGACATAAAATATTACGTGCACAACCACATATACGCTTTAGGGTCTGTTTATACAGCGAAAATGAAAGGAAAAGAGCCCTGTCTTCTTTATTACGACGGAGAGGTTTTTGACGGAGAAAAACGGAACGATTTGGTAAATACCTTTTTGGGATTGGGAGCAGGGTGTGATTTCTTAAAAATAAAGAGACATACAGCCTATGTCCAAGCTTCTTTCGGTATAGCTGCTGAATATTTTGATTCGGAAAAACAAGGAAACCACATAGCGATATCCGAATTTGAACATCGAGATTATGCTATCTGGGGACTTGTAGGAAAGATTGGTTACTCGTACCGACTGAATAAATGGCTTGGCATAGGTGCTGCCTATAATGTCAATTGGTTTTATTACGATATATCCCAAGGATTCCAAGGGGGAGTTCAAGTATATTTTTAAACAAAGTTCATTTACATTCCAGTTTTGGAATCCGAAGATTTCCTGAAAAAAGAGAGCCTGTGCCATAGTTCGCGGCACAGGCTCTTTGCTATAATATCCTCCTTTAATCAACGAACCATTATTTTCCGGACAATCTTTTTCTCCGGCGTTACGATTTGCACCAGATAAACCCCACTGGCATAAACCGGGGCATGAAGCACGTAATCGGAATTACCGCCGGATTCGCGAGAGAGATGCAACGTCCTACCTGCCGTGTCGTACACCGTCACCGTGAAATCGCCCGGTGCAACCAACCAATGCATGCGGATTTCACCTCGCGAGCGACCGGCATACACGGAAACAGCTTCCTCTTCCGTCAGCTCCACATCTTCGATGGCGGAATCGAAGCCCATCAGATAACGCAATCCGCGATAAGCGTCAATCTTCCCGTAACCATAGGTTGTATTCGGGTACTCCATCTCTTTATCGCGCACAGCCGTATGCTGGAACGCATCCACCACCTCTTCGTAGGTCAAGTCCGGACGGGCTTGCAACCACAACGCCAAGCAACCAGTCACAAAAGGAGCAGCCATTGACGTTCCTTGCAAGTCTCCCCAATAATAGGTCTTTCCGTTAAAGGTCGACGAATAGTTCCCGTACCCCTCCTTTATGCTGGAACGTATCAGCTCACCGGGAGCAACAATCTCCGGCTTCAACCGCCCGTCGGCAGACGGTCCTCTACTGGAGAAAACAGAAATCTCACCCAGCGACATGCCGGTACTGCCACCTCCCCGTGTCACATAAGAGCCGACAGAAACCACTTCCTTCCCTGCCGCATCATTACCCAACGAATAGGGAATGCCGCCATCCACTGACATGGGGTCTCCTGCTATGCTGGTAAAGCTTCCAGAGTATGCCCAGGCAAATACCCGTTCCGCTTCGGAGTTGGAAACCTCTATCTTAAAGTACACGCCTGTTATTTCCTTATTCGAATAACAATATACTTGAGCATGGTATTTGTCATTGTTCACATTCTTCTCCGTAAATACCGAACCTGAATAACGCTCCCGGGTGGTAGGATGTACCAGCTCAAAATTACTGCCGTCCAATTCCTCGCAAGAATAGATATCCGTGGTATCTACTGCCACCCCACTGGTTACATCATACAGATAAACCCTTACATCAAACGGCTTGTTCTCTTCCGATGCCCAGCAATCAGCTACCGCCATAGAGGTTGCCCCATAATCATTCACAGGAGAAAGATAAGTAGTTACCGTATCTTCCGGAGACGAAGTATCCAAAAGGACGCTCACTTTGGCATCGGCATCGTTCGATGCTGCATAAACGACCAAGAAACCCGGTTCAACCATATCGTCCACCATCTGCGACAAATTGTCTGTACCGTCGTGCGGACCGAGTTGCGAGCCAAGGCTCAAATTAACCACACACGGTTCCCCTGCCTGTTGGGCTTTCTCCTTTATCCGGGCAATCCCGTCCACCACATCAGTATTCACCATTGTGGTTCCGACCAAATAGATATCGCTCTCATACGCCACGCCCTTATACATAGCCCGGGTGTTTCCGCTGCCGGCGGCAATCCCTGCTACGTGCGTCCCGTGCGTCTCACTCTCATTGTCCGATGGCGCATTTGCAATAGCGTTGGCATCGGTATATTCCGCATTATTGTTCTGGTCCCAAACATATTTGATTCTCAATTCCGACCCATCCGAGCTGTAAAACGTGGGATGCGAAAATTCAAATCCGCCGTCCACAACACCGACAATTACATCTTTTCCTGTATAAGGTTGTTCCAAATCAATACCCCTGTAAATAGAATCGGTATTCGAATAGCGGTGCGCATTATTCAAATCGAACGAAACCGGAGACGCCGCTTCAATATATTTGATAGACTCCAAAGAAGAAAGACGATCCACTTGGTCGATAGGAATGGACACCGTTGCTTTCATACCGACTTTTGTACGAATTTCACAACCGGCAAGCATCAATTCGTCCCATCCATCCTCAGAAACAACTTCCACAAATCCTTCCAGTTTCGGAGATTCCTTGTCTTTCATATCTACTCCCGCCATTTGCACTTTTGCAGCGGAATTTTTTCCCCTGAACTGTTCAAGGAGAATCTTAGTGCGCGGGGACATTTTCGAATATCCCCCTCCATCTTGGGCAAGTGCCGACAAACCGATTGTCAGGACACCGGCAACCAAAAGTAAAAATCTTCTCATAAGCAAACTTCAATTATATCATTTAATGAAACTCAACACAAATATAAACGATAATTCATTAGATTAATCGCCCGGACAAAAGAAACTTTTCCCTTATCACCTGAATAACTTATTCACTCAGCCCCGCAGAAAAACAAAACGGGAAGAAGTGCTGCGACCTCTTCCCGTTCCTAACTATTGAATAAATTAATCTCTGACTGTGTCTGCTATTTAAGTTCTTTGATTCGGATATTCCGGAATTTCACAGGAGAGCCATGTCCTAAGAATCCGATATGTCCTTTCTTATTGAACAAGCCCGGATGCTCTTTATGGTCTGCCGTACCATTCTTCACTGCATCACGGATATTGCCGTCCAGAATTACGACACCGTTTACAGTTACTTTGATATGGTCGCCATCAGCGATAATTTCCTCTTCATTCCATTCCCCTACCGGCTTGATGGCAGAAGTATGGTTCGCATTTGCCGGAATAATTCCATAGACGGATCCGTGATGTTGCAACGGCGTAATGGTTTTATAAATTTCATGTTCGCAATCCAACACTTGAATTTCCATTCCGTGGTAAGCTGCATCCACATCCATCGGAGTACGGATACCGATACCATTGTTGGCACCCGGGGTCAATTGGAATTCAAAACGGTAAACGAAGTTAGCATATTCCTTCTTCGTGTACAAATTCCCGCCAAAACTACGGCTCGGGTTCAATGAAATGCAACCATCTTCCAATGTATAGTCGGTTGTATTTCCGGTCCATTCATACATGTTTGTTCCATCAAACAGAATCTTGAACCCTTCTTTCTCCTCTTCGGCAGAGAGTTTAAACGGCTCCTGGCGTTCCAATTCCTTAATATAGATGTTCCGATAATAAACCTTGCTTCCGTGAGCCTGCAATTCTATTTGTTCTACCGGGAAAATCGGCATGTTCCTATCCCAATAGTTTTCCAGAATAACATTATCAGTGACAAGTTCTCCATTCAAATAAACGGTTACACGATCGCCTACCATCTTGATGTAGAAACTATTCCACTCGCCCAACTTATTGTCGGCAACTTTCAACGGAGTAGCCCGGTTTGTCTGGTTATTATACAAACCGCCGGAACCAACCTGTGCTCCAACATTGACACGGGCTGTATCCCAAATCTGCACTTGTGGCGTACCACGCAAGTAAACACCTGCATCCGCTTCAGGACCTGCCGGATCCAACATCCAATCTATGTACATTTCGAAATCACCATATTGCTTCTCCGTACACAAATTATCGTATCCCTTGCCATCAAAAACCAATAAGCCATTTTCAACTTTCCAGTCTCGCACCATCCGCTCGTCAGCCTCTTTCTGAGCCTTTGCCAGTTCTGCCGGTTTCATCTTTGCACGGGCTATCGGATTGGCAACCAAACCTTTCCAGCCTGTCAAATCTTTCCCGTTAAACAAAGAGACAAATCCTACTTCATCCGGCATCTCGGAGAGATGTTTATTTAATGCATCGACTTCGTAACGGGCATCCGCACCATCAAGCAAAGTAATAATCTTTTTCAACAAAGCCTTTACATTATCACCCGTATACTCTTTGTGGTTCATCGCGATGTTCATTACCGCATAAGCCGCAGCCGAACGAATTTTCTGTTCCTGGCTGTCAACATATTCGCCAGCGTACAATAAACTCAAATATGTTCCGGCGCCTTGCACAGCCTTCAAGATATTTACTTTCTGGTCCGTAGTTTTTGCAATATCCATCGCCTTGCGCAAGAATATCAATTTGTTTTCCCCGGTCAAATCCGAAGTAGAAACCAAGTTAACATAGCGGTTCAGGCTCTGATTCCGGATTTGGTCGTCAGACTCCCCTTTAGCTATATTATAAAGAATTTCAGCTGCATCGATACTGTTCCAGCTCAACAACGCCTTAAATGCGACATCCTTCGAATAACCGTCAGACGTATTGAATCCTTTAAGAATAATATCCAAAGCCTCTTTGTCACCTGTTGAAGCCAAGACCGGATAATAAAGGAATTCCCGTTCCTTGCCCACTTGCAACATTCGGTTCGTCACGGTCGGAATCTGGTTGGATTCAGGCATCAAAGAAACCGTCACAATCAAAGCATCCTGGATAGGCGGGATGGAAGCACTGCTCGCACTTTCCGTATTGAATGCGTTTTCCAACATACCGCACAATTGGACAAAATCCTTTTCACCGACAACATTCTTCAAAGCCTTATATGCAGCTTTCTTCACTTCCGGCGAAGAAGATTTAGTCTGCTCCAAAACCGTATTCAGTTTTGAGTCCGCCTTACGGACAGACAACAGTTCCAAAGCGGCAATTTTCCCGTCATCAGTAGCATCAGGAATAGCTTTGGCTACATCTTGAGTGATATTCCCGTTGAATGCCATCAAAGCATCTTCTCCCAACAAAACAACCTGTTTGTCTGAACTCTTCAGCAAATCAGCCAAAACCGGAATAAATACCTTGTCGCCTATCTTAACCATCGTCCATACAGACGCCTGTACAACATCAAAATTCTCAGATTTCGTCAAGTCAATCAGCGCTTGTTTCAAAGTCAAATCGAAACGGATTTCCACATTCCGGACAACATCTTTCTTTTCCGGACATTTGCTTTCCCGGCCAATCCAATTAACGAGGTCGATTTTTGCATCGTCTTTCGCTTTCAACATGGTCTTCATCAACTCAACATACACATCGTTGTCAGCAAATGCCGAACCATAATTAAGCATCGCATTCCGGTAATCTTTATCTTTATCCTTCATGGCTTTCACCAAAAGGGCAGTTGCTTCTTCCTTACCGTTATCCTGTTTCAACGCAATCGACAATAAAATCTCACCGGCTGCTTCACGGCTATGTACCTGGTCGTTTTTCTTTGCTTGCGACTGTAATGTTTTGGCAGCCTTTTCGGCAGTCTTCAAATCACCGTTAGCAACCAACCGTTTGATCAAAGCGATATAAGCTTCATTAGCGCAGGTCGGTTCCATCGTATAACCCGCCTTTTTTGCAGCATCACCCAATACCGGGAGCGACTTCGCCGAGCCTAACCGTCCCAATGCATTATAAACCACCTTCAACATCTTAGTGTCAGACGTATTCGCCAAAGCCAACAACATGTCCTCGGCATTGCTGTCTTGCGTTTCTGCCAATGCATTGATGATATTTTCCTGAGTCTCTGCGGAGCCCATACGTTGCATCAAAGCTTTCTCCAAAGCACTCTTTGCAGCAGAACTTCCGATGGAAGAGAGGGCACGGGCAGCAGGACCGCTTAACCGTTCGTCATTCAAATAACCAGCCAAAGCCTCCACGCTTTCATTCTCGCCCACGATTTGCAATTGGCGGATGATAAACGCTTTAGTTTCGGGCTCTTGGACCATTTCCAATGCCTTTACATAAGCTTCAGCTACTACCTTGCGGGCACTTTCCTGCCCTTTTGCAGACACATAATGGCTCAAACCGCTCAACGCATAATCCACTTTTGAGTTGGAACCTTGCCCGGGCGCTTTCATCATTTCCACCAGCGCCACAACGCCCGATTCACCGGTTGTGCTCAGATCTGCAATCAGTTTATTGTATTCTGCTTGTTTTTGAACCGGTATCTGGGCCAACACATCCGCAACAACAGTATTGGAAGTGCGGTTTACCGGACTCTGTGCCAGCAACATCCCGCTGCACAACAAAAAACCTGCGATAGATATATATACTTTTTTCATGCTATATTCAATTTACTGTTAAATATTCCACGGAGCTCTTATTGGCTGATCCAGCAAACGGTTTGCCGCTTCATCGTTAATAAATTCAAGTTTTACCGGGTCGAAATGCAACGTCCGGTTCAAGCGAAGTGCCACACCTCCCATATTTACAATCGTAGCCGAACGGAAACCGTTGCGTTCATTCAAGCCAAACGGCTGGCGGGTCTTCACGCATTTGACAAAGTCTGTTTCCTGTGGTTCCGGTTCCGGATAATCTGCCAATTTCTTTTCCCAGTCCGGAATATCGCATACGAAGTTCTTATAAACATTACCTTTAGGACCTGAAATGTAAGGAGTGTTCGGGTCGCCATAATCACCTCCCCACAAAACAATCTGGCAACCGTCTTCATAGGTATAGGTAATCGAGCGCCATGTTCCTACTGCATCCGGATGCTGTTGCGGAGCATCTACTTCCACCTTTATCGGGCTTGTTTCATCCTTACCTAAGATATATTGTACCGGGTCGATATAATGTTGTCCCATATCACCCAATCCTCCGGCATCATAATCCCAATAGCCACGGAATGTCTGGTGCACACGGTGTGCGTTATAAGGTTTGTAAGGAGCCGGGCCTAACCACATGTCGTAATCCAGTTCTTTTGGTATCGGTTGCGGTTCCAGATACTCTTTACCAACCCAGAAGAACTTCCAGTTGAATCCGGTATGGGCGCTGATTGTTACTTTCAACGGCCATCCCAACAATCCGCTTTGCACCAGTTTCTTCAACGGTTTTACAGGAGTACCCAATCCATAGAATTGGTCATACAGGCGGAACCACGTATTCAAACGGAACACACGCCCGTACTGCTTTACGGCTTCCATCACACGCTTGCCTTCACCGATGGTCCTTGTCATCGGCTTTTCACACCAGATATCCTTTCCGGCTTTGGCTGCTTCCACCGACATGATGCCATGCCAATGCGGTGGCGTTGCAATATGTACGATATCCACATTCGGATCCAAAATCAAATCGCGAAAATCATGGTATGCCGCAATTTTCTCCTTCACCAGCTGTTTTCCCAGCTCTAAATGTTTATCATCCACATCACAAACAGCTACGAGACGCGTCCCTGCGTAATTCACATGGCCTCGTCCCATACCTCCGGTACCGATAATACCTTTTGTCAATTGATCACTTGGGGCAATGTAACCTTGTCCCAGAACGTGGCGGGGCACTATCGTAAAAGCGGCCAGACCACCCAAGGTTTTAATGAAATCTCTTCTATTTGTTCCCATAGTAAGAAATAAAGATATATGTTAAATTCATTATTTAAGTCTGTTTACTTGACAAATATACTAATTACCCGTCAGAAAAACATCTTTTTTGCAAAAATATTACCACTTTTTCTACACTCTTTCTTCACCTTAAACAATGAGCGTGAAAATATTTCCTGCAGGGTTTCATGAACAATCATGCAAGCATTTGTTTACTTAGCTTTATTTTTATCAGACGCAAATATGCGAAATAAATTTAATATATATACCAAATAACGCCTTTTTATTTTCAACGCTTCAAAAAAAACAGAAAACTTTTCAAAAAAGCCGGAAATATTTTCTCTTATATCCCGGCAACCTTTCCGGAAGCATTGCGCAGCGTTTTTTTCGAAAAACAGCATCCTCCTACTTGCCTCGCCGTGCTACATTGCTCATTATGCCCGAATGTCACAGAGCCTTGGTGACCATGTCACAGAGCCTTGACGGGCATGTCGTCAAGGCTCTGTGACATGGATGCCGGCTCCCGATGAAAGGTTCACCGTCCATACATTTCTCGTACTCTGTTTTCATAAAACAAACGTTTTTATCTCAAATATACGGCAAAAATCCTTATCAACAGCCGGACCAGAAAATTCTTCCCAATATTTCAGGCCTGTTTTGCAGCGCGGTGAAGTCTTAACGCTCGGCAACATGCCGTGAGCCGCTGCTTGTTGCGGATAAGCTGTTTGCGATAAATCATGCAGGTCGTGATGAAATAGAAACCTGTCTGCACCCATAGCAACCGGTATTCGGGAGCCACTTCGTTCAGCGTTGCACCGCAGGTATTAATCCGTACGTAGCCCTGTATGCCGGGAGTGGAAGGGAACAAGTAACCTACTGCCTTCCAAAACGACGGTATGGCTTCCTTTGGCCAAGATATGCCGGAAATAAACAGGAGCAATACCGAAGTGAACACAATGACCAGCATAGGTGTCTCGCGCTGTGTCATGAATCCGGACAAAGTCATCGCCAAAAATATGGAAGCCAACAAAAAAGGCAATAAAAAAAGCAACACGGCAAGAGGAGAACCAACCTGCGGGAATGAAAATATCTGTGGCACGATGGCAAACACCCAAAGACAAACCACCAAATAAAGCAACAGATAAGCGAACGATTTCCCCAACACTACCCGCAACGTACCATGAAAATGGCAGACCATAGGTACCAGTGAATGGAAACGATTCTTCTCACGCGCCGTACCTCCCGCCATCGAGATACCCAACAGCAACGTCTGTTGGATTACCAAAATAAGTATCGCAGGAACCAGAAAAGAAGCAAAACCGTTCTGGCTGTTGAACAGCGTGATATGCTCCGAAGGAATCGGTTCTACTGCGATGGCTTGCATTTGCCCGGTCGGCTGCGGATGGTTACGGGCAGTCCACTCCGCCCCCATTTCTAACGAGACATCGGTCGCCGTAGCAAGGAAAGCTTTATAAAAGAGCAACGCACTCATATCGCAATAAAGCGACACGGTTGCCTGTTTTCCCCCGTGCAGGTCTTTGCTAAATTCCGAGGGAATAAGCAGCAAACCGTATGCTTCCTTTTCATCAACCATACGTTTACCCTCCTCCATACTCCTCACAACCTGCACAACCTGCACATCCGCCGTGCCATTCATCCGGCGGATAAACTCACGGCTTAGCCGGGTCTCGCTCTGGTCTACCACCACCATCTTAGCTTCACGCGTCGTCTCCTGGTTATATATAAAGGAATAAAGGAGCGGATAAGCGAAAGGCACCAGAAAGAAAAATATAAGCACACCTTCGTCTTTAAAGACCCTCTTCAACTCGTCTTTCCAAACATAAAAAAGATCCAAAAATCCGTTCCGTATAATATAATGTAACCTGTGTTCTTGTATCATCGCCACTCCTCCTTACGGGATATATTTAAAATAAAGCAACGCATCCTTCAAATTCTTTCCAATCAGAAACGGCAATACCAGAAAAGCTGCCAGCCACAGGTATTCGCCCCAAGTGAAAAAAATGTCCCTGCCGTTTAACGCCTGGTCCACATAAATCAGGAAATAGTGCCGCAACGGAAACAGGTTTGTCAACGCCTGCAATGTGGGGTGCATTGCCTGCACCGGAAACGAAAAGCCTACGATGGAGAAGGAAATCATTCCGAAAAGACTGGCAAAACTCAATCCCAGACGCAGCGTAGGCAACGTTCCAATCATGAAAACTCCTACAGCCTGTGATGCGACAACCAGCAGGAATATAGCCCAAAGCATGGGTCCCCAACCGCTATTCAACGGGAAAGCGTTGTAACCGTACATGCCGGCTGCAAAAAGAAATCCCACAAGCGTAAAAATAATCGTCTGGGGAAGCAGTTTCCCCAACAGTCCGACAGTCAATGAACCTCCGGCTTCCGACAGCCAAACGCGGGAAGTTCCGTTCTTAAGCTCACTACCGATGCTGAACACTGTCACCAAAAAGATGACAAGTTGCAGGATGCCGGGCAAAATGGTATTGTTCAAATAAACCGAATAATTCAGCCACGGGTTACCTATCGCGTGCGTTTCCACTTCAATAGGCTGCAACTGTCCCATGAGCTGCTCTTCCGTGATGCCTTTTGCCGTACCGGTCTGCAGCCCCACAGACGCATTTGCCAACACGGATATGGTTTTCAAGTCACGGAACATAAGGGAACCGGCTATCAGGTATGCGCCGTTGGTATAATACGAGACTTTCGGCTGTTTCCCGGTCGTAGCTTTCACTGAAAAGCCATCGGGAATGTATAGAATCCCGTAGACCTTTCCTTTTTGCATTTCCTGCCGTGCTTCCGAGAATGAGGGGCTTACGCAAACCACTTTCGTCTGTTCGAAAGCATCAAGCTGACGTATCAGCATCCGCGAAGTGGCGGTGTTGTCCAAATCGACTACAGCTACCGGCAAATCAGTAGGCAGCCCATGATACATCAGTGACAAGAAAAACACCAGACTGAATACAGGAGCCCCGACCATTGCAAAGAAATAAATCGGTATGGCTGTCAGCCTTTTCATCTCGCGCCAAGCCAAGCATCCGATTGTCTTTATGACATTACCGTCCTTCATATACGCTCCGCTTTCTTATTTCCGTTCCATGATTACCGACATGCCGGGACGCAAGCCGAGAACTTTTTCCACCGGACGCGCCCGTACTTCAAAAGTTTTAGAATCGTACTGCCCGGTCGTTTTCGTTGCTTTCCATGCCGCATAAGTACCCATATCTTTCATGTAATAGACTTTCATCACTATCTCCTTGTTGTTCAAGGCAGGGATAAAGCCTTTTACTTCATCTCCAATCCGGATACTCGAAAGCAAATCTTCGCGGATGCTGAACGACACCCACATATCATCCATATCCAAGATGTTCATAACCGGAGCTCCGGTCCCTACCAGCTCACCCACTTCCGGAAACCGCTCGGAAATCTCCCCGTCAATGGGTGAAACCAGCACACGCTCTTTCATATATGACTCAACCTCGGCTACTGCGCCTTCGGCTTGTGCCACTAAAGCGGCTGCGGCGGCTTTATCTTCCGACCGTGCCCCCTCGATTGCCATGTCGTATTGTGACCTGGCAGCTTTCTCCGTTGCCGCCATCGCCTTATAGTTGGCTTCTGCCTCATCCCGTTTCTGCGCAGAAACAACACCTTTGTTATAGAGGTTCTCTATCCGCTCAAACGATTTTCGGGCAATCTCCAATCCGGCTTTCGATTTCTGCCACAATTCGTATGCACCGGCAATTTCCTGGCTTCTTGCGCCTTTCCGGGCTTTCATGTTCTGCGCCTCGGCTGCACTCCTTGCAGCTTCCGCCTGCTGCATCTTTGCCAATACTTCAGGCGTATCCAAAAAGACCAGCGTATCCCCCGCTTTCACATGGTCGCCTTCTGCAAAACGGTAGGCAATAATCCTGCCGGGCACTTTCCCCGACACACGAACCTCCGTAGCTTCAGCTTGCCCCATTATGACCTCCGCCGGCGGAGTCAACAAGAAGAAACCGGCAAGGGCAACCAAACCAATGACCACCAAAACGGCAATAAATGCCAGCATCATATTACTAATTGTAAACTTTTTATTGCTATCCATAGTTCTTATGTTTATTCGTTAATTCATTTCATTCACTAACACTTAACTTTCCTACCGTCTTATTCAGATAAACACGGGAGAGCTTCGCTTCAATCTGGGCATCTATCAAATCAGAACGTGCCGAAAACCAAGCGGTCTGCGCTTCCATCAGATTCAACGCCGGAATAACGCCTTCCTCAAAACCCAAATTAGCATGCCGCAAATTCTCTTCCGCCTTTTCCATGTTCTTTGTTGAAGCAGCCAACTTCTTATCGGCTTCGTTCACTTTATATACCGACTGGTGAAATTGCAACTCTATTTTCTCGCGGGCATCATCCAACTGCCATTGGCGTATCAACGTCTCTGCTTTCGCCGAATTACGTTTGTAGCTTCCTTCCCACCATCCGCTAATCGGCACTTTCACCATCACCCCCACATTGAACATTCCGGCAAACTCGTTCTTAAATCCATGAAACAAATTCGGGTCGGTTGCCAAATAATTTGCTGTAAAAGCCACATTCGGCAACATATCGGAAAGCACAATCCGTTCTTTCTTCTTGTAAATCTTCGTCACCAAATCCAGACTCCGGAGTTCCATCCGGTTTTCAAAAGCCGTATTCAGATCCACATCCAACGAGTGTCCCGCTTCCGAAAAATCATCTAACGACTCATCTGCCAAGAGCATTGGCGAAGAGAGTTCCAGACCACATATCTGGGCAAGCAACATCCGGGTAAGCGCCAATCCGTTATCCACCTTTGTCTGTGCCATCTCTGCTTCATTCAGCTTCACTTTCACCGACAACCCATCCGCTTCGGTAGCAATCCCGTTCTTCACCATTTCGGTCATATCGGCGTCCGTTTCCCGAAGAAGCGCCACATAGGCATCTGCCAGTTTTTTCTTATTCACCAATGAAATCACCTGCCAATAAGTCTCGTCTGTCTTATAAATCAAATCCTGCAAATCTTTTCTGTGCATCGATTCCGCCAAATCTTTTGCGTAGCCGGCAATCTGATTATAAGAAATGATTTTAGTTCCCATGAATATGGGCTGAACTAAAGAGACTCCGGCAACCCAAACATGCTGGATATCCAAATGCAACAGGTCGGTTATACCGGAAGGCAACAAGCTTCCGATAGCACCTAACGATTCCATATCAACCAAATTGAGATCTTTCTGGTTCCATAAATAAGCACCTTCCGCTGAAATCTGCGGAAAATACTTCGTCATTGCCGCTTTTTTCTCATTTCCTGCAATCCGTATCTTTTCCTCCGAAATTTTCAGCTCCTTGTTATGCTCAACGGCCAACTGGCGGCATTCCTCCAGCGTCAAGACCTCTTGAGCCTCCAGCCAGCTTCCCGAGAATGCAGCAAGAATTAATAAGATAAAAACTTTCTTCATATCCATTATCATAACACATTTATTTCTCTTGTCCATATATAGAACAACGAAACAAATGTATTAGTTCTAAATGAATCAAAAATTGTAGTAATTCAATTTCAAACGAGAATCCGTTTTTTCAATTTGCAATACCAAGAATCGCTGATACCCATATATTGGGCAATGTACTTATCCGGCACACGGGCAATAATCCAATGGTAATTTTTATACAGGTATTTAATAAAATCTTCTGCCGATGAGGATTGCAAAACGGCAAACATCAGATAAAATTTCGAGATTATGGTCAGCATGATATTTTGATAATACGAGGCAAACATCGGATATTTAAAAGAAAGTTCCTCGATATGCGCCCTGGAAAGCCCCAACAATTCACCGTTTTCGATTGCTTTAATCTCAAAATCGGAGGGAGCTTGCGTAAAATACCCGATAGCTGAAAGGAACGGATATTGGTTGTCGGAAGAAAACCCGGTCACACAGACATTCCCCTGCTCTCCAATGTATTGATTTATAAAAACACCTTTATTAATAAAATAGGCATTCTGGCAGATTTCCCCGGAGCGTAACAGATAATCACCTTTTTTTACCGTGATTACCCGGGTATACTTCTCTATCTCCAGGACAAACCTTTCATTCTGAGCCAAAGGATGTGGCAGCTCATCCAAAAAACGTTGGAATTTTCCAACCGCCGCTTCCATACTCAATCATCCAAGGTAAAATTCTTTTTGCCAATCAAATTCCCGTCGGCGAAGATATCCACGCGGTACGTCCCAGGCGACAGGAACTCTTCAATGTTCCAATACATTTCCACATCAACGACCTCGCCTTCATATTCAATCAGTTTCTTTATCGAATACGTAATTTCTTTCCCTTCAAACATAAACACATTGGCACGGCTCTTTACCAATATATCGTCGTCAGGCTTCATAATCCGGACATATATTGTCTTTTCCCCCACTTCTGCCGTTACGTTCTTGGCAATTTGGAAAGTTATCCGGAACTGTTGCATTTTTTTTATTCTCTTCGCAGGTTTACTTCTCGAAGTCAACGGTGTAACCTCTATGTTCGTTGCATCCAGCTTGCTGGCTAACGTTACCTGTTCTGTCAATTTTTCTTTTTCTTTCTTTAGAGCAACCGCTTGCGAATTTGCCTGCTGGTATCTTTTTACGACCTGCTTATTTTCATCTTTCAGCCGTTCGTTTTCCGTATTTAGAGAATCTATCTGCACCACATAATTACGCATAATCTTGCGCAATGTTGAAATCTCTTTTTTCAAGCGGGAAATTTCCCTGGCATCAGTAGCCTTGACCGTTCTCAACTCTTCCAACAGACGTTGCACCTTTGCCTGTTCTGTCGACAACAACGCTGCCAGCGAATCGCTCCCCACACTGAATTTATATCCTTCGTACTGAAAAGAAAGTTCATTCAACTCATCTTCCATCTCCTCCTTTTCCAAATCGAAAGACTGCACCAAGCCTTCCATCTGTTCATTCTGATGGTATATATAGTAACCACCACCAGCTACCACCAAAACCAATACTACAACTATTACAATGAGTAACGACAATTTATTTATTTCTTTCTTCTCTTTATTATCCATAATTGCAATTTGCTTAAAACGAACGTACAAAAGTACAATTTATCTATACGTAATAAAACCGGGGCACGCCATTTAAACTATTTTAATACCCGTCTGATATTTTTTCACCGAACAGGTAAGCAAAACAGGGTCTCCGCCATCGCTCGGACAAACAAGCCAAAAACGTAAAAACAAACATACACAAATTTTGGAATCAAAACAACACATCCGCAGCTGAATACCCAATAACGGAATAGTTTTCGCACAACATCCTAAAAAATATTCAACATTTCATACATTATATAATTAAAAAAATTACTTTTGCAACTTGAAAACAAAAACCGCATTGCAGAATGCGGCAAGACTTAAATTTCACATTATAAAGATATAATTAAATACAATAATAAATATGGCGACTAAAAAGCAGGAAACCAAAGAGCAAGAATTAGAAGAAATCGTCTCAAAATCAGAGATGTTTATCGAACAAAACTCCAAAAAGATTTTAATCGGCATTGTAGCGATAATCGTTATCGTTGCGGCATATTTCGGATATGAACATGCCTACCGGATACCATTGGAAAAGAAAGCTAATGCCGCACTGTTTAAAGGCGAACAATATTTTGCAAAAGATTCGTTTGCGTTGGCTTTAAACGGGAACGGAGCCGATTATCAAGGCTTAGAATCGGTTATATCTGAATTTGGCAGCACGAATGCCGGAAACTTGGCAAAAGCCTATGCCGGAATATGCTATTTCAAACTTGGAGAAAACGAAAAAGCACTTGACAAACTGAAATCGTTCGACAGCAAAGACAATATGGTATCTCCAGCAATTGTCGGTCTGATTGGTGACTGTTATGTCAACATGGGACAGATAGAAGAGGGTATTACCTATTTCAAGAAAGCAGCAAACGCAGCAAATAATGAAGTAATCAGCCCTGTCTATTTGAAAAAAGCCGGAATTGCTTATGAAAACCTAAAAAAATATCCGGAAGCATTGCAAGTTTACCAGGAAATAAAAGACAAATATTTCAATTCATTTGAAGCTTCTGATATAGACAAATATATCTATCGTGCACAAGAATTAAATAAATAAGATTTTCATGGAAAGGATGTTTTTCCGTCTCTGGAATAACATCCTTTTTTGTTTCTACTAATAAAAGGGAAAAGTTATGGCTACAGCATATCAGAATTTATCGGAATATGATTTTAACAGCGTACCTGACGCATCGGAAATGAGCATCGGCATCGTAGTTGCCGAATGGAACAAGCTCATTACCGAGAAATTATTGGAAGGTGCATGCAATACGCTGGAAAAACATGGAGTAAAAGAAGAAAACATTCTTGTGGAACGTGTTCCAGGCAGCTTTGAACTCACTTTCGGAGCCAAGCATCTTGCCGAAAATCACAATTTGGATGCTGTGATTGTTTTGGGCTGCGTAATACAAGGGGATACGCCCCATTTCAACTATGTCTGCTCCGGAGTGACACAAGGAATTACAGAATTAAATTTAATGTACGATATTCCTTTCATATTCGGCTTATTAACTACCGAGAACATGCAACAGGCAGAGGATCGCGCCGGTGGCCGTTACGGTAACAAAGGCGATGAAGCTGCAATTACTGCAATAAAAATGTCGGACTTTGCTTGCAGATTAAAAAAATAGTTTTACCTTTGCAGCGCAATTAAGAAAAAGGGCAGTTACCAGAGTGGCCAAATGGGGCTGACTGTAACTCAGCTGGCTTACGCCTTCGGTGGTTCGAATCCATCACTGCCCACACCAATTGAAGAAAAGAACAAGCGTTAGATTGGTGATTATCTTGCGGAAGTAGCTCAGTCGATAGAGCATTAGCCTTCCAAGCTGAGGGTCGCGGGTTTGAGTCCCGTCTTCCGCTCTTAATAAAAAATCAGGTAGTTATCGAAAGATTTCTACCTGATTTTTGTTTATGCCTAACAGCATCTTGCTTATCCCTTATACATATATATTATGTCTGGACAAATTTATCCTCCCGCTACTTTTTTTAACTCAAGGAAATGCTTTACAATAGAAACTTTATCCCATCCATTTTTATAAAGATTCCATACATCACCAAGCAAAGCCGCTCCGCCAAAACCGAATAACTCCACTTTCCGCAAATTCTCTTTGCAAACGCCGCCTAATGCAATCGTTTTCCGGTTAATTATGCCTTTACTTCGTGCCGCACATAACATATCTTTTGTAAAACCGGACGTATATCCCTCTTTGGAGATGCTATCAAATATTGGGCTCAAAAAAAGATAATCCATTTCTCCTTGCCTACCGGCAACCTCTTCAATCGTATGGCACGAACAACTTAATCCACCTTTGTAATTCTCCGGTGCAACAGGATGACGGGCATTCAAATGAATTCCTCCCAGACCAAACCGTTCCTTCAGCTCAAAAAATTCATGAATTGTGATGCGAGAACGATATCTCTCTGGTATTTCTTCCAAAAAACGAACAATATCTTCCAGCTTTGCACCCGGCTTCCGCAAATGCAGCTTCTCAAGCCCTACATCAAACAGCGCAGTCACAACCTCTGCTTCATCCTCAAGGAACGAAGGGTTTGTAATAATCACCAGTTTCATGGCATACTCCTCTCCACAAAATGCCATAAAGGTCCGTGCCCTTGCCCTATCTGTAAGTCCTTTCCGGCGATAATTGCATTCGTCACATACATTTTTGCCAAACGGACTGCTTCCGGCAAAGCATACCCCTTTGCAACATTGACAGCAATTGCCGATGACAACGTGCATCCCGTACCATGCAAGTTCATACTTTCTATCCGCTCTGACAAATAAGAACTCACATTATCACGATAAGTTAACACATCGTACATCTCTTTACCTGACAAATGTCCGCCTTTTATCAAAAAGCCACAGCCATATTGTTCCGATAACCGAACAGCAGCCGACTTCATCGCTTCAAGGCCGGAGACTTCTTCTCCCAACAACCTACTCACTTCATGCAAATTCGGAGTCACCAACAGGCATTGCGGAAACAACATACCACAAATTTCATCAATAAAGTCGTCATCCATAAGCGAACGTCCACTTGTAGAAATCATCACAGGGTCAAATACTATCTTCTCCCGATAACCATACTGTTGCAAAAGCGCTGCAACGGCTCCGGCAATCTCGGCAGAGCCTATCATTCCTATCTTGATAACGTCTGGACGCAAATCGGTAACAACTGCCAAAATCTGTCGTTCCACCAAAGAGACCGGGAGGTAAAACACATCCTGAACTCCCAACGTATTTTGCACTGTAACCGCCGTCACCACCGACGCCGCATAACCGCCTAACGCGGAAATAGTTTTTATGTCCGCCTGTATTCCAGCACCTCCGGAACAATCGGAACCTGCAATTGCAAGCACTATCGGATATTTACCCATATATATCGTTCTTTTTAAACAACAAATATATAATGAAAAATTATTCTCCCTGCCAACTTGGACAACATATAAGCGCTTTATACCAAAAACAAACAGAAGGTATTTCGGAGATTTCACTCAAAAAACTTATATTTGCAGAAATATTCATATTGGTATTATGATACAGTCAATGACAGGGTTCGGCAAGGTTACAGCCGAACATCTCTCAAAAAAAGTAACCGTTGAAATTAAGTCATTAAACAGCAAACAGCTTGATTTGTCAACTCGCATACCGGCATTGTACAAAGAGAAAGAAATGCCAATACGCAGTATGCTTTTACAGGAACTGGAACGCGGAAAAGTTGACTTCAGCATATATATCGAAAATATAGGGAAAGAAGCTCCTACGCAAATCAACAAAGATGCTATCAGCTCGTACGTGCAGCAATTAAAGGATATTTCTGAATCACTGGGAATTGACACGCCAAACAATTGGCACGATTTACAGGCGTTACTACGCTTCCCTGACGTCATAAAAACAGAAATTCCAGAAATGGCAGAAGACGAATGGAACATTGTGGAAGAAACGATTCATCAAGCGATTAAACAACTGCAAGCGTTCCGTATCCAAGAGGGCGCAATGCTGCAAAAGCTTTTTGAACAAAAAGTAAATAATATCGCAGCATTACTTAAAGAAATAGAGATATATGAAAAGGAGCGGATTACCAAAATCAAAGCCCGCATATTGGACAACTTGGAACAAATTACCGGGATTGACTACGACAAAAACCGCTTTGAACAGGAAATGATTTACTACATCGAAAAGTTAGACATAAACGAAGAAAAAAACCGCTTGGACAACCACCTGAAATATTTCCTTGAAACGATGGAAACAGGGCACGGACAAGGGAAGAAATTAGGGTTCATCGCACAAGAAATGGGACGGGAAATCAATACGCTCGGATCTAAAAGCAATCACGCCGAGATGCAAAAGATTGTAGTAAAAATGAAAGATGAACTCGAGCAAATCAAGGAGCAAGTATTAAACGTATTATAGGATATGGCAGGCAAACTAATTATATTCTCGGCACCTTCCGGCTCCGGGAAATCAACAATTATAAACTATCTGCTGCAGCAAGACCTGCATCTCCGTTTTTCCATCTCGGCAACCAGCCGCGCTCCGAGAGGAACAGAAAAAAACGGAGTGGAATACTACTTCCTTACACCCGACGAATTTCGCACACGGATTGCCGCCGGCGATTTTCTGGAATATGAAGAAGTATATGCCGATACATTTTACGGCACGTTGAAAAGCGAAGTGGAACGTATCCTGAATAGCGGAGACAATGTCATTTTTGACGTAGACGTAGTTGGTGGCTGTAACATAAAAAAACACTACGGAACGCAAGCTCTCTCTCTTTTCATCCAGCCACCCAGCATAGATGAACTACGGAAACGGCTTAATGATCGCGGGACAGATGCTCCAGAGGTTATCGAACAGCGAATAGCAAAAGCCCAATATGAATTGAGTTTTGCCGGAAAATTCGACCGAGTAATCATCAACGATGACTTGGCAACTGCCCAGGCTGAAGCTTTGGATATTATAAAAAACTTTTTAAACCAGGAATGAAACAACAACGTTTATCAAAAAGCTGGCTATATATCTTTATTATAATAGCAATTATATCTTTTGGAGTTTTTATTGCAGCCCTTATAATGAAAGCTCAGACTGAAGCGATTGCAATGGGAATAGTCACCGGCATCCAAATTTTCAACATCATTAAATGGAAAAAAGGGAAAAGCATATGAAAAAAATCGGGATTTATTCCGGTTCTTTCAACCCGATACATATAGGTCATTTGGCCTTGGCAAATTGGATATGCGAATATGCGGACATAGATGAGGTGTGGTTCCTCGTCTCTCCGCAAAATCCTTTTAAAAGATTCCAGAACTTGATGGAAGACCGGTTACGTTTCCAGATGGTACAGGCAGCCATCAATGGTTTTCCAAAATTCAAGGCAAGCGATTTTGAGTTTCAACTGCCTAAACCTTCCTACACAATCAATACATTACAAGCATTAGAGAAATCGTATCCAGGCAATGAGTTCCATCTCATTATCGGCGCCGACAATTGGATCAAGTTTCCTATGTGGAAGGATGCGGAAAAAATCATTGCTAAACATCCGATATTAATCTATCCCCGCAAGGGATTTCCTGTTACAATCCCGGAAAACGTAAACGCGCACCTGGTAGAAGCTCCCGAAATAGAAATATCCTCTACATTTATTCGGGAAGCATTACAAGAAGGGAAAGACATCCGTTTCTTCTTACCTGAGAACGTTCGGGAATTCTTTTTTACTAAAAAGAATTAAAAACACAACAATTCACAAGAAAAAATGTATTTTTAACGCAAAATAATAAGAAAGAAATGAATATCGACAGAAATATTAAAACAGTATTATCAGCTATTTTAGCAATTTTCTCGGTACTATTTTTCCCCGCATGCTCCGGAGATGATTCCGATTCCCTCTTCAAGACCGAAGAAAGTTTCATAGAAGTATCTTTCAACAGCTATTTTTCCCAAGAACTTTTGGATATTGCTGATTTTACCATCGAGAAAATGGTATCAGACGACAGCACCTATACGTCCATAAAATATGACATCAGTTCCACCGAATGGAGCGATCATTTCACAAATTCCAAATATCCTATCAGGGTGGGTTACATCGTATCGTACCAACTTAAAGATAATGCCGACTTAAACAGCAATTACACGTTCAGCTACAAATTCGACGAGAAATTAAGATATACCATCCGATACATATACTCAAACGAGAGACCAACCGAAGAATATTCCAAAATTATTTATGAGACAAACTCCGATGAATTAATAACCGCTGAAAAAGGAAAACTGACAGCAGTATTGGATGAAATAACCAAGAGCATGAGTTTCTGTAAAGAAATCGATGCACAAGGAAACTATAAAGACATTCCGTTCATCATCAAATGATGGACGGAATGATAATTCATCTTTCCCCTTTTGAAACAAACGGACCGTACACCGCTTTCACCAGCATCTGTTCGTCGCTTGCCGATAATACATAAATTTTATATTTACTGCCGCCGTCAAACACCTTTACAACGACATGCCCATCTTCCTGGCACATCGCAGGCATCCACGCTGCATCCTTATAAGCACACCGCAATGTATCAGGAATATTCGTTGCAAAAATGAGGTTCTTGCTTTCCGATGACAGCCTGCGAGAGGCCATCCTTGCCAAAACAGAAGGCTGGATATGTTCATAATCCCATACAGGGATGATATAGGCATCCGCATTGATGTTCCGGACAAACCCTTCCGACATGGCATCCAAATAGGCATGATGGTTTGCTTTGCAAACATCAACTTTTCCACACACTTCGGCTACCAGTTCATCGATTTCGATTTTCTTGCCGGATGCGTCCAATAACGTCCCACTCAAATCACCGGCGGTAAAATAACGGAAAGCTCCATATGACAGACAAAAGCCCATACTTTTGGTATTCTCGTTCTGCCAACCTCGCAGATTTTCCGGATTCAAATCATAACATGCCACAAGCGAATCTGCATCCTCGCCCATCCATACAATACCGTTGGATACCAAATTCCGAATATGAAAATCTTTATATTTGTATTCTCCTGACAACAATTTTATTTGATCCAATACGCCCACTTCAAATTTCTCAGACTGCAAATTATCTGTCCTCGTTTTCCATGCGACAAAAGCCCGATAATGCTCTACATCCTCATCCTCTATTGGCAACGGATAGCTATAATCGGGATAGCCCCTATCAAATGCTTTTGAGAAATGCAAATATTCTCCAACTTCCATTATACCGGTCAACTTATAATCCTGCTTTCGCCCTGAGGTCATAGGGACATCGTTCGAAGCATCCCCCGTATGGTCGTTATGGAAATGGGAAACCATCAGGTAATCCACATTGTCACCCTTCGGATTCACCCTACTTACATACCGGGCTATCCACTCCCCTGCCCTGCGGGAAGTGTCCGGTAATGCAACCGTCATCTTCGGATAATCTTTCGGATCCCAATCGCCGGCATCAATCAATAAAGACGTACCATCCGGGAAAATCAGAAAACTCGATTCTCCCCTTCCGGTATAAATATGGTGGATATCCACCTCTCCCTCTTTCCAGCCTTGGTAAACCTTTCCTACTTCCGAAGTTTCACAACTCACAAAGCCCAATAAAAGGGAAAACAACCAATAAATTCTCGAACGTACCATAAGTGCTGATTCCATTTCATTCTATCAACCGACTAATATAATAGAAATTTAACCAACAACATTCTTTTTCACGAAAAAAAGAGCGCGGGAACTTTTCACCCGGTTTGCACAAACATCCTAAAAACGAGAACTCCGCTTATACAATAATATATGAGAAAAGTTTTGTACTTTTGCGCTGTATAAAAAGAATAAAGAAATGAATCTATTAGAACTGAGCGAACAAGAGATTTTCAGACGTAACAGCATGGAACAGTTACGCCAGATGGGAATCGAACCATATCCTGCAGCAGAGTATCCAACTAACGCATTTTCAAAAGAGATAAAAGCTTCTTTCAAAGATGATGCCGAGCCACGCCAGGTAACTATTGCCGGACGTATCATGAGCCGCCGTATCATGGGAAAAGCCTCTTTCATGGAATTGCAGGATTCCGAAGGACGCATACAAATATATATTTCGCGCGATGACATCTGTCCCGATGAAAACAAAGACCTTTACAATGTCGTATTCAAAAAATTATTGGATATAGGCGATTTTGTGGGAATCAAAGGATATGTTTTCCGGACACAAATGGGAGAAATATCGGTACACGCACAAGAACTTACCGTTTTATCCAAATCTCTCCGTCCGCTTCCTATCGTAAAATACAAAGACGGTGTGGCTTACGACGGATTCAACGACCCGGAACTGCGTTACCGCCAACGTTATGTCGACCTGGTCGTGAACGACGGTATCAAAAACATATTTATAAAACGCACGAAAGTGTTCAACTCCATGAGAGAATATTTCAACTCCAAAGGATATTTGGAAGTTGAAACCCCGATTCTGCAAGCCATACCGGGGGGAGCTGCAGCACGCCCGTTCATTACGCATCATAACGCATTGGATATTCCGCTCTATTTACGCATAGCCGATGAGTTATACCTGAAACGTTTGATTGTAGGAGGCTTTGAAGGAGTCTACGAATTCTCGAAAAACTTCAGGAACGAAGGAATGGACCGCACACACAATCCGGAGTTTACTTGTATGGAAATATATGTTTCCTACAAGGACTACAAATGGATGATGGAATTCACGGAGAAGATGATTGAGAAAATCTGTTTGGATGTCAACGGCACGACGGAAATCCAAGTAGGCGACAACCTCATCAATTTCAAAGCTCCTTACAAACGCGTAACCATGCTCGATTCCATCAAGGAATTTACCGGATACGACCTGAACGGAATGGACGAAGAACAAATCAGGGAAGTTTGCAAAAAATTGAACATGGAAATCGACGATACGATGGGTAAAGGGAAATTAATTGATGAAATTTTCGGCGAATTTTGCGAAGGAAATTACATCCAGCCAACCTTCATCATCGATTACCCGATAGAAATGTCGCCGTTGACCAAAAGACACCGGGAGAACCCGAATCTTACGGAACGCTTTGAACTGATGGTTAATGGTAAAGAGTTGGCAAATGCCTATTCGGAACTGAACGACCCAATTGACCAATACGAACGTTTCCAAGAGCAGCTGCGCCTATCCGAAAAGGGTGACGACGAAGCGATGTTTATCGACCAGGATTTCATCCGCGCTTTGGAATATGGCATGCCCCCAACCTCAGGAATGGGTATCGGCATGGATCGTCTGGTCATGCTGATGACCGGACAGACTACCATACAGGAAGTTCTCTTCTTCCCTCAGATGAGACCCGAGAAAACTGCTAAAAAAGATTCCGCCGACAAATATGCCGCTGCGGGAATCAACAAGGATTGGGTTGCCGCTTTGCAAAAAGCCGGATACTTGACTGTGGAATCTTTAAGAGAAGCCAATCCGAACAAAGTCCGTCAGGAGATGTGTGAACTCAATAAAAAATACAAACTGGGATTAGAAAACCCGTCGGCCGAAGAGGTTGAGTCTTGGATTTCGAACGCAAACAAATAACTATCACGGATGAATGTACCAGGCAAAATCGCGGTTTTAGGAGGTGGAAGCTGGGCTACAGCCCTAACTAAAATACTCCTCTCTACGCAGGCATCGGTAAATTGGTATATGCGCAGACCTGAACAAATCGAAGAGTTCAAGCTCTTAGGGCATAACCCGTCTTACCTGACATCTGTAAAATTCAATACAGAAAATATTACATTCTATTCGGACATTAACCAGGCAATTCAACACTCAGACACATTGTTGTTCGCCACACCATCGCCATTCATCAAACAGCATCTCGCAAAAATAACAGTCCCTATCCATGACAAAATCATCGTATCGGCAGTCAAAGGATTAGTACCGGAAGAAAATATGTTGATTACTGATTATTTCAACCGGTATTACCATGTACCATACGACAATCTTGCTGTCATCAGCGGACCGTGCCATGCGGAAGAAATCGCATTGGAAAGGCTTTCTTACCTCACATTGGGATGTACCGACAGCCAAAATGCAGAGAAACTGTCCGCCATATTCCGGAATTCATACCTGAAATGTACCTATAGCAAGGATGTGACCGGCATAGAATATGCTTCAGTGCTAAAGAACATATATGCTATCGTTGCAGGAATCTGCCACGGCATGAGATTTGGTGATAATTTTCAGGCAGTCTTCATTTCAAACGCGATTGAAGAAATGAAACGTTTCATCGACACCGTTTATGGAGTAGTGGACAGGGATATCTACCATTCCGTATATCTCGGAGACTTGCTGGTCACGGCCTATTCACGGTTCAGCAGAAACCGCACATTCGGCACCATGATAGGTAAAGGATATTCCGTAAAGACAGCACAACTGGAAATGGAAATGATTGCAGAAGGCTATTACGGGACAAGATGTATCCATGAAATCAATGAAAAATACCGAGTAGAGATGCCAATATTGGACGCTCTATATGAAATATTGTATAACAAAAAATCTCCAATGACAGTCATTCGGCAGTTAACGGAGACATTCAAATAAATTAACTTAGTATCACGATGAAAAATATCACTCTTGACATCAACAAATTGGATGCAACAACCAAGGATGCGGTATCCAAACTTGCGGCAAAGGCAAATGAATGCAATGCAACATTGCAAAACGGAAACGGAGCAGGAAATGATTTTTTAGGATGGCTGCATCTGCCATCTTCCATCACGGAAGAAGAACTTGCCGATATTGAAAATACAGCAAAGGTTTTGCGCGAGAAATGCGAAATTGTTGTCGCTGTAGGTATCGGAGGCAGCTATTTGGGGACAAAAGCCGTAGTAGAAGCTTTAAACAACAGCTTCGACTGGTTACAGGCAGAACGGAAAAACCCGGTTATTTTATATGCAGGAAATAACATCGGAGAAGACTATCTGTACGAATTAAGTGAAGTTCTCAAAGGCAAACAATTCGGAATCATCAACATCTCCAAGTCGGGTACAACAACCGAACCGGCTTTGGCTTTCCGCATCCTGAAGAAACAACTGGAAGAAAGCGTAGGGAAAGAAGAAGCAAAACACCGTATCGTGGCAATCACCGATGCAAAAAAAGGAGCACTGCGGACATTAGCCGACAAAGAAGGCTATAAAACATTTATAATTCCCGACAATGTAGGAGGACGATTCTCCGTCTTGACACCGGTAGGATTATTGCCTATTGCCGTTGCCGGAATCAGCATACGCGATTTGGTTGCCGGCGCCGTTGCCATCGAAAAAGCGACAGATGTCTCGGCAGCTTTCGACAAAAACATTTCAGCTATTTACGCAGCAGCGCGCAACGCTTTATATAACAGTGGAAAGAAAATCGAAATACTTGCGAACTTCCATCCGAAATTACACTATATCGCTGAATGGTGGAAACAGCTTTACGGCGAAAGTGAAGGAAAAGACGGAAAAGGCATCTTCCCTGCTTCCGTAGACTTGACCACCGATTTGCACTCAATGGGGCAATGGATACAGGAAGGCGAACGTTCCATTTTTGAAACAGTCATATCCGTAGAACAACCGGATCACAAAGTGACCATTCCTTCAGACGAAGAAAATCTCGACGGATTGAATTTCTTAGCAGGGAAACGGGTAGACGAAGTCAACAAAATGGCAGAATTGGGAACACAACTGGCACATGTGGACGGCGGCGTACCGAATATAAAAATCACTATTCCGGAAGTTTCCGCTTACTACATCGGACAGTTGTTCTATTTCTTTGAAAGAGCCTGCGGTATCAGCGGATACATGCTCGGAGTAAATCCTTTCAACCAACCGGGAGTGGAAGCCTACAAGAAAAACATGTTTGCGCTGCTCAACAAACCGGGATACGAGAAAGAAAGCGAAGCAATAAAAGCCCGGCTATAAAAAGGGACTTTTAACAGCCGACCGGAAAAAGTCTTTACAAATCCCCTTATTCAGGTTTATTACTCACTGATTATAAACCGGTATAAGGGGATTGAAGATGAAAACCGGGAAAGTGAAAATTTATGCAAACTCTTATATAGATGTATTAAAAAAAGCAAATAGCTTTGATAAAATACAAACTATTTCTATTTTCGTCCGAAATAAAATTAATTACAACATAAAAAAAGAAAGGTAGTTCAACCATGAAAAAATTTGTTTTATTATTAGCCTTGTGCTTTGGAGTTGGAAATGTTTTTGCTCAAGATGCCGACAAGTTAAGAGATGAAGGCGATGCTGCAATAAAAGCAAAAGATTATAAAACTGCTTTAGCCAAGTATTCTGAATTCTTAAAACTGACAGAATACAAAGATACTGTTCGTATTTATAATTGTGCGATTGCGGCAAATCAAGTAAAAAACTATGAAGAAGCTGCAAAATACTTCGACATGGCAGTTAAATACAAATACAATTTGGCAGGTTCGTACACCGGCGAAGCAATGGCATTACGCAATTTGAAGAAAACAGATGAATTTCTTGAAACAGTCAATGCCGGATTAGAAGCACTTCCCGGCAATGATAATCTGGAAAAATTGCTTTATGCTTACTGTATCACCAACGGACAAGCAGCACAAAAGGCCAACAAATTTGAAGAAGCAGAGAAATTGTTCAACGCTGTATTGGTGTCGGGTGATGCAAAACACAAATCAAATGCATTGTATTGCTTAGGCTCTTTGTATTATAACCGGGGAGCCAACTTGTTAGTAGAGGTAACGCCTTTGGCAACTACTGATGCTGATAAATACAATGCCGGCAAAGAAAAAGCAACTGTCGACTTGAAAAAGGCAAAAGAATTTTTAGAAGAAGCATTAAAAGCGAACGAAGCTAATGCTAATGCTAAAAAAATCTTAGATGCAATCAATACAACTTTAAAGTAAAACTATTACAACTCTTTAAAAAGCAAAAGCGTTCCGAGTAAAAACCGGAACGCTTTTTTTATCACACCTTATCACTACTGTTCCTTTACTTCAAATCCTCCAGAATCTTTTTCAAGACTGTCTGTGCAGATATTTCCCGATTCGCCGCTTCCGGAATCACAATGCTTTGCGGGCTTTCTATGACATCATCAGAAACAATCATGTTCCGGCGCACCGGCAAACAGTGCATGAAATAAGCATTATTGGTAAGCGCCATTTTAGCACTGTCCACAGTCCAACTACGATCTGTATTAATCACTTTGCCATAATTCGGATCTTTATAAGCAGCCCAATTCTTTGCATAAACAAAATCGGCTCCTTCCAAAGCTTTATCCTGATTGTATTCCACACGTGCCCGCCCAACAAACTTAGGATCCAATTCATAGCCTTCAGGATGGGTTATTACAAATTCGTAATCCGTAGCATTCATCCACTCTGCGAAGCTGTTCGGCACAGCCTGTGGCAACGCTTTCGGATGCGGAGCCCAAGTCATGACAACTTTCGGACGGTCGCATTTTTTATACTCCTCAATTGTTATCAGATCGGCGAAACTTTGCAACGGATGCCGTGTTGCAGCTTCCATACTAAATACCGGACGTCCAGAGTATTTAATGAACTGGTTCAATATTTTTTCCTCATAATCGTCCGCTTTATTTTCAAAACGGGCAAACGAACGCACCCCGATTATATCGCAGTAACAACCCATTACCGGGATGGCTTCAAGCAGATGCTCCGGCTTGTCTCCATCCATCACCACTCCACGCTCTGTCTCCAATTTCCAAGCTCCTTGGTTTACATCAAGGACAATCGTATTCATGCCCAAGTTCATCGCCGCTTTTTGCGTGCTTAACCTTGTCCGAAGACTCGAATTAAAGAAAATCATCAACAACGTCTTATTCTTCCCCAACGTATCAAACTGGAAACGATTTTTCTTTATTTCAAATGCTTCAGCAAGAGCCTGCCTTAAATCGCCCAAATCCTGTACACATGTAAAATTCCTCATTTTCAAATTATTAAAAAAAGATTTCCATTACTATTGATTCCTTATCTGTCCGTTCCCGGAAATAAGATACTTATATGTTGTCAATTCCGGCAAAGCCATCGGACCACGGGCATGTAGTTTTTGCGTACTTATCCCTATTTCTGCCCCAAAGCCGAACTGGGCGCCATCGGTAAATGCCGTAGAGACATTGGCGTAAACGCAAGCCGCATCGACTGCCTGCTGAAACAAGGCAATATTCCCGGCAGACTCACTGATAATGCATTCGCTATGCTTCGACCCAAAGCAAGCAATGTGCGCCAATGCTTCCCGGATATTGTCAACTGTCCGTATAGCCATTTTATAATCCAAAAATTCCTTGCCAAAACTATCGTCTGTTGCTTGTTGCAATAATTCCGCAGGATAGAATCCCGACAATGAATCATAAGACGGTCCATCGGCATATATAACGACACAGCTATCAGCCAATTTTCTGCAAATGTACGGCAAATCCAGAAGACGGTCGCGATGGATAAGAAGACAATCTAACGCATTACAAACGCTTACCCGACGAGTTTTCGCATTATTGACAATTGCTTGCCCTTTCTCTTTATCTCCTTCTTTATCGAAATAGGCATGACAAACCCCTGCACCGGTTTCTATAACCGGTACCCGCGCATTCTCCCTGACAAAAGAGATGAGAGAAGCACTTCCACGCGGAATAATCAAATCGACCAAACCGACTGCATGGAGCATCATATCCGTCGCTTCCCGACTCGATGGAAGTAATGTGCAGACAGCCGGATTAATACCATTCCGGAGTAATACGTCATGGATGATTCCAACCAATGCACGATTCGACATTTCAGCATCGGAACCTCCCTTCAATACACAGACATTACCACTTCTGAGACATAACGAAAAGACATCGAACGTAACATTCGGACGAGCTTCATAAATGATGCCGACCACCCCGAACGGAACAGTCACTTTCTGAATCTTCATACCATTCGGACGGAGCATTTCCTGAATGACTTTCCCGTAAGGGACAGGCAGTCCTGCAACATGCTCCATATCGGTCGCTATACTGTCAATACGTTCCTTAGTCAACTTCAAACGGTCATATTTCGGATTCCGGGCATCCATCTTTGCCAAATCCTTTGCATTTGCCTCCAATACCAACTCTTGCTTCGCACGTAAAGACGCTGCGGCCTGGAGAAGAACGGAGACACAAAGCTCCTCCCTCAAAGGCATCTCCCGGCTTGCAACCGAAGCTTTCTGTAACAATTCCGTAACCATTTTCAATTCTGCTTTTTTAATCCAAATAAAGATAGTCGTAATGCACCAACGGTTTATGCCCTTTCTGACCTATCATCTTCCTGGCTTCGGCACTGCTGAACGCAGCGCAACCAACGCCAATCTGCCGTCCTTCTTCATTAATGATACGGACTATATCGTCTTTCTCAAAACTTCCTTTGATAGCAGTTACTCCAACGAACAGTATGCTGACTGCTTGCGGAGTGCCTAATGCAGCTTCCGCACCACGATTAATATGAATCTCCCCTTTCGCAAATCCCTCGGAATGAGCAATCCATTTTTTCACGCTGCTCACCGGCTTAGGCGATGGGACAAAACGGGAACAAACAACCGGATTCCCCGATATCAAATCGGTCAGAATATTTTCCCTTTTCCCATTCGCTATAAAGACCGTGATACCTTCCTCGGCAACTTTCCGGGCAATGTTGTACTTAGTAATCATACCTCCCCGTCCAAAAGATGACCTTCCGGCCCGTATATACTCCGACACATCATCCTTTCCCTGACCGATAGTACGGATAACCTCGCTATCTGAATCAAACGGATTTCCGTTATAAATACCATCCACATTCGTAAGGATAATCAATGTATCAGCACCCATCATAGTGGCAATCAAACCAGAAAGCTCGTCATTGTCCGTGAACATCAACTCCGTTACCGAAATGGTATCGTTTTCATTCACAATCGGTATTACCCGGTTCTCCAACATCACTTCCATGCAATGCTTCTGGTTCAGGTAATGGGTACGGCTTCCGAAACTCTCCTTGGTAGAAAGCACCTGACCGCATGCCATCCCATGCTCGCGGAACAGTTCATAATACCGGTTTATCAACTTCGCCTGTCCGACTGCAGAATACAGCTGCCGGGCAGAAACCGCATCCAGTTTCTTACCGCAAATTTCGCTTCTCCCGGCAGCCATTGCCCCTGAAGAAATCAAGATAACGTCTATGCCCTGCTTGCTTAATTCAGAAACTTGGTCAACCAACGCAGACATACGGGTAATATCCAACGTCCCGTCTTGGCGTGTCAGGACATTGCTCCCAATTTTTACCGCAATCCGTTTCATTTAGAATCCTTATCCCTTATCTCCACCCGACGGATTTTACCGCTTATTGTCTTTGGCAATTCATCAACAAACTCAATGACACGCGGATACTTGTAAGGCGCAGTAACTTTCTTCACATGGTTCTGCAACTCTTTAACCAATTCATCACCAATTTTATCTCTGTAATTTTTAGAAAGGACAATTGTTGCTTTCACCACCTGACCACGGATTTCATCCGGCACGCCAGTTATCGCGCATTCAACGACAGCCGGATGAGTCATCAATGCGCTTTCCACTTCAAACGGGCCTATCCGGTAACCAGAACTCTTTATTACGTCATCGGCCCTGCCAACGAACCAATAATAACCGTCCTCATCACGCCATGCGACATCGCCAGTATAATAAATCCCGTCATGCCAAGCCTCTTTCGTACGTTCGGCATCTCGGTAATACTCTTTAAATAATCCGATAGGTTTGCTTTTCTCCGTATGGATAACAATCTGCCCTTGTTCACCATCCTCTGCACGGGTACCGTCCGGACGCAGCAAATCAACATCATATTGGGGATTAGGAACTCCCATTGAACCTGGCTTCGGCTCCATCCAAGGGAAAGTCGCTATCGTCAAAGTTGTCTCCGTCTGTCCGAAACCTTCCATAAGTTTAATCCCTGTCAGTTCATAAAACGTATCGAATACGGCAGGATTCAACGCTTCGCCTGCTATCGTACAATATTGGAGCGAAGAGAGATCATACTTTGTCAGGTCTTCCCGAATCAAAAAGCGGAATATGGTAGGAGGAGCACATAACGAAGTAATCTTATAATCATGGATCATCTGAAGCATATCCGCAGGCGTAAATTTCTCATGGTCGTACACAAAGACGGTTGCCCCGGCAATCCATTGTCCATATAATTTGCCCCATACCGCTTTTCCCCAACCGGTGTCGGCAATTGTCAAATGAAGGCTGTCTTTATGCAAATTATGCCAGAAACTCCCTGTAACGATATGTCCGAGCGGATAGGTAAAATCGTGAGCGACCATTTTCGGATTGCCGGTTGTCCCCGAAGTAAAATACATCAACGATATGTCATCGTTTGTATTCGGGCATTCCGGTTTCACAAAAGGAGCTGCATTTTCCAATCCCTTATGAAAATCATCAAAGCCTTCCGGTACAAGCGGACCGACAGAAACGACCGACTTTACCGACGGTGATTCCGGAAGCGCATCCTTTACATGTTGCAAGATAATTTCCTCACCTGCGCATACTATCACTTTTATATCGGCAGCATTTGCCCGATATACAATATCCTTTTTTGTCAACAAATGGGTTGCCGGAATTACCACCGCCCCCAATTTATGCAACGCAATGATTGAAAACCAAAATTCATAACGCCGCTTCAAGATCAACATCACCATATCGCCATGTCCTATTCCAAGTTTCTGGAAATAAGAAGCGGTCTGGTCTGTGTACCTCTTCATGTCTCCAAAAGAAAAGTCGATATGCTCACCATGATCGTTCGTCCAACAGAGCGCCTTTCGCCCCGGTTCCTCATCTGCCCAAGCATCAACTACATCATATCCGAAATTAAAATTTTCAGGAACTTTTATTTTGAAATTTTTTATGAAATCTTCCTGCGACTCATAAGAGAGCTTATCTACAAATTTCTCTAACATAATACACGTTTCATTATTATCCATTATCGCAAAATCAGACAATTACAGCAAGAAATACGACTTTCTTTCCATCCAAAGCCCTCATTCCATGCGGCAATTCCGAATTAAAATAAATACTGTCTCCGGTTTCAAGCACCAACTGTTTACCATTGATTTCCAATAGCATCCGGCCTTCCAATACCAAATTATATTCTTGCCCCTGATGGGAATTAAGATACATCGGCGTATTTTCCTCCTTCGGATGCACCGTCACAAAGAAAGGATCCGCTTTCCGTCCTGCAAAACCGGCAGCAAGAGATTGGTACTTGTAAGCTTTCGTTCGCTCCACCGCAATTCCTTTTCCGCATCGGGTAATAAAATAGGTGCTCATTTTTGGTTCGTCCCCGAACATAAGAGTGGTCAGTTCCACACCATACGCCTGGGAAATCTGATGAAGCACACTCACCGAAATATCGACATTTCCGCTTTCCAGCTTTAAATACTCTTCCGTACTCAAATGGCAAGTTTCCGCAATCTCTTCCGGCGTTATTTCCAAAGCTTCCCGAAGCCCTTTCAAACGTTCCGCTATTTGCTGTATCTGCTCGTTCATATCATAAAATTTAGATAAAGTCCCCCAAAGGTAAAAAGAAAAAGGCGAAAAAGAAGACAATATTCCATTAAAACAATTATTTCGACTATCATTTTGACAGATTACACGATTTTGTTCGCATATTCCAACGATTATATGTAAGTTTGCACTTGAAAAGGAAAACCTTTTCCGTGTGCTTGATTAACCACGTATTAAAAACAAGGAAATATTTATGAAGAAGAATGATGCCGCAATGGTCTGCCTTTCCGGCGGACAAGACTCTACAACCTGTCTCTTTTGGGCAAAAAAACAATTTAAGCACGTTGAAGCCACTTGCTTCAACTACGGACAAAAACATTCATTGGAAACAGAAGTCGCAAAAAGAATCGCGTCCGAAGCCAATGTCCCATTCCATCTGTTAGATGTCTCTTTAATCAGTCAATTGGATTCGAATTGCTCCCTGACAAACAGCAGCATTCCGATGGACGAAGAGAAACCGGAGAACTCATATCCAAACACATTCGTACCCGGACGTAATATGATTTTCCTGACATTCGCCGCAATCCTGGCACGGAGCAAGAACATTTTCAATTTGGTTGCGGGAGTTTCGGAAGCCGATTTCAGCGGATACCCGGATTGCCGGGACACTTTCATCCGCTCCTTGAATGTAACACTCAATTTGGCGATGGATGAACAATTCGTCATTCACACACCTTTGATGAATAAAGACAAGAGCGAAGTATGGGAACTGGCAGACCAGCTAAATGTGTTCGACCTTATAAAAGGACAAACGCTCACCTGCTACAATGGTATCCTTGCCAACGGATGCGGACATTGCCCGGCATGCAAACTCAGGAAGGCAGGATTGGAAAAATATCTGGCAAGAAAACAAAAACAATTCCAATAATACAATTATGAATACAGACCGGCAAGCAGAAAAAGAGTTGCACCTATTAGGACAAGCCACCGAATACAAACAAGAATATGCCCCGGAGGTTTTAGAAGCATTTACCAATAAGCATCCGGAAAATGATTATTGGGTACGGTTTAACTGTCCGGAGTTCACCAGCCTTTGCCCCATTACCGGGCAACCCGATTTCGCAACTATTCTCATAGATTACATCCCCGACAAGAAAATGGTAGAGAGCAAAAGCCTGAAGCTTTATCTTTTCAGTTTCCGCAATCACGGTTCGTTTCATGAAGACTGCGTAAACATCATCATGAAAGACTTAATCAGGCTGATGAATCCCAAGTATATCGAAGTAACCGGAATTTTCACCCCAAGAGGAGGAATCAGCATTTATCCCTACTGCAATTACGGCAGAAAAGGAACAAAATATGAAAAGTTAGCAGAAGAAAGACTCTTCAGGCACAATGATAACAACAGATAATTTGTATATTTGCAAACAGAAAAACATAACTTAAAAAGAAAAATACAAATGGAAAAAAAACTTTTAGTTGCCGCAGCATTGCTAATGACAAGTTGCGCATTTATCTCGGCTCAAGCTCCCATGAAGCCTGAAATGTCGGAATTTTATGAACCTGTTCCTCCAACCGTTACACCTGGTACTGAATTAAAAGGCGGAGGATTTACCGCTCCTTCAGATGCAATCGTTTTGTTTGACGGAAAAGATTTGTCTGCTTGGGAAAACTCCCAAGGAGGTCCTGCCGAATGGAAAGTTAAAGGTGGTGTAATGACCGTAGATAAAAGCAAAGGAGACATACGCACAAAAGAAAAATTCGAGAGTTTCCAACTTCACATTGAGTGGAGAGTTCCCGAAAATATCCAAGGGTCAAGCCAGTCTCGCGGAAACAGCGGCGTTTTCTTGCAGGGAATGTACGAAATACAGATACTCGACAATTACAACAACAAAACATATGTAAACGGGCAAGCCGGTAGTGTTTACAAACAAACCACCCCGCTCGCAAACGCAATGCGGAAACCGGGAGAATGGAACGTATATGATATTATTTATACCGCACCGGTATTCAAAGAAGACGGAACATACCGCATTCCGCCGCGCGTAACCGTAATACAGAACGGCGTTGTCCTGCAAAACAATACTACAATCTTAGGAACAACCGAATATATCGGATTCCCGAAAGTAGTTAAACACGGAGCAGGTCCTATTATTTTACAGAGCCACGGAGACCCAAGCGAACCAATCAGCTTCCGCAACATCTGGATCCGGAAAATGTAAAAAACACATTTCATCTTATTTTTAAATATAAAACCGGGCTATTCCTCAAAGCAAGGGGAATAGCCCGGTTTATTTATCCGAAGCTTCCTTAAAAAACAACAACAATCACCTACACAAAAGCTGGCAATTGTCCGGAAATAAGCGCACATCTTTTCCTGAAAACGCTGCCGGAAAAATTTCAAAAACATCCCGTCTTTCCAAGAAAAACCGGGCAGTAACGGAAAACAACCCTTATTATCTATTTAGATCAATGAATTCCATCCTTGAGCTCTCAGCTCGACCTCGCCCCCGTCGCGCCCCTCCAAATAACAACCTAATTCAGGTTTGGTGATATGACCGATGATTTTTATGCCTTCCATCTCGGATATCCGGTCATGTTCCGTCAAAGGGACAGTAAAAAGCAATTCATAATCCTCGCCTCCATTCAGAGCCGCTGTAACCAAATTCATACTAAACTGTTCTGCCATTACAGCCGTTTGATAATCAATCGGTATACGGTCTTCATAAATTCGGCAACCCACATTACTTTCTTTCGCGATGTGCAACAATTCCGAAGAAAGACCGTCGGAGACATCCATCATCGCCGTAGGAACAATATCCAATTTTGCCAACCCGGCTACAATATCTTTCCGGGCTTCCGGTTTCAATTGACGCTCCAATAAATATTCTTTACCTGCAAAATCCGGAGTAAAATCTTTCTCTCCCCGAAAAACGCTTTTCTCACGCTCCAAAAGCTGCAAGCCCATATAGGCAGCACCCAAATCTCCAGAAACACAAATCAAATCGGTTTCACGAGCGCCATTCCGGTAAACGACCTTCCCTGGTTCACCCTCGCCAATACAAGTGATACTGATAGTCAGTCCCGTCATCGATGCCGAAGTATCGCCACCAACCAAATCGACACCATAAACATCGCATGCCAAACGTATTCCTTCATACAGCATATCCAAATCTTCAACACTGAAACGTTTGGAAACACCTAAAGAGACGGTGATCTGCTTCGGTTGCCCGTTCATCGCATAAATGTCCGAAAAATTAACAACAGCAGATTTATATCCCAAATGCTTCAGTGGAACATAAGTCAAGTCAAAATGAATTCCTTCCAACAACAAATCAGTTGTGACCAAGACTTGCCGGTCAGCGTAATCCAATACCGCCGCATCGTCTCCCACGCCTTTTAAGGTCGAACCATTCTTCAATTCAATCTTTTCCGTCAGATGACGTATCAATCCAAATTCCCCTAAAGTCGATATTTCAGTTCTATTCCCCATATTTCAATGTATAAATTCTTCAGATTTTATTATTTAACACGGTTACAACGTGCTTAATGAGCATTTCTTTAAAATCGTCCTCCTTGTTCAACTGGAAATTCACCGTTATCGGCAAAGCATACAACAGCTTCTTCCAAGCATCCGGAAGAAAAGTGGCGTTTTTCAGGCGGGCGGCATCTTTTTCCGTCGTTATAATTAGTTTTGAAGGCGATTCCATTTTTTTCAAAATACTGTCAAGACGATTGATATCCGCCGGTCTGTAATTATAATGGTCGGCAAACAAAGCGGGAAAGACTTTGGAAGAATGACTTTTTATTTTCTCCACAAATAATTCAGGAGAAGCGATTCCCGCCATCAGGAGGACATCCTCATCACTTTTTAATTCAGACAGCGAACGAGCTTCCGCCACCTCCGGAAACAAAGGATACAACTCTCCGTAACCTATATTTGAAAAAAACAACCGCTGATAAGGACACAGCTTCACATTTCCCATCACTATCCGGTAATCGATAGGCTGCATTTCCCCACTGCATTTCGTAATAATGACGATATCTGCCCGGCGCACTCCTGAAGCCGGTTCACGCAACCGTCCCACTGGCAACAAGGCATCTTCATAATACGGATAGTGTATATCTGTCAAAAGAATAGACAAAGAAGGAGTTACGTACCTGTGTTGGAAAGCATCGTCAAGAAGAATAACGTTCGGACGTAATTTTTCTTCAAGAGCGAGCAATTGCGAAATGCCATTCCGTCGGTCGGCATCGACAGCAACCGTCACTTCCGGAAATTTTTGCTTCAATTGGTAGGGCTCGTCCCCAATGTCCGCACTGGAAGAATCACTGCCTGCAAGCAAAAAGCCCTTTGTCTTACGCTTATATCCCCGACTAAGGACTGCAACCCGGTACTTTTTCTCCACAAACAAACGAATCAAGAACTCAATATGCGGAGTCTTCCCCGTACCGCCCACCGTTATATTACCCACAGATATGACAGGGACATCATATTGTTCCGTCCGAAGAATACCCCAATCAAACAACTGATTCCGAAACCTTACCCCTATCCCGTACAAGAGCGCAAAAGGTAATAACCAATATTTCTTTTCTATTCTTTCCAAGCCTGTGTTGCAACTTCCTGATTCTACCTCTGCAAATATAAATGATTAATGTCAGTTATGAAAGACCTGCAGCCATATCTTCAATCTCCCTGTCGTTAAAACAGACTTGCCTATAAATATCTTCCAACAACTTGGCATCAATTTTATTGAAATCCTCTTCTCTCACTGTAACAAACAGTCCGCCTATATCCGCAGCGCCGGGGCTCGATACAAAACGTTCTTTCCCCACGGCTGCATATTGCCACGGACGGTGCCTTCTCCTCGGGATTACCACCAACACCCATTCGCCGGACAAATAGTAGCCAAACAGATTTATTGGAGACTCTGTAGTTTCATCCTCCAAAGCCGGCAAAACAGAATAAATTTTTTTAAACAAACCTATTGATTCTTCCCGGGATTCCGATTTCAAAACAAACCCGTTACGCAAATAGTCGGTCAGTACATTTACCTTGCCGCCAGGAAAGCCTTCGATGTTAATCGGCTTCCCCTTCGACAAAACATCTGTATCCAATGGCATCTGCCCATATGTTACAATCTGGAAATGGGCATGGTCGGGAGCTGAAGCCCCACAACAAGGACCGTTGTATATAATCGTATAGCCGTCATACCGCCGAGCTAAATCGACAAAATCCCCTATCCGTTCCAAAATCGACTGCGGTTCGTGTCTCAACGCCGGCACCGTAAAATGCTCCCGGAATATCGGGTACGGATTTACCAACACCAGATAATCCTTATGGAAAGGCAGACGAATCTGTTCATCCGGCAAATTTGCCGGGCAAAGAAAACACTTGCGATTCTTTATCGATTCCGCATCGACTTTTGCCGCCGACGAGACAATCCGTGCCGGATTAAACTGCACGCTTATCCGGAGCCCGCCCATCTCAAAATCTTTCGTACGGACCTTATCCAACGCCCCAAAATTTGTTTTTACAAGGCTCCACGATTCCATTTGCTGCCGGAGGAGTTCCGACAACGATATTTCGTTACTTTCATCCATGATTTTCATTCATTTTTATACGAGCCTGCAATTCCCATGTGCGAATGCGGTCTTTATACAAATTATTCCGATTTATTTGCACAATATCCAACGCTGCGTCTGAATTTTCTTCCCAACGGCGGCACAAATAAACAGGCTCGTAAATTCTTCCAATCCTGTATTCCCGGCAAATACGCAACCCTACGGCATAATCTTCCCCATAGCTTGTGTTGGGAAAATGCAGTTTCCGTATCAACGGCATATAAAATGCGCGGGGAGCGCCCAGCCCGTTTACACGCAGAGCATTATTCCTTCCATTCTTTTCCGTCCATTCCCTGTGGTCTATGATTCCTGGCGGAATTGTCTCCAGTTGGAAATTTGTCATACGATATGTTCCTACAACCATAGCACAACGTTCCTTATAAAACGTCTCGACAATCATCTGCAATGAATCCTCCCTGCTATACAAATCATCGCTGTCCAATTGAATGATAAACCGCCCGCACCGGGAATCGTCCGCAGCGCTGTTCCAACATCCTCCGATTCCCAAATCATATCGTTCAGGTATCAGATGAACTAATCGTTTGTCCACTGCAAAATCCTGAATTTTTTCAGTCGTCCCGTCCGTCGAATGGTTATCAACCACAATGAGATTAAAAGGGAAATTCGTTTTTTGCCGAAACACTGAGATAATTGCATCAGCAATCGTCTTGACCCGGTTCTTCACCGGAATAACTACGGTGGCTTCCACCGGGAACGACAACGAATCAGGGAAGTTCATCTCCTTAACATCCGGAGTCAGGTAACCGCCTACCGCTTTCAGATGGGATGTACAAATCTGTTCCATCTCCAACTGCACTTCCTTGTTCCGGGGATTTACATAATCAAACATTTTTTCCCCAGAAGGGCGGGCATCATCCTCGGCATCCACATACAAATACTCGTTGATATGCACCACGGGATATTTCCGACTTATCGCCAAACGCAAATCGTACATTCCACCAAACGAATATGATTCTGTCATTTCCTTAACAGCTTCTTTCAACGCTTCGGTTTGAAAAAAAAGCAAATGCCCGAAATCGAAATCATCACGCAGGCTTCCTTGCTGATAATCTATCAGAGGATGTTCCTCCAACGAATTTTCTTTTTTTATATAATAATCAGCGTAGACCATCCCTGCGCCTGTTGCCTTCGCCACTGAAAGCATCCGTTCCAATGAATTCCCATCCAACGAAAGCTTCCCGTCATATATATATAATAATGTATAAGAAGAACGGGCAGAGCATACGATTTTCCGGACACTCTCCGAGCTTCCCAATCCGGGCAGCAGTAATATATCCAATTCCGGACAGCCACTCTTTACCTCTTCCCTATCGGTAACAAATGTAATGTTTCCGGATAAACTGTACTTTTCCAACTGCTCTTTCAATGCAAATGCCGACTTCCTATTTGCAAACAGAAAGAAGTAATCTATTTTACTCATTTTTTACCAAATAATTATATATAAGTTAAGCGTTTTCCCACCGCTCACAATTTCGCCCGTTCTCAACACCACAACAAATCTTTCCAGCGTTCCGAGCCTATTAAAAACAAATGTTACAATATTATCGACCGAAATTCAAATAAATGCCAATCTTTTCATGCAAATATAAATCTTTTTTACCAGTCGAATTAAACTCAAAAAATGTAATTTGATTATTTAATTCGTTAAAATACCCAATAAATATTTCAACTTTTAAACTAAAGAATTATTTTTATGCCGATTTTGAATAGAATATAATTCAGATTTAATAGCAGACTTAAATTACAGAAAAAAACAAAATGGCTTTGAAGAATTCGAATATGCACACTTCAAAAGAGAAGAAACCCTTTTATAAAAAGAAAAAATTCATCTTTTCCGGAGGACTCCTCATCGGCATCTGTGCATCCGTAGCACTTTATAAAACATCTGTATACTTTTCAACAGACGAATCCTGTATGCAATGTCACGTTCACCCACATGTGGAAGACAGCTGGAAACTTTCCAAGCACGTAAATAATGGAAGCGGCGTAAAAACCCACTGTGTGGCTTGCCACCTTCCGCCTCAGACAGACACATGGGCACATTATACAGCAAAAGCCAAATTAGGATTGACCGACGTTTGGGCATATTTGACAAAAGACAGCGCAGATTTCAACTGGGAACAGAAATCGGAACTGGAACATGCTGTAAAATACATACCGAACGATGCGTGTAAAGATTGCCATCAGAACCTATTCCCGGAAGGAATTACCGACGATGGCATCACAGCACACTTATATTATGATGAAAACGAAGAGAAATTGAACTTGCAATGTATCAGCTGCCACCTCGATGCCGGGCATTACAATCCCAATTATCAGCATGGGCAGTTGACAGGCATCCCCGGAGCAAATTCAAAAACCGCAGTAGTCGATTCAAGCACATTCTACAAAGAAGCAACGACTGTAACCAGCTTCACTGATTACGTTGAGCAAATACCAGGAACAAACGTATCATTCAAGATGGTAGCTGTTCCGGGCGGTACATTCAAAATGGGAAGTCCCGACAAAGAATCTTTCCACAAAGAAGACGAAGCCCCGGTTCATAATGTAACAGTCAGTCCGTTCTTTATGGCGGAAGTGGAAGTTACTTGGGATCAATACTGGGCATTTTATGGAAACACCATGAGCGAAGGACGCACACCGCCTGAAAAAGTTTATGCAAACAACAGTAATCCGGATGTAGATGCGATTTCCGGACCGACACCTCCATTCGGATTCCCGGACCAAGGTTGGGGAAGCGGAGACCGTCCTGCAATTACAATGACCCATTATGCAGCGGAGACTTTCTGCCTGTGGTTGTCCCAAAAAACCGGGAAGAAATACCGTCTCCCGACAGAAGCTGAATGGGAATACGCAGCAAGAGGAGGAACTGAAACACCTTACTTCTTCTCCGGAGACCCGAAAGACTTTTCGGACTTGGGATTCTGGCGTAAGTTTTTCGATGCAAAGACTGATAGCATCAGCGCATACGCTATTTACGCAAAAAACAGCAGCAACAAGACCCAAGAACCGAAAGAAGTCCTTGCCAATCCGTTCGGTTTAAAAAACATGCTTGGGAATGTCATGGAATATTGTGCAGACAAATATGATCCGGAAGCTTATAGCAAAGCCGGAGAAAATGCAAAAGATCCTTGCGTAACCGAAGGAACCGAATGGGTAGTGCGAGGAGGAAATTATACTTCAGATGCGTCCGACATCCGTGCAGCGGCAAGAGCTTGCACACAACATGATGCTTGGCTGAAGACAGACCCGCAACAACCCAAAAGTATTTGGTGGTATTCCGATATAAAAGGAATCGGATTCCGTGTAGTATGCGAACCGGACGCAGCAATTATTCAGAAATAAAATATTTATTAATCCAAATAAAATGATGAATATCATGAAAAAGGGAAACAACATCAGTAGAAGAACATTCCTAAAAAGCTCTGCCTTTGCAGGAGCATTAGGAGCAATTGGCACAGGTAGTGCAACGAGTATATTAACATCTTGCAGCGGAGGAGAAAGCGGTTCTGCAAATTCGGCAAACAAACCGTTGAAAGAACCGGGATCTTATTACATTCCGGAACTTCCCGACAAAGCTGCCGATGGAAAAGAATTAAGAGCTGGCGTCATTGGATGCGGAGGTCGTGGTTCCGGCGCAGCATGGAACTTCTTGAACGCGGCAAACGGGGTTACCATTACCGCATTGGCAGACGTATTCAAAGAAAGAGTTGACGGGTTGGCCGACCAACTTAAAAAGGACAGAAACATCGATATTCCGGCAGAAAAGCGTTTCATCGGATTAGATGCCTACAAACAGCTTATCGACAGCGGCGATGTTGATGTCGTAATCGTAGCAACTCCGCCGGTATTCCGCCCGGTTCATTTCCAATATGCCGTGGAAAAAGGGAAACACTGCTTCCTCGAAAAACCGATTTGCGTAGACCCAGTCGGCTACCGGACAATTATGGCTACGGCAAAACAAGCTAAAGCCAAAGGTTTGTCCGTTGTTACAGGAACGCAACGCCATCACCAGCGTTCATATGTCGCATCCTATCAGAAAATCATGGAAGGTATGATTGGAGAAATCACAGGCGGCAACGTATATTGGAATCAAGGTATGTTATGGTACCGCGAACGTCAGGCAGGATGGAACGACTGCGAGTACATGATCCGGGATTGGGTTAACTGGAAATGGCTTTCGGGAGACCATATCGTTGAACAACACGTTCACAACATCGACGTATTCACATGGTTCTCCGGATTAAAACCAGTAAAGGCTGTCGCTTTCGGCTCACGCCAACGCCGTATTACGGGTGACCAATACGACAACTTTAGCGTAGACTTCACGATGGAAAACGGAATCCACCTGCATAGTATGTGCCGTCAAATTGACGGTTGCGCAACCAACGTCAGTGAATTCATACAAGGAACCAAGGGCTCTTGGAACAGCGCGACAATGGAGATAAAAGACTTGGCAGGAAATGTAATCTGGAAATACGACTTTGAAGCAGAAAAACAACAATACAAACAAAACGACCCGTACACATTGGAGCATGTAAACTGGATTAACTGCATCCGTGGCAATAAGCCTATCGAACAAGCTTCGGAGACAGCCGTATCCAACATGGCAGCTTTAATGGGACGCGAATCTGCTTACACAGGCGCTGAAGTAACATGGGATGCCATGACTGCATCTACCCAAGATTATACTCCGAAAGATTTGAATCTTGGAAAGATGGATATGTCAGGATTTACCGTTCCTGTTCCAGGTTCCGGGAAATAATTAACGAATAGTTAAGACATTATGCTGAACAGAAGGAATTTCATAAAGACAACTGTTGCCGGAGCTGTTTTAACGACAGGCGGAACGCTTTTATCCTCTTGCCAGGCACAAGCCAACGAACCGAAGAAGAACGACAGTATTCCCTATAAGCCGGAAGCGGAATTGAAGCTTTCACTCCAAGATTGGAATATCCCGGGTGAAAACCTTCAACAGAAGATGGATTTTCTGGAGAAATACAACATAGTCGGTGTTGAGTTCGGAGGAAGCGGATTGGCAAAAAGAGTCAAAGAGATTAAAGAAGCTTTGAACGGACGCAATATTAAGGCGAGTGCAATCTGCGCCGGTTTCCAAGGTTTCATATTATCTACCGATGAAGCCATCAGAAAACAGTGCATGGATACCATGAAGGAAATCATGGCTGCCGCCGGCGAAATAGGCTCTACCGGAGTTATTATCGTACCTGCATTCAACGGACAACAACCTGCAATGCCCCATACGCAAGCAACCCGCGATTTCTTATGCGAACAATTCAATGAAATGGGGAACTTTGCCAAAGAACATGGGACAACCGTAATCTTTGAACCGCTTAACCGCAGGGAAGCGTTCTATTTACGCCAGGTTGGTGACGCTGCATCCATCTGCAGGGACATAAATAATCCGGGCGTTCGTTGCATGGGGGATTTCTGGCACATGACATGGGAAGAAAACTCAGACATGGGTGCGTTCCTTTCTGCCGGAGAATACCTGCAACATGTACATGTGGCAAGTCGGAAACGTCGCTTAATTCCAGGGGAAGACGGAGAAGCCGACAACTATGTCGACGGCTTCAAAGGTTTGAAAGCCCTTGGATACAATAAGTACGTAAGCTTCGAATGCGGGACAAAAGGAGATCCGAACGTTCTTCTTCCGGCAGCATTCGAACTGCTACGCAAACAGTGGGATGAAGCTTAGAATATATGCCCTTAATATATTCAAATATTCAATTGAGTGAGGTGGTGGAAGAACACCCCTCACTCATTCCTGTCATTAATCGGTTAGGAATCCGCTTAGGTTTAGGCGACAAAACCGTAGAGGAGATTTGCAAAGAGCATTCCATCGACACAGATTTCCTGTTAGCCGTAATCAACACTTTCTTGAATGAAGAATATTTCCCCGAGAAAAAATTGCAAACATTCCACATTTCCCAAATTGTAAATTACCTGGCAAAAACCAATTCCTACTATTTACGGTACCAGCTGCCGAATATTGAACGACATCTGGATTCTTTCATTTCAATGAGCGGGCAAGAAAACCAGACACTGAATCTTATCCGTAAATTCTATTACTCTTTCAAGGAAGAACTGACCAACCGCATAAAATACGATGAGCAAACATTGTTTCCTCTCTGCCGGAAATTTGAAAAAAACATCTCGGGAGAATCGTCTCATCCTGCCGAGAATTATACACCAAACCAAGAAGAAGATACGATTGAAGCTTTATTGGCAGACTTAAAAAGCATCATGATCAAACATCTCACCGGAGAATACAACGAAAATCTCTGCTATGCGGTCATATTTGCTATCTGCAGCTTGGAAAAAGACATTAAACAGCATGACCGGATCAGATACAAGATATTAATGCCAATGCTTACAGTTTCAGATACATATATATAATTCACCCATGCCTACTTGTAAACATATCGCCATCATTGCCGCAAATTCCTTGCAAAGCATAGGCATCTACTATTTGCTTCTTGATTACTTTTCACCGGTCAACGTCAAAATATTTAATACATTCCCTTCGTTCAATAATACAGGGAATGATTCTTTTGATTTTTATATCACGACCGCTGAGACCTATGTTCTGTATGCAGACTTCTTTTTGCCAAGAAAAATAAAAACGATTGTACTGACCGAAAAGCAAGAACTACAAGGCGCTGTAACAAATTTCCTCACTACAAACGCACCTCAAGAAGATATCATCGACCAACTGAAACAGATTCTTATCTCAGAATCCAATACCCAAGTGGACGCCTGCAAGGAACTCTCCTCAAGAGAAACAGATGTCTTACAATTGGTCGTGAAAGGAATCACCAACAAAGAAATTGCCGAAAGACTGAATATAAGCCTAAACACCGTCTTGTCGCATAGAAAAAACATAATATCCAAATTGGGGATAAAGACGGTCTCCGGACTTACGTTCTACGCTATCATGAACGGAGTCATTTCCGGCGAAGAATTTGGCATGTAAAAATCACTAATAATAGTGATTGCCCGGAGCCTGAAGAATCCCTTCCTTTGCAGAAAATTTTCAAATGAAATGAAACAAAAATTTTGTGCGCTTATATTACTGTTTTTTCAAGCCATCACACAACCGATAAAGGGGAGTTCATTCACAACAACAGACATTACACCCAATGACACGCTCATAGATTCCAATATAAAAGAAGTAATTATCACTTCCTCTGTCAAAGAGACGAATAACCTGCGCTCATTGCCGGCAGCAGTGTCGCTTCTTACCCCACAGACAATAAACACCAACCAGATACAAGCAATCAAGGATATCAGCTCGTATGTCCCGAATTTATACATCCCAGACTACGGTTCAAAACTGACATCCGCCATATATATACGCGGCATCGGAGCCCGTAGCAGCGGACAATCGGTCGGTTTATACGTAGACAACGTTCCGTATCTCGACAAAAGCACATTCGATTTCGAATTTACGGATATCCAGCGAATAGAAGTACTACGGGGTCCGCAAGGAACGCTTTATGGACGAAACGCCATGGGCGGTATCATCAATATCTATACCATATCTCCTTTCGACTTCCAAGGAAAAAAAATCCTCCTCTCCGGAGGAAACTACGGACAATTCAGCGTAAAAGCATCCCATTACGGAATGTTGAACGAAAAAATCGGATTTACGGCAGCAGCCTACTACGACCATAGCAACGGATTCTTCACAAACACGTTCAACAATGAAAAAGCCGACAAAGAAGATGCCGTTGGCGGACGAATCAAACTGGAAGCCCGCTTCTCCCCCAACCTGAAAGCGTTCTATTCCGTCTCAACTGAATATGTCAACCAAGGAGCATTCCCTTACGGATTATACAATCAACAAGACGGAACAATCTCACCTGTCTGCATAAATGATTCATCGTCTTACAGGCGGTTCATGATTGCAAACAATTTTTCTCTCGAATACAACACAACACATTTCACATTAAGCAGCACCACCGGATACCAATTTTTCAACGACAACATGAAAATGGACCAAGACTTCACTTCTGCATCGGTCTTTACGCTCAACCAACAACAAAAGCAGCATGCCATCAGCCAGGAAATCAACCTGAAAAGCAACGCATCCGGCAATTACCACTGGGCTATCGGAGCTTTTGGATTTTACAACACGCTAAATACGGAAGGACCTGTAACATTTAAAGAAGATGGTATCAAGCTGCTTCAACAGACATTCGATGATTTGAAAGAAGAAAATCCAAGGATGCCGGCACTTACTATCACCGACAAATCACTCTATATCCCGGGAAGTTTCAAAACCCCGGCATTCGGGCTGGCACTTTACCACCAGTCCACCTACAATAACTTATTCATAGACGGATTGTCGGTCACAGCCGGGCTCCGATTAGACTATGAAAAGCAAAAACTGCAATATGCATCGGATGCCAAAATGCATCTTTCCATGACAATAGGCAATCGCCCTCCGATGGATATCAGTAATATGTACGACCGGTCCGTCATCCAAGAGAAGACCTCTCAAGACTTTTGGCAATTATTACCCAAAATCGCCATAAAATATGAGTGTACTCCAGGAACAACAACTTATCTTTCCGTTGCCAAAGGATATAAAACCGGAGGATATAACGTACAAATGTCGGCAGACCTGATGCAAGCGCAGATGCAATACGATATGATGAGCCAATTTTCATCCATGATTCCGATTGAAATCTCGAAACCCAGCCCCATGCAAGAAACAGCCTCCTACAAACCGGAACAGAGCTGGAACTATGAAGCGGGATTCCGCTCAGAACTCTTCGACAGCAGGTTGTTCATGGATTTTGCATTCTTCTACATGAACATCCGGGATTTGCAACTGACTCAATTTGTAAACAGTGGTAACGGACGGATTCTGACCAATGCCGGAAAAGCAGACAGCTATGGGGCCGAAGCATCCGTCAAGCTGCAAATAACCAATGAACTGTCGGCAAACGCCAATTACGGGTACACCCATGCCACATTCCGGAATTACAATGACGGGAAAAACAATTACAAAGGAAATTTCATCCCCTATACTCCGAGACATACCCTGAACATCGGGATACAATACAACAAAAGGCTCTCCAACTGCTGGATAGACCAAGTATTTGCTTCTGCACAACTCAACGGATACGGGCCGATATACTGGAACGAAGCAAACGATATCCGGCAAGACTTTTATGCGACCCTCAAGGCTAAAGCCGGTGTCCGCAAGGGACGATTTAACCTAAGTGTATGGGGCAAAAACATTACCAATTGCAGCTACACGACTTTCTATTTCGAATCGTTCGGAAATTCGTTCATGCAACAAGGAAAACCTTTCCAGATTGGAGCAGAAATCAGCTTTAGCATCTAATAACCGGAGAGACGGCACGTCAAGAATCCGGCAGAAAATATATTGCCTACACACTAAATCATACAGGAGAACGGCATATTTATCAAAATAAGCGTATCTTTGCTTTGTTACAAATAGAATTACAGACATGGACAAAATGGTAGAAATTGCGAGATTTTCGTATCCTGCCGATGCACAGACTCTGATATCACTGCTGAAATCGGAAGGCATAGATTGCTATCTACGCAATGAATTGACTACACAGATGATGGCAGGATACGTTGATGTAGGCGGTGCCCGCGTGGAAATTTTGGAGAAAGACGTAGAACGAGCCTTTTCTGTCATGAAAGATAACGGTTTCATTACTCCCGAGAACGAAACCGGAGACGCAGAACCTATCGAAAAACTATCCGGACTGGCGCAACGAATTCCACTCATAAGAAGACTCCCTCTCGAAAAGCAGCTTATTACTATGCTTTTCGTCATAGCGCTGGCGTTAGCCGGACTTATCGGATTAAGTAAGCTACTGGCATAAATAAAATATCAGATAATATGGCACGCAGGAAAATATCGAACTCGCAGGCAATCTGCATAACCCTTTTATGGGGAATACTATGCTATTTTGTATTAGAATACAGTGCAAAGATTGACTTCTACGTCATCTTTTCTTTAGTCGCATCCGGAATTATTGTATTCGTCCCCCTATACAAGAACTTCAAGCACCGGCAAGATAACAATTAGATAGAAAAAGTTTAAAAAAGAATCTAATTGTCATTTTTTTCACAGTTTCCCTTTCAAATATTTGTCTGTTCTATTTTTTTACTTACCTTTGCAGCGAACTCTGAAAGAGAGTGGGGAAAAATTTGGTTTTAACTAACAATAAATATCATAATGAAAGCTAGTGAAGTTTTAGACAATTTAAAAAGAAGATTTCCGAACGAACCGGAATATCATCAAGCAGTATCCGAAGTCTTAGGTACAATCGAAGAGGTTTACAACGAACATCCGGAATTTGAAAAAGCCAATCTGATAGAACGTCTTTGTATTCCTGACAGGATTTTTTCTTTCCGTGTGACATGGATGGACGACAAAGGTCAAATCCAGACAAACATGGGATACCGTATCCAGCATAACAACGCTATCGGACCGTACAAAGGAGGTATCCGTTTCCATGCTTCTGTAAATCAATCTATTTTAAAATTCCTCGCTTTCGAACAAACATTTAAAAACTCATTGACAACACTCCCGATGGGAGGCGGCAAAGGTGGTTCCGATTTCAGCCCGAGAGGAAAATCGAATGCGGAAGTTATGCGTTTCTGCCAGGCTTTTATCCTTGAGTTATGGAGACATATCGGACCCGATACCGATGTTCCTGCCGGAGATATAGGTGTAGGTGGACGTGAAGTAGCATATATGTACGGTATGTACAAAAAATTAGCCCGTGAAAATACCGGTACATTTACAGGCAAAGGCATTGAGTTCGGAGGTTCTCTGATACGCCCGGAAGCCACTGGATACGGAAACGTATATTTCCTGCTCCAGATGCTAAAAACACGTAACATTGATATAAAAGGAAAAGTTGTAACAGTTTCAGGTTCCGGAAATGTTGCCCAATATACAGTTGAAAAACTGATTTCCTTAGGCGCAAAAGTGGTTACTATGTCAGACTCCGACGGTTATATCTACGATCCGGACGGAATTGACCGCGAAAAGCTGGATTATATCATGGAACTGAAGAACCTCTATCGTGGAAGAATCCGTGAATATGCAGAAAAATACGGTTGCAAATATGTTGCCGGAGCTCGTCCATGGAACGAAAAATGCGACATCGCGATGCCAAGTGCCACTCAGAATGAAGTGAATGGCGATGACGCCCGCGCATTATTGGCTAACGGATGTTTCGCTGTTTCAGAAGGAGCAAACATGCCTTCTACTCCGGAAGCTATCGAAGAATTCCTCAATGCTAAAATTCTTTATGCTCCGGGCAAAGCAGCAAATGCCGGCGGTGTATCAGTTTCTGGATTGGAAATGACCCAGAACGCACAGAAATTAAGCTGGAGCAGCGAAGAGGTAGACCAAAAACTACAAAGCATTATGCAAAACATTCACGAACAATGTGTAAAATACGGTAAGCAAAGCGACGGCTATGTGAATTATGTGAAAGGCGCAAACATCGCCGGATTCATGAAAGTAGCCAAAGCTATGATGGCTCAAGGTATTTTATAAAATAGAGAATTAATGATCATAAAAAGAATCCGCTCAGGTTTCCCGGAGCGGATTCTTTCTTTTTATAACGTTTCCTTGCAAGAATTATATCCCCTACCCGCAACATTTTTCAAAAATGCTTCAATTCTTGATATAACCGCTGGATGGGCAACCCCATCACATTATAGAATGAGCCACTGATGCGCTCGACACCTACAAAACCAATCCATTCTTGTATACCGTAAGCACCTGCTTTATCCAACGGACGGTACGTCTCCACATAATAAGTTATCTCCTCTTCACTAAGCTCTGCAAACGTAACTTCGGATGTAACCGAAAAAAACAAGGACTTGTCTCGGGTCAGCAAACAGACACCCGTTATCACCTGGTGAGTATGCCCGGACAATTGCCGCAACATGCCGACTGCGTCTTCGAAAGATTCCGGTTTTCCCAAAACTTTTCCCCTGTTCCAGACAATTGTGTCGGCTGTAATAAGCAGCTCTTTCTCATCCAAAGAGGAAAGATAAGCGTTCGCCTTTTTTTGGGATATATATACCGGTATCTCCTCCGCCGCCAAATCCGGCGGAAACGATTCATCGATACCAGGAATCGTACGAACCGTAAAATCGATACCCAATCCGCCCAATAATTCTCTCCGCCTTGGTGAAGCGGAAGCCAAAACAATTTTATAACGCTTCAAATTTTCCAACATGCTCATTCTTTGTTTTTATTACCAACCAAAAGCTTCTTCACACATCCAAGTGCCTTGCGCTTTCAATGTCTGCTCGATAACATCACGCGCAATGCCGTATCCCCCGCTCTTCTGTGAAATATATTTGGCAACACTCTTTATCTCCGGAGCGGCATCTGCCGGTGCCACAGGCAGCCCCACCGAACGCATTACCTCATAATCGGGAATATCATCTCCGGCATATAAAACCTCTTCCGGTTTCACCCCCGTCTTCTCCAAAAAATCCCGGAAATCGTCCATCTTGACGGCACTGCTCATATAAATATGCTGCACTCCAAGCCGCTCATACCGTAACCGTACCGCTTCGGTATATCCACCGGTGATTATACCGAGCAGATACCCTTTTTTCACAGCCAATTGCATCGCATAGCCATCTTTTATATTGACAGTCCTCATGGGCTCTCCGCTGGGATGCAAAGGAATTACTTCAGCAGACAAAACCCCATCTACATCAAAAACAAAAGCTTTTATCTTTTTCAAATCGTAATTAATACTGCTCATTTCGCTTCTTCATGTATGTTTTCACTCAATAACCGATATATCTCTTTGAACCGTTCCGTTTTCAACATCGAAAGATGGCGGTCGATTACATTCAAGTCGTAACGTACTGCCGGGCCGGTCTGCGCCTTCGCAGGAGAAAGCTCATGCACTTTTGCCGCCGTCTCGTCAATCAATGGGAGCATGACTTCAAACGGAATTCCCTCCTCCTCCAACAACTTCTCCGAAAGTCTGTACATGTGGTTGGTAAAATTGCAGGCAAAAACGGCTGCCAAATGCAAATATTTCCGCTTTTCCGAAGGCAATACATACACCTTTTCCGTTATTCCCCGCAAGATTTGCTTCAAAAGCATCATATCTTCTTCCCCATTGGCTTCTATGAAAAAAGGAATGCTTCGGAAATCCACCGCACGGATTTTACTGAATGTCTGCATCGGGTACAACACGCCATAACGCCTTGCATATCCCTTAAACAAATTCATCGGCATGCTCCCTGCCGTATGTACCCATAAACCTCCGTTCGGTTTCATTGAAGCAACGACATCCGGCAAAACCGCATCTTTTAATGAAAACAGATAGAGCTCGGCCTTATCAGACAATTCGTCCAAACGCACCGTATAGGGACATTCCAATTTCTCTGCCAGAGCCGCCGCACTCTCCCCAGTACGGCTGTACACCTGCATAATCTCATGCCCGGCGTTCTTCAACGCCATACCCAGCTGCGTCGCCACGTTTCCGGCGCCAACCAACACAACATTCATTCCGTTGTCTCCTCCTTCGGCTCCGGCAAATGATACTTTCCAAGATGTATTTTCTCCCATTGCAACCGTGATTCATCAAAAGGTTTCCGCTCCTGCCCCTTATACCCGAAACCTATTATCGAAACGACCTCCAGCTGGTAAGGAATATCCAACAACTCGCGGACATATTGGGACGCATCCGTGCCATCTTCCGTTTGCCGGTTACGAATCTGGCACCAACAGCTACCTAAGCCCAGGTCTTCTGCCTGTAACTGCATATATATAGAAGCGACAGCGGCATCTTCTACCCAAACGTCGCTTTCCATCACACTACCCAATACAACTACCGCCAAAGCGCAGCCCTCCAAGAACGCAGAACCGTGCGTCTTGCTGTGAGACAATTTCAGTAACATCTCTTTATCTTCCACAACAACAAACTGCCATGAGTTCTTTCCTTTTGAGGAGGGAGCCATTAATGCCGCTTTCAAGATTAATTCCACCTGTTCCGGCTTCAACAACTGCGAAGTAAACTTACGGGTACTCCTTCTCCGCTTAATCAATGCTGCAAAATTTCCCATATTCCCGATTTTAATTCATTTGTTTCTGCAAAAATAGCTATATTTTTTCGTCCGCTTTTATACGGTTTCCCCAAAACATACGTTATTACAATCAGATTAGTTGCATAAAATGAACTTCCGCATCATACTGTTACTGTTTATCATCATACCGTCCGTTGCTTGGGCTGAAGGCAAAATAAAAATTACCGGATACATCAGAGACACCGATAACAACCCGATGGAACTGGTGAATGTCCATATAAAAAACAGCCTTGTCGGCACTATGAGCAACGAAAAAGGATTCTATTCCATCTCCGTTGCACCGGAAGATTCCATTACCCTCGTTTATTCTTGTATCGGCTACCATAAAGCCGAACGCATCATTCCACAAGCATCGTCCGACATGCGCATTAACGTAAAGTTGCATCCGGTAAGTTTTAACCTTGCAGAGATTACCGTCTCCCAAATCCGGAAACAGACAAATACAATGGAACGTCTTGATGCGGAACATGTCAAACTGCTACCCGACCCGTCCGGAGGAAGTATCGAAAGCCTTGTCGTCACTTTTGCCGGCGTATCTTCAAACAACGAACTAAGCTCACAATATTCTGTCAGAGGAGGCAGCTTCGATGAAAACATCGTATATGTCAACGGCGTTGAAATATTCCGTCCGTTATTAATACGTTCCGGGCAACAAGAAGGGCTCAGCTTCGTCAATCCAGACTTGACAGAATCGGTCGAATTTTCCGCCGGGGGATTCGAAGCACGTTACGGGGACAAAATGAGTTCGGTTCTTGACATTACCTACAAAAAGCCGAAACAGCTGGAAGGGTCCGCTTCGATAAGTCTGCTGGGAGCCAATGCCTATGTAGGCAACTCCACCGGAAAATTCAGCCAGATAACCGGATTCCGATACAAAACCAACCGTTCTCTTCTTTCCACCACAGATACCGAAGCCGAATACGACCCCGATTTCATCGACTTCCAGACTTCAATGACCTACCAGTTTAATCCGAAATGGGAAGCAAATATCTTGGGAAACATTTCCCATAACCACTACCGGTTTACACCCCATACAAGGGAAACATCATTCGGAACGGCAAGTAACCTGAATAACTTTACAGTTTATTTCGACGGAAAGGAAGAAGATGTTTTCAAGACGTTATTTGGTTCCGCATCCCTGAAATATAAACCAGACAATAATACAGAAGCTGGTGTACATGTCACGGCTTTTAAGAGCAATGAAATCGAAAGTTATGACATCACCGGAGAATATTGGCTAAACGACGGAAGCAACACTGACAACGACCTCACAATTTCACGTTCCACCGGAGTGTATCATGAACATGCCCGCAACCGGTTGACATCCCGCATCATAAACATTGGTCACTCCGGGACAAAACGAATCAACAACAACACGCTGAAATGGGGAGCGACACTGCAACTTGAAAACATAGCCGACCGCATCAACGAATGGGAAAGACGTGATTCCTCCGGTTACTCGTTGCCACATACCGGAACAGAGGTCAATGTAATATCAAACCTCTATTCTGACAACAACATCAGCAGCACACGCTTTTCATTTTACGTGCAAGATGCTTTTAAGTTCCGTTCCAAACAAGGTCTGTTCAATCTGACCGGAGGCATCCGGGGAAGCTACTGGAGTTTCAACAAAGAGTTCATATTCAGCCCACGTTTATCGCTGGGATTCATTCCGAATTTCAATCAAAACCTCACTTTCCGCATAGCAGGCGGTATTTATTACCAATCGCCTTTCTACAAAGAACTAAGATTGGTACAAACAGATAATTCAGGCAACAATATCGTAACGCTTAACAATCATTTGAAGTCGCAACGCTCTATCCACGCCATTGCCGGCAGCGATTATACGTTCAAGATTGCTGACAGAAATTTCAAGCTGACAGCCGAAGTTTATTACAAAAAGCTCGACAATCTTATCCCGTATACGATTGACAACGTGAAGATCCGTTACTATGGAGAGAACTGCGCCAAAGGAAATGCGTACGGTCTCGACTTGAAACTATTCGGAGAATTCGTGGAAGGTGTCGATTCATGGATTAGCGTATCCCTGATGAAAGCCGAACAAACCATCCGTAATAGCGTAACAGTCCCGATGCCAAACAGCCAAGGGTACAACTTGTCTCTTTTTTTTCAAGACTATTTCCCAGGCTACAAGCGTCTGAAATTAAACTTAAAAGGCGTTCTGTCCGGAGGATTACCACTCACGGCGCCACATCAAGGATATGAAAGCGGTTATTTCCGCACCCCTCCATACAAACGCGTCGACATCGGGCTCTCTTATCAACTCGCAGGAGACATGGATGCCGTCATGGAACGCCGTATATTCCGCTCTTTGAAAAGCATCTGGATTGGTTTTGATGTTTTCAACCTTTTCGACATAAAAAACACTAATTCTTATTATTGGATTACAAGGGCGGACAATGACCAAGCGGCTGTTCCCAATTACCTGACCGGAAGACAATTCAACGTAAAGTTGATTGTCGATTTTTAAAACGCTCCGTTTTTTATAGGAGAAAGGCATCTGTTCACGACTAAAATCCTAAAGAAACTTCAAAAAATCAAGACTTTCTGACTACAAAAGAAGAGGTTCCGAATATATATTCTTAAATAAAAAGAAAACGTTCTGCATTCTAAAAAAAAAATGTACTTTTGCCAAGAACGAATTATTTATTTACTAAACAATAAAATTTTATTAAACATGGAACTTTCACATATTGAACATTTGGGCATTGCTGTTAAAAGCATAGAAGCCTGCCTTCCCTATTACGAAGGCGTTTTAGGATTAAAATGTTACAGCATCGAAGAAGTAGCCGACCAAAAGGTAAAAACGGCTTTCTTTAAAGTGGGTCAGACCAAAATAGAATTGCTTGAACCTACAAGCGAAGACAGCACAATCGCCAAATTCATTGAAAAGAGAGGAGAAGGAATCCACCATATTGCATTTGCCGTGCCCGATGTTCAATCTGCACTTGACGAAGCTGAATCGAAAGGCGTAAGACTTATCGACAAAGCACCCCGTCGTGGTGCTGAAGGATTGGATATTGCTTTCCTTCACCCGAAATCGACATGCAGCGTACTTACCGAACTCTGTATGCCCGGCAAAAAAGAATAAAATCAAGTCTGAGGTAAAATGCTAAATTTATCTCAGACTTTTCCGGTGCGCCGAAACGGATTAAATGCAAACAGAGGAATCCGAGGCAACAGGAATTTACTTTTGTAAATAACTTATCCTGATACCTATAATAACACGCAATTAACTGTTTTGACACACCGACATCCAACCATTCAACGCATTTTCATTAATAACTAATCAATATACAATGAGCAACCAATTGGAAAAAGTAAAAGAGTTAATCGCTCTCCGCGAACAAGCTCGCCTAGGTGGAGGAGAAAAAAGAATCGAATCCCAACACAAAAAAGGAAAATACACAGCACGCGAACGTATATCCATGCTTTTAGATGAAGGCAGTTTTGAAGAAATTGATATGTTCGTGAAACACCGTTGCAATAACTTCGGAATCGAAAAAAACAAATTCTTAGGTGATGGAATTGTTACCGGCTACGGAACAATCGATGGTCGATTAGTATATGTATATGCGCAAGATTTTACCGTTTTCGGAGGTGCTTTATCCGAAATGTTAGCATTCAAAATCTGCAAAATCATGGATCAAGCCATGAAAATGGGAGCTCCGGTAATCGGTCTGAACGATTCAGGAGGCGCCCGTATACAGGAAGGCGTCAACGCTTTGGCAGGATACGCCGAAATATTCCAGCGGAACATCCTAGCATCCGGAGTAATTCCCCAGATTTCCGGGATATTCGGCCCTTGCGCCGGAGGAGCTGTATATTCCCCTGCATTAACTGACTTCAACATTATGACTCGCGGGACAAGTTATATGTTCCTTACCGGTCCGAAAGTAGTAAAAACTGTAACCGGAGAAGATGTAACGCAAGAACAATTGGGAGGGGCCAGCGTACACACTACCAAGTCCGGAGTTGCACACTTCGCAGTCGACACAGAAGAAGAAGGCTTGCAGCTAATCCGTAAGCTATTAAGTTTCCTTCCCCAAAACAACCTCGAAGAAACTCCGTTAATTGAATGCACCGACCCGATAGACCGTCTGGATGACAATTTGAATGATATTATTCCAGATAACCCGAACCAAGCATACGATATGTATGAAGTTATCGGAACAATCATCGACAATGGAGAATTTCTTGAAGTACATGCTGACTACGCCAAAAATATCATCGTAGGTTTTGCCCGCTTCAACGGACAAGCAGTAGGAATCGTTGCCAACCAACCAAAAGTCATGGCAGGATGTCTTGACAGTAACGCTTCCCGCAAAGCAGGAAGATTCGTCCGTTTTTGTGATGCATTCAATATACCATTGGTCACATTAGTCGATGTACCTGGATTCTTACCAGGAACAGGACAAGAATACAATGGCGTCATCCTGCACGGCGCAAAATTGTTATACGCTTACGGAGAAGCCACTGTCCCTAAAGTGACAGTAACACTCCGCAAATCCTATGGAGGAGCCTATTGCGTGATGAGTTCCAAACACCTGCGTGGAGACATGAATTATGCCTGGCCGACAGCAGAAATAGCCGTTATGGGTCCGAGCGGAGCGGTAGAGATTATCTTCGCCAAAGAAGTTGCAGCAGCCGAAGATCCGAAAGCTTGTGCAGCAGAAAAAGAAGCTGAATACAAAAAAGCGTTCGCTAATCCGTACAATGCTGCCCAATATGGCTATATCGATGATGTTATCGAACCGAGAAATACCCGGTTCCGTATCATCCGTGCTTTACAACAATTGCAAACAAAGAAACTTTGCAACCCGGCAAAGAAACATGACAATATGCCTCTGTAATTAAAAAAAGGAAATTATGACGAATAAAAAATTAGGGATCTTGCTTCTATCAGCTTTTCTGCTCTCCATCGGAGGGATTAAAGCTCAACAAGCAACGTCCATGCGTATAAACGAAGTTCTGGTTATCAACGAAGACAACTTCGTTGATGACTATGGGAAGCGCCATACCTGGATTGAATTATTTAATAATTCGGCAGGAAGTGTAAATATTCAGGGGTGTTATTTAACCAATGACAAAAACAATCCCAAGAAATATCCCATTCCTAAAGGCGACGTACTGACTTTGATACCACCGCGTCAGCATACCCTTTTTTGGGCAGACAATGAGCCGGACAGAGGAACTTTCCATATCAATTTCACGCTCGACCCTTCGAAAGAAAATTACATTGCTCTTTATGATGCGGACGGGAAAACATTGATTGACGAAATTACCATTCCTGCCGGGCAAGTGGCAGATGTCAGTTACGGAAGGGAAATGGATGGCAGCGGAGCATGGAAACCTTTGAAAAAGGTAACGCCGAGCACCAATAACGTAACGCTTGATTCGAATGAGAAAATCGACAATTTCAAAGAAAACGACTCTTTCGGTATTGGTATGACCATCACAGCCATGGCGGTTGTATTCTGTGGTTTGATTCTTTTATACGTTTGCTTTAAATATATCGGGAAGCTGTCGATTTCTGCCAGCAAGCGCAAAGCTAAGAAAGTGGCAGGCGGCAATGATATTGCGGCAAACGTTGGAATTGAATCAGGAGAGATTTTTGCTGCCATATCAATGGCGCTTTATGAAATCAGCGACGACAACCATGACATTGAGAATACCGTGCTGACAATACATAAAGTAAAACGCATATACTCTCCTTGGAGTTCTAAGATTTACGGATTAAGAGAAACTCCGACTATTCAGAAAAACCAGAAAAAGTAATTCATTAACAAACAAAAAAGATTCGAATGAAAAGTTTTAAATATACCATCAACGGAAATGTTTACAAAGTACACGTAAATTCTGTTGTCGATGATGTTGCAGAAGTTGAAGTAAACGGTACTCCTTATAGTGTAAAGTTGGAAAAACCTGCCAAGAAACAAGTAGTTACATTAAAGCGTCCCGTACAGGCTCCAACGACGCCGAGCGGCGCGCCCGTAGTTTCCCGTCCGTCAACTCCTTCCGTACAAGGAGCTGTAAAAACCCCGCTTCCAGGTATCATCTTGCAAATAAACTGCAAAGTCGGAGATACAGTAAAAAGAGGACAACCACTGATTGTCCTTGAAGCAATGAAAATGGAAAACAATATCAATGCCGACCGGGATGGCAAAATAATTGAAATTAAAGTTCAAAAAGGAGATTCCGTACTGGAAGGTGCTGATCTCGTTGTAATCGGATAAGCTATGTTAGGATCTATTTTATTACAAACAGCAGGGACGCAACACGAAAGTTTTCTCGAATTCTTAGGGAAAAACATAGAAACGTTCCTTACTTATACAGGTGTATATAACGCGACATCCGGACATTTAATCATGATTCTTGTCGGCTTGTTGTTTATATTCCTCGCTATCAAGTATGAATTTGAACCAATGTTGCTTATTCCTATCGGATTCGGTATTCTAATCGGGAACATTCCTTTTAAAGATGCAGGATTACAGGTAGGTATATACGAGCAAGGTTCTGTGCTTAACATCTTGTATCAAGGTGTAACCTCCGGCTGGTATCCGCCGTTAATCTTTTTAGGTATCGGAGCCATGACCGACTTCTCGGCATTGATTTCCAACCCCAAATTGATGTTAATCGGCGCAGCCGCACAATTCGGTATATTCGGTGCATACATTATCGCACTTCAAATGGGATTTGAGCCCAATCAAGCGGCAGCTATCGGAATCATTGGTGGAGCAGACGGACCTACCGCCATATTCCTTTCATCGAAACTTGCGCCAAACCTCATGGGGGCAATTGCCGTTTCCGCCTATTCATATATGGCGTTGGTTCCGATTATACAACCTCCGTTCATGCGGCTGCTCACAACAAAGAAAGAACGGTTAATCCGCATGAAACCACCCAGAGTAGTTTCTTCTACCGAAAAAATAATCTTCCCGATTATAGGTTTGCTGTTGACATGTTTCCTGGTACCGTCCGGTCTGCCATTGTTGGGTATGCTGTTTTTCGGAAACTTACTGAAAGAAAGTGGTGTAACCCGTCGTCTTGCAGAGACTGCACGCGGTCCGTTGATCGATACTATTACGATTCTGCTTGGTATAACCGTAGGTGCTTCCACACAAGCTACACAGTTCTTGACACTAAATTCAATTAAAATTTTCATGTTGGGAGCTTTGTCATTCGTGATTGCAACTTGTGCCGGAGTTCTGTTCGTCAAGTTCTTCAACTTGTTCCTGAAAAAGGACAATAAGATCAACCCGCTAATCGGTAACGCAGGAGTATCTGCCGTACCAGACTCAGCTCGTATCTCACAAATAGTAGGTTTGGAATATGACCCGACCAACTATCTGTTGATGCATGCGATGGGACCCAACGTAGCCGGAGTAATCGGGTCTGCCGTAGCAGCCGGTGTATTATTGGGATTCTTAGGATAAAAAACTATCCATATAATAAAAAAAGCGGTTCCGCAGATTATTCACGGAACCGCTTTTTGTTTCTCTTCACGAAACTATCCCAACACTTTATTTTTAGCTTTCGTTGCCTGGAACTCTTTCAAGTAAAACGGCTCATAATAAGCTACATTTTCAAAATCTCCCTTATCATACTTTTCCTCTGCCAATGCCAGCATATTTGCAGCCTGCGGCACCACTCCATATATAAACTCCGCATTCGGTGATGTTAACACCGTCTTGCATTTATCCGAACCATTCCCGAAGAAACAAACTTTCTCCTTTTCCAAATAAGCCGAATAACTGTTTGCATCAATGATATCAGCAGACACAGCACGCACTTCATTCAAGTTCTTGTCGAATATTGCGGCATACACCTCCATACGGCGGGCATCCAACATCGCACAATAAAGGGAATCCACTCCCCCATTCCGCTTAACGGCTTCCAAAGCCATAAGCTTCAGCGTAGGGATACTTATCAAAGGTATCCCAAAACCGAAACACAACCCTTTTGCAACCGAAACTCCTATCCGCAAACCGGTATATGAACCCGGACCGCTACTTACGGCTACCGCACTCAACTGCAAACCTTCTGCCCTTAATACATCGAGCGCTTCCTGTACATATACACCAACCAATGCCGCATGCGACGGACCTTCATAAGAAATTTTCTCATACAAAATTCCACCGTCCAATGATAGCGCAACAGAACAAACCGGCGTAGATGTCTCTATATGCAATATTGCTTTCATAAAAATATTCCGCTTTTTTTACGAGAACAAAGGTAATACATTCCCGGAAAAACATCCGTTCTTTTCCTCTTTTTCAGAAAGCGAAAAAAACAACGCAAGAAAGAAAACGAACATCTCCGTTCTTCTTACAAATTATCATACATTTGTATCTAAACATCCACTAAACTATAAACAAGCGAAAACTATGACAGAAAAAGAAAAAGCGGCAAAAGGATTGTTATATGACGCAAACAACGATCCGGAATTGCAAGATGCCATGTACAAGACCCATTGCCTTATAGATGAATTTAACCGGCTACCCATAAAAGAGCGGGAAAAGCGGGACCTACTAATCCGTTCTATCCTAAAAATCGGAAAAAACGGATACATCACCTCGCCATTCTTCTGCGACTACGGGGAAAACATTGAAATAGGAGACAATTTTTTTGCCAATACAAACCTCGTCATTCTCGACGGAGCAAAAGTAAAAATAGGAGACAACGTATTTATCGCCCCAAATGTTGGAATATACACAGCTGGACATCCGTTAGAGGTGAAGCTACGCAATAAAGGATTTGAATATGCCTATCCGGTTACCATTGGGAATAATGTATGGATAGGAGCACACGCCTGCATACTCCCCGGAGTAACCATCGGCGACAACACCACTATTGGAGCAGGAAGTGTCGTCACAAAAGACATCCCATCGAATGTATTGGCAGCGGGAAATCCGTGCCGTATCATCCGAAAACTGCCCGTTGAAACAAATCATGGGCAGGAAAGCCAATAAATATTACAATAAAGCCATTGTTTTATAGAAAACATACATTATATTTGTAATAATGAATTAATTGAATTGTAAAATGAAGTACATAGAACTTGATTTCACATATCAATCAGACATCGAAACTTCCGTTTTAAACGATATCCTTGCCGCCGAACTCGGTGAGATAGGATTCGACAGTTTTACGCAAAACGACAACGGGCTGCAGGCATTCATAGCATATCCATCTTTCAAACAGGAAACTTTGCAAAAAAAACTGGATAACTTTCCGCTGCCCAATACGCAAATCAGCTACACAAAAAAAGAGATTGAAGACAAAAACTGGAACGAAGTATGGGAAAAAAACTATTTCAAACCCATCCGGATTGGCAAGGAGTGCATTATCCGAGCCTCATTCCATGAAAAAGAATCCGGTTTCAAACATGAAATAATCATTGACCCGAAAATGTCGTTCGGTACAGGGAATCACGAAACGACCTACCTGATGATAGAAGAGATACTCAAACTCGATTTTCTGGGGAAAAATGTTCTCGACATGGGATGCGGTACAGCCATTTTGGCAATATTGGCAAGCCAGAAAGGAGCAAAAAACATCACAGCCATAGACATCGACGAGTGGGCATATGAGAACGCAAAAGAAAATTGCCGCCTGAACAACATCACAAACATACAGGTTGCACTTGGAGGAGCCGGAAAAATCTGCGAGTTTGGCAAATTCGACGTCATTTTCGCCAATATCAACCGGAACATCTTATTGGAAGACATCCATATCTATGCCGATGCCTTAAAGGAAAACGGATTACTTTTCATGAGCGGTTTTTACAAAGAGGACATTCCAGCCCTTGAAAAAGAATGCCGGAGAAACAATATCAAACTAATATCTTCGTCCGAGCGAAACAATTGGGCTGCGATAAAAACACAAAAAACAACCATTAACAAATAAACAGGCAGAAAAGGAGAACTTATTGTACATAAACAGTGTTATATAAATAAAAGGTTTCATTTTTTAATTAAAGGAGAAAAAGTTATGAAAAGCGTAGATTCAAAATTGCTATTGGGTTTAGTTGTCGGTGCTGCTGTCGGTGCTGCTGTCGGATACTTGGCTGCAACAGATAAAAAAGAACAGTTACTCGATGAGTTGAACAACGTGGTAGGAAAAGTAAAGGAAGGTTTCAATTCTGCTTTGGCTAAATACAAAGAAAGCAAGCAGGAACCTGTTCAACCCGCTGAAAATATTGCTGAATAAACAATGGAGAAAGATTCAAGTACTATTTTTCAAGAATTGAAAAAGGATTTGACTTCTTATGTCGAACTGAAACTTGAATTACTAAAACTGAACACATACGAAAGGACGGGTAAAGTAATTTCGGTTCTTTCGTATGGTTTGGTATTACTATTTCTTGCCTTTTTCTGCATCCTATTCCTGTTTTTGGCATTAGGATTCTATTTAGGAGAAATACTTAACTCAATCGGAGCAGGATTTGGCATCGTTGCCGTCTTATACGTCCTGATTATTCTCCTGACAATAAAAAACAAACAAAAAATCAGCACTAAAGTTGTAAATGAAGTTATAGCCGCCCTTTTGACAAATGATGGAAAAAACAATCAACAACCCGACAGCACCGAAAAAAACAATGACCCCGCTGGAAATACTGCAAGCTGAAAAAGAACGTATCCAACAAGAATGCTTCATAAAAGAGACGGATTTGAACAACCATTTCTGTTACATACAACAGAATGCCGGTACGCTATTGTTATCGGGAATCTCGTCCTTGCTATTTCCCCGCAACAAAACCAATCAAAAAAAGAGTAACGCGAACAAAACGCAATTATCGCTCCAGGCAACAGGGCAACCTACGGCAACAAACAGCACGTTGAGCATAAAAGACCTCATGGGCTTAGGCAAAGCATTACTGCCTGCGGCATGGGAAGTTGTACAACCCATACTTATTTCATGGGGAATGCGCAAAATGACAACTTGGGTATCCAATCTTTTCACGAAGAAAAAGAAATAATTAAAGCATGAATACATACCCGCCACAAGAATTAATTTATGTTAGAAAACATACATTTCCAACTTATTTATAGAGCATAATATAAAAAACATATTTACATTTGCAATGCCAAACGAGAGAGAGACAGTCCGAGAGGTTAATTCACCGGTTAGCTGGAAAAATCCAACGAACGGATGTCTTGAAAGAAGGCGTGTTTATTGAAATGAAATTATTTGTTTAATCAACACATTAAATTAAAAATACAATGATTAAAGTAGGTATTAACGGATTTGGTCGTATCGGCCGTTTTGTATTCCGTGCAGCTCAAAAAAGAAGCGATATTCAAATCGTAGGTATTAACGACTTGTGCCCGGTAGATTACTTGGCTTACATGTTGAAATACGATACTATGCACGGTAAATTCGACGGAACTATTGAAGCTGACGTTGAAAACAGCAAATTAATTGTTAACGGAAAAGAAATCCGTGTTACTGCAGAAAAAAATCCGGCAGACTTGAAATGGGATGCTGTTGGTGCAGAATATGTTGTAGAATCTACAGGTTTATTCCTGACTAAAGAAAAAGCTCAAGCTCACATCCAAGCTGGAGCTAAATATGTTGTAATGTCTGCTCCGTCAAAAGACGATACTCCAATGTTCGTTTGCGGTGTTAACGAAAAAACATATGTAAAAGGAACACAATTTGTTTCTAACGCATCTTGTACAACAAACTGCTTGGCTCCTATCGCAAAAGTTTTGAACGACAAATGGGGAATCACCGACGGTTTGATGACAACTGTTCACTCTACAACTGCTACTCAGAAAACTGTAGACGGTCCTTCTATGAAAGACTGGCGCGGTGGTCGTGCTGCTTCCGGCAACATCATCCCATCTTCTACTGGAGCTGCTAAAGCTGTAGGTAAAGTTATCCCGACTTTGAACGGTAAATTGACTGGTATGTCTATGCGTGTTCCGACTTTGGATGTTTCTGTTGTTGACTTGACTGTAAACTTGGCTAAACCGGCTACTTACGCAGAAATCTGTGCAGCAATGAAAGAAGCTTCTGAAGGCGAACTGAAAGGAATCCTTGGATACACTGAAGATGCTGTTGTTTCTTCTGACTTCTTGGGAGACACTCACACTTCTATCTTCGATGCTAAAGCAGGTATCGCTTTGACTGATACTTTCGTTAAGGTTGTTTCTTGGTATGACAACGAAATCGGTTACTCTAACAAAGTATTGGATTTGATTGCTCACATGGCATCTGTAAACTGCTAATTACAAACTTACAGATAAATTCAAAGCAGTCTTGGCTTAATTAAGCTGAGACTGCTTTTTTTTATACCCGCGACTCAAAACCTTATCCCTGGATAATAAGATAAAAAACGCTGCCCGGCATTTTTTGGAGCAGCGGAATATTTTCAAAAAAACTTTTGCGTTTTTTTTCAGAAAAACGGGAACTTTTCCAACAGCAAAATTGTTATTCGGAAAAAGGAATACCATAACTAAAAAAATTAAGCATCATGAAAACCGTCTATTTAGTAACATTAAACGACAACACCCAAGCAAGCATTGTGAAAGACGTGTTGCAAAACGAAGGTATTGAAGTGTTCACAAAGAATGAAATCTTATCAACAGTACTGAACATTCCGGGATTCCAAATAGAACTGGAAGTTGATGAAAAAGATTATGACAGGGCTATGGAAATCTTAAAAAGCGGATTCCCCTATCTGGTTGAGAAATAATACGACAATCAGGCTTCGGAGGATGAAGAGGAATATGACTATCCGTTATCAGTATTCATAGTTTTTTATGTATTTTTGCTGTATGAAGAACTATGAACTGATAACGGTTGTAGGACCTACGGCATCCGGGAAAACAGCATATGCTGCCGCTTTGGCATCCCGGCTAAATACGGAAATCATCAGCGGTGATTCCCGTCAAGTCTATCGCTCTATGGATATTGGTACAGGAAAAGACCTTTCCGACTACCTCATCAACGGGCAAATGGTCCCATACCATCTGATAGATATCTGTGAGCCCGGAGAGAAATACAACGTATTCCGCTACCAGCATGATTTTCATAAGGTTTTCCAAAATCTCAAAGCCGAAAAAAAAGTACCCATTCTCTGCGGAGGGAGCGGAATGTATATCGAATCGGTTTTAAAAGGATATAAACTGCTGGATGTACCTCCTAACCCGTCTCTCAGGGAATCGCTGAAAGACAAAACGCTGAAAGAGCTGGAAAAAATTCTTGCATCCTACAAGACTCTACATAACAAAACGGATGTCGATTCCGTACAACGGGCTATCAGGGCTATCGAGATAGAAGAGTTCTATAAAAAAGAGGCACCGGACAAAAATGAATATCCGCCAATAAACAGCCTGATTATCGGCATAGATATCGACAGAGAGCTACGCAGGGAAAAAATTACACGACGGCTGTACAGCCGCTTGGAAGAAGGAATGGTTGAAGAAGTACAACGTCTGCTGGCTACAGGTATAACACCGGAAGACCTCATTTATTACGGGCTGGAATACAAATACCTGACACTCTACATAACCGGAAAGTTATCGTATGATGAGATGGTCGACCGTCTGGAAATCGCAATCCATCAATTTGCAAAGCGCCAAATGACTTGGTTTAGAGGAATGGAAAAAAGAGGCTTCAAAATCCATTGGCTCAAATCAACACTCCCCACAAATGAAAAAATAGAACAGACATTGCAATTAATAAACGACATATGATTACAATAGATAATTTACAAAACAAAAAAAACTTCTTCCTGCTTGCCGGACCTTGCGCCATTGAAGGCGAAGAGATGGCGATGGTTATTGCGGAAAGAATCACTAAAATAACACAGGACTTAAATATTCCGTATGTATTTAAAGGCTCTTACAGGAAAGCCAACCGCTCAAGATTGGATTCCTTTACAGGGATAGGCGATGAAAAAGCATTAAAAATCCTGCGAAAAGTAGGAGAAACTTTTGGAATACCGACGATTTCCGACATACACGAGACTTATGAAGCAGCGATGGCTGCCGAATATGTAGACATCCTGCAAATTCCGGCATTCCTCTGCCGGCAGACAGATTTATTGTCGGCTGCCGCCCATACAGGAAAAATTGTGAACATAAAAAAAGGGCAGTTCTTATCACCGCAAGCAATGCAGTTTGCCGTACAAAAAGTGGTAGATGCCGGAAACAAGAACGTAATGATTACGGAGCGTGGAACAACATTCGGTTATACCGACTTGGTTGTCGATTATAGAGGCATACCGCAAATGCAACAATTCGGATTCCCGGTCATCATGGACATAACCCACTCCTTGCAACAGCCCAATCAAACCAGCGGAGTGACCGGCGGATTACCTGCCTTAATCGAAACAATAGCAAAAGCAGCCGTTGCCGTAGGAGTGGACGGGCTATTTATTGAAACACATCCGGATCCCCATTCCGCAAAGTCGGATGGAGCCAACATGCTCCAACTGGATTTGTTAGAGGGATTACTGAAAAAATTAATTCGTATCCGGGAAGCTATCCTATAAAAAAACGACTGAGCTAAAAATTCCCCCTTTTTAGCTCAGCCGCCAATATCTATTGAAAAAGTTATCCCAATCTACTGATTTTCCTCAGCCGGTCTACATCTATTAACTTTATCTTCCGTCCGTCCAAAGCAATGATTCGCTCAGAAACAAAAGTTGCTAACGTACGAATTGCATTAGATGTTGTCATATTGGAAAGATTCGCCAAATCCTCCCGCGCAAGATAAATGCTCAGTGTTGCTCCGTCTTCTTCCAAGCCGTAGCTATCCATCAGGAACAGCAACGCATCAGCAAGCCTTCCCCGTACATGTTTCTGGGTCAAATTAACCGTTCTTTCGTCAGCTATACCCAAATCGATTGATAGCTGCTTGATAAAGAACATGGCCAAACGGTAATTCTTCGCAATCAAATCCCGCACAATCGTCATCGGAATCAAGCAAACCGTTGAATTTTCAAAAGCAGAAGCACTTGTCAAATAACGCTCCTGCGCAAAATTTGCCCGATAACCGAAATATTGTATCGGCTTTATCATCCGAATAATCTGAGTTCTTCCGCCAATGCCTTCCTTGAAGATTTTAACCTTACCCTTTAACAGGCACATCATCTCCTCAGGCTCATCACCCTCACGATAAATCAACTGATTGCGTTTATAGCACTGAATCTCACAATTATTCCGGAGAATCTCCCGTTCTTTATCGTTCAATACCCTCCAAACTTCTGCCAAATTGGTTGAATAATCAACCTCGCTTTTTCGTTTCCTTACCACGTCTGTTATATAACATACTTAAACAGCACAAATATATAACTTTTATTCCAGAAGCGGTTGTCTGCTCCGAATATTTAACAAAAACAACTTACTATTTGTCAAGAAAGCGGGAAGTTAATCCCTCAAAAGCATCAATTCGTCGGTCTCGGAAAAAAGGCCACCAGCGACGAACTGTCTCACTGCGCTGCATGTCGATTTCCACAACCCGTACTTCCTCTTCCGAATTTCCAAATTCCGCCAACAGTTCCCCTTGAGGACCGGCAACAAAACTATTCCCCCAAAATTGGATACCGTTGGTTTGCCCGGAAGGATCCGCTTCATGACCGACCCTGTTCACTGTGACAACCGGAATACCATTTGCCACGGCATGTCCTCTTTGAACTGTCACCCAAGCACCCAACTGGCGTTGTTTTTCTGCTGCCGTATCAGAACTTTCCCATCCTATTGCAGTTGGATAAATCAACATATCTGCACCTCGCAATGCCATTAGCCGGGCTGCTTCCGGATACCACTGGTCCCAACAAACCAGAACGCCCAAACGACCCACTGATGTGTTTATCGGTTCAAAGCCCAAATCGCCTGGAGTAAAATAAAACTTCTCATAATACGCCGGATCGTCCGGGATGTGCATCTTCCGGTATTTCCCAGCTATCGAGCCATCTTTCTCCAGCACCACTGCCGTGTTATGATATAGCCCCGGAGCACGCCGTTCAAAGAGAGAGAGTACAATGACAACGCCAAGCTCTTTTGCCAGCTTCCCAAACAGCTCGGTAGAAGGACCTGGCACCGGCTCTGCCATGTCAAAACATTCTGTATTCTCAGTCTGGCAGAAATACAAGCCGTTGTGCAACTCCTGCAACACGACTAATTCAGCCCCTTGGGATACTGCCAAACGAATATTTTTCTGTAACTTCTCTATGTTTGAAGCAATATCAGCCGTATTGCTCTGTTGTACCATTCCTACTTTCATACTTCTCATATTATATTATAAAACCTTCCGGATATTGCATTGTCACACAGTGAAGCGAGCCATGTTGTTTAATAAGTGGCAAACAGTTTATGCCAACTACCTCCCTATCCGGGAAAACATTTTGCAACAGAGCCCTTGCGACCTCATCCTTTTCCGTTCCATAAAACGGCAGCAACACAGCCTTGTTCATAATCAAAAAATTGGCATACGTTGCCGGAAGCCGCTCACCGTTCCACTCTACTTCATCAGCCATCGGCAAAGGAACCAGTTGGTACGGTTCACCATTCGCCTGACGAAAAGATTGCAACTCGTGTTCCATCTTCGACAGAGCCACATAATGTTCATCATCCTGCTCCGAACATTTTACATAAGCGATTGTCTGTTCCGAACAAAACCGGGCAAGCGTATCGACATGGCTGTCTGTATCATCTCCAGACAAATAACCATTCCCAATCCACAATACACGTTTTACCCCGAACATCTCTTTTAGCCGGCACTCCAATTCCTCTTTCGTCAGGTACTCATTCCTATTTACCGAACAAAGGCATTCAGTGGTTGTCATCAATGTTCCTTTTCCATCCGACTCAATGCTACCCCCTTCCAAAACAAAGGGCTGCATATCAACACGCCATACGTCTTCCGCAAACACGCCTGAACGGAAAAGCTTACCAGTAATGAGGTTATCGTACGCAGCAGCGAACTTCATTCCCCAACCGTTAAACACAAAATCATACACTGTCGGTCGGCCGTCAACATAAACAGAAATTCCCCCATGGTCGCGTGCCCAAGTATCATTTGTCACTACTTCACGGAAAATAACACGGCTGAAATCCACATCCGCACCTAATTGGTTATGTACCTCATTTTCGTCCTTACAGACAATCAATAAATTCTCTCTCTTTGAAATTTCTTTCGCTATTGCAACAAAACAAGGAATAACCTCATCCAAAATCGGAGCCCAATCGGTATTCTCGTGCGGCCATGTCAATTGTACTGCACTTTGCGGATACCACTCTGCCGGTAATTGTATTATTTGATTTTTCATATTGACATTTCCCTAATCAGCCACAAAGATAGCCCTTTTCCATACATCAAGAAAATACAGGAAAGCCAAAAAAATCCATCCGATGATGTACGAAATAGAAAGAAATCCATATTTCCAAATATAAAAAGATTTATATTTGCTTGGGAAATATAAATCATGATTTATGAAAACAAAAAATAATACACCCGTCGATTACGAAACGACGAAACAAATCATAGAAAGTTATCACTTACCGAATTTTGGAAAAGCCACGATAAGAGAAGTTGTTGCCATATCAAACGAATTGGAACAGAAAACCGGAACGGAATTTATACACATGGAAATGGGTGTCCCGGGGTTAAAGCCTGCGCAAGTCGGCGTTGAAGCAGAAATAAACGCATTGCAGCATGGTATCGCATCTATCTACCCAAACATAAATGGATTGCCGGAATTGAAACGGGAAGCGTCACGGTTTATCAAAGCGTTTATCGGCATCGATATTAATGAAGAGGGCTGTGTTCCAGTAACCGGTTCCATGCAAGGAACGTTCGCTTCATTCTTAACATGCGGGCAATGCCAGAAAGGAAAAGATACCATACTGTTTATTGACCCAGGATTTCCCGTCCAGAAACAGCAAATCACCGTGATGGGATACAAATATGAATCTTTCGACGTATATGATTTCAGAGGAGACAAACTAAATGCCAAACTCGAAGAATACCTGTCGAAAGGCAACATTGCTGCAATTGTCTATTCCAACCCCAATAATCCGGCATGGTTCTGCCTTACCGAAGATGAATTAAAGATCATCGGAGAGATTTCCAACAAACATGATGTCATAGTAATAGAAGATTTGGCGTATTTCGCCATGGACTTCAGGAAAGATTTGGGGAAGCCTTTTGAACCACCCTATCAAGCATCTGTTGCCCGTTATACGGATAATTACATCCTTCAGATCTCCGGTTCAAAGGCTTTCAGCTACGCCGGGCAACGTATCGGTATCACTGCCATCTCAAACAAACTATATAACCGGAAATACCCGGGACTAACAGAACGATACGGTGGCGGAACATTCGGCACAGTTTATATCCACCGCGTATTATATGCACTCTCTTCCGGAACATCCCATTCCGCACAATACGCGTTGGCGGCAATGTTCAAAGCTGCATCCGACGGAACATTCAACTTCGTGGAAGAAATCAAAGAGTACGGACGCAGGGCAAAACGGTTGAAAAAGATATTCACAGACAACGGATTTACAATCATATACAATAAAGACCTCGACCAACCGATTGCAGACGGATTCTACTTTACAATCGGATATCCGGGGATGACCGGCAGCCAACTGATGGAAGAATTGATTTACTACGGTGTAAGTGCCATTTCTCTTGAGACTACCGGAAGCCGGCAAGAGGGATTACGGGCATGCACATCCTTCATCAAGGACAATCAATATGATTTACTGGAAGAAAGACTCCGGTTGTTCAGAGAGAACCATTCAAGAACGGACAACTGAATGTTTTTTCCACCTGCCAAGCCGGTAATAGGTTCCGGTAATCAAACAACCAATCAATATGCTTAATCCGATCGCCCACCATATACCGCTGCGTCCCATTATATCGCTCAGATAGTGAGCCAGCGGTATCCGGATTAACCATAAGCACAGGACGCTGACCAACATCGTAAAGAAAGTATCGCCGGCACCCCGAAGCGCACCGTTGAAAATATTCAATGCGCCATGAATAACAAAGAAACCTCCAATTACGAGTAGGTACTCTTTTCCAATTGCTATCACGTTCGGGTCATCGGTAAATGCCTGCATCATGTTCGCACCCCAGAAGAATATTGCAGTGAATGTAATGATACTCAGTAAAACATCCACTATAAGTCCGAAGCGTACACCGTTACGGACACGATCCAACTTCCCCGCGCCGATATTTTGTCCGCAAAAAGCAGCCAAAGCCCCAGAAAGAGTCAATATCGCTTGGGTAATTATCGTATCAATTTTTCCCGCCGCACCATAAGCCGTTAACGTATCGGTACCAAAACGGTTGACTATTCCCAATAGAGCCAGCAAACCAATCGCGATGGCACACTGCTGCACACTGGTAGGAAGCCCGATCTTCAAACCGTCTTTAAACAAACGAAAATCGAAAACAAGGTCTTTCTTTTTGATGGAAAGGAGCGGATGCTTATCCCTGACATACCACAATGCCAGACACATGCCAAAGCCTTGTGCCACAACCGTCGCTCGGGCTGCCCCCTCTATCCCCCACCCAAACAAAAGGATAAAAAGTAAATCAAGAGAAATATTCAATAAAGTACTGATTAATATGAATACCATCGGTTTAACGGACTCACCCATTCCCCGAAGAATGGAGATTATGCTGTTAAAAGTAACAAACAGAAAAGTTCCTCCGATATATATTTGGAAATAACTGACCGCAGCCGGGATTATTTCTTCCGGCGTATTTGATAATCGGAACAACGGCTCCGCAAAAATGATTCCCGTTATCGAAATGAGGATTCCGGCAACCAACATAAAAATAAAGAAAGAGGAAAATGCACGCTGCACCATCTCATATTGCTTCGCCCCGTAATATTGGGAGACAACTACGGTAATGCCGCTTCCGATTCCGATAACAAACGATATAATAAAATAGTAAGTAAAAAACGAAGCCGATACCGCAGCCAAGGCCTCTTTCCCAAGAAATTGACCGACAATGATACTATCGGCGATATTATATAGTTGCTGCAAAATATTCCCTATGAGAAGAGGTAAAGCAAAAGCGGTAATCACTTTCCACTCTTTTCCTGTTGTAAGATTTTGTTTCATAAATCTTTCAATAGAATATTTGAATTAGCTTTAATCATATCTTCCCGAGTTTTCAATAAGGTTTTCCATTCATTGCTGAACAATTCGGAAGTGTCTATCTTGAAATTCTCTGAGCCAAACTCGTCGATTTTGGAAAACAAAAAGCTTACACTAATCTTGTTGACATCAATTGCCGGCTGATAATAAACAATCCTTTCATCATTACCGATATTCACCTCATTAAGTATTCCCAATTCCGTCAATTGGTAAAGTATTTGCGATGTAATCTTTATAGGAATGCGATACGTCTCCGACAGCTCATCAGCTGTATAAGGCTTCTCACCCTGCGTAAAACGCTTTACCACAAGCGTAGTTATCAACAATGTCAGGAAATCTTTATAACGACGGCTTATATTTTTACTATCACGTTCAAAACTAAATTTCTTCACATTCTGCGAAGCATACGACAATTCCGCCCCGAAAAGACATATCAACCACGACAGTTGCAACCATAAAAGCAAAAGCGGAAGTGCCGCAAAGCTACCATAAATCGCATTATACTTACTCACCCATATCTGACCGCTGATATACAAAACCTGAAAAAACTGAAAAGTGGCACCTGCAACTACGCCTGCAATAAAACCATTGACAAACCGGACTTTCGTATTGGGCAAGAATATATAGAGACCTGTAAAAGCTAAAGCAGTAATAACATAAGGAGCAATTTTAAAAAATGCTTCTACCAGCGGAGTAAATATTACGTATTGCGAAAGAAAAGAATTCTGTAACGTTGAAATAAAAATGGACATTCCGCTCGATATAATCATTAAAATGGGCAATAACAGGAATAAAGCCAAGTAATCAGAAATTTTTCTATACCATGCCCGGGATTTATTTATCTGCCAAATATCATTGAACGTATCCTCGATGGAGGATATCAGGTTTATAACTATATAAAACAAAAAGATCAGACCAATACCGATTATCACGCCACCCTGCGCCTGTGCCAGATAACTATCCACAAATTCAAACGCTTTATCCAGCTCCGCTTCATGCCCCGGGAAATAAGCGAACAACTCCTCTCGGACATTGTTCTGGAAACCGAATCCTTTGGCAATTCCTACCAATACCGCCAAAAAAGGGACAATAGCCAACAGCGTACTGTAAGTCAATGCGGAAGCACGTGTTTGCAGATTCTCATCGCGGAATCCCCGTATAGCCAAAAGAATCGTCTTTATGGTATTGATGTAAAACTCTTTTAAGCCACTTACTTCATTCTCCGTTATCCGCCAAATGTCATAAGTAACGAAACGTATCAGAAAAGATATTAAATTCTGAATCCGCACGATCAAAGGCTTTTTTTCTTTCGTTTCCATATCGTACAATAAAATAAAACAGTTCGTCTATAAGCCGGGTTCTGTACTTTCTCCGAAAGCGTCTGTCATTTATCTACGCTTATTGTCACCAATAAGCTTTAGCAGTCTACCCCCCGACAACGGACGAGCAACCCTACATACGTCGGTATACATGACCTTACAGCCCATAAGATGTACGGCATTGCATATTACTACGCAACCCGGTAGGCTCTTACCCTACCTTTTCACCCTTACCAATGGAAAATCCATATAAAATGGCGGTTATTTTCTGTTACATTACTCTACCTTACGATAGCTTCCCGTTAGGAAGTATGGCGCTCTGTGCTGCCCGGACTTTCCTCCCGTTCCGAAGAACGAGCGACAGACCGACAAACTGTTTCTGCAAAGGTAATCGTTTTATCGGAGATTGAAAAAAATAATAATCGCCTTTGATGCGTTTTTCTCAGTAACAATCCCAATTGTAAATCACGCGACTGAAATCAAAACGTTCCAAATCCTCTTTCCGGATAAAGAAGTTGGCTATACCCATATCGCCCCACATGATCTCATCTTCTATCGAAGGAATTTGAAGCAGAAGCGTATCGTATTCCCCATACTGACTGTTGAAACGCGGATCTTCTTGGGTAAACGAAGGATGGCCGAGCAACTGTATTTGCGGTTCGTCACCATCCTTTGCCATTTCGTCAAAGAAAATATCTTCACTGCTTGTATGCGCAAAATAATCTGTCACATACGTAGGATGCTCATTGTATAAATCAGCTATCACCTCTGCAAAAACCTCATCGAAATCAATTGCATTATGTTGAACAAAAGAGGTTCCCTGATGAACATCCAACGCCCGCTCATGCATTATCGGAGAAAAGGCGACTTCTTCGCATTTAGGCATTCCTTTTGCTTCGATTTGCGCTAAAGTCACGTTTTCGTCGACCTGCTCATGATAAACCACCCGGAAATTTTCCTGATTATCCAACCGGTCATAATCACATCCCAAATTGTTTTCATCATCGCTACTGATAAAAAACTGCAAAATGCCCTTTTTCGGGAGAGGTTCCGCCATCCGGTTCTTTGAAAAATTGATTTGGATTAAGAGCATCATCGGCTTGCCGCCTTTATCAGTCGGAAACGCTTTCGCTTTGTCCCAATATGGTAAACCTCCAAGTTTCGAATCTGTCAGTTCCGGCTTACGGTCCGGATTAATACAAAGCTTGAAACAGTGTTGAACCGTTCTTCTTTTCATCTCCTCAGCGATATGCTTTGCTTTCACCCCTTCCGCTTCTGCTGTCAGATTTTTGTCCGATGCAGGAAGGTTTGAGCACCTGCTACCCGTATGTTTCAAGAATCTGGCAAAAATAATTCTGTCGCATGCCTGTTTCTCCTCGCAAGAGGAGAGGAAAAAGAGAAATTCATCGCTTTTGCTCCTGAACACATAATAATGCTTAAAACGAAAAATTTCGTATATACTTCCCCAAGGAGCCTTTTTAACAGGGAGATTTCCAACAATATTTCCATCATCATTCCCCGTCCGTCCGGAAAGCACCCAAGCAATCCCATACTTCTCATCCAATACCGTACAGATATTATTTTTCCTCATCAACCGCGACAAACGCAAATAAGAAACGAATAGCCATATCTTTGACAAAACAAAAAGAATAAGCAGGACATAGAACAATGCCGGAGGACAGAAATCCAAGACAAAGATTAAAACAAACAAAGCGCCCGTTGTCCGGAAACGCATATCTTTTACATTCAAGAACATAGCCAGCACCTGTTCAGGAGCAAGCGGATTAGCGCGGAGCGACTTCTCCGGACAGGAACAATCTTCAACGCTTTCATCAGGCAACGTCCGTGCACGCAAATGCCTGTACCCTCGGTAGATTCCATGCAACATCCATAAGAAAAACGCTGTAATACTCTTCATATACTCTTCCAACTGGAATCCTACGATTATCGACACGATAAATAAAATGCCGCAAACCGCCATCCCTCCTATAATTGTCCTCCGTTTCATCAGTTCTGAATTTTATTATAGCTTATTACTATCGTAAAGATATACATTTTTGGAAGAAATTGTTTCACTGAAACATTTTTCCTTTTCCTGCCTGGGCATTCCGTTTTTCTGGGATTTGTTTGTACTTTTGCTTCCAAACAAGCGGTTTGAGTAAAATGATTAAAACATTTCTAATGGTCGGATTGGGAAGTTTTCTTGGAGGAAGCACACGTTTTCTCCTCACCAAACTTATCCAAAAACATATCCATGAGAATATCCCCCTCGGAACACTGGCCGTAAACTTATCAGGATGTTTCTTCCTTGGCATACTTTATGCGTTATTTGAACGAGGACATTTGGGAAACAACGATTACCGAATGTTTCTTACAGTCGGTTTCTGCGGAGGATTCACTACATTTTCTACTTTTATAAATGAACTTTTCCACCTTTTTAAAGAGACCGGATTCGGATATTTTTCACTATACCTGCTATTAAGCTTGGCGGGAGGATTATTTACCCTATATTTAGGATATTTATTTGTAAAAACATTTTAATCCTACAACAATAAAAAAACAATTATATTTGTATCAGGATACATAAAAATGCCGGACACTCGAAATGACAATACAACAACTTGAATATTTACTGGCAGTAGATGCGTTCCGCCATTTTGCAAAAGCGGCAAAGCATTGCAAAGTAACACAACCCACGTTAAGTATGATGCTGCAAAAACTGGAAGACGAATTGGGTGTAAAACTTTTGGACCGGAGTACCCAACCAATATCACCCACACCTACCGGAGAAAAGGTTATCGCCCAAGCCAGAAAAGTCCTTTACCAGGCATCGCTCATCAAGGAGATTGTAAATGAGGAAGAACTATCTTTGAAAGGAACATTCCGGCTGGCGGTCTTACCTACAATAGCGCCCTATCTGCTACCGCGATTTATTAAACAGCTATCCGCGCAATATCAGGGAATAGACATCCGCTTTTTGGAGATGAAAACGACTCCTACGCTTGCAGCACTGGAGAATGGGGAAATCGACGCTGCCATCATTGCAAAAGTCCCGGCCATATCCCAATTCAACAACCACACACTCTATTTCGAACAATTCTTCGGTTACGTCTCTCCAAATGAGACCATCTTCAAAAACGAACTGATCCGTACGTCCGACATTAACGACGAACGTCTCTGGTTATTGGATGAAGGACACTGTTTCCGAGACCAACTGGTGCGTTTCTGCCAGATGGAAAAAGTAAAAATACACCAAGCTGCATACCGTTTGGGCAGTTTGGAAACATTCATGCGCATGGTTGAAAGTGGAAATGGCGTCACCTTCATTCCGGAGCTGGCAACGCTCCAGTTAAGCGACAAACAAATGCAGCTGGTTCGCCCGTTCGCCATACCGAAACCCACGAGAGAAATCATTTTCATTACAAGAAAAGATTTCATACGCCACAAGATTGCAGACATTCTCATCAACGTCATCCAAGAAGCGGTACCGGCCATGATGCTCTCTTTACGAGCAGGATGCAAAGTAATCTGAAGTTTTCCTATTAATCTTCCAAACAGGACAGACAAAAAACGAAAAGATTCGTACCTTTGCACCCCGAAAAAACAGGGTGCTTATGAAAGAAGCATTTATAAAACTTCATATTTCCATTCTTATTGCCGGAATGACCGGCGTATTCGGCAAACTGATTACACTCAACGAAGCGTTGTTGGTCTGGTACCGGTTACTTATCGCTTCTATCCTTTTCTTCAGCATGCTGGCATACAAAAAGAAGTTACACGCCATAGACGTGCACAGTTTCTTAAAAATAGCCGGGACAGGCTGCCTGCTCTGCCTGCACTGGATTTTTTTCTACGGAAGCATCAAAGCATCGAACGTATCAATCGGTGTAGTCTGTTTCTCCTTGGTCGGGTTCTTTACCGCCTTGCTGGAACCAATACTCCTGAAACGCCGTTTTTTCTTTCGGGAATTAATGTACAGTTGCCTGACCCTTACGGGCATCATCCTCATTTTCCACTTCGATACCCGCTACCGACTCGGCATCGGGCTTGGCGTTGTATCCTCAATGCTGGCTGCCCTTTTCACGATAACCAACAAAAAAGTCAGTGCCAACTACCCGACAAGCTGTGTCTTATTCTACGAAATGATTGGCGGATTCATTTGTATTTCCTGCATCCTGCCCATTTACTTCCATCTGTTTGATACATCTTTCAAGGTCTCGTCCGCAACCGACTTCACATATCTGTTCCTCTTAGCTTCCATCTGCACAATCGGAATGTACCTGTTGCAAATCGAAGTTCTGAAGAAAATCTCCGCCTTCACGGTAAACCTCAGCTATAATCTCGAACCTGTATATAGCATATTGATAGCTATGGCACTTTTCGGGGAAGCCAAAGAGCTGAATTTCGCATTCTATGCCGGTTTGGGATGTATCATACTCTCGGTAATCCTGCAAACATTGAACGTCACCAGACAAAAGAAGTTGCAAACGTTGGAAGAATAATCAAGCTAATGCCTGTTTCAACCGGTCGACAGCCCGTGAAGCATCACCATTTTCCTCATCGAGCAACGTAACGAATTTGCTCCCGATAATGCAACCTGCGGCATGAGAAGCTGCCGTTTCATACGTCTGGCGGTTTGATATACCAAAACCTATCATACAAGGATTACGCAAGCCCATACCCTCTATCCGTCGGAAATAAAACTCTTTCTGGCTATTGAAATCCTTTTGAGCCCCGGTAATTGCCGCCGAAGAGACCATATAAATAAATCCGTCGGTAGACATATCAATCTGCCGGATACGCTTTTCGCTCGTTTCCGGTGTAATCAACATTATCACTTTTATCCCGTACTGCTCAACCGTAGAACGATAATTCTCTTGATACTCTTTGAACGGGAGGTCTGGAATAATAACTCCGTCAATTCCCACAAGTTGGCAGTCGCGACAAAAATTCTCAAATCCGTATTGCATGATAGGATTCAGATAACCCATTAATATAAGCGGAATGCTGACATCCCTGCGAATATTCCTTATTTGCGAAAAAAGTTTCCGCAGTGTCATCCCATTCCGCAAGGCTTTGGCAGCTGCCGTTTGAATGACCGGACCGTCAGCCATAGGATCACTGAAAGGGATTCCGATTTCCACCATATCTATTCCTTTCTCCTCCAAAGCGCGTACCACTGCCACCGTATTGTCAGGCAGAGGTGCACCGGCACAAAAGTAAATTGAAAGAATATCTCTCTTTTTCGTATCGAACAATTGATTAATGCGATTCATAACAATGACTTTTTTATTAAATAATTCTACGTTTTCTTTTTCTTCCATGCCCATGTTTCTTCAAAAACATGAGTATGTTTCCGGATAAATATTCCGGATTTTTTTAATAAAGTGTGCAAGCAGTCCGGCGTCTTTCATCCCTGGAGAGATTTCAAACCCGCTGTTCAAATCAATTCCAGCCCATCGGGGATGATGAAACTCAGACAATCGCCCCAAGCTTTCCATACATAACCCTCCGCTTAATAAAAAAGGGATTTCTCCTTGATAAGCTTTCAGAATATTCCAATCAAAACTTTTCCCGGAACCTCCATATTGAGACGTAAGGGTATCAAACAAGAAATAATCACACACATCCTCATATCCACGAGTCTGCCTGAAGTCGGTTCCAGCCCCTACGGAAAACGATTTCATCACCATCAGTCCCATAGAACGGAAGTGGCGGCAAATCCCGGGAGACTCGTTCCCATGCAATTGAATTCCCTGCAAATCTAACGATTCAATCATATTTTCACATACGCGGATATCCGTCTCATTGACAAAGACACCGATACGCAGCATTTTCTCCGGCAGGTAAGAGGGGCGCGAGCCGACATAACGAGGAGAACGTCCGTAACAGATAAAGCCCATCCAATCCGCCCCAATCTGTTCTACCGCACGAATATTTACGGAATCGCGCATGCCGCAAATCTTTATAATCATAGCGTAAGTTGTTTTATAAAATTCGACAATGAAACCGCCGGCGCTGCCGTTTTCATGAAAGTTTCCCCCATCAAAAAGCCACGGAATCCGACACTACGCAACTGTCGGACTGTGTCTGGAGAGGAAATGCCGCTTTCGGAAACCAACAGATACTCTTTCGGCAGAAGTTCTGCAAGAGCAAAAGAGTTCGCCACATCGGTATGGAACGTACCCAGGTTCCGGTTGTTCACCCCTACCATATCCACAAATTCATTGACATAATCCAGTTCTGTTTCCTTATGTATTTCGAGCAGCACTTCCAATTGCAAATCATGCGCTTGTCTTGCTAACTTCCGACACGCCTGCGAAGTAAGTATTGCGGCTATAAGCAGTACCGCATCGCAGCCCGCAGCCTTTGCCTGATAAAGCTGGTAGCGGTTAATAATAAAATCTTTCCGCAAGACAGGAAGGGAAACCCTCGGACGAGCTATACGGATGTCCTGCAAACTTCCCCCGAAAAAATGCTCATCGGTGAGTATCGATAAAGCAGATGCCCCGGCATGTTCATACGCTTCGGGTACAACAGCAATATCGGCATCCCGGTTTATCCAACCTTTCGAAGGGGAACGGCGTTTAAATTCCGCAATAATACCGGAAGGAGAATCGGCAAGCGCCTGTTTCATACTGATGCAGGGAGTTATATCAACCAACTGTTTTTCCAGTTGTGCCAACGGAAGCATCTTCTCCTGCTGCAACAACTCCTCCCGCTTATAAGCCACAATCTTTTGAAGTATATCCTGCTTTTCCATATCACATGCTGATTTAATCACTGTTTATCTCTACAAACTTCCTAAATGCCTGTTTCGCTTTTCCGCTCCTTAACGATTCCTGAGCGATTCCGACACACTCTTCAATAGGTTTCATCGGTTCTATTGCCTGGATAGCGAACGATGCATTAATCAGCACGCATTCGGTTTGCGCTTTCGTTGCCTTATTCTCCAAAACATTGTCGAAAATACGGGCAGCTTCTTCCGGAGTTTTTCCTCCATACAGCTCTTCCCGCCGGGCAATAGAAAACCCCAAATCAGACGGACGGTAGATGGTCTCATATCGGTTGGTCATAATTTTAAACTCGTCAGTCAAAGAAATTTCATCATATCCATCCAAATTGTTCACAACCGCAAAACCGATGCCCAAACGCTGCAACGTGTTCGTATATAAACGCATCTGCGACAAATCGGCTACACCCAGAAGTTGATATGCAGGCAGGCACGGATTAATCAACGGCCCCAACAAATTAAACACCGAACGAATTTCTAACGCCTTACGAATGGAAGCAACCGTTTTCATCGCCGGATTAAACAAAGGAGCATGCATATACACCATGTTGCATGCGTCCATCGAACGGACAAGCTTATCCACCCGGTTCGTAAACTTAATTCCATGAAGTTCCAACACATTACTTGCCCCACTTACCGATGTAGCCCCGTAATTTCCATGTTTGGCTACATGGTAACCGGCCCCCGCCACAACAAAACAGGCACATGTGGAAATGTTGAACGTATTCTTCCCATCGCCGCCCGTCCCGACTATATCAATAGGATGATAATCCGACAGGTCTACAGGAATACGCGTACTGAGAAGCGCATCTCTAAAACCGACAAGCTCGTCGACATTCACGCCCCGCATCTGAAATACCGTCAGCAGTGCGGCAACTTGGGTATCATTATAACAACCGTATGTAACACCCTGAAGCAATTTGCAAGCTTCTTTCCTCGTTAATATCTCATGGTTAAACAACCGTTCCAATATTTCTTTCATCCTTTTAATCCTTTATTATCGAAACCAAATTCCTTTCTCCCGTTCTCCAACCAATTCAGTATAATCCGTTTGCCGTCCGGTGTCAGTACCGATTCCGGGTGAAATTGGATCCCTCGGACATCAAACACCTTATGCCGCAAAGCCATAATATACCCTTCGCAACTGACGGCAGTCACCTCCAGGCAATCAGGCAAACCTTCCTGGTCTACCACCCATGAATGGTATCTGCCCACCAATATCTTTTCCGGCAGTTTTTCAAAAAGGTAATCAGGCTGTACAATTGTTATCGGACTTTGAATGCCGTGGTAAACCTCTTTAAGATTCACCAAATGCCCTCCGAATACTTCACCTATCGCCTGTTCTCCCAAACACACGCCAAGAATAGGCTTACGACCGGCATATACCCTGATAACGTCAAGCAAAAGACCTGCTTCTCCGGGAATACCTGGACCAGGCGAAAGGAGAATCTTATCAAAACGATCCAACTCATCCAACGCAAAACAGTCATTGCGAAAAACGGAAACACCCGCTCCAAACTCTTTTACCAAATGACAAAGATTATAAGTAAACGAATCGTAATTGTCTATAATAGCTATTTCCATATATCTTTCCTCCCTACAATTGCTCAGCCAAAAGAATCGCTTTCCTTAACGCTTCCAACTTATTATTAACCTCTTGCAATTCATTCTCAACATTGCTCTTTGCAACAATACCGCCTCCTGCCTGAAACCAAAGTTCGTTATTCCGGCTTACGAACGTCCGGATAGTTATCGCCTGGTTCAGCGAACCGTCTAATCCGATAAATCCGACACATCCACCATATGCACCACGATTATGCGGCTCCAGTTCGCTGATAATCTGCATGGCTCGCACTTTCGGCGCACCACTCAATGTTCCTGCTGGAAACGTATCGATAAATGTTTTTATCGGATTCGTCCTCTCTTCCAATACTCCGCTCACCCGGCTCACCAAATGAATTACATGACTATAATATTGCGGTTCCTTGAAAAACTCAACTTTCACATGCTTGCAATTACGGCTTAAATCATTTCGGGCAAGGTCTACCAACATAATATGCTCTGCATTCTCTTTCGGGTCGGCGAGCAAAGCTTTTGCCAGCTCCATGTCTTTCTCCTTATTTCCATTCCGACGAACCGTACCTGCTATCGGATCAATAGATGCCACGCCATTTTCTATTTTAGATTTTCAACGGTTTGATACAACCATTTGAGGAATAAACTTTTAACGGAGTATTTGAGAAACAACGGTAACGAGTTGGAAACCGTGCGATTTTCAGCGATTTGCGGTGCTATGCTGTCAAATAACTCATTTCTTTTGCAAAGGTAAAAAAATATCTAATACATGCAGTATAGAAGAATAAATATAATCTACTATTGGGTGAGTTTGTTCAATCGCATTACAATCGAAGTTTGACTTCTGCCCATTTTGTTTGCGATATATTTGACACTCTTACCCTCATTATACAGTTTCAATAAAAATTGGTCTGCACTTCTTGTCCATCTTTTATTGGCATTGGGGTGCTTTACATAACTTTCTTCTGAAACCTTTTCAGGGTGTAAAAACTCATCCACAAATACAGAGGGGAAACGCTTGTCATATAGTACAAGTGTTTTTATCTTTGCTCTTGTTACTGCTACATAAAACAATCTCCGTTCTTCCCCATATGGAAATTGGTCACTTTTAGTCAGGACATAATTAAGCACAGGGTCATCACTTACAAGGGATGGAAAGCCATAAGTATCCTTATTACATTGTAAAAGTATCACATAATCCGCTTCAAGACCTTTTGATTTATGTACTGTCAAGAACTCTATCTTTCTTCCTCCTATCACATAATAAAATCTATTACCTTCTTTCACTCCTTTATACATAAATGACAGGTAATAGTCATCAAAAGAATAACGTCCTAATAGAAATATAGATTTATCCGATGGAATAGAAGATATTAGTTCTCCTATTGTTTTGCAATAATCACGTCTGTCGTAAGAATAAAACTCCAATTCTGTTTTCATTTCAGAGCTGAACGAGTGTATATTCTTTTGTATTTGGGCTTTATTACGCTGTATGAAGTGGGAGGACAACGAAACTAAAGGCTCTCCAAATCTGTATGTGGTTTCAATCTTGTTTATCTCTGTTGCGCCAAAGTATTCAGGAAATTGATTAAAAAGAGCTATATCACTTCCCGAAAAACGATATATAGACTGCCAATCATCGCCTACACAATACAACTTCGCAGGCGGATTCCCCTCTCGTAATACTTTCAAGAAATTGTAACGGTCAACCGATATGTCTTGAAACTCGTCCACAATGATATAATCATACTCAACAGGGTGTGAAGTACGACATATTTCTGTGGCTTGAAGAATCGCATCGGTAAAATCAATTTGGTTGCTATCGCTCAATGCACTTATATAGCGGTCATATACAGGCTGAAATATGTTCTTGATAATAAAAACGCTCCGCTCATCATTTGCATTTTTTGCTTGTTCAAGAACCTCTCTAACTGATTTACAACTTGATTTTACCAATGTTACGAAAGTAACTACCAGCCGAATAAAAGCCTTTTCTTGTTTACTGCCTTTGGGTAAGACTAAATCATATAATTCTTCTTCTGTTTTTTCTTGAATTGGCACACCTGCGTCATTTAATAATTGTCGAAGTTTATCTCTTATATCGGAATAATGGAAATCAGCACTTGATGTTACTAAAAGTTGAGTACCAAATTTCTCGTGAGCAGCTTTCTTCCAAGTTATACCATCATTATATTTTTGATTGGCTTCTTCGTATGTTATATTCTTGTCTTTTGCAAACCAAGCAGGAACAAGACCATGTTCATCTACTCCGAAATGTTCCAAATAGATGCGTTTGATTTCTCCTGTTTGCTCAAAATATATTGAGAAATCGGGGCGATATTGAGAGTGCATTTCATCCGCTAATTGATGTTCGTATGGCTCTTCATATCTGAATTTTACTCCAAGTGATGACAAGACAAAGCAAATCTTTTGCTCCTGTTCGCTTCTCACATATATAGCCCGACCATCCATATCGGGGAACATTGCTTTTAGTTGAACATTCTTTTGTTCCGACAATTTTTCTCGCCTTTCATTCTTGCGTTGTTCCCAATCCGCTTCATTGGTTTGATAATCAATGAAGTATTCTACTACGCTATTCTTAAAAGCCTTATTCTCTAATAGAGTGTGATAAAGAGCAATAAATAAAGAATCTGTATTATCGCAAATAAACGGCTTTGTTCCCGTTGCTTTTCCGATAATATCAATGGCTAATTTGTGAAATGTATAACCTTTCAAGCCATCAGTAGCCATTCTTTCCGTAAGTTCGGCTGCTGCTTTGTTAGTGTAACTAATAAGTAAAATTCTATGAGGTGCAATGCCTTTTATTTCTGTTAGATACTTGACTTTTCCGATAATAGAAGAGGTCTTTCCACTACCTGCGCTACTAACAACCAAACAATTATCCTCTTCTGAAACAATTGAGCGTCTTTGTTGCTTATCCAATGGATATTTTAAGCATTTGTCGAAGAAATCTTTATGTGTGTCAAGCAGAAATGCAATAACACCCTCATTATGCTGTTTTACAAGTCTATTGATAGCTCCAAAATCATTGATGAATTTTAATATAGTTTCAGATGGAGTGATATTAAAGGCTTTGAGTTTCTTCTGAAGCGAATACGCTTCTTGAAAATGTGGTTTGTAATGATTGATAAAATCTTTTTCCTGCGTTGCTGAGATTATATTACCATAAAAGCCATTGTTCAAGTTGGTAGGAATATCTATAAACACTTTCTCATTGAGAGCAGATAATCTCTCTTTTGCTTGCTCATAGTTTGATTTCTCACTATATGAAGATATCTGGCTTAACTTGTCTGAAAGTTCATTGGACTTGTTTTTAAGGCGTATTCGCACCATTGCTATCACAATAACCGAAATAGCAATTATACAAATCATCATAATAAACAATAGCTGCATATTAGAAATAATATTTATCTGAATCTTTCAATCCATCTATAATCATCCCCTTTGGTACTCCACTGAAATTTCCACATATCACCTGTATTATCGTTTATAAGATAGTATTGATACATACTTGTTAGTGGCTGAATAGAGAATATACACCTTTCGTTATTTTCTACTAATTCGTTTTTATTGATAGGAATACAAAATAGGTTGTCTAAATCTTGTGTGCTATATTGGACTTGCCATAGTCGCCCATTATATGAGTCCAACAATATAAATGTCCACATATTTTGAGTAGCAAACATCTTAAATCTATTAGTCCAATTTGAAGATTTTTCCGGATATGCAAGAGAAAACATATTGATAGGTGCAGCAAACATATAGTCTTCACCCTTGACGCTAAATTGGACTTGCCAATTCTTACCTGTATATGTATCAAGCATTATGAAAGTCCACATATTCTGTGTTTCATAAAGGCGAAATCGTCCTTCTTTATCTCCTAAAACTTCTCTTGCACTACAAACTTCCCAAGACTGACCATCATCTTGAATTTGTTGAACTTCGCCTGTCATCGTATTTAAACGAAGTCGATTATGGTAGTTCTGAGTCTTATACATCTTATATACCTGAGCATACGATGTAGCAGCGACAACTATAAAAGCAAGTAATACAAAAAGTTTTCTCATAATCAATTGTTCTGTTTATTGAAAATTAAATATCCTCTAAATCTTTTTGGATTTTTGTTTCTACATTTTGAGTATCACGATAACGAATTACGACCATACCCTCATAGACGCCAGAAGTCTTTTCTATTGATAATTCTATATCTCCACCTGTTACCTCCCATGCACTGCCCCACACAACTGTCCCTTGATGAACTTCTGCCATTAAAGCGGTATTAGAATCTGAGTGAGCCGGATTCTTTTCTTTTGAGATAGTTGGGTTTCCATATTTGCGAGTATATAAATCCTTATAATAACCGTAAGTATTAACAAGTGTATTCCATTCACCACTTGGGTCAAATAACACGGCTACAGCAAATACACTTTTACCATCATCAGTAGCTGTTACGCCTATAGTTGCATTACGACCAGTAAAATCTCCCATAAACAATGCAAGATTGTTTTCTCTGCCAATAGATGTAAATCCTTTGCTTTTTAACTTTTGACAGAATTCTGTCATACTTCCCTCAATGGGAATTCCTTTAAAAGTAAGATGTTCCGAACCGCTTTGAGCATACGATGTCAAAGTAATTACCATAAATGCGAACGCTACAATAAGTTTTCTCATAATCTGTTGTATTATTTAAAATCGTTTATTACTAACATAATCCAACCAACGAAGAAAGCGTGGCACTGCGATGCTACGTCTTAGTTCGGAGGTCCTGAGAAAACCCTGTGTACAGATGTAGTAATAGCAGCCCACGCTATAGCGTGAGAACCACTATGCTACCCTTGTACACAATTCAGAAATTTCTCAGGTTTCCGTTCTACAAGATAAGCATAACGCTTCTTCTTTTTCTTATGTCTTGGAAAGGGTTGCCCCAATCCGGATACAAAAGTATAAAAAATCCGTGATATAGTATTCTACTATCACGGACTTTATTATGATTTACAGCTTAATACCCCTATTTTGTTTCCTTGTCGGCATTCCCAACGCTTCCATGAACTCGCCTTTCTTTCGTCTGAACCAATTGACATGCGAAACGCCGTCTATGTTGAGTTCAAAATTTCCTTCTGTGCTCTGTTTGAGTGAACAAACCGCACCGTCAACTTTAAAATGCTGGTTAAACTCACGGGAATATAGCTCACCTTTAATGGTGGCGTCTTTGAATATGCATAGTTTTCTAATGACGGCATCGCCAAAGTGCAGAGAATCACGCAGGAACTTTATTGTCGGTATCAGTTTATCCACGTATGGGAAATAACGTTTGACGAAATCCACGAACTCGGACAACTTGCGGTTCTGCTGTTCGTATGCGCTTTTCATTTCCTGTATCTGTTTGGCTTGCCGTTCCTCATGTTGTTGAACTTCATTTTCAAGTTCATAAATGCGGTTTTGCAATGCTGCATTTTGCCTTTCCAAAGTCTTAACCTTATTACCGCCGAAAAGAGAACCTACACTTTCCGATATGTGGGTGGCTGCGGTCGTGGCTACCCCTTTCAGCTTCTCGGTCTGCACCTCTTTCTTGGCTCGCCTGAGTTCTTCCTGTACTATTTCTTTGCTGTCTTGGAGCAGCCCTATGTCTGTTCGTAACTGTTCCGTCTGCTGCATCAGGTCACGGTAATACTGCTGTGTGGATATATGCTTAGCTTCCGACCCGTCAATGCCACGTTGCAGCCCGTATCTGCTCATGGTTTGTGCATAGGTGTCCTGATAGGATTTGAGTTTGGCTCGTGTCATAATCTCATCGGCACACAATCGGGCTGTGCCGGTCGGTTTCTTGCGGTATCGCCTTCTAACCTGTTCCTCTTTCTTTTTGCGCTTGCGCTCTCCTCTGATTATCGGTACAAGGGTGGCATGTATGTGCGGTGTCTGCTCGTCCATGTGCAGGACTGCCGACACGATATTCTCTCTACCGAATGTGTCGGCAAGGTATTTCAGGTTGTCGCTGCACCACTCGTCAAGTCTGCCCTCGTTGGTGATGCGTTCCATATCATCATGAGTTCCCGTTAGCAGGACACGGATAGCCCTCACTTGGTTGTTACCGATTTTGCGTGTCAGTCCTGCGGTGTCCAATCGGTACTGTATGGCTTGTGTCCTGCTTTCCACACCATCAGGAAACCTTATCAGTTCCCGATTGAGGTGCGTCCTGCTCTCATCGGCATTCTTCGGTTTGATGGTGCGCTCAATGTGCGCTGACATGGCGGCATCCGTTCCGCTTGTCTTCTCCATGTGTAATACTGCATAACCCATATAATAATCTTTTTTTTAGCTTGTGAAACAATGGTTGATGATTTTACTGCTGTACGGCTTTTGCCGTTGGCTGAGGTGTGTCCAGAGAGGTGCAACCTCTTTGGCTTATTGGGGAATTTTCAGCGTTGCTTGCAATGCGGCTCGGACAAATTCCCTAATAAGCTACGGCATTTTCCGTTGGCAAATATCCGTGTCGCTGCAAGCATTCGCTTTCTACATCTTCAGCCCTCGTTTTTTCGGTGGATGCATCATCCGCCTTGCGGATTGGACTTGCTTCTCCTGCTCTATCGGCTCTACCGATTGGGACAAGGGCTTACCGCACAGGTAGTCGTTCAAGTCCTTGTATTCACGATAGTACAGCGACTTGTCAAGCAAGCGTTCCCCGAACTTCGCCCTTAAGGATTCACAGGCGTTCCGTCCTGCCGTGTCGTTGTCAAGGAAACTGCCAATCTGTACATAGGTCGCCAATAGGTTTTCCACCTTTGCGAGATTGGAAACGGAGTTCAATATGATATAGTCCTGCGTTGTCAATCGTGAATATTGCGGATTGTTCTTCACTCTGATGGTAAGGAACGAGAGGTAATCCATGAAGCCCTCGAACAGATAACACACGTTTCTTGGTTCGCCCTGTTGTCTTATATGGCTGATGTCCTTCGGGGCGATGCAGCCCTTGAAGAAACGGTTGCGCACCTCATAGCCTCCTGCCACATTCGGGAATCCGATGGCGAAATAGGGCTTGCCGTTATGGATGAAGTGCAGTTCCTTACATTCCGTCTGCGCCAGTGCGGTGTTTATCCCACGTTCCTGCAAGTAGCGGAGCAATGCAGGGTGCGTGAGTTCGCCCACTTTCAAATGTTGGAAACTCGGTTCGGATGCTTGCTGGCGAAAAGAGAAAGACACGGGACGGACGTGCGGTGCTTGTTCCGCTATCTTACCAAGCAGGTAAGGCACATAGTCCGAACCGTAAAGCTCCTGCGCCAAAGCGATGATGTTTCCTCCCTTACCTGTTCCGAAGTCGTACCATTGGTTGAGTTCGGTGTTCACCTTGAACGATGCTTCCGCTTCCTCCCTGAACGGTGATTTGTACCAAAGGCTTTTCCCCTGCTGCTTGACGGGGCTGTAGCCCAGACTTTGCAGATAGTCTGCGATATGTATCTTCTTTGCTTCCTGTGTAGTCATAATCTTCCTATGGTTTTAATGGTGAATGAAAATCGTTGATTCGTTGAATGGTATATGTAATATGTTTATATACATACAAATAGATGCTCAACATCCGCTCAACAAACCACTCACCAAAAGAGAAACCGACAATAGGTCGTGGCTTTATGCTCAACTTCTCTTTTGGTCAGTTGAGATTTTGTTGAGAGTATATATTGCTTATTATCAGTATGATTATATCCTTATTCAACAATTCAACAAAAAGATAATGGAATTACAGCGTTTCAAGTTGCTGCCTTGTGACGGTATAGAAGCGTCCCACTCTCCTTATCGGCTCATACCGACACTCCCGATTGTAGTTAAGCTGATAAGTGGTATATGTCAGCCCGTTCGGTGCAGGTATGAGCTTCCAACATTCCTGCAATACCTTTCTTACTTGATGCTTCTCCGCTTTGACATACGTGTTTGCCAGCAACGTGAGAATGTCATTGCAGCAAAAAGAGAAAGTGTCGATACCCATACTTGCCATGATATCAAGTATAAGTTCGCACATCTCAATCTCCAATCTGTTGCGGTTGCTTCGGATAATCTTCTGCAAGGCTTCGGTGTGCAGCAGTGACGTGGCAAACCACATACGGCTCTCTTTCTCGGTGGATAGCTGCCTGTGCTGCAAATGGTAGAGGAAAGCAGGTATTTCCGCTTTCAGCTTTTGCAAGAAGTCGGTATCGTCTGTTTGTAAGCGGTCTATCTTCCGCACCCAATAGCGTGTTTCCCCTGCGTCTATGATGACGGGCAGATACTCGTTATTGGAACACAGAACGAACTTGGCGAAGAACGCTATCTCGTCACGGTCTTTACCTTTGGCTTCCACCTTGTAGGAGAGTGTGGTACTTAGGTTCTTCAACCGTTCGCTGTCCTCCCTGCGGCTAAGCAACACTTCATCCACCACAATAAGGAGTTTGCCTGCCCAATCGGAATTGAACTGGCTGCGGAAGTCCTCGTTGGTGTTGAATGTCACGTTGTTCTGAAACAAGGCTTTCAGAAAGTTCAGGAACGTGCTTTTACCTGTATTGCGTTCCTCTGATACCAACAGCAGGATTGGCAACTTTTGAATGGGTTGCAGGTAAAGCAGTTGCAGGTAGTCCATGCCCAACTCGTATTGTTCCCCGAAAATGTGCTCCACTAACGAACGGATAGAGGGAAAATCACCCTCCATCGGCTTATAGTTTATCGGTTCATAGAGGTTCAGGAACTTGTCCACCACAGGACGGTAATTCACATGGTCGGGAACTGTGCAGAAGCCATCATACTTGGGAACGGTGGCGAGAAAGTGCTTGCCGTAGTCCTGCCGCAGGGTCTCGTTATTCCACACGATGCGTTTCTTCACATAGCCGCCGTTCAGTCGGGGCTGGTTCACTAACTTGTAGAGGGTCGTACCCACCCGGATAAACTCCTCCTTGCTGATGTCTGATTCACTCATTGTTCATACGCTTAAATGGTTGATAAATAATCGTATGCAAAGTTAGAGTGAGCCGCTTAACCCCCTGATACGCAAATCACGGCAGAATGGCGCAAAAAACACACGGAGTGAAAAACTTGCAGCCTGTTAGGGAGTATAACAACAAAAAAACCGAAGAAATACCACTTTAATGGCAGTTTCTTCGGGACCTGTCGTCTTAATACGTATGAATGGCAATGCGCCTATTCAAACACTCGCATAAATATATTGTTGGCAATGGGAATACGCATCGGTTTCATTACTTCATGTCGTTATAGCTATATATTTTATGCCTGATACTTAGGTGCTTCCTTTCTACAATCCAGCGAAAAGAAGATGCTTGTTTTCTCTTTTCGCAAGTACAACTTTTCAATTACGGCATTCCGTACTCGTTCTGCTCCGTATGAGTTAATGCGGAAAGCAAGAGCGACAACCATTTCAAAGCAGTAAACATCCATGCTGCATTTGTCCGACAAGCAGATGGAGCGTCTTACTTCGCATTCACGCAAAACGCCGCTCTTATAGATTGCCTTTATCGCAGCACGGAAAGTAGGAGAGGTTATCCCAAACAATTCGCAGATTTCCCACTCGCTCATGGCGATTGTTCTTATATCGGTAGGCATGGTGATATTGCCATGCTCGTCCATCTTGATGATATTTATTTTCCTGTCCATTGCTATTCGTTTTAAGGTTATCAAATGTTACTGCAAATATTTTTCTCCATATCCGTCAACTTGTGCGACAGAACTTCCATATCCTGACTTATCTTCTGATTTGTAATTTTGGCGTAAATCTGCGTGGTTTTTATGTTGGTATGTCCTAACAGTCGGCTTACGGTTTCAATCGGTACTCCGTTGGATAACAGTACGGTCGTGGCGTTCGTGTGTCTTGCCACATGTGTGCTGAGCCGTGTCTTGAAACCACACTGACTGCCGATTTCTTTCAGTATCTTGTTGCAGGTGGTATTGCTCGGCATGGGAAATACCTTGTTGTCCCTTGTCATTCCTTTGTACTTCTCTATTATCTTTAGTGGAACATCCAACAGTCGGATATTGGATTCCGTATTGGTTTTCTTTCTTCGGGAGATAATCCACAGGTTGCCGTCAAAGAATGTTTGAAGGTTGTCTGTTGTAAGGTTCTTCACATCGGAATACGCCAAACCCGTAAAAAAAGAAAGAAGCATCAAAGCAAGGGAGATAGGAACAAAGAGAATCAAACGCAACCCGTTGTAAACAAGCGGTTTTGCAGTCGTTTGCCATTGCAGCCAAACAGCAGGGAAAGGCAGGATAAT
>CALUZS010000009.1 GCA_944325355.1 uncultured Parabacteroides sp.
CGGAATGGAACTGCCTGGACGGCAATACCTTGAACAGGATACGGATTTTTTGGCGCCGCACCACCTTTTTCCGCCCCAACGGACAATGGATTTCCCCGGTCCCGGCTGCATCGCAACAAGCCTACCGCCTGTCTCCACATTATATAAGAACAATTAAATCCAAAGCCGGCATTGCCATACAAAAATATCCGCTTATCTTTGTCGTGAACACAAAAATTAATACCCATGAAAAAGGAACAGATAAATATAGGCTTGGTCGGTGTTGGACTAAACACCTATTGGGCGCAATTCGGGGGACTTTATGAACGGTTATGCGGCTACCAACGGCAAATCGCGGACAAGGTAGCCCGTGAAGATGTCCGAATTGTGAATGCCGGTATCGTGGACTCGCCGGGAAAGGCTGCTACGACGGCTTCCGGACTGCAAGGAGAAAACATCTCGGCGCTATGGATTTACATCTCGACTTACGCACTCTCCTCGACCATACTCCCCATCGTGCAGAAACTGAAAGCACCGGTTATCGTGCTGAACATCCAACCATCGGCACGCATCGACTACCAATACGTGAACGGTCTGGGCGATCGCGGCAAGATGACGGGCGAATGGCTCGCCTATTGCCAGGCATGCGCAGTGCCGGAGTTCGCCAACGTATTCAACCGTTCCGGCATAAGGTACGAAATCGTTACCGGACATTTGGAAGACCCCTGCACGTGGCGGCAACTGGACGAATGGGTGGATGCCACCGTTGCTGCCGAGAGGATGCGCCGTAACCGGATGGGAATCCTGGGGCATTACTATTGCGGCATGTTGGATATTTACACCGACCTGACCAAACAGTCGGCTACGTTCGGCACGCATATCTAGATTCTGGAGATGTGCGAGTTGAAGGCCCTAAGGGATGGTGTTACCCAACCGGAAATTGATGAGAAAGTTGCGGAGTTCCGCACCATGTTTGATGTCGTGCCCGAATGCGAGCCGCAAGAGCTGGAACGCGCTGCACGCACATCAGTTGCTTTGGATAAATTAGTAGAGAACCACCATTTAGGCTCAATGGCATACTACTACGAGGGATATGCCGGGAACGAATACGAGAATATCGTCACTTCGGTCATTGCCGGGAACACGCTGCTGACCGGGAGAGGAATCCCCATCGCCGGCGAATGCGAGGTAAAGAACGTGCAAGCCATGAAATTCATGTCGCTGCTGAATGCCGGAGGTTCGTTTGCCGAGCTATACGCTTTCGATTTCGAAGACGATGTCATCCTGTTCGGGCACGACGGTCCGCGCATTTCCAGATGGCAGAAGAGAAAGTGAAGTTAGTTCCCCTGCCCGTCTACCATGGCAAGCCGGGAAAAGGACTATCCATACAGATGAGTGTCCAGCCCGGACCGGTAACGCTGTTGTCGGTTTGCGAAAACAGCGAAGGCATCTTCCTGCTGGTTGCCGAAGGCGAAGTAGTGGAGGGAGCGACCTTACAGATAGGCAATACCAACAGCCGGTACCGCTTTCCTTGCGGAATCCGCGCTTTCATCGAACAATGGAGCAAGGCAGAACCATCGCACCACTGCGCAATCGGCAGAGGGCACATTGCCGGTAAACTACGCAAATTGGCGTTCTTATTCGGGATAAAATTGATTGAAGTAAAATAGCATCACACAACAAACATTATGAGAAAGATAAATTGGATGCTCTGTCTGTTAGGCGCGGCAGGACTAACAGCCTGCCAATCGCCTGCTGAAAAAGATTGGGCAGAGCTGCAACGGAATTTCCAAACCCCTCCGGAATCGGCACGCCCAGGAGTCTACTGGTATTTCATGGACGGAAATGTCTCCAAAGAAGGAATGACCAAAGATTTGGAAGCAATGAAACAGGCCGGAATCGGCTCGGTGGTATTTCTGGAGGTAAACGTGGGGATTCCCCGTGGAGAGGTGGATTTCTTGAGCGAGGAATGGAAATCGTGCTTCCGCCATGCCGTCAAAGAGTGTGAACGACTGGGAATAAGCATGACGTTAGGTATCGGACCAGGATGGACCGGGAGCGGAGGACCTTGGGTGAAAGCGGAACAATCCATGCGCCACCTGGTTGCTTCGTCCACACCGGTGAAAGGCAGCGGCAAACAGATAATCCAACTGCCTAAGCCAGCGCCTAAAGCCCCCTACTTCGGAGAAGGTGCATTCACGCCGGAACTAAAAGAGAGATGGACGGAGTACTATGAAGATGTGGCAGTTCTGGCATTCCCCACACCCGGAGAGATAAACCGGATAAAAGATGTAGGCGAAAAAGCGTTGTATTACCGCGCGCCTTATAGCTCCGTGCCGGGAGTAAAGCAGTATTTGACCCGCGAAGAGTTCAAGCCGGATGGCAAAATAATAAATGAGAACGAAGTTGTCGACCTGACCTCCCTTTTGCAGGAAGACGGGAGTATCACATGGGATGTACCTTCCGGGAATTGGACGGTGATGCGTTTCGGGCTACGAAACAACGGTGCAGTAACACGTCCTGCGCCCCTGCCCGGCGTAGGGTTTGAATGCGATAAGACTGACACGGCAGCCCTTGCCGCACACTTCAAAGTATTTACGGACGAACTGCTTCGTGTTGTAGGAGAACGTGACACTACCCTGCCCGGAGGATTAAAGCTGCTCCACATGGATAGTTGGGAGATGGGTGCGCAGAATTGGGCACCCCGTCTACGGGAAGAGTTCCAGAAACGGCGCGGCTACGACCCGCAACCCTATTACCCGGTTTACGACGGCTATATCGTAGGTAGTCCGGAAATAAGCGAGCGCTTCTTGTGGGATTTACGGCAAACCATGCAAGAGCTTATGTTGGAAAACCATTCGCTCTACGTCAAGAAATACGCCAACGAGCGAGGAATGAAATTGTCAATCGAGCCATACGATATGAACCCGATGCAAGATTTGGAATTGGGAGCTTCCGCCGACATTCCGATGTGCGAATTTTGGAGCCCGGGAGGTTTTAACACCGCCTTCAGCGCCATCGAAGGCAGCTCCATCGGGAATCTAAAAGGAGAGCGTCTGGTTCCGGCAGAAGCATTCACCGCTGCCGGCGATGGCTGGAGACAGCATCCGGCTTCGATGAAAAGCCAAACGGACTGGGCTTTCGCCGCAGGAATCAATCGGCTGACTTATCATACCTTCCAGCACCAGGCACTGCCCGACAGTCTGCGTCCCGGCATGACGATGGGACCGTACGGTGTGCACTGGGACCGCAACCAGACATGGTGGCCATACGCTTCGGGATACCATACGTATGTTTCGCGTTGCCAGTACCTGCTGCAAAGCGGACGAACGGTTGCCGATATCCTTTATCTGGCTCCGGAAGAAGCCCCATTCGTGTTCCGTGCTCCCAAATCCTCTTTGGAAGGAACAGAAGAATACCTACCGGACAAGAAAGGCTATAACTTCGATGCCTGCCCGGCAAGCCTTCTCTATCAGGCGGAAGCAAAAGACGGAAAGATTCATTTCCCACAAGGCGCCCAATATGAATTGTTGGTATTGCCCAATTTTGAACGGATGACACCGAAGCTATTGTCTAAAATCCAAGCGTTAACCAAAGAGGGAGCAACAATCGTCGGTTTGCCACCGGTAGAAGCCCCGGGACTAAGCGATTACCCGGACAACGACCGCGAAGTACAACGTATTGTCCAAGAGATGTGGGGCAATGGAGAATTACCCGCCGGCTTAGAAAAGAGAACCTACGGAAAAGGCACAATCTATTATGGCAGCCGTTTGAAAGAACGGGAAGATAATCTTTATCCAGACTATACACTAACGGAAACTATCCTAGAAGAGAAACAGCTTCCAAAAGATTTCACATCGTCGGCCAATACAATCCGTTACATCCACAAGCAACGCGGCGATACGGAATACTATTTCGTAGCCAACCGCACGGATGAAATGCAGCAGACGGCATGCACGTTCCGTGTCTCCGGTAAGCAACCGCAACTGTGGGACCCCATCACCGGAAAAATGCTTGCCATCTCTTCATATAAGGATAACGGCAACAACATCTCTATAGAATTAAGATTTGCTCCTTACCAAAGCTATTTCCTTATCTTCCGGCAAGAGATGCCATCAAGAGGAATGGAGACCGCCAATTTTGCCAGCAAGAAAGAGGTCATGACCTTGGAGCAACCGTGGAGCGTCAGCTTCAACCCGAAATGGGGCGGACCGAAAAAAACGACGTTCAATACATTACAGGATTGGTCGGAACACCCGAACGACAGTATCAAATACTATTCAGGCACGGCCGTTTACACCTCCCGGTTTGAATTTCATCCAGAGCAAGGACAATGTTACTTCCTTGACTTGGGCGAAGTTAAAAACATGGCAAAAATCACCGTAAACGGGCATGATTTAGGAATTGTCTGGACGACCCCGTGGGAAATGGATCTAACCAATGCACTGCACGATGGAACAAACGAAGTAACCATAGAAGTAACCAACCTATGGGCAAACCGCCTGATTGGAGACGAACGGAATCCGAAAAAGCGCTATACCTATACAACATTCAAACATTACGATGCCAACTCTCCGCTCTTTCCATCCGGTTTATTAGGACCTGTACGGATTCTAACCACAGAGTGAACATCCGGAATATAATCGCACGAAACACGAAGCCACAGCGTTTTACCTACTCGAATACGCTGTGGCTTCTGTTTTTCTGAGAATACCGTCTCCTAATTTACAAAATTCCAAGATTCGTTTCAGTATTTCTCATTTTTATTATCTTTGTCCGCAAACTAATTAGAAAATGAAAACCAATACATATATTAATATTGCAGAACTTGACAGACATGGCATATCAGCCGACAGTTTCCAACAGGAATTTGCAGTAATCGACATAGATTCCAATTTCAATTCATTCAAACGAATTAAGGAAAAAGATGCCGGGAAAGGTTTTAACTCAGTCCGTATCGACCAGCTATTTTTTCTTCTTGTTACAGAAGGCACAGCGCAAATCTCAATAGACTACACTCCACATACCTTATGTAAGAACACCTTTCTAATATTACTTCCGACACATACAATCCAACCTTTAATCATCTCTCCGGATTTTAAAGGGAAACTGCTTATGGTAACACGGGCATTCCTGGACGAATGTCCTACCAATAAAAAAGGAAAAGGATTCGAGCAATTCATGTATATACGGAAAGAGCCATGGAGCATCATGGAAGAAAAACATGCGGCTATCTTAAACAACTATATGACTGACTTACAAAACAAGATACATAACCGCACCCATTTTTTGCAAAAAGACATGTTACAAAATGCGCTTATCGGCTTTTTCATAGAAGTAAGGAACATTTTCATATCAAAAAACGGGATGGTAGCCAAAACAACTCTTTCCCGGAAAGAAGAACTATTCGAACAATTTTTACGGCTGCTTTTTAAACATTGCAAAGAAGAACATAGCGTAACATTCTATGCAGACAAACTATTCATCACTCCTCAATACTTGTCGCTCATTTTAAAAGGCCTTAGCGGAAAATCGGCAAACAAATGGATTAACGACGCCATCATCATTGAAGCGAAAACGTTGTTGAAAACACCACAAATGACCGTCCAGCGGGTAGCCGACACGCTCCACTTTTCCGACCAATCCACGTTCGGAAAATTTTTCAAGAAACATATCGGCATCTCACCAACGGAATATAAGAAATCAGTCTGAGACCTCGTCTGCTGCTTTACGGAATTTATACCAATAAAACAGTTCCATGACACCATAGACAAGCGAAACTATACCGAAAAGCCAAAACGTATTTGCTGCCGTCTCAAAAGGATAAAAGATAATGAATAGGCCCGAAAGCAAAATCAATGCAGGCAGGACATAAAAACCTATCGGGACGTTAGTTCTTTTCCGCGCTTCAATCAAAGGGAAGAACAACTGGATTCCAGCCAAAATCAAAAGTATTCCTAACACATACATCAATATACTGACAAAAAACGACGGCATTGCAATCAATAATATACCTAAGAAGATGCTGCCAGCGCCTTCTACCGGGAATATCGGTTTCAATATCTCGTTTTTCTTATCCCGCAGGAAATAACCTAAAATACCTATTATTCCGGGAATCACGAACAGGATTCCGATACCTATCACCAAATAGTCGACAGCCAATTCCGGCCAAATGACCAAGAACAACCCTAACAATATGGCAAACAAACTCCTTAACGGAGAATTATTCAAACTTTTCATAAGCAAATCAATTTATAGAAAAACAACCTTTTGAAGAAATAATCTCAATTTGTTAGTAAATATAGTCATAAAAACGGAACAATCAGCGTAGAATCTCTGTAATTTTGCACTCCAAATTAATAATCTAATGAAAACGAATAGCTATAAGGGGCATTTGGCCATGCTGGGAGCCAACATCATGTGGGGATTGATGTCTCCAGCATCGAAAGCGGTTCTTCTATTCGGTCCGATTAGTGCATTTGCCCTAACCACATTTCGTATGCTGGGAGCAAGCATTGTTTTTTGGATAGCTTCCTGCTTCATGAAGAAAGAGCATGTATCACCCCAAGATTTAATGGCCTTGTTTTTTGCCGCACTATCCGGTATTGTATTTAACCAAGGCTCATTCATTTTCGGCGTTGCTTTGACTTCTCCCATTGACGCGTCAATCGTTACGACAACGACCCCAATCATCACACTGATTATCGCTGCAATCTACCTAAAAGAGCCTATCACCGGGAAAAAGCTTCTCGGTATTTTTGCCGGAGCACTCGGTGCCGGATTATTAATCATCAGTGGACAAAAAAACAACGTGCAAACAGACAGCGACACACGGATATGGGGTGACCTATTGTGTCTTTTTGCCCAATTCAGTTTCTCCATATATATTGTGGTGTTCAAAAAACTGATTAGCAAATATTCTCCTGTAACGTTAATGAAGTGGATGTTCACTTACGCTTCGATTTGCACTATTCCCTTTTCTTACAACGACCTGGCAAATATCGACTTCTCAATCATACCGCCACATATTTACGGGAATATCGCGCTGATTATCTTGGGTGGAACATTTTTCTCCTACTTGCTTGTTCCAATCGGGCAGCGGCTGCTCCGTCCCACCGTCGCTTGCATGTACAATTATGTGCAACCAATCGTAGCGACCATCATATCCGTCTGTTTCGGCATGGATACTTTCGGACCGATGAAATTCGTTGCGGTATTCCTCGTCTTCTTAGGCGTATTCATGGTAACGCAAAGCAAATCCAGGGAGCAGATGGAAAAAGAAGCATTACTCAAACAGGAATCATCAACGGAGTAAAAGCCATAAACAAAAAAGGAGATGCGGTAAATACCGTATCTCCTTTTATATGATTTATAATAAATCCTTTGTTAAAACTTGCCAAAGAGTATCTATTGGGACATCCGCTTTTATCTCTACCAGTTCCTTTGATACCGGATGGATAAAAGAGACACTTCGGGCGTGCAGGCAAATTCCTCCGTCGGGATTCGAACGAGGATAGCCATATTTCAAATCTCCTTTAATCGGACAACCGATTTTAGCCAACTGACTACGTATCTGATGGTGTCGTCCTGTTTTCAAATCAATCTCCAAAAGAAAATAATTATCTGACTTGGATACTACCTTATAATGGAGAATTGCTTTCTTCGCTCCTGGCTTTTCCCTATCATAAGCAAAACTTTTATTCTGCTTCTCATTACGGACTAACCAATGTATCAACTCGTCTTCTTCCTGCGGTGGACAGTTTTTTACGATAGCCCAATAAGATTTCTTCACATCCCCCTCTCGAAACATTTCGTTCATACGAGAAAGAGCTTTACTTGTCTTTGCAAAAACGACCACACCGCTCACCGGACGGTCCAGACGATGCGTAACACCAAGAAACACATTCCCCGGTTTGCAATACTTCTCTTTCAACCACAGCTTTAACGTTTCCGAAAGAGGTGTATCACCGGTCTTATCGCCCTGCACAATCTCCTTGCAAGTCTTATTTACTGCAATAATATGGTTATCTTCGTAAATAACTTCCATCGACTGGATTACATATTCATTCCACCGTCAACCTGGATAACCTGTCCCGAAACATACGAAGACATATCGGAAGCCAAAAATAATGCAATGTTCGCAACATCTTCAGGAGTACCGCCACGACGCAAAGGTATTTTATTGCACCATTCTTTACGAATATCTTCCGACAAAGCGGCAGTCATATCCGTGATGATGAATCCCGGAGCAATAGCATTGGCACGGATTCCACGAGAACCCAATTCCTGTGCCACCGATTTTGCAAGAGCTATCAAGCCTGCTTTAGATGCAGCGTAATTCGACTGTCCTGCATTTCCATGAACGCCTACAACCGAAGCCATGTTAATGATATTTCCAGAACGTTGTTTCATCATAATCGGAGTACAAGCATGGATAAAATTAAATGCAGATTTCAGGTTTACATTCAACACTGCATCCCATTGGTTTTCCCCCATACGCATCATCAAGCCATCTTTCGTTATTCCGGCATTATTAACCAAAATATCTACACGTCCAAAATCTTTCAGTATTTCAGACACCACACTATGTGTTTCATCAAAGTTAGCAGCATTCGACGCATAACCTTTGGCTTTTACACCAAATGCTTCTATTTCCTTTTGAGTTTCCAGACCTTTTTCGTCTATTACCAAATCTGTAAAAGCGATATTGGCACCCTCCGATGCAAACTTCAGCGCGATTGCTTTACCAATTCCGCGTGCTGCTCCTGTTACGACAGCAACCTTTCCTTCTAATAACTTCATAACTATACTATATTTAGCTAATATTTTATCAAACAAGCTCCGGTAGAATAACCTCCTCCGAACACCGTTATACAAATCAAATCATTCTTTTTGAACTTATAATCATTCTGGGCATATACAAGAGCCGAGCTAACAGAACCTGTATTCCCTAACTCTTCTATATTATGAAGGAATTTTTCTTCCGGCAAGTTTAATTGTTTAGAGATATTAGTCATTATACGCATGTTTGCTTGATGCCCGATAAAATACGAGAGATCCGACAACGTATAACCATTATGTTCCAACAACATAAGAGCATTTTTAGGCATATAAGTACACGCTTGTACGAAAACATCCCGACCTTCCGGCATCATGATACCTCCATCGCGAGGACGCAGCTGCACGCCTTCCGGGCCTTTTCCTACACAAGCCAAAGCCTGGGTATACACTTCCAAAACCTCGGCGTCCGTATCTGCCACTTTTTCTTTCGACAAGAAAAAAGCGGCTGCTGCATCACCCCACAAATGCCCCGCTTTCGGATCTGTTTCATTAGAATAAGCGGAATTCTTATCAGCTGAAATCACCAAAGCTTTTAAAGCTTTACCCATAGCGAAGTAACCTTCCACCACCTCTAAGGCATTCAAAAAAGAAGAACAGGCAGAAGAAAGATACAAAGCTTTTGCGTTTTGAATATCAAACTCTTTTTGTGCAATATGAGCGCCGGTTGCAACCGTGTCATACGGCGAATATGACGCAGAAATTATCAAATCGACATCTTTAATATCGTAAGGAAGTTTAGACAAAGCATTCCGAATCGCTTCTAAACCCATCGTATTTATGTTTTCCTCTGGTTTAGCTTTCGAGCGACTCTTTATACCTGTCCGCTGCTCAATCCAATCACTTGTCAATCCATTCAAATTATAAAAATATTGGTTCGGCACCCGTTCTTCCGGCACGTAAAACCCAGTAGCATTTATATACATTACTTTATTCTAATACCATTAAAAATTAAATTCATCACATTATCTCGTCGACGGATACGGTCAGATATATTATCACCCATAACCCCTCGTATATAAGGAACTTCCAATCCTTTCAAAGCATGATGCAGGACTAATGCCGTAATATCTACATCCGGCATCTGAAAAATGCCTTCCTCTATACCAGAAGACAATATTTTTTTCAAAAGTTCTATCTCCCGCAAATCAAAACTCTTCCGGACAGCTTCAACCCTCCAAATATCCCGAAAGAAATTCGCACGAAGTGTCCCATTCCTAAATACAATCATTTTTATCGCATCTAAACGCGTATATATGAAAGTTATCAGCTTCTCATCTGCCGGCAAATCTTTTGATGCTACTTCTGAGAGCATTTTATACAAACGATTCAATTCAGAAGTTACAACAGCCGTATAAATTTCTTCCTTACTTTTGAAGTAAGTATATAAAGTCCGCCGTCCTTTCTTAGAAGCCAATGCAATATCATTCATCGTCGTATTGTCAACGCCATCACGGGCAAACAATTGCCTGGCGACATCGACCAGCATATCCCGAGTCTTTGATACTGTCATTGTCTATTGCATTTACCGATTAATAATTGCGCGGCAAAATTACTGATAAAGATAACATAAAACAAGGAAATGAAAAAAACTTGCGATTTTTTTGCAAGTTTGGAAAACTTTGCATACCTTTGCAACGCTTTTAAGAAATAAAGATACATCGCGGAGTGGAGCAGAGGTAGCTCGTTGGGCTCATAACCCAAAGGTCGTAAGTTCGAATCTTGCCTCCGCAACTAAAGAAACAATATTTTAAAGGCGGTTTATCGTAAAGATATACCGCCTTTTCTTATTAAGCAATACATTTTTATTCATAGGGCGTTTTTACAATTATAAATTATTTATATGCAATTCCGATTTGCAACAACGCGACAAGAGGTCTTTTGAAAATAAATTTTCAAAAGACCTCTTGTCGCGTCAAAATAAGCTCTCTAAAAAACGCTTCTATCTCATTTAAGACTCTTATTATTCTCAAACAACGGCTTAAGCAACGCTATTTCTTTTGTTGAAACTTTCAAACGCTCCAAAGCCTGACGATAAATACCTAACCGATGCAAATCAGAACCTATCAAATCGTAAGTACCTTCCTTCAAGAAACGCATTGCCTTTTCATAAGGCAACCGTCCATAAACACCACATAAAGACATGATGTTTAATTGAAACAAATAACCCTTCTGCTTTAATTGCCTATAATCCTGTTCTTCCATATACATGTATCTTTCAGGATGGGCTATTATTGGAGTATATCCGGACAATGTCACCTTATAAAGCATATTCCAAAAGTCAGCCGGAGCAGACATATAAGAGGTTTCTACCAACAGAAAAGAATTTCCTAATGTACACGGATTTTCATTCAACCGATCATAAAAAGACATATCCAACATGTACTCTCCTGCCAAATGGAAAGAGATACCAGAAGGACACTCTTTAAGAAAAAGTTCAAATTGTTCCTGCAAATATTTCCGATTATTCTTAGGACACTCCTCCATATTATGAGGAGTAAGCCAGATTTCTTTTACACCGACCTGTTCCAACCACTTTATAGCTTCCTTTGCTTTTTCAATAGATGGCATACCGTCATCTACTCCCGGTAATAAATGGCAATGCACATCCGTCATGCCATCCAATAAACCGGTAGAAAGAAATTTTTTCTTGGAACTAAAAATCGAAAACATCCTTTTTATTTATTACTTTTCTTTTGTTCATCAAAACCATAGCCGTACCCGTATCCATAACCATAGCCGTACCCGTATCCATAACGTGTAGATTTAAATTCCGTCCCATTCAATACGATACTCATGTTATTAAATTTCTGTTCACGATACAAACGTTCCACTTCCGGAAGCATCCGTTTGTCAAAGACATTAGCACGTATCACATAGATTGTCAAATCCACAGTTCTATTAATAATTGCCGCATCCGCAACAACAGCTGCCGGGACATTATCAATAATTACGTAATCGTATCTTTTTTTCAGCTCATCAATCAACAAATCCAACCGCTTACTCAACAACAATTCAGCCGGATTCGGAGGAACAGGTCCCGCATAGATGATATCCAACGACGGATGCAATTCTCCTTTTACAATAATATCATCTATATTCGAAATATGCCCCGACAAATAGTTGGTCACTCCTTGTTTGTTCTTTCCGTACACATGACCGGAAAGAGTCCCTTTTCGAATATCCAAATCCAGCAAAACCACGTTCTTTCCAGTCAGAGCTATCGTCATCGCCAAATTACAAGAGACAAAAGTTTTTCCCGAACCAGGATTCATTGAAATAAGCTGGATTACTTTCATATCATCCTTCTTGACACGCATGAAATCCATATTCGTACGGATAATACGAAAAGCCTCCGATATGGAATCACGACCGCCTTCCCGTACCACAATTTCATTCTTCTCTCCTTTATCCTTCGCCGGAACTTCTCCCAAAAATGGAATTGTCAATACATTTTCGATATCTTTTCGACCATGCACTTTTGTATCCATCGTGAACATCAACCACAAGATACCGCTCGGTATTGCCAATCCTAACACAATAGCAGCAAACCCAACGATCAATACTTTCGGAGAAACCGGTTCGCTTTTACCTAAAGCAGGATCTATCACACGGACATTACTTTCTGCAATTGCCTGGCTCAAGGCGTTTTCTTCCCGCTTATTCAGCAAATAAAGATACAACTCCTCCTTGATTTTCTGTTGACGCTCTACTGTTAACACGTATTTCTGCTGAGAAGGTACGTCCGACAATTTCTCTTCGGTCTGTTTTTCCTGCAACTGCAAATTTCGCTGCTGGATTTCCAATCCTACAATAAAATTATCTATAGAACGAATTATGCTACTCCTCATCGAAACAAGCGCATGGTTCAAATCCTGAACCACCGGATTATTCTCACTACTATTCTTTACAAAACGATCTCTTTTCAATAAATTCTCATTGTATTCGCTAATCGCCTGCTGAATGCCAGCGTCATCTACTCCCGTATTTGCAGGAATCGGATTCAACGCATTATTAGGGTCTACCAGATACTCTTTTATATATTGAGCCAGCTTCAACTGGTTCTCTACACTTAAGCTTACCTGTTTAAAATCACCTTTGAACTTTGTCCAAAGCCCTGTCTCAGTCACAATATCCGTTAACTGATTCTCTTTTTTATATTTTTCGATTTCTGTATCGACATTACCCAATTCTGCTTCTATCACTTTTAACCGGTCTGCAATAAAATTAGTCGTATTGACCGTAACCCGGTTCTTATCATCGATAGCATCTTTGTTTGAAACATCAATCAACGTATTCAACACATCAGATGCTCGTTCAGCAGACTCATCCTGCAAACTTAAATTAATAATTGTAGCAGTCTTACTTGCCAAAGCGGATTGTAGCGTTTCATTATAATATTCCGCAACACTTGCTGTCCGAGATTTGGTTACTTCTATTTTCTTTCCAAAATTTTCGTCTGAAGGATTATAATATAATGTAGGAGCAACCATTACCATTCCTATCGGAGTCTCTACGGAAGTTTTCAGTGAAACTTCCATTACATCATCATATTCAACTTCATCTCCCTCTATCGTATACATTACAAAATCAGACAGCTTCACTTTATCTGCAGACAGAGGTGTAACAACCAAAGACAATTTCTGCTCCTCCCCTGTTCCCGGGAAAGACACTTGGATTGGAGACTTCTTATACAGCTCAGACAACCGCAAACCATTCCGCTGCTTATACGAAATATCCAGACGTAATCGCCTAACCACCTCTTGCATCAACCTTTTGGATTTATAAACCAAAACTTCGTTATCAGCATTCCGGGACACGCCGAACATTCCCATATCTTGGAACATGGATGCAGCTCCGCCTATTGAACCTCCGCTTCCTTTTTCATCTTTTATCAAAACAGATGCCTGACGCTCGTAAATCGGATTAACGCAACATAAATACAAAAAAGCCAAACCCAAACAAACAATAACGGAAAGAATATACCATTTCCAGTTGGCGTACACAATTTGCACCAAATCTGCTATGTTAATTACTTCTTCCTTTTCTTCCACCTGAGAATTTTCCATACCGTTCTATTTATCTCAATACAAAAATAGTTACCAACAACGATGCTATCGAAGCCAATACCGAAGTCGCCGACAACCACACATTCACCGAATTATTCTGGTTTATTTCACTCTGTCCGATTTTCGCTTTATTCGGTTGTACATATACAACATCATTTTGTTGCAAATAAAAATAAGGAGAAGTCATTATATCCGATGAACGCAAATCCAAATAGGCAATATTCCTCTCTCCATCTTTTTCACGGACAACGGCAACCCTGTCACGGCGACCATAAATCGTCAAGTCTCCTGCCATACTTAACGCATCCAAAAGAGTTACCCGTTCCCCCGTAATGGAAAAAGATCCCGGACGAGAAACCTCACCTAACACAGACACTTTAAAGTTCTGGAACTGGATAGTCACTACGGCATCTTTCACAAGACCTTCCGAAATCAAACGCTCTTTAATTACTTTTGTCAATTCCTCCCGGGTCAGTCCTTCCGCCTTGATTTTCCCAAGCACCGGAAAATCAATATTTCCTTCCGAATCGACCGTATATCCTAAAATGCGCTGTGTATAGTTTTGTGCGCCATCCGGACCCAATTGGTAAGATACAAGGGGCATATTAAACGGTACGACCAATTCCGGGTCTTTACTATTGACCATAATCGAAAGAATATCCTTTTTCTGTATTACAATCTCATACGATTGTTCTACGGTTTGCTTCTCTTCCTTATCAACATCTTGAAAATACACAACTTTCTTTGATGAGTTACAACTTGCCAAAAGAAAGCATATAAGTCCAAATGATATTAACTTTCTAATTTCCATCCCTATATTTTCTATTCTACAAATTACCAACTTTTTTAATCCGCCAAATGAAATACAAAATAAAAGAAGTATTCCCTAAAAACAAAGAAATACGACAAAAAAATCCATACCCCATTTTACTACACAAAATAAAATCCGCTTCCAAAAATTTCGGATGCAAAAATACTGCTTTTCCTACAAATTCCAAACAAAAAACAATATCAGATACAAATCCGTTCTCTTAAAAAGGCACATTACAAATATAAACGAAAATGTATATCCACAACAAACCTTATGCAGAATCCAGTATAAATACAAATTATCAATAGAGAGAGAATACAAAAAGGAGAGTTCGGAAATTTTATCGATTGATGTTTGCTATAAAAAGATTACTTTTGCCACCATAATACAGATTCTTATAATATAACAATGGTAGACAATAAAGAATTTCTATTCAAAGGAGCAATGTATTACGGCTTTATTTTGGGGCTATACTGGGCTTTCAAATACATTTTTTTCATCATAAGCCTTTACATATCTTCTTTCTATTTGATTTTTATTGGGATGAGTTTGGCAGTCCCTTTTATAGCCGGATATCTGACATTGAAATACAAGGAGAAAATTGGTGGATTCATCCGTTTCTCCCATGCCTGGCAATTCGGGGTGTGGCTCTATTTTTTCGCGGCATTGATTGTTTCGATAGAGCATTTTATCTTTTACCAATATATCGCGCCGCCCGACTTCATAAAAGAATCGTTAGAACAGACAATGAACTTGTTAAAAGATTACAAACCGGCAATCCAGGCAACTGAAGCAATTGAGCAGATAGACATCCGTCCTATCTCGCTTACTATCCAAGGAATATTCAACAACATCTTCTACGGAATCATATTGTCTATCCCAGTTGCTTTCTTTGTCTCCAAACATAATAACAACACATCTTCCCAACAAACAAATATTTAATATACAAAATGGATATTTCGATAGTCATACCTTTATATAATGAAGCGGAATCCCTTCCAGAACTCTACGACTGGATAAAAAGAGTTGTCGATAAAAACCATTTCAGCTACGAAATTATTTTTGTCAGCGATGGAAGCACGGACAATTCCTGGGAAATCATCGAATCCCTTAAACAGAAAGACGAAAATGTAAAAGGTATAAAATTCCGCAGAAATTACGGGAAATCTCCGGGATTGCAATGTGGATTTACTCGAGCGGAAGGAGATGTCATCATTACAATGGACGCCGACTTGCAAGACAGCCCGGATGAAATACCAGAACTATACCGTATGATTGTAAAAGACGGATACGATCTTGTTTCCGGCTGGAAAAAAAAACGGTACGACCCATTATCGAAGACCATACCTACCAAATTATTCAATGCTACCGCCCGAAAGTTTTCCGGAATACATAATCTGCATGATTTCAACTGCGGGCTTAAAGCATACAGGAAAGAGGTCGTAAAAAACATCGAATTATATAACGATATGCACCGCTATATTCCTTACCTTGCAAAAATAGCGGGATTTAACAAAATCGGTGAAAAAATAGTCCACCACCAAGCTCGCAAATATGGAAAATCAAAATTTGGGATGGACCGTTTTGTCAATGGATATTTGGATTTAATCACCTTATGGTTCACCTCCCGCTTCGGAAAAAAACCGATGCATTTTTTTGGACTCTGGGGAAGCATCATGTTCTTCATTGGTTTCATTGCACTGATTATCGTATTAAGCATGAAATTCATATCAATGATAGAAGGGAACCTTCGGCCTTTAGTAACAAGCTCGCCTTATTTTTACATTTCTTTAACTGGAATGATTTTAGGGACACAGCTATTTTTAGCCGGATTCATCGGAGAACTTATCTCAAGAAATTCAACTACACGGAACAAATACAAAATAGAAAAAGAAATATGAACTTAATGCAACTCATCAATAAACGATGCTCTGTCAGAAACTATTCTGACACACCCGTTGAAAAGGAAAAAATCGAATATCTGTTGGAAGCCGCCAGGTTAGCGCCTTCAGCTACCAACGCACAACCATGGAAGTTTTTATTGATTACTTCACCCGAGCAATTGGGAAAGGTATACTCCTGCTATCCCCGGGAGTGGATAAAAAACGCACCGGCTTGTATCATCATATATGTAGACCATGCACAATCATGGAAAAGAGCTTCCGACGGGAAAGACCATGCAGACATTGACGCAGCCATTGCAGCCGAACATATCTGTCTGGCTGCAGCAGAACAAGATTTAGGGTCTTGCTGGGTTTGCAATTTCAATACGGAACTTTGCCGTGAACTGTTTCCGCAGAACGAAACACTTGAACCGGTTATTTTGATTCCTTTCGGCTATCCCAAAGACCCGGAAGTATTCACAAACACACCTAAAAAGAGAAAAAAATTGGACGAAATCATAGAACGTTATTAAAAAAGCCAATGTCATTTTTTGAAATCTTATTGCTTGCAATCGGTCTCTCGATGGACAGCTTGGCTGTTTCCATCACCAGTGGGACCATGATTCGTTGCTGTACCGTCCGAAACATGATTAAAGTAGGTTGCATAATGGCAGCCTTTCAAGCAGGTTTTGCTGCCATCGGATATTTGTTCGGTATCGGTTTCCGTTCCATGATTGAGACATTCGATCATTGGCTTGCATTCATCCTTTTACTATATCTCGGAGGAAAAATGATTTGGGAAAGCCTTTCTCCGAAAAAAGAGGACAAAAAAATTAACCCACTCCGCATGAAAACGCTTTGCGGATTGGGTATTGCGACAAGCATCGATGCTTTGGCTGTTGGAATATCTTTAGCCATTCTTCACACGCCATTATCATCATTGCTGCTGGCTATTATGATTGTAACTTTTTTGTTTTCAGCTTCCGGCATATATGCCGGTAACAAGTTCGGGAACAAATACAATTTACGTTTCGATTTACTAGGAGGTATCATCCTTATCTTAATCGGAATTAAAATATTGATTGAACACTTATTTTTAAATTAATTCACACCATGAGAAAATTAAGAAACAACAAAAACATCTTCTTTATGTTCTTACTCCTCCTGTGTGCGCAATTCAGCCAAGCGCAACGGGAGCATCCGGTTACAATCATCATCGCACCTGACCATCCGGATTGGATATACAAAGTAAATGAAACGGTTACTTTTAATATCCAGATTTACAAATACGGCAACCTGGTGAAAGATGCTGTCATCAATTATGACTTAGGTCCGGAGATGTATCCCACTGAGCAAAAAAAGGATGTACGCCTAAAAGACGGGACATTGAAACTGAAAGCAAAAATGGACAGACCAGGATTTTTAAGGTGTAACGTCTCAACGACCATCGACGGCATAAAATATTCCGACAGTGCAGAAGCAGGTATCGAGCCGGAAAAAATACAACCGACAACGGTTGAGCCGGAAGATTTCGACGAGTTCTGGAACAACGCCATTTCAGAGGCCAGAAAAACACCGCTCAGCCCATCGGTTACACTACTACCCGAACGATGCACCGACAAAGTGAACGTCTATCACGTCAGTTTTCAAAACATCCGACCCGGTTCACGTACATTCGGCATCCTTTGTGTTCCTAAAAAACCGGGAAAATATCCGGCACTTTTACGTGTCCCCGGAGCCGGTATCCGTCCGTATGCCGGAGATGCTTGGACAGCCGGATACGGAGCTATCACTTTAGAAATCGGTATACATGGAGTACCGGTAAATATGCCGACAAGCTACTACGATAATTTATACCAAGGCGGATTGTACCAATACTGGCTGATGAATCGGAACAATCGGGATGAATTCTATTTCAAGCGGGTATTCATCGGATGTGTCCGCGCAGTCGATTTCATCTGTTCCTTACCTGAATTCGATGGAAAGACATTAGGCGTTACCGGCTCAAGCCAAGGCGGAGCATTATCTTTTGTCACTGCCGCTTTAGATAAACGGGTAACATTCCTTGCCCCGGTTCTGCCAGCCATGTGCGACCATACAGCTTCATTGGAAAACCGCGCCGACGGATGGCCCCATTTCTTCCATAAGAAAAAGCCGCAGCCCGGTGAAGTTGAGACCAGCCGTTACTACGACGTAGTCAATTTTGCACGCCGCATTACAGTCAAAGGATGGTACGGATTGAGTTATAACGACGCTACTTGTCCGCCTACAACTACTTTTGGCGCCTACAACTGTGTAAAGGCCCCAAAAGAACTGTACCGGATGTTCGACACCGGACATTGGTGGTATGATGAAAACTATACGGAATGGTCACGCTGGTTAAGGAAACAACTTGGCGTTGAATAAAAATTTTCAGAATACATTATCCCAGACAGAACTACCCAGAACAGATAAAACGTTAAAGCAATGCCCTCTGTTTTTATAACAAGGGCATTGCTTTTTTATGCTAACACTTTGTCTACCCACAAACTGACATTCTTTTCAAAAGCTGCTGCATTTACAAAAAATACGTTTTCCCTGAAATTTAACGGAAAAGAATCCTCCTTCTATAAAAGACAAATACAAAATAAAAATTGACGTTTTTCGAGGTTTTATAAACAAAATTTAAGTATATAAGGGGGGGGGTAAAAACAAATAATTTAGCATCTGAACTTAAATTTTAAAGAAAGGAGGAATGCGCTAAAAGGAAACAGTAGTTTTTGCACAACAATCATTACAATTTGTTTTTTAATCACTTATTATACTAATAAAACATCCAAATATGGACTTTCGATTTACTACAAAACACAGAAAAATAAAAGGATTGCTAATCTCAGCCTTGCTGGTTATTTTCAGCGAAGTCTTCGCACAACAAGGAATTACAATCAATGGAACAATCATTGATGAAAGCAATCAACCTTTAATCGGTGCTGCCATCCAAATAAAAGGGACTTCATCGGGACTTACGAGTGATATGGACGGCAAATTCACATTGACTGTACCGTCAACAAACAGTGTACTTGTCATTTCTTATTTAGGATATGAAACGCAAGAAATCAGAGTCGGTAACAACCGAAACTTTACAATCCGGTTAAAAACAGACGCGCAGATGCTTGACGAAACAGTCGTTGTCGGCTACGGACGCCAAAAGAAGATAAATTTAACCGGCTCCGTTGCCGCTGTTTCTGCAAAGGAAATAACAAAAGTTCCGGCAGGCAATATCAGTAATCTGGTCGTCGGTAAATTGCCGGGATTAGTATCCTCACAAGCTGGAGGAGCACCGGGAGCCGACGGTACCACCTTGATGGTTCGTGGTTATACCTCTTTCAGCGGAAACTCCATGCCACTGGTCTTGGTGGATGGCGTAGAACGTGAGATGGACCGTATCGACCCTAACGACATCGAATCGATTACCGTGTTAAAAGACGCCGCATCGGCAGCCGTTTACGGATTAAAGGCTGCCAATGGTGTAATCCTCGTCACTACAAAACGCGGAGAAGAAGGCAAAGCAACCGTAACCTATCGGGGCAACGTCTCATTCCAGAAAGCGACCACTATGCCGAAGATGATGAACGGAGTCCAATATATGCAATATTATAATCTGGCAAGATATTTGGATGGCACGGACACTGCCGACAATCCTTTCTTCACGGCTGAAGATATCGCAGCCGTCACAAACGGCGACCCAACGGACGGTTACGAAGTACAGACTGGACTTCCAGCATTTTCAACATCGCTCCGATGCACCAACACAACCTATCCGTGACTGGAGGTAACAAATCCGTCAAATACTTCATCAGTGGAGGTTTCATGGACCAACGCGGTTTTTATCATGACTACAAATTCCAACGCGGCAATTTCCGGTCTAATATCGACGCTCAAGCGACCAAAGACATAAAAGTCACCCTGAATCTATCCGGAAGAATGCAAAATTCATACAGGCCTGGAGCACACAGTTACAACAACCAGGATTATGGTAACGTAGTTGGCGATTTGCTGTATGCAGCTCCTTTCATTCCTAAAGAATACAACGGGCTTCCTACCTCCGCTTATCGGGCAGGTGTCAATCCCGACTACGCACGCAAACACTCCGGATTCCAAGAGAGCAAGAATTTCTATTTGGAAACTTCTGCAAAAATAGAGTATTCGGCACCGTTCCTTAAAGGATTAAAGGCAAGCTTCTTAGTTAGCTGGGACCACATGAACGGTGACGGTACCACTTTTTCGTATGCGTATAAAGTAAATCATTACAATCATGGTACCAAACAGTACACCGAACAGTATTCGCTCGGATTAAGTGAAGACGGAAACATGTACGTTGGTCATCAAAGAAGTCAACAGGTTCTTCTCCGTCCCCAAATCGAATACGCCAACAAATTCGGGAAACATGATGTAGGGGCTTTATTCCTGTATGAACAGACGCAATATAATTACAACAGCTTGTCCGGTTCTCGCCAAAACTTCCCGATTTTCGACCTCCCGTATCTCGATTTCGGTAATGAATGGACTGAGGGTGCCAGCAGCAGTGCCACACGTAATGCTACTGCCGGTTACGTAGGACGCGTGAATTATGGATACGATTCGAAATACCTGGCTGAATTTTCGTTCAGATACGACGGTTCTTACAATTTCGCGCCAGGACACCGGTGGGGTTTCTTCCCCTCCTTGTCATTGGGCTGGGTTGTGTCGAACGAACAATTCTTCAAAGATGCATTACCTAAAATCGATGTTTTCAAGATACGTGCATCTGCCGGCAAACTGGGACGCGACAATGTCGATGAATTCCTTTACCGGAAATACTACATGTGGCAAGAAAAAAACAGCGCATTCGGAATGGATCCTACAGCCGCAAATACTTTATATAACGGTAACAGCTATCCGAATCCGGACCTTACTTGGGAAAAGACCAACACATTCAACGTAGGTTTCGACCTTACGGCATGGAACGGTTTGTTAGGTGCCGAGTTTGATGTATTCTACAAATATACATACGATATCCTGCAAGGAATCTCCGCGTCATATCCTCCTTCGTTAGGCGGACATGTGCCTACCACCGATAACTCCGGGCGTTTCGATGCAAAAGAATTCGAATTGGTTTTAAGACATACCAACCGGATCAACGACTTTTCGTACAATATCAGTGGAAACGTATCGTTTACACGCAACCGGATATTAAGCAAAACCGAATCATCCAACGTGTTGCCATGGCAAAGTGTCATCGGAACATCCATGGGAGCTATTTTAGGCTACGAAGCAATCGGCTTGATTCAAACCGAAGAACAGCTTGCAAATGCCCCGACTCCAATAAGCGGTTCGAGAGAACTTCGTTTGGGAGATATTTTATACCGCGACTTAAACGGTGACGGGAAAATAACCACCGATGATGCAACCTGGATTAGCAACTCCAACATCCCTGAAATGATGTTCGCACTTAACTTCGATGCAAATTATAAAGGATTCGACTTGTCTTTGCAATTCCAGGGAGCAGCATTAAACGATAAGATGCTTTGCGGCACATGGAACAACGGTGCATCCGACAACACGCCGTTAACAAAACCGTTCTACGGCAACTACGATAATGCTCCTGTCTATTTGGTGGAAGGAAGTTGGACACCCGATAATACAGATGCGGAATATCCCCGCCTGTCTGTTATCGGAAACCCGAACAACAGTATCGTATCTACATTCTGGAAAAGGAACGGTGCTTACCTGCGCCTGAAGAACATTACGTTAGGATACACCATTCCTAAACACATCATCAATAAAGCTGGATTACAAAATTTACGGGTGTACGTTGCAGGTTCCAACCTGTTTACTATAACCGACTTCAAATATTTGGATCCGGAATCACCGAATGTTGTACAGGGTTATTATCCGCAACAGAAAACGATGAGTTTTGGTGTAGACATTTCGTTCTAACAATTAAACTACACGAGATATGAAAAAAGCATTAATATATACGGCAGCACTATTTGCCACCACGCTCGGAGGATGTAACGTATTAGACGTAGACCCGACCGACAAACTAAGCGAAACGACAACCTACTCAAGTATCGAGAATCTTGATTTGTATGTCAAAAGCTTCTACGGGATTTTATATACATCCACCACTTGCGAAATAAGAAGCGCCAATTTAAGTGACGGCTTTTCCGACTTGGTTAAATACTCTTGGTACAACACCACCGGTGGAACATTTAATAAGTTCTTCTATACACCCAATTACCTCACTCCCGAAAACTGCGGATTCATGACCCCGTGGTCGGACCTGTATCGCCGGATACGGCAGACAAATGAATATTTTGCCGATTTGAGTGCAGGATACGCCGATGGCCTTGACCCGGAGGAACTGAAAATAAGGACGGCAGAAACCCGGTTCATGAGAGCTTTCGCTTATCAGGATTTGGCGCTGCGGCACGGAGGTGTGATTCTTCGCGTTTCCGAAACAAGCGTCGACGGCCCGGAGGAAAAAGACAAAGCACGGTCAAGCAAAGAAGACACTTGGGATTTCATTATCAACGAATACAGGAAAGCGGCTGCCGACCTGCCGGAAGAGTGGGATAGCTCCAATACCGGAAGGGTAACCAAAGGCTCGGCATGGGGCATGATGGCAAGAGCTGCATTATATGCCGGACATTGGGACGAAGCACTTGAAGCTTGCAACGAAGTAGAAAAGTTGGCTGCGAAAGGCATCTACCAATTAATGGATGAATATTCCGACGTATTCACTGTCGTTAATAACAAAGAATTGCTTGTTACCGTAAATTTCGACAGCCCGGACTTACAGCATGACTTTGACACCAATTTTGCGCCAACAGGAGATAGAATAGGCTTTTGTGGAGGTGTCGCTACACCAACCGACGAGTTTGCGTCCTCTTTCGATATTCAAATCAACGGGGAATGGAAAGCTTTCGACTGGGATGAAGTGATTACGGAAAACATCGACCCTTGGACAAACAGAGACCCGAGGTTCTATGCCACTATTCTATATAACGGCGCAGATTGGAAAGGACGTAAAATCGAATTGTTTGTTGACGGAGTGGACGGGTTCGTTCCTTATACCGGAACTGCCGATGATGTACGGAAATCAACAACCGGATACTCTTTCCGCAAGTTTGTCAAAGAGGACCCGGATGAAGATTTTTCTTTCACGAAGAGCGATCAGTTCTGGATAGAGATGCGTTATGCTGAAATCTTCTTGATAAAATCAGAAGCATACGCCCGAAAAAATGATTTTACAAATGCCTATATCGAACTGAACAAATTAAGACAGACACGCTCAAGCGTACAGCTGCCAGCCCTCCCGCAACAAACCAACTGGGATTCCTACCTGACAGACCTTCAAAAAGAGCGTATCTGCGAATTAGGGCTGGAAGGTCATCGTTATTGGGATTTACGTCGCTGGGGTATTGCAGAACAGACATTGAACGGCTCCCGTGTACACGGTATCAAGATTACGAAGAACAGTGACGACAGTTACACTTACGAACGCGTTGATGCCGATACCCAGGACAGGATATATACATCCAAATATGATGTTGCTCCTATTCCGCAAGATGAGATTCGGAACAATACGCTCTGTAAACAAGATCCGGCATGGGAATAATTACTAATCAAAAAACAAAACGTATATGAAACTAAAATACATAATCGCAACGTTCATCACGCTGATGGCAACAGGATGCCAAGAGCCCGACGAACTGGTCAGAGGTGAGGGTGACAACATGTCTACGCTTACAGTAAGGGGACGGTTTGCCGCTGATGAAACAAAAGAATATGAGTCTGTTATTGATGAGGAAGCCGGAACAATTACCGTCCAGGTTCCCTATTACATTTCAGACACGTTGGAGATTCAAGGAGACTTGACTAAAATGAAATTGAACGCTACCTTACCATTAGGTGCAAAATTTAATCCAGGCATTTCAGGAGTAAAGGATCTCGTAACCGGATTTTCATCCACATTAATATATGAAGACGGCACAGAGAAGCCCTATGAGTTTAAGGCGGTATACGTAAAGTCTTCGGCTAAGAATATTACGAAATTTACGATAGACAACTATCCGCGAGCAACAATAACCATCGAAGAAGATTCGACCGGGACAACAGGTAAAGTCATTATCTACAAAACAAGTTCATCAATAGAGAATCTCTTGACAAATGCAGAATTGAACTTGGAAATCTCGCCATGGTCAACCGCTTCCATCAGCAATGGGGAAAGTGTTGACCTCACGAATAATGTAGAGATTGAAATCACCGCCCAAGACGGGACAAAAAAGACATACACGGTAGTCATCCAGACACCAGACATTGTCCCCTCCGGCGAATTGGGTAAAATATCTGCTTTGTTCGGATTCCAGCCGACAGGCAACAATCCGATGAATTTCGAAAGCGGAAAGAACCGTTCATTTACAGTGGCCGAATCTGAGATTGTTCTGGGTCACCTCAACAACAATTTCCAACGATACGACCGATTTACCGGCGAACCTTTGAACAAAACCGTCAATTCTACTGGAATGTTAGACGGCTTCACCCACGCCATCACATCAGATGATAACGGAGTGCTGGTTTCCACAACGTTGGCTGCGGCAAAAAATCAATGGTCTTCAAATACGCTGTTGCAATTCTATGTATGGAAAGACGGATTGGATAACGCTCCTACCCTAATATATTCGGCCGATATCATGACCGACCCGGTATTTGCAAGCCTGAATCCCGACGGTGGAGGTTTTGACATAGGACGAAGCTTAGCTGTAACCGGAGATATTGTAGCCGGAACAGCACAAATCATGGTAGTATCTTCAGCCAAACAAACCGTACTGCGCTATAAGGCTACCAACGGCGAGATAACAGAAGATCCGGAATTTATTCCGTTTACAGTCAGTGTAGGCTCCACGGCAAAAGCTGTTCCATGCACAAACTCAGACAATACGGATTTCGTTTTAAGTTCCTACAATTCGAGCAGGACACATTACTACTTTGGCACAAACAATGGCGGCGAACGCACGGTTGTCCAAATGAGTCCGAAAGGTGATTGGTGGGGTAACGACACGAAAGGAATGGATTACATGGAATTTAATGGCGTTAAATTGATTGCCATACAGAACGGCTCGTACAGCGGAAGTGCTGATGCTTATAACCGTCTATGCATTGGCAATATGACAACACCGACGTCAGATGTTTTCTCCGGAAAACAAATCATGGATTCGCGCTTGCAGAACTTCGACCCGAATGTTGTCGATGCTAACGGCAATCCTTTAGCACAAAATGCTACCGTAACCGGTATGACCTCGTTCTATGTTTCCGCTACTTTAGGTGGTGCCATAGGAACAAATGCAAACAAAACCGGAGATGTATGCTTCGCACGAAGCGAAGACGGGAACGCGATACAGGTGTATATGCTGACTACCGACCACGGAATGCTCGGTTATGAAATCACACGGTTCGACATCGAATAAAGCTCCCTTTTCCTACGGGGAAATTAACCATAAAAAAAGGAATCCGAATATTCGGATTCCTTTTTTTATGACTTCTACTATTTCTAATATATTATGCAAAAAACAGGATAATCAACTGGGCTGTCAACACCCGCAAGAACATTGACAACGGATATACGGTTGCATATCCCACAGAAGGAGCATCGTTTCCGGCAACTCCGTTCGCATAAGCCAATGCAGGCGGGTCAGTCGTACTACCGGCAATCAAGCCCATCAAGGTAAAGTAATTAATCTTGCAGAAATAACGTGCGATGCACCCAATGACAAGCAACGGAACAATGGTTATAATAAAACCATATCCTATCCATGCCAGACCTCCGTTGTTGACAATCGTATCCACAAAACCGCTTCCGGCATTCAAACCTACGCAAGCAAGGAACAAAGAGATTCCGATTTCCCGCAACATAAAGTTCGCACTCTGCGTTGTATAAGTTATCAGTTTATAATGATAGCCGAAACGGCTGATTAAAATGGAAGCAATCAAAGGACCGCCTGCCAATCCCAATTTGACGGACTGAGGGATTCCCGGGAATGTGATAGGAATACTTCCCAAAACAATACCGATTGCTATGCCCAGGAAGATGGTAATCATGTTCGGTTCGTTCAAACGCTTCAATGAATTACCAAGGACTTTTTCCACATTGGCAACCGCAGTCTCCGTACCGACAACGTTTACACGGTCACCCACCTGGAGTGTCAGCCCCGGCGTCGCAACCAAATCCATACCGGCACGGTTAATACGTGTTATATTGATTCCATACAGTTTACGAAGTTTCAATTGTCCAAGCCGTTTTCCGTTCAATTCCGGTTTTGTAATCAAAATACGCCGATTGATAAACTGGCTCTCCATACGTATCCATTGCTTACGTTCCATATCGATTTCCTCGCCAATGAAAGTAACCAATGTCGGGGCATCCTGCTCCGTCGTGATTACAAAAATCTTATCGTCTTCATGCAGGACAGAAGATGCGGAAGCTATTTCTATCTGTTTGTTATCGTTTCTCCAAATACGCGAGATAACGAACTCACGATGTTCGAGCAATGAAGACATCTCGCCGACTGTTTTCCCGAACACCGCAGGGTTCTTTACAACCAAAGAGATAGGCTTGGCCTCGTTTGAAGGATGTTCCTCATGCTGCTCCAAATCGGCAGTTTCCCTAGCGAAAGAAACTTTGAACACATAACGGACGAACAACATTGCCAAAATAATACCAATCACACCCAACGGATATGCAACCGCATATCCTAAAGCAATGGTTTCGTCAGTAGTTCCATACATATCCGAATAGGCCTGCTGGGCAGCACCCAATCCCGGAGTATTCGTAACAGCACCCGAAAGGATACCTACCATTGTCGGAACAGGAATTCCGCTCACATAGTGCAATACGATAGCGGTAATTACACCCAAAAAGATAATCCCGCAGGCAAGCAAATTCAACGTTATCCCTCCTTGTTTGAAGGATGAAAAAAATCCGGGTCCCACCTGCATACCTACCGCATAAACAAAAAGGATCAATCCGAATTCCTGGAAGAAATGAATCACATTATGGTTAACCGTAAAACCGAAATGCCCCAATATTATACCCACAAACAAAACAAAGGTAATACCCAATGAAATCCCGAAAATCTTTATTTTCCCAAGTTGAATACCAGCTGCAATCGTTACAGCCAGAAAAAGTAAAGAATGACCGACGCCTTCACCAAATAACAATTCGTTAATCCATTCCATCTTCTAATCTGCTAAATCCTAATTTCTTTAAAAATTCGCACAAAGGTAGGTATTCCGTTTGTGTTGTACAACATATTTTCTACTTTTACAATTTAAAAACAGATATACAATGAAAAGAATTTGCTTATTTTTCATCTTTGTCTTGAATTACCTTTCAATCAATGCTCAAACGGCTCCCGATACATTTATCATCCAAACCAATATCGGGACAATGAAAGGCATTTTATATGCAGACATGCCCAACCATGTCAAGGCTTTTAAAGAAAGAGCCAACGCCGGCAAATTCAATGGCACACTGTTTACGCGCGTCATCAACGGTTTCATGATACAGGGCGGCTCACCCGATTCGCGGAATGCGGCACCCGGCGCACGATGCGGTTACGGTGACCGGAGCGCGGAAATCATGCCTGAAAACCGGACATTGCATTTTCACAAAAAAGGAGCGTTGGCATCGCCCCGGCAAAACGATGACATCAATCCTAAGAAGAAATCGGATACATCCCAATTCTATATCGTCCAAGGACGCACCTACCGGAGCGGAGAGCTTGACACTTTGGAGCTGATAAAAAACATTCCTATCCGGAAAAAAGCCATTGCGAAATATTACACACCGATTCGTCCGGAAATGCTGAAACTAAAAGAAAGCAATCCGGCGGAATTTAAAATACGGATGAAAGAGGTGAAAGCCCGTATCGATTCCACCCTCAGGGCGACACCGGGACATCTGTTTTTTACCGAAGAACAACGGCAGGCTTACACCACAGTCGGAGGGTGCCATTCTCTTGATGGCGAATACACCGTTTTTGGAGAGGTAACGGAAGGGCTTGATATTATCGATAAGATTGCCAGACAGCCCAAAGACCGTTACGACCGTCCGACAAAAGACATACGAATTATTAAAGTAACCATCAAATAATTCCAGGAAGATGCTGAAAAGAGATTTCATCCTCGTATATATCGAGGAACTTTCCAAAACGATTGTCCAAATCATTACAAACCGGAACAGTGGGGCTGCACGGAAAAACCCGGAACTGATTCAGTCAGTATATTCCACCCTGCAACTCGACCATGATTTTCTGATGAAGAACAATGCCGCCGATATTTGCAGCTATCTCAACCACGATGACAATTACGGGCTACAACGGATGGAAGTAGCTGCAAAAACACTGGTAGAAGAAAGCTATCTTAATGATGATGCAGCCGAAACCTTGGGCAAAGCCCTCGAACTGCTTGAATTTATTCAGGCAAACGACCAGACTTTCTCTTTTGAGCGTATTTCCCTTATGCAAGAAATCCGAGAGCGGATGCTCATGTTTTGAAAAAATTATCGGCAGTGCACTGCAAGACTTTCGGCACACCTTTCCCCGTCAATGGCTGCGGAAACAATGCCCCCGGCATATCCGGCCCCTTCGCCACAAGGATAAAGACCTTTCAAGGTAATGTGCTGCAATGTCTCCCGGTCTCTTACAATACGCACAGGTGCAGAAGTTCGCGTTTCCACACCAATCATCACAGCCTCATTGGTCAGAAATCCTTTTGATATCTTCCCAAAATGCAAAAAACCTTCCTTTAACCGGGTAGCGATAAACTCTGGCAACCAAAAATGTAACGGAGAAGCAAGCAAACCCGGAGCATACGAAGAAACAGGAAGTTCACTCGATAACCGACCTTTCACAAAATCCATCATGCGCTGGGCTGGAGCTACTTGGCTCATTCCACCGTTTATCCAACACATCTCTTCCAGCCACTCTTGAAATTCCATCAGCGCCAACGGCGTATTGTTTTCTTCTCCGCGCAAAGCCTTATAATCTTCCGTCCGAACTTCAACCACCATCCCGGAATTTGCCCATTTCGAACCGCGATTCGATGGTGACATTCCATTTACAACCACCTGCTTCGCACCGCTCGCCGCCGGGACAACAAAACCGCCGGGACACATGCAAAATGAATAGACGCCACGTCCTCCGGACTGCGTGACAAAACTGTACTCGGCTGCCGGAAGATATTTCCCTCTCCCCTCCAGACGATGATATTGCATTCTGTCTATCAACAATTGAGGATGCTCCAACCTTACACCAACAGCAATACCCTTCGCTTCTATCGGAATCCCTGCCGCATAAAGATAACGGTAAACATCCCGTGCAGAGTGTCCCGTTGCCAAGATAACCGGACCAAGAAACGTCCTGCCATCAGCGGTTTTTATCCCGATGACCTCGGAGTTACGGATAAGCAGCCGCTCCATCCGCGTTTGGAAATGTACCTCTCCCCCGGACTCCAGAATCCGGTTGCGCATGTTTTCAATGATACGCGGCAATTTGTCCGTGCCTATATGGGGATGCGCATCAACCAATATGGAAGGACTTGCTCCGTGCTGGCAAAATACATTCAAAATTTTCTCCACAGAACCCCGCTTCGTGCTTCTCGTATATAACTTTCCATCGGAATAAGCGCCGGCTCCACCTTCTCCGAAACTGTAATTCGACTCCGGATCTACCCGATGGTCACGGCTAATCGCGGCAATGTCACGTTTTCGATCACGCACATTCTTTCCCCGTTCAATAACGATCGGACGGAAGCCCAATTCGATTAGACGTAAAGCGGCAAACAGACCGCCGGGACCGGCTCCTACCACAATTGCATTCTTCCCGGCAGAGACATCCGGGTATTCTACCGGATGGTATTCCGGTCCAGAAGGCAATTCGTTGACATATCCTCTTACCTTTACATTTATATATATCGTACGATGCCTGGCATCGATAGAACGTTTCAACAGGCGAATGCCCTTGATTTCATCTGCCGGTATACCGGTTTCTCGTGCAAACGCCCGCTTCAACAAATCCTCATTGGCTGCTTCTTCCGGTAGCAGACGCAACTGGCTCTCTTTTATCATAGGCTCCTTTTTAGCTAAACAACTGCCGGAAAGCCATTTCCACAGTCTTTACTTGTATAATACTTATTTTATATTTCGACAATTCCACACCTTTCAGATTGTTACCCGGTATCAATATCCGCGAAAATCCCAGCTTTTCAGCCTCACGCACACGCTGTTCAATACGGTTGACAGGACGGATTTCTCCCGACAATCCAACTTCCCCTGCCATACATACGCCCGGCTCAATAGACATATCGAGGTTGGATGACAATATCGAACAGATAACTGCCAAATCAATTGCCGGATCGTTCACTTTCAATCCACCGGCAATGTTCAAGAAGACATCTTTTTGCATCAACTTAAATCCGGCCCGTTTCTCAAGAACCGCAAGCAACATGTTCATCCGTCTGAGGTCGAAACCGGTAGAGCTGCGCTGAGGTGTCCCATACACGGCAGAGCTGACCAACGCCTGTGTCTCTATCAAGAACGGACGGACCCCTTCGATTGCCGCAGCGATGGCAACTCCGCTCAATCCGTCATAGTCTTGTGTCAACAACAACTCCGAAGGATTGTTCACTTCCCGCAAACCGGTTGAACACATCTCATATATACCCAGCTCCGAAGTACTGCCGAAGCGGTTTTTTATACTCCGCAAAATCCGGTACATGTAATGTTGGTCGCCTTCAAACAACAACACCGTATCCACAATATGTTCCAGGACTTTCGGACCGGCTATGCTCCCCTCCTTATTGATATGTCCTATCAACAGGACAGGAACACCATGCTCCTTGGCATACTTAAGTATTGCCACGCTACATTCCCGAACTTGCGAAACACTCCCGATGGAAGATTCTATAGATTCCGTATATATTGTCTGTATCGAATCTATTATCATCAAATCCGGCTGTATTTTCGATGCTTGGAGGAGTATCTGTTCCAAATTCGTCTCACAAAGGATTTGGCAATCCGAATCCGTCCCGGCAAGACGGTCAGCCCGCAGTTTCAACTGTTTATAGCTCTCCTCACCCGATACATAAAGCACTTTCAGCGCTTTCAGCTTCAAGATTGTCTGCAAAACCAACGTAGATTTACCAATACCAGGTTCACCGCCAATCAGAACCAACGAACCTTTTACCAATCCTCCGCCCAATACCCTGTTCAGTTCTGCATCTTGCATATCAATACGGGGTTCATCCTCTGCCTGAATATCCCGTAGAGCCTGAAGGGATATGCGGTTTTTCTGTTCCGGAGAGAAAGACAAATGCCGGGAAGAGGAGCTACTTGTTTGGGGTACGACCTCTTCCACAAACGTATTCCACTCGCCACAACTCGGGCAACGTCCCTGCCATTTGGGAGAATCTGCACCGCAATTTGAGCAAACATATACAGTCTTATTCTTTGCCACTTCTGATTTTTATCAAAGGTTGAAATCTTATGAAGCACAAAAATAGGGAAAAAAGGTCAGCGGAGGAACAGAAAAACATACCTATATAAAATAAAAAAGGGTTTAATAGCCATTTGCTATAAAACCTCCTCCCAAATTCTCTTGCAAGAAAACTTGCAAGAGTGCATCAATGTTTCAGTGTTACTTAAATCGTCGTAGCATTCATCGTGGCATTATTGGCATTCATCATTTCCAATAATTGACGAATCTGTGCGTTAATGCGTTGGCACATCGAGCCGTTGCCTAAAGTCTTGTAACGATTTTCCTGGTAACGTAACATAGCTAAAGTACGTTCATTGTTTAGATTCTCTTTCTTACACATAAATTTTTTCCTCCAATTGTTTGTCTCCCACTCTTGGGTGACATTAATTCAACTAAATATTAATTTCTCTCTAACTCATTGCAAAGATAGGAATAATATCCGAGAAATATGCTATATAACATATTTTTTTAGCATTATTTTCTTTTTTATCAGAGATATTCTTTTTCAATAACGAATTAGAATTTTACTAATACTTAGCTTATTAAGTCAAAACTGGAGTATTACAAAACATTTAAATGCTTTAGAGCATTAAATATTCCATCTTCATCAACCGATGTAGTGACAAAATCAGCCGATTGTTTCACCGTGTCGGAAGCATTTCCCATCGCCACCCCGATACCAGCATGCGACAACATCGGTATATCGTTTCCGCCATCCCCAAAAGCGACAGTCTCTTCCAACGATATCCCGTAATATTCAATAATCTTGTCCATTCCTATCGCCTTGCTGCTACCTTTCGGAACGACATCGGCAAACGCCGGAGTCCAGCTCGTCGCATCACAATGCGGCATTAATGCCATAATCTCCTGTTCTCTTCCCGAGGGGAAAAAGGCTATCAGTTGATAAAAGGTATCATCTTTCAAATCCTCCAGCGAACAGATGGGAGGTTTCGGGAAATTAAGCATGGCAAATACCTCATCAGCTGCTTCGTTCGTGAAATTCATAAAAATACCCCTCTCCGTGACAAAGGAACATGGGAAAGGATGCTTGCCCATATATTCATGCAACGCCAAAATATCTTCTTGCGCAATCGGATGTTTATAAATAACTTTTTCCTTCCCTATGTAACAATATCCACCGTTCAACGTGATATATCCGTCAAATTGCAAATCGCCCAAATTATTTATTGAACCTAACATGCGGCCAGTAGAGACAAACGTTTTAATTCCTTTCGACCGAAGGGCTTTCAAACATTCAACAGTAGACAACGGCACCTCGTGTGTCTTAAAACTTACCAACGTTCCATCTATATCGAAAAAGACAGCCTTTACCATTATTATATCCTTAATTACAAAGTTTCCTCAGCAATAACGTTCTCCCGTTTAGGAGAGAGTATGTCTCGCCTATATACAAAAAGAGTTACAAAGGCACCGTCAATACAATGCCATTGTAACTCTTTCGCTTATTATTAACTATAACTGAATCCAGCGAACATACGCAAAATCCATTCTATGCGGCAAATCCTCATTCTTCGGGAATACGCGGAATCCGACTTTATAATTCCCGGTTTCCGTAGGAGCCTGCTTCAATTCCAAGAACAACTTGGAACCTTCCTCTTTCTTCAGCTCAAATTCCTGGGTCAGAATGACAACCATCTGATGCTTTTCCGGATCTTCCTTCGTCAGAACCATTTCACAACCTAACAACCCTTTCAACTCGTGACGGTCGATAACCAATTTGAAAGTAGTCTCCTGACCGACAACCGGTCCTGAAACAAATGACTCATCACATGTGAAAGACTCTACCTGGAAGCTGTCCCAATGCTGGGCAACCTCTTCTTTCCAAGCGGCGATTTCTTTCGCTTTTGCGAAATTGTTGTCGGCAAGAACGGAATAACGGGTAGCCAACTTGTTATAAAAACGCTCTATATAGTCGTCCAACATACGCTTCATGGTATAGTTATACGCAATCTGCGACATTGAATTTTTGATATATTGAATCCATTCCGGAGAGTAGCCTTTACTATTCTTCGCATAATAGGTAGGAATGATTTCGTTTTCCAGCGTCAAATAAATCGTAGCTGCGTCAAGCTGATCTTGATATTGTTGATTCTCGTAAGTACGTTTGTCTGTCAATGCCCAACCTGCGCCTTTTCTGTAACCTTCATACCACCAACCATCGAGCACAGAGAAATTAATCACACCGTTCATCTCGGCTTTCTCTCCGGATGTTCCGGACGCTTCCAACGGACGGGTTGGTGTATTCAACCAAACATCCACTCCGGCAATCAGATGACGGGCAAGACGCATATCGTAATTTTCAAGGAATATGATTTTCCCTTCAAATTCTGGAAGACGAGAAATCTCTATAATACGTTTTATCAGCCCCTGCCCTCCGCCATCTGCCGGATGCGCTTTGCCGGTAAAGACAAATTGAATAGGATATTTCTCATTGTTGACAATCTTTGCAAGTCTGTTCAAATCTGTAAACAGCAAATGCGCACGTTTATAAGTAGCGAAGCGACGTCCGAATCCGATTAATAATGCATTTGGATTCATTTTTTCCAAAATAGCGATAACCTTTGCCGGATCACCTTGATTCTTCAGCCAATTATATTGATACCTTTCCTTAATATATGTAATCAATTTATTCTTCAACGCCATTCGAACTTTCCAAATCTCTTCATCCGGGATATTCTGGATAGCTTCCCAGTATTTTTGGTTGGATTGGTCTTTGAAGAAGTTCTTATCGAAATTCTCGGCGAAAAATTTTTTCCATTCAGTTGAAGCCCATGTCGGCATATGGACACCATTTGTTACATAACCTACGTGCAACTCTTCCGGGAAATAACCTTTCCATATCGGAGCAAACATACGTTGAGATACTTTTCCGTGCAGCCAGCTGACGCCATTTGCTTCCTGGCACGTGTTCAAAGCAAACGTACTCATACAGAATTTCTCGTTTGTTCCGGGATTGACACGTCCCATGTCTATAAATTCTTGCCAGCTGATACCCAATTTGCCGGGGAACTCGCCCATATAACGTCCGAACAAACCTTCGTCAAAATAGTCGTGTCCGGCAGGAACCGGCGTATGTACCGTATAAAGCGACGAAGCCCTAACAACTTCCAACGCCTCATTAAACGACAATCCGTCATTTTGTATAAAATCAACCAAACGCTGTACATTGATCAATGCCGCATGCCCTTCGTTACAATGGTATATTTGTTTTTTGATGCCTAATTTGTTCAACATCATGATACCACCGATACCAAGCATATATTCCTGTTTCATACGGTTCTCCCAATCTCCACCATACAACTGGTGCGTTATCGAACGATCCCATTCGCTATTTTGCGGGATATCTGTATCCATCAAATACAAAGGAACACGACCAACCATCACTTTCCAGATATGGGCATAAACGACTCGTCCTGAATAAGGAACTTCCAAAAGCATCGGTTCTCCATTTGATTGGGTCACTTGTGTGAGAGGAAGCGTGGAAAAATCCTGAGCTTCATAATTCGCTATTTGTTGCCCGTCCATCGACAATGATTGCGTAAAGTAACCATATCTGTAAAGGAAACCTACAGCACACATGTCAATCCTGCTGTCGCTCGCCTCCTTCAGATAGTCTCCTGCCAATACGCCCAAACCACCGGAATAAATCTTTAATACATTCGTCAAACCATATTCCATCGAGAAATATGCTACCGTTGGCTTAGATACGTCTACTTTTTCGGACATATAAGTTTTAAAGTCTTTATAGACCTTGTTGATTTCACCCATCAATTCCTCATCAGAAAGAATCTCTTCTACTCTGTTGTATGAAAGGTTTTGTAACAACATTACAGGGTTTCCTTCTGTCGACTTCCACAAATCTGCATCAAGTTTACCAAACAATTTGGCACCCTCGTAGTTCCATACCCACCACAAATTAGTTGCCAATTCCTGAAGACACTGTAACTCTTTAGGCAATTGCAAACGGGAGTGCACTTCTTTCCAAATAGGATCATTTGCGTTATTCGCTTTTATTTTCATTATCTTGAAATTTAAGAGTTCTCTACCTAATAGTTTTTTTATTTAAGTTGCAAAGTTACAAATATCGCCGCACAATTTAATATGATTTATTTCCATTTCTTTTTGCTGCATTCGACAATGCTATGCTGAAAGCTTCGTTATAATACGAAATAAATTTATTCCATTCGGCTTGCTTTGCTAAACTAAAACATTTATCCCGTACGATTTGATTCGAACTTGCGCTATTTTTTGCATAATTTATCAGTTGGTTTTTGATAAAATCAGCCACCTCGAAATAGTTGAAATCGGTACGGTTTGCTACAGCTACACCCTCTTCCAGATTATCCCCTGAGAGATATTTTTTCGCCCATAGCCCGAACCCAGCCAGATTCGTCGTAACCGTCGGGATTCCGAATGCAATGCTTTCCAACGGGGTATATCCCCACGGCTCATAATAAGAGGGATAAACAGTCACATCTGCGCCAATCAGCAAATCATAATATGAGCAGTTAAAAATTCCATCTTCTCCATTCAGATAACAAGGGACAAAAATTATTTTCAGTTTATCCGACTGACTATTCGCAAATCCGCACTGAAAAATATAATTTAAAATCCGGTCATTACCCATTTCATTCAACCAATGAGTAATAAACGGGCACTGCATCGGAAGTGTCGTATGGTAATTATTCGCTATCGCATACTGCAAATCCGAACGAGTCTCTTTCACCCATGCCGGAACCATTATGAATGCAACAGACTCCCGCTGCAACTCACAGCTCAAACGCACACGGTCCATTGCTTCAATAAAGACATCTATTCCTTTATTCCTGTACTCATACCTGCCACTCGTCAGTATTATAAATGCATCTTTAGCTATCGGATAGCCCAAAAGCTTCCCGGCTACGTTCAACAAGATTTCCCGTGCTGCCGCCCTTTTCCGTTCATAACGTTCCGCCGTTGGCACAAAATTCGGTTCAAACCCGTTTGGCGTCACAATATCTGGTTGTTTATCCAACAAATGCCTGCATTCCAACGCAGTAATATCGCTTACCGTTGTAAAACAATCTGCGTGATGGGCTGCCTGCTTTTCTACGGAATGTTTCGCCTCCATATTCAGTTCCTGAGCCATCTGATCGCCATGATAACCATCCATATAGGCATATAACGCCTTATTGTTTCCGGCGATAGAACGCCCTATTGAAGTCGCATGGGTCGTAAACAAAGTCGCTATGGCAGGGACTTTCTTCTGCAAATAAAGAAGTCCCATCCCCAACATCCATTCATTGAACAGGGCAACAACTTTCTTCTCTTCCAGATGATAAAAACGGTAAAAGCTTTCAATTACTTTCCCTACCGCATAAGCAAAAATACAAGATTCATCATAATCGCCATAAGCATGTATCGAATCAACCTTGAAATCATTCCACATGGAAAAGAAAAGAGTATTTTTTTCCGTGAAGAACGGCGCATAATCCACTAAAATAACTGGAGGTTCTCCCGGGACATTCCATCGTCCGACCTTTACACGCAAATTCTCTTTTTCCGCATATTGCTTCCAATCTGCAAATAAATCCGTTTCCTTAAAATCCGGTGATTTTTTATCTTTCCAAATATCCGGACCAATAAAAATGACATTGTCTTGAAATGTTTGCTGAAGGGTGTATGCCTTTGTTGACAATACTGTATAAATTCCTCCGACTTTGTTGCACACTTCCCAACTACTTTCAAACAAATAATCCGGATGCTCCATCATCATCGCACTCATAAAACCAAATCAATACTATAAAATCTGCCATTAAAAAGCACAAAATTACATGATAATTTTAAGGCAATAAATTTGCTATAAATAAAAAAACATAAAAGCGCCCCTCGCGTCATGGAGAGTGCGCTTTTTATCTTTAATGAATATGCCCGCACAAATTACAACTTAACCTGCAAAGATGCACCATCCTCAATTGTTTTCTTTAAAACATGCTTTCCGTTGCAGACAATGGTAACGCGGATTTTTTCTTGCGACCGACGTTCTACCAAAATATCGAAGTTTGCATTGAAAGCCCTGATTTTCCGCAACGCCATGTTTTCCCAGTTTTTCGGCAGACGGGGCGTACAGGTAAATGAGCGTAATCCGGTGGGGCGTATGCCAAACAAACCTTCTGTCACAATACGTGCATACAATCCGCTCTCAGCAGACAAATGCCGTTGGTTTCCTTCCGGCCATGCCTCTATTGCATAGGGTACATGTTCACCTAACAACCGGGTATTGGAATAATATTGCAAATAGCCAAGAGCCTTTTCCGTCTCCCCGCAAGCAAAAACGCCACGTAACGCATAAAGCGTCGACCGATCCCAGAAAGTTTCGCTCCCGGCTTGAGTCAACAAACCATCCTTTGTCCAAAGACGCGGAGAAAACAATGCACTCACTGTTGCTTCTTTTCTATCATAAATACCAACTGTCAAAGGTATACATATCCACGACCGCAAGACATCATTCCCTTTATAATAATGGTATGTATCAAATCCCTCAACATTCCCTCCAAAATAACGGTCTATATTCTCGCGGAGAAGCACAGCCCTTTTCCTGTAATCAGATATTTGCTTAGCTGGTTTCCCCAATTCTTTCCCCAAATAAACGGCGGAATTGAGCGCATCGTAATACAAAGAGGAGGTACACAGGTTCGCTTCTCCGGCAGGAAAACGATTTTCCAACTCATCTGCATCCGACTTTACCACACCCTCTTCGTTCAGTTGGCGGCGGGAATATTCAAGGCACCACTCTATCAGCGGCCAAAGCTGTTCAGCCTCCTGTTTGTCACCTCTTGCCAAAGCATAGCGAGAAGCTCCATACGCAATCATCGCCGCATCTCCCCGGTCTCCAGCTCCGCCCCACGTATCCAGACCTTCCGCGATGATTGAACTCGGGAGCTTATCGTATTGTTCATTCATGTAATTGCCGAACAACCGGAACGAATTAAAAGCAGACTTATTCCCGATTTCGTATCCCAAAAACGGGAAAAAAGGATTGACATACTCGGCTTGGTCGTTAGCCCATATCGCAGCGTAATAAGATTCGCCGCCCGGTCCGTGCATCAAACCTCCTTTTGTATCATAAATACTTTCGGAAGCACGCACTTTTGCAAAAGAAAACATCGTATTGATAACCGTATCCGGCGTTTCCAATATCAAATTATCTTTCCATTGTTTCACCAGTGCCATCCGGGCTTCCAATTCTTTTTGTACATCAACCGGAACAACCTGTTCACTCTTCTTGTATCCTGATATCACCACATGAAATTCAGCAGTCTCACCAGGCTTCAAGATTTGCGATTTTCCCCCATCGATAAATGTAACCAAATGATAGCTGCCGTCGACACCCACCGACTCTTCAGTTTCCATAGCAACCAATCCAGAAGGAATATCCAACATCGCATTTTCTTTTCCCGTATTCCGGAAACGGTATATCTCACACACCGATGCTTTTGTAGTCGAAGGGAATATTTTTCTTGTCAGTTCCAACTCCCAATTGCTTCCCCTGTTAAACAAACTCCGCACGGTTAATGTCCCGTCGAGCGTTATCTCCTCTACTTTCTCGTCCGATAACGAATAGCCGTTTAAATTAATTTGTTGGATAACATCGTACCCGAAGCGACGCATCAGGCTCGCATGGGTATTGTTCGGAATTGTTCGCAACAAAGGCCAAACAATGCTCCGGTTAAGATAGAAAGAACCATCCGGATTTACGCCGTAACGTAACACTGTGGAAACCTTTAATCCACTCATTTCTATGTGGTCCTTATGAGAATCATTCTCTTTGACCGACCAAGATATGCTACCATCCGAATTAATATGCCAACGGTTTTCGGCATTACAAGGTAATAACATGCCGACAAACAGCAGAAAACAAGATAAAAACCTTTTCATGATATTTTTACTATTTTTCAAATCCAATATACCATCTCCAAAAAGAAACTGCTCCAAAACAGATGTTTCAGAACAGTTTCTTACATATCTAAATGAATTTATTCCATCGGTGTCAATTTCACATTGCGAAATTCAATCGGACCACCTTCGCTCTGCAAAGCAACATGCCCCTCTTTTGTCAAGCTCGTACCCGTATTTTGATAAACGCCATTGATATAAACGGTGATTACACCATCACGGACAAAGATATTTGCTTCATTCCATTCGCCGGCAGCTTTTTCTGTTGATTCCTTATCTTTCTTCACTACCGGAAACTCCGGGCGCGGCTTATTCTTTTCTTTTTGATATTCAATCAAGTCAGAACCGCCAAGCAGCACAAAATCACCGGCATCTCCTGCATGAAGCTGGCACTCTACGGCTTTCGGGAAAGGATTCTTTACATCTTCTACCAATACGAATATACCACTATTGGATTCTTTTCCATCGACCCAACGCCATTCCACATGCAATTTAAAGTTTTTGTAAATTTCTTTCGTGTACATGTAACCAATAGGTTGCCCGGCTATCCGGATCAAACCGTCTTGCACATAATAAACGTCCGATGCAGGAACTTTATTTCCTTCCACAACAAAATCCCAATTCGACAAATCTTTTCCATTAAACAGATTTACTGTTTTTTGGGCATCAACCGGATTGTTCACAAACGCTGACGCCATCAACGCCAAAAATAGTGTAAGCTTTTTCATTGTTTATAGCATTTTAATTATTAATCAGTTTACGATAACGGACACGTTTTGGCTCCTCATATCCCAATTGTTTGCGCTTATATTCTTCATACTCCGAATAAGTTCCTTCATAAAACACAACATTTGAATCTCCTTCAAAGGAAAGTATATGCGTACAGATACGGTCGAGAAACCAACGGTCGTGCGATACGACAACAGCACATCCCGCAAAATTCTCCAAACCTTCCTCCAATGCCCTGAGGGTATTGACATCTATATCGTTCGTTGGCTCATCCAGCAGCAAGACATTTGCTTCCGCTTTCAACGTCAGAGCCAAATGCAAACGATTCCGCTCACCGCCAGAAAGAACACCACACAACTTTTCTTGATCAGACCCGGAAAAATTAAATTTAGACAAATACGCACGGGCATTTATCTCTTTTCCTCCAACACGAAGCAGCTCATTTCCTCCCGAAACGACTTGGTAAACTGTCTTGTTCGGGTCAATATCTTTATGGGTCTGGTCTGCATAACCGATTTTAACAGTCTCACCGACTTCGAACGTTCCCTTATCGATAGTCTCCTGCCCCATTATCATTTTGAAAAGGGTTGTCTTTCCAGCGCCATTAGGACCTATAACGCCTACGATTCCATTCGGCGGCAATACAAAATTCAAATCATCAAACAATAGCTTATCTCCAAACGATTTGGCAACATGTTGCGCTTCAATTACCTTATTCCCCAAACGCGGACCATTAGGGATGAAGATTTCCAATTTTGCTTCGCGCTCTTTCTGGTCTTCATTCAACAGCTTTTCATAGGAATTTAACCTTGCCTTGCCTTTTGCCTGCCGCGCTTTCGGAGACATATTTATCCATTCCAACTCCCGTTCAAGGGTCTTCCGACGCTTACTGGCTTGTTTTTCCTCTTGAGCCATACGTTTTGTTTTTTGGTCGAGCCAAGAGGAATAATTTCCTTTCCAAGGAATGCCCTCACCTCGATCCAATTCCAGAATCCAACCTGCTACATGGTCGAGAAAATAACGGTCATGGGTAATACAAATAACGGTCCCCGCATACTGCTGCAAATGTTGTTCCAACCAATCTATCGACTCCGCGTCCAAATGATTCGTCGGCTCATCCAACAATAAGATATCCGGCTGACGCAACAGCAGCCGGCACAAAGCTACCCTGCGGCGTTCCCCTCCGGAAAGTGTATCCACCACCTGATCTTCCGGGGGACAGCGCAAAGCATCCATTGCCCGTTCCAATTTACTATCAAGATTCCAAGCGTCAGCGGCATCTATTTTGTCCTGCAAATCTGATTGCCTGGCAATTAATTCGTCCATCTTATCAGGATTTTCAAGAACTTCCGGATCACCGAATTGTTCGTTCACTTGTTCGTATTCCTGCAACAAATCAACAATCGGCTGCACACCTTCCTGAACAACTTCTTTCACGGTTTTACCTGCTTCCAATTTCGGATCTTGTTCCAAATATCCGACACTATACCCGGGAGAGAAAACCACGTCCCCTTGAAAATCTTTATCGACACCAGCTATTATTTTCAATAAAGTTGATTTCCCAGAACCGTTCAAACCTATAATTCCTATCTTCGCCCCATAAAAGAACGACAGATAAATATTTTTCAGCACCTGTTTCTGCGGAGGAAATATCTTACTGACCCCCACCATCGAGAAGATTACTTTTTTGTCGTCTGCCATATCAACGTATATTCATTTTTGAAGTTCACAAAACTACATAAAGTTTCGCAATTGTTCCAAATTTATTATCCGGTCATTGCTCGTCCTCTCCATATACGAACTTTTCTATCCTTAATATCCCGGATTCTGTTTCATCGCAGGATTGTTAAATAACTCGCTTTGGGGAATAGGCCATAACAGGCGGTAATCTTCCACACCATATTCTGCTATAGCCAAGCCGTTCCTCTTCATAAAAGCGAAATTGCTGTTACAATAAAGCAACAACTGCTTTCGAGCATCAACTATTCCATTCCAAACATCATCACCCACAGTAATATTTTTCGCTTCAACAACACGCATCAATTGTTCCTTTGCCTCTGCCATATCGCCTTGCTTGTACAAACATTCCGCATACGAAAGAACCACATCCGTATAAGTCATTAACGGAATAAGTGGTGGATATTGGATTGTGATTACGGAACGTGAACGGCTTCCTCTCGATCCATTATTCACATAAAAAGCAAAAAGGAGTTCTTTTCCGCTTTTCTCTGCCAAAATTCTATCAATTGTTTCCTTCATACTATAATTGGAACCGTCTAATTCGTAAAAGCCATTATCCATGATATTCCGCAAAAAAGCAGCAGCCTTTCCATAATCATGCTGGTACATGCAGATGTTTGCCAACAAAAAATCCGCCACATCTTTCGACAGAAAGAAGAACCCATTTGCATCTTTAAGTGATTCGTTTTTCTTATTATCAAGCGTTTCAACAGCCTGTTCCAAATTTTCCTGCAAATCATACAAGATGCTATCTGCGTCATTCCTCGGAATCGTCCAATTTCCACCTTGATACCAATCATATTCCGTAATACGGGGTACTCCGCCCCAGGCAACTACCGTATAATAATATTGCATGGCATCAAACACATCAAAGATATCCTGCCAAACGCCCAAACGTTTTTCATCAGTATCTTTAAGCAACAAATTCATCCGGTTGAATCTATAGAAAGCACTCCAGCTATCAAAAATCGGACTGCATTCCGGATATACGTACTGATTTACCAAACCGATATCCTTATTGTAATGATAATATTGTTCCAATACCGAATATTCCGAAAATGCGCTTGAGAGTTCCTCTGCCATTCCATTCACAAACACCTCCGCTTCACTGCCTAAAAGAGGAATGGAAGCGTTACTGTTTCCAGCCTGAACCAATTCTATCGTTCCAAGTTCATTACCTAAACAATCATAAAGATAAACAGTCATTGTCTTTCCCACCCGGCAGTTCAATGGTGCGACATCTATCGTCAGTACATTATCTTTAATAAGCTTCTCCTCCGACATATGCTGGTTTTCTTCTCCCTCATACAGGTTTTCAAACAGTTGGTCGGGGTCTATTGATACACTTCCTTCGTCACTATCCACTACCGGTTCCAAATAAACCGGAATAGGCGATATTATTTTTACCTGATACGACCCTCCTGTATTAGGAATCTCTATCCGTGTCGTTTCAATTATTATCTTTTCACCCTCTTGCAATATTTCATCTCCGACTTTCCCGCTATCGTCCCAATCAAAGAAACGAGCCAGATCTTTCACTTCAACAGACATTCCCAACTCAGCATACCGCTCGACAATATTACTTCTTATATCATCCAACCGGCCTGACAGTTTTTTCCGGTCTTCCTTTATCTGCACCTTTGTCTGTTCAGAGAAAGTGCCGTTTTCACCGAACTCCCGGCAGAGTTTCGCCAGATATTCCGTAACGCTTGCTTCACTCCTGTCGACTAAAAGCAATGAAGACACAGCTATCAAAACAGCCGATTGGTCATTTCCACTTACAATGGAGAAAGATGCCGCATCCTCTTGAGAATATTCGGAAAGGCCAAAAGAAGCAAAGAGTTCCTCTTGCGCCTGTCTGTTGGCTTCTTCAAAAGTCTTTCCTGAAGCAATAAGTTTTATTATTCTCGGATATTTCAAATGAGTCAAGATATTTACATTTATCGTCGATTCATCCGACAAATCCACAAGTGCCCTTAGATTCAGCATTCCGGAAGAGAGCGCACCGCTGACCTCATTAAAAAAATAACCGGTAGCTGTCAGTTCCGCATAAGGCACATTCAAAAGTTTGGTTCCGAAAGCAAAGTTTCCGACATCATCCAATATTACGGCAGAATAGGTCTCTCCCGACGCCTGTAACTTCGCATCCATCGGCTGCATAACGACCGTCGATCCACTAACAAAAGGACCTTTTTCCACTTTTCCACTCACAGTATATCTCTTCGGCTGAAAATCTTCGTTTTCGTTGCAGGATGCGACAAACCAACAGCAAGCAACGAAAACAAGCATCTTTAAACAAAAATTATTATTCATACAATAATATTATTCTGGAAAACGATTTTATCAGGTAACACACAAAATTCTTTAAGTGGAGACAAAACTACTCAAAAGTTCCGATATACACCTATCAAATAACAAATTTCGTAAACAGCTGCAACAATCTCTCTGGCAAATAAGGTTATCTGCTCTTTTTTGCTTAAATTTGCCTAAAGATTAAAAAAGGAAGAGATGGGTACATTTTTATTGGTAAATATCTGCTCCGCAAGCCGGGATACAGGGAAATTTTTTCTATGTTCATTGTTTTTCCTATTGCTTTCAAATTTAACGCTGCAAGCACAGACCGAGCAAGAATGGGAAATTGTAGACGACAGCAAATTGGCATGGACGCCCAGCAGCAACCTTTCCGTGTACAACAACACCTTGAAAGATTTATCCGTTGCCAATTTAATTGCCGAAGACAAAGAAACAAAAAAGAACAACTCATGGCACGCCGAATATGTTACGTTGGGTATATCATGGGAAGAAACGCGCCCATACGAAATTTCATTCACTATCAGAAACAACAATAACAGACCAGACTACAAATATAAAGTATACAGAGAGAAAAAAGGAAAACTAAAAGAAGAATGGCACAAAGGGTCCATCTATTGGGGATTCCAGATACAAGTAAACGACAAATTCTCAGGGAAACGCTCCTATACACAATGCTATTCCAACCGGAAAAACTACAACAATGCTTACACCTATACGGACAGTTACAATAGTATCTCAAATATTTGGCAGAACGCCTTGGACTTGGACGAACGGGAAGTTCGGATTGTGTACGACGGCAACTCTACAATTTCCGTTTATTCCGGATTGCAAAAAGAACCGGTTGTCACTTTCGAAGGTGCCAAATCCGTTGCAGCGATATATATCATGGCCGGATCAGCTGCATATCTGCGGGTAACCAATTTTCATATCAAGAGGAAAACGCTTTACGGTATTGTCAAACCAAAAATCCAACAAGCAAACACCGCACTCACAAACGAACGTTATAACGATGTAGTCCGGATTCTATCGGAAGTTATCGATTCGCACCAATACAAATCGTTCGATGTCTATTATATGCGTGCTTATGCCCATGCACAACAAGAGCATTACCAGTCGGCAATCAAAGATTGCGATTTCGCTCTCAGCTACAAGCCGAACGATGAAAACTCATACTTGATTCGAGGGCTCTGCAAATTAGCTATCTCCGACGAGAGCGGCATCAGCGATTTGCGTCAAGCCGGAGGAAGTGGAATGCGCGTGCTGGAGGAGTACGGACTGAACGATTATAACACATCAGGGCAAACTCCGGCGAATACGTTCCAGAACAATACCGTAAAACAAGCCCCGGCAAAAAAGAAAATACTTAAGAAAGACCCGAATTTTAAACTTGAATAAGTCATGAAACGGAATCTATTTTTACCAATATTGTTCCTTTTATGTATGGTCTCTTGCAAAAAAGGCCTGAAAACCATAATTGCCGAAACGGAAGACGCAACGTTTATCATCTATACGTTCGATGAATACGGCTCCCCCTCGGGAAGCGGTTCCGGATTCTTCATCGACAAAGAGGGAACCGGTATTACAAACTACCATGTTTTGGACGAATCCGTCAAAGCCATATTGAAAACCAAAGAGGGACAAATTTATGAAATCGATAAAGTAACAGCATCCGACAAACAATGGGACATCGTAAAATTCTCCACAAAACATGACCCGTCGGAAAAATTCGCCTATCTGGATTTCTCACGCCGGAAAGCAGAAAATGGCGACCGGATATACAACATCAGCGCACCGTTAGGTCTAGAGCAGACGATATCGGAAGGTATCGTCTCTTCGTTGAGACAAGATTCACATGGCGAAATCATCCAAATTACCGCACCGATTTCACCGGGGAGCAGCGGCAGCGCCATTCTCGATGATAACGGCGACGTTATTGCCGTAGCCACTTTCGGACGGACAGGCGGACAAAACCTGAATTTCGGGATCTCCATCGATGACGAGAAAATAAACGCACTGACCGACAACACCTTTTCTAAAGAAAACCCACTTTTCAACAAGAAAGAAAATTTCTTAATCCTAAACCTTCGGGCAAAACGCAGCAATAACATCATACTAAACGCACTCGAGTTCAAAGATGACGCCACCATCGGTTATTTTTCCTTCACAAATCTGGACATATTTGCCGGAGACCATTATATTTGGTGCGAGCTGAACAAAGGTGATGAAGGATTTATGATACTCGACAAAGAGAGTGGTGAGAAATATCATCTCACATCGAGCACTCTGGGTGTAAACAAAGCCAACGGCACACACGTACCCGTAGCTTCAACTTACCGCTTCAAAGTTTTCTTCCCTGCCATTAATCATCCGGAAAAGCTCCGGTTTATAGACATCACATACGGGCATACCTCCAGGGGCTGGCAATTCACAAACATAAACCTTGACATCTTCCGCAACGAATTACATTACGACACGGAAAACTACCAGAAAGATTATGGATACGCGTCCATGCACGAAGGCGATGTGGCCACCGCCCAAGAGATATTCACCAATATCCTAAAAGAGCGTCCAGACGATGAACAGGTGCTGAACGCGATGGGCATTCTCTCTTTCTCCATCAACAATTTCAGTGATGCCGAATATTTCTTCAGCAAATCCATTGAAGAGCACCCGAACAGCGTGACGGCCTATATCAACCGTGCATCGCTCTACCAATACCAGAAGAATTATGATAGTGCGCTGCAGGATCTCAACCACGTGATAAACATAAATCCGGAACAACCCGACCACTATTGTTACAGGGCTCTCGTTTATATGAACCAAGAACAATGGGAAAAGGCAAAAAACGATTTGGATAAGGCTATCGAAACCGAAGACTTCAAGACAGACCCTGTCGCTTACTATTACAGGGCAATCTGCAATACATGGATGAAAAACTTTTCCGATGCGTCAAGAGATGTGGAAATCGCCTATAACCTGACAAATGATCCCGATTTTGAAAATGCGTTGCAGGAACTGTACCAGAAATTACCATAATATTATCTGGCAACCACCTGCTCCGGCAATCCGCATTACGAGGAATTTTCCCGCAGATTTTTATACATTTGCATGTACATAAAACAATAAGAGCAATATGGAATCCATAAAACAAATATATCGAATCGGCTTAGGACCATCCAGCAGTCATACGATGGGACCGGTCAGAGCATCACAGATGTTCTCAGAACGACATAAAGACGCTTCAAAATTCGTTGTAACCCTATACGGTAGCCTTGCAGCAACCGGAAAAGGACACATGACTGATACGGCAATCCTACACGTCCTCCAGCCCATAGCGCCAACCGAAATCATCTGGCAGCCAAAAAAATTTCTGCCATTCCATCCAAACGGGATGAAATTCGAATCATTCGACGCTAACGGGAAACAGACTGAGAGTTGGACGGTTTACAGTATCGGAGGCGGCACTTTAGCAAACGAATCATTCAACGAACTAAAAACCGAACAAATTTATTCCATGCATACCATCCATGACATACAAGATTGGTGCGAAAGAACCGGTTGTTCATATTGGGAGTATGTAGAACAAAACGAAGGTTCGGATATTTGGGATTACCTTGCCGAAGCATGGAAAGTCATGCAGGAAGCCATCCATCGCGGACTGGAAGCAGAAGGAGTCCTGCCCGGTGGATTAGGAATCCGCCGGAAAGCAAGCGACTATATGATTCGGGCAAAAGGGTTTCACGGAAGTATAAAAAACAGGGGAATGGTCTACGCCTATGCGTTGGCAGTCTCCGAAGAGAACGCCTGCGGCGGAAAAATTGTGACGGCTCCCACCTGCGGCTCTTGCGGTGTCTTGCCTGCCGTCCTGTATTACCTGAAAGAGACCCGCGAATTTCGGGATTCCCGCATCCTCCGGGCAATGGCGACAGCCGGATTATTCGGGAATGTGGTACGCACGAATGCTTCCGTCTCTGGAGCGGAAGTAGGTTGTCAAGGAGAAGTAGGCGTTGCTTGCGCTATGGCCGCCGCTGCTGCCAGCCAACTATTCGGAGGGACACCTGCCCAAATCGAATATGCAGCTGAAATGGGATTGGAACACCACTTAGGACTTACATGCGACCCGGTCTGCGGATTAGTACAAATTCCCTGCATCGAACGAAACGCATTTGCCGCTGCACGAGCGTTAGATGCCAATACCTATTCAAACTTTTCCGATGGAAAACACCGGGTAAGTTTCGACCAAGTGGTGGATGTCATGCAGCAGACAGGAAAAGATTTGCCCTCTTTATATAAAGAAACAGCCGAAGGCGGGCTTGCCAAACGCATTAACCAATAAGACTAACAGAAAATTCCCCTTACAAATACCGGAATACCAGTCAAAACAGGTATTCCGGTAAAATCATCATTCTTCGTCTATCCGCTCCAACTTGAAAACTACGGGACGCGTACCGTCGTTACAACACGTTATCATTACTTTCTCGTCGTTTGTCCATCCGCGCATAATCGAACCGCCTTGCAACGCTGCATAAACGTAACGGCTGATGCAGTCCCATGCTTCAGCACAAAAAGTTCCATGCAACATCCGAAAGAAATTATCGCTATCCACGATAAATTCTTGCCCCTCATGGAAGAAAGGGCACGGACCCGACTTCGGATCTGCCAAATACTTACTCTGCAAATCCTGATAGCACTCCCGTTTCAAGACCGTAATTTTACATTTGTGTTTCATTGTTCCACTTTCTTTATTGGTTGAATTATTCTTTTCCGGTAAACCGTAAAGCGAGCCGCAAATTTTGGCAGGCAACGGGTATGATTCCACTGCTATTGTAAAAACCAAAGCCCCTGCCGATTTGAAAAATTTTAGTCTGTCCACTCCGGTTCCTCCTTTCTGGAAACAAAGTTATACAATGGGAAATATACACGCAAGCAGGGAAAAATTAATCCTTATAGGATTAATTCACCCTACTTGTTCCGAAAATATTTAACTTTGCAACATAACCAGAAAATATCAAACATTGTACAAGAAAAAAATTCCTTTGGATTTGGACTGCGGCGTAAAAATCGCCCTCGAAGTAATGGGCGGAAAATGGAAATCGTGCATCCTTTACCGCCTTGAAGAAGGAGACAAACGTCCCAGCGAACTGCATCGTCTTTTCCGGGATGCCAGCCCGCGTGTCATCAACCAGCAGCTAAAAGAACTGGAGGTCCACGGCATGATTCGAAAAACCATTTATCCAGAAGTTCCTCCGTGTGTAGAATACACCATTACAGAAGAAGGACGGAGCTTGTTACCCATTATCCACCAGTTAGAACAATGGGGGTGACGCTTTTCGTCCGAAAATGGAAGCTATTTTGGAGAACGAGAACTTACTTCCCGATATGGACAAGAATAGCTGAAAGCAGATAAAAGCAACAAAACAACATAACCCGGTACATCCTTGAAAACCTTTCCGGCAAAAAGAAATGCAACCCCATAAATCGTCCGTCAATTTTATTTTTATATTTTTGCACAAACAAGGAAAGATTTCAATAACGATTTCACATCAAAAAATAATTATATATGAAGAAAACCATTTTGTACAGCCTGCTAATGATGGCGCCACTTTTTACAAACGCACAAGAAAAAAGCGGGAATCCGATTTTTGAAGGCTGGTATGCCGATCCGGAAGCGATAATATATGGTGATACTTATTGGATTTATCCGACCCGGAGCGAAGTTTATGAAAAACAGATTGCGCTCGACTGTTTTTCTTCCAAAGATTTGGTGAATTGGACGAAACATACTTCCATCATAGATACTTCGGAGGTCAAGTGGGCAAAACGGGCCATGTGGGCTCCGGCTGTAATAAAAAAAGACAACAAGTACTATCTCTTTTTTGGAGCAAACGACGTGCACGAAGGTGAGATCGGCGGCATCGGCGTTGCCGTCAGCGACAAGCCGGAAGGTCCTTACAAAGACCTTATCGGGAAACCGTTGATTAATGACATTGTCAATGGCGCACAACCCATCGACCAATTCGTATATAAAGATGACGATGGTACTTATTATATGTATTACGGCGGATGGCGGCACTGCAATATCGTAAAGTTAAGCGATGACTTTAAAACCCTCGTCCCGTTCGAAGACGGGGAAATCTATAAAGAGGTCACTCCCGAAGGATACGTTGAAGGTCCGTTCATGTTCAAACGCGATGGGAAATATTACTTCATGTGGAGCGAAGGCGGATGGACCGGTCCTGATTATTGCGTAGCCTACGCAATTGCCGATTCTCCGTTCGGTCCGTTCAAAAGAATCGAGAAAATTCTGGAACAAGACCCGACTGTAGCGACCGGTGCCGGGCACCATTCTGTCATCAACATCCCCGGGACAAATGATTATTACATCATTTATCACCGACATCCGCTGGGAGACAACAATGGCAACCACCGTGTCACTTGCATCGAAAAACTGACATTCGACAAAGACGGATTCATCAATCCGGTAAAAATAACCAATGAAGGCGTTGAAAAACGTACAATTTTCTAAAAAAAGATGCGCGGAACTTTTAAAAAGTCCGCGCATCTTTTTTCTATAAACCGGAATATCTATCTGGAGATATCGGAATTAACTCAATCCTTCAACCAAGCCATTTACAATATCTATCTTCTTCGCTTGAGGTTCTTTCGGTAACCCCGGCATACGCATAATATCACCCATAATAACAACTATCATCTCAGCACCTTTATTGATAACGATATCTCTCACTTTAAGTTCAAATCCCTCAATCAGATTATAGGCTTTCGGGTCGGCAGAAAAAGAATATTGCGTTTTCGCAATACATATCGGATAATCGGAAATGCCAAGTTCTTCTATCTGTTTAATTTTCTTTTCAGCAAGCATCGTATAAGAAACCGAAGCCGCTCCGTAAATCGACTCCGAAACTTTCCGTATCTTTTCTTTCACCGAATCCTCATTGTTATAAGTAAACGCTACTGAAGATGAAGGTTTCTGCTCGATTGTCTGCACAACAAGCCGGGCAAGTTCCAAACCACCTTCACCCCCTTCGGCAAAGACATTATTCACGGCAAACCCGACACCCAACGCCTTGCAATGCTCCGCCACCATTTCTATTTCGGCATCCGTATCGTTGGCATAACGGTTGAATGTAACTATCACTTCCTGCCCGAAGCTGCGCATATTGTCGATATGTTTATCCAAATTCACGAAGCCTCTTGCCAAGCCTTCGATGTTCTCCTCCTTGATATGTGCTTCGTCTACACCTCCATGCAGCTTCAAACTTTGGGAAGTAGCAACTATCACCGTAACTTTCGGTTGAAGTCCGCCTTTCCGGCATTTTATATTCATGAACTTTTCCGCACCCAAATCCGCACCGAATCCGGCTTCCGTTACAACATATTCACCAAATGTCAAAGCCATCTTAGTGGCAAGCAAAGAGTTGCACCCGTGGGCAATATTGGCGAAAGGTCCGCCATGAACAAATGCAGCCGTGTTCTCTGTTGTCTGCACCAGATTCGGGAGAAGCGCATCTTTCAGCAAAACAGTTATGGCACCAGCCACACCAAGATCGTTTACCGTGAACGCATCGCCGGAATAAGTATATCCCAACAATATATTCCCGATGCGACGTTTCAAATCTTCCAAATCGGATGCAAGACATAAGATTGCCATTATCTCGGAAGCCGGAGTAATATCGAAACCCGTTTCCGTAGGAATGCCGTTGGCTTGCCCTCCCAATCCGGACACTACATGCCGCAGGCTCCGGTCGTTAATATCGAGCACACGCTTCCACTTTATCTCCTTCAAACCGAATCCGGTTCCCCTATGCTGATAAATATAATTGTCCAATAATGCCGTAATCATATTATGGGCAGACGAAATTGCATGGAAATCGCCTGTAAAGTGCAGGTTGATATTTTCCATCGGCAAGACCTGGGAATAGCCACCACCGGCTGCACCGCCTTTCATCCCGAAACAAGGTCCTAAAGAAGGCTCACGCAATGCAACAATAGCTTTCTTTCCAAGCCGGTTCAATCCCAAAGCCAATCCTATCGAAACAGTTGTCTTGCCTATCCCTGCCTTTGTAGGAGTAATTGCTGTAACAAGTATCAGATTATGCTGCCTTACTTGTTCCTCATCAATCAAATGCAGGGGAAGTTTCGCCATATATTTGCCATAGTTCTGAACATCCTCCTTTGGAATACCGATTCGATTCGCAACTTCTTTGATTTTTAACAAAGGGGTCTCTCTCGCTATCTCTATATCCGATTTCATAATTCTACAAATTGCATTATTTCTTTAAAAAGTGCAAAGTTAGACAATCGCGGCGATATGACAAAATACTGCAAACTGTTCCGGAGAAAAGCAAAAAGCCCGTTCCACACAATCGTGGAACAGGCTTTCCGGCAACCAATATATTTCAATTTGTTACATACGAGCTATTCTTTACTCCATAAGAGCCTTTATATGCTCCATACCTTTCAATTCCGGCTTCTCCTGCCGTACTGCTATACGACGGGCAAGTTCCATATAGAGGGCATTGTCTTCGGCTTCAAACGAATGGAACAAATCATAAAATGCCGTTCCTCCTTGGTAATAGGCAATAGGCAAATCCTCAAAAATACCGTATTGGTCGAACGCTTTGATATAATCCCTCAACCGATAACCGTATCCCTTGCTTTTCAGTGCACGTTCATCAAATTCCATCTCGACACACATACCGTTTTCAAAAGCCAGCTTACTCGTTTCGTCCATCCGCTCATAAGGGACTTTCTCATTAAAGAAATAATTCGGCTGCAAATAGGCAATGTCAAATCCCAAGTTGCGCCACTCCTTAAAGCCATCCGACTTAAAGTAAGGAATCCAATTGAAATTATATCCGTTCTCCCTGACATAATCTCCTACATTTTTTGCCAAATCGCGGCTATTCGTCGCTTCTTCTGCAATCCAATAGAAACCGGAAATTTCCACATTCTTCAATTTTGCCTCTTTAAATTTCTTTTTTACATAATCCACAAACCAGCAACAGGCTGCCAAACGGTCTTCCATCTTACTAAAATCCAAAGATTTCCCGTCGATTCCTCCCCAATAAGTCACATTCGGAATAGGTTCCGGCATCCCAAGTACGATTTTTCGTTTGGTGAAATTTTTCGGATTCTCTTTCCGTGCTGCTTCAATAGCATCATCCAATGCGCAGATATTCAATCCCGGAGTAAAATAATCATCAACCAGCTTCTTCCATTCTGCTTTCCGAGCTGCCTGCTTCTGATAATAGGAAGCAAAACCTCGACCGTTCCCGTTATGGATTTCCAAAAACAAAAAGCCATCAAACAGCCAATGGAAATTTCCTTTTTCATCCTCCATCGAAACGTACGGTTTAAACCGATCCTGATCCCATACATACGACCGATGCTTTCCGCCCGAATAAATTAATACCATATCCCGGGCAAAAGGCTTTATTGCTAACAATTCCAACGGAGCGATTACCATCAACGCCAGTAGTATTACACAAAGTCCGCGACTTTTTCTGCAAAAAACATGCTTCATCTTCATAATTATTTAAAATGTTCTCTATTTAATTTACTATAATAAGGAACTATTTCCCGCGCATTTTGTTTATCAGACAAAAGAAAAAAAATTCAAAATATCCGATATATATTTTTAAACATTTGATTTGCACCCACTAAAAATACAAATATTTTGAATAACAAAATCGCATACTACAAAGCACATACCAACTGTATTAACCAGACAAAAAGCACAATAACAAACAATGAACCAACTTTTGTCACAAATTCAGTTCGCAACCTGTTTTATTTAACCCAACGATTTAAATGGTTATTAGGAGACTCTACGACAAACTTATAAAATTTCGACGAAGGAAGTTTACTCAAATCCACCTGATAAGTACCGGTACCTGCCGTGACTGTCCCCAATTTTATCCATTCATCTTTTCCTCCGGTTTTAAAGTTGTTGCTACAGGCCACATACACATTTACCGGAACAGAAACTGATGATGTATAATGTTTCCAACTCAATGTAACCGTCTTGTCATAAGGCATGGTCTGTAAGTCATAGATATCCACCTTGCCAATAAATGGCATGCCGTCCTGTTCCCAACGTATATCTCTCGGCACTTCAAATCCGACATAGCGGCAAATAGAGGGAGCAATATCTGTAATGGAGAGCTGTCCGGCACAGAAATGTTCATTGACCGGTACATTGGTAGAAATCCATGTAGTACGTTCACGCCGGCTCTGTCCGCCATGGCCATAACCGCTTTCGACCCGTCCATGATCGGTAGTTACCACTACCATCCATTCTTCATCAAAATTTGCTTCACGATACTTCACGGCATCCCATACCCGTTTAACCTGATTATCCGCTTTCAAGAGATATTCATCAAAGTAGGCACCGTTACCATAGAAATGCCCTGCATCATCTGTATACCACAGGTATACCCAACTTATATCGGGCGCATCTTTCCGAATGCTCTCGGCCGCTTCTTTTGACACTCGCTCATCTACATTATATACATAATAACACTCCTTGTCATGAGGATAGGCAACTGTATCAAGATCATATCCATCTTTTACATAATCAATCTTCAAACCGTTGGTCTCCGGTTTTCCTTCACCAATCAACACAGTCCGATTGTCTATCCAACTGGAGTACAGTCCCGTCTTGTAATCCTTTTTCTGCTCTTTGGCTATACGAAAGATAGTCCAGTAATTGTAATTGGGTTTCAGGTTCTCATTTCCTCCTACATTATGCTTGTTATACCAAGTAGCAGTCAGCAAATTGGTATAACCAATGGCTGAAATAGTCGGTGTTTCTGAATATCCTCCTACCTCTCCACCCGTATAAGCCCGCTCATACTTACCCTGCGAAGCAATCTCATAAATGGTAGGAGGTTGTACACGTTCAACCTGATCGGCTGGTACCCCATCAATAATGATATATACTGCTTTCTTTGTCTTAGCTTCAAGATTTGCACAGCACAAAACTGCCAAACATAAACAAAATATCCATTTCATTACCTTTTGATTTATAAATTACTATTTCAACAGCCATACCTACATGGTTCGTATAAGACTCAAATTATTCTTCAGAAGAATAAAAGCACATATATCACAAAAATATACTATCTTTATCAACCAAACAAGAAACACTTAAAATAATAAGCTATGAAACAAATTCTGATATGTCTTATCGCCTTGCTTTGTTCCAACATAAACGCACAAGCATCCGATACTCTTTTCGTCAAGTCTCCCCAAGTTCCTATCCTTTTAAACCGGACAGACAACGTACTATTCAAAATGCGAATAGAGAACCGGGAAGAAAAACAACTGAACAACATCACCATTGCATTCGGGAAAGATACCCGTTTGGAAAATATTCGCTCTGTCAGGTTGTATTATGGTGGGACAGAAGGTTCCAGTGTAAAAAACAAAAATTACCAATCCACAACCTACTTGTCGAGCAATTCCGTTCATGGTGTAAAAAAAGCCAACCCTGCTTATTCGGTACTACAAGACGAAACCAAGAAACTTGCACCGGTAATCCGGTTAACAAGCAAACAACCGCTGTTCAAAGGAATCAACTATTTCTGGATAAGCATTGAGATGAACAAGAATACGCCGTTGACAGGAAAAATCAGTGCACAAGTCACAGAAGCACAACTTGACGGTCAGCCCATAATCATACAACCGGACAAAAAAGCACCCGTACAGAGACGCATGGGTATCGGCGTACGCCAGGCATGGGATGACAACGTTGCCGCATACCGGATTCCTGGTATCGTCACGACCAACAAAGGGACGCTGATTGCCACTTACGATATCCGATACAACAGCAGTACCGATTTGCAAGAAAAGATAGATATTGGCGTCAGCCGAAGCACCGATGGAGGGAAATCTTGGGAACCAATGCGCGTAGCGATAACCATGAAAGGAACAAACGGATTGCCGCATGCCCAAAACGGCATAGGAGACCCTTCGGTTTTGGTAGATAAACAAAACAATACGATTTGGATTGCCGCTGCATGGACACACGGCATGGGCAACCAACTGGCATGGTGGAACTCCGGACAAGGAATGGCTCCGACAGAGACTGCCCAGCTGATGCTCGCCAAAAGCTGCGATGACGGGAAAAGCTGGAGTAAACCAATAAACATCACCCAACAAGTGAAAAATCCATCTTGGTTCTTTTTGCTACAAGGACCGGGAAAAGGCATCTGCATGAAGGATGGCACATTGGTTTTTCCAATCCAATACATCGACTCCATGCGGATTCCAAATGCCGGAATCATGTACAGTAAAGACAATGGTAAACATTGGCACATACATAATCCGGCGCGTAGCAACACTACGGAATCTCAAGTTGCAGAGATAGAACCGGGTGTACTGATGTTGAACATGCGTGACAACCGGGGCGGAAGCAGAGCGGTCGCTGTCACACGTGATTTTGGAAAAACCTGGCAAGAACATCCATCCAACCGCAAAACACTTCCGGAGCCAGTCTGCATGGCAAGTCTTATAAAAATCGCTCCTGAAGAAAACAGTACGGGAAAACAAATCCTGTTGTTTTCAAATCCCAATACTACCAAAGGAAGAAACCACATAACAATCAAAGCCAGTTTCGACAATGGTCTGTCATGGCCGGAAGAGCATCAAATACTTCTTGACGAAGAAGACGGGTGGGGATATTCATGCCTTACAATGATAGACAAAGAGACTGTAGGTATTTTGTATGAGTCGAGCGTGGCTCACATCACATTTCAAGCCATTCCGTTGAAAGAGTTCATCGAGTAATGAAGGGATGCAAACAGAGTCACGGGAAGATTCTCACACCTTGAGGAAAATCCTACACTTGTAAAGTACATACAATATCAGAAATATGATAGCGGCATTTGATGCTGCTATCAACGCCGGATAAAATCCTTCGATGTATTGCTCTAACCCAAAGAAAAGCGAAGTACTTATGCTACTGAAATCAATTACGATAGCCAACATATAGGCAACAATGGAGTTCATTCCGTATATTTTCAGCCAAATCAATCCCTTGCGCCTTCCTTTATAATCTATCCAATAATAAAAAAGCCCCATCAGCAGGAAGCAATATCCGCTGCTGACCAAAACCATTGAGCTCGTCCAAAGTTTTTTGATTACCGGATGATAAATATTCCATATCCAGCCCGCCGCTACCATAACCGCACCGATATATAAAAGTAACTGCCACTTCCGCTTTTGGTCGATATTGCTCTTCAACAAATGCCCGGCAAATACGCCAGTCAATACCGTTACACAGAAATTCAGACTGCTTAAAATCCACGTATAACGGTACCATTCTGCAAAAACTACCGCACCGTCTGAAACGACTGCGGCATCTCGGAAACGACCCAAAACCGTGCGGTCAACCCATTCTGCCAAATTTCCATCCGGGGTATAGTCTCCTCCTCCATAACCATCCACCGAAACAAATTGCATCAATCCCCAATACAGGAAAAGAAATGAGAGTGCTACTCCGATTTGTGCAGAGACTTTCGTATGCAAAAACAAGAGAGCAGAAACAAGATACCCAACCGCTATTGACTGTAATGTATTTGAATAAAAATAAATCCGGTCCGGATCCAAGGCAAGCAGATTCCCTTGGCACATCATTCCGAAAATCCATAACAAAATGAAGCGTTTCAAAATCCGAAGATGCACCCGTTTCTTCTCCGATGCCGAATCTTTATAACGGGATAATGCAAACGGAATTGACACACCCGCCATAAACATGAAAAGCGGCATCACCAAATCCCACGAAGAAAAGCCACGCCAATCGACATGGGAGAATCCCCATAAAAAAGATTTATACCACGATGAGTCTATCGCTCCGTTTAGCGAATGAAAGAAATGCTCCAAGCCTACCAAACAAAACAAATCGAACCCTCTTAACACGTCAAGAGATTCCAGACGCTTATCTCCCAGATTATCCGCTTTACCCAATATCCCCATTAAAAACGCTTCTTTATTTTAGATTTTACACGCTACAATATTACAAAAAAATCGCCATTGCCGACAAAACATATCGCGGATAAACAACAAAGGTCTCCAGCCAACGACCGGAAACCTTTGAATTAAAGATAATTTTTTCCCAATTATCCCAAATAAGATTTCAGCAACTTGCTACGTGATCCCTGTCTTAGTCTTCTAATTGCTTTTTCTTTGATTTGGCGGACACGTTCCCTTGTGAGCCCGAACTTGTCGCCTATTTCCTCTAAAGTCATTTCCTGGCAACCGATACCGAAAAACATCTTAACGATTTCACTTTCCCTCTCGGTTAAAGTAGCAAGAGCTCTGTCAATTTCCTTTGATAACGATTCGTTCATTAACGATCGGTCTGCAACAGGAGCGTCATCATTCACAAGCACATCCAAAAGGCTGTTATCTTCGCCTTCAACAAACGGAGCATCTACCGAGATATGACGTCCCGACACTTTCAGCGTATCGGAAATCTTATCCACTGGTATAGACAACTCATCCGCTAATTCTTCCGGAGACGGGCGACGTTCGTTTTCCTGCTCAAATTTTGAAAAAGCTTTACTAATCTTATTCAGCGAACCTACCTGATTCAAAGGTAAACGAACGATACGAGACTGCTCTGCCAACGCCTGAAGAATAGACTGACGAATCCACCATACAGCATAAGAAATAAACTTGAACCCTCTCGTCTCGTCAAATTTCTCAGCAGCTTTAATCAGTCCCAAGTTCCCCTCATTAATTAAATCCGGCAAACTCAAGCCTTGATTCTGATATTGTTTTGCTACTGATACAACAAAACGCAAATTGGCTCTTGTCAATTTCTCCAAAGCCTTACGGTCTCCCCGCTTAATTGCCTGTGCCAACTCCACTTCCTCTTCAACGGTTATAAGATCCTCACGACCTATCTCCTGAAGATACTTATCCAAAGAAGCGCTTTCTCGATTGGTAATGGACTTTGTAATCTTTAATTGTCTCATCCAATTAACTAGTTATTTGAAAATGCAGTGTGCAAAGTTACAATTTATTTTATATATATAATAGGTTGAGCGTAAACTACGCCCAACCTATTACAAACCTTTAACAATCTTTCAGTCAGACAAACAAATTAAAAGATTATCCTATTCCGTTTTTTCAATCATTCAATTCAATTGCAAAAACACGGCTACGACCATTCGGATAAAAGCCTTTGATAACCAAATATTGTTCATCGACACTGCCACGGAGTACATTCTCTACCAATTTCTCCAGCTGTTCGGGAGAATAGATTTTCTGGTCGTTCACTACCGTAATAATGAATCCTTTCTTTATTCCGGCATTCTTCAATTCTCCATTTAAGACGCCCGTCACTTCAATACCGCAACTTACGCCGTATTCCCTTTTTTGTTTATCAGACAAAGCTTCGAATGCTGCTCCCAAAACATCAGCAACATCGCCTTTACTCTTTACTACTTCCGTATTTCCCTGCGTATTATACAGTTTTACTTTGAAAGTTTTCTTCGTCCCTTTTCGGTCAACAGTAATTTCCACTTCATCACCCGGACGGAATTTACTGATTTGTTCCTGCAAAGCGGATTCAGTCTTGACAGTTGTCCCGTTGACTTTCGTAATAACGTCATATTTTTCAATGCCAGCTTCCTTGGCTCCGCTACGTGTCGCATAGCCCATAACGCAAACACCTTCCGTCACTTTTACGTTCTTCTTAGCTTCCTCAAACTCTTTTTTTTCCGAAGCCGACAAGTTCGGATAGTTCAAGACTTCATCAATACCTTGAACGCTCTTTATGGAAACGCCCAACATTGCCCGTTGTACAACACCAAACTCCTTCAAATCGGCTGCGACCTTCTTTGCAATAGAAATTGGAACAGCAAAAGAATAACCGGAAAAATCACCTGTCCGTGAATAGATTGCCGTATTGATTCCAACCAATTCGCCTTTCGTATTCACCAATGCACCTCCACTATTTCCCGGATTTACGGCTGCATCGGTCTGTATGAAGGATTCAATTTTTGAAACATCTCCGGTCATACCAATATTCCCACGACTCTTGGCACTTACAATTCCAGCTGTTACGGTAGAAGTCAAATTGAACGGGTTACCAATAGCCAATACCCATTCACCAACTTTCAGCTTATCTGAATCACCGAACGGAATTACTGTTAATCCCTTTGCATCGATTTTCAACAAAGCGATATCGGTTGCCGGGTCGGTCCCCACCAATTTCGCGGTAAATTTTCGGTTGTCGTTCAATGTCACTTCCAATTTGGTTGCGCCTTCAATCACATGGTTATTCGTAATTATATAGCCATCCGTTGAAATAATCACACCTGAGCCCATACCTACTTTCGGTTGCGGAGTAGGACGTTGGAAACCTCGTCCGCCAAACCCAAAGAAATATTCAAACGGATCCACATAATATTGTTGCCCGTCGTAATCATTTTCATCGTACTCCGTAATAGATTTAATATGGACAACTCCATGCACCGAATTTTCAGCAGCAGCCGTAAAGTCGGTATTTTCAGCGGCAACTCCGGATAATGCAGCTAAACGAAAAGATGACTGATCGAACAGATTACCGGATGCCGTATCCGATTTAACCTCTGCGGTTCTATTATTAAGCAAATATACGTTTGTTCCTATTGTTACGCCAGAGCTGATTGCGGCTACCAATATTACGCCTAATACATTTCTCCACACTGTTTTCATATAGTTCTACCATTTAATTAAACATTCCATTTTAACATTTTCTCTACAGCAAAGAAATATCAAAATTTGTACGGATATTCACTTGTCGCCCGATTTTTTATCACTTTTAACGGGGTCCTTTTAACAGTTAACGCCTATTAGTAGTACTATGCGTTACAAAGTACCTTTTTAACAATTCAGTTCTGTCTTTTTGACAGAAATATCCTATTCCAATTCCGCTTTAATCCGGAGCGTGTTTCCCAAATCTTCAAGTTCATAAATATGCGCACGCTCTTTCCCACCTGAATTCGGTTGGTGAAGCACTATACATAATTTGCCCTCAAAAGTCTTAAATATCATAGCGTGACCGCCATCCCTGCGGAAAACAGGCTCATCCTGCTGCTTCCAAGGCCCAATAACTTTTCCAGACACCGACTCTGCTATCCCGACGGCATACTGTCCATCCATAAAACTTGACCAGATCATCAAAAGGCGACCGGTTTTTGTACGATATAAAAAGCAGCCATCCGTGACATACGAAGTTGGCAAAGGAGATTCATGAGCACTTCCAGTAGACCACTTCGCCGCTGACGCATGGAACAACATGACCGGAATCCCGACAGGCTTGGATAAATCGGACGACAGTTCAACCAACTTTATCGAACCATCTGCTATTTGCACCCATTCATGGCAATATATCATATAAGGTATCCCATCCTCCACCCATAAAGTACCGTCAAGTGCCATTTCATCGGCAGGCGTATGACGGTCTCCGCTGAATGGGACAAAAGGACCTTCCGGAGAATTGGAGCGGAATATCTGTGTTCCTCTCCAAATATAAGGAGACCAGCCTTTTTGTTCCTTTTTCCAGACTATATCACTGTTGATTGTTGCAAACAAATAATACTTTCCTCTATAACAATGCACCTCCGGTGCCCAAATCAATCCACTACTCCAGTTCGTTTCCGGCAACTCACAAACCTGCACCGGACCAGTCCAGTTTTTCAAATCCTTACTTTTAAAGACTTGTACGCCACCTACCGTCTTTCCATGCTCATTCGTAACGGAAGCAGAGCGATACATATAATACATCTGTTCTTTTTCCACCGGCAAAATATAAGGGTCGCGGATATAAATATCTTCCACTCTTTTCACTTCGGTTTCTTGTTTCGCAAACAGATTTCCAGAGCTACACAAAAAGAACGCACAGCAAGCAAAAAAAATCAATTTTGTTCTCTTCATAGATTACGTTTTTTCTTAAATTCTATTCATCAATATTTTCTTCTTCCGTATACCAGGACGCATACATATGATAATTATTCGCTATTTTCTGGTTTATTTCTTTTGCTTGTTCCGGATCAACCTTCTTAACAAACTTGGCGGGCACGCCGGCATAAATGGAACCCGGCTCTACAACCGTCTTACTTAACACGACGGAACCGGCAGCGATAATCGCGCCTTCGCCGACAACAGCATGATCCAACACAACAGCTCCCATACCAATCAAAGCGCCATCTTCAATCCTTGCCCCATGTATCGTCACGTTATGCCCAATCGAAACGTTGTCGCCAATTTCTATCGTAGATTTCTCATACAAGGTGTGCAACACCGAACCGTCTTGTATATTTACACCGTTCCCTATCCGGATAGAATTTACATCTCCACGCAAAACCGCATTAAACCATATACTGCAACCTTCTCCAACAACGACGTCTCCGACAATCGTTGCATTTTCCGCAAGAAACGTATCCTTGCCAATTTGCGGCGTAAAGCCGCGAACCGATTTTATTAAAGCCATATTTTAACCCTTTATCATTGTAATTCTTTTTGATATATACTTAGCGAACACTTTCGCCCGAATTTCTCAGCCACGTTACGGATGATTCCACAACAAACAAAGCCGGCCTTTTCCATCAACCTGCAACTGGCGACGTTCTCACTGTCGACAAGCGAGACGATGTTCCGGAACTTATTTCTCCGGATATCGGCTTCGAGCCTATCCATTACCTGCATACCAATATGATGTCCCACACATTCCGGACGCAAGTAAATAGTTATCTCCACCGTAACCTGGTACGCTTCACGTTCCGAATACGGTCCGTAATAACAAAAACCCAACGGGATACCTTTTTCGTCGCGTATCGCATATGCCTTATACGGAGGATTATCCATAGGCAGAATACGACGAATATCCTCTTCTGTCTGCAACTCGGTATAATAGATGGCGGTAGAATTCAATATGTAATAATCATATATCTCTTTCACCCATTTCAAATCCAAGTCTTCCAATAAAGAGAAATATATTTTACGCTCCATCGCTACCGTCAGATTTCCTCCGTCTTCACTTTCAACCATTCCCGTTCGCTTTCAGTGAGATAAGGGCTCAGCTTTTCATAAACCTCCTGGTGGTATTTGTTCAACCAAATACGCTCACGAACCGACAACATGGGAACAATAATCGGACGCGTATCTATCGGACAAAGTGTCAAGGTCTCAAACGAAAGGAACTCACCAAACTCAGTACAGCCTTCGGAGCGGACAAGAATCATGTTCTCTATCCGTATGCCATATTCCCCTGCCCGATACAAACCCGGTTCATCGCTGATAACCATTCCCGGCTGTAAAGCAACCGGATTCTCTTCCATACGGATACTTTGCGGACCTTCATGCACATTCAGACAATGACCTATGCCGTGTCCCGTACCATGCAGGTAGTTCAATCCGGAATCCCAAAGTGCTTTCCGCGCCAAAATATCCAGTTGCGACCCTCTCGTTCCTACCGGGAACTTACATTTCGCCAAGCTGATGGTACCTTTCAAGACCTTTGTATAATCTTTCATCATGGCTTCCGTAGGTGTTCCCAATGCAATTGTTCGGGTAATATCGGTTGTTCCGTCAAAATATTGGGCGCCGGAATCGATTAGCAGCAGACTCTCCGGCTTCAACTCCGCATCCGTCTCCGGGGTCGCTTCATAATGAACAATCGCCCCATGCGAAGCGTATCCGCAGATTGTAGCAAAACTATCCATCACATACAAAGGCTGTTCCGAACGCAACGATGTCAGTTTTGCAGAAGCACTCATTTCCGTAACCGCATGTCCTGCCTGCATCTCCTCTTCGAGCCATTTCAGAAACCGCACCAATGCAACTCCATCTTTGACAACCGCGTTACGAAAACCTTTCAACTCCGTCTCGTTCTTCACCCCTTTCATCAATGGAATTGGAGATACTCCCTCTACAATCCGCACATCCGAAGGCAATGCGTTAAACAGGGCAATATTTACCCGCTTCGGATCAACCAATACACGTTTGCCGGAAGAGAGTTTTCCGAGATAGATATTTACATGGTTATAATCGGCAAACAACACCCCTTCCTGCTTTAATCGGGTAACGACCTCCTCGCTTAGCTTTTTCGGATTGACAAACAGCACCGTTTCCTCCTCCGAAACAAAAGCATACGTAATGGCAACCGGATTATACTCCACATCGGTTCCCCGCAAGTTGAACAGCCAGGCAATTTCGTCTAAAGCCGCCAATATCGTGCAATCCGCCCCTTGCCTATGCAATTCATTATTGACCGCAATAAGCTTGTCTTCCACCGATTTCCCCGCAAATTCCTCAGGCAACAAAAATACCGGATTCTCAGGTATTGCCGGACGAGCGTTCCATAATTCACCAACCAAGTCCCGGTCTGTTTTCATTGTAATCTGTTTCCGCTCAAGATGGCGTCCCAACATCTCGGCATCCGACACACTATAAACCTGTCCGTCAAAGCCAACCGTTCCCCTTTCCTTTACTTCCGACAAAAGGAATGTGAGCATATCCATCGTCCCAGGCAACCCCTGTCTGTACAAGTCTATCCCCGTACCATCCAATTGCGCTTCTGCCTGTAAAAAATATCTCGAATCAGTCCATAAACCCGCCTTAGATTCAGTAACAATGACTGTACCGGCGGAACCGGAGAATCCGGAAATCCATTCCCTGCATTTCCAATGTTCTGCAGGATATTCACTGATATGAGGATCATTGCTCGGAATAATATAGGCATCTATTCCGCTATGTTGCATCAAATCCCTCAAGCCTTTTAACCGTTGTTGTATCGCAATATTTTCCATAATGCCTGTTTTGTTTTTGATTCTCTCTATATGCAAAGTTAAGAAATTACCCATACCCGGTAAGACTACGGCAAAGAATATCCTTTCCAATTATTGTTTTTTGTACTTTCTCCCGACAAAGAAGCCTGCTTCCTACAATCAGAAAAACAGGCTTTCCCAGAGTATATTCTACCCTGGGAGCGGAAAGAAACAGATTTATTCCGAAAAAGCGCTCCAAATATTTGCATATATTAAAAATATTATCTTCCTTTGCAACCGCAATAAGGAAAGCGCTTATCAATTCATTGTAACGGTTCCTTGGATGAGTGGCTTAGTCAGCGGTCTGCAAAACCGTTTACGGCGGTTCGAATCCGCCAGGAACCTCTAATAAAAAGCATCGGAATCAAAATTATTGTTCCGATGCTTTTTATTAATATACGAAATGTATATTACTCCACAACCATTTCTATTCTGATATTTTTACATGTTTGCCGAAACCATCCGGGGGAAAAGAGCCCTCTCCTCCCAAATGAAGTCTCACAAATCCGCATTATTTCCGAATTTCAATTTTGCAGTTATCCAAACTATCGATGATAGCCAAGCTCTCCACCCGAATATTCATCTCATCGAGAATCTTCCTGCCGTTTTGAAAAGCTTTTTCTATGATGAAACCCATCCCTGCAACCGTCGCACCCGCCTGCTTCGCCAAATCAAGAATTCCCATCGCCGCATTCCCGTTTGCCAGGAAATCGTCTACAAACAGGACACGATCATCGGATGTAAGGAAATTGTTACTGATGCAAACCGTATAGTCCCTATCTTTCGTAAAGGAATGGACAACGGCAGACAACATATTTTCCATTGTTTTCGGCTGTTTCTTCTTGACAAAAACGACCGGAAGCTGCATAATATACCCCACCATAATCGCAGGAGCGATACCGCTGGCTTCAATCGTGATGATTTTGTTTATATTTATATCCTTAAACCGGCGAATAAATTCCTCCGCAATTTTATACATCAACATCGGATCCATCTGATGATTGATAAAACTATCCACTTTCAAGATTCCGCCCGGATAACAGCGTCCATCCTGCATGATTCGTTGCTTCAACAATTCCATAGCTATTCCTTCACTCCATTTTCTTTTTTGTTCCTTGAATCAGCAAATTTGAAAATATTGCTGCTAATCCCCCGGTAGTGATACCGGAAGAAAATATACTTTTTATCGTCTCCGGAAATTTCGACAAAATATCCGGCATTAACTCCACACCCAATCCCAAAGCAAAGCTGACAGCCAACACCAACGTTGCATTCCGGTCAATCTCCTGCGCCGCAATAATACGCACACCGGCTGCAGCCACCGTACCGAACATCAACAACGTCGCACCTCCCAATACAGGCTCCGGCATCAACGAAAAGACAATGCCGACAATCGGGAACAACCCTAACAGAACCAGCATTGCAGCGATATAATAACCTACATAGCGGCTTGCAACTCCCGTCAACTGTATAATTCCGTTATTCTGCGCAAAGATAGAATTGGGGAACGAATTGAACACGCCAGCCAACAGTGAATTAAAGCCATCAGCAAACACACCTCCGGAAACACGCTTCAGATAACCGTCACCCTCTATCGATTTCCCGGAAATCATTGAATTGGCAGTAATATCTCCCGTCGCTTCTATCGCTGTTATCAAATAGACCAGACCGAGAGCAATGACCGAAGAGATACTAAAATCGATACCATATTTGAACGGAACAGGGATATTGAAGTTACCGTACGTTTGCGAAGAGATTTCGCTCATATCTACCATTCCACAGGCAAAAGCAACGCCATAACCGATGCAAAGTCCCAAGACAATAGAACTCATCCGGAGGTATTTGTTCTTACAGCGATTGAAAAAGATAACACTTACCAGTACAAGTGCCGCCACCCCCAAATTCTTGAAATCACCAAACGTACCGTTATCCATCGCTGAATAACCGCCACCACATGCAACTATACCCACTTTTATCAAACTCAATCCGATAAGAGCCACCACGATTCCTGAAACCAACGGGGTGATAACAGAACGCATGTATTTGAAAATCCGGCTGACAATCATTTCAACCGGAGCCGCTGCTATACATGCTCCGAAGATTAGCGGCAATCCGCCAACCAATCCGGTTGAAATAATCGGACCGATAAATGAAAAACTGGTTCCTTGTATGCACAACAGACCGGCACCAACCGGACCGAACCGGCGGCATTGTATAAACGTTGAGATACCGGAAGCAAACAACGCCATTGAGACCAAAAAACCGGTGGTTTCCAAATCCAACTTCAAAGCCCCTGCAATAATCAGCGGAGGAGTGATTATGGCAACAAAGATTGCCAACAAATGTTGTATTGCGGCAAACAACGCTTCCTTAATAGGCGGACGGTCTTCTATGCCATAAATCAAATCGGCTTTTCCCAATTCCAATTCTGATGTCACCTCTTTCGTAGTCTGTTTCATTCCAAATCTTTTTTCAAATTAATCCGGGTATCCTTCCCTATTTTCCCATAATTTCAGATAAAGTGTTTGCAAAACCATAAATATCCTCATCGGTCGTATCCCACGATGTCACCAAACGCACCTCATGGTTCGCTTCGTTCCATAAATAAAAGAAATATCGCTTCTGCAACTCCTGCAATGCCTTTTCCGGCATTGTAAAGAACAATTGGTTCGACTCCACCTTTTGCGTAAAATGTATTTCCGGATATTTTCCCAATATTTCAGCCAGTTCGAAAGCTTTCCGGTTGGCATGCCGTGCATTCTCCAGCCATAAGCCCTCTTTCAAATAAGGGATAAATTGAGCCGAAAGGTATCTGAGCTTAGATGCCAATTGGGCTGTTTGCTTCCGTATGTATTGCAAACTATCCACCAACTCTTCCCGGAAAGAGATGACAGCTTCACCCATCAACATTCCGTTTTTCGTTCCACCAAAACTCAAAATATCAACTCCGGCATCCACCGTTGTCTCTTTCAACGAACAATCCAGATAAGCGCATGCGTTCGCAAGGCGTGCACCATCCATGTGCAAATACATATTGTAAGAGTGCAACAAATCGGCAATCGACCGGATTTCATCAAGCGTATAGACTGTTCCCAATTCCGACACTTGGGATATGTAAACAGCTTTCGGCTGGGAATGGTGGCAAAAACCGAAATTTACCAAATGAGGTTCTATCAGTTCCGGTGTCAATTTTCCATCTTTTGTAGGAATAGCCACAATCATGCATCCAGACATCTTCGCCGGAGCTCCACATTCATCCACGTTTATATGCGCCGTCTCCGCACATAAAATGCTATTATACGGGCGAGTCACAGCTTGTAAGGCTACACTGTTCGCTCCTGTCCCATTAAACACAAAAAAAGGCATGGCCTTTTCTCCAAATACTTCACGAATTACCTTAACAGCCGATTCCGTCCAAAAATCATCGCCGTACCCCAACGCATGGTTTTCATTTGCTCCGACAACCGCATCCATTATTGAAGGATGCACTCCCGAATTATTATCACTTGCAAAGCTTCTCATACAGGTCCTGAAAAAATTTATACAAAGAACTTGTTTTCCGCCCCGGAATGAATCCGAAAATCCGGCAAGCGAAACATAAACAAGCCTAAGAGTCTGCAAAATTATTCAAAATATTCAAGTCCGCACTTCAAACAAAGAGGAAACTTAATAAAAAGGCACAAAAAAAGCCATTACCGGAATGTAATGGCTTTTTGAAAAATCTCTGTTATTCTATTGATAATCTTTCAGCTTCAACTGGAGTTCTTTGCGGGCATAATAAATCCGGCTCTTTACTGTTCCCAACGGAACGCCAAGTTTTTCCGCAATCTCGTCGTATCTGTATCCGCTAACATACATTGAAAACGGAATTTTCCAATCTTTCGGCAAACAATCTATCACATTTGAAATCTCCGCCAAATCATATAAACTCTCCGGCGAGACAAATCCCGTATTCCCTACAACATTCAAATTATACAAATTGGCGTTCTGATCGAAAACAGTCTGCGTCCTTACCAACTTCCGGTAATTATTGATAAAGATATTACGCATGACCGTCAATACCCATCCTTTAAAATTTATATTATCACTGAATTTGTCTTTATTGTCCAGAACTTTCAGAGTCGTATCCTGTGTCAAGTCATAAGCATCCTCTCTATTCGCTGTCAATATCAGAGCGAAATTTACCATGTTGTCTTGCAAGCCTATCAGCTTTTGCTGGAATTGTTTAGTATTCATATCCCAATTTTTTTAGTTTCAACGTTTATCCGTCTCCAACAAACGTTCAATCCTTTTTATAAAAATACCAGAACTTCTCTTCCTTCCAACATTTTTAGAGACAAAACAAATATAACAAATAAACCGTAGCCGAACTATTTCTTTGTGAATTATTAATATATAATTCATAGGGAAGGAACACTTATAACGAATATAAAAACATTTAAAGGCGATTTTTAACAGGCAACAGAAATAAAGCATTCATTCTATTTCCCAAACACCCGCAACCAAGATGGCGGACATATCCGTTTTTTTACTACCTTCTTACTTCATTTACTTATTTTCTAACCAGTTAAAATCAAGCGACATGAACATTTTTTCAAACTTATTTCCGTTCTTCAGGAAAACGTTTCCGCACGGGAACAGCACTGACAAACAAAAATTTTCAACATTCAACGAATTCATGAACAAAAGTATCGAACAAAGCGGTTTACGTTCCTCTACCATTCTAAATCACAAACAGACGTTGCACCTCCTATCTGAATTTAACCACAATATTCATTTTAAAGAACTGACATCCGGCTTCCTCTCCGATTTTGAAAAGTTCATGGTTGATAGAATGTACCACCGCAACACTATCGCCAAACATTTTAGGCAACTCAAACGATACATCAACCTTGCAATAGACAATAACTACCTGTCGCCTACGAAATACCCCTTCAGAAAATTCAAAATCAAAACAATTGATACAAAACGCCAATTCCTGACGCCGGAAGAACTGGCTGCCTTTGAACAACTATCATTTCCTGAAAAACCGAACCTGCAACTCAAACTGGATTTATTTCTGTTTTGCTGTTACACCGGACTTCGCTTTTCCGATGTCATACGCATCTCAGAGAAGGACTTCCAATTCTCCGGAAAAACTGTCTGGCTTGAACTGTCAACCTTAAAAACGACATCAAACATCAAACTGCCCCTCTCCCTGCTGTTCCAAGGGAAAGCGTTAAAAATATACAACCGGTACAAACATAACAAACCTACCATTTTCCAAGTAAGGGCAGCCGAAATATCGAACATCAACAAATTTCTGCTCTCTCTTTGCAAAAAAGGAAGACTCAACAAACGAATCTCCTTCCATTCGTCAAGACATACCTTCGCGACCCTGCTTCTTTACCAAGGGGTACACCTTTCCTCCGTCCAAAAATTATTGGGGCATAAAAGCATCCGGACAACAGAAATCTACGCGTCAGTCATAGACCAGACTATAATCAACGACTTAAAACGGGCAAACAAAAAATAGAACCCGATGCCTGGGACTTTCCCCAAAAACGGGCAGGCACTTCCTACGCGCAGCCCAAAGAAGTCCAAACCGCTGACCACTGCTTTCCGCGATTGTGCAGGCACTTCAAAAACAGAAAGCCCGTCGTTATCAAAACGACAGGCTTCCCTAAACATGAAATTGAAAAAAATTTCACTGAGCCATAATGGTGGCATTATGTGCTATAGTGGAATGTATTGTACAAACGCTTCGATAGCTTCATAAGAAGCCAAGCCTAACTGACGATACAATTCGGCAGTCGCCCGGTTACGGTCTTCAGCCCGTTGCCAGAACAACCGTTCGTCGTCGCCCAAGAACGGAGCGCTCTCCGCTTGCGACTGATGTTTCAAGATTGCATTCCGCTTATGCCGAAGCTCTTCCGGCGAGATAGGTACAGCCATCTCTACATGGTCCATTTCCCATTCCGCCCATGCACCACGGTACATCCAAACCCGGCAGTTTTTCATCCATTCCTCGTTCTTCACTTCATCGATTGCAGCAAGAACGGCGTTCAGACATACTCGATGCGTGCCGTGCGGGTCTGCCAAATCTCCGGCGACAAACATCTGGTCCGGTTTCACTTTTTCAAGCAAATCCTTTACAATCTTCACATCAGCTTCACCCAAGTCGTTTTTCTTGACCATGCCGGTTTCATAGAAAGGCAAATCCAAATAGTGCACATTCTCGTCTTTCACTCCGGAATAGCGGCAAGCCGTCAGCGCCTCTTCCCGGCGAATCGTCCCTTTCATAAATAAAACGTCGGCACGTTCCTTTTCCCCTTCTACTTTCTCGTAACGCAGGAAATGGATAATTTCTTCCGCCTTTTTCTTCACGGTATCGTCTTCCGTGTACTTCGAACATACGTCACGCAAATATTCACAGTAACGGATAACCTCCTCATCCCCTACCGCAATATTCCCGGAAGTTTCGTATGCAACATGAACATCATGATGCTGGTCGCACAACCGTCGCAAAGTCCCTCCCATAGAAATCACATCGTCATCAGGATGCGGGCTGAACACTATTACTTTTTTAGGATACGGAACCGCCCTTTCCGGCCGATTGGAATCGTCGGCGTTCGGTTTTCCTCCCGGCCATCCGGTTATCGTATGCTGAATATCATTAAAAATCTTGATATTTACGTTATAAGCAGAACCATATATCGCGAGGAGTTCGTTCAAGCCGTTCTCGCTATAATCCTTGTTCGTCAGTTTCAAGATAGGTTTTCCTGTCAGCTGGCATAACCATACGATGGCACGGCGAATCAGCTTATTGTCCCACTCGCAAGTTGTAACCAACCAAGGATGGCTGATTCGTGTCAAATCATAGGCCGCCGACAAATCCACCACTACTTTTGCATTCTGGTGGTTCTGCAAGAATGAAGAGGGTACGGAATCGCATACATTCCCTTCTACCGTCTTCGCAATAATGCCTGCTTTATCCTCACCCCATGCCATCAATATGACATTACGGGCTTTCATCATCGTACCCAATCCCATTGTGATTACGCCGGCAGGGACGTTATCCACCGACGGGAAAATACGGGCAGCTTCCTTACGGGCCGCACTATCCAACAAAACAAGGCGTGTACGGGAACTAATCATTGCGCCCGAACCGTTGAACATCAAACTGCTGACACGTCCTACACCCAACAAGATATAGTCGAAACCACCTACCATCTGAAGCTGTTCCTCATAGCTTCTGCAAAAATCAAAAATGGCATCTTTCGGCATAAAACCGTCAGGTACATGGATATTTTCCGGGGCAATATCGACATAATCAAGCAACGCCGACTTCAAATGTGCCAAATTACCGGACGAAGGCGATGCCAGCGGATAAAACTCGTATTCCAAAAAGACAATCACATTCCGGAAACTCAGATTTTCCTCCTTGTGCATACGTACCAGTTCCTTATACACACTAAGCGGAGAACTTCCGCCGGGAAGTCCTATTACGAAATTCTCACCCAATTCCTGCTTTTTCCGTATTTGGTTGGCAAGTTCGTTCGCTATCGCAAACGACCCCTCCTCTGTCGATTCATAAATATTCGTTTGGATTTTCTCCAATCGCGTCAGAACTGAATGTTCGAAAGCATTTTCCGGGCGATAATACCTCTGAGGTATCCGTGTCAATGTAATTTGAGAGCTTAAATCGGTTTTCATAATTCAAATCTAAACTTTAAGTTGTTCTTGAAAACACGCAAATGTAATAATTATCTGCCGCTTTCGTCCAACAAAAGATGGACAGAATCGTCCAAGAAGATTTAAAAGAATATTAAAAATAATAAATTCATAACACAAATATCAACGGTTTTTCCTTGAGACCCATTGGAAAGACTTCACCGGAAAATAGAAAGAACCATTTCCCTGCTCCTGCGTATAAAATCAATACAGCGTATTGGCCTCTTCCACAAAACGTCCCATCGACCAAACAGCTCGGAGTTGCAGATTTTCATCCATAATAATGATATCGGCATCTTTCCCCCGTTCCAGCGAACCTTTCCTATCGTAAACACCCATAATGCGCGCCGGAGTCTCCGAAGCCATACGTACCGCATCTGCCAAAGGAACGCTCGCCTGTTGTACCATCGTCCGGATCAACCGGTCCATCGTAGCAATACTTCCTGCCAACGCCGAATGGTCAGCCAGCTTGCAAACACCGTCCTCGATGATAACACGCGGATCGAAGGCTTCGGTACTGTCGCTTGCCGCACAAGCCAAAGCATCTGTAATCAACGCCGTCCGTTCCACGCCCTTTATTTTGTAAATTAATTTCAGTATTGTTGGAGGGACATGTATTCCATCAGCAATCACTTCGACCGTCATATTATCTATCAAATAAATGCTTTCCACCGTCCCTTCATATTTATATTCCCGCCGCTTGTGGAAACCAGGCATAGCGTTGTAGAAATGTGTCGCATGGGTATAACCGGCAGCGTAGGCTGCATGGATATCTTCAAATTCTGCCTGCGTATGGGCTACCGAAGCGAGCAATCCCTTTGAAGATATATATTTGCCAAATTCTATTGCTCCTGCCATTTCCGGCGCGGCATCCCAACGCTTGATGCAGTTCCATCTCTCCAGAATCGGGATATATTCATTCGGATCCGGCAATTTTATATTTTCCGGCATCTGTCCTCCTGCCATCGCCGGATTCAGATAATGGCCTTCCAGGTGAAGCCCCAACACTGTGCTTCCGGGTTCAGCCATCAACCGGGTACATGTCTCTGCCGCCTTGTTAATCATCGGCACCGTAGATGACGACAAAGTCGGGAATATTCCGGTTGTTCCATGCAAAAGATGGGTCTTGACTGCCGTACGGAATGCATCCTCCGTGCCTTCCATAAAATCAGCGCCACCACCGCCATGCACGTGCATATCGATTCCTCCCGGAAGAATATACATTCCTTTGACATCTACCAATGTCGCTCCAATAATTGCCAAATCACAGTTGGTTACTTCTAAAATTTTGTTATCACGAATCAAAACCGAACCGTTATCCAGCCAGCCCTGCGGCGTAAGGATTCGTCCGTTTATTAATTGAATTAGCATAATAAAATTATATTCCTAAAATACAACTTACCAGAAAAATGTTTCAGAAGTTGAGCATACAAAACAAACATATACATAAAAGAAGCTCAAACAAACCCCTGAATCCGCAACAAATTTAGGAATATTATTTTTAATATTAAAGCAAACGGGGAAATATATGCAAATATTTTAAAATCTACTTTTCGGTCTTTAAAATTTCAAGCTGTTCAGATAAGTCAGCCCAGGATTCCATTGCCTGCTCCAACTCCTTTTTCAAATTGGAATATCTGGTATATAAGCTGGCATCCGACGCTCCTTCGGCAGTAGACAGACGGCTTTCTGTCTCTGCAAGCGACGATTCCAACTTTGCAATGGTACTTTCTGCTTCCGAGACAGACTTTTCCAACTTTTTAACTGACTTATTAAAATCTTTCCGGGCTTCATACGAAAGCCTGTTTTGCGTTTGCTGGCTATCCTTTCCCAAAGCCGACGAAATTTTTTCCGTTTTTTCCAGTTCACGCAAGTCATTCATCTTTTTCTGCTCCAGAAATTCATAAATGCCTCCCAGATGCTCTTTCACCCGTTTGTTACCGAACTCATACACTTTATCAACCAATCCGTCCAAAAATTCTCGGTCATGGGAAACGATAATGACAGTTCCGTCAAACTCTTTCAGTGCGTCTTTTAAAACATCCTTCGACCGCATATCCAAATGGTTCGTCGGCTCGTCCAATATCAGCAAATTCACAGGTTCCAGCAGCAACCGAATCATGGCTAAACGAGTACGCTCCCCTCCGGAAAGGACTTTTACTTTTTTATCGGAGGTCTCTCCCCCAAACATGAAAGCCCCCAAAATATCTCTTATCTTCAACCGTACATCACCCTCAGCCACATAATCGATTGTCTCAAATACAGTTTTGTTTTCATCCAACAGCTGTGCCTGGTTCTGCGCAAAATAGCCTATCTTCACGTTATGTCCAATTTCCAACTTCCCGGAGAATGGGATTTGTCCCATGATACACTTTACTAAAGTAGATTTCCCTTCACCGTTCTTTCCTACAAAAGCGACCTTATCCCCCCGCTTTATAATCAAGCTCACATGTTCAAAAACAAGATGGTCCCCATAACTTTTCGACACATCCTCCATAATAACCGGATAACTTCCCGAACGGGGAGCAGGAGGAAACTTCATCGAAAGCATTGCAGTATCAACATCGTCAATCTCAATGCGCTCCACTTTCTCCAACTGTTTGATTCGGGACTGGACTTGTACCGCCTTTGTCGCCTTATAACGGAACCGCTCGATAAAAGCTTCCGTTTCAGCAACCATCTTCTGCTGATTCTCATAAGCACGCAGTTGTTGTTCGCGACGCTCTTTCCGCAGCTGCACATAACTCGAATACTTTACCTTATAATCATATATCTTTCCCAATTCAATTTCTATGGTCCTGTTCGTCGTATTGTCCAGAAAAGCCCGGTCGTGCGACACGAGAATAACCGCATTCGCCCTGGTAGTGATAAAGGTCTCCAGCCATTGAATAGACTCTATATCCAAATGGTTCGTCGGCTCGTCGAGCAACAATACGTCCGGCTGCTTCAACAAAAGTTTAGCCAATTCTATACGCATCCGCCAACCTCCGCTGAACTCGGATGTCGGGCGGTCAAAATCGGAACGAAGAAAACCCAGTCCCAACAACGTCCGTTCCAATTCTGCCTGATAATTATTACCGCCCATCATCTGGAAATGCTCTGTCAAATAGGTATGCCTGTCTATTATTTTTTGATATGCTTCCGACTCATAATCGGTCCGATTGGCAAGTTGCATATTCAATTGGTTGATTTCCTCATCGATTTCATGGATATGTTCAAAAGCCAATTCCGCTTCTTCACGCACGGTCCGTTCATCCGACAGCACCATCTGCTGCGGAAGGTAACCGATACTAATTCCTTTTGGAACATTCACGGTTCCGGACGAAGGAGACTGCAGACCGGCAAGAATCTTTAACATCGTCGATTTTCCTGCGCCGTTCTTTCCTGCCAAAGCGATTCGTTCTTTCTGGTTCACAACAAACGATACATCATCGAACAAAACAAATCCCCCAAACTCAACTTTAAGTTTTTCTATCGAAATCATAAAATTTTCATACTTTTTCTTGCGCAAAGATACAACCGTTTAATAAATTCATTAACTTCGTCTCACTAATTGACAATTTAAAAAACTTAATCTTATGAAAAGAAAAAGCTTAACAAAAATGATTGCGGCTTTGGTAGGGTGCTGTATCATGTTCACTTCTTGTATCGGATCCTTCGGTTTGACCAACAAACTTTTGGACTGGAACAACAACGTCGACAGTAAGTTCGTAAACGAGTTAGTTTTTCTTGCTTTTTGGATTGTACCTGTTTATGAAATTTCCGTACTCGCCGATGTATTAGTCATCAACTCTATCGAGTTCTGGAGCGGAAGCAATCCGGTGGCTGAGACATCTGTAAAGACAATTGAGACTCCTGACGGCAACTATACCGTAGAGACAAACGCTAACGGTTACAAAATCCAAAAAGACGGAGAAGCTCCTGTTGACTTGGTATTCAACGAAAACGACCAGACTTGGAACGTTGAAGCTAAGGGCGAAGTTTACAAATTAATGAAAATGACAAAAGACAACGAAGTTGTAATGTATTTGCCGAATGGCGAAGAGATGAATGTTGAACTTAACAAGGGCGGTGTAATGGAATTCAGACAAGCTGCCAACAATTTCGCATTCGTTGCTGCAAGATAATCCGGCTGTATATTGCATAATATATAATATGTAGAAAAAGAGAGGGCAACTTTGTCCTCTCTTTTTTCTTTCTTCTCAGACAATCGTTACCTTTGCACCACTAAAAAGCAGGACAACATGATTTTCTATTTCACGGGCACAGGCAACTCTGCATGGGTTGCCAAGAGACTGTCAACTATATTAAACGAACCATGCATATCCGTCACCGAATGCACTGGTTCACCCTATGTATATAACATATCAGACCAGGAGCGCATCCTCCTTGTCACCCCAGTCCATTCGTGGGGTCCGGCAGTAAGGATGGTACAATTCATCCGGAATCTGAAAATTAACGGCTACAACAACCAACCGGTTTACCTGATTTGCTGCTGCGGTGATGACTGCGGATACACAAACCGAATTGTTGAAGCGGAACTGAAGAAAAAAGATATTCCACTAAACGGCTATTTCTCCATACAGATGCCCAACAACTACTTGCTTCTTCCAGGATTCGATGTAGACAGCAAAACAGTAGAGCGTTCAAAACTGGACAACGCCGACAGACGCATCCAAAAAATTGCCGAAGCAATAACCAATCACCACACAACCGCTTTATACACGCAAGGCAGCCTTCCATATTTGAAAAGCCGCCTTGTATATCCAATCTTCGCCCGTTACTTCAGAAAACGAATATCTTTTTATGCCACCGAAGCCTGTACAAAATGCGGTCTCTGTGTCCGCACATGTCCTTCCGGATGTATAACTTTAACCGGGGAAGAAGGGGCACCCGTATGGGATAAAAAAGGTGAATGTACCCAATGTCTTGCTTGTCTTCACCTATGCCCGCAACGTGCCATCGAATACGGAAACATCACGAAAAGAAAAGGACGTTACCATCACCCCGATTATTTCAAGAAATAAAACCCTGTTGCTTCAGAACATGCATCAGCACCTCTGAAAAATGTTCGCAGTTCTCTTTGGTGTAACGTATATCCGTAAACACTTGGGCTAACGTTTCCTTATTATTGATACGAACAAATTCTTTGTTTACTTCCAACGTCTCTTTCTCTTTGTAAAAGGCATCTATCGACTGCGGCGTATAATCCTTATAGCACTCCTTGTGCATGATGGCAGCCAACGGCAACCGTTCCGATTCGGAAGGCAATGGCTCCGTAGGGTATCCCAACGTCAATGTAACGATAGGAACTACCAAGCGCGGCAGTTTCAACACCTCAATAATCTGGTCCGCATTATAGGTTGTTGTTCCTAAGAAACAGCCCCCTAAGCCTTTTTCCTCGGCTGCTTCAAGGAAAGCTTCCGCAAACAACATCGCATCAATGGTCGAAGCGATGAATGTTTGCAAGTTATCAAATCCCGCCTTTGCTTTCCGGCAATCCGCCCATTTCACAAAACGGTTGGCATCCGCACAAAAAGTCAACACAACCGGCGCAGCTGTCACCATCGGCTGGTTGAAATGAGCCGGAGCCAGTCGCTTCTTATTCTCCGCATCCCGGGTCACCACCACACTATATAACTGCATATTTCCCGTATTCGAAGCCTTCATTGCCACCTCCAGCAGCTCTTCCAGCAATATCTCAGGGACATCCTCCTGCTTATATTGGCGGATACTTCTCCGCCGTTTCATCAATTCTATCATATTATCTTATTAAAAAACTTCTCACATATCAAAAAACAATAATATCCTACTCATCCTTCCTGCATACAAACCGGAAGCCACAGGACAAAGCCCGTTACGAACTATACATCTTTTCGGGGAATAAAGGTAATAATTAAGGATTAATATAAGCCGATACAGTGATATATTTTAACACCTCTGAGAATAAAAAAAGCGGTCATCAAAAAAAGACAACCGCTTAATTCCGTAATTTTGAGCGGCAAACGGGACTCGAACCCGCGACCCTTAGCTTGGGAAGCTAATGCTCTACCAACTGAGCTACTGCCGCATCTTTCCGCTGCAAAAATAGATATTTCTTTTGAATTTGATTAATTTTGGAGCGAAAAAAAGAGAAATTTAATTCGATGGAGAAAGACAAACTGACAATCATTAAGGTCGGTGGAAAAATCGTTGAAGAGAAAGAGACACTAAACCAACTACTTCACGATTTTTCCTCAATCGACGGCTTCAAAATATTGGTACACGGAGGAGGACGTTCGGCAACCAAACTGGCGGCACAGCTGGGCATCGAAAGCAAGATGGTGGACGGCAGACGGATTACCGACACGGAAACGCTGAAAATAGTCACCATGGTGTATGGAGGGCTGGTCAACAAAAACATTGTAGCCGGATTACAGGCAGTCGGAGTCAATGCCCTCGGGCTGACCGGCGCCGACATGAACATCATCCGCTCGGACAAACGCCCGGTAAAAGAAGTCGATTACGGATATGTAGGAGACGTAAAAGAGATTAACGCCCCGTTGCTGGTCTCTTTAATCCGGCAAGGCATCGTGCCTGTACTCGCACCGCTCACGCACGACAAGCAAGGCAACATACTAAACACCAACGCCGACACAATCGCCGGAGAGACGGCGAAAGCGCTTGCCGGTTATTTCGATGTCACCCTAATGTTCTGCTTCGAGAAAAAAGGCGTTTTATCCGATGAGAACAATGACGAAAGCGTCATCCCTTGCATCGACCGGAAAACATTCAAGAGATATGTCGCTTCCGGTGTGATACAAGGGGGAATGATTCCGAAACTGGAAAATGCGTTTCAGGCCATCGATGCCGGAGTGCACGAAGTAATCATCACAAAAGCTTCCGAGATAGGCAAAAACTCCGGAACAAAAGTTTCTTAATCCGATTAACAGCCACATAAAAACCGAAATGACAAAGCCCGATATAATTGCAGAAATAAAACAAGCGATACCCCGCTTACCGGAACTCCGCCTGTCGGCTCCGCTGGACTGGACCATCCGGGAGAAAGAACAGTGGGCGTTAATCGGACCCAACGGCGCCGGAAAGACACTGATTGCCGACATCCTGCAAAAAAGATATGCCTTGAAAGAAGGAAGCGTGACATTCGCTTCCGACGCCCCCGTATCGCAATGGGTGAAAAGCATCGCTTTCAAAGACATCCACTCAATCACCGATAGCCGTAACTCATATTACCAACAACGTTGGCACGCAACGGAAAACGACGAAGTTGCAACCGTAGAAGAGAAACTGAAAGAATTTTCCGGCGTCGGGAAATACCAAGAAATCTTAGAGCTGTTCGGTGTCGATGAAATGCTTCCGAAACGGCTGATATTCCTCTCCAGCGGGGAACTACGGAAATTTCTCATCACGCGGGCGTTACTGACCCGTCCGCGCATTCTGGTGCTGGATAATCCTTTCATCGGACTGGATGCACCGTCACGCGGATTATTGGTCGACATGTTACAACAGATGACGCGACTGTCGGACACGCAAGTCATCCTGCTGCTCTCGAACCCTGCAGACATCCCACCGATGATAACACACGTCTTTCCGGTATGCGACCGACAATGCTTTCCGAAATGCACAAAAGAGACGTTTTTGGCAAATGCTCAGCTCCAGGAGCAACTGTTTCCGTCAGCCATCCGGATTCCGGAACTTCCGTCCGACAATAAAAGACCGGCATCGGAACACGCCGTCACCCTGCGTATGGAAAACGTTTCCGTCAAGTACGGTTCGCGTACCATTCTGAAAGATTTGAACTGGGAAGTGAAAAACGGGGAAAAATGGGCATTGTCCGGACCGAATGGCGCAGGAAAATCAACCTTGCTCAGTTTGGTTTACGCCGACAATCCGCAGTCGTATGCGAACACCTTCTACCTGTTCGACCGCAAACGGGGCTCGGGAGAAAGCATTTGGGAAATAAAAAAACGCATCGGATACGTTTCGCCGGAGATGCACCTGTACTATATGGAGAATGTACCGGTGAAAAACATTGTCGGCTCCGGTTTTTTCGATTCGGTCGGGTTATTCCGGAAATGCACCGACGAACAGATGGAGGTTGCAATGCAATGGATGGATGTTTTCGGCATAGCCCACCTGAAAGAGCGTTCGTTTCTGACACTGTCGTCCGGTGAACAACGCCTGGCATTATTGGCACGAGCTTTTGTTAAAGACCCGGATCTATTGATATTGGACGAACCGCTTCACGGACTGGACGTGACGAAAAAACACTTGGCAGCACGAATCATCGAACGATTCTGCGAACAGCCGGGAAAAACATTAATATATGTCACCCACTATCCGAACGAGCTGCCATCGTGTGTCGACAAGAAATTTGAACTGATAAAACATGCTTAAATGAAAAAACAAGAAATCTTAATAGCATGGGCGACACTGTTTATATGTTTGGCGCTGTTTTTCCAAACGTATAACAAGTTCCATTTTTTTGCAGTGGAAAACAGCCAGCTGTTTCTGAACAGCCGGGATTTCATCATCTCCGGAATCTCCTCGGTCGGAGGAGGTGCATCACTCCTATCCGGATGGATAGTGCAGTTCTTCGTCCTGCCGTACGCCGGAGCGATACTCACGGCACTATTATTGACGCTAACGGGATTGGTAATCTTTCGTCTGTTAAACAGGATGACCCGTCCCGGATACCTGTCATTCGTATTATCAATCATTCCCGTCCTGTTTTCAGGATACCTGCACTTCAATGCCAATTACTTTTACCAGGGAACGGTATCGTTTCTTTTGGTGCTCCTTCTTCTGGTTGCAACCATCCGGATAGAAAGGAAAAATCTCCGAGCTGTTTTCGGGACAGTGCTGCCCGTCGCCCTTTATCTCTTTGCCGGACCGTACGCTATCCTCTACGCAGGGATTTTCGCCATCATCGAATATTTCAGGAAAGAGCTGAAACCGTATATCTACATTCTTCCACTGGTCGCTACACTTTTGGTGGCATTCCTGTCCGTCAAGGCGGGATGGGTCGGTGAATACCGTTTCGCTTTCCTTCCGGACATGTACTACCATGCCTTGCTGAAACCTGGCATCCTGCTCTATTTTCCCGGTGCGCTCGTGATTATATCCATCGTCTTGGCAGGAATGCTTTCAACGACGGAAGGGAAAAAGCGGAAAAAACAACAGACAATTGGCTGGATATTCGCATGCGTCACCGTAATTTGCCTTGCCTACTACGGAACAGCACAAGAAAATGACCGGAAAAACTACCGTATAAAAACATTTGCCCACTATGCCCGTACCGGACAATGGGAAAAGATAACCGCAGCCTGTAAAGGTATCGAGCTGCGTAACTATGTGGAAATCTGTTATCTGAACATGGCGCTTGCCAATGAAGGAAAACTGGCGGAGAACCTGTTCGATTACGACCAGCACGGAGCACAAGGACTGGTTGTATCATGGAACAAATCGCCCGATATATCATCATTGCTAAGTGCCGTGTATATGACATGCGGACATATCGCCTTGGCTCAAGAGATGGCGTTCGAAGCCAACATCGCTTCGACAGGAAACGGAAGCCCGGAAATGTACAAGCGGCTCATCGCTACCAACCGCATCTTCAAGAACGATAAAGTAGCGGAGAAATATGCACGGTTATTGAAGCAAACCACATTCCATGCAGATGATGCTGACAGACTTCAGCGAACCACCGGAGGATGCCTGCCCGACACCCTCATGCTGTCGCTCAGCAACGGCATGCAAGATGACTTGGAAATCATTGCAACGGCATGTCCGGAATATCGGAAAAACGCCCTCGAATATTGCGGAGCACTCTACCTGTTGTCGCACGACTTGGAAAACTTCAAGCACTTCCTCGAAAAATATGCAGGCACGGAGATGCTGCCCGCCTTGCCGCGCAGTTTCCAGGAAGCGGTTCTGATTCTCTCCGAAAAAGAACCTGGCATCGTGAACCGCTATCCGCTGGCGGAAGAAACCGTAAACCGTTTCAAGGCATTCCGCCAAACCGTATTGGCGAACCGTAATAACAGCAGCCGTTTGCCGGCATTGCTAAAATCTTCGTTCGGCAATACTTATTGGTACTATTTCATGTTCAACTAAAATTACAGATTATGAGAAACACCATCTACACATTAATGTTCACATTGTTTCTGGTTATGTCACAATCCTGCACGGAAAACATAACCGTAAAGCAGACACTCAATACAAAACCGGCGTTGTTCCCGGATTATGACGAAACCGTAATACCTTGCAACATCGCCCCGTTGAATTTCAAAATCCTCTCAGACGATAAAGAAGTGGCAGCCACTTTTGCCTGTAACGGTTATACGTTTCAGGTACGTGGCAACGGACGGCAAATCCGGATAAGCCCCTCGGATTGGAAAAAGCTGTTGGAAAAGGCAAAAGGAGATGCTGTCAACGTCACCGTCGCCCGCAAAAAAGCAGGCATTTGGGAAGCCTATTTACCCATAAAAATACAGGTAGCTGAAGAGACTATCGACCCTTATCTGGTGTACCGGCTCATCGAACCGGGCTACGAGCTTTGGAGCGAGATGGGAATTTACCAACGCAACCTGACAAACTTCGACGAAACACCGGTGATTGAAAACCATCTTACCGGCAAAAACTGCATGAACTGCCATGCTTTCTGCGCACAAGACCCCAACAAGATGGTACTCCACATGCGAGCGACCTACCCATGTACTATACTAATTGACGGAGACAAGATGGAAAAGCTTAATACGCAGACCGAACAGACCATTTCGCCATTGGTTTACCCGTCATGGCATCCTTCGGGCAATTACATCGCTTTCTCGGTAAATGAGACACAGCAGGCATTCCATATCAGTGACAAGAACAGGGTCGAAGTATTCGACAAACTATCAGACGTAGTCGTTTACGATGCCGGACGGCACGAAATAGTAACTTCCCCGCTCCTCTTCTCAAAAACGGCATACGAGACCTTCCCGACCTTTTCTCCAGACGGGAAAACGCTCTATTTCTGTTCTGCCGAAGCCAAAGAGATGCCCAAAGAGTTCAGCAAAGCAAAATATAATCTCTGCTCCATATCATTCGACCCGGCAACCCGTACATTCGGACAGCAGGTCGATACCCTCTACAATGCATCCGGCGGCAAAAGTGTTTCATTCCCGAGGGTCTCTCCCGACGGACGTTTCCTGTTATATACCCTTTCCGGATACGGGAATTTCTCCATCTGGCACAAGGACGCCGACCTTTACATGGCAGACCTGCAAACAAAAAAAAGTTTCCGGCTCGGAAATGCATGCAGCGATGATGTGGAAAGTTACCACTCCTGGAGCAGCAACTCGCACTGGATTGTATTCAGCAGCCGGCGCATCGACGGTCTATACACCCGCCCGTACATTGCCTTTATCGACCCCAAAAGCGGTGAAGCATCGAAACCGTTCCTCTTACCGCAAGAAGACCCCGATTATTACGAACGTTCCTTAAAGTCGTTCAATATACCGGAGTTGGTCAAGGGGGAAATCGACAAGCCGGCTTACCAGATAGCAATCACTGCCAAAAAAGAGCCGGGTGTAAACATTACGTTCCACAAATAACAGAGCTTTTCACCTTTAAGCCATATCCCTTGACAAGAACCGTATAAACTGCCAAATTTTTGCAGAACTTGCTGGTCGTGAAAGAGCAGCCTTGGCGCTCCTGTCGGAGGATGTCGAAAAGCATCCGATAAGCTATTATGCGATTTGCATAATTTGAACAGAATAATTATATTTGCAGGAAAAGAACGTTTATGGCAAAAGTTACGAATCCATTCATTGTTACCGGAAGAATAAAACCGGAATATTTTTGCGACCGTGTACAGGAATCGGAACGACTCATCAAATCGGTTACCAACGGCAATAATTTGGTCATCATCTCGCCGCGAAGAATGGGAAAAACCGGTCTGATCCGCTTTTGTTACGAGAAGCAGGAAATCAACAAGGAATATTACACATTCTTCATCGACATCCTGCACACATCGAGTTTGCGGGAATTCACGTATCTGTTCGGACGAGAGATATACGAGACTCTTCTACCACGCAGCCGGAAGATGATAGACCAGTTTATACAGACCATCAAGTCTCTGAATGGAAAGTTCGGATTCGACCCGGTATCCAACTTGCCAACATTTAATATTGAGTTGGGAGATATTGAGCAGCCGGAGTACACCTTGGATGAAATTTTCAAATATCTTGCCGAAGCCGACAAGCCTTGTATTGTGGCAATCGACGAGTTTCAGCAGATAGCCAAATTCCCGGAAAAAAACATCGAAGCACTTTTGCGAGTACATATACAGAAGCTCGAAAACTGTAATTTCATTTTTGCCGGGAGCGAACGGCACATTATACAGGAAATGTTTACGTCTGCCGCACGACCGTTTTACCACAGTGCCGATTTGCTGGAACTGAAAGCTATTCCGCAGGAGATATACGTGCCGTTCATCGTCGGTCATTTTGAAAAGCGTAACCGCAGCATCTGCAAAGAACATGTGGAACGGGTTTACAAACTGTTCAAAGGGCATACCTATTATATACAGAAAACTTTTAACGAAGCTTTCGCCGACACGCCGGAAAGGCACGAGTGTACTGCCGAAATTATCCAGACGGCTATCGAAACAATGATAGCATCGAACGACACGATTTTCAGGGAAATCCTTTCCAACATTCCGGAAAAACAGAAAGAATTGCTTTATGCGATAGCCAACGAGGGGGAAGCGACGGGTATCACCTCTGCCGATTTCGTGAAACGACACAGTCTGACATCGGCAAGTTCGGTACAGTCGGCAGTAAAAAAGCTGTTGGATAAAGACATCATTACCGAAATCAACAAGGTCTATTCCGTTACCGATAAACTCTTCTCCTTATGGATAAACGACCTTTACGGCGACAAATCCCACAAACGGCTATATGATTAAATACTTCCGCCGGGAGTAAATCCCTGCAAAAGAAGAAAGGCTGTAACCGAATCTTCCATTCAGTTACAGCCTTTCGCTTATCTATCCTCTTTTATAACGGATTATTGCCGTACAAGAGATACGGTTCCTTGCAACCACAATTCAAAGAAAGAATAATAACTGTCTCCGTTGAATGCAAAGAGACCGAAACCATCCTCTTCGAAGATGATATTCTGTGACGCTTCATCGTAAATAGCTACAACTTCTCTTGTCGGATCATAGCCAAACATTCCAGAATTCATATCAACTTCCGCCCAGCAGAAACGGCAAGTATACCCGCTTATCACACCCAAATCTTGGAATGGATAAAAACGGATGTACGTATATCCATTCACTTTTTCAACCTTTGCGTAAATAGGGTTCGGAGTACCGTAATCGATAGCTATTTCATCAACAGATTCTCCGCTGGCACCGATTACACACGAGCTGGAAACCATTGTGTCGGATGTCGGGTCAACACCGGTAAATGCCCAATTGCCGAACAGATAAGCCAACGGGTGCTCATCGTCGATTAAAGTAATGGTCACTGTATTTTGCACAGACTCCATCGACAATTCCGGAGTGACCGATTCGATGGTCAAGATAAACGATTTATTCCCGTCATTGGTACTATTGTCGATTGGAACGATTTCAACATATTCCGTACCATATCCATCTGTAAAAGAGATTTCCTTGTTCAATATTCTGAAATCTTCGCCTTCCACGGCCGGGGCTGCAATGCCCTCCGTAGAAACACCGACTGTTGCCGTCACACTTGTACCACCAGGCACTCCGGCAAGTATGATTGGTATCCTTATAGCTTCCGTCGCATTCTCCTCAAGCGAAGCCGATGACACTTCAAAACTCACAAATGTATCTTCCGGATTAAAAGATACCGGATAGTTCTTCTCGCACGAGGTGGAGAGAGCTACTGCGATAACCGACAGAATAATATATTTCAACGATTTCATTTGCTTTCTCATTTATAAAATTAATAATTGTTTTGCTCCATGTTGTCATTGGCATCTATCTCCTCCTGCGGAATTGCCAACAACCAGTAAGGACTTGAAGCCGGGACATTCTGGACGCTCGACGGTGTACCTGTTCCATCGGCAAGATGGCCGTCACCGCTACGTACCAAATCTTCGCCACGGCGTTTCAAATCGAAGAAACGGTGTCCTTCAAACGCCAAGTCCAGACGACGCTCCCGCAGGATGGCAGCTTCGAGGTTCGATCCGGTTTCAGTCCCGTCCGTATAATTGGCGTAACGGTTCCGGCGCACGTAATTCAAATCGTCCAAGGCATCCGGGTAATTGCCCAAGTTGTAATTGGCTTCCGCACGGGTCAGGTAAATTTCCGTGGTACGGATAACCGGTATATCCACCAACCCGGTAGTCTGCCCGGCACCGTTCCATTTCCAAACCACGTTGCAATCCACACCATCGGTATTCGGCATCGTACGAATCATCTGTCTACGGCAATCGTTGTCCGCATACATCTCATAAAAACTCAACGGCACGGTATAGTTTGCCGTATAACTGGATGATGTTCCCTGTCCCCACTCGTTACCCGGCAGGATTCCATCGGAAGCGAGAAGCGCGATGCGGAACAAAACTTCCGGGTTGTCTTTCATGCTTCCGTTGTAAATGGCAGAATAAGCAGAGGCATTTGCTAAATCACTGCCATCGCCTGCTATGGCTGCAGTAGCCCGTTGCACTGCCAGCAAATCTTCTCCCATCGTCAGGTAGACGCGTGCCAGCTCGGCCGCGATGCTCTTTTTGTTCAACCGGTAGTTGATGTCGGCGTTATAGTCATCGGTCATTGTGGAAAACGCATCTTCCAAATCTTCTACAAGCCATCCGTACACTTCGCGTACCGTATTCCGGGACGGCAATGTGGTTTCGCAATCCTTTTTATAGGTAACACCCAGGTCGGTTTCCGAAGCGCTTTTGTAATCTTTGCCATATACACGTACCAAATCGAAATGGATTAGCCCGCGCAATGCCTTTGCTTCTGCAAGGAGATTCTTTCCATACGCTTCCTCATCGGCAGAAAATTCGCGGTTCTCCAAACGGGTGATAACCTCGTTGGTGGAAAGTATCGCATTATATGCAGCCGACCAAAATCCGGCAGTACCATACGTTGTGGCACTGAAGCGGAACGAGTGGAATTCATTGTAAATTTGGCGTCCGCCGGGATTCATCACCAAATTGTCAGACATAATATCGCCGACCTGCGGCAGGAATACGCTCTCGTAAGAAGAGCTGCGCATTGTCTCATAAACCGCATTGGTTGCATTATCGAAATCCGTCAGCGTAACCAATGCGTTTTCGCTGTCTTGAGAATCGTGGGGAGTCACGTCAAGGAAGTCCGCACAACCGGAAAGACCTAACCCCAAAATCATGACAGCCGGTATAATAGTTTTCTTTAGTATATTCATAGTTTCCATTATTATATATTATCCATAAATCAGAATCCGACTTCCAAACCGAACATAATCGTACGGGCAGCAGGGAACGAGAAGTCAACAACCGCACCGGCTGCTCCGGCTCCTGACCCGCCCGGGGAATCACCCACTTCAGGGTCCAATCCTCTGAATCCGGTAAAGGTGAACAGGTTCACGCCTTGTGCGAATACTCTCAACCGGTCAACCTTAATCGGGGTAAGCAAATTCTTCGGCAACGTATAAGCCAACGTCAAGTTTCTCAGACGCAAGTATGAACCGTCTTCCAAATAACGGGTAGACATCTGCGGTGTATTACCGACCGATTGCTTCGGCACGTTGGTAATATCGCCCGGCTCCCGCCATTGGTCATAAAGCATGCTCTTGTCTTGGTTATTGTTAGAAGCCAAACCTCCATCCGATTCCGAGAAGTAACGGTTGTGGTTATAGATATAGTTTCCGCCGGAGAAGTAGAAGTCGGCCACCAACTCGATACCTTTATAAGAAACGCTCGCGCCAAACGAACCGAAATATTTCGGATCCGGAGTCTTTCCTTCCAACACTACGGCATCATCGGCGTTATATACATTCGTGATTTTCCCGTCTTTCGTATAATAGAGGGCATCCCCGTTTGCAGGGTTGACCCCGGCGTAACGTACCATTTTATAGATGTTGATAGGCTGTCCTTCCGTTATCAAGTTGTTCCACCCCAAAGTAATGTCGTTCCCCCGGTACAATTCCTGGATTTTGTTTTTGTTTTGTGAAATCATGAAGTTCAGCGACACCTTCCAGTCGTTGTTCCTGAACACATCACCGGAAAGCCCCAGTTCATAACCTTTGTTCATCAAGGCGCCGACGTTGTCGGTACGTGCAGAGAATCCGGAAGTCATCGACAACCTGGTATCCAAAAGCAAATCGGTCGTATTCCGTTTATACAAATCGAACGTTACGTTCAAACGGTTGTCAAAGAAAGCAGCGTCAAGACCGACAGAAGTCTGGCGGCTCTTTTCCCAAGTCAGATCCGGATTCGGCAGGCGTCCCGGGTAAGCGGTAGTTCCTCCGTTGTAGCTTCCGTAAGCATAAACTCCTTGAGCGGAATAATCACCAATGTTGTTGTTACCCGAAGTACCCATGCTTGCACGGAGCTTCAAATGGTCGAGCCAAGAGACCTCATTCAGGAAAGATTCCTCGGAAATGTTCCAAGCCAAACCTACCGCCCAGAACGTACCGTACTGGTTGTTTGTACCGAAACGGGAAGAACCATCCCATCGGACAGCCGCATCGATGATATATTTGCTGTCGTACGTATATCCGGCAGAGCCGATGTAAGAAAGCATACGCCAGTCGGTTGTCGTTCCTCCGATCGTATAATTCGTAGCGGCAACATCAAGCGCGTCGACATCCTTGCTCGTGTAACCTTCACCGCTTGCAGAAATTCCGCGGTAGTGGCTCGACTGCGCCTCCATGCCGACCAACGCCTTTACCTGATGGACATCATTGAACGTCTTGTCGTAGCTCAGCATGTTCGACCATACCCAGCTTGCACGTTGTGCGAAATCGTCGCTACGGAATCCGCGCGGCTGCGAAGCGTCAGGCTGCAATATGATACTTAATTGAGAGAACGGATAATTGTATTGATATTGCAGGTTCTGGGTGAAATCGATACCGGCAACTGTCGTATATTTGATTTCATCCCATATCTTCCATTCCAGATTAAATGCAGCAATAATCTTCAGCTTATTTATATAAGTCGGGTTGTTTTCGATATTTTCAAAGATATTTATTGGGTTTCCTCCTACCATTATATCGTCATTGTAATTCCCGTCCTCATCATAAGGGGAGTCATACGGCTGGGCATTGTAAATATAATTGAACGGGTTCAGCGCGTTACGGTCGTTCCGCAAAAGACCTTCCTTGGAAACACCGGCCGAAGATACAAGCCCAACCTTCAAACGGTCGGACATTTTATGCTCTACATTGGCACGAAGCGTACCTCTCTCCAAATAAGAACCCGGAACGATGGCTTCCTGGTCATAATATTGTCCGGAAAGATAGAAACGGGTGGCATCCGTACCACCGGAAATGCTCAATTCATATTGTTGTGTAAAGCCTGTACGGAAAACTTCATCCGCCCAATTGACATTTCTTACGGCAGCGATTTCCTCGTCTGTCATACCTGCACCGCGACCTACGCCTAATTGACGTTCATACATCAATTTTTCCTGGGCGTTCATCATCGTGAAATCGTCATCTGTCAGCGTCCTTGTCGAGATACCAAAAGATGCTTTTGCCGTAATATTGGTTTTTCCACTCTTACCCTTCTTTGTTGTAATCAAAATTACACCGTTAGAACCACGGGAACCGTAGATAGCCGTAGCCGATGCATCCTTCAAAATCGACATGTATTCAATATCGTTCGAGTTGAGGGAAGCAAAATCAGCAGAGGTCATCGGCACACCATCGATGACATACAACGGGTCGCTTCCGGCAGAAATAGAGCTTGTTCCACGAATCTTGATATTGGCAGCAGCACCGGGGCGTCCTGTAGACGCAGTAACCTGCACACCGGCAGCTTTACCCTGCAAGGCTTGGTCAACACCATTCACTGGAACCTGCGCAATCTCTTCCGCTTTTACGATTCCGACCGAACCGGTCAACGAACTTTTCTTCTCAGAACTATAACCGACAACGATAACTTCGTCGATCATCTTCTGGTCCGTTTTCAAAATAATCCGGATTTCCGGTCTCACCTCCGTCTCAACAGTCTCCATCCCTAAATAAGAGATAACCAAAGTCTTTGCAGAACTAATTTAATTAATCCGAGTCTTTGCAGAACCTTTCTGCAAGAACTACATATTAAACAAAAATATATCAATGAGATAAGGAGAATATTTTACAGAATTCCCCTAATTCCCGTCTCATACATTATTATAATAAGGAAACTCAATTCTCGAATGATGTATCATTGCATGTATATACATTATAAATGTTAACAAACGTATCGCTGAAAATATGAATTGATATATGTCAAAAAAGAGTTTTTATTCATTATCGCTTTTACTTTTTGCTGCAAATAATTCGGCTATAAAAATAAATGCAAAATATGCATCCCCCATTCCCGTAGAAGTCTTGTGTGGCTATTTTTCTGTTTAAACAGACTTTCGGTTGCCAGATTGCAATAATTGGCAACGATTTATCAAAAAGATTCAGGTTTTACAATATTTCTCACAATGTTTGTTTATTACTATTTTTGTTTACAAATTGCAATTGGGGATGGATATATGAAAATCCGGATTAAATTCAAATATTTAATAGAAAATATAGATTTATGAATACTTGTTTTACTCGAAATATTCCGCTTATAGTTCTATATATTTGACATTTACAGAAAATATCATCAGTTTTGCATAAATATTCAAAATAGATATTTTTAGCGAATTAATGGTATGTAAGGAATAATTTATTATCTTTGCGCCCATTATTGTTCCTTTTTGTTATAAAAAGAGACAATAAAACGAAAGACCGATTTACAAAATGCCAAAATTTTCTCGTACAAACGTCGAATATAGCATTTGCATGTAAGAAAAACCGGAATACAGTCGCGAATCGGCTTACATTACGACAAGAGAAGTTGAAGTATGATTAGAAGTGCAATTAGTTATTTATAAGTTAAACAAAAAGTGTGTCTATGAAAAAGTTGACTTATCTTTTATTATGCTTAGTGATAAGCATAGGATTGGCGACAGCTCAGACTACGAAGGTAAAAGGAACTATTATCTCGGAGGAAGACGGTCAGCCAATTATTGGAGCAACTGTGATGGTAAAAGGCGTTGAGGGCGTCGGAACCGTTACTGATTTTAATGGAGAATTCACTCTCGATGTCCCAAGTTCTGCAAAGACTTTGGTAGTTTCGTACGTCGGAATGGAAACATTGGAAGCGGAAGTGAAGCCCGAAATGAAGATTTATCTGAAGCCAAGCAGCGAAGCGTTGGACGAGGTAATGGTCGTTGCGTACGGTACTACAAAAAAATCTTCCTTTACAGGTTCGGCTTCTACCATTAAAGGAGAGAAAATCCAAAAAATGCAGAGCTCGAACATCTCCAAATCCTTGGAAGGAGCTGTAGCCGGAGTACAAACCACGCAAAGTTCCGGTCAGCCGGGTTCTTCTGCTGATATATATGTACGCGGTATCGGTTCCATCTCCGCATCGAAAGCAGCCTTGATTGTTGTCGACGGTGTTCCTTATGAGGGAAGTTTGAACCAAATCGCTCCAAGCGATATTGAAAGCATGACTGTATTGAAAGATGCTGCCGCAAACTCTTTGTACGGTTCCCGCGGTGCCAACGGTGTCGTATTGATTACAACCAAGAGAGGGCAAAGCGGAAAGCCGAAAGTGGTATTCGAAAACCGTACAGGTTTCAACACAAGAGGTATCGCTACGTATGACGTACTCAGCAATCCGGGAGAATATTATGAATTGTTCTGGGAGTCCATGCGCAACAGCTACATGAAAAGCGGATATTCTGCGCTCGCTGCCGGACAAATGGCAAGCAACAACTTGGTTTCTACATTAGGAGGATACAACAACTACAACGTTGCCAACACGGCGTTGATTGACCCTGTAACCGGGAAACTGAATCCGAATGCACAATTGATGTACCATGACGACTGGTTGGAAGAAGCGTTCCGCCCGGGTGTACGCCAGGAGAATACGCTTTCTGTCAGCGGAGGTACGGAAAAGACCCAATATTACGTATCGGTAAACTACCTGTACGATGATTCTTATACCGACAATTCCGACTTCGACCGTCTGGGTGCCCGTTTGAAATTAGACCAACAGGTAACCGATTGGCTCAAAGTGGGAATGAACATGGCATACACTACGGTCAAGACCAACTCCCCGAGCGTTGGAAGCACGACTCTCTCGTCTATCTTCTACTTCGGACAATCAATCGCGCCGATTTATCCGGTATATGTATATGATGCAGATGGTAACCGCGTGTTAGACCAAAACGGTAACCCGACATACGACTACGGTTCGGGAGCTATGGGTCAGCGTCCGTTCGGTTCGAATACACACCCGATTGACGTACAACGGAACAATATTTACAAAGGAACTACCGACGTTATCAATGCAAAGGCTTACGCAGAAGTGAAATTCCTGAAAGATTTCACATTCACGGCAAATGTCAGCATCGACAACTTCAATTCGCGCGAAGTAGCGTTCCAGACCCCGATAGGCGGTGATGCTGCCAACGTAGGAGGACGCGGAAGCGTTGAAAGCCAACGTTACTACGTAATGAATGCAAACCAGTTATTGAACTGGAATCATACGTTCAACAAAACTCACAACTTTGAAGTGCTGTTAGGACACGAGACCAAACACGACCGTGTTGAATCGGTTAGCGCATCAAAAGAGAACTTCTTCGACCCGTCGAACCCGGAATTGGTGAACGGTGGATTGCTTACCAACGGAACATCCTCTGCAGCTGAATACTCTTTGGAAGGATACTTCGGACAGGTAAAATATAACTACAACGAGAAATATTACATGTCGGCAAGTTACCGTCTGGACGGTTCTTCTCGTTTCGCTCCCGAAAACCGCTGGGGTAGCTTCTGGTCGGTCGGTGCTTCTTGGCGCATGAACCACGAAAGCTTCCTGGAAGACAAAGACTGGATTGACGACTTGAAGATAAAAGCAAGTTTCGGTACGCAAGGAAACGACAATATACTTAACAACCAGCCGTATCTGGACCAATACCAAGTAGTAAACAATAACGGAGAACTGGGATTACAATATGTATTCCGTGGAAACCGCGAGATTACTTGGGAAAAGAGTAACAACTTCAACGCAGGTGTAGAATTCCGTTTCTGGAACCGCCTTTCAGGTAATATCGAGTATTTCAACAAAACCACTTGGGATTTGCTTTACTACAAACCGTTGTCCCCGTCACAAGGAACTCCTTCCGGAATTTATGAGAACTGTATGCGTATGCGTAACCAAGGAGTTGAAATCGAATTGAATGTAGACATCTTCAACACGAACGATTTCAAATGGACATTCGGATTGAATGCTACGCACTTGAAGAACACGTTGCTGGAACTGCCGGAAGACAAACCGCAGGACGGCTGGGTTAACGGGAATTATTTCATGCGTGTCGGTGCGCCGCTGTACAACTACTACGATTACAAATATGTAGGCGTTGACCCCAATACCGGTGACGCTCTCTACCTTGCCGATGTGCTCGATGAAAATAATAACGTGATTGGTACCACTACTGTCAACTCTACGGAAAGAGCTACCCGCTACGAATTGGGTAAATCTCCAATTCCTGCGCTCTACGGTGGTTTCAACTCATATTGGGAGTACAAAGGATTCGACTTGAATCTCGGATTCGCTTACCAAATCGGCGGATGGGTTTACGACTCGCTGTATAGCGGATTCATGTCGGCCGGACGTACCGGAACCAACTGGCATACGGATATCTACGACCGCTGGACTCCGGACAATCGGAATACGGATGTACCGCGTTTGAGCATGGAAGATTTGCAACAAGGCATGAACGGTGACCGCTCGTTAACAAAAGCTTCTTACTTGAGCTTGCGTAACGCTACATTAGGGTACACATTCCCGAAACGGATGTTGAGCAAAGCGAAAATCGAAAAACTGCGTCTGTATGTTGTAGGCGACAACTTGTTCCTGCTGTCTGCACGTAAAGGTTTGGATCCGCGTCAGAGCATCACCGGCGACACAGGATACAACTACTCTGCTGTCCGCACAGTTTCTTTCGGTATCAATCTTGAGTTTTAATTTTTTTGCAACGATTAGAGAAATATGAAAGCTATAAATAAAATATTAATTTCGACAGTGGCATGCGCAACCCTCGCAAGTTGCGGCGAAGACTACTTCGATATCGAAAATGCAGGTATCGTATCCAATGAAACATTGGAAGAGATACAAGCATCAGACCCGGATGCAATACTGGAAGTTGTTGCCCCGTTGGTTGTCGGTCTGAACAATTACACATGCGAGTTCAATGCCAGTGGCCAGGCAACAGAGTCGAATCCGTGCCACTTCGACTTCGGAATCCTGGGATTGTTCCATTGCGGAGACGTAATGGTCGATGATATCGCATTTACAACGCAAGGCAGCGGATGGTTCACATACGACTACCAGCTTGACTATTGGGATGCCCAATACGTGAAACCGTATGTATATTGGAAAATATTCTATACAATCATACAGCGTGCCAACGAAATCATCTCGAAAATCGATGAGAACACGGAAAACGCCGACCTGCGCGCTTATCGCGGAATGGCGTTGGCATACCGTGCAATGTCGCATGCTTACTTGGCACAAATGTACCAGCAGACATACGTGGGCAACGAAGATGCTCCCGGTGTGCCCATTATCCTGACAACGCTGGAAGAAGGTAACGTGGAAGGACGTGCTACATTGAGACAGGTATATACACAAGTAGAAAAAGATTTCAAAGCTTCGTTCGGATATTTGGAAGGCTGGGTACGCCCGAACAAGACAATGATCGACGAGCAGGTGGCAAAAGGTCTTTATGCCCGCATCTGCCTGGTGACAAACAACTGGGATGACGCCATCACCTATTCGAAAGAAGCACGTGAAGGCTACCCGCTCTTTACGGAAAGCGAAGTACTGTCGGAAGACGGTTCCGCATTCAGCAACATCAATGCCTCGGAATGGATTTGGGGTGCCGATATCACAGCAGAAACATCCACTGCTTTTGCTTCGTTCTTCTCATTCATGTGTGCATTTGATGAAGGTTACGGAGGAGCTGCCGGTAACTACCAGCAAATCGACCGTAATTTGTTCGACCAGATGAGTGCAACCGACATTCGCCGCCAATTATATGTAAATCCGGGAGAGACGGTTACCGCAACTTATTCGGACGGTAGCAAAGTAAACCTGCCGACATATACGAACCTGAAGTTCAAAAAAGTGAACAACTGGTTGGCTGACTACGTATACATGCGCGCTTCTGAAATGGTTTTAATCGAAGCCGAAGCTAAAGCACAAAAGGGAGACCAAGGAGGTGCAGCTACAACATTGAAAGAGTTGATGGCATTGCGCGACCCATCTTGGAACCGCTCGGTAGCCACTGTCGACGAAGTTTACAAACAACGCCGTTTGGAATTGTGGGGTGAAGGATTCGCTTTGTTCGACCACCTGCGCTTGAAAAAAGGCATCAACCGTGCTTACGAAGGGTCAAACCACCTAAGCACTTGCCGCTATACGATCGATGCTGGAAGCTGGTATTTCTTATATCAGATTCCGCAAACGGAAATCGATAACAACGCAGCACTGTCGGAAACAGACCAGAATCCGGAACCGACCGGAAGTAAATTCCAATAATTAAATTCAACGTTTAAAAAGTTAATACGAATATGAAAAAATTAGCTATATCACTTTTCTGCGTACTTGGCTTGGTCGCTACATCATGCGACGACGACCGTACGTTGGACGATACCCGCCTGCAGGAAACAGAGAAGCCGACTCTTACACTGAACGAAGTCACAATGGAAGATTCGTACACGGTAACAATGTCTGCTACTTTGAACACCGTAGGCGACCCGAACGTATTCGAATTCGGATTCATCATTTCCCCGGAAGAGAACCCTACGGTGGAAAACAGCACCTACATAGTGGCAGATTCCGTTGCTGCCAATATGACTTTGGAAAAAACGATTTCGATTTACACCGGCGGCAAATTGAACGCAAGAGCTTATGCCCTTACTACGGCTGGTATCACCTATTCGGAAACAACCTCGTTGGATATGAAAAGGCATCCGCTGTACGATTGGCAGGGCAACTACACTGCAAACGGTGGCAACCTTTTCCTTGGTAAATACGAAGAGTTCCCGATGGTTGCGACTATCGACCCGGCTGACGAGACGAAACTATCCCTCAGCGGATTCATGTCACAACAAATCGACGGAATGCCGTTGGCTCCGCTCGACATCTATGTGGATACCGAAAGCGGAACGGGTGTAATAAAAGCAAACACGATTATCAACGAACCGAACTACGGAGACTATATGTGGGTTTATACCGATGCGAGTGGCAAGCCTTATGGAGGAGACATTCCTGTTTATCTCTCTAACGGGGAAATCTATATCGAAGGACTCGGCGCCCTTGCCATGAACGGAGCGCTATCCGGATATTTCCACACGGCATATATAGACCTGTCTATTGTGAAAGATTAAAAACCGGCATATGGCAAAATGAAAAGGGACGCATCACCGATGCGCCCCTTTTCTTATTTCATAAACCGGCATTCCGTCCGGTAACCACCGTTGCCCGGCTTACTTTCCCTCCTTACGCGGCAACAGATGCTTGGTAAGGAAACGGCGTACCGGTTCATCATACAGTTTCAGACAGAGGTAAGCCAACAAGACCGAACCGGCAACAAGTGCAGCCGCTCCCGGCAACGATTCTACGAATGTCAGTTCGTTATTCTTCACCCATGCGTAATAAAGGTAGATAAACGGATAATGAACCATATACAACGGATAAGAAATATCCCCGAAAAACTTGCAGATACGCGTAGAGAACTTGTCGGTCGTTTTGCCGGATGCCCCCAACCAGACAAGCAGCGGAAAGACCACTACCGCGCAAAACGTATCATACAAACCATTCATCCAAAGATGTTCGCTGCCACCGATACGAGGTACGGCAGCCACCGCTACCACCAAGATGCCGCAAATCCAAAACGCTCCCCTTATCCGCACAGGCTTGAAGATACGGGAGAGCAACAACCCGGCAGGGAAGGCAAACAACAGACGGAGGAATCCGCCTACCATGTTCTCTTCCGTCATGGCGAATCCTACGCATATATCACCGAACGGTCCCCAGATGGCGAATATCGCCAGACCTATTCCGGCGATGGCTACCAACGCAGCCAACAGCCGCGTGGAAAACTTCCGGATAAACAAAACATATAGCAGATTCCCGATATATTCAAAGAAGAGAGACCAGGTCGGACCGTTCAACGGGTACATCTCTCCCACCCCGCGTATCTCAAACCCGGTAGTCGCCGGTATCATCAATGCGTTCATCAAGGTTGAAACAAGCAGCAACGTCAACGAAATCTTAGCGACATCCCATACCGGACAGCCCTGCGTGTAAAACATAAGCCCACCTATCACTGCCCCGATGACTACCATAGGGTGCAAACGGATAATGCGTCGTTTGATAAAATCGACCGGGCGCATCTTTTGCCAACGGTCATCGTAAGCATACCCGATAACAAATCCGGAAAGGATAAAGAAAAAATCGACAGCCAAATAGCCGTGGTTAATCCGCTGGTCGATATGGCTCGTGGCATACGCCTCGAAAAGATGGAAACAGATCACCGTAAGCGCCGCTACGCCCCGCAAACCGTCGAGGATATCATAATGCGGCTTTGTATCCGCGAAAGCGGACGAAGAAATTCTTGACATCTGTGTATATTCTTTTATTTAAGTCAGTAAACATGCCAAAGATACAATAATACTTCTCCCAAACAAAAAACGTTCCGGCAAATATTCTGCAGGTCACGTGCGAAAATGGCTGCCTGACACCTGTGAAACCGCAGCGCAGATTCTCCCGGAAACATTCCGGCTTTTCAAAAATATCCGGAATGTTTTCACCGGACACCGGAATATTTTCCCGCTTTGTTTTGCGCTTATAAAAAAAAATCCCAATTTTGTTCACATGATGAATCAACCTCTTGCAGAAAGAATGCGTCCGTCAACACTCGATGATTACATCGGACAGAAACATCTGGTTGGCAAAGACGCAGTATTACGGAAAATGATAGAAGCCGGACGGGTTCCCTCTTTTATCCTGTGGGGACCGCCGGGCGTAGGGAAAACCACATTGGCTCAAATCGTGGCGAAACGGCTCGATGCACCGTTTTATACGCTCAGCGCTATCAGCTCCGGCGTAAAAGACGTGAGAGACGTGATAGAAAAAGCGAAAAGCAGCCAGTTTTTCAATACCGTCTCCCCCATCCTCTTTATCGATGAGATACACCGTTTCAGCAAATCGCAACAAGACTCCCTGCTGAACGCTGTGGAGACAGGTACAGTCACACTGATAGGAGCAACCACCGAGAACCCGTCGTTTGAAGTCATCCGGCCCCTATTGTCGCGTTGCCAGGTGTACGTATTGAAACCGTTAAATAATGAAGATTTGCTCAATCTTCTGAACAATGCACTGACAAAAGATGTTATATTAAAAGAGAAGCAGATTGAGCTGAAAGAGACGGAAGCACTGCTCCGTTATTCGGGCGGTGATGCACGGAAACTGTTGAACATATTGGAACTGGTGACATCAGCCGGCGAAGAACCGGTAATTATCACCGACAAAATCGTCACGGAACGTCTTCAGGAAAATCCTGCCGCTTACGACAAAGGAGGGGAGATGCACTACGATATCATATCCGCCTTTATCAAGTCGATACGGGGAAGCGACCCGGATGCGGCAATCTACTGGCTGGCAAGAATGGTAGCCGGGGGTGAAGACCCGGAATTTATCGCACGGCGGCTGGTCATCTCTGCAGCCGAAGATATCGGACTGGCAAATCCGAATGCACTGTTGATGGCAAACACCTGCTTCGAAGCCGTCAGGAAAATAGGATGGCCCGAAGGACGCATACCACTGGCGGAAGCCACCATTTACCTGGCATGCAGCCCGAAAAGCAATTCGGCTTACAACGCCATCAACCGGGCATTGTCGACTGTGGAAAAGACGGGGAACATCCCCGTGCCGCTCCACTTGCGGAACGCACCGACCAAACTGATGGCTGAGCTGGATTACGGAAAGGGATACAAATACGCACACGATTATCCGGATCATTTCGTAAAGCAGGACTACCTGCCGGCTGAATTGCTGAAAGAGCGTTTCTGGGAAAGCCAGGAGACCCCATCGGAACGGAAACTGTCAGAACAAATGAAAAAGCTTTGGGGTAACCGTTTCGAATAACATAATTGCAAATAAATATTACGAAAAACTTACAAAATGTTTGTCCGTAATAAAAAAAAGTGTACATTAGCCGCCTACTTTAGGTAACTATTTCGATAAAATGTTATTTACTAATTAAAATAAATTAGGTATGAAAAAGCACAATTTTTACGCAGGCCCGTCTATTTTAAGCGAATACACGATTAAAAATACTGCGGCAGCAGTTGAAAACTTCGCAGAAACAGGATTATCGTTGCTGGAAGTCTCACACCGTAGCAAAGAGTTTGTTGCCGTAAACGACGAAGCCCGCGCCTTGGTCAAAGAGTTGTTGGATGTTCCTTCAGGATACGAAGTCGTATTTCTGGGAGGAGGAGCCAGCATGCAATTCTGTATGGTTCCATATAATCTGCTGAATAAAAAAGCCTCCTACTTAGATACCGGTACGTGGGCTTCGAAAGCTATCAAAGAAGCCAAATTATTCGGGGAAGTCGAAGTCGTGGCTTCTTCAAAAGACAAGAACTATACATATATTCCGAAAGACTACACGATAGCCGACGATGCCGACTATTTCCATGTAACCACCAACAATACGATATACGGTACCGAACTGAAAGGCGACCCGGACGTAAAACAACGGCTGGTTGCCGATATGTCGTCCGACATTTTCTCCCGTCCGGTGGATGTTTCCAAATACGACATCATCTATGCCGGAGCGCAGAAGAACCTGGCTCCTGCCGGGGTAACGCTTGCCATCGTCCGCGTCGACGCATTAGGACATGTAGACCGTCCGATACCCACTATGCTGAATTACAAAACGCACATCGATAAAGATTCGATGTTCAACACCCCGCCTGTCCTGCCGATATATGCCGCTTTGCAGACATTGAAGTGGTACAAAGAACAGGGTGGTGTAAAGGTTTTGCAGCAGAAAAATATCGAGAAAGCAGCAATCCTTTACGATGAAATCGACCGGAACAAACTGTTCAAAGGCACAGCCGTAGAAGAAGACCGCTCGTTGATGAACGTCTGCTTCGTGATGAATGATGAATACAAAGAACTGGAAGCCGACTTCAACGCATTCGCATCGGCTGCCGGTATGGTAGGAATCAAAGGACACCGTTCCGTAGGCGGTTTCCGCGCATCCCTCTACAATGCCATGCCGAAAAGCAGTGTAGAAGCATTGGTAGCTTGCATGAAAGAATTTGAAAAGCAACATTGATTATGGCAAAGATATTGGTAGCAACAGAAAAGCCTTTTGCAGCGATAGCTGTGAAAGGTATCCGCGAGGTAGTGGAACAAGCCGGAGACGAGCTTATCCTTCTTGAGAAATATACCGACAAGAGCCAGCTTTTGGATGCCGTAAAAGCGGTGGATGCCATTATCATCCGCAGCGACAAGGTCGATAACGAAGTCTTGGACGCCGCAAAGAACCTGAAAATCGTAGTTCGTGCCGGTGCAGGATACGACAACGTAGACTTGGCAGCGGCGACTGCCCACAATGTCTGCGTGATGAACACGCCGGGACAGAACTCGAACGCCGTTGCCGAACTGGCATTCGGCATGATGGTCATGGCGGTACGTAATTTCTATAACGGAACTTCCGGTTCCGAACTGAAAGGAAAGAAACTGGGTATCCACGCATACGGAAATGTTGGCAGGAACGTTGCCCGTATCGCCAAAGGTTTCGGCATGGAGATTTATGCGTTCGATGCATTCTGCCCGAAAGAGACCATCGAACAAGACGGTGTAACCGCCCTCTCATCGGCGGAAGAGCTTTACGCTACCTGCGACGTCGTTTCATTGCATATCCCGGCTACAGCTGAAACAAAAAATTCAATCAACTACGAATTGGTCGGCAAGATGCCGAAAGGCGGTTTGTTGGTGAACACCGCACGCAAAGAGGTTATCGACGAAGCCGGATTAATCAAGCTGATGGAGGAACGTACCGATTTGAAATACGTGACCGACATCATGCCGGTTGCCCATGCCGAATTTGCCGAGAAGTTTGCCGGACGCTATTTCTCCACCCCGAAAAAGATGGGTGCGCAGACTGCCGAAGCAAACATCAACGCCGGCATAGCCGCTGCACGCCAGATTGAAGGATTCCTGAAAAAAGGGTGCGAAAAGTTCAGAGTAAACAAATAAAAACAGACAATCATGGCTGTAATTAAACCGTTTAAAGGCTTGCGTCCGCCGAAAGACTTGGTCGAACAGGTGGCTTCGCGCCCCTATGACGTTCTGAACTCGGAGGAAGCCCGCCAAGAAGCGCAGGGAAACGAGAAATCGCTGTACCACATCATCAAGCCGGAAATCGATTTTCCGGAAGGTACCGATGAGCACGACCCACGCGTTTACGAAAAAGCGGCAGAAAACTTCCGCATGTTCCAGGAAAACGGGTGGCTGGTCCAGGATAAAAAAGAATGCTACTACGTATATGCCCAGACCATGAACGGGAAAACCCAATACGGGCTGGTAGTAGGTGCATACGTTCCCGACTACCTGAACGGCGTCATCAAGAAACATGAGCTGACGCGCCGTGACAAGGAAGAAGACCGGATGAAGCATGTGCGCGTAAACAACGCCAACATCGAACCTGTATTCTTTGCCTATCCCGAAAACAAGGAAATCGACGCCATCGTTGCCAAATATACGGCGGAAGAGCCGGAATATGATTTCATCGCGACTTCCGACGGATTCGGACACACATTCTGGATTATAGACAACGATGAAGACATCCGGCGTATCACCGAGATTTTCGCAACGATTCCCTCATTATACATCGCCGACGGTCACCACCGCAGCGCGGCTGCCGCGTTGGTCGGTGCTGAAAAAGCGAAGCAAAACCCCAACCATCGCGGTGATGAGGAGTACAACTACTTCATGGCTGTATGCTTCCCGGCAAACCAGTTGACCATCATCGACTATAACCGGGTGGTGAAAGACTTGAACGGGCTGACGGACGAGGAGTTTCTTGCCCGCCTGTCCGAACATTTCACGGTAACGGACAAAGGGGAGACCGTCTATAAACCGCAACGGTTGCATAACTTCTCGCTCTACTTGTCGGGGCACTGGTATTCGCTGGAGGCCAAACCGGGCACTTATAATGACAGCGACCCGATTGGCGTTCTGGACGTAACGATTTCATCGAACTTGATATTGGACGAGATTTTAGGCATCAAAGATTTGCGTTCCGACAAACGGATTGACTTCGTTGGCGGAATACGCGGATTACAGGAGCTGCAACGCCGGGTAGACAGCGGAGAGATGCGCGTGGCATTGGCTCTCTATCCTGTCACCATGAAACAGCTGATGGATATAGCCGATTCCGGTAACATCATGCCGCCAAAAACGACTTGGTTCGAACCGAAACTGCGTTCGGGATTGATTATTCATAAACTGGATTAAAAATAACGGGGAGCCTTTCAAGGCTCCCCGTTATTTTTTACTTAATAAAGACCTATATTCCCAAAACCAATCCATGTCCATTGGCATTTGTCTATTAACTCCTTAAATTCAGCTACCGTTGGCATGCGCCAACCATTCTTGCATTTTTTTGCAGCCACATCAAAAGAGGGATTCCCACTAATAACGTTTCTCGTCATTTGACGAAGAGAGATACGCTGTCCATGCGGAACAGAAAAATAATAATTGTACTCGCTTTCCCAAGGGTATAAATCACCCCAACTATAGTATCCGCCAAAGGAAACAGGCAGGAAACTGTCCACGTTCCGGTCAGCCCAAAGAACTCCTAACCCCAAATCGACAGCTTTAGGGTCTCCTTCTGTTAACGACATATAACTCTTGTTTTCCATTTCTCCCAAAATACCTGTCGCCCTCCGATGGGCTGCATGAAGTAACGACAAAGGTATACCATCCTCAGCAAAAAAACAACACAAAGGCCGTCAGTCTACACAAAAGTCCTCACCAACCGGTAAATGCAATAAAGCAGGTAAAAGGGAGTCACAAAAAAGCCGATAAACATCGATACCGCCAATTTAAACAAGAAATATAAATTCCTTTCATATTCTTCCCATAACGCCATTTTCTTTTTACAAAGAAGTTTATTATATTTGCTCATATACCAACCAATATCAAACAACATGAACACGCATACATTCATATTCCTGTTTCTCTTTTACTTGTTATCGGTAAAGGCTTCACAGGCAGCAGACCTGCTGGTGGAAGCGGAAAGTTTCAACACCAAAGGAGGCTGGGTGGTGGACCAACAATTCATGGATCTGATGGGATCACCGTACCTCCTCGCCCACGGTTTAGGTACACCAGTAGATGACGCCGTTACGGAAGTGACATTCCCGGAGAAAGGCACCTACCATGTCTATGTACGGACCTATAACTGGACGTCGCCGTGGAAAACGGGGGAAGGTGCCGGGAAATTCTCGCTCTCGGTCGGCAAAAAAAGATTGCCTTCCGTCTTAGGGTCACAAGGAAATACATGGATGTGGCAAAAAGCAGGGGAAATATCGGTGAAGCATTTGAAAACAACGATTACATTACACGACCAGACCGGTTTCGACGGACGTTGCGATGCCATCTATTTCACAACGGAAGAAAACAGACTTCCGCCAAGCGATATAAAAAAGTTGGACGCTTTCCGCCGGAAAGCATTAAGTCTACCGGCAGAAGTACCGGTAGCCGGAGAATATGACCTTGTAGTGGTTGGGGCAGGCATTGCTGGCATGAGTGCCGCCGTATCGGCTGCCCGCCTGGGATGCAAAGTCGCACTTATCAATGACCGTCCGGTGATTGGAGGAAACAACAGTTCGGAAATTAGAGTACACCTGGGCGGACGAATAGAGGTTGGTCCGTACAAAGAGCTGGGCGGACTGCAAAAAGAGTTCGGACCGGAAAATGGCGGCAACGCACAACCTGCCGAAAACTATGAAGACCGGAAAAAAATGGACTGGATTTCCAGAGAAAAAAACATAACGCTGTTCTTGAATTACCGGGCATTTGCCGTAGAAAAAGAAAACGACAAAATCGTATCGGTCACTGCCAAACACATCGAAAACAGCCATGAACTGAAATTCAAAGCGCCACTGTTTGCCGACTGTACCGGAGACGGGACAATAGGCTTCCTTGCCGGAGCCGATTACCGCATGGGGCGCGAAGGGCGCGATGAGTTCGGAGAAAGCATCGCTCCGGAACAGGCTGACAAAATGACGATGGGCGCATCAGTACAATGGTACTCCATAGACAACGGGAAACCTTGCTCTTTCCCTGAGTTCAACTACGGCGTGACATTCGACGAAGAGAGCTGCGAAAACGTAACTATGGGAGAATGGACATGGGAGACGGGCATGAACTACGACCAAATCTACGATTTTGAACGGATACGCGACTATGGGATGCTCGTTGTCTATTCCAACTGGAGCTTCCTCAAAAACCATCTGAAAGAGAATGAAGCCTACAAAAACCGCAAACTGGGCTGGGTTGCCTACATTGCCGGCAAGCGGGAATCGCGCAGACTCATGGGCGATTATATCTTGAAAGAAGACGATCTGACCAAGAATGTATTCCATGAAGATGCTTCTTTCACGACAACATGGAGCATCGATCTGCATTGGCCCGACCCGGAGAACAGCAAACATTTTCCGGGGAATGAGTTCAAGGCGGTAACCAAACACATTCTGATATATCCGTATGCTGCGCCCTACCGCTGCCTCTATTCGCGGAACATCAATAACCTGTTCATGGCAGGACGCAACATCAGTGTGACACATGTAGCCCTTGGCACGACACGGGTGATGCGCACGACTGGCATGATGGGCGAAGTGGTAGGCATGGCAGCATCGTTATGCAAAAAACATGCAACCACCCCACGCGGTGTCTACCAGTCATACCTGAATGAGCTGAAACAGCTTATGGAAAAAGGTGTTAACATCAAAGGGCTACCCAACAACCAGCAGTACAACGAAGGCGGCACGCTGAAAGAAAAGCCCTCCATCAGATAACATATCCATAGAAATTCGTAATTTTGCGACGAACAAAAAACCAATAATTGCTTATGGAACCATCGAAAGTTTATTTTACAAATCTAAGAACAACGCCAACAAGTAACTTGCTTGACAAAATGGAACGTTTAGTGAAACGTGCCGGTATCACGAACATCGATTTTAAAGACCAATTCACAGCGATTAAAATCCACTTCGGTGAACCGGGGAACCTTGCCTACATCCGTCCGAATTACGCTGCACGCTTGGCAAACCTGTTACGCGAACTGGGAGCAAAGCCGTTTCTTACGGATTGCAACACGCTTTACTCCGGACGCAGGTCGAATGCCGTAGACCACCTGCACAGTGCGATGGAGAACGGTTTCAACCCGATTTCCGCCCAATGCGATGTCATCATCGCCGATGGACTGAAAGGTACTGAATGCCGGGAAATCCCGTTGCCAGATGCAGAATATTGCCCGGCACCGAAAATCGGTTCAGCCGTAGCCGATGCCGATATTGTTATCTCCATGAACCATTTCAAAGGACATGAACAAGCCGGATTCGGCGGTGCGTTGAAAAACTTGGGTATGGGAGCGGCGAGCGTTGCCGGCAAAATGGAGCTTCACGGCAATTCGCAACCTCGCATCGACTTGGAAAAATGCAAAGGCTGTAATATCTGTGTGCGCCATTGTGCCCATAATGCCATCCACCTGAACGAGAACCGCAAAGCGGTCATCGACTACGACAAATGCGTAGGCTGCGGACAATGTGTCGCTCTTTGCCAATACGAAGGTGCCGTATTAGGTACGTGGGACACTTCCGAACGCCTAAACTACAAAATCGCAGAGTACACGAAAGCGGTTCTCTTAGGCAAACCGCATTTCCATATCAGCTTTATCATGAACGTGTCACCTGAATGCGACTGCTGGAACCATAACGATGCAGCCATTATCCCCGACTTGGGCATCGCTGCTTCTTTCGACCCGGTAGCTCTCGACAAAGCATGTGCTGACATGGTATGCAATGCGCCGTTACTACAAACAAACAACTGCCTGCATGAAAAATATCCGCATGATCATCTGGAAGGGAAAGACAAATTCCACATGATTCACCCGAACACGGATTGGCAAGCGGGCTTGAGACATGCAGAAAAAATAGGCATCGGTACACAAAATTACGAACTTATAACTGTTTAATAAGTAAGATGAACGAAACAATCTGCGCCATCTCTACCGCCCCCGGAATGGGGGGTATCGCTGTAATCCGGGTCTCCGGGGAGAATGCGTTTGCCATCTGTGACCGTATTTTCAAGGCGAAACGGGATGGAAAATGCTTACAGACGCAAAAAGCTTATACCCTGTTATATGGCACCATCTGCTACAACCAAGAGACGATAGACGATGTGATAGCGGCAGTGTTTCGTTCACCTCACTCCTTTACCGGCGAGGACACGGTAGAAATATCGTGCCACGGTTCGGTTTATATCCAACAGCAAATCCTCCAGGCACTCATAGCGAACGGCTGTCGGCTGGCTACTCCCGGGGAGTTTACCCAACGTGCTTTCATGAATGGGAAAATGGATTTGAGCCAGGCGGAAGCGGTTGCCGACCTGATTGCTTCCTCTTCGGCAGGACAGCACCGGCTGGCAATGAACCAAATGCGCGGAGGATTCAGCCGAGAACTGAAAGAGCTTCGCGAGAAATTGCTGCATATCACATCGCTGATGGAGCTGGAGCTGGATTTCAGCGACCACGAAGAGTTGGAGTTTGCCGACCGGCAGGAACTGAAAGAGTTAGCCGGAGAGATTGAAGGAGTCATATCCGGCCTTGCACGCTCCTTTAAAACCGGAAACGCCATAAAAAACGGTATCCCGGTCGCTATCATCGGAGAAACCAATGCCGGCAAATCGACGTTACTCAATGCGCTTGTCGGTGAAGAACGGGCAATAGTGAGTGACATCCACGGCACAACGCGCGATGTCATCGAAGACACGATAAATATCAACGGAATTGTCTTCCGGTTTATCGACACGGCAGGCATCCGCGAAACGAACGATACCATCGAAGCGTTAGGCATCGAACGTAGTTTCCAGGCATTGAACAAAGCAGACATCGTCCTCTGGGTCATCGACCAGACCGAGATTGACAAACAGATTGCAGCCCTCTCCGACCGGGTTCTCCCTGCCTGCAACGGAAAGACGCTAATCCTTGTCCTCAACAAAGCGGATTTGGCAACATCCGCCGCTTCAGCCGGAGTTATCGGATTTCCTGAAAATACCCGCATCATCTCGCTCTCCGCCAAATGGAAAGAGGGCATTGAGAAGTTGCGTTCTATGTTGGTTGAAGCCGCCAACCTCCCCGACCTCTCACGAAACGATATTATTGTGACCAACGTCCGCCACTTCGAAGCGCTTTCCCGTGCTCTCGATTCCATCCATCGCGTACAAGAGGGGCTAAATCTGGAACTATCCGGCGATTTTATCTCACAAGACCTCCGAGAATGCATCTTTCACCTCAGCGACATTGTCGGCGAGGTAACCACCCACGAAGTCTTAGGCACCATCTTCTCCAAGTTTTGCATCGGCAAGTAACGGCTTGTAAACAGCCGTAACCAACCATAACCATTTAGAATAAAGTCGCTGTATATCAGCGACTTTTGTTTTTATGTACTTTCCAGACCGTATTTGGAAGTAACGGTTTTTATCCATATTTTTCATACGTATTTCTACCGTGACAGAAATTCACGGTTTGCCCAAATATCACAGTGACGCATTAGTTGACGTGTGTTGACAATGGTTTACATGTGTGGACAAAAAGGGAAATTAAAATTCATGTAAAATGGCAGAAAATAGGACGAAAATATGGAAGTAAAAAGAATTTGTCAATGGTGCGGAAAACCGTTCATCGCACAGAAAACAACTACTTGTTATTGCAGTCATCAGTGTTCAAATCTCGGTTACAAAGAACGCATCCGGGAACGCAAGCGCGAATTGAAGAAAATGCAGGAATTGCTGCAGCCCAAACAGGCATCCGAGGGACAAGACTTCTTTTCGTTTGCACAAGCGGCCAAACTTATGGGTGTTACCCGTCAGTACATTTATAAGTTGGTCAAAGAAAACAAACTTCGGGCTTCCCGTATTAGCGGCAAGAAGTCACTTATCCGGCGTGCGGACATTGAGCTGATGCTGAAAACCAAACCTTACGAAAGCATTAAGCCCAAAGATGATGTAGATATTACCGAATATTATACTGCCGAGCAGATAGCTGAAAAGTACAAGGTAAACACCAAATGGGTATGGACATACACCAGAGAGCACGATGTTCCAAAGGTCAAGATTCGCCAGTTCAACTACTACAGCAAAAAACACATTGATGCGATATTCGCCAAATACAGGACGGATGATGCCCTGACCGAATGGTACACTCCTGAAGAGATTGAGAAGAAGTACGGCATGACCCGTGTCGCCATCCGCTCGCAAGTCTATCGCAACAACATCCCTTCAAAGAAGGAACACGGACAGATATTCTACTCCAAACTTCATTTCGACCTGTCCAAGCAGACCGCCGAGAACGATTCATCGGAATACTACACCGTGCAGGAAGCCATGAAGAAATACAACCTTACCAGGGATTCGGTTTACGGCATCCTACAATTTCACGAAATCAAACGGGAGAAGAAAGGCCGCTTCGTGCGGTTCCTGAAAGTAGAATTCGACCACATCATGGGAGCCCGTTAGCGGCTAAATGCAACCGACTGTAATTATCCGGAAATTATTTCCTGCTGATTATGGTCTGCACAACATCATTAAAGATTTTCGCAGCAAAAATCAGTTATAACCATTTAATATTCATCATTATGTCAGAATGCAAAACAGTAACATTGAGAACACGCCCATTGAAGAAGGGTATGCTGTCTTTCTACCTTGATTACTATCCGGGCTACCGTGACCAAGAAACGATGAAGACCATCCGTCATGAGGGATTGAATATTTACATCTATGCCAACCCGAAGAACCAGCGTGAACGGGACTTCAATGCCGTCATGTCGGAAAAGGCAGAAGCCATCCGATGCCGGAGGTTTGAAGCCATCGTGAACGAAAGGTACGACTTTTTCGACAAGCACAAGTACAAGGCCGACTTTCTGGAGTATTACCGGAAGCAGCTCCGCAAGCACGACCAGAAATGGGCGTTTGTCTATCAGCACTTTTACAACTTCGTTCATGGTAAGTGTACTTTCGAAGAGATTGATGTCGACCTGTGCAACAAGTTCCGTGAATACCTGCTTAATGCAAGGCAGCTAAAGCGAAACAGACCGGTCTCAAGAAATTCCGCTGCGGGTTATTGGTCCACATTCAGAGGATTCCTGAAAATCCTCTATCGTAACAGGATGATTAAGAGCAATGTCAATGACTTTCTGGATAAGATTGAAACGGAAGATATCGCAAAAGACTATCTGTCGGTCGAAGAACTGTACAGACTGGCCGAGACACCTTGCAAGATACCTGTTCTTAAAACTGCTTCCCTCTTTTCGTGTCTGACCAGCCTGCGGCTCAGTGATGTGCTTTCCCTTTGCTGGGAAGAAATCGTTGACTTTGCCGCCGGAGGAAAATGCGTCCATACCATCACGCAAAAAACAAAGACAGAAGACATCATCCCGATAAGCGATGAAGCGTTGAGACTGATAGACTACAGCCCTGAAAAGACAGGATTGGTTTTCAAAGGTCTGAAACGGAGTTGGACACAGCATCCGATGAAAGAATGGATTCGTTCTGCTGGAATCACGAAGGACATAACTTTCCACTCATACCGCAGAACATTCGCTACCCTGCAAGCTGCCGCAGGGACAGATATCCGTACCATCCAAAGCATGATGGCGCACAAGTGCATTACTACCACGCAACGCTATATGAAAGTCGTGGACAGCAACAAGCGTGAAGCGAGCACTAAAATCACTTTGACAAGGAAGGGCTGACCGGCTTGTCTTTGCCCCCTTTTTATCGGTTAGAGTATGATTTTTCGCTGGAAATCATACTCTAACCATATTTTTTCTTAATTCCCGGTTGATTTTCTATCGTTATTTATTACTATCTGCAAACGGGCATCTAATTTTGCCGTAGTGAAATTTCAAATAACGACAGTCTATGGCAGATAACAACAGACCCACCATCAAGAAAGCAAGCCTTGTCCTTGCATTGACGTGCATCATTTTTGCGACAGTTGCCACAATATTGTACAAGAATCATCAGATTGGTTCGATTGGCTACTCTGCTCCATTTGTAATTGGCACAGTAGTGGCAATCCTTTCATGTGCTGCACTGCAACGCCTGTTCTGTTCACTGTTCGGCAAGGGCTATTTTTCTTTTGGCTGTAAAGTTTCTCCTAAAACAGAAGCCGTTTCAATAGGGATAAACACTGATAACCCAAAGGTACTTTCGCAAACAGACAATACAGCCAGTGCGGTCAGTACTATACCTTCGTACCTCAAAGAATATGAAACACGCATGGAAGAACTGGAGCGTGCGAAAAAGGAAAGACGGACTGCAATAGTCCGCACCATTCATGACTATACCACATATATAATGGCAGAGTTTTTCACCAAAGAAGAACTTGAAACGCTCCATGAGAACATAGACGCTTTGGCTTACGGACAACCGGAACTATACAAACCAATCCGTTCTAAAGAGGAAAATCCCATCAAGTCTCCTGCTTTAAGGCATTTTGCATGGAATATCGGAGAGAGACTTGACATTCCGCTAATCGACAGAGCAAAATTCATAAAAGAAATATTCCCACATGAGCTAGGAAGTGCGACGATCGAATATCTTTCCAAGAACCTCAGAGACTCTGTTACGAGCAAAATCAAGATCGATGTGCCTGAAAACGGGGACTATCAGTTTGACTGCATGAGAAATTTTGCTGACGGAAAAATTAGTTCCTGCTGATTACAATCTGCCTAATATCATTGTATTGGTTTGCAGCATGTTAAACAATTAAATCGTTTAGTCATGCTAAAAGAAAACCTTACATTCAACGACCTGCCGGAAATGGTAGGCAAACTTTGCGAAAGAATCGAGAGCCTTGAAAATGCGTTGAAAGACACCCTCGTAAAACAGGCTCCGGTCAAAGAAAACCTGCATGTCCCCATGACTGTGGAGGAAGTATGCAGCTATCTCGGAATATCAAAATCTTCCTTCTATTACAAAGCCAAGCACGGAGGAATTCCCACCATCAAACAGGGCAAGCACCTGTTTGTCTATCGTGACGAACTGGACAAATGGCTGGAGACTGGGAGAATAGGTCAGGTGCCGCTGAGCATCGAAGAAGAACACGAACAAATGCTTGCGGCGACAAGACACAAGGCTAATCCTAAGAACTTGTAGGAATATGGAAAAGACAAACAGCAATATTCCTACTCCGGAGGAACTGAAAGCCTACATAGATGAATCGGTCATCAGCGTAACCGGAACATACGAGCAGTCCGCTTCCGTGCTGATGGTGGATGATTCCATAATCGGGACTCTCGGAAACTTCAGTGCATCCATTGGAAAAGCCAAAAGCAAGAAGACCTTCAATGTCTCAGCTATCACTGCGGCTGCCCTGATAAACGGCACGGTGCTGCATTACCGTGCCTGCTTCCCGGAGGACAAAAGAAAGATCCTCTACATTGACACGGAACAGGGGAAAAACCATTGTCAGATTGTTCTGAATAGAATCCTAAGACTGGCAGGTCTGCCAAATGATAGTAATACAGACAACTTGATGATGCTGGCACTTCGGAAATATTCGCCCGAAGTGCGATTGGCTATAACGGAACAGGCAATCGGCATGATACCGGACTTGGGACTGGTCATTATCGATGGCATCCGTGATTTCGTCTATGACATCAATTCACCCGGTGAGTCCACCGAAGTAATATCCAAACTCATGCGGTGGACTGATGACAGGCAGATACACATTCATACCATCCTGCATCAGAACAAGAATGATGAACACGCACGGGGACATGTCGGCACGGAACTGAACAACAAGGCGGAAACCATCATGCAGATTGAAGCGGACAAGGACGACAAATCCATAAGCGTGGTGGAAGCACTACATATCCGTGACCGTGAGTTTGAATCTTTTGCTTTCCGGATAAACGATGAATGCCTGCCCGAAACGGTAGAGTTCTACCAGCCTCAAAAACGGCAGGTTGGACGACCATCCAAAGAACCGTTTGACCCTTATAAAGAAATCCCGGAGAATATGCACCGTTCCGCCCTAAACGCTGCTTTTGAGGACGGTAATATCAACGGCTATGACAACTTTCTCGAACGGCTGAAAGAGGGCTATGGACGGCAAGGTATAAAATTGGGATACAACAAGGCTGTGAAGATGGCTACATTCCTGAGCAACAAGCGAATGGTTGTAAAAGAGGGCAAGGAATACAGGTATAACCGAGATTTCCATTATTGAGACACTGGCGTTAAACTCTATCGGTGTGACATTTCCCAGCTTTACTTTATTGCTGGGGTGTAGATATAAGAATAAAGCAAAGTGATGGCAGGTTTCATCATGCAGGTGCAATCTGCCATTTTCCTTTTGTATGTTCGCTGGAATCCGGACAGCCCCCGCATCGTATGAGATGTAGTATCAATCCGTACCGGGCTTGCCCGTATGCCAGTAGAACTCAACTCCGTAGGGGGGAGCCTAATACCCCATTTTAGTGAAAACAACATCCAAACAAAGGAAGAAAAGTCAAACAAAAGAAAGATAAATACATTGATTATAAGTCTTTTAATGAAATATAGCTATTTCGTCAAAATTTCATAATATCTCATTAGTGTGACATTTTTTTGTGACATTTTTTGGATGGATTTTCTATCTTTGCAGCGTAATCATCCAATCATCTGTTATGGCAAAGGCGACACTCTCACTCTCGAAGAAAGCGAATGCACACGGCGAGCATCCCATACTGGTACGACTTGACATCACACGCACCAACCGTCCGCAGTTCAAGTC
>CALUZS010000010.1 GCA_944325355.1 uncultured Parabacteroides sp.
CGTTGACGGATTCGAACCGCCGACCCTCTGCTTGTAAGGCAGATGCTCTGAACCAGCTGAGCTAAACGCCCCAAAAGCTATGTGCTTCCGAGAACAAGTTTTCGTTTTTGAGTGGGCGTTGACGGATTCGAACCGCCGACCCTCTGCTTGTAAGGCAGATGCTCTGAACCAGCTGAGCTAAACGCCCAAAAAGATTTCTTTCTCTAAAGCGTTGCAAAGATACGCCTTTTTTTGTTCCTGCCAAATATTTTGGCTGTAAAAAAGAAATAAGTTCTTTTTTCGCATAGGTTTTTTTCTTTTGTTGTCGGAATCGGAGAGATGCAGTGTGCGGATGGAGTGGAATTGTAAAAATAGTTTACCCGTATTGTTGAAATTCTTAATGGGACTTGAGGGAAAGGGAATAACTGGATAAATAGTGTTAAATGCGAACAAAAATATTGCGCAGTTATGTTGTATAACATATAAAGTTTATATATTTGCACTGTGTTTTTCATGGTATTAGATTTAAGGTTAGCAATGAAGATTGGCTGTCTGTGAAGATGGCCTTTTTTTATTTCCCTTTCTTTCCAAATTCATTCAATCATATATTCATTGATATTCTTTGTGTGTTGCCTGTATAATTCTCTGGAGTTTTTGAGGTATCTTTCCATACGTATTGTTTCGTTCTGGTTCATGAGACGGCGGTCATGGCTTGACGGGTAGAGGATGTATTGTTTTTTTCCATTCAATGCAGGCCGGGAAGTCCATACGAATGTGTATCCGCAATCGGTAATATGTATCTGTCCGTCTTGTTTGGTGAGACAGATTTTCAGCATGATTCCTCCGTCGGTATTGTTTGCCGACATGTTTGAGATAAAGTTACCTAACGAATAGGCTAATAACCGTTGGTTGGAAACTTCTTGTGTGTTGTTCTCTTGATGTAGCTCAATGGGCTGTATTACGTGCGGATGCCCTCCGATGATGTAATCTACCCCTTTTTGAAATAACCAGTCGGCTAATTGTTTGGTCGATTCTCCCGGTAATGAACGGTATTCCGTATCCCAGTGCATGCAGGCGATGATTAAGTCTGGCTTGCACTGTTTTGCTTCAAAGATATCGGCTTCCATCTGTTTCCGATTTATGTAGTTTACCATATTCGGAGGGGTGGGGGAGATTCCGTTTGTCCCATATGTATAGTTCAGCAGGACGATGCGAAATCCGTTCCTGTCGATGACCAGTGGGCATCGCCGTTGCCGTTCGAGCGAGTCCCGATATGTCCCGGTGTGATAGATCTGTAAAGAGTCAAGTAACCGTATGGTTCTTTCCAGTCCCTTTTGCCCTTTATCCAAGCAATGATTGTTGGCTGTCAGCATAATATCGAATCCTGCTTTTTTGATTGCCGATAGATATGCATCGGGAGCGCAGAAAAGCGGATAGCCGCTATAAGGTGCACCTCCGAGAGTTGTTTCCAAATTCCCTACGGCGATGTCAGCCGATGAAATCTCTTTTTGCACGAATGCAAAACATTCCGAATAGTCGTATGTGCCATCTGTTTGCCGTGCGGCATCTATCTGTCCTTGGTGTTGCATGAGGTCGCCGGCAAAAAGCAACGTAAGCGTGTCGGTTTGTGCTATTCCGTGCATAAAAGGGAACAGAAGCAGTACTGTTACGTAGAACAACTGAAAGGTTGTTGTTTTTCGTTTCTTGGAGTAGTTTTCCCGTTTCATGTAGACAATTGTTCTCGGGTGGTATAATAAGGGTGAGTAGCGTTCCGGTTTCCCGGAAAAAATTTGTGGATAGAATAAAAAACTGCCGATGTTCACCTTTATCGGCAGTTTTTATTTAAGTATGGCATGCGTTGCTTGTTATGGCAACGAACGGTATTTATTACTTATTTGTATATGGCTTTTTTGCCGGCGAGTAAAGTGTTCCTCATCAGGGAAATGATTGTCATCGGTCCTACGCCACCGGGAACGGGTGTGATGAAAGAGCATTTTGGTGCAACCTCGTCGAATTTGACGTCTCCGGTCAGCTTGAAACCGCTTTTCCGGCTGGCGTCCGGTACGCGGGTTGTGCCGACGTCGATAACTACGGCTCCTTCTTTTACCATGTCTCCCTTTAAAAATTCAGGAACTCCCAGTGCCACGATGATAATATCCGCTTGCATGCACATCTCCTTCAGGTTTTTCGACCGGCTGTGGCAGATTGTTACTGTACAGTTGCCGGGATATGCTTTTTGCATCATCAGTGTTGCCATGGGCTTTCCGACAATGTTGCTGCGTCCTAACACTACGCAGTGTTTGCCTTCCGTTTCGATGTTGTACCGTTTGAGCAGTTCCAATATACCTGCCGGAGTAGCTGACACGAAGCATGGCAGGCCGATGGACATGCGCCCTACGTTAATCGGGTGGAATCCGTCCACGTCTTTCCGGTAATCGATGGCTTCTATTATTTTCTGTTCCGAGATATGTTTCGGCAGTGGCAACTGTACGATAAAGCCGTCTATGTCGTTGTCTTTGTTTAGTTCATCTACTTTCCTGAGCAATTCGTCTTCGGTCACGTCGCTTTCGTAACGGATAAGTGTAGATTTGAACCCGATTTCCTCACATGTTTTTACTTTGCTGGCCACGTAGGTTTCGCTGCCACCATCGTGCCCTACAAGGATAGCGGCGAGGTGAGGAATTTTCCCTCCGGTTGCTTTAATCCGGGCTACTTCTTCCGCCATCTCCTGTTTCATGCAGGCAGAAGTAGCTTTACCATCTAATAGTTGATACATAAAATCCTCCTTTTTAACGGAATGACGGGAACTTCTTGCTGCCTGGTTTTGCCGAAGTCAGCATCCGCATCATTTTCCGTGTTTCGTCAAATTGTTTCAGCAGTTTGTTTACTTCCTGGATACTTGTCCCGCTCCCTTTGGCTATGCGTTGGCGGCGTGAGCCGTTTAAAATGGCAGGGTTCGAGCGTTCTTCCGGAGTCATGGAATAGATGATTGCTTCGATGCTTTTGAAAGCGTTGTCATCTATGTCTACGTTTTTCAAAGCCTTCCCTACTCCCGGAATCATTGAAGCAAGTTCTTTCAGATTCCCCATTTTTTTGATTTGTTGTACCTGGGAGATGAAGTCGTTGAAGTCGAATTGGTTTTTTGCAATCTTCTTTTGCAACCGCTTCGCTTCTTTCTCATTAAATTGCTCTTGGGCGCGTTCTACCAAAGATACAATGTCACCCATCCCTAAGATACGGTCTGCCATACGTTCGGGATGGAAAACATCAAGTGCGTCCATTTTCTCTCCGGTACCGACGAACTTGATAGGTTTGTCGACTACGGTGCGGATAGAAAGGGCGGCACCGCCGCGCGTATCACCATCCAGTTTGGTTAATATGACACCATTGAAATCTAATCTGTCGTTAAACTCCTTGGCGGTGTTGACGGCGTCCTGTCCGGTCATGGCATCTACCACGAACAGTATTTCATTTGGTTTTATGGCTTCCTTGATAGCTGCAATTTCCTGCATCATTTCTTCATCGATAGCTAAACGTCCGGCGGTATCGACAATGACGATATCGTTGTTTTTCGCTTTCGCTTCATTGATGGCATGCAGCGCTATCTGTACAGGGTCTTTGCTTTCCGGTTCCGAATATACGGGAACACCTATTTGTTCGCCTAAAACCTTGAGCTGTTCGATGGCTGCCGGACGGTAAACGTCGCAAGCCACCAGCAATGGCTTTTTGCTTTTCTTTGCCTTGAGCATGTTTGCCAGTTTGCCGGCAAAGGTCGTCTTACCGGAACCTTGCAATCCGGACATCAGGATTACGGTAGGATTCCCGTCGAGTTGCAATTCGCTTGCTGAACCTCCCATTAACTCCGCCAATTCGTCGTGTACAATCTTAATCATCAATTGCCCCGGTTTGACGGAAGTCAATACGTTTTGTCCCAAGGCTTTTTCTTTTACACGGTCGGTAAATTGTTTGGCGACTTTATAGTTTACATCGGCATCCAGCAATGCGCGGCGAACATCCTTCAATGTTTCTGCGATGTTAATCTCGGTGATTTTTCCTTCGCCTTTCAACAACTTGAAAGAGCGTTCTAATCTTTCGCTAAGATTCTCAAACATAATTTGCGTATATAGTTTAATTATTATTCAAAATTTGAAAGTAATAGCCCTGTTTGTGTTCCCAGTTGCAGTGCTCTTTGTGTACAATATTGCGCAAATGTACAAAAAAGAGTGTAATATATAATGCAAAACAAAAAAGCATTGTCTCAAAAAGACAATGCTCCTTTGCCATATTTGGATGAAATTACTTAATCAGTTTGTTGGTCGCTGTATCGGGGAAAACGACTGCCGGCTTGAAATGTTTGGCTTCTTCGAAATCCATGAGGGCATACGACATGATGATGATGACATCCCCTGGCTGTACTTTTCGTGCTGCCGCTCCATTCAGGCAAACGACACCCGAGCCACGTTCGCCTTTGATTACATAGGTTTCAAAGCGTTCTCCGTTGTTGTTGTCTACAATTGCAACTTTTTCGTTTGGAATCAGGTTGGCAGCATCCATCAAATCTTCGTCGATGGTAATGCTTCCGATGTAATTCAAATCGGCTTCGGTGACTGTGACCCGGTGAATCTTTGATTTTACAACTTCAATATACATACTATTTCCTGTTTGTCAACAAACTGATATTCTCCTTTCCTTTCAGGGAATATCAAAATTATTTGGATAATGGTTGGTACTTGATGTTGTCGATTAGGCGGACTTCCCCGCAATATACGGCGATACATCCTACCGGATAATCCGTATCCGACCATTGCGATATGGATTGCAGCGTGTTGCCGTCAACGATTTCATAATATTCTACGCGCATTTCCGGAACAGCGTTAATTGTGCTCGTCACATAATCGATAACCTCTTGTACGCTTTTTTCGGGTGCAAAGTTAACACTTTCTTTTAAGGTGCGAGCAATAACCGGAGCTTTTTGACGTTGCCCGGCTGTCAATCGCACATTTCTGCTGCTCAATGCCAATCCGTCTTCTTCACGCAGGATTGGGCAGTCAACAATATTTACGGGAATGCCAAGCTGTTTGACCATTGCCCGGATGACGGCTATTTGTTGGAAATCTTTTTCTCCGAAATAGGCATTGTCGGGTTCTACGGCGTAAAAGAGTTTACTTACGATTTGAGCGACGCCGTTGAAATGTCCCGGCCGACGGATTCCTTCCATGACAGAAGATACGGTTCCGAAATCGAATTGTCTGGTATCTGGTTCCGGATACATCTCTTCAACAGAGGGAGCGAAAGCGACAGCACATCCGGCTTGTTCCAGTAATTTGCAGTCTTGCTCCAGCGTCCGGGGATAAGTTTCCAAATCGTGTTTGTCGTTGAACTGGGTCGGATTTACGAAGATGCTGACTACGCAAATATCGTTCTCGCTTATACATTTTTTTACTAAACTGAGATGCCCGGCGTGCAGCGCACCCATTGTGGGAACAAATCCAATTTTTTTATTATCTTTCTTGTATTCAGAAAGATAAGATTTTAAATCTTTGATATTGTCTATTACTTTCATTGCAATAAATGCTTAATCACGGTGCAAAGCAACTAAATAATTATCGTAAATGAAAGATTTTTCGTATCTTTGTTGCGAAATAAAAAGAAGAAAGAATGGATGCAAAAAGAATCTTATTTATAGCTCAAGAAATCTTTCCTTATTCGCCAGAATCGGAAATCGCGACGATTTGTCGGAATTTGCCACAAGGAATACAGGAACGGGGGCGGGAAATAAGGACTTTCATGCCAAAATATGGAAACATTAATGAACGGCGGAACCAGTTGCATGAAGTGATTCGTCTATCGGGAATGAACTTGATTATAGACGACACCGATCATCCTCTGATTATCAAAGTTGCATCTATTCAGGCTGCAAGAATGCAGGTTTATTTCATAGATAATGATGATTATTTCCAACGAAAAGCGGCTGTTTGCGATGAAAACGGCAATGAGTTTGAAGACAATGACGAGCGCTCAATTTTCTATTCGAGGGGCGTATTGGAGACAGTTAAAAAGCTGCGTTGGATTCCGGATTTGATACATTGTCATGGTTGGATGTCGGCTGTTACGGCGCTTTATATCAAACGGATGTATGCCGATGACCCTTGCCTGCGGAATGCAAAAGTCGTTTATTCCGTTTACAATGATGAGTTTAATATTCCTTTTCGCGAAGGCTTTGCTAAACAGCTTGTCATGGATGGAGCGAAAGAAAGCGATGTGAAGAATTTGAAGAAAGATTCCAGTTTTGTAGGGCTTACTAAACTTGCCATTGATTTTGCTGATGGTGTTATCCAGGGTAGCGAACATATCAATGCGGAAATTGGAGAATATATAGATAAAAAGAAAGCTAAAAAATACTTCCTTCCTTATCAGCCGTCGGACGTTTATATAGATAAAATCAATGAATTTTACGATATCGTCTTGGAAGGGAAAAATAACTAAATAGTTTCAGATGAAAAACCGGTTGTTTATACTTGGTGTCGGCCTTGGATTGGCAATCTTGGGCGGATGTAATGATGAGTTAAGTGAGGTTGGGTCTTCTATCCAACCGGATGGGGATAAATCCTTTGTTTATGTGGATTCTTTCCAGTTGTCGGCGAAAACTGTTTTGATGGATTCCGTTTACGCGCGGACAACAAGCGGCTTGTTGGGTGAGATATATGATCCATTGTATGGGAATATCAAATCCGATTATTTATGCCAATTTTATTGTCCGGAGAATTACCAGTTTCAGAATACACCTCTTAACGGGGTAATCGATTCTATGGATTTGAGAATCTTTTATTCTTCGTGGGTGGGTGATTCGTTGACCCCTATGCAGGTAACAGTTTATCCGATATCGACTGTCCCGGAAAGAAATTTTTATACAAATGTAGATCCGGAGAAGTATTGTGACATGCAGACCGTTTTGGGGCAGAAAATGTATACGGCGTATGACGTGACTATTTCAGATTCTGTTAGAAATGGTCTCACTTCTACCACCTATACGCCGGTGGTGCGTGTGAAACTTCCCACCGAAATAGGACAGGATTTCTATAACGAGACAGTAAATAATCCGGGCTCTTTCGAAAACCAGGATGCTTTCAATCAGTACTTTCCAGGTCTCTATATTACGAATACATTCGGTTCAGGAAATTTGTTGACGGTTTATCAAACAAGTTTCTTTATTTATTATAGATATACGGTAGAGGGAAGTGCAGGACAGGACTCGATTGTAAATGGCAGGGAGCAATTTAATGTGACCAGGGAGGTTATCCAATTAAATCATGTAGCAAATGCCAATTTGGAGCCTTTGTTGCTGCCGGATGAGAAGTATACGTATATGAGAACGCCTGCCGGTGTTTATACAGAATTGACACTCCCTATTACTGAAATAAAGGAAACAGTTGGGAGCCGCTTTTTGAATAATCTGCCTTTGACATTGCACGCAATGCCGCAGGAAAATTGGGATTATGCCTTTGAACCGCCATCGTATCTGTTGTTGCTGCCAACTGATTCGGTAAAAGGCTTTTTTGAGCAAAACAAAGTTGAGAATAATGAGACCGCTTTTTTGTCAGGTATCTATGACTCCTCAACTCGTACTTATACATTTGGGAATATTTCTAATCTAATAAAGTATCAGTTGGAAAATGCTCCGGACGAAGATTTGCAGGTGTCTGTGATTCCTGTCAGCCGAGAGACGCAGAGTGATTCGTACAGTGGGACGGAGTATACAGTTACATTAAGCAATTATATGCTTCCTTCCGGAGTGAAGATTGTGAAAGATAACGATTATATGAAGGTAGGCTTGACAACGAGTGAGTATAATTCAGATAGATAAAAAATCAATATAGAGAAAAAATCCTTTTTTGAGGTCGGAGATATATAAATGTCCGACCTTTTTCTTTTCCAAAATATTCCGGTCTTTCGGGAAAAAGGTTGCGGTTTTATCGGAGAAGATGCTGATTTGTTAGAAAAAAAGACCCCGGTTTTTTAGTGTCTTGGAAAGGGCTTCTTGGTGTTGATTGTAGAAGGTAAATCTGTATTGCGTAAGATTAATAAAAAAACCGGACAGATTTCAGTGAAACCGTCCGGTTATCGTTCAATAAAATACCGCTGTTCTTCTTCAGCAATATGTCTTTTTATTCTTTAGGAGTTTTCTTTTTGCGTTTTGGGTTCTCCGGGAACCATCCTTTCTTGACCCGCTCTTGTTGTTCAAATAGCTCTTTTATTGTCCAGAAAGAGGAGAAAGAAAATACTCCGCATAGTATAGAAACGACTGTGTTTTCGATAAATAGTGAAGCGGCAATTCCAGCAATTCCCAATATGAGGAAGAACCACCAGCATTTTACACCCCAATAGTATTCGGCTTTGATGGTGATTGGGTGGAAGATTCCAATGATTAGAAATGTGGCAATGCCCACTAAAACACCTTCGTAATTCATTTCAAAAAATAGAAAAAGCAGTCTCTCAATAATTTGATGAATGATTTCCTTTAATCCTTTTTGCCTGTTTCCTATTTATTATTTTGATTCCTCGGTGTTCGACGGAGTTGTTTCTGTCTGGTTGGTCGCGTCTTGTTGCTCATTTGCCTGGTTCGGTGTTACAGGCTGTTGTGCTGTCCCGAAGTCAGGTGCAATCGCATTCGGATCTATTGTAACCGTATTCTGGACCTGGTTTTGTATTTCCGATTGATTTGTATTGTGAGAGTCGGGAATAAAAGCAGTGATAACCATGCATAGAACAACAACAACCCCTGCCAATGTCCAAGTTGCCTTTTCGATAGAATCGGTTGTTTTGCGGACTCCCATTATTTTGTTAGCTGAAGAGAACCCGGAAGCCAAACCGCCTCCTTTGGAATTTTGAATAAGCACCACGAAAATTAAGAGCAGTGATGCAACCAAAATGATACCAGAAATAAATTCGTACATTTTTTATTTGTTTTTGTCGTTAATAATCAATTTCTCTAAAAGTTTGATTTGGTCTGCAAAGTAAATATTTTTTTTCGGATATTTCAAGCTTAAGTTTCTAATTATTTGCAAGGCTTTTTCGTATCGTTTTTGTTTAATATATATACGTGCTAATGTTTCTGTGAAATAAGATTTCTGGAAATTGTTGGTATTTTCCTGTTCTTTGTCTGACGGGGATACATCGTCTGCCGTTTTTTCTATTTGCGGAGCCAGAGTCTTGAGCAGTTCTTGGTATTCCGTATTTGGATCTGGTTCCTTTTTTTCTTGGGTATGTGGCTTTTTTCCCTCCGATAAGTTCCATTGCAGGTAATCGGAATAGGAAGTTGGTTGCAGCAGGTATAAGTCTGTCAGTTCCTGTTTCTGCGATGCGTTTACAGCAGACAAGTATTCGTCTATTAATCGGAATGGGTCTGTCTCTTTTTTTGTCCTGTCGTTTATGTAATCAGGTGCTTCTAAGAAGAAAAAAAGGTTTTTCCTGTCTGAGATATAAAGGGCATTTTTGTTTAAAGCCCTCTCTTTTCCCTCATGGTTCTCTGCATACAATTTGCGAAGATAGAGCAACCTAAGTACAGAGAAATAGGGGTATTCTTCGTATTCAAGTTCCAGATCCTTGCTGCTTATTGCCGAATTATAGGAATCCGGTTCGGTTATCAAATTGTATAACAGGGTACGGTCCATTACCAGTTTGCTACGGTCGCGTTATAAATTTGGTCTACTAATTCATCAATGATTTCGTCGCAAAGGTCATCCTGTACGTCTTGGAGCATCACGTTACTGTCAAATTCCCGGTAAGCGGAAACGGTCTGTTCCGTGTCTTCTTCCGGTTTCACCCGGTTGGTGTAGCGGAAACGGACGGTAATCGTCAGTCGTGTCTGGGCAGATAATGCGTCTTCCTGCACAGCCAATGGGGTCAGGTCATATCCGGTAATCTCTCCTTCCAAATCCAAATCGCCATTATCCCTCACAATCTGCAAACGTGTTTGCCTGGTGTATAAGTCTTTTAATGCTTCGGTGAACATTTGCGAAAGAGGTGGATAAACCAATGGTGCCTGGTTTGGGAAATCTTTTATCGAAATTGATTTGATTTTTGTGTAATCGATAGAAGCCCCGTTGAATTTGTAAGAGATAGTGCATGCGGAAAACATCGCAAACAATACTAAAAAAAGTATGGATAGATATTTCTTTTGCGGCATATTATTCCAGATTATATTCTTTTATTTTCCGGTAAAGTGTCCTTTCCGAGATTTTTAAGTCGGCGGCTGCACTTTTTCTTTTCCCGTTATGGCGTTCGAGTGCTTTACGTATCATTTCTTTTTCGACTTCTTCCAAGGAGAGAGTCTCTTCAACAGTTTCTGCCATTTGAATGGGTTGTTCTTCTCCTTTCACCGTATGTATCGGTTGCGCCGCAGGGAATCTTGTGTTTTCATTCTCCTGTATTTGGATGCTTCCGGACATGATGCCATGGACAAGTTTTTTCAAGTCGTTGACATCCTTTTTCATATCGAACAACACTTGGTACAGGATTTCCCGTTCGTTGTTGAAAATTTTCTGTTCGTTTTCGTGATTAACCAAAACAGGAAGCTTTTCCGTGTTGAGGTTCGGCAGGTAGAGCCGTAGAGTTTCTGCCGTTATGTCCCGTTTTTCCTCAATGACAGACAGCCGTTCGGTTACATTTTTCAGTTCCCGGATGTTCCCCGGCCAACGGTAGGATAGGAGGAGCTGTTTTGCATTTTCTTCCAATCGTATGGTAGGCATGCGATATTTTTCTGCACAATCGCTTGCAAACTTGCGGAATAACAGCAGTATGTCGGCTTCTCGTTCCCGTAAGGGCGGAAGTTGTATAGGGACGGTGTTCAACCGGTAGTAAAGATCTTCACGAAACTTTCCTTCGGAGACTGCTTTTATCAGGTTGACGTTTGTGGCAGCCACGATTCGCACATTGGTTTTTTCCACTTTAGAGGAGCCAACTTTAATAAATTCTCCGGTTTCCAATACTCGGAGCAGGCGTGCCTGTGTGGGGATGGGGAGTTCTCCGACCTCATCCAAGAAAATAGTCCCGCCGTTGGCTACTTCAAAATAACCTTTTCTATCGGATAATGCTCCTGTAAATGATCCTTTTTCGTGTCCGAACAGCTCGGAGTCAATCGTTCCTTCGGGAATGGCACCGCAGTTGACGGCGATGTATTGTCCATGCTTTCTGGCACTGAACTGATGGATGATTTGCGGGAATGATTCTTTCCCGACTCCACTTTCTCCGGTAATCAAAACAGATAAATCGGTACCTGCTACTTGCAATGCAATGTCAATGGCTCGATTCAGACCGGGGCTGTTGCCAATAATTCCAAAACGTTGTTTGACTTGCTGAATATCTATTTTCATAAGATTCCTTTCCCTTAATGGCTACTGCCGTTTTGCTTTCAAATATACGGATTTAATCTGATGAATCTTGCTTTTTTTGTTTCTTTATATTGTAGGTGCATTCATAAAGGAAATTTGCAAGAGCTGTATCATCCGGATATTTTGCTATTTCTTCCGGGGAAATAGGATTTCCCAGATATATGTTTACGGTCCTTCCTCTTTTGTTAAAGGCTTGTGCCGGTAGGAATAGTGTTCTTATTTTCCAACTGATTCTCCCCAGTATGTAGAAAAAGAACGTATTGTAAAAGTCGAAAAACACAGGATATACGGTCACTTTGCTTTTACGAATCAGGCGGATAATACTGTGGACCCATGTCAAATCGCGCGGTTGACGGTATTTCCAGTTGAAGAAAGAGACCGAACCTGCCGGAAAGAATCCCATCGGATGCCCCTCTTTCAGCTGTTGTAAAGAGAGACGTACCCCGTTGATGTTTTCCATGTTGCCTTTTTTTGTGGGCTCTACCGAAATGAAATTCTCTTCCATTGCGCCGATGTGGGAAAGTATGCCGTTGACCATCACTTTGAAATCGGGACGTTTTTTTGCAAAAATATCAATTAGGATGATGCCGTCCAAAGAGCCGATTGGATGGTTGGAGACTGTTACGAACGCTCCTTCCGGCAATGTGTCCAATATTTCCTTGTTATGGATTACATATTTCAAATCGATTAGGGGATCTTTCAATAGCCTGGTGGTGAAATCCGAACCTGTGGAATCGCAATTGCGGGCGTGGACTTCGTTAACCTTGTTAATCTGGGTAATCTTCAAGAGCCAATTGCCGAGCTTAGTGCCGAACCGTCCCTTAAGAAAGGGGAGAAGCTCTTGGAGATCATGGATATCTAATACGGTTTTCTTCATATTTTATTTATCTAATAACGATTCGCACAAGGATTCATGCTTCTTGATAGAGATAGCGACGACAGTATTTAAAACAAGTATCTCATAAAGATAATAAACCCAGACGAATCCGCTTAAGACGATGACGAACATGACTAACGTGCGTCCGTTAAATGTCAGCAGGTCTATGTATTTTTTCATCAATTGTTTGCTTTGTGCACGGAATTTTAGCCGGATTTCTTCCGGAATATCGTCTCCGTATTTATCATGCAATTGCGTTAACATCTGCTGCAACTTCGGAGTTGATTTGACTTGGAGCGTAGTGTACCATTCATAAAGGAAATAAAACATACGGGATATGCCGAATTTCATTTGAGCATGTTGCTTTTTTATCTGTTCCGGCGTCTGAAATTCCGCACCTTTTTCCTTGCTTATGAAATAGAGATGCAGTGTCTTGTAATAATCTGTAATGTTTGCCTGGAATAAATGCGACATTCCGGACAAAACTGCTAATGCGAAAAACCAATACGTCCCATATTCGTTGGCGAGACGTAAGGCGAATCCAATATATATACTGGCAAACCATAAATCGCCGGCGAATCCGTCTAAGATTCTTCCGATTTTGGATTTGATTCCGGTCAGCCGAGCCAATTGCCCGTCGACACAATCCAATATGTTGGCGCAGACCAACAGTAAAATACCTCCGATGTTATAGAGCAGGTTGTCATAATAAAAAAGGAATCCGGCTCCGACTCCCACAAAGATGGAGAGTACGGTAATCATGTTTGGAGTAATGCTTGTATTTTTTAGCAGCTTTGCAATTTTAAATCCGATAGGACGATAGAAAGTTCTGTCCACAATATTTTCCGTCTCTATGGATTTTAGAGATGATTCATATTCTTTTTTGTCCATTTTCTGTTAGTTATTTGTAAGAATAAGCTCCGTCGACAACGACGATTTCCCCATTAAAATATTGATTCTCTATTAACATTTTGTACACGTTAGCCACCTCTTCGGGCTCGCAAAAGCGGTGTGATGCCACTTTGTTTTCGATGTTGTGCCTGATTTCCGCCGGTTTTGTCTTTTGCCATTCCGTATCGACAAAGCCGGGTGCCACGCCATTGACCCGGATTCCGTAAGGCTCCATGAATTTTACCAAGTTTTTGACTAATGCGTGTACTCCGCTTTTGGTAACTCCATAAGCTAATGATACTGAATGGGGGTGTATCCCCATCAGGGAACCGGTGAATACCACGCAGCCGTTCTGGTTTATTTTCTTCCCGTTTACCAGTTTCTGAAGCAAAAAGACGGGGAAGTGAATGTTGGCAAAAAAGACACGTTCCCAATCGGCTAATGAGAGGTTTTCAAAAGAATCCCGGCAAGTCAGCCCGGCATTCAGTATTACCGTGTCCAAGCATTTCTGCTTATTTGTCAGAAATGAATAAATCGTTTGGATTGCATCCGCAGAGGTTACATCCGCTTTCAGCACATCTGCTTTTTCCTCTCCCAATTGCTTCCGGATGGTGTTGGCTGCTGTATCGTCTGATGCATAAGTCAACAGCACATGGTAGCCGGCATTTACAAGAGTGGCGGCAACGGCTTTGCCGATACCTTTTGTCCCTCCTGTTATCAGTGCATATTTTTCTTCCATGATGTTTTTTATTTTTCTCCGAATCCTTTTACCGAGTCCGGTTTCGCCTGCCGTTGGTCATGCAGATTTTTTTCATAAGAGTCGTGAATGGTCTTCTTCAAGTTTGAGGAGGATACGCCTGTCCCGTAAGGGAAATAGAATACTTGCACCCCCAAGTCTTTCAGATAATCATATTTGCCGTACCAGTCGTCGCCAACAACAAATGCGTCGATGTTTAATTTCTTGACGATTTCCGTATGATCCAACGTGTGTTGCGGAATGACAATGTCCGGAGTTTTCAAAGCTTCAATGATTTGAAGCCGTTCATTGAATGGGATGATTGGTTTTGCTTTGTAAGAGGAAACCAATTCGTCTGTACTGACTCCGACGATTAGAATATCCGCCAAGCTGCGGGCGTAGTTAATCATCCGGAGATGATTGTAATGGAACATGTCGAATGTCCCTGAAGTATATACGATTGTCTTATCTTTAAACATAGTCTGATCATTTTAGTTTGCAAACATACTGAATTTATTCCTATTAAAGAAGTTCTGCATTTAAAAAGATAATTTAATACCGCTTCAGGCGTAAAAAAGAAGGGTTTCCACATAAAGATTCCGCCATTCGGATAACTTGTCTAACTGTTTCGGGGAAAGAAACTTGCCGGGATAAAATCTTTATCCCGATATTCCTATTATCTTTGCAAAATGTTATAATGTTGAGTGACCAAAAAACGTAATAAAAGATGCCTTTAAATTTGCATAAGAATCTTCCGGCGATTGAATTGCTGAAGAGGGAACATATATTTGTAATGGATTCGATGCGGGCTTCATCGCAGGACATTCGCCCGTTGAAAGTAGTGATATTGAATCTCATGCCGTTGAAGATTACGACGGAAACGGACTTAATCAGGTTGTTGAGCAACACTCCTTTGCAATTGGAAATTGAATTCATGAAGATAAAAGGGCATACCCCGAAGCATACGCCTATCGAACACATGAAAGAGTTCTATAAGGATTTCGATACGATATCTTCCGATTATTATGATGGAATGATTGTAACCGGTGCTCCTGTTGAACAGATGCCGTTTGAGGACGTTACCTATTGGCAAGAACTTACGGGTATCTTTGATTGGGCGCGTGAACATGTTACCTCTACTTTGTACATTTGTTGGGCGGCGCAAGCCGGATTGTACCATTTTTACGGGATACCGAAATATGACCTTCCAGTGAAGATGTTTGGCGTTTTCCGGCATACGTTAAGGGAACCGTATGTTCCAATTTTTCGAGGGTTTGATGACGAGTTTTATGTTCCTCACAGCCGTCATACGGAGATCCGCCGGTCGGATATATCGAAATGCCAGGAACTGACCATTTTGTCGGAAAGTGAAGAGAGCGGGGTATATATGGTCATGGCACGTGGTGGCAGGGAGTTTTTTATTACCGGGCATTCGGAGTATTCTCCATATACGTTGAATGATGAGTATGTGCGCGATTTGAAAAAAGGTCTTCCGATAACAGTCCCCTACAATTATTATAGAAATAATGACCCGGCGCAAGGTCCGGTGGTCCGTTGGCGCGGACATGCCAATTTGTTGTTTACCAACTGGCTGAATTATTATGTATATCAAGAGACACCTTATCGCCGGGAAGATATCCGTTTTCTTACAACTTTATAAATTATGCGGAAACCTGTACGTGTAGAACTGCTCTCCCCTGCAAAAGACCTTGAATGTGGGATGGAAGCTATTAACCATGGAGCCGATGCTGTGTATATCGGGGCTCCACGTTTTGGCGCGAGAGCTTCTGCCGGAAACAGCGTGAAGGATATTCGTCTTCTCTGCGATTATGCTCATCAGTTTGATGCCCGTATTTATGTGACAGTCAATACCATTCTTTGGGAAGAGGAGCTGCGTGATGCCGAACATCTGATATGGCAGATGTATGACTCGGGGGTAGATGCTCTGATTGTGCAGGATATGGGAATTACTAAACTGAACTTGCCGCCGATTCCTTTGCATGCCAGTACGCAGACGGATAACCGTACGGCCGAAAAGGTGAAGTTCCTGGAAGATGTTGGCTTTTCGCAAGTAGTTTTGGCTCGTGAGCTTTCACTTGATGAAATCAGAAACATTCGGGAAAAGACAACTGTTCCCCTTGAAGTTTTTGTGCATGGTGCGTTGTGTGTCAGTTATAGCGGACAATGCTATTTGAGTGCTGCCCGGAACGGGCGAAGCGCGAATCGGGGAGAATGTGCGCAGCTGTGCCGGCTTCCTTATGATATGGTAGATGCAGAAGGTAGGGCGATTGTGAAAGATAAGCATCTGCTTTCATTGAAGGATATGAACCGTTCTGCCGATATTGAAGCTTTATTGGATGCCGGTGCGACCTCTTTCAAGATAGAGGGGCGTTTGAAGGATGTGACTTATGTGAAGAATATTACAGCATATTACCGGCAATGTATCGATGAGATAATATCCCGCAGACCGGATTGTTTTGTCCGTTCTTCAAGCGGACATACTCGTTTTTCATTTGTGCCGGTTCCGGAAAAATCGTTCAACAGGGGATTTACGCCGTTCTTCCTGCATGGTAGGGATAAGGATATTGCTGCTTTTGACACCCCGAAGTCACAAGGAGAATATGTCGGTCGGGTGAAAACGGTGGAAGGGCGTGCGTTTACCCTGGCAGGTACAGCCGAAATCAATAATGGTGACGGGCTGGCTTTTTTTAATAGGCAGGGAGTTTTGGAAGGAGTCCGGGTAAACAAGGTAGAGAAGAACCGGATTTTCCCGTTATCTATGCCGTCGCTTAAACCGGGAGTAGCGGTGTACCGTAATTTTGACCAAAACTTTTCCCGTTGTTTGTCCAGACCGTCTGCTGAACGGAAGATATTGGTGAAGCTTCTCTTTTCGGACGTGCCCAATGGCTTTTCTTTGGAACTGACCGACGAGACAGGCGCCCGGACTGTACAGGTGATGCCTTTGGAAAAGTCGGTAGCCCGGAAGAATCAGACGGAGATAATCCACAGCCAGCTCTCAAAAATGGGAAATACAATATTTGAAGTATCGGAGTTGGAGATTCAGATGTCGGATGACTTTTTTGTACCGTCATCTGTGCTGGCAGCATTGCGGAGACAAGCTGTGGACAAGTTGCTGCAAGTGCGGAAAATCCGTTATCGTCGGGAACTCCGGCGTTTTGAACAGACTCACATCCATTATCCGGAAAAGATACTTTCATACTTGGGAAATGTGTCGAACCGTCTTGCCCGTACATTTTATTATGACCACGGCGTAAAACAGGTGGATGATGCGTTTGAGGTGAAACCGCAGGGGAATGTTCCTCTGATGTTTACTCGTCATTGCCTGCGTTACAGCATGGGATGGTGTCCTGTTTATCAGAAAAAGAAATCTCCTTACCGGGAACCTTATTTCTTGCAGGACAAGAATGGCGTCCGTTTGCGGTTGCATTTTAATTGCAAGCAGTGCCGGATGGAAATATATGCGGTTGAATAATAGAATCTGCGCGACGGACTCATCGGAGGTGCGCGGCTAAGCCGTTAAATCTGCGCACCCAGAAAATCGATGTATCGTCTGGCTTCTTCGGTATTGTTGGCATCCGGGCTCCATTTTGCCAGGTTTTCTTCCGATAAAGGCGCAAAAGGTCCGTGTTTTATTTCATAGATGACGGTTCCTTCCTCGAGGGAAATCAGGCTGTGCCAAACACCGGCTTCAATTTCTCCTCCATAGGTGTTGTTTTCGGGAGAAATGATTTTCTTGTCGATGATGACACCTTCGTCATCGAACAGGAACAGAGCGATTTTGCCTCGCAGGACCAGGAATATTTCTACTTTATCCGGGTTTGAGTGCCTGTGGGGACGGATATAAGAAGTAGGTTCGATGGCATTTAACAGCCGGTTGACAGGGTCTTGCAAGTCGGAATGGAAATTGTAATTCATCCGTTTCCGGTCTGATTTCTTTGCTTTTTCTGTTACGTTGTCGAGAAGCTCTTTGTCGATTAGTTTCATAATTCTATTGTTTTTAGATAAAGCAAAAGTATAAAAAAAGAGAGGAATCGGAAATATTTCCGGTTCCTCTCGGTTTTGCAAAACTCATGTTGAAAAAATTATTTCCTTATACCTAACTCTTTGATTATGGAACGGTAGCGTTCGATATCTACCTTTATCAGATAATCTAAGAGACGGCGACGTTTACCTACCAACATTTTCAGAGAACGGGAAGTGCCGTAGTCTTTGTGGTTCTTTTTCATGTGCTCTGTCAAGTGAGCAATACGATACGTAAATAGCGCAATCTGGCTTTCAGGAGAACCTGTGTCGTTCGCAGATTTGCCGTACTTTTCAAAAAGTTCTTTTTTCTTTTCTGAATCTAAATACATGATTCTTTACACTTTAATAAATTAATACTATGTTATCTAAGCGGTTGCAAAGATAGGCATTTTTTTTATTTGCAACAGATTTTTCGGTTGTTTTTTGTTTTGTCTGCAGAATCTCATAAAAATGTAGTACTTTTGCACGCGTAAAATTGGTATTCGATGCAAAAAATCAGGAACATTGCAATTATTGCACACGTAGATCACGGAAAGACTACGTTGGTTGATAAAATGTTATTGGCGGGGAAACTTTTCCGGGAAGGACAAGCGGAGCCTGATCAGTTTCTCGACAGTAATGATTTGGAACGGGAACGCGGTATAACTATTTTGGCGAAGAATGTTTCCATTAATTACAAAGGCTATAAAATCAATATAATTGATACTCCGGGGCATGCGGACTTCGGAGGAGAGGTCGAGCGTGTTTTAAACATGGCAGACGGCTGTCTGCTTTTGGTGGATGCATTTGAAGGTCCGATGCCTCAAACTCGTTTTGTATTGCAGAAAGCAATTCAGATAGGATTGAAGCCAATAGTTGTCATTAACAAGGTCGATAAGCCGAATTGCCGTCCGGAAGAGGTTCAGGAAATGGTTTTTGATTTGATGTTCAGCCTTGATGCGACAGAAGAACAGCTGGATTTTCCTACTATCTATGGTTCGGCGAAACAGGGATGGATGTCGTTGGATTGGAAACAGCCGACATCGGATATCACCGCGTTGCTGGATGCCATTATTGAATATATACCAGAACCTCAGGTTTTGGAGGGAGCTTCCCAAATGTTGATAACCTCTTTGGATTACTCCAAGTACGTAGGACGTATTGCCGTTGGACGGGTTCATCGGGGAGAATTACGGGAAGGACAAGATATCATGCTTTGTAAACGAGATGGAAGCATGGTTAAATCGAGGATTAAAGAGATAGACGTCTTTGAAGGCTTAGGGCGTGTGAAAGTAGAATCTGTCAAGTCTGGAGATATTTGCGCAGTTATAGGGGTGGAAGGTTTTGAGATTGGGGAAACAATCGCGGATGTCAATATGCCGGAAGCGTTGCCTACCATTGCGATTGACGAACCGACGATGTCAATGCTTTTTACTATAAATAATTCTCCTTTCTTTGGTAAAGATGGAAAATATGTAACGTCTCGTCATATTCATGACCGTTTGATTCGGGAACTGGACAAGAACCTTGCATTGAGGGTAATGCCGACTGATTCGGCTGACTCGTGGCTGGTTTATGGACGCGGGGTATTGCATTTGTCGGTGTTGATAGAGACCATGCGCCGTGAAGGCTATGAGTTGCAAGTGGGGCAACCGCAAGTTATCATTAAGGAGATTGACGGCGTTAAATGTGAGCCGGTAGAACAGCTTACCATCAATTTGCCGGAAGAATGTTCAAGCCGTATCATTGATATGGTGACGAAACGGAAAGGCGAGATGGTTATGATGGAAAGCAAGAATGACCGGATGCACTTGGAATTTACGATTCCTTCGCGCGGAATCATCGGGTTGAACAATGCAGTTCTTACTGTTTCTGCCGGAGAGGCGATTATGGCACACCGCTTTTTGGAATACCAGCCGTGGAAAGGAGAGATAGAGCGTCGGCAGAACGGCTCCATCATTGCTATGGAGACGGGAATGGCGTTTGCATATGCTTTGAATAACCTTCAGTCGCGGGGGCGTTTCTTTATAGCTCCAGGTGAAGAAGTTTATGCAGGTCAGGTCGTTGGCGAACATACAAAAGAGAATGATTTGGTGGTGAATGTAACCAAATCGAAAAAACTGACAAACATGCGTGCTTCCGGTTCCGATGAGAAAGTTTCGTTGGCTCCGCCTGTGGTATTCAGTCTGGAAGATGCTTTGGAATATATCAAGGGGGATGAATATGTAGAAATAACACCGCATTATATGCGTATGCGCAAGATTATTCTTGACGAGACGGAGCGGAAACGCCAGAACAGGAACTAATATTAATACAAGTTGAATAAATAAGAAAGACTGTCTTGGTTCATTAGAGACAGTCTTTTTTATTTTGAGATTTCTATTCCTGAACTTGCCGGTTATGAATATTTAAAAAAATCGAGTTTTCTGTATTCGTTTGGCGTATAGCCTACGTTCTTTTTGAATATTCGGTTGAAATGTTGTGAGTATTGGAAGCCCAGTTCGTAAGCAATTTGGCTGACGGTCTTGTTGGTTCCTAAAATCATCTCTTTTGAAAGGTCTATGATTTTGTTTTGAATATATTCTTGGGCTGTTTTTCCTGTCTCCTTTTTTATCAAGTCCCCGAAGTAGTTGGAGGAAAGGAACACTTTGTCAGCAAAATATTTTACCGTTGGCAATCCCTTTAGTTGGGGCTTTTCGTTCAGGAAATAGTCATCAAGCAAAGCTTCAAATTTGGTCAATATATCTTTATTTGCTTTCGACCGGGTAATAAACTGGCGTTCGTAAAAGCGCATGCAGTAATCTAATAAGAGTTGTATGTTGCTTGAGATTAAACGTTTGCTCAGTTTGTCGACCGGATGTCCCAATTCTGTTTTTAGATTTTTCAGGCAGTTTAGGAAAATCTTTTTTTCTTCTTCAGACAAATGCAAGGCTTCGGCGGAAGAGTAAGAGAAAAACGAATACGATTTTATACTTTGTCCGAGAGCTGTTCCTTTAATCAAGTCGGGATGGAATAACACTCCTTGAGCTTTAGGTCTTACGTCTTGGTTTAGTTCCGTTTCAACGATTTGCCCGGGAGCAAAGCTTGTAATGGTCCCTTCCTGATAGTCGTAAAACTGTTTTCCGTAACGTAAATCCCCGCATTTGGTATCTTTTAGAAAAAGGGCGTATACGCCATAGTTGAGGGTGAAATGTGTTGGAAAAGTAGTGGCATTGGACAGATCGATGACGCTGACTAATGGATGCTCTGTTTCCAATCCAAACAAGTTATTATAGTCGCTTACCGTATTGATATTGATTATAGTTTTCATACGCCTTAATAATTTGTCATGATAACAAAAATAGCGATTTTTTAATATATTCCTTGGTGTAAAGAAAAAACAGGTGGAAAAACGTATATTTGTATCAAAAAATATCCGGCTCATGGACGAAAGCGTACTCAAGAAAGTAAAGATATTGGCAGATTCTGCGAAATATGACGTTTCTTGTGCATCCAGCGGTACATCGCGTTCGCATAAAAAAGGGATGGAAGGAAGCGCGTCGGGCTGGGGAATTTGCCATAGCTTTGCGGAAGACGGTCGTTGTATCGCTTTGTTGAAAATCATGCTTACCAATTATTGCATGTATGATTGTGCTTATTGTATTAACCGTCGTAGTAACGATATCCCTCGGGCGACATTATCGGTGTCTGAACTTGTGAATTTGACAATGGCGTTTTATCGCCGGAATTACATTGAAGGGCTGTTCCTAAGCTCCGGTGTTGTCCGCAATCCTGACTATACGATGGAGCGTCTTGTACGTGTCGTCAAAGATTTAAGGACGGTGCACCGTTTTAACGGATATATCCATTTGAAGACGATTCCTGGTGCCAGCGAAGAGTTAGTTAAGGAGGCCGGGTGTTATGCCGACCGTTTGAGTATAAACATTGAAATCCCGAGCGAGTCCAACTTGCAGAAACTCGCACCAGAGAAAAGTTATCAGTCCATATTTTCACCGATGCGCTATATTAATCAGACTGTCTTGCAGAGCAAGGAGGAGCGTAAAATCTTCCGGAATGCTTCCCGTTTTGCCCCGGCAGGGCAGAGCACACAGGTGATAATTGGAGCGACACCCGATACCGACAAGGATATTTTGCGCCTTTCATCGGCATTGTACCGCCGTCCGACGATGAAGCGGGTTTATTATTCCGGGTATATCCATGTGAATAATTACGACTCTCGTTTGCCTGCCTTGAAGCAGGTTCCTTTGATTCGGGAACATCGATTGTACCAGGCGGATTGGTTATTGCGTTTTTATCAGTTCGGTGTGGATGAGATTGTAGACGATAGTTTTCCGGAGCTTGATTTGGATCTTGACCCGAAGCTGTCGTGGGCGCTCCGGCATCCGGAATATTATCCGATAGATGTAAATAGAGCGGATTATGAATGGCTGTTGCGTATTCCGGGGGTTGGCGTGAAGTCGGCTAAAATTATTGTGGCGTCGCGGCGTTTTGGGCGTTTAGGCAGTGACCAGTTGAAGAAAATCGGAGTTGTGATGAAGAAAGCCCGTTATTTTATTGAATGTAACGAGTTGCCGGGAAGATGTGTGCAGGATTTAACTCCGGAGCGCGTCAAGCGGATATTGACGGGTAACAAGCGTTTGTCCGATACGTTACAACTATCGTTTCAGTTTAAGGAAGAAATATAAACGTAATAATACAATGAAAACAATATCGGTAAAATTTTTGCTAAAAGCTGTTTCCTGTAGTCTGTTACTGCTGGGAAATTTGAGCAGTCCTGCATTTGCAGGCGAGAAATTGCCTTTGGATAGGGAGTTGACTCTCATTTCGTATAATATTCATCATGGAGAAGGCCTGGACGGAGTGACCGACTATAAGCGAATCGGACAGCTGTTCAGGAAATATGATGCAGATATTGTCGCTTTGCAGGAGCTGGATAGCGTAACAGCACGTAGTGGAGGAAACGATGTTATTCGGAAAGTCGCAGAAGAAGCATTGATGTATCCGGTTTTTGCCCGTGCCATTCCTTTGGGTGACGGTGCGTATGGTGTAGGGTTGCTTTCCAAGGAACATCCGTTGTCGGTTCAGCGGATTCCTTTGCCTGGCAGAGAAGAACCGCGCGTATTGTTGGTGGCAGAATTTTCGGATTATTATATAGGCTGTACTCATTTTTCTTTGACACAAGAAGACCGGTTGGCATCGTTGCAATTGATTCGGGAAGTGGCTTCTTCTTGTAAGAAACCTTTTTTCTTGGCAGGCGATTGGAATGCGACTCCGGAAAGCGAAGAGTTAAAGGAGGTGCAGAAGGATTTTATTTTGTTGAATGACATAAAAGTTCCGACATATCCGGCCGATAAGCCGGATGTAACCATTGATTATATTGCCGTGTGGAAAGAGACCGGGCAGCAGGTCGTACGGAAAAACAGTTTTGTCGTACCGGAAAGTGTTGCATCCGACCACCGTCCGGTTGTGGTGACGGTACGTTTCATGTTGCCGAAGGAGCAATTGCTTTATTCGGCGCCTTATTTGCAGAATCCAACGGAGGATGGTATAACCGTAATGTTCCAGACTCGTGCTGTGGCGCATTGTTGGGTGGAATATGGGACGGATACGTTGAATTTGAAACGTGCGCGGACTTTGTACGGCGGACAGGAAGTATGTTATGATATTGAGAATAAAATCCGTTTATCAGGGCTGATTCCGGGGAAAACGTATTATTACCGGGTGTGTACGCAAGAGATAGGCGATTATCGTGCTTATAGCAAGACTTTTGGAGAGATCGTTCGTACGCCTTTTTATAGTTTCCGGTTGCCGGAGAGTCGCCAGCAGGATTTTACTGCCGTGGTCTTTAACGATACCCATCTCGACCGTTCCTTGGAGCAGGCACTTGCCGATGCGGTGAAGGAGATTCCATACGATTTTGTCGTGTTTAATGGGGATTGTTTGCCGGAACCGACCGACAGGGAGGATGCCATGACGCATATTAACCGTTTGTCCCGATTGTTTGACGGAGCTTCGCACCCAATCTTTTTTGTGCGGGGTAATCATGAAATCCGGAACGCCTATTCGGCAGGAATGTATTCGTTGTTCGATTATCCGGGGGGAAATACCTACGGCGCATTCAGTTGGGGGGATACCCGTTTTGTCATATTGGATTGTGGGGAAGACAAGCCCGATGACCATTGGGTATATTATGGGCTGAATGATTTTGACGGGTTCCGGCGGGAGCAGGTTGATTTCCTGAAAAAAGAGTTGAAGAGTAAAATTTTCAAGAAGGCGAAACGGCATATACTTATCAACCACATTCCACTTTGGGGGAATGGTTCCGAATACAATCCCTGTTTGGAGTTGTGGTCACCTGTTTTGGAAAAAGCCCCGTTCGATGTTGAGTTGTGCGCCCATATGCATCGGTTTGCATTTTATCCGGAAAAGGAGTTAGGGAATCCGTTTCCGGTTTATGTGGGAGGGGCGCCCAATAAAGCTACTGCAACAATTGCGATTCTTCAGAAGAGAGGAGATGAGCTGAAATTGACGGTGAAGAATCTGGACGGGAAAGTTTTGAAAGAGGTCAGTTTATAAACGGCAGATGCAAGTCTTTCTATATGACAAAACATTTGAGGGGCTGTTGACTGCAATATTTGATGCGTATTCCCGTCGTTCCTTCCCAGATAAACTGTTGGATGAGAAAGAAGCAGTTCCGTCTTTGTTTGAAGAACCGTACATAGTCTGTACAGAAGAAATGAAGGCCGATCGGGTATGGAACGGATTGGGAAAGCGTTTATCCCGGACAGCCTTTCATGGAATATTCGCAGTTTGGTTATCGGAACAGCCCGGGGTAGATATTTTGCTGTTCCGGTATATTTGCAAAGTGATAGATTCCACTAAACCGGTGGAGTTGAATTTTGGCGACCCGGATATCCTTGCATATTCCAAAATATTGAAGAAAGTTGTTCAGGAAAGCCATTATGTCATGCAGTTCCTGCGTTTCCAGCAGACAAAAGATGGTGTTTATTTTGCTGCGGTAGAGCCTTTGTATAATGTATTGCCTTTGGTAATATCCCATCTGGAAGACCGTTTTGCTTCTCAAAGCTGGATGGTGTATGATATGAAACGGGAATATGGCTTTTATTATGACAAGCAAAGCGTAAGTGAGGTCTCTTTTTCTTCAGAGAAAGCATTTGGGGAGGATGGAAACTTAAAGGCGGATTTGATGAGTGAAGATGAGCAGTTGATACAGCGTGTGTGGCAGACCTATTTCAAATCGATTGCCATTGAAGCGAGACGAAACCCTCGTTTGCATCGGCAGAATATGCCGCGTCGTTTTTGGAAATATCTTATTGAAAAGAAAGAGTTCCGGGGATAACGGTTTACTTGTGGCAGGTTCCGGAAAAAATCCTGTAATCTTTTATATGGTGATTCCCATTTTCTTCATAAGAAAGCATGCGTTCATGTTTTTTGCGATGCCTTCTTGCAGTTGGTAGGAAAAAGTCAGTTCGTTATCCTTGATATCAGCTTCGAAGCGGAAATTCTTGACTTCATTGGGAAACTCTTGTTCCAAACTACCGAGAACCAGGTCGTGAGTGGCGATGATGCCGCAGGAGTTTAGCGATATTAATTGTTTGAGCAAAGCAAGTGAGCCTTTTTGTTTGTCTTCGGAGTTCGTTCCTTTTAGGATTTCATCGAGGATAATAAACAGTTGCTTGCCGGATTTGAGCTGCTCTATAATCATTTTCAGGCGTTTTAGTTCTGCAAAAAAATACGATTCGTTGTTTACCAACGAATCGTTGGTCCGCAAGCTGGTGAATAATTTCGCTGGGTAAAAAGAGAATGAATGGGCACAGACCGGCACACCCATTGAAGCCAAAAGGAAATTTGTCCCGATGGTTCGTAGGTATGTGCTTTTTCCTGCCATATTTGCTCCTGTAATGATGAGGAACGATGGCGCTTTGTCAATATGTATGTTGTTACGGACGCAGCTGTTCCTGTTCAGGAGAGGATGCCCCAGCCCTTTTCCCCTCAGACAGAAATATTCGTCTGTTACGGTAGGGTAGATATAATCTGGATGGTTGAATGCGAATCCTGCAAGCGAACAATATGCGTCGATTTCAAATAGGATGTTTAACCAAGCCGAGGTGTCTCCTGCATGGTCTTTTACCCATTGCTCCAGTCTTAAAGCATGTCTGGTATCACGTAAATAGAGGATATTCAATAAAATTCCGGCAAGACTGAAGCGTTGGTTCAGCCCTCCGATGAGGGATGAAAGGCGTTTGATATGGGTTGAAGCAGATAGTTTGTTTGTGAACAAACCGTTGCTGATGCGCTGTAAAGCTGTTGCTTGGAACGTTTGTTGTTCGATGCTCTTTATCAGTTCCGAATAGATGAGCAGTATTTTTTCTGTTTTATCAGCGGTGTTGTACAAGTCGTTCACTTTTTTGCTTTTGGCATAGGCAAAAGCTCCGGCTATGATAACATAGATGCCGAAGACAGAGGTAGGTATCAGGTTAAAAAGGCAAGCAACTCCTAAAGCAATCCATCCGAAGGGGATTAACAACATCCATAATTTCCACATCCGGCTTTCGGAAAAGAAAGGTTGGATATGGAGTAGTTTGCTTAATTCTACTGTCTGCATCTTATGCCTTGAGCATGTTTTTCCTGTTGCGTAAAAGTGTTGTCTCCATTGTACGGCTTGGCTTAATTCTTTGATGGCTTCTTGCCGTTCCAAGATATCGTTCTTATCGTTCAGAGGGTGTAAAAAACTGTTTGCGAGATATTCTTTGCCTCCGGCGGTAACTGTCCGGTTGATGGATTGGAACAGAGATTTTTCCCCGAAAATATCAAGGTCAAGGCAATAGGGGTGGCTTTCTTTCATTTTTTCGGAGGAATCGTAATCTTCGAATGCCCTGAAATCGTAATCTAATCCGTTTAATTCGTCTTTATTGAGTTTGCAGAGGGTTTCAAAATACTCTTTCTCGTTTGAGAGTTTTGTATGCAGGTACATCAGATAAGCGAAAATGAGAAGGATGCTTATTGAGGTTGAAGCTAGTACGATTGCGCTTCCTGATTTGAATATCCAGATGTTGATGAATAAGAGGAGTATTAAAACAAGGCGTATCGTCCCCAGCAAATGTATTTTTTTAGATAGTAAGGCGATTCGTTTTGTATATGCTGTTATGTTTTCTTGGTAGTAATGGTATATTTGTTTCATATATGTCATTGCAGGAAAGAATGTTTCTAAAAGGAAAGATCAAAAAATGCCAATTAATCAAAAGCACGGAACGAGAGACTCGAACTCCCGACACCTGGTTTTGGAGACCAGTGCTCTACCAACTGAGCTAGTTCCGTAAATCGGCTGCAAAAGTAGTTGAATATTTTAAATAAGCAAAGGAATACGCTTAGAACTTGCGTCTGTTTTTACAACAGTCCTGTTTCTGAGAACATTTGTTTGTAGGCGATGGCTTTTTCTATAATCGGTTTAGGGTATGCTCTCGAAGAAGATGGCATCCGGTAAAGGCGGAAAGCCCTTTCTTCTATTTCAAAGGTGCTGAAAGAGCCGGTGGACGGTTCTTTTATCCCTTCCGGTAATACCGACAATAACGTGTCCATTGCTTTTTGTCCGGTGATGGCAATAGCTTTGCATTGCGGTATGCTTCTTAATATTTCCGGTATATTGAACGGTCGGATAACTTCCAGATGTTTGTCGGACGCATTTCCCCGTTGCCGGACAACCTGTTCTGCGGTATCGCCTAATCCTAATCCTGTTTCGGTGCAGAACTGTCTGCATTTGTCGATGGAAAAACTTTTTGGCGAATCGAGAAAATAGTCTTTATCCGCGAAGAACAGCCATCCGATGATTCTCCACATGTCGTTTTGTATATTCGGATAATAGAAATCCATCGACCAGCGTTGACGGGGCGGGGGAAAACTTCCCAGCATCAGTACTTGTGTGTTGCTGGGAAGAAAAAATCCCCACGGATGTGTTTCAATAATTTTTTCCGCCATACCTGGAGGAGGTTATACATCAGTCTTTTTTGTTTTCCTTTGCTTGCCGTTTGCTGTCTTCACGGGCTAAAAGCACAACATTGTACACGAAGTCGACTATCCATTGTTCCGAATAGCCGAGCGTATGGGAATATTTGCGAATATTCCATGCGGCTTTTTGGACATTTATGTCTTTCCATTCGGATTTGGTCAGGATTTCGTGGATGGTTTTTACAGTCATGCTATGAAGCATCTTCTTCATCAGCATGGAAAAACGGAATTTCCATTGCATCAGATTGCCCATCAATGAGAACAGATCATTGCAGAATCCTTGGAAAAGGAAGAAATAGCTTTTGATGTCGTTCTGATTTTTGCAATTCTTTTTGATGGAAGAGTCAATCTCTTTAAAGAATGATTCGTTGAGCCCGTATTGGCTGATAAGTATTTTTTTGACTTTTGATTTTTCGGCAACGCCCAATTTGTTGTTTTGTGTAGGAATTTTAAGCATCCGTTTAAATAAAGCCATGTCGGCAAGGATATTCAAATTGGTTATTCCTAAATTAACAGCCATTACAGCTTGATAGTAAACCCGTATTAAAGAAACGAAGTCTTCGACGCCGTTCTTCGGTACTGAGTTTTCATCTTCTGCCTGTTTTCTGAATAATTTTGAAAAAACACCCATACTTTTCTTTGATTGATTTTTTTTGATTGTTTGTAAAGTGTTGCAAACATACTGATAATTTTGGAAAGACGATGTATTGTTGTCGTATTAAATATTGGATATTTATGGCAAAAGAGCCTTTGTTTTTTCCAAATTATGGGCATTGGAGAAGAGAAGGACGGGCAGCAATAAAAGAGAGACTGCACTAAAATCTTTCAATTTTAGCGCAGTCTCTCTGAAATGAAAAGTCGTTTTTATTAAATTATCGCTTGATACCGCCCATAATATCCAGCAATTCGTTTGTGATGGCTTGCTGCCGCGTTTTATTATATTGCAAAGTCAGTTCTTGAATTAAGTTGTTTGCATTATCATTGGCAGTTTGCATAGCCATCATACGAGCGGCATGTTCGGATGTTATCGTATCCAATACTGTTGCGTATAGCGTGAGGTTCAGCATCTTTGGGATAATCATTTCCCGCAGTTCCTCAGCCGATGGTTCTAAAATGTAGTCGTTGTTCACTATATTTTTGTTTGTTTCCGGGATAGTGAACGGAAGGTAATTCTTTTTTTCACAGGGTTGTTCTGCCATATTTTTGAAATGATGGTAGAGTAGCACGACTTCATCCGTATCTCCGGCTACGAACAGTTTTTGCAATTCGGTAGCGAAATTTTCTACTTCCTTGTAATTGAGTTTGTCTGCTAATAGGAGAAAACGTCTGTCTACTTGATACCCGGCTTTCTTTAGTTCGTTATCAATTTTTTTCCCAATGGGAAAGAATGTTGTTTCAATGTTCTTTTTTTTGTATTCGGACGCTATGGCATGGGCTTCCTTGATGGTATTGGCATTGAATGCCCCGCATAAGCCTGTGCTGGACGAGAATACAATAACCGTTGCCTTTTTGACCTCTCTTTGCTGGATAAACGGAGATTCTTGGTCGCATTCAACGGAAAGGAGTGCATTGAATATCCCGGATAATTTTTCCGCGTATGCCAAAGAATGCTCGGAAATGTTTTGGATGTGGTGCAATTTTGCGGATGACACCATCTTCATTGCCGAAGTAATCTTCTGCGTATTACGGATAGAACCCAATCTGTTTTTTATCTCCTTTAATGACGCCATAGTTTACTCTTTGTATGATTGAGCCAAATCGTTGGCTGTATCTTCCAGTATCTTGCTGACTTCATCATTGATAGTCCCGCTTTTCAGTACGTCCAAAACGTCTTTCTGGTGATTTGTGCGCAATACGTTCAGATAATCTTTTTCGAATTTGTGGACCTTATCCAGAGGGACGTCCTTTAATAGTCCTTTTGTCCCGCAATAAAGGATGGCTATTTGTTGTTCAACAGGCATCGGGCTGTATTGCGGTTGGATTAGCAGGCGGGTATTTTTTTGTCCTTTGTTGATGGTAAAGGCTGTAACCGCATCCATCTCGCCGCCGAATTTTGTAAACGATTCCAATTCCCGGAATTGTGCCTGGTCGATTTTCAATGTGCCGGCCACTTTCTTCATTGCCTTGAGTTGGGCATTTCCTCCGACACGGGATACGGAGATTCCGACGTTAATAGCTGGCCGGTTTCCCTGGTTGAACAAATCCGTTTCAAGGAAAATTTGTCCGTCTGTAATGGAGATAACATTTGTCGGGATGTAAGCTGATACGTCACCCGCTTGGGTCTCGATGATTGGCAACGCCGTAAGGGAGCCACCACCTTTTACTTTATCTTTCATGCTCTCCGGCAGATCGTTCATTTTAGCTGCAACTTCCTGCTGGTTGATGATGCGGGCTGCGCGTTCCAGCAATCTGGAATGTAGGTAAAAGATATCACCGGGATAGGCTTCACGACCAGACGGACGGCGGAGGATTAGAGAAACTTCACGGTATGCCACTGCCTGCTTTGAAAGGTCATCGTAAACGACTAAGGCATGTCGCCCGCTATCCCGGAAATATTCTCCGATAGCAGCACCGGCAAAAGGCGCAAAATATTGCATTGCGGCAGGGTCGGAAGCTGTTGCACTTACAACAATCGTATAATCCATCGCTCCCTTTTCTTGTAGCGTATTTACCAAGGCTGCAACTGTCGACCCTTTTTGACCGATAGCTACATATATGCAATATACAGGATCTCCGGCTTCGTAGTTGCTCCGCTGGTTGATAATCGTATCAACTGCAATTGCCGTTTTACCGGTCTGACGGTCGCCGATAATCAATTCACGTTGACCACGACCAATCGGAATCATTGCGTCAATGGCTTTGATTCCGGTTTGCAAAGGCTCGTTTACCGGTTGGCGGAAAATGACCCCGGGAGCTTTACGTTCCAAAGGCATTTCGCAGAAGTCGCCTGTTATTTCCCCTTTCCCGTCAATCGGATTGCCTAATGGGTCAATGACGCGTCCAACCATCCCTTCCTTGACTTTGATAGAGGCGATGCGCCCCGTACGTTTTACAGTGTCTCCCTCTTTTATCAAATCGGTAGGACCCAATAATACGGCGCCGACATTGTCTTCTTCCAAGTTCATCACGATAGCTTCCATGCCATTGTCGAATTGCAGTAATTCGTTGGCTTCGGCATTATCGAGCCCGTAAATTCTTACTACGCCATCGCTGACCTGCAAGACAGTTCCGACTTCTTCCATGTGAATGTTCGTTGTTATGCCTGCTAATTCGCGCCGCAAAACTTCCGTAACTTCACTAACTTTTATTTGGTCTGTCATAGTTTCTTGTCTCTTATGCGTTAATTACTTTTGATAAGCCGTTTCTTTATCTGCTTTAATTGAGAGGAAAAACTTGCATCGAATCGGTAGTTCCCTATGCGCAAGACAAATCCTCCAATTAAATCGGGCTTTATCTGCCCGGAAAATTCAATAGAGCATCCTGTCTCTTCTGCCAGTTTTTGCTTGAGCAGGTCTTTTGTTTTTTCATTGACAGGTACTGCCGTATCGAATGAAACTCGGGTAATTTTCTTCTCTTTCCGATAGCGGTGGATATAAATATAAGTGATAAGCTGCAAAATGTTTTCTCTTTTGTGTTTCAGAATCATTTGGATGAATCGTTTATAAATATCCGAAACATTTATTCCTCCAGCTGTAATAAGCAACTTTTCTTTTTCATTGTACGAAATAATCGGATTATTCAAAACATTCTTTAATGTAGGTTCTGACAAGAAATTTTGTTGCAGTATCTTCATGTCGTTATACACCAAGCTGTCTTGTTTCTCTTCTTTTGCTAAAGAGAACAATGCATTTGCATATCGGGAAGAAATCGTACCTATATCCATAACTTACGATTTATAAAGCTTGACTTCGTCTATCAGTTTATCTATAACTTCCAATTGCTTATTGTCGCGACTGATTTGTTCCGACAAAATCTTTTCAGCAACGGAAACCGATAAATCCACTATCTCGGAACGAATTTCAAGAATAGCTTTTTGTTTCTCTTCTTCAATTCGCCGGGTCGCATTTTTTATTTGTAAAAGTGCTTCGGATTGGGCTTTTAGACGAGCTTCGTTTATAATCTCTTCTTTCTTGGCGAAAGCTTCTTTTAGGATAGCCTGTTGTTGCTCTCTTGCTTCCAATAAAATCTTTTCACCCTCTTCCTTGATGTGGGCGAGTTGTTCATTGGCTTTACGGGCTGTCTCCAACGAATTATCTATATAAGCTTTCCTCTGTTCGATTGATTTAATGATTATGGGGAAACCATATTTAGATAAAACTACCAGAACAATCCCGAAAGAGAGGACCATCCAGAAAAGAAGTCCGGAATCCGGCGTTAATAATGACATATTCTATTATTTAATACAAACCTAAGAAACATACAACAATAGCGAACAATGCTACTCCTTCTACCAAAGCACCCATAATCAACATGGAAGTTCTGATATCTCCTGCTGCTGACGGTTGCCGTCCGATAGCTTCAACAGCTCCTCTACCAATCATTCCGATACCGATTCCTGCACCGATAACTGCGAGACCGGCGCCAATTGTTGCTCCTAATTTTGCAAAGCCCATTGCGGCTGCTTGTAATAAAATTGTTGATAACATAATTTTGTTGTTTTTAGTTTATACTCTTTTCTTTATATATTGTGAGATTAGTCTTACAAAGAAGACAATCGTTTCAATTTTCTTTTATTCTTGCCGACCCGATGTAATTTGCCGAAAGCAATGTGAAAATATATGCTTGCAGGCATGCCACAAATAGTTCCAAACAATTCATGAACAGGCAAAACAGAACCGATATAATTGTCATGCCTGAATTGATAATGACGCCCATCGATGTCGTTATGAAAATCAAACAGGTCAGAGCCAAGATAATTGTATGACCCGCCATGATGTTTGCGAATAGACGAAGCATTAAGGAAAATGGTTTCGTGAAGACTCCGAAGAATTCGACAAACGGCATAATAGGAAGGGGCACTTTCAGGAATATTGGTGTATTCGGCCAAAATATGTCTTTCCAATAGGTTTTTGTTCCGAACAAGTTTACCGCAAGAAAAGTGCACAGCGCAAGAACCATTGTGATTGTGATGTTCCCTGTTATATTGGCTCCTCCCGGGAAAATAGGAATAAGCCCTATCAGATTATTTGTCAGTATGAAGAAAAATACGGTTAAGAGGTATGGAGCGAATTTGCCATAGTCTGTGTCTATATTCTTTTTGATGACATCTTCATGAATATAGTTAACCATTACTTCAATGACTCCGATGAATCCTTTTGGAACTTCGTTAGGATGTTTTTTGTACCATTTGGCTGTATGTAATATAATGGAACTTATTACGATACATCCGAGTAACAATCCGAAAACATTCTTGGTTATGGAAATGTCGAGTGGGCGGACACTTGTTCCATCTTCCAGCTTTTCCATAATTTTTCCTGCATGATCACCTTCTGTTGCGATATAATAATTGTTATATGTCTCTCCATTTTCTAATTTGGAGGACAAGAAACAATCCCATCCGTTATTTCCTTTTACTATTATGGGCAGAGGTATACTGATTTCCTTATCTCCCCATTTTGTAATATGCCAGATATAGGCATCTTGTATGTGGGAAAATACAATTTCTTGGACATTGATGTCTCCTGATGTCTCTTTTTCTGCTTTAATGTTGGGACAAAGCAGAAGGCAAATCATCCATATAACTATTTTATTGAAAAACTTAATGTCCATTTTTTCTTGTTTTTTCTTTTTTAATCTTTTCTTTTCAAACAGATATACGGTATAAGTTTCCAATGTAAGATAAATAAAATAGAACAGCATTAAGGTGAGACCAAACGCTTTCATCTTTTCTCCTACGAATTTTGCATATATCCAAAGGAAGAAAACAGCAAGAATCAGCTTGCTTATTCTCACAATCATGAAAGTTGTTACGGTTACATCTCCTTTTTTCTGTTTTACGTAATCCAGGAAAAACACCATTGCTAAAGCAGTAATGCAGTAAAATCCGGGTATTGACGGATACCATGAGAAATAGTGCTCCGGCCAAAAGGAATGTAATAATCCTCCCAATGAAATACCTATCGCCGTATAAATTAGGATGATTAAAGCAAATAACTTGATTTTTAAACGTGCACTCATATTCTTATTCAATACAAACAGAAATAATGTCATTATTGATTTCTATAAATCCGCCGTTGACGGATAGCTGATGTGCTTTCCCCTCAGTGAAGTATTCAATAATGCCTTTGTTCAGTGCGGAAATCATAGGAGCGTGGTGTGGTAATACATCAAAACGTCCTTGAATACCGGGAAAAGAGACTTCATTTACTTCTCCACTGAATATTTTCCCTTCCGGAGATATAATCTCAAGTTTCATGATTTTTCTGTTTTATTTAGCTTGTTGGGCTAACCGTTTGCCTTTTTCAATTGCGTCTTCAATTGTGCCTACATTCAAGAACGCCTGTTCCGGAAGATCATCTACTTCTCCGTTCATAATCATATTGAATCCCTTTATTGTGTCTTCAATTGAGACCATGACTCCGTTTACTCCTGTATATTGTTCTGCCACTTTAAATGGTTGCGATAAAAATCTTTGTACGCGTCGTGCCCGGTTTACGGTGAGCCGGTCTTCTTCCGATAACTCTTCCATACCGAGTATTGAAATTATATCTTGCAACTCTTTGTTTCGTTGTAGGATTTGTTTTACTCGTTGGGCACAATTGTAATGTTCTTCTCCAACAATCAGCGGATCCAATATACGAGATGTGGATTCCAAAGGATCAACTGCCGGATAAATTCCTAACTCTGTGATTTTTCGGCTTAATACCGTTGTCGCATCCAAATGGGTAAATGTTGTAGCCGGTGCCGGGTCAGTTAAGTCATCAGCAGGGACATATACTGCCTGCACAGAGGTAATAGATCCTTTTTTTGTAGACGTAATTCGTTCCTGCATGGCTCCCATTTCTGTTGCTAATGTCGGTTGGTATCCTACGGCCGATGGCATTCGTCCTAACAAGGCTGATACTTCCGAACCAGCTTGGGTGAAACGGAATATGTTGTCGATGAAAAACAAAATATCTTTCGTCTCCCCTTCTGCGGCTAAATCCCGGAAGGATTCGGCTATGGTCAATCCTGATAAGGCAACAGAAGAGCGTGCTCCCGGTGGTTCATTCATCTGTCCGAAAATTAGAGTTGCCTGCGATTTTGCCAGTTCGTTGTGGTCTACTTTTGTCAAATCCCAATGCCCTTCTTCCATGCCTTTCTTGAATTCGTCTCCGTAACGGATGACTCCTGATTCTATCATTTCACGAAGCAGGTCGTTTCCTTCACGGGTACGTTCTCCAACTCCAGCAAATACGGAAAATCCGTTATTTCTTTTTGCGATGTTGTTGATAAGCTCCATTATTAATACAGTCTTACCAACTCCAGCTCCACCGAACAAACCAATTTTTCCTCCTTTTAAGTAAGGTTCAAGTAGGTCTATTACTTTGATGCCGGTATATAAGACTTCCTGATTGGTTGTCAAATCTTCGAATTTGGGGGGTTCTCGGTGAATAGGAAAAGCTCCTTTTCGGTCGAGTTCCTCCATGCCGTCGATGGCATTTCCAGTAACATTCATAAGACGCCCTTTTACTTGGTCACCGACCGGCATTGTGATAGGTGTGCCAAAAGAGATTGCTTCCATTCCTCGGCGTAATCCGTCGGTAGAATCCATTGCAACGGTTCTTACCGTGTTTTCTCCGATGTGTTGTTGCACTTCAACAATCAATTTCTTCCCGTCTGGTCGGATAATTTCCATTGCGTCATGTATGTGCGGAAGAGTTATTACCTCTTGTCCATTTAAATCGTTTCCGAAATGGATGTCAACAACCGGACCAATTATTTGCGATATGTAGCCTTTTGTTTGTTCCATAATGTTTCAAAATTTCAAATGCAATTATACGAAGTTTGGAAAAGGAATATTCAAAAAAAGTAGTTTTTTTGTCTTTTTGAATTTTGTTAGTTTTTGATTTTTCAATCTTTGTTCTTGTATAAACCAGTTTGTTTGTAATATGTTCTATCTTTTATTTTTCTTGTTTGGTCGCAATGTGTTGTGCTTGAATTATATATTTGGTAAAAAGGAGTGGGAAAGACATTTTTTTGCGAGTTTTTCCACGAATGTTAAATATCTTTTCCCATTATATTCCAGCTCTTTCTTTATTTATCCTTTTTATTGCTAAAACTCTTCCATCGATTTGGAATGTAGGAGGGTAAAATATTAAAAAAGTGGCAAATAAGGGATTTTTGGGGAAAACAGTAAAATTGGTAGATAATCCTGCAATTAGTATACATATGCGGAATAGGAAAAAGAATAACTTTGTCCCCAAAAAAACTATGTTATGTTATTTAAAAATAGTAGAAATAATAGAAATGTTATATATGGAACGTTTCTTGGCAATAGTGTTATTATCATTGAGTGGAAAATCCGTTGAAGAAAAAATTTTTTTGCGGGAAAGTAACACGAAATATTAAAATGATAACACAACAGTGAGCGTTTTTCTTTAGTAATAAGAATTAAATAAATATAGTAATACGTAGAAACGATGAAAGAGAAAAGGATTGTTGTAGCAACGGTTTTATTGGTTAATATGATTTTCTCGGTAGAAGTTATGCAGGCTCAGCATGTCGATACTGCGTCAGTTAACCGGGATTATTCTCTTGATGAGGTAGTAGTAACTGGTAGCCGGGAGGAAACGGATATACGTCATTTGTCTCAAACGGTGACGGTTGTGGATCGTCTTAAAATAGAGAAGGCTTTGCAGCCGTCGTTGCTCCCGGTTTTGACAGAACAGGTGCCGGGTTTATTCGTTACTTCGCGCGGCATCATGGGGTATGGAGTATCTGGTGGTGCTGCGGGGAATATTTCTTTGCGAGGATTGAGCGGCGGCAGTGCCCAGTTGATGGTAATGATAGACGGACATCCCCAATATGCCGGAATTTTCGGTCATCCGGTATCGGATGCTTATCAGTCATTTTTGGCTGAAAAAGTGGAGGTACTTCGTGGTCCAGCTTCGGTTCTTTATGGATCGAACGCAATGGGTGGAGTAATAAACATAGTTACCAGGAAAATGAAGGAGGATGGTGTAAATACAAATTTGCATGTGGGTTATGGCTCTTACAATACTTTGGAAACAGAATTGACAAATCGGATTCGCAAAGGAAGATTTTCCAGCATAGTTTCCGGTTCTTATAATCGTACTGACGGACATCGGGACGATATGGGCTTTGAACAGTATGGAGGATATGCAAAGTTGGGCTATGATTTGGCGGAAAACTGGCTTATCCGTGGCGATGTGAATATTACCCATTTCAACGCTTCTTATCCTGGACCGGTAAGTGCGCCGTTGGTTGACGGAGACCAGCGTATTACCCGGGGGATGACTTCATTCGCTTTGGAAAATAGGTATGAAAAATCTACCGGAACATTGAGTTTCTTCTATAATTGGGGAGACCACTGGATTAATGACGGTTATACACCTTCCGACGGGGAAAGCCCGCAGGATGGACGCTTTAATTCTCATGATAATATGATGGGAATATCTGTTTATCAAAGTTTTCAGCTTTTCAGGGGAAATCGCCTTACTGCCGGATTTGACTGGTTCCGGTATGGAGGAAGGGCGTGGAATGAATATGTGAGCGGTCCGAATGCCGGGACAACTTCCGATATTGTAGACAAGGATGAAGATGAACTTGCCGGGTACCTGGATTTACGGCAGAATATAAGCTCTTGGTTGACTGTTAATGCCGGTATTCGTGTAGATCATCACTCGCGTGTCGGTACGGAGTGGATCCCACAAGCCGGACTTGCTTTTCATCTGCCGCACGCCATTGAGCTGAAGGCATCAGCTACCAAAGGATTCCGTTATCCTATCCTGCGCGAAATGTATATGTTTCCCCCGCAGAATCCGGATCTTCAGCCGGAATCGATGTGGAATTATGAACTTGCCTTTGCGCAATATTTGCTGGACGGCCGTTTGGTTTATGGTATAAATCTGTTTTATATCGACGGAAAAAATCTTATCATGACATTGCCGAATCCGAACGGCAGCGGAATGTTGAATCAGAATTCCGGGGAAATAGACAATACAGGCGTCGAGGTTCAGGTCGCTTATGCCATTAATCGGACATGGTCGGTAGATGCCAATTATAGTTTCTTGCACATGGAAAACCCGGTAGTGGCAGCGCCGGAGAATAAATTGTATGTAGGAGCGAACTTCTCTAAGGGACGTTGGAATATATCGTCCGGATTGCAATATATTCATGGTCTTTATACAGCCGTGGGTAAAAATGAAGCTAAAGAGAATTTTGCCCTTTGGAACGTCCGTGTCTCTTTCCGTGTTCTTGACTGGTTGAACATATGGGCTCGTGGAGAGAATCTCTTAGCTCAAGAATATGAAATAAACGCCGGTTATCCGATGCCGAAAGCTACGGTTATGGCAGGTTTTAATGTCAATTTTTAGTCGCGTTCCGGAATAGGTAAGGAATTTGTTTGTGATAAAAAGCGAATAAAAACATGTTCTTACTGAAAAAATGAAAGAGAAAACTATATTTTTCTTTTAATTTCTTTGTTTATTCCGATTAAAGTCCTACATTTGCGCCACTGAACAGGTAATTGAAGTTAAATAGCAACAAAGAGATTTTGTAGATGACAACGAATATATTGCATATTATTCTCGTGGTGGTCCTTCTAGTTATTAGCAGGTGAGGAGAAGGGTATGCAAATCGTTTTTGTTAGTTATTAATAAATAGAGAGCCTTTCTCCTTGCAAAGAGGGAAAGGCTCTTTAGTTTTATAGGAGAATTTGATAAATGAAGAATCCGTTAAGAAGTTCACTTAGCACTGAAGGACGCAGGATGGCAGGGGCGCGTGCTTTATGGCGGGCAAATGGAATGACAGAAGAACAATTCGGAAAGCCGGTCATTGCAGTTGTCAATTCTTTTACACAGTTTGTCCCTGGGCATGTGCATTTGCATGAAATTGGTCAGTTCGTGAAAAAGGAGATAGAGAAATTAGGCTGTTTTGCAGCCGAATTCAATACGATAGCCATAGATGATGGCATAGCGATGGGACACGATGGAATGCTTTATTCGTTGCCGTCTCGTGATATTATCGCCGATAGTATTGAGTATATGGTCAACGCCCATAAAGCCGATGCGATGATTTGTATCAGTAACTGCGATAAAATCACACCGGGGATGCTTATGGCTGCAATGCGGTTGAATATACCGACAGTATTTGTGTCGGGAGGTCCGATGGAAGCCGGCGAGTGGAATGGACGGCATCTCGATTTAATCGATGCGATGATTGAAGCTGCTGATACATCTGTGAGCGATGCCCAGATAGCCGAGGTCGAGCGTCATGCTTGTCCTGGTTGTGGTTGTTGCTCGGGGATGTTTACCGCTAATTCGATGAACAGCCTGAATGAAGCGATAGGTCTTGCTCTTCCGGGGAACGGTACGATTGTGGCTACACACATCAACAGGCTGCGGCTTTTTAAAGATGCAGCCGAGCTAATCGTAAAGAATGCATATAAATATTACCAGGATGGTGATGCTTCGGTCTTGCCGCGCAGCATTGCAACAAGACAAGCTTTCCTGAATGCGATGTCTCTCGATATAGCGATGGGTGGTTCCACAAATACCGTCTTGCATTTGTTGGCAGTGGCTCAGGAGGCCGGGGTGGATTTTTCGATGGATGATATTGACATGTTGTCGAGGAAAATACCGTGTCTCTGTAAAGTGGCCCCGAATACGCAGAAATATCATATACAGGATGTGAATCGTGCCGGCGGAATTATTTCTATAATGAATGAGCTGTTGAAAGCCGGACTGGTGGACGGTTCAGTCAAACGGGTAGACGGTTTGACGTTGGCTCAGGCGGCAGACCGTTATGCGATAACCTCAGACCATGTGATGGATACGGCAATTCAAAAATGTAAGAGTGCTGCGGGAAATAAGTTCTGTCTCCGGATGGGTATGCAAGAGAATTATTATGAAACGCTTGATACCGACCGCGCGTCAGGATGTATCCGGGATATTGAGCATGCCTATTCGAAAGATGGCGGTCTTGCCGTATTGAAAGGAAATATTGCTGAAGACGGATGCGTAGTGAAGACGGCAGGTGTGGACGAAAGTATTTGGAAGTTTTCAGGAACTGCTAAAGTGTTCGATTCGCAAGAATCTGCTTGTGATGGTATTCTTAATGGCGAGGTTCAGTCTGGCGATGTTGTCGTAGTCGTTTATGAAGGGCCGAAGGGCGGACCGGGTATGCAGGAGATGCTATATCCTACTTCCTATATTAAAAGCCGTCATTTGGGAAAAGAGTGTGCTTTGATTACAGACGGGCGTTTTAGCGGAGGAACATCTGGCCTGTCAATAGGGCATGTTTCTCCGGAAGCAGCTGCAGGTGGTGCAATTGGGCTGGTTAGGAATGGAGATATCATTGAAATAGATATTCCGGCACGTCGCATAAATGTGAAACTGACAGACGAGGAATTGGCTACCCGTCGTCGGGAAGAAGAGATGCGTGGGAATAAGGCTTTTACACCTCCTTGCCGCAAACGAGAAGTTTCGAAAGCTCTAAAGGCGTATGCTAAAATGGTTAGTTCGGCAGATAAAGGCGGTGTCCGGATTGTTGAAGATTGATGAAAATAAAAAAGGAAAATATAATGACAGAAGAATATATAACAGGTGCAGAAGCATTGATGCGTTCCCTTGAACGTCAAGGGGTGGATACTTTGTTCGGTTATCCTGGCGGTTCTATTATTCCAGTATTCGATGCGCTGTATGACCATCGTGACAAGTTACGTCATGTATTGGTACGTCATGAGCAGGGTGCCGCACATGCAGCTCAAGGATATGCACGGGTTTCCGGGAAAGTAGGCGTTTGTTTGGTGACAAGCGGACCGGGAGCTACCAATACGATTACAGGTATTGCCGATGCGATGATGGATAGTACGCCGCTTGTTGTGATTGCAGGTCAGGTTGGTACATTATTGCTTGGAACGGATGCCTTTCAGGAAGTGGATTTGGTAGGAGTCACCCAACCGATTTCCAAATGGAGTTACCAGATACGTCGAGCGGAAGATGTGGCTTGGGCTGTAGCACGTGCTTTTTATATCGCAGGAAGTGGTCGATGTGGTCCGGTGGTTCTCGATTTTGCGAAAAATGCTCAAGTAGAGAAAACCGTATATAAACCTACGGTAGTAGATTTTATCCGCAGTTATGAGCCGGTTCCAGATACAGACCAGGCAAGTGTGGAGAAAGCTGTTAAGCTTATCGATGAAGCGGAGCGCCCGTTGGTGCTTGTCGGCCATGGCGTTGAACTGGGAAATGCGCAGAAAGAGCTGCAAATGTTTGTTGAAAAGGCAGATGCACCTTGTGGTTGTACGCTTTTAGGGCTTTCGGCTTTGCCAACATCCCATCGGTTGAATAAAGGAATGCTGGGAATGCATGGGAATTTGGGACCGAATGTGAAGACAAACGAGTGTGATGTGCTGATAGCGGTAGGTATGCGGTTTGACGACCGGGTTACCGGAAACTTGGATTCGTATGCACGTCAGGCAAAAATTATTCATTTGGATATTGATCCTTCGGAAATCAACAAGAATGTAAAGGTTGATGTTGCCATTTTGGGCGATTGCAAGCAGACCATATCTCTTTTGTCGCAGAAAATACGGAAAAATAGCCACACTGAATGGATAGATAGCTTTAAAAAATATGAAGAAGAGGAGTATAAATCAGTTATCAGCAAAGAGCTCTTCCCTGCATCCGGTCCGTTGAATATGGGCGAGGTTGTACGGGCGGTCAGCGATGCCGTAAACGATGACGCTGTTCTTGTTACGGATGTGGGACAGAACCAGATGATGGCAGCACGCTATTTCCGGTATAAAAAAGAGCGCAGTATTGTTACTTCAGGAGGATTGGGTACGATGGGATTCGGTTTGCCGGCTGCTATCGGTGCAACTTTCGGACAGGAGCGGACGGTCTGTGTGTTCATGGGAGATGGTGGTTTGCAAATGAACCTGCAGGAATTGGGTACGGTAATGGAACAGCAGGCTCCGGTGAAGATGATTTTGTTGAATAATAATTACCTGGGTAATGTGCGGCAGTGGCAGGCAATGTTTTTTAACCACCGGTATTCCTTTACTCCAATGCTCAATCCCGATTATATGAAAATCATGTCTGCATATGGAATCCCTGCAAGGCGGGTGATGAGCCGGGACGAACTGGCGGATGCAGTCAAAGAGATGTTGTCGACCAAAGGGGCTTTTTTCCTTGAAGCGTGCGTTATTGAAGAGGGAAATGTCTTGCCAATGACACCTCCCGGAGCGTCGGTAAATTATATGTTGCTGGATTGTTAACAAAAATAGGATATGGATAAAACATTATATACATTGATTGTCTATTCTGAGAATATCGCCGGTTTGTTGAATCAGGTTACGGCTGTGTTTACAAGGCGGCAGATAAACATAGAAAGTCTGAATGTCTCAGCTTCTTCGATTGATGGTGTCCATAAATATACCATTACAGCATGGACCGATGAGGACACGATAAAGAAAGTGGTAAAGCAGATTGAGAAAAAAATAGATGTTTTGCAGGCCCATTACTTTACCGACGATGAAATTTTCCTGCAAGAAATAGCTCTGTATAAAATATCGACACCCGAACTGCAATCGAATGCGAATGTCTCGAAGATTATCCGCCGTTACAATGCGCGGATAGTAGAAGTTAATTCTGTCTATTCGATTGTGGAAAAACCGGGTCTGACGGAAGAGATCATCGCCTTGTATAAGGAGTTGCAGGAAGCCGGTTGCGTCTTGCAGTATGTCCGTTCCGGTCGGATTGCGATAACCAAAAGTCGTGTGGAACGTATTAACGAATTCCTTGCCGGCAGGGAAGAGAAACATCGTCATTGTTATAATGATTTGAATTAGCATAGGATTGGATGTCATGGATAAAGTCGGTCTGTTTACTTTTACGGTAGAGCCTTATCTGACGGATTTCCGCGGACAGGTTACTTTGGCGATGCTTGGAAACTACTTGATTCATGCAGCATCGAACCATGCAGCGTGCCGGGGATTTGGGTTTGATGACATGACGGAGAACCATACGGCATGGGTCTTGTCCCGTTTGGCAATAGAAATGCAGGATTATCCGCGTTCGGGAGCGTCGGTTTCTCTTTATACTTGGATAGAAGGTGCGGGAAAATTGTTCACCAGCCGTTGTTTTGAATTTGTGGACGGAAAAGGGAAAACTTTCGGGTATGCCCGTTCTGTCTGGGCGGCAATCGATATTCGGACAAGACGTCCAACCTTGCTGGATGTCGAAGAATTGAATCGGTATATCGTTGAGCGTCCGTGTCCGATAGCGACCCCGAAGAAAATTCCTCCGGTGGAAGCGCAGGTGAATGGTATTCCCTATACAGTGAAATATAGCGATTTGGATATAAATGGGCATTTAAACAGCATCAAATATATTGAACATTTGCTGGATTTGTTTGATTTGGAACGGTTCAAGCAGAAACAAATCGAGCGTTTCGAAATCGCTTATTTGTCGGAAGGACGCTATGGAATGGAACTTTCGTTGCATTCCATGGAAGTTTCGTCAGATCATTATCGGATGGCGATATGCAATGACGGTAAGGCAATATGCCGCGCTGAAGTTGTTTGGAAATGAAAGTTAAGTATTAAGTATAACACTCATTAAAATTTTTTACAAAAATGGCAGTTATAAATTTCGGCGGTGTTGACGAGAATGTTGTTACCCGCGAAGAATTTCCTTTGGAAAAAGCAAGAGAAGTATTGAAAGATGAAGTAATCGCCGTCTTGGGCTATGGTGTACAAGGTCCGGGACAGAGCTTGAATCTTCGAGATAATGGTTTTAATGTGATTGTAGGACAGAGACCCGGGAAAACTTACGACAAGGCTGTGGCTGATGGCTGGGTTCCGGGTGAGACATTGTTCGGCATAGAAGAAGCTTGTGAAAAAGCAACTATCATACAGGTTCTTCTGTCGGATGCTGCACAAATACAGTGCTGGCCGATAATAAAGAAACATTTGACAGCAGGTAAAGCGCTTTATTTCTCTCACGGTTTTGCTATTACCTATAACGACCGGACGCATATCGTTCCTCCGGCAGACGTGGATGTTATTATGATTGCGCCGAAAGGTTCTGGAACCTCTCTCCGACGGATGTTTTTGCAGGGAAGAGGTTTGAATTCAAGTTACGCAATATACCAGGACGCTACCGGTAAGGCATGGGATCGTGTAGTCGCATTGGGTATCGGTGTTGGTTCCGGTTATTTGTTTGAAACGACATTCAAGAAAGAAGTTTATTCCGACTTGACCGGTGAACGCGGAACATTAATGGGGGCAATACAGGGATTGTTGTTAGCTCAGTATGAGACGTTGCGTGAACATGGTCACGAGCCTTCGGAAGCATTTAATGAAACGGTAGAGGAGTTGACACAGTCGTTGATGCCGTTGTTCGCTGAAAACGGAATGGATTGGATGTATGCAAACTGTTCCACTACGGCACAGCGTGGCGCATTGGATTGGATGGGACCGTTCCATGATGCGGTAAAACCTGTTTTTGAAAAGTTATATAATGAGGTGGCTTGTGGTAATGAAGCTCAACGCTCGATAGACACGAACAGCCAGCCGGATTACAGGGAAAAACTGAATGCCGAGCTGAAGGCACTTCATGACAGCGAAATGTGGCGTGCCGGAGCTGTCGTACGGAAACTCCGTCCAGAAAACAACTAAAATATTCCGGATTTAGAGGAAAAGCTGCCTGGTCCCTGTAAGGGACTGGGCAGCTTTTTTTGTCTCTTGTCTCCGGGATGGTGCTGCCGTTTCCCGGTATTTTCTCCTTTAGTCGGTTTGCAGATTTAAAAAAGTGTCCGACCGATTGCTTTTATTGTCAGAAAGGTTATCTTTGTTGGTAGTATTAATCATTAAAAAAATAAGATAGTTTGATGAAAAGTTTACGAAGTTTATTGACTTGTCTGATGCTGTTCTCAGTCTTTTCTGCGTTTGCAGAAGAGGGATTCCGCTTGTCCCATGACCCCTACTTGCAGAATCTCGGAACAGATGAAGTGACAATTGTTTGGGTTGCCAACAAACCGTCCGTTGGATGGGTGGAGCTTGCTCCTGATGGTGACGAGTCGTTTTACAGTGAGGCGTGGCCCCGTTTTTTCGATACGAAGAATGGTATAAAACGGGCTACAAAGGTACATTCCGTGCGTATTACAGGGCTGAAGCCGGGAACGCGCTACCGTTATCGTGTTTATTCACAGGAAGTGGTCGAACATACCGGTTACTTTGTCCAGTATGGCGCAATCGCGGCTACCAATGTCTACTCTAAGAAACCGTTGAGTTTTAAGACCAACGATTATAATAAGCCGGATGTTTCGTTTGCCGTAGTTAATGATATTCATGGGAACAACCGCTTGCTGGAGAATCTGCTCAAGCAGTGCGATAAGGAGACTACCGATTTGGTCTTTTTTAATGGCGATATGATTTCAATTGCCGATAAGGAGGAGGATTATTTCAACGGTTTCATGGATAAAGCGACCCAATTGTTCGCTTCTGAGATTCCTATGTATTATGTCAGGGGAAACCATGAGACGCGCGGCTCGTTTGCTACCTCTTTTCAAGATTATTTTTCTCCCCGGGTGGAGACTATTTATCAGGTATTCCGGCAGGGACCGGTCTGTTTTGTAATGTTGGATTGTGGAGAGGATAAGCCCGATACGGATTTGGAATATTACGGCATTACCGCTTACGACGAGTACCGGACAGAACAGGCGGCATGGTTGAAAAACATATTGGAAAGCCCCATCTATAAGGATGCTCCGTATAAAGTGATTTTATGCCACATGCCGGGTATCGGTGATTGGCACGGAGAGCGTGATATTGCCAAGAAATTTATTCCGCTTATCAATAATGCAGCCCCCGATGTTATGTTAAGCGGTCACTATCACCGTTATACGCGTCACGAACCGAATGACAAAGTGTCTTTTCCGTTGATTGTCAATGCTAATAATATGCTGATTAAAGGCGAGGTAAAGGGCAATGCGCTGACATTAACGGTATACGACCAACAAGGAAAGATGGTTGACCGGTTTGAAATAAAGAAGTAAACCCGTTTGGTTGGCGGGAATTTTCTCTGGTTAATCCAAGTCTGTACAGATTTCTTTTGCCCGGTAAAGTGCCCGCATCCGTAAAATCTCTTCCGGTAAGACACGCTCCAAAGAGAGTGGTGGAAGCGAGTCGCATGCGAAAAATCCTTTGTCCTCAATGTCGAAAACCTGATTGAATTCTCCTCCGGCAATTCTGCATGCAATGAACATTTTGTATACATAAAAAGGAATTGCCGGATGGGGGTGTTTCGACATATCCAATACGGCAAGCAGCCTTTCGGGAACGACTTCAAGTCCGGTTTCCTCTTTTACCTCTTTTACGGCAACTTCGGCAGGAGAGTAGCCGATATCTGCCCAACCGCCCGGTAGCGACCAGTGTCCGTCGGCGGCTTCTTTAACCAGTAAAATTTCCTCTTTCTCGTTAAATACCACGGCGCGAATGTCAACTTTTGGTGTCTGGTACTCTTTCATCGGTTTGTAGTTGATGTCTATTTTTTCTTCCTTGAGACCGGTTTGTAAAGAGGTAATTCGGTTGCTGAGGTCAATTAATTCATGGTAACGCTCAATGTCGTATTCGTCTTTTGAGTATGTCAGCCCGTTTTGAGCCAATGCCCGGATGCGCAAGGCAATCCGATGTAATTCTTTTGTTTTTCCCATAAACGGCAATTAAATTCTGAAATAAATTTAGGCAAAATTGACAGTGTAAAGATAAAAATGTATCTTTAACGTGTAAATGTATGAAATTAGTTTTAACTTTACATCTTTAAACCTGAAAGAATTATATCCACTTATCTTTAATTGTATGAAAATAAATCTAAAAGCGTTGATTGTTGTGCCATTATTAATTGTGGTAAGCAATTTTGCAACGGCGGAAAAGAAGCAGGGAGAGATTAGTATTGACCCGCCATATTGGTGGGCAGGAATGAAGAATTCAAGTGTTCAGTTGTTGGTGCATTATCCTCAGATTAGAGATACTGAGCCTTCGGTCAGCTATCCGGGAGTCAGCATAGACAGTGTTGTGCGTCTCGAGAGTCCCAATTATCAGATTATCTATCTGAATGTGAATAAGTCGGTCGCTCCGGGAAAGATGGATATCTTTTTCAAGTCGGAGGAAAAGTCTTTGGCGGCTAAATATGAACTGAAGAAGCGTGACGGAGTGATGCCTACTCCTTTCTCTTCGGCTGATGTGCTTTATTTGATAATGCCCGACCGTTTTGCTGATGGTGATACCACCAACAATGATGTGGATGGACTCAAGTTTCATGCTCCGGTCAACCGTAACGTTCCCAGCGGACGTCATGGCGGCGACTTGAAAGGCATAGAGCAGCATTTGAAATATATAGATTCGCTCGGCGTGACGGCAATATGGCTTAATCCGGTGCTTGAGAATGATATGCCCGGCGGCTCTTACCATGGGTACGCTATTACCGATTATTATAAGGTGGATCCGCGGCTTGGCAGTAATGAAGATTATGCTTCGCTTATCGCAAAAGCTCATGATTGCGGCTTGAAAGTGGTGATGGATATGATATTCAATCATAGTGGCAGCGAACATCCATGGATGCATGACAAGCCATCTTCCGACTGGTATAACCACCCCGATGGCAATGTGATGACAAATTTCCGCCTGTCGACCATCAATGATCCATATGCCAGTGAGTATGATTATGACCGTACGGTGAAAGGCTGGTTTGTCTCTGCAATGCCGGACTTGAACCAATCCAATCCGCATGTGATGAAATATTTGATACAAAACTCTATCTGGTGGATTGAATATAGCAAAATCGATGGTATAAGAATGGATACTTACCCGTATGCTGATATGAAGCCGATGGCGCAATGGATAAAGGATGTGCAACTGGAATACCCGGGATATAACATTGTGGGTGAATGTTGGTACAACGATGTTGCGGGCACTGCATTTTGGCAGGGCGAAAGCCGCCTGAACACTGTGGGCAATCCTGTATTACCTACAGTGATGGATTTTCCAACTATGATCATCGCTAACGCAGCTTTTCATGGTGATACTAAAGTAAATGGAAAAGGTTTGAACGAGATATACAACCGACTGTCGCTTGATTACCTGTATGCCGACCCGCAACGTGTGCTTACTTTCCTTGATAATCATGATTCAGACCGCTTTTTGTTAGAGATGCCATCCGATCTTGGTTCGTGGAAGCAAGCCGTGGTTTTTCTGCTTACTACGCGTGGCATTCCGCAATTGTATTATGGCACTGAGTTGCTTATGAATGGTACAAAGCATCGATCTGACGGTGATGTGCGCCGCGATATGCCCGGTGGTTTTCCGGGGGATACCCATAATGAATTTACGGTAGCAGGTCGCAGCAAGTTGCAAAACGAGGCATACGATTTTTTAAGTCGCATTGCGCATTGGCGTCGCGGTAATGACGTGATAGCGCGCGGAACGCTTAAGCATTTCATACCCGATAACGGCATATATGTGTATGAGCGGAGCTACAAAGGGAAGCGTGTAATAGTAGTAATGAACGGTACTGACAGCGAACTTGACGTAGATATGTCGATATACCGTGAAATAATGCAGCCGGGACAGTCGTTCAAGGATGTGGTCAGCGGCAGTGAAGTCACAATATTGCCCAAGATGAAGTTTTCACCGCGTGCCGTATACATATTAGAATAGCGCGAACAGCGGAAAAATGACCGTAGAAGTACAAATCTGCCGGATACTATATTAAGATGGATTCAAGAGGAATTGATAATACAGAAATAAAACATACCTTTAACGTGTAAATGTATAAAATTTTTTGGAGATGAAGTTCAGGGTGATTTTTCTTTTAATGGCTGCATGTACGTTTTTTACTTCTTATGCGGCAGAAAAAGATAAGTATCTCAATATTGTATATATCGGGAACAGTATAACGTATGGTGCAGGAGTCGAGGATCGGTTACATAATGCCCCTCCTGTGAAAGCGTCGATGTTTTTACGGCAGAAGCCGGATATAAAGAGTGTGCAGTTCAGCAATCAAGGCGTTTCCGGAGCAACGACAGTCGATTTCCTTCCGTCTACCAATACGTTGTTTCCGAAGGTGACGGCAGCGGCCGACCAGTTTGCTACCGAAGATTGGGCTATGTTGCTCTTTTCGGTCATGCTTGGGACAAACGACAGCGCGATAAAAGGACCTAACGGTTCTCCGGTTTCTCCGTCACAGTATAAAGAAAATATGAAAACTATCTTGGATGCGCTTCTGGAAAAGTACCCCGGTTGCAAAATTGTTGTGCACCGCCCGATATGGTATTCTCCGAATACGCATAACGGTGCTTTATATTTGAAAGAGGGGTTGAAGCGGTTGAAGAAATATTATCCGCAACTCAAACGTTTGGTTAAAGAGTATCGGGAAACCTATCCGGGAAGGGTGTTTCTGGGTGATACGGGTGCTTTCAACTATTTTGAGAAATATCATTTGACAAAGGTGCAGGCGGAAGATGGAAATTCAGGTGTTTTCTATCTTCATCCGAACAAGGAGGGAGCAGCCGACTTAGGGCAGTTCTGGTGCGATGCTATCTATTCTGTGCTGAAATAGTGGTTTGTTCCCCTGTTTATAGCCAGTCTGTTGAACCAAACGGAATTGCGTCAGTTTGAACTGTCCGGGGAGAAGATAAAAATAAGAAAGGCGACCGGTTATCGGTCGCCTTTTCCGTTAACGATAATATGGAATCTTATCATCGTTTAGACAATTTGTTATCCATGATGGCAATGTGGCATTCTCCATATGCCTTCAATTGTTCGAGGATTGATTTTGCAGTCGATTCCTCTTCTACTTGTTCGCGTACATATTTAAATAAGAAATCTCTTGAAGCGTGATCCTTGTCTGCTTCGGCAATGTTTACCAAGTTGTCAATCATTTGTGATACGTGACATTCGTGTTTGTAAACATTTTCGAAAACTTCAATGGCATTTCCCCATGCAGTGGGAACAACATTTACTTGCCCTATCTGGATATCTCCGCCACGGTCGATGGTGAAGTTTATCATGTCTTCTGCATGTTCAAGTTCTTCCGAAGCTTGTTTTCTCATCCAATGAGCGAATCCGTTTAATCCTTGTTTTTGGAAATAAACTGCCATGGATAAGTATAAGTTGGCTGACCACATTTCAGCATTTACCTGTGCGTTGAACGCTTCTGTTAATTTTTGACTTAGTTCCATAATATGTTTCCTTTTATATTGATTTATATTCTGTCTTGATTTATTTCTCCTTTTCGGGAATAATCATTTTCTGAAAAAGAATATTCAAAAAACATGCCAATCTTTTTGATTCATGATTGTGCCGTGAAAGGGCGGAGAGAAGTTGTTAAAACCGGAAGGAAATGACAATTTGTCACCAGACACTTCCTCGTGCACTTAAAGGTATCTGTTTGTCGGATTTGATTTCGTTATCCGTTGTTGTCTCCGTTTTCTGTGTGTTATTTGTTTGTAAGGAGTGGGGAATGTGCAAGAAAATTCCTAACTTTGCAAAATTATTTAAGGATATCGTAATAATTAGGAAACTTATGGCAGTCTATTTAGAAGATGTATCGAGAACATTTGGTGAATATTTGTTGATTCCCGGATTGACAACGAAACAATGTGTACCGACAAATGTTTCTTTGAAAACTCCGCTCGTAAAGCATAAAGCGGGAGAAAAATCGGCGATTGAACTCAATATCCCATTCGTTTCTGCAATTATGCAGTCGGTTTCCGGTCCGGAGCTTGCGATTGAATTGGCACGTAATGGCGGTCTCTCGTTTATTTTCGGTTCGCAAACAATCGAAAACCAGGCAGAAATGGTCCGGAAGGTGAAAAAGTTTAAGGCAGGTTTTGTAATCAGTGATTCCAATTTGACTCCGGAAAATACGCTTGCCGACGTTTTGGATTTGGTTCATCGTACAGGTCATTCAACCATAGGTATTACCCATGACGGTACTGCCAACGGAAAGTTGCTTGGAATGGTTACCAGCCGTGACTATCGGGTGGAAAAGGATTCGCCGGAGACAAAGATAAAGGAGTTCATGACTCCGTTTGACAAATTGATTGTCGGGGAACTTGGTATCTCTTTGAAAGACGCCAATCAGATTATTTGGGAGCATAAATTGAATACGTTGCCGATAATAAACAAGAGCCAGAATTTGCAATACTTCGTGTTCCGCAAGGATTACGACAGCCATCGTGAGAATCCAAACGAGTTGTCGGGTAAGGACAAGACTTTGTTGGTTGGCGCCGGAATCAATACCCGCGATTATAAAGAACGTGTCCCGGCGTTGGTTGAAGCCGGTGTAGACGTTGTCTGCATAGACTCTTCCGACGGTTACTCGGAATGGCAGTACGACACGCTCCGTTGGATTAAAGATACCTACGGAGACAAAGTACTGGTTGGAGCCGGTAATGTGGTGGATAAAGAAGGTTTCGATTATCTGGTTAATGCTGGTGCAGACTTTATAAAGGTCGGAATCGGTGGTGGTTCCATCTGCATTACTCGTGAGCAGAAAGGAATCGGACGCGGACAGGCAACGGCGTTGATTGATGTCGCAAAAGCTCGGAATGAGTACTTTGAAAAGACCGGTATTTATATTCCGGTTTGTAGCGATGGTGGCTTGGTTCATGATTATCACATGGTATTGGCTTTGGCAATGGGTGCCGACTTTCTGATGATGGGTCGCTATTTTGCCCGCTTCGATGAATCTCCTACGAAGAAATTAAGAATCGGAAATAATTTCGTGAAAGAGTATTGGGGTGAAGGCTCTAACCGCGCGAAGAACTGGCAGCGCTATGATATGGGCGGCAGCGAAGCTTTGAAGTTTGAAGAAGGAGTAGATAGCTACGTTCCATACGCCGGAAAGATGAAAGACAATCTGGATGTGACGCTCGGTAAAATCCGTGCGACCATGTGTAGTTGCGGCTCGATAACGATACCCGATTTGCAGAAGAATGCGAAAATTACGTTGGTCTCTTCTACCAGTATCGTAGAAGGTGGCGCACACGATGTGATTTTGAAAGATCAAGGTTGATATAAATATTCTGGATTTGTATCCGGCGGGGAGTTTCTCTTCGCCGGATTGTTTTTTGAGCCTGTTCAATGATTGGAAAAGATATTCCTGTTTTGAGACTTGAAATGCGAGAAAAAATGAAACGAATCGTAATTGTTGGGGCAACTTCGGGGATAGGTCTGGAGGTAGCGAAGCTGTATATGGCAAAAGGTTGGAAAGTTGGTGTTGCCGGTCGGAATGTGTCGGTCTTGGAGTGGTTGAAAGCTTCCAATTCTGAATCAGTGGAGACGCAGGTGTTGGATGTTTGCCGTGAGGATGCTGCGCAACGTTTGAATGGCTTGGTCAAGAAATTGGGTGGTATGGACGTATATCTTCATTGTGCAGGTATCGGAAAGCAGAATATGGATTTGGAAGAATCGATAGAGACTGGTACGGTGCAGACTAATGTCGCCGGTTTTGTCCGGATGGTGATGGCGGTTTTCCATTTTTTTGAGAAGCAAGGAAGCGGGCATATAGCGGTTATCAGCTCCATCGCCGGAACTAAAGGGCTGGGAGCTGCGCCATCTTATTCAGCTACGAAATGTTTCCAAAACAGTTATATGGAGGCGTTGGAGCAGCAGATACGGATGCGGGGATTGGATATCCGGGTGACGGACATCCGTCCTGGATTTGTCGATACGCCGTTGTTGCAAGGCGGCACTTATCCGGCGTTGATGCGTCCCGAGAAAGTCGCAAAAGCGATTGTACGAGCCATCGACCGGAAGAAATCGGTTGCCGTTATCGATTGGAAGTATCGGATACTTGTCTTTTTCTGGCGAATGATTCCCCGTTATCTTTGGGTACGAATGAATATACGGACACGATAACTTTTTATTGTAAGTTTCGTTGGATTCCAATAAAATAAAGAGCTGGTAGAAAAATTCTGCCAGCTCTCGTTGTTTATATTATGGAATGGTTTCGGGCTATCGTTTATTTTTCTGTTTTGGGCTCTTTTGTGAAGATAGCACGGATGCGCTCCATGTCGAATTTCGGTTTACGGTCATAGTAATAGATACCGTTCTGCTCTTGTTCTACATCAGTAAGCTGCGTGTAGCAATATCCCCAGATGTCATCGGAAAGTGACAAGACGGCATCAACCTGTCCTTCCAAGCGGTGGTAGAACTCTTCCAGCGAATGTGGCGGTTCACCGTATCCCCAAGAGGTGTTTTGGGCGCTTTTCTCTTGCTGTGCGGGATTCCATTTGATACCGCCAAACTCATCAATCAGATAAGGCATGCTACCTTTCTTGTATGAAGGGAAGTTGTATTGGTCGGTATATTTGAGGGGGTTGAAGCCGATGTTGCGTTGCTGCAACTGTACCTCCCAGCGTGGAGTTTCAAACATTTTCCCGTTGTTGATAAGTTGCTCTTTCAATTTGGCAGGATCCTGCTCGTAGTTGTGTACCGTCCAGATGTCGGTAGCGATGTGCGTTCCTCCGCTGGCTCCGTGGAATGGACGTGTCGGGTCAATCATTTTGGTCAATGCATACAAATCTTCCATGAAGCGGGGATATTGTACGCGGTCGGGCCAGAACTCCTCGTTTGTCGGAGTCCAGATAAGTAGCGACGGGTGGTTACGGTCACGGCTTACGATGCTTGCCCATTCCGTCATGAAGTTTCTGGCAACTTCCACATCGTTGCAATCCATACCCCAACTTGACGCTTCACCCCAAGTCAGGTAGCCCAATTTGTCTGCCCAGTAATAGAATCGTTCTTCAAATACTTTCTGGTGAAGACGTGCTCCGTTGAATCCGGCAGCCATTGATAATTCGATGTCTTTTTTCAGCGCCTCATCGCTCGGTGCGGTCCATATTCCGTCGGGATAGAAACCTTGGTCGAGAACCAAACGTTGGTAATAAGGTTCGTTGTTCAAGAAAATCTTATTCCCTTCAATATGGATTTTTCTCATTCCCAGATAACTGTTCACGCGGTCTACCACATTCCCTTCCTTGTTATAAACAATGTATTCCACATCATAGAGGAATGGGTTTTCCGGACTCCATGTTTTCATTTTCTTGACCGGCAGTACAACGGTAGAGTGTGCGCTTGCTGTCACTTTCTTGCTGGCAACAGTCTTTTCGCCATCTTTCAGGATTACTTCCAGCTTCCCGCCCAATTCTTGATAGAAACGGGGATGGATAACAACCTCTTTCTGGTCAATGTCGGTAATGACCTGTACCGAGTGGAGACCTTCCGGTGCTACGGCTTCCATCCATACGGTCTGCCAGATACCGGTCGTGCGGGTATAATTGCAGGCATACGATTCGTATTGCAGGTTCTGTTTTCCCGCAGGCTGTTTCCCTGAGCGGACGTCGCTCTCAACAAATACGACCAGATTGTGTGTAGAGCCGGGCTTTACCAAATCGGTGATGTTAACGGCAAACGACGACATCCCGCCGAAATGACGTGCGGCAAATACCCCGTCGATATAGATTTCGGCTTTGTAATAGACAGCACCGAAATTCAGGAAAATATTTTTTCCGTTCCAGTTTTCGGGGATGGAGATTTTCCGGTGATACCAGAAGCAGTTGATAAAATCGGTGTATCCTACACCGGAAAGTTTGCTTTCCGGGCAAAACGGAACGGTGATTTTGTCTTGAAATCCTTCAGATTTGTACAAGCCGCGCTCCATACCGGATGCGCTGAAATCGAACGAATAGGTCCATTCGCCGTTCAAGTTGACCCAGTCGGTTCGTTCGAACTGTGGGCGTGGATACTCCGCGCGTGGTTGGGCGCATAAGTTGGTTACGATACTTATTGCAGCCAATAGTGCAAAAATGGTTTTTTTCATCATAGTGTAATATAATAAATATGTGTATAATGCGATTATTTCATGTGTTTTTTGATGACAGGGCAAACCAAATCCGCATACCTCATCATGCCGAGGTCCGTGAAGTGTGTCCCGTCGACGGTTGCTTCACTGTCATTGCCAAGCATCTTCTCTGAAGATATCATGTATATTTTCTTTTCCCCTTTCTTTTTCAGCTCTTTGAAAATACGGTTTACCGTTTCGTTTTTCCTTGTTATCTCTTTTAAGATTTTTTGGTCGAAACGCGAATGCGTGAAGATTGGATCTTCAATAAAGATAATAGGCGTGTCCGGATGTTTATCACGTATGATGCGGTAGAACTTTTCCATTTTCTCATTCATTTGTTCTACGCTGGCATTCGGTACGAAGTCGAGGACATATACGGATGCGTCTACTCCGGCAATGAGTTCGGCTATTTCCAAGTCAAGGAGGGCATTCCCGCTGAAGCCCAAGTTGATGCACTCGCGGTCAAGCCGGCGGGAGATAATGCTTGTGTGCGCCATGCCGGGGCGGTTCGAGCATCCGCCTTGCAAAATGCTTGTCCCGTAAAACACGACAGGTTTTTCCCTGACAGGCGAATTGACGACGGGCTGTTCCAAGGCAGACAATGAATCCACCCCTATTTCCAGGCTGGTGATGCCGTCGTATAGGGAGAGGTAAAGCATGTATTCACGCATTTCCGGTTTCATGTTTGCAATGATGGTTGCGCTGTTTTCTTTCCCGGTCGGGCGTCCGCTGTTTACAAAAGTCCATTCCCCGTTGTGCAGGCAATAGAGGTCAAGCCCTCGTGTACCTGTTTGTGTCTGGTGGTTCATGGTATTGTTGTACAATGCCGTCCAGCGTGCTGCGATTGTCGTGGAGTTGCTACGGAAACGGACTGCAAGCCCTGCGCAGTCCTTGCCTAATGTCCAGACAGCCGGGCGTGAGATTCCTTTGAAACGTGCCGGCAAACGTTCATAACGGGTTTCTGTTTCTTCTGTAGCTTTACCCAACAATGGAAAAGCCGCTGCGTCGTGATAGATAATTTGTGCCTTGATTCCTGCCGATAGTGTAATCAGCAGTGCTGTAATAAAGCATTTGGCAATAAAATTCATGGTCATGTTTCCGCTAATTAAAGAATTTTGCATATCATAAAATATAATTAGAAGCAAAGATAGGCAATTAAAAAGAATTTGAAAGCAGAAGTCGGTTGTCAGATGTTTCTTTTTTTCCTTACGGAAGGTCGGCGGTTTTCGGATTTTTGTTGCCCGGTTCTGTTCCAAGGACTGGGCATCCTTATCTGAAAGGATGGTGATGCTTTATTTATGCTGTTGGCTATTAGTGTTTTAATTGACGATGAAATTGTTTTGTAACGGGACTGACATGGTAATAAGATGAAAGCGTTATATCCTTGTAATAACCGGATTCTATTTTTGCGCTCGAAATAAGAGAAGTAAATAGATATGGAATTACGGAAAATTATTTTGTTTGTATGCCTGTCATTTTCGACAATCGGATTGTTACGGGCGGAAAAAATAAAAGGGATTGTGTTGGATAAAACACTGAACGAGCCGTTAATCGGAGCGACTGTGCAAGTGGAAGGAACAGCAAAAGGCGCAGTTACCGATTTGGACGGTTTTTTTGAACTGAAAGATGTAGATGCAAAAGTGGTTTTAATTGTTAAGTATGTCTCTTTCCAAACCCAACGGATAGAATTAGACGTGAAAAAAACTCAAGACTTGAAGATTTTAATGGAGCCGGACGAAAAACAGATAGGAGAAGTCACAGTGGTTGCCCGGAAAAATTTGGAAGGAGAACAGGCGCTGCTGCAAGAACGCCGGATGGCCAATGTCGCTGTGGAGAATATTGGCGCAAAAGAAATGAGCGTCAAGGGTATTTCGACAGTGGAAGAGGGCGTTAAGAAGATAACAGGGGTGTCTATCGCCCAAGCCGGGCAGTTGATAGTGCGGGGATTGGGTGACCGTTATAGTACGACTACCTTGAACGGGCTGCCGATTGCCTCTCCGAACCCGGACAATAAGTTGATTCCGTTGGATTTGTTTCCTACATCTACGGTAAAGAACATAACGGTGAGCAAAGTGTATTCGGCGGATGCTTTTGCCGATTATTCGGGTGCCCATATAGATATCAGCACGAAAGAGCAGACAGGTGCGGATTTCTTTAATATATCTTTTAATGTAGGAGGAAATTTCAATACGATAGGGCAGGATTTTTATGCAATGGATAAGAAAGGAAGCCTTTTCCGGACTCCGTCATTGGATAAGAATATCCGCGATATGTCTTTAAGTGATTATGATGAATATGCCCGTAACCACAAGCTGTTTGATACGAATTTTGATGTGAGCAAAAGGACGGCGTTGCCGGAATTTGGCGGAAATATCGGGATAGGTCGGAATTACACCGTCGGCGGAAATAAATTAAGTATTCTGGCTTCATTTGGGGTAAGCAATGATTTGCAGACGATGAATGATGCCACTTTCCGGACGTTGGAAGCTACAGGCCGTACATTGAAAGAGTTTAATTATGACAGTTATGCCAATACGCTGAAGATTGCCGGATTGGCAAGCGCCAGTTATATGTTCAGAACACGGGATATTATAGGATATACATTCTTTTATGCACGGAATGCTATCGACGATTACATGCTCCGGGAAGGAAACGATGTCTATGAGGGTCGCAGCCTTGTTGGAAGCAATAATGTCAGCCATATTTATAGTTTGCAGAATCATCAGCTTAACGGGAAGCATTTCTTTGGTGACAAATGGGGATTGAATTGGAGCGGCTCGTATAGCAAGACGGGAAGCCAGGAACCGGACCGTCGCCAGGTTATGTACGAAAGAAATGATGATGGCTCATTGGAATTGTTCAAACTGAACCAACAGGAGACAATGCGTTACTTCGGTACGCTTGACGAGACCGAGTGGGTAGGGAACTTGTCGGCTGACTACAAGTTTTCCGAGAAAGAAAAAATCCAGTTTGGTGTGACTTATAAGGATAAAGGACGGGATTACCAGGCAACGCGCTTCTATTATGATTTGGATGATATAGATCCGGTCATAGATGATATTTACCATCCTTCTGGTTTCTTGACGCAAGAGAATATAGAGAACGGGCTGATTACTATTGACCGCTTGAAACAGCCGAAAGACCAGTACGAAGCGGGCAATGAAATTTACGCAGCGTATGTGCAAGCCGATTATTATCCGGTTCCATCGTTGCTGGTAAATATCGGATTGCGTTACGAGGGAAGCATGCAATGGGTGAATTATCATACGGACGGAGGAGAAGCCCGGAGACGGGAGTTGAATAAACACGACCTTTTCCCGGCATTGAACTTGAAATATGAGATGCCGAAAGAGAACAACTTGCGTTTTTCTTTCTCCCGTACGGTGACACGTCCTTCGTTCATTGAAATGGCTCCGTTCCTTTACCAGGAATCTTATGGGTCAGCGCAGATACGAGGTAATGCCGATTTGCAGAATGGTTATAACTACAACTTGGATTTGCGGTATGAACAGTTCTGGAAAAATGGAGACATGTTTTCGGTGACCGCTTACTATAAGTATTTGAGTGACCCGATTGAGCAGACTCAAGAGGTATCGGGTGGTGCAACAGTCCATTCGTTCAGAAATGCGGATAATGGTATGGCGGCAGGTGTCGAAATTGAATTCCGGAAAGAATTGGTGAAGAATTTGAAATTTGGAGCAAATGCTTCGTTTATGTATACCGATGTGAAGCTTCCGGAAGGTGGTGCATATACAAACAGCCAGCGTGCGTTGCAAGGAGCTTCTCCTTATTTGGTCAATGCCGACCTTACTTATACGCCGACTTTTGTTAACGATAAGCAGTTGAGTTTGGCACTGCTTTATAATTTGCAAGGTCCGAGAATTCATTCTGTCGGAATTTCCGGATTGGGTGATGTGAAACAGCTCCCTGTACATACAATGAATTTCGTGGCGAGTTACCGGATTAACCAACGCTTGTCGGTTAAACTCCAAGTTGACGACCTTCTGAACCGGGATGTGGTCTTCGAACAGGAAGTTCCGCTGTTGGATCAGAAGATGGAGGTAGAGAGGTTCAAACGCGGAGCCGGATTTGAAGTAGGTATCAGCTATAATCTGTAAATAAATAATTAAAAGATAAACCATAGATTAGAATTTAAATTTGGAAAGTATGAAAACTAATTGGAAATGGGCTGCTTGTTTTTGTGCAGCGTGTGTAATGTTTACGGCGTGTGATGACGATAATTCTGATATTATTCCGCCAACAGATGAGTATGAATTAACGGGAACCATTTCGGAGGATTTAACTCTTGAAGCAGGACAGAACTATACGTTAAGCGGAGGTGTCCATGTAACGGCTGGTGCTACGTTGACGATTCCAGCCGGTGTGACAATTACTGCCGTTTATGATGATGTAGTAGACTATATTTTGATAGAGCAGGGTGCAAAAATCGATGCACAGGGTACAGCTGAGAATCCGATTATCATGACTTCGGAACATAAAGAGCCGACAGCTTGGGGAGGTCTCCATATTTGTGGTTATGCACATACGAATGTTCAAGGCGGAACCGGAAGCTCTGAAATCGGAGATGCTACTTATGGCGGCGAAAATGATGCCGATAACTCAGGTATCTTGAGATATATCCGTCTGGAATATACGGGCTATGCTTTTGATGAAGAACACGAATCAAACGGTATCTCTTTCTATGGAGTAGGGAACGGTACTACGGTTGACCATTGCCAAGTGTATATGGGTGCAGATGACGGTTTTGAGTTCTTTGGTGGCTCTGTTAATGTTAAATATCTGGTTGCTACGGATTGTGAGGATGACTCTTTCGACTGGACTGAAGGCTGGAACGGAAAGGGCCAGTTCTTGGTTGCAACGCAAAGCGACGGTTCTGAAGGTGATTGCCTGATGGAGTGCGACAACAACGGAACTAACGCTGAATTAACTCCGATTGGCAAATGTTACCTTGATTGGAAACAATGGCGATGCACAAGGTGTACGTTTGCGTGCAGGAACGCAAGTTGAACTTTATAATGCTTTGATCAGTGGTAAAGCGTTACCGTTGACGGTTGAAACCACCCAGACTGAAAATTATTTGGCTGACGGAACTTCGAAACTGGAATATGTTTCTTTGAGCGGTGAAGTTGATTCAGAAAATGGAATTTATACGAATTCCATGTTTGCGGCAGCTACCGGGAACTTGACAAATCAGACACTTCCGAACAGTTATGTAGGAACAACAGCCGGTGGAGAAACAATTTCTGATTCTTTCTTTGATGTTGCTAATTACCGTGGCGCTGTGACTGAAGACAATGACTGGACAGAAGGTTGGACTTTGTAATATTGCTATCGGGATAATTATTTGAAATTGCTAAACAAGCCCCATAGGAGAATTTCTTCTATGGGGCTTTTGTTTTGTCTCTGCATGATTTTCCTGTCCGTAATCCCATGCAGATGCTGTAAACCGGATTGGTTGAGATGTGATCGGGCAATACGTGACATTGAAAGAATTAATGTTTTTCCAGCCAGCTGTGTATTGTCCGGTAAGTTTCCTGGCGGGATTCTTTCCGGGAAAGGATTAAATCGTGGACACCTTTGGCAATTGCGTGGTATTCTGTTTCTTTTCCTAATGTAATTCCGAATTTCTTGATGTCTTCTACGGAAAGGACGATGTCTGATTCTGTATAGATTTCTTGCCATTCTTTCGTTGCCATCGTCGATTTGTCGGACGATAGGATAAGAACCGGGCATTGGATGTCGCTGTGTTCCATTAGTTTGTTCTGGGCTTGCTCAATGGCGCGTATCCAACCGGCTTTTTTAGGATGTCCTTCCGGTTTTTTCCAATCGGTGTTGTATGTCCATTCTCCTTTAAATGCTTTGAGAAGGGTATACGCATAGGTAGGATGGTCATATTTCATGACAACGAAGTTCGGATAGCAGCCACCTATGAAACTGATTATCGGAACGGCTAATTTTTCTAAGACGAATCCCAGGTTCCAATCTAAGAAGGGGCTGTTTAAAATCAATCCTTTTATTCCGGAACAGTTTAGGCTGCCGGAATTGAGGTAGGCAGATAGTGTCAGCCCACCGGTGGAATGTCCCATCAAGTAGACGTCGTTGTTCCCTTCTGCCTTGATAATCGACAGGCAAGTGTCTATGTCTGCAAAATATTCAGAAATATCTTTGCAGAAAAACATATCCTGGTTAGGGAGGAGTGAGCGTCCGTACTTGCGTAGGTCGACAGCATAGAAGTTGTATCCCCATGTATTCAGGCTGTCACCCAATTGTGTCTGGAAAAAGTAGTCGTTGTATCCGTGTACATATAGCACGGCTTTGTTCGAACCTGCAAGTTTTTCTTTCTTGATGAGGGTACAAACCACCTTGCCTTCGTAATCGTCGGGTTGTTCAATCGTTCTGGAAAAATAACCATTCCCTAATGTATCCGGACGATATTGGGCGTTTGCTGCCGGAAAAAGCAAAAATCCGTTGACAAAAATCAATAATATCGTTATGGCTCTCATATCTTTTTCTTTTAAGAACTTGGATACAAATATAGGGATTTGCTGTCGTTATTTTAGATTTTGAGAAAAAACCAGCGTGTGGATGTAGACTCTGGTTTGATTTTTTTTGATAATTTGTTTGCCGGAACCAAAAATATGCCTATCTTTGCACCGTCTTTAAAGAGACAGGCTTTGATAGCTTATATGGTGAATGTAGCTCAGTTGGTTAGAGCATTGGATTGTGGTTCCAAGGGTCGTGGGTTCGAGCCCCATCTTTCACCCAGAGAAGGGAGCAGTTATTTCAGTTATTGGAATGACTGCTTTTCTTTTTATGAACTCTTTCTTAATCGGTGATTAAATTGAATTCGTTTTTTAGCTCCTCGAGGTCCGGATTGATTTTAAGCAAATGGTTATATTTTTCGGCGGATGTGTATGCTAACTTTTTTGTGTTGTGCTCGTCGGTACAAACCTGCATTTGAATTTTCGAGTTATTTAGCTTTTCCCTTAAGAACGGGAGTATTTCGATGGAGTTATTTATTAGTTCTTCCTGTTGCCCCGGATTATGTACAAAAATGTCGAAATAAAAATTTTCTTTTAATACAGGTTTGCAGTTGAGCATGATATTTTTTAGGTAAATCTTTTGTCCGGCTTGTCCGGCAAATTCGTTCCAATAGTTGATTAATTCCTCTTCTGTAAAATCATTGGCGGCAGTTGTCACCTGAATCTGCTGTGGCGCTGTCTTGGGCGCATGCATTTGTGTCCCTATATTTTTCAGAGAAGTGCCGATTGGTGGGCGTTTTGCTGCCGGTTGGTAGTGGGCGGCAGGCTCGTTTGCTTGTTTTGGGGGCACGATGTTTATCGGAACTTGGGGCACAACGGCTTTTGTTACAGGAGCGGATGTTGTAGTTTGTTGTACAGCTTTATTCCCTCCTGATGGTTGCGCTGGTCTGTTATTATCGGTAACATTGATTGCTTTGATTTGTTTTTCTGCATTGTTTGCCGGATTGTGTTGGTTCAATTGGCACAATTGGATGAGTGTCAGTTCCAATAACAGCCGTTTGTTACGGCTCGCTTTATAGTTTATATCGCAGTTATTTGCAATCTCTATTGCTTTGAATAGGAATGCGTCCGGACATTGTTTGGCGGTTTCTTTATAACGTTCGCGGATGGATGCCCCTACCTCAAATAAAACCAAAGTCGACTCGTCTTTGCAGACTAATAGATCCCGGAAATGGGATGCTAGTCCGGTAATGATGTTTTGTCCTTCGAACCCTTTTCGTAAAATTTCGTTGAGTATCAGTAGAGCAGCCCTCACATTCCCGGAGAGGATTACCTCTGTCAGCTTAAAATAATACTCATAATCCAAAACATTCAAATTATCTATGACAGCTTTATAAGTAATGTTCCCGTTTGTAAAGCTGACAATTTGGTCGAAAATGGACAGCGCATCGCGCATCCCTCCGTCCGCTTTCTGGGCGATGACGTTTAGTGCATCAGGTTCTGCATTCACTTGTTCACAAGTTGCAACATATTGGAGATGCTCTACGATATCGGCGATGGATATTCGGGCAAAGTCGAATGTCTGGCAGCGTGACAGGATGGTAGGCAGTACCTTATGTTTTTCCGTTGTTGCCAGCACGAAGATGGCATGATGCGGCGGTTCCTCCAATGTTTTCAGAAACGCATTGAACGCTGCGGAAGAGAGCATATGAACCTCGTCGATGATGAACACTTTGTATTTTCCGATTGGTGGCGGAATGCGCACTTGGTCAATCAGCGAACGGATATCATCAACGGAATTATTTGATGCAGCATCCAATTCGTGAATGTTGTATGAGCGTTGTTCATTGAACGCTCGGCACGATTCGCATTCGTTGCATGCTTCTCCGTCGGGAGTCGGGTTCAAACAATTTATTGTCTTTGCAAAAATACGGGCGCATGAAGTTTTCCCTACCCCTCGCGGTCCGCAAAACAGGTACGCATGTGCCAATTTATTACTGGCAATTGCGTTTTTCAGGGTTGTTGTCAATGCTTTTTGTCCAACAACGTTCATAAACGTGGACGGGCGGTATTTTCTTGCAGATACAATATAATTGTTGTCCATTGAATTCTTTTTTGTACAACACAAAGATATGAAATAAATCATATACCTTTGCAAAAAAAGAGAATTCGGATATGCAGGCGTTTTTAAGGAAGATATGGGAAAAATACATCCGGAAAGTCAATATTTATTGGCTTATTGTTATTTTTTTCTTTGTTATTACGTTCGTTACAGGAGATAGTAATCTGTATAAACGCTATGTGTACGATGAAAAAATCCGGAGTTTGGAAAAGGAAATTCAGATGTATCGTGACGAGATAGAAGCCAATAAACAGAAATTGGAAAGTTTGCGAACCGACAAGGAGGGGCTTGAGCGTTTTGCCAGGGAGGTTTACCTGATGAAGAAGCCGGATGAGGATGTTTTCGTTATAAAAGAGAAATAGGAAGTTGCAGTATGAGTGAAAAGTCTAAATCGGTTGTATTTTTTAGTTCTTACCTATTGCTTCTTTTGGGTGCCGTATTATATATGTGGTATCCGGAAGTTGCTTCTTATTTGTTTGCGGTAGGTGCGGCAGGATATACGTTAGTCCAGTTGACAATACGGAATACAGACATGAATTTCCGGCAGAAACGTTTACATCGTTTTAATATTTTCAGTGGAATGCTGTGCATTGCCGCTTCTGCGTTGATGTTCAATGACAGGAAAGAGTGGCTGGTTTGTCTGACAATCGCGGTAATTTTGCAATTATATACGGCATTTGTCATGCCTAAAGCGGAATAGGTATTTGGAATATTGATAAGAAAAGGAGCTGTCGTTCCCCTTTTGTACGGGAGTGAGACAGCTCCTTTTTGTATTTAAATGATGGAATATTTTTTAGTAAATTCGATTATTTCCGGAATGTATCCGAACGTTAACCCGGTTACTGTATCTGCGCAACCGTAATATACGGCAACTCTGCCTGTTTCCGGATCGTGCAAGGAAGCGCAAGGGAAGCATACGTTGGGTACATCCCCCATACATTCATAAATTTTGTGCGGCGCAATCAGGTAAGGTCCGCTGCGGAATTTCACTTTCCACGGTTCGTCCAAGTCTAACAGGGCAGAACCGAAACTATATACGTAGCCGTTGCAGGAACGTAATACTCCGTGATAGAAGAGCAGCCAACCTTCGCTTGTTTCGATGGGTACTGGTCCGGCACCTATTTTCAAGCATTGCCATGCGCTCTCTTCAAAAGGAGCCGGACTCATTACGTGACGGTGGCGACCCCAGAATTCCATGTCGGGCGATTCGCTGTAATAAATGTCCCCAAACGGAGTGTGCCCGTTATCACTTGGACGGCTCAGCATGGCAAAACGGTTGTTGATTTTTTTCGGGAACAGGACACCGTTCCGGTTGAATGGGAGGAAAGCGTTCTCCAATTGGTAGAATTTTTCAAAATCTTTCGTCCAAGCAACGCCGATGGTCGGCTGTCCTTTATAGCCGTTGCACCATGTCACATAATAACGGTCTTCGATGAAACAGACGCGGGGGTCGTATCCGTAGACCCATTTCCCGACTTCCGGGTCGGCACCCTCGAATGTCAAGGTTTCCGGGTTGATGTTCCAATGGAGCCCGTCTTTACTGAATCCGACGTGCAGCGTCATACGCCGGTTGGTATCATCGCAGCGGAAAACACCTGCATATCCATCTTTGAAAGGAACTACCGCACTGTTGAAGATACTGTTGGAATTTGGTAACAAATCGCGTGGAATAATCGGATTTGCACTGTATCTCCACATGACAGCTTTTGAGTTTTCGGGACGATCCTCCCAAGGCATATTGGGCAATGGTTGCCCCATGATTTTTAGTTTGTCCATGATTTTTTGTTTGATATGTGTTTAATGTCTTTTTTCTTCTGTATAAGTAAACGGAATAAAGTAAGTCATTATAAAGGCGGGGATGGCAGTGAGTAATGCCAACATGAAAAATTCTTTATAACCTAACCAGTCGCTTAACATTCCGCTGAAAGTCCCTGGTATCATGACTCCTAAGTTCATGATGCCGGATGCAAAGGCATAATGTGCCATTTGGTGTTTCCCCGGAGCAATTTGCTGCATCATGAACAGGGTAAGGCCGACAAACCCGAAGCCGTATCCGAAATATTCGATGATGATACCTCCGCAAATCATCCAAGCGGCGTCGGGCTGTGATATAGCCAGTAACGGATATACGACGAATGGTAAATTGAAAGCACAACAGAGTGAGAACAATGTTTTTTTTAACCCGTATTTGGCTATATAATAACCGGAAAGCAGCGAACCGACAACAAAGGCTGCGGCCCCGCAAGAGCCGTAATAAATTCCGATTTGTTGCTCTGTCAATCCTAAACCTTGCATTTCAAGTGGGGCTTTTAGGAATAATGGTACGATTTTTATTACCAGTCCTTCCGCAAAGCGGTACATGATGATGAACAATATGTAGTAGTAGATGTATTTTTTCTTGAAGAATGTTTTAATTACCTCGTATAAGTTTTGCATTCCTTCTTTAATCGAAGTAACACTACTGTGGGCAGCTCCTCCGGAGGGTAGCATTTTTATGTGGTATAATCCCAGTAGGAGCATGATGCATCCGCATAAAAACATGATGCTCATCCAAGCGTATTTGACGCCGATGCGGTCGATTAATACGCCGGCGAAATATACCAGTCCGCCGGTCGCAACTATTTTTGCGAGGTTGTAGAATGCGCCTTGCCATCCAATGTACTTTGCCTGCTCTTCTGTGCTGAGTTCGCTCATGTAAACGCCGTCGGTCGCAATGTCATGGGTGGCCCCGCTAAAGGCAATCAATGCCATCAGTGCGATGACACATGCGAAAAAGTCGGGCAGTTCCAATGCCAGTCCAACCAGTCCGAACAGGATACCGGAGAGGATTTGTGTTATTACGACAAAATACTTTTTTGTCTTGAACATTTCAAGGAAAGGGCTCCATAACGGTTTTAATGTCCATGGCAACATGATGAGGGACGTCCAAAAAGCGATCTTGGCATCCGAAATCCCCATGCCCTTTAACATTAGTACGGATACCATGTTTAGTACAACGAATGGCATCCCCATTGCAAAATAATTCGTAGGCACCCACCATACCGGGCTTTTCTTTTTTGGCGTTTTATTGTCTGTCATGTGTTTTTCTTTAAAAAATTAAAGAATATATTTCGAGCAAAGATACAAAAAAAGGAAATAAAGGGAAAATATCCTGCGGTTTATCCTATTTTTATCTCTAATATTCTTGTAAAATCTGCCGGATTTTCATGAAAACATTTTATCTTTGTTGAACTCCTTTTGATTTTTACTAACTATTTATAAAGAATAAACAATGAAGAAAACATTTATTTTGTGCGCATTGTTGACCATGGGAGCACAACTCTTCGCTCAACAATCCAATCAATTTATTGAAGATTTTACGGAACTGACAGACGGGAAGCCGCATGACGATGCTTCTGTCTGGGCAAAGATGCCGACTCCTGTGCAGGCACAATGGGGAGATATCAATGTGAGATATGCAAAGTATGATGTCCCTGCCGTCCTGCAAGGGAAAAAGTGGCAAACCAAGGCTTGGAAAGGTGAGAAAGTGAACGCGCAGGCTTTGTTTTGGGCAAATAAGGAGATCCGCAACCTGTCGCTTTCTGTAAGCGACTTGAAGAGCGGGAGCCATGTTATTCCGGCGTCAGCCATATCAGCCGGTTTCCTTCGTTACGTGATGGGAGATCCCGTAAGCAATAACGGAAAAACAGCCTGCGGAGACCGTTCCAACAAAGCGGATTGGGATTCCACGATGGTTGCCGACCTTATCGATTTGATTCCGGAAAGGGATGTGGAAGCGATGAGCACACGTCCGATTTGGGTGTCGGTGCGTGTTCCTCAAGATGTGAAAGCCGGAAAATATAAAGGAACGTTGACGATTAAGGGCGAAGGTATCGACGATATAAGGTTGCAGATGGAGGTTTCGGTACTCGACAGGGTATTGCCGCCTGCAGAGGATTGGAAATTCCATTTGGATTTGTGGCAAAACCCGTATTCGGTTGCCCGTTATTTCAATGTCCCGCTGTGGAGCCGTGAGCATTTTGAAGCAATGCGTCCGGTAATGGAGATATTGGAAGCTGCCGGACAGAAGGTGGTAACCGCTACCATTATGAATCGTCCTTGGAACGGACAGACGGAGGATGCGTTCAACAGTATGGTGCTTAAGACTAAAAATTTGGACGGAAGTTGGAGTTATGATTACACGGTTTTCGACAAGTGGGTCTCTTTCATGATGGAAGAAATCGGAATAGATGCTCAAATTAATTGTTATACATTAATACCTTGGGCTTTGCAGTTCGATTATCTGGACCAGGCTTCCAATTCTATCAAATATGTTCATGCAAAACCGGGCGATGCGGCTTATGCTGATTATTGGGGGTCGTTCTTGAAGGACTTTGCGAAGCATCTGAAAGCAAAGGGTTGGTTCGAGAAAACGACGATTGCGATGGACGAACGTGGCGTTGATGCGATGAAAGAAGCCATAAAGGTGATACATGCTGCCGACCCTGATTTTAAAATCTCTTTGGCTGGCAATTATTACGGGGAAGTTCAGTCCGATTTATACGATTTATGTGTCGCAATGGGGCAGACGTTCCCGGAAGATGTCCTTGCCCAGCGGAAGGCAAGTGGAAAGAAAAGTACGGTTTATACCTGTTGTGCCGAAGTATGGCCGAACACTTTCATGACATCCGGACCGGCTGAAGCGGTTTGTTTCGGTTGGCATGCGGCTGCATGGGATTATGATGGCTATTTGCGCTGGGCTTACAATAGCTGGACCAAAGATCCTTTGCGGGATTCCCGTTTCCGTACATGGGCGGCAGGAGATTGTTACTTGGTTTATCCCGGTGGACGTAGCAGTACCCGGTTGGAACGTTTGATAGAAGGTATTCAGGATTTTGAGAAAATAAGGATATTGGAAGAGGAGTTCGCGAAAGACGGGGCGACGAAGAAGAGAGAAAAACTTGAAGCTGTTGTTGAAAAATTCCGGTTCGATAAGGGATCGGTAGAAAATGTGGCGGATTTGGTGAAAGAAGCGCGTTCGGTTTTGAATTCTTTCTAAGATTTTTTGGAAAAGTATTCCGGTTTTATGAAAAAAGCTGCGCGGTTTCCTTTCTGAAACCGCGCAGCTTTTTATATGAAATAGAGGATATTTTATTTTTCTCGGATGAAAATATTAATGGGAGTTCCGGTCAAATCCCAATTCTCCCGGATTTTGTTCTCCAAGAAACGCTTATAAGGTTCTTTAATCCATTGCGGGAGGTTGCAGAAGAATACGAAAGATGGAATTGAACCTCCTGGTAATTGTGTGATATATTTTATTTTGATGTATTTCCCTTTCCATGCAGGCGGTGGGTAATTCTCGATAATCGGAAGCATTACTTCGTTCAGCTTGGCTGTGGGTATTCGTTTGCTCCGGTTTTCGTAAACTTTGTTTGCTGTTTCAAGCACCTTGAAAATACGCTGTTTGGTAAGAGCCGATATGAAAATAAGCGGAAAGTCGGTGAACGGTGCCAATCGGGAACGGATAGCATTGGTATATGAGTCGATAGTTTGTTGGTTCTTGTTTTCTATCAAATCCCATTTGTTTACGCAAACAACCAATCCTTTTTTATTTTTCTGGATTAAAGAGAATATATTCAGGTCTTGACTCTCTATTCCGCGTGTGGCGTCTATAATCAGGACACAGACGTCTGAATTTTCTATTGCCCGGATGGAGCGGATAACGGAGTAGTATTCCAAGTCTTCGTTTACTTTTCCTTTTTTCCGTATTCCGGCGGTATCTACCAAATAGAAATTCAATCCGAATTTGTTGTATTTGGAGTAGATGGAGTCGCGCGTGGTTCCGGCAATATCAGTCACAATATTTCTGCTCTCTCCAAAGAAAGCATTTACGAGCGATGATTTTCCTGCATTTGGTCGCCCTACAATGGCGATACGGGGCAAATTCTCTTCCGGCTCTTCGTTCTCAGTCTTGGGCAGCATCGAGACAACTTTGTCAAGTAAATCGCCTGTGTAAGAACCGTTAATAGCAGATAAGCAAAACGGTTCGCCTAATCCGAACGAATAAAATTCAGCTGCCAGTGCATGCTTGTCGTATGTGTCTGCTTTGTTGGCGACGACAATGACAGGCTTTTTGTTCCGGCGCAGAATATCTGCCACCTCTTCATCCAGATTCGAGATACCTTCCAATACATCGACGACAAATAAAATAACGTCGGCTTCTTCGATAGCAATTTTTACCTGTTTGTTGATTTCTTCCTCGAAGATGTCGTCGGAGTTTATTACCCATCCGCCGGTATCGATTAAGGAAAATTCAACGCCGGTCCATTCCACTTTTCCGTATTGGCGGTCGCGCGTGGTTCCAGCTTCTTCATTGACGATAGCCTGGCGTGTTTGCGTCAATCGATTAAAGAGTGTTGATTTTCCAACATTTGGTCTACCAACGATTGCTACTATTTTTCCCATAATTTATTTGTATTTGTTTCGAATTTTATTGTCATGGCAAGTTAATCAAGCTGGTATCCGAAATCCTTGAGCAGATTATCCCGGTTCCTCCAATCTTTTTCTACCTTGACATACATTTCAAGGAACACTTTTTTATCGAAAAAGTGTTCGATGTCTTTGCGGGCCATTGCTCCGACTTTTTTCAGTGCTTGCCCGCGATGTCCGATTATAATTCCTTTTTGTGATTCCCTCTCAACGATGATGACTGTCTTTATGCGAATCAAGTTCGTCTCTTCTTTAAACTGTTCTACGCTGACTTCAACAGAGTAGGGGATTTCTTTTTGGTAATATAGCAGTATTTTTTCGCGAATGATTTCGGTTACGAAAAAGCGTGCCGGTTTATCCGTTAAAGCATCTTTCTCGAAATAGGGCGGTGATTCGGGCATAAGTTCCTCGATTCGCCGTTTTAAATAGTCGATATTGAAATTAGTCAAAGCAGAAATCGGAATAATTTCCGCTTTTGGAAGAAGCTCATGCCATAGGTCAACCAATTTCTCCAAGTCGGATTGCTTTGTCTGGTCTATTTTGTTGATTAACAGGAGTACCGGGCATGGTATCTCCTGTACTTTGTGAAGAAATTCTTCGTTCTTGTCAATCGTTTCGATGACATCCGTAACATACAATAGGATATCTGCATCACCCAATGCGGATTCGGAGAAATTAAGCATGGACTCTTGCAGTTTATAGTTTGGATGCAACACTCCGGGAGTATCGGAATAGACGATTTGCATATCGGTTGTGTTCACAATCCCGATGATACGGTGGCGGGTAGTTTGGGCTTTCGATGTGATGATTGAAAGCCGCTCTCCGACCAGCCGGTTCATTAGTGTGGATTTCCCGACATTAGGGTTTCCAACGATGTTGACAAATCCTGATTTATGTTTTATCTCCGTCATATCCCCATTTCAAATAAACAGACCCCCATGTAAATCCGGCGCCGAAAGCTGCAAGGATTAGGTTGTCGCCTTTCTTCAACTGTTTTTCCCATTCCCACAGGCAAAGGGGGATGGTTCCAGCACTGGTATTTCCGTAGCGTTGGATGTTTACCATAACCTTATCCATACTTACTCCTAACCGTTTGGCAGTCGCGTCGATGATTCGCAAATTCGCCTGATGAGGAACTATCCAGGAGATTTCATCCCGGGTGAGATGGTTGCGCTCGGCGATTTCAGCGGCTGCGTCAGCCATATAGGAAACTGCGTATTTAAATACGACACGTCCGTCTTGGAATACGTAATGTTCTTTATTATCAACTGTTTGGTGGGATGCGGGATATGCAGAACCTCCACCTTTCATAATCAGATGCGAGAGACCGTTTCCATCGGTTCTGAGCAGCGTGTCCATAACTCCGAACTCTTCTGTAGTTGGTTCCAACAGGACTGCGCCACAGCCGTCACCGAACAGCGGACAGGTCGTCCGGTCTGTGTAATTGGTTATAGCTGTCATTTTGTCTCCTGCAACGACGATGACTTTCTTGTAGCGCCCCGAACGGATATAATTCGCACCGTTTTCCAGCGCATACAAAAAGCCTGCACAGGCTCCTTGCAAATCGAATGTCATCGCATTTACACATCCGGTATTATGTGCAATAATAGATGCCGTTGTTGGGAAATGATAATCGGCCGTTGTTGTTGCTATACAAAGGACTTCAATCTCTTTCGGGTCAACGTTCGTCTTTTTTAATAGTTCATTGACAGCCCGTATGCCCATAAACGAAGTACCTTTTCCTTCTCCTTTCAGTATTCGGCGTTCTTTTATTCCGACACGGGTCATAATCCATTCATCTGTGGTGTCGACCATTTGGCAGATGTCTGCATTCGACAAGATATCTTCTGGAACATATCCTCCGATACCTGTAATTACCGCATTTATTTTATCCATGATAAAAAATGAAGTTGAAAAGTGTCAATCGAAAAAGCCCTAAAAATTTTTTAGGGCTATTTTCTTTGTTTCTAATGCTGTATAGGTTTAATTTATACAGCAGCTTCTTTTTCAATCGCTAATTTTCCCCTGTAGTAACCGCATTCTCCACATACAGTGTGGTAAACGTGCCATGCACCGCAGTTAGGACAGATAGCCATTGTTGGTGTTACAGCCTTGTCGTGAGTCCGTCTCTTGGCTGTTCTTGTTTTCCCTTGTCTTCTTTTAGGATGTGCCATGTTTTTATTTATTTAATTGTTATCATTCTCAATCAAATCTTTTAACGTATCCCAGCGAGGATCCGTCTTGATTTCTTTCTCGAAGTTTCCTTCATCAATGAAATCATCGTCGTTTTCGTTTACGCCGTCATCATTCCTGCTTGAATGCTTTCTCAATTGGTTAACCATGTCTTTGTTGCATTTCCCCGGCGCATGGACGTGTTTCATTGGAATAACCAATGCGATGAATTCGTATAAGAACCATGCAATGTTTATGGCTCCTTCGTCTTCTGGAACGATTACGATTTCGTCGCTCTCTTCTGCGTATTCCTTTCCGAATTTAACGATAAGTTTATTTGTTGCGTTAATGGGAATTTCCATGTCATCCAAACAACGGTCGCAGGGAACGATTGCGTATCCATCCAAAAGAAAATTCATCTCGAACATCGAAGATGTCCGTTTTACACTTAAAGACACGTTGACTTTCCCTTTTTGGACTAAATCTCCATCGATGTCGATGAAGAATTGATTGTCCAAAACATACTGGAAATCACTCATTCCCATAGGGAGATTCTTTAAGTCTACGTTATATGTTTTAAATTTTCCCAAAGTATATAAGTGTAAAAACCTTGCAAAGGTATGAATTTTATAGATATAAATGCAATTATTGCTGCAATAATTTTCAAAATTTATGTTCGTTGCCCTTTTTGGGGAGTACGATACGGATGGTGCTTCCTTTCCCCATTTCTGAATTTTTTACGAAAATCTTTCCTTTATGGCAGGAGGTAATGATCCGTTTGGCAAGGGAAAGTCCTAATCCCCATCCTCTTTTTTTAGTGGTGTATCCAGGATTAAAGATGGTATTGAACTTGGATTTGGGAATGCCTTTGCCGGTATCGCTGACGTCGATGCGGATTTTTTTCTCGTCAGTATCGGATATGTTTATGCTGATATGCCCTTGTCCTTCCATCGCGTCGACAGCATTTTTTATAAGGTTTTCGATTACCCAAGAAAATAGTATTTTGTCGACAGCGGCAAAAACGGCTTTTTTGGGGGGATTGACCATGTCTATTTGTACCTTTGAGGATATGCGGGTCTGCATATACTCTATCGAGTTTTGAAGGAGGAATACAATGTTTTGGGGTTCGGCATGAGGTATCGAGCCTATCTTGGAGAATCGTTCTGCGACCCTCTGCAGATGTTTTATATCTTTTTCGATTTCATAGAGGACTGCCGGTTCGGTCCCTTTTGCCTGTAGATATTCGGTCCATGCCATCAAGGATGATATGGGCGTGCCTAACTGGTGGGCTGTCTCTTTTGAAAGCCCCGCCCATATTTTGTTTTGTTCCGCTTTTTTGAAGCTTAGGATAGCGGTGAAAGCGACGGATATGAATATGATAACGATGATGAGCTGGGCGTAAGGATATAGGAGCAGTTGTTTTAAAAGTATGGAGTCGTCGTAGTATATATATTGGTAGGTTCCTCCGCCAAGGTCAATGATGATTGGCTCATTCTTGTTTTTTAATTCTTCCAATTTTTTCCTTTTGAAAGTATCCTTGTTGTGTTCCGGAAAAATAATATTTTTATAGGCAATAATACTATCGTTGGCATCGCATAAAAAAACGGGGATGGATGTATTCCCTTCGATGATTTTTAACATGAGCGCCATGTTTATGGAAGGGTCTTGGCTGATAGCGGCTCTTGTGGCGTCACCCCATACTTCCATTTTTTGCCTTTCTTCATCCGCCAACTTCTTTATTAATGAATCGAATGCGATAGAAGATATGATGGCGATTAGGATTGCTGCCAGCAGAAAAGCATATTTTATCCATTTCCCGGAATTGTAGATATTTGCCATGTGATCATTTTTTATGGAAAATAACGGTGTTTTTTAGTTTTTATTGCCTGTTGGATGTTATTGCGTGTTACGCTTTTCTCCTTGTTTTGTCGCTTGGAATTAAGTCAGCTGGTGGCTTATAATTTTATATAGTTGGTTTACTCGCCTAAAAATGCTATAAAGACAGTAAAGCGGTAACGCTTTTTTTTGCCCTAACAGGAATATGTAATAATAATGTAGCGGTTTCTTAAAAAAGAAGAAAAGAGAGATGTTGCTATATATTTCAGATAAGTTCAAAACAGATGCGGAAGCTGGGGGATTCGAACCCCCGGTACGGTAACCCGTACGACAGTTTAGCAAACTGTTGGTTTCAGCCACTCACCCAAACTTCCCTTTGTTTTGCAAAATGCGTTGCAAAGATATGTTGGAAATTTGAATAAACAAAGTTTTTGAAATCTATTTTGTAAGAAAAAACATGCTAATTTTGTGGCAAAACTGATATTCAGAGAATTATTCTATGGCAAAGAAAGGAAGAAAAGTAAAGGTTGTCAGCAAATTAATCATAGGTATTATTATAGGAATAGCTTGCCTTTTGGGGGGAATAGGATATAAAATGTTGTGGGCACCCAATTTCATACCTTCAAATACCATATATATATATGTAGATTCTGTCCGTGATTTTGACGATTTATGTGCTCAGGTAGAGAAAGAAGGACGTTGTAAAGATCTGTTTATGTTCAGGCTGCTGGCTGGAATATTTGATTACCCTTCAAAGATGTTGACGGGGAGATATGCCATTAATCCAGGCATGAATAACTTGTCGCTGTTGAATGATTTGAGACGTGGTCACCAAAAAGCAACTTCCATTACCTTCAACAGTGTTCGTTTGAAAGAGAACTTGGCTGAAAGCTTAGATAAGCAACTTATGCTTTCAACAGAAGATCTGTTGTCTTTGTTGAATGATTCTGCTTATTGTTCTTCCCTTGGTTTTACAACACAAACGATAGCTGCTATTTTTATACCGAATACGTATGAGGTGTATTGGAATATTTCACCTGCGCGTTTGGTGGAGCGTATGTTGAAGGAGTACAACCGTTTTTGGACAGAAGAGCGTAAGGCGAAAGCAGCATCGCAGGGATTGACTCCGGTAGAGGTAGAGATATTGGCTTCGATTGTCCAGGAAGAAACGGCGGATCTTAGTGAATATCCGGTAATTGCCGGACTGTATTTGAATCGTTTGCGGAGGGGAATGCTTTTGCAAGCGGACCCGACGGTAAAATTTGCGGTAGGCGATTTTTCGTTGCAGCGTGTTTTGTACAAACATCTAGAGATTGATTCGCCATACAATACCTATAAATATGCAGGGTTGCCGCCGGGGTTGTTGCGCCTGGCTACTATCCAAGGAATTGACGCTGTATTGAATGCGACCAAACATTCTTATTTGTATATGTGTGCAAAGGAAGACTTTTCTGGGAAACACAATTTTGCGCGAACCTTGGCGGAACATTCACGGAACGCCCTCCGCTATCAGCAGGCTTTAAATCGTAGAAATATCCGTTAGGATGCTTTGGTTTTGTTATTAAAATCGTATTTTTGGAAGACAAAATGGATTAGAATTAAAATATAAATCGATAAAACGCATGGGAAAACATCTTTTTTTAGGAGATGAAGCTATTGCTCAGGCTGCAATTGATGCAGGATTGTCTGGCGTGTATTCTTATCCGGGAACTCCGTCGACGGAGATTACGGAATATATTCAGATGTCGCCTGTAGCGAAAGAACGGGGAATTCATAGTCGTTGGTGTGCAAATGAAAAAACGGCAATGGAGGCTGCTTTAGGAATGAGTTTCGCAGGAAAACGTTCGCTTTGCTGTATGAAGCATGTGGGGCTGAATGTTGCTGCGGATTGCTTCATGAACGCCGCAATGAGCGGAATTAACGGTGGAATGATTATCGTTTCGGCGGATGACCCATCAATGCACTCATCTCAAAACGAACAGGACAATCGTCTTTTTGCCGATTTTGCAATGCTTCCGGTTTTGGAGCCGTCCAACCAGCAGGAAGCTTATGATATGGTTTATGAGGGATTTGAGTTGTCTGAGAAGTTGGGCTACCCGATTTTGTTACGGATAACCACGCGTATGGCACATTCACGTGCCGGCGTAGTGTCGCGTGCGCAGAAGCCGGAACGGGAGATGGAGTGTCCAGCCAACGGACGTAGCCGTTATATTTTGTTGCCGGCGTTGGCGCGTAAACGTTTCAAATCGTTGTTGTCAGCACAGCGATTGTTTGAAGAAGCTTCGGAAAAGTCTGTATATAACTGTTATTATGATGCTCCGGACAAGTCGTTGGGAGTAATAACTACCGGAATCGCTTTTAACTATCTGTCTGAGAATTATCCCGGTGGCTTTGTGCATCCGGTTTTGAAAATCACGCAGTATCCGCTTCCTGTGAAGCTGATTGAAAAAATAGCTTCCGAATGTGATGAATTGTTGGTGCTTGAAGAAGGTTATCCAATGGTTGAAGGAAAATTGCGTGGAATTCTGAACAACGGTAAGCCGGTTCATGGCCGGATGGATGGGACTTTACAACGTGATGGAGAACTCTCACCTGATGCGGTAGGAAAGGCTTTAGGTTTATCAATAGAAACGTTTTATGCTGTTCCGGAAATCGTGGAACAGCGTCCTCCTGCTTTGTGCCAAGGTTGTGGACACCGGGATATGTATGCGGCATTGAACGAAGTAATCGCCGAATATCCGGGAGCAAAAGTTTTTGGCGATATCGGATGTTATACATTGGGGGCATTGCCGCCTTTCCGGGCAATAGATACGTGTATCGATATGGGCGCATCAATCACGATGGCGAAGGGTGCATCTGATGCAGGCGTTTTCCCTGCGGTCTCGGTTATCGGAGATTCTACCTTTACGCATTCGGGAATGACCGGATTATTGGATTGCGTGAATGAAAATACGAATATCACAATTGTGATTTCCGACAACGAGACAACGGCAATGACCGGAGGACAGGATTCTGCAGGTACCGGTCGTTTGGAGTCTATTTGCACAGGGATTGGTGTCAATCCGGAGCATGTCCGGGTGATGGTTCCATTGAAAAAGAATTATGAGGAAATGAAGCGGATAATTCGTGAGGAGATAGAATATAACGGAGTTTCCGTATTGATTCCGCGTCGAGAATGTATTCAGACATTAACCAGAAAGAATAAGGCGAAAAAGAAATGAAGACGGATATTATATTGTCAGGCGTAGGAGGACAAGGGATATTGTCTATTGCAGCAGTGATAGGAGATGCCGCTTTGAATGAAGGTCTTTATATGAAGCAGGCAGAAGTTCATGGAATGAGTCAACGAGGGGGAGATGTTCAGTCGAATTTGCGTCTGTCGGACCAGCCCATTTCCTCCGATTTGATTCCTTTGGGGCAGGCAGATTTAATTATATCGTTGGAGCCGATGGAGAGCTTGCGTTATTTGCCTTATTTGAAACGGGACGGTTGGCTGGTTACAAATTCGCAGCCGTTTATCAATATTCCCAATTATCCGGATGTTGAAACAGTGCGGAAAGAAATCGACAAGCTTCCCCACAAGGTGGTTCTTGACGTGGAAACGATTGCTAAAAATGTAGGCTCAGTACGGGCTGCCAATATCGTAATGCTGGGAGCAGCTGCTCCTTTTATCGGTATCGAATACGATAAGATTGCGGAAGGTATCAAACGTATTTTTACACGGAAAGGGGAAGAAATCGTAGAAATGAACTTGAAAGCGTTGAAAGCCGGTTTTGATGTGGCACAAAGTTTTGCCGGTTGATTTGAATGATATTTTGTTGTAAGGTATGGAAAGATTGTCTGTTTCGGTAGTTTACTTTTCTCCGACCCGCACATCAGCAGCTATTGCTCGTGCCATTGCGGCAGGAATGGGAAATGTTGCTGTTAAAGAATATGATATTACTTGCGATGCGCCGGAATCTATCAGGCTGGATAGTGATATTGCAATTATGGCAGTGCCTGTCTATGGTGGCCGCGTTGCGGAAACAGCAGTAGAACGTTTGAAGCATGTTTCTACATCGGTTGCACTGGCTGTTCCGGTTGTCGTATACGGTAACAGGGATTATGAGGACGCTTTACTGGAGTTGAAAGATATTATAGGAGAGCAAGGCTTTGTTTCATTGGCTGCAGCTGCTTTTATTTGTGAACACTCTTACAGCCGTCCGGAAATGCCGATTGCAGAAGGACGCCCGGATGCCGAAGATTTGGAGAAAGCCCGTAACTTTGGTGCAACAATCGTGGCAAAATTTGCCGGGATAAAGAAAGGAAAAGAACTTCTGCCTTTGCAGGTAAAAGGGAATTATCCTTACCGGGTTAAAGGAACCTCAGCACCGATAGCTCCGGTGGTGGATGCCGAAAAGTGTCTGTTATGCGGGGTTTGTGTGGATTTGTGTCCTGTCGATGCTATTACTATTGCAGGGGACAAGATTTCTACCGATCCGGTACTTTGTATAAAGTGCTGCGCTTGTGTGAAATATTGCCCGGAGGATGCCCGGTCGTTCGATACACCCTATACGGCGATGTTGCATGAAAAATGCAAACTTCGTCGTGAACCGGAATATTTTGTGTGAGATTTCTCCGGAACGAGGGGATAAGAATAGAGACGTCCGGACATGAGCCATACGGCTCAATATCCGGACGTCTTTGTTTTATTCGATATTTTTCCGGATTTTTTCCAGATAGAGTTTCATTGCTGAAGAATCTTTCTTTTTTATAATATCTTGCAACACGGCAAGTTCTTCCTGTATTTTCTCAATCTGTTTCGGAGTCCGGGGATTGAACAGAATTTCCGTGAGCAGATAATCGTCTTCGGATAATAGCCCACGGGCAATTTTCATGTGGCGTTTGAATGTCGTTCCCGGAGCATCCTGGTGCTTCATGATTGAGGCAAAGACAATCGTTGAAGCGAATGGGATACCTAAAGAGTAGGCAACCACCTTGTCATGCTCTTCAAACGAGTATTCGCAGATGTTTAGTTTTAGTCCGCTATACAAATCCTTGAAGAAAATTTTGCCCAAATGGTCTCCTTCGGAGATGATAATCGTATTTTCTTTCTCCAGCTGTCCCAAGTTTGCGAAAGTAGGACCGAACATCGGGTGTGTGGATACGTATGGAAATCCGCATGTTTCGTAGAACTCTTTCAAATGGGTTTTCACGGATGCAATGTCGGATATGATACAATAAGGGGGCAAATATGGGAGTATTGTCCGGAAAGCATCAATAGTGTGGTTCAATGTCACGCAGTTGATGACCAATTCCGGCGCAAACTCTTTGACATCTTCGATGTTGCAAATCCGAAGTGCGTTATAGATAAAACGCATGCGCTTAGGGTCTTTTTCCAATACGGCTACTTCGTGGTCGAAACTCAGCAGGTCGGTAAAGAAAGAGCCCATTTTACCGGCACCTAAAATCAGTATCTTCATCCTTTAAGCTTGTTCGTTCATGATAATCATTTGTTGGCGGACAGATTCTTCATGGATTTCCCGGAAGATTGCCTTGACAAATTCTGTATTCAAATTGATTTGTTCCCCGATGTTTGAGCGTTTTTCCAGAATCTCATTATAACGGGGCGACTGTAAAATCGGCATATCGTGTTCTTTTTTATAGACTCCAATTTCACGGGAAATCCGCATGCGTTTTGCGATAAGCTCCAACAATTGTTCATCGATGTTGTCGATTTGTCCACGTAATTGTGAAAGGTTTTCGGTTGTCTGCGTCCCTTCGCGGATAACCAGCAAGTTCAGGACATAATCCAAAACATCCGGGGTGATTTGTTGGGAAGCATCGCTCCATGCAGCATCGGGGTTACAGTGGGATTCGATGATTAATCCGTCAAAACTTAAATCCATTGCTTGCTGGCAGAGGGGAGCGATTAATTCGCGTTTGCCACCGATATGGCTTGGATCGCAGAAAATAGGCAGGTCCGGCATACGGCGTCTCAGTTCGATGGGAATGTGCCACAAGGGTAAGTTTCGGTAAATCTTTTTGTCATAGGAGCTGAATCCCCGATGGATGGCAGCCAAGCGTTGGATGCCTGCTCCGTATAGGCGTTCGAATGCTCCAATCCAAAGCTCAAGATCCGGGTTTACCGGGTTTTTGATGAGGACGGGGATGTCGACACCTTTTAGCGCATCGGCGATTTCTTGTACGGCAAAAGGATTGACGGTTGTACGTGCTCCAATCCAAAGCAAGTCGATTCCTGCTTTCAGTGCTTCAAAAACGTGGTCTTTGGTAGCAACTTCGGTTGCGATGTACATGCCGGTTTCTTCTTTTACTTTTTTCATCCAAGCCAGCCCTTTGATTCCTATGCCTTCGAATCCGCCTGGTTTGGTACGGGGTTTCCATATCCCGGCGCGAAAAATTTTGATTCCTTTTGCAGATAGGCTACGGGCTGTTTCCAAAACTTGTTCTTCTGTTTCAGCACTGCAAGGACCTGCGATGACGATTGGGCGTTGTTTGCTTACGCCCGGCAGGTCGATAGGTTTTATTACCATTTCCATAATTGTCCTTTATTTGATAGTTGTTTTAAAATATCTTTTTGATTCTGTTAAGAGCTTCCGCCAATATGTCGTTTTTGCAGCAGAGGGAAATTCGGATATACCGTTCCCCGTTGCTGCCGAATATGAAGCCCGGAGTTATAAATACGTGTGCGTTGTAGAGCACCTTGTTTGCCAAATCTTCGCTTCCCCGTTCGTTGTCAGGGATACGCCCCCAGAGGAACATGCCGACTTGTTTTTCGTCAAAACTACATCCTAACGTGTGCATGATTTCTCCGGCTATGGCTCGTCGGCTGCGATACACTTCATTCATTGTCGCATACCATGATTCAGGAGCTTTCAATGCTTCAGCTGCCGCCCGCTGCATTGGCCGGAATTGTCCGGAATCGATGTTGCTTTTTACTTTCAATATCCATTGGACAAATTGATGGTTGCTGGCAAGCATGCCTATTCGCCAGCCGGGCATATTGTGTGCTTTGCTCATTGAATTAAGCTCAATGCAAATATCTTTTGCACCGGGTGTGCTTAGGATGCTGAGTGGATGTTCATTCAATATGAAGCTATATGGATTATCATTACATATAATAATGTGGTGTCTCTTCCCGAAGTCTACCAACTTTGCGTAAAGTTCGGGTGTCGCATTTGCTCCTGTCGGCATATTCGGGTAATTGGTCCACATCAGCTTGACTTTCGACAAATCCATCTTTTCTAACGCATCGAAATCGGGTTGCCAATTGTTTTTCTCTTCCAAGTCGTAATAAATCAGATTGGCGTCAACCAATTTACTGACGGAACTGTAGGTCGGGTATCCCGGATTGGGAACCAATACGCCGTCTCCCGGATTCAGGAATGCCAAAGATATGTGCAGTATTCCCTCTTTTGAACCAATCAGCGGTTGGATTTCCTTTTGCGGGTCGAGGGTGACGCCGTACCATTTTTTATACCATGCGGCAAAACCTTCACGAAGTTCAGGGATTCCGTTGTAAGGTTGGTAGCCATGTGCATTATCTTTTTGGGCGTCATGGCAGAGCGTTTGGATTGCCGTTGAAGAAGGCGGGAGATCCGGGCTGCCAATTCCCAAACTGATAACATCTAATCCGGCTTTATTCATTTCAGCAACTTCTTTCAGTTTCTTAGAAAAGTAATATTCCTGAATGTTCTTTACCCGGTTTGCCGGAACGATTTCAAATACTTTGTTTTCCTTCTGCATATTCTCCTAATATTTTTAAATCCTTAGTCAATGGACGTATGGCATCCAATGCCTGTTTATATCTTGTATAGTTGTTGAATGTTAAATTGATGTAGAAAAGGTATTCCCATTCCCGTCCGATTATCGGCAAAGATTGGATTTTAGTCAGGTTCATGTCGTAAAACGAGAGTACCGACAGGACTTTCGACAGGCTGCCAGCAGTGTGAGGTAATGCAAAGACGAGTGAGGATTTGTTTTTGTATTCATCGCGCATAAGTTCGTCGGCAACCCATTGGTCGGCAATGACGAGAAAACGGGTGAAATTTCGTTTGTTTGTTTCTATCCCTTCAGCCAATACTTCCAAACCGTATATTTGGGCTGCCAACTTCCCGCAGATGGCTGCGTGTCCTTTTAATTGGTTCTCTGCAATCCAGCGGGCACTTCCTGCGGTATCATCTTTTTCCACCACTTTTGCATGGGGTAGAGTATCAAGAAATTCCGCACATTGCATTAAGGCTATCGGGTGTGAGTTAATCTCTTTGACATCGTGGATTGACGTTCCGGGTAACGCCACCAATGAGTGGGATATCCGCAGTTTGTATTCACCGACAATTTGCAATCCGCTTTGGCGAATCAGTTCATGGTTCTGCAGCAGGCTGCCTGCAATGGTGTTTTCGATTGCCATCATCCCCATTATTGAAGAATCTTTTTGCGTGCATTTTATCACGTCTTTGAAAGTATTGCAAGGAATTGTTTCAACCTCTTCTCCTGCAAAATAGTTTTTGGCGGCTATGTCGTGGTAAGAACCTGCTATACCTTGAATTGCTATTCTCTTTTTCATAACGTTCCTTTTTCGATGTATGAAGTATAAAAAAAAGGTCCTGCCGAATTTCGGCAGGACCTGTATCTTGTTTCTTTAATATATAACGTAATCTTTTATTCATAAACCTTTACATACAAACTCCTGCCTTTACCCTGTTGCTAAAGTAAAAGTAATAAAAGTAATATGTAAAGCTAAATCGGTTCATTGAATCTTTTTGTTTTATTTTCCGGAGCAAAAATAGAAATTTTTTTTTAGAACCAAACAAATCGTGATAAAAATTTTATTCATGTTTGCAAATTTCTTTATTGTCCGGGGACTATAATTGCTTTTTGTAGCTCAATGCTGCCCATGCCATGAGTATAATGGCGAATATTCCTAGTTTTAAGAACTGAATGCTTACATCGGGGAACGTACATCCTTTCAAATACACGCCGCGCATTACTTCGATAAAGTAGCGGGGAGGAATAAAATTCGTAATTGTTTGTGCCCATCCCGGCATTGATTCGATGGGCGTAAACAAACCGCTCATCAAGATGGACGTAATTATGAAAAAGAACATGACGAACGCAGTTTGCTGCATTGTCGATGAATAGTTTGACACAATTAAGCCGATACTTGACATAGTAAGGATGAACAATAATGCGATTCCGTAGATAATCCCGATATTACCTATTGGTGCTAATCCATATACCCAATAGGCAATAAGCATGGCGATAGTCAAGACCAGTAATCCCATCAGCCAGTAAGGAATCAATTTCGCGAAAGTGAATGTCAGTTTGTTGATGGGAGTCACATTTATTTGCTCTATCGTTCCGTTCTCTTTCTCTTTTACAATGTTCAATGCAGGGAGGAATCCGCATAACAGGATAATTAGCATCGCCATTAGAGCAGGAATCATGAAAAAACGGAAGTTCAGGGTTTCGTTATAGAAATTCCTGATGGTAATCATTTCCGGATATGCGGAATTCATTGAACTTACTTGGCTCCCATTCTCTTTGATTGTCTTTTGGATGATTTGCATTAGATAGTTGATGCCTGCATTCCCTTTTTGTGCATTGACGGCATTGGCTGTAATAGATAACTTTTGAGGATGTTGCCGGGTGAGACTTTTTTCATAGTCGGCGGGGATTTCCAGTATGAGGTCTGCTTCATTTTGTTCAATGTCATTGAGCGCAGCTTTATAATTGGACGGAAAATCGTGGACTCTGAAATAGCTTGTGTTCTGCACGGATGCAATCAGACGGCGGGAAAACGTGCTGTTATCATTGTCAACGATGCAGATTGATATGTTTTTGAAATCCAAGTCTGCGACAAGTGGAAGGATAAGTATCACCATGACTGGGAAAAACAGGGCAAGCTTTGGTAAGAAAGGATCTCTTACAAACTGTTTTATTTCTTTTTCCAATAGATATATTAATGTATTGCCCATAGTTTAATCTTTTTTGCGGTTGAATATTTTGAGGGAGATAATTACCAGAAACAGCGTCATTCCCAATAAGACTAGGAGCTCAGTGAGGATGGAACGGAAAGGAAGTCCCTCTATCATGAGCTTCTTGACAGCTTCAATATACCATTTGGCCGGGACGATGTATGAAATCTCCTGCAAAAGCCATGGCATGTTTTCAATTGGGAAAATCATCCCTGAAAGCATCATGATGGGCATCAGTAGGACGACCGCAGAAAGTACCAGAGCCATGACTTGGTTTTTCGCGATGGATGAAATCAGCAGACCCAACGATAAAGATAAAATAATGTATAGGAAAGAGATCAGGCATACGCCCAACCAGCCGTTTTCAACGGGCATGTGTAGCAGATATTTCGACAATAGGAGAACTGTAACCAGATTCAGGCACGACAGGATGCAATAAGGTATCATTTTTGCGACCACAATGTATATCGGCTTTGCCGGGGAAACGAGCAAAACTTGCATTGTCCCGGTCTCTTTCTCCCTAACTATTGATATGGAGGTAATCATGGCGCATATCAGGAGAAAAATCATTCCCATCAAACCTGGAACAAAAGTATATGCGCTCGACATTTGCGGGTTGTATAGCATGTGGATTTCCGCAATGGGGGAGATGCTTCCGGCAATGACGGATTGCAAGTATCCAATGGCCGCGTTGGAGTTCATAGGGTTAGATGCGTCGGTTATGATTTCTATGACAGGCTTGTCGGTTGGGCGCTGAAGGCTCTTTTCAAAATCTTTACTGAATATTATAATAGCATCCGCATCTCCTCGTCGCAAGCATTCATCGCTTTCTCCACTGTTTATGACCCTTTTGTACGTAAAATATGGGTTGGCTTCGATTTTTTCAGCGAGCTGGCGGATAGATTCTGTACGATGTTCTGCAATGATGGCTATATCGATATTTTTCAGTTCGAGCGAAAGCGCGAAACCGAATAAGACAAGTAATATTATCGGGATAAGCAATACAATCAGAATTGTACGTTTGTCCCGTAGGATATGGAGCGTCTCTTTTTTTACAAATGCTGCTAACATTGGTTATTCTCCTCTTTTTGCTGTTTTTGCGAGCGCACGGAATACACCGTCCATCGACGGGGCGTTGTATGTCTCTTTTAATTGAGCTGGGGTGTCGAGCGCTTTGATTTCCCCGTCGACCATGATGGATACGCGGTTGCAGTATTCCGCTTCATCCATATAATGCGTCGTGACAAAGATGGTAATTCCCTCTTCCGCTGCTTCGTAAATCATTTCCCAGAATTGTCGGCGGGTTGCCGGGTCGACACCTCCGGTAGGTTCGTCCAGAAATACCACTTTAGGACGGTGGAACACGGCAACCGAAAATGCCAGCTTCTGTTTCCAGCCCAAAGGAAGTGCTCCTACTAAAGTATTGCGATGTTTCTCTATTTCGAGTTTCGTAAGCAGCGCCGTGCTTTTTTCTTTGATTTCAACGGATTTCATCCCGTAAATGCCGGCAAACAAACGGATATTTTCGGTAATGGTCAGGTCATCGTAGAGCGAAAACTTCTGGCTCATGTAACCGATATGTTTTTTGATTAGTTCGGGTTGTCGGTTGATATCATAGCCAGCTACTTGTCCGTTACCGGATGTTGGATGGCTAAGTCCGCACAACATGCGCATGGCTGTGGTTTTCCCTGCTCCATTTGCTCCTAAGAATCCGAAAATTTCACCTTTCCTTACGGCAAATGAAATATGGTTTACAGCGGTGAACTTGCCGAACTGTTTTGTCAGTTCATGAACTTCTATGATATTTTCCATTGTACCTGGTAAAAAAAGTCTTTCTCTTCTACTATTAGTTATATGCGTGTCTTTTTCCGTTCCGTACTTTAATTTATTGTCGTCTCGGCCTTCTCCGGATTATTGACCAGCTGCATGAAGCAATCCTCTATGTTTGCTTTGATTGCTTGGATGGATACATCCGGGCAACCGCTGTTTTTCAGGAAATGGAGCAACTCATCCGTTGAATATCCTTTATCTATGCGAAGATGCAGTGTGTCTCCGAACGTATAACATGCTTTTGTCCTTTCCCATTGCCGAACTGTTTGCAGCAACCGGAACATGTTGCTGCCCCGTATGGCGTAAATCGGCTCTTTCTCCTTGTTGATTATCGATTGAGGAGAATCGGTAAGAAGAAATCGTCCTTGGTCGCAGAAAGCTATCCGGTCACACAAGTTTGCTTCATCCATGTAGGAGGTAGTGACGATAATGGTTTTCCCGGAATCTCTCAGTGAAATCAGTTTTTGCCAGAATTCTGTCCGGGATATTGGATCCACTCCGCGCGTAGGTTCGTCCAAAATGAGTAATTGCGGATTATGTACGAGGGCGCATGAAAGAGCAAGTTTTTGTTTCATACCTCCCGACAGTTTGCCGGCACGGCGGTTCTTGAAAGGGATAAGCTGCCGTGCGAACGTGTTCAGGGAAAGGTCTTCTGATGATTGTCTCACATTGAATAATTTGGTAAAGAACTGCAAATTCTCTTCTACGGTAAGATCCGGATACAGTGAGAACCGTTCCGGCATGTAACCTACCAGCGTTCTGATTTTCCGGTAGTCCTTGAATATATCATACCCGAGGATTGTCCCGGAGCCGCCGGACGGTGTCAACAAGGTTACCAGTATTTGCAACAGGGTAGACTTTCCTGCACCATCCGCCCCTATTATTCCGAAAATTTCCCCGGCAACGGTTTCAAAAGATATTCCGGCTATTGCCTGGACTTTGCCGAAACTTTTTTTCAAATTCTCTACGGTTACAGTGCCCATAGCATTTAAAGCATTACTTGTCCGTAAGTCCCTATTTTTAAATATCCGTCATTCTTGACAGATATTTTTACGGCGTAAACCATTTCTGCCCGGCTGTCCTTCGTCTGAATTGTTTTGGGTGTAAATTCGCTTTCAGATGCGATGTGGACAATTTTACCGGTGTATTGGCGCTCTTTGTCGTCTCCGAATTGGGCGATTACCTTTACTTCTTGCCCTAACTGAATGTCAGCCAATTGGTCGGATGTAAAATATGCCCGTAGGAATACATTTTCCAGATTGGCTATTTTGAATAGAGGTTGACCGATGTTTGCAAATTCACCGGCTTCCATATATTTGGCAAGTACCGTCCCGTTTGTCGGGGATACGATCCTGCTTTTTTGCAATTTGTCGTTTATCTGTGCTATCTGGATGTCGAGCGAAGAGCTTTGGGCATTCAGACTTTCCGTGTTTTTGCTTAAAGTAGACAGTGTGGCATCCAGGTTCCGGTGCAGAACTTCGAGTGCCGCTTCTATGTCATCGCGTTGTTTTATTGTGGCGGCACCATCTTTGAGCAGCCTGTTTACGCGGTTGAGTTCATGCTCTTGCTTGTCTATTTGGGCATTTAATGCGGCTATCTGTTTTTGTATGTCGGGGCGCGTGGTAAGCAACGAGGAAATGTTCCGCTCAATCTGTTGTTTCGACAAGGAGAGCTGCATGGTGTCAATGATGCCGATGTATTCTCCTGTTTTCAGAATATCACCCTCTTCGATATCGAAGTGGAGTATTTTGCCTACTGCTTCTGCAGAAACTGTAATTTCTGTGGCTTCTATGGTGCCGGTAGCATCAAATTTGTCGGAAGAACCGCATGCCGTAAAAAGCAATAATCCGGTTATTGTATAAAATATGGATTTCATTTTGCCAGCTTCTTATAATTAATTATTGGTAGTTGTTTTTAATTCGTATTCATATTTGAGCAATTCGATTTCGTGTGCGGCTTTTGCCAGTGACGCATTTTGTTCGTCTGTGATTTTCTGCAGTAATTCTGTGACATCAATGATGCCGTTTGCTAATTTGGATTCTTCGGCGATACGGATGGAATTCCGAAGCCTGACAATTTCCGAATCATCTGCAATCAATTGTTTCAGCCGCATGATTTCGTGTTGCTGTTGTGTGGTTGACTGTTCTAAGTTGAATAGGAACAGTTCCCGTTTGTTTTCTATTTGTTCCCGTTGAGTCGATAACTGCTTCAACGAATTTTTTCGGGTGTAAAAGCTTCCGATGTTCCACTGCATCTTGATTCCGACAAGATAGTTCCAGCTGAAAGCCGGATTGAACATATCTTCCATCATGTTGAATCCGGGATATCCGTAGAATCCGGTGGCAAACAATCCGATTTTAGGCATTAATCCCGACTTCACGCTCCTTTCCTGTGCATTGATATGCGAAAGTTGTGCATTATATAAGGCTAATTCCGGACGGTTGTTCTGGTTGGGGAAATGTTCTATCTCCATCGGGCGTTCCAAACGTGAGATATCGGTTATCTCCTGACCGATTAATAACGATAACATCTTCATGTAGGATTGCTGCATAATGTCAAAATTTTTGTATTGTTGCCTGACGGTCAGCAATTGGACGGTGAGTGCGTCTATGTCGCTTTGTTGTGCGACGCCGTTTTCCTGCATGCTGTTTAGTTTCATCCGGTTTTGTTCCAACAAATGTTGCGTCAGTTTGTTTTGCCGGATGCTCTCGTTGAGGAGCAATATTCCGAAGTATAGATTGTTTACTCGTTGTTTCAAGGTGTATAATTCGACATCTATGTTCCGCTGCGACACCTCTTTCTGTGCTTTTAATTCAGCACTTTTCGCACTGACGTTTCCTCCGTCCCAAATGGTCTGGTTTACTTCAAGCGCAACCTTGTATTGGTCCCTTTTCATACCTTCAATATCGACCACGCTTGCGAATAATCTTTTTAATTCATCAGGGAAATCTGCTGCGGCTGATTGGTAAGTTGCTTGCGCAGACAAGTTAAATTGCGGAAGATATGCTTTTTTTACATTCGACAGCGAGTATTCCACCGTCTTGTCAATTAATTCGTATTGCCGGATTAATGGATAGTTTTCTTTAGCCATTTGTTGGCATCGGTCCAAACTGAGATTCCCCTCTTCGGCAAAGGCGGGAAAATGGCAAAATAGGCTAATAAGTATTATTATATATATGTGTTTCATATTTTAATTATGAAGGTTGTCTCAAAGAATGGTGTAAAGATAGTAGTTTTATTATTTGTTAATTGGTAATGGAGTGTTAAATTGATTGTTTTGAAAAAAGAGATAAACTTGGGAATTTTGTAAGGTTAATTGAAAATTGTGTCTCTTTTTTTCAAAAAAGAGATGCGGATATAAAATTTCGTTTAATTTTGCATAGGTAACAAGGATATGTCTTTTAATAAAAATATAGTGTATATTTAGATGGGAAACAATAAGATTATAGGTGGCAAAATCAGAAGTATCCGTGAGATGAAGCAGATTTCGCAGGAAGAGATAGCCGAACGTTCCGGGCTGACCGTGGAACAGATAAAGAAAATAGAAGACAATGAAGATTTTCCTTCGCTAACACCTCTAATCAAAATTGCGAGAGTTTTGGGTGTCCGTTTGGGAACATTTCTGGATGACCAGTCAGAGCTGGGTCCGGTTGTTTGCAGGAAGCAAAGCTCGTATGCGAATAACGGCATCCGTTTCACGAATAATTCGACAATCGACCGTCGGCATATGAACTACCATTCTCTTGCGCAGGATAAATCGGGCCGGCACATGGAACCGTTCTTTATTGAGATAACCCCGAAAGTAGAGGGCGAAAATTTTGAAGTATCGTCACATGAAGGGGAAGAGTTTATTTATGTTCTGAAAGGCACTGTTGAAATAATCTACGGGAAAAACAGTTATATTCTGGAAGAAGGCGACAGCATTTATTACGATTCTATTGTTGCGCATCACGTACATGCGGCAGATGAGAATAGCGCGCAGATATTGGGCGTTGTCTATATGCCTTATTGATTGTTGAATCTGAATTTTGGCGAAGCCGGCATCTACCCTTGGCGTGTAATATGTTTTATGATGTTGTCGGTTCATGCACACGTTGTTTGGAAAGACCGGGTCAAGTAAAATGAAAATAGATTAGGTGCTATATTATGGAACTGCAAAATAGAACGCTTGGGCAATGGCTCGAGCATTGGGCTTCAGAGACTCCCGATAAAGAATATTTGGTCTATTCGGACCGTAACCTCCGTTTTACCTGGAAAGAGTTCAACCAGCGAGTTGACGATATGGCGAAAGGAATGTTGGCAATAGGAATTAAACACGGAACACATGTCGGTGTTTGGGCGACTAACGTCCCCGATTGGTTGACTTTCCTTTATGCTGGTGCGAAAATCGGTGCGGTTCTCGTTACTATTAATACCAATTATAAGCAGAGCGAGTTGGAGTATTTGGTAGAGAATGCGGACATACATACGATGTGTATCACTGATGGCGTATTCGATGGAAGCTATATTGACATGATATACGCGATGCTTCCGGAACTTCGGGAGTCTCAACGCGGATTTTTGAAGAGTCGCCGTTTCCCCTGTATGAAGAATGTGGTTTATATTGGCCAGGAAAAGTACAGGGGAATGTATAATACGCCAGAGCTGTTACTGCTCGGTCAGAATATCAGTGATGAAGTTCTTGCGGAAGCCAAGTCGAAGGTTTCTTGTTTTGACGTAGTTAATATGCAATATACTTCAGGAACGACCGGATTTCCGAAGGGCGTTATGCTTACACACCATAATATTACGAATAATGGTTTTTTCACCGGGGAGGGAATGCGCTTTACTTCGTCCGACAAATTGTGTTGTTGTGTGCCTTTATTCCATTGTTTTGGCGTGGTGCTGGCATCGATGAATGTACTTACCCATGGGAGTACGCAGGTGATGGTGGAAAAATTTGATCCGCTGCTTGTCCTTGCATCTGTCCATAAGGAACGTTGTACGGCATTGTACGGGGTGCCTACGATGTTTATTGCGGAATTGAACCATCCGATGTTTGATATGTTTGACCTGTCTTCGTTGCGTACCGGGATTATGGCGGGTTCATTATGCCCGGTTGAATTAATGCGCGCTGTGACAGAGAAGATGCATATTACGCATATTACAAGTGTGTACGGATTGACGGAAAGTTCTCCTGGAATGACCCATACTGTCTTGGAGGATTCTTTTGAGAACCGGTGCAATACGGTAGGAAAGGAATATCCTTTTACGGAGGTAAAGGTTGTGGATCCTGATACCGGGGAAGAGTGTCAGGTCGGGCAACAAGGCGAGTTGTGCTGCCGTGGATATTTGGTTATGAAAGGCTATTATAAGAATCCGGAAGCTACGAAAGAGGTCATCGACAAAGACGGCTTTTTGCATAGCGGGGACTTGGGAGTCAAGGACGAGAACGGCTATTATCGCATTACAGGGCGTATCAAAGACATGATTATACGTGGAGGAGAAAATATCTATCCGCGCGAATTGGAAGAGTTCCTTTATCATCTTCCCGGAGTAAAAGATGTGCAGATTGCAGCTGTCCCTTCCAAAAAGTACGGAGAGGAGGTAGGTGCATTCATCATTAAGAAAGAAAATTCCGGTTCTTTGACGGAGGATATAGTCAAGGATTTTTGCCGTGGGAAAATTGCGCGTCATAAAATTCCGAAGTATGTTTTCTTTGTCGATGAGTTTCCGATGACAGGCAGTGGAAAGATACAAAAATTCAAGTTGAAAGAGCTATCTTTGAAGTTGCTTGCCGAGCAAGGCATTATTCCGGTATAAAAATGTTATACCGGAATATTATGTTTACAGCCTGCTGTCAGATGGATAATTTCATCCCTTCGTTTGCCGAAACCGTTTCCGGGAATATTTCGCGTGCTTCTTGTAATAAAGGGGTTATGTTTTCGTAACGGGCGGAATAGTGCCCGATGACTAATTTTTTTACTTGCGCACGGCGGGCTATTTCTGCGGCTTGTCGGGCTGTGGAATGAAATGTTTCCTTGGCCCGTTTAGCTTCAGTCTCAGCAAATGTCGCTTCATGGTATAGTAAGTCGGCTCCTTCTATCAAAGGAATAATGGATTCTGAATAGGCGGTGTCTGAACAGTACGCATATCGTCTGGGAGGATTTGCAGGGCGTACCAAATATTTGTTGGGTACAACAGTGCCGTCTTCAGTAATAAAATCGGCTCCTTGCTTTATTCCCGGACGCATTCTTAAGGGAATCTGGTAAAAATCGAGCGTTTCTTTGATAAGATGGGGCTCTGATTGCTTTTCGACAAACAAATATCCGCAACACGGTACGCGGTGTTTTAAAGGAATCGTGTAAATTTCCAACGAACGGTCGTCCAATATCAATGAATGAGAGTAGGGGTCGATTGTATTGAATTGGATTTTGTAGGGCAGTTCTTTGTTGAAGAGCGTTAATATCGGGCGTAAAAATTCCTCTATGCCGCTTGGAGCATGGATATATAAATCTCCGCTTCTTCCCAACATTCCAAGCGTGGAAATCAGTCCTGGCAGACCAAAACAATGGTCTCCGTGTAAATGGGAAATAAAAATGTGTTTTAATCCAGAGAAACTGATGCGGGACTTTCGCATTTGTGTTTGCGTACTTTCTCCGCAGTCAATCATGTAAAGTTTGTTTCTGGTTTTTATGATTTGCGATGACGCTGAATGCCGCAAGGTTGGCAACGCCGATCCGCATCCCAGGATATTTATCGTAAAATCTGTCATTATGATATATATATTGTCTGTACTATTTCATTACGGATAATTAATGCAAAGTAAAAACTTAAACGAGTAAAATATAGCAGAGTCTTGTATTAAAAATATCAAAAATGGATAAGGCGCTCTTGTACTGTATGCAGATAATCACTATATTTGTCACTAATTATTCCCTGATAGGAATGATTTATTGCAGTACAATAAATAACACTCAAAAACATTTCTTACCAAGACAGTAACTAACTTTTTCTTTTTGTTTAAAACGGTTAAATGTGGAAACGGTCAGGCGTGAGCTTCACCGTTTTTCTTGTTTATAGACGTTGCTCAATTAATATGTTTATACCCTGTGATTTTGGATGTCGGATAATGCAGCTTTCAGAAAGAGAGGATTCTGCTTTGTCCAGATTTAAAGAGTATAGATTGTTTTCCGATTAAAAAAAGTGTTGTATTTTTGGACGTTTGAGTTATGGCAACTAAAATGGATAATGTCCGGGTTCTGTATGCTTTTGATAGGTTCTGATGAAAATGTGGGGCAAACATGCCGGATGGTATTAAATGCAAGCAAATGAATCAAAAATATTCTTCTGCATTATTGGAAAATGCTGTGAATGCGCTTTCTTCATTACCTGGTATCGGTCGTAAGACAGCTTTGAGACTGGCGTTGTATATGTTGCGCCGGGATGTGGATTATACGGACCGTTTTGTGTCGGCACTGGCGTCTTTGCGGCATGATGTGAAGTATTGTAGGATGTGCCATAATATCTGCGATGATGAGTTGTGCGCTATTTGTGCCGATTTGTCCCGGGATCATTCCGTAGTGTGCGTAGTCGAGAATATAAAAGAGGTGATGGCAATTGAAAATACAGGACAATTTCGCGGGGTTTATCATGTGTTGGGGGGCGTAATCTCCCCAATGGATGGCATTGGTCCGGGAGATCTGGAAATAGATAGTTTGGTGGAGCGAGTGAAAGAGGAAAATATTAAGGAAGTTATTTTTGCTTTGAGCACCACGATGGAGGGGGATATGACAAGCTTCTTCATCTATAAAAAATTGTCCTCTTTGGGTGTTAAGGTTTCGGTAATATCGAGGGGAGTGTCAATTGGCGATGAAATTGAATATGCCGACGAGATAACGTTGGGGCGTTCGATAGTGAACCGGATAGATTTTAATCAAAGTAAATGATAAAAACGGGAAAAATAATGGAAGATGCAGAAGTAGAAGATATAAAGATATCAATAGTCATTGTAAATTATAATGTAAAGTATCTGTTGGAACAGTGCTTGTATTCTGTCCGGTCGGCATTGGGTGGACGGGAAGCTCAAATATTTGTTGTGGATAATGCGTCTACCGATGGTTCTGTGGAATATTTGTCTCCGCTTTTCCCTGAAGTCGAATTTATAAAGAACAGAGAGAATCGGGGATTTGGCGCTGCCAACAACCAAGTCCTCGGGCGCTGCAAAGGACAATACGTATTGCTGTTGAATCCTGATACGGTGATAGGGGAAGAGAGTCTTTATTCTTTGATGTTCTATTTGGATGATCATCCGGCTATTGGGGCTGTCGGTGTTAAAATGCTTAATGGACGAGGAGAATTCCTTCCTGAAAGCAAGCGTTCTTTTCCAACGCTCTGGATAGCATTCTGCAAATTATTCGCGTTGTCGAAATTGTTTCCGAATTCTCCGAAGTACGCACAATATAATTTGCCGTATCTGAATCCGGACAAGCCGCACAAGGTCGATGTTTTGTGTGGGGCTTTTATGCTGATTCGCCGTGAAGCGTTGGCGAAGTGCGGAATGTTCGACGAGTCTTTCTTTATGTATGGTGAGGATATCGATTTGTCGTACAGGCTGGTGCAGGCCGGCTATAAAAATTATTACATGCCTGAGCGGGTTTTACACTACAAAGGGAAAAGTTCGGAAAAGGATGATTTGAAATATCTGGAATCGTTTTATGGGGCGATGAAGGTGTTTTTTGACAAATATTACCCCGATTCGTCCAAATTTTTGAAGTCGTTGGTCTATTTTGCTATTCGTATTCGCATGCGATTGGCAGCTTTGTCCGGGCGGAAAGGAGGAAAACGGAAGCGATTGAATCCTCACAGGCGGTTGTTGGTCATTTCACGGGAAGCGAATTTTGCTACGGTAAAACAACAATGCCTGCAAATGATGGGGAAACTGGAATATGTCAATTTATGGAATTTGGATGAAGAACGGGCGCTGGATGCGATTTGTCGGAAAAATAAGATGAAACAGTTTACCGATATCGTGTTTTGTTTCCCGGACGTCAGATTTGAGCAAATGTTTCTCTTAATGGATACAATGCCTGAGAAGAAAATAGATTACCATATATATAATCATTTTAGCAAGCGAGTTATATCTCCGGAATAAATATGATGGCTTATCTTGAAAATGCGAGACTTCGTTTAAGGGCATTGGAGCCTGAAGATTTGGATATCCTATACAAATGGGAAAATAATACGGCCTTATGGATACATGGGAATACACTTTCTCCTTATTCCCGGTATTTGTTGAAGCAATATATTGCAGATTCGGCTGCGGGTTTGGAGGTGCAAAAACAACTTCGTTTGATTATTGAAACGAAAGCAGGTGAAAGTGTCGGTATCATTGATTTGTATGATTATGACTCTTTCCACAGCCGTGCCGGAGTAGGGTTGTTAATCGCACCGGAATACCAGCACCGGGGATTTGGAACGGAAGCGGTGGCGCTGATGGAAGCTTACGCTTTTCAATATTTGCATCTGCATCAATTATTTGTACATGTGCCGGAAAATAACAAAGCCAGTCTGTCTTTGTTTGTGCGCAATGGCTTTGAGAGGTCAGGCAAATTGAACGATTGGCTTTTTTTGCCGGATGGTTATGAAAATGTAATTGTTTTGCAAAAAATTAGTTCAAGTAAGGTGCTTTAGGGAAATGGAGCCATTTTTCGTACGGCCCTCCGACGCTTTTGACAGCTTCTTTCCATAATTCATCACCGCTGCTTTTAAATATTTGCCGGTTGTCCGTTTGCCCGATTAGCCATGAGTTTTGGGCAATTTCTTCATTTAGCTGTCCTTTGGACCATCCGGCATAACCGAGGAAGAATTTAATCTGTTTATTGATAATGGACGGATTATTTAATAACAGAGATTTAATTGTGTCGAAATCTCCGTCGAAAAACAATCCCTCTTTAATTTCAATGCTATTTGGAATTATCACATTCTCAAATGAGTGGATGAAGAATAATTTTTCCTGATGTACGGGCCCTCCTAAATAGAGCGGGATTTTTTTTGAAAATTCCAAATCCTTGATGAAATCGTTTAAGAACAAGTCTGTTTTTTTATTGTATACAAGTCCTGTCGAACTGTTCAAGTCATGCCTTATCAATAAGACAACAGAACGGAAAAAGTAGGCGTCTTGAATGAAAGGCTCCGAAATAAGAATATTCCCACAGAATAAATTCTTGTTGCTTTTTGTTTGAGATTCTTTTTTTTGTGTAGGCATAAAAGTAGAGCTTTGTTTCTATAAAGTCTCTAATTTATAGAAAATATTTGAAATAGAATAAGAAAAGGAGAAAAATCTTATTCTTGAAGTTTATTTATTTTTTTTGCGTCTCTTTGGTAATCCCTGCTTTTTGTTTTTGTGGAAGATAATTTGTTTGGATATTGTGCATGCTTGCCCATAGGCTGTGCCGGGCTTGGGGGTTTATTTCCGTAATTTCGGATAAAAATTTTTTTATGTTGGCGCGATTGGAGACAGATTCGTAAGGGCAATTTTTCAATTGCCCCTTAAATTTTTGCCACTTGGCGATTTTTTCAATTTCTTCTTCCTTAACCAGGCAGAGGGGTCGGATAATTTCCATCTCGAATTTGTTCATTTTCAGAGAGGGTGGCATTGTGCTGAAAGCGCCTTGGTAGATCAGATTCATTAGTAGAGTTTCCAATATGTCATCTTGGTGATGACCCAACGCAATCTTGTTGCATTTTTGTTCTTTGGCGATATTAAACAACATTTTTCTTCGCATCCAGGAGCAGAGGAAACAAGGCGTTTTCCGTTTGTCTGTGGATGGATTAAAACTTGTCTTATGGATGATAAGCGGGACGCCCCGTTCTTTTGTATATTCCTGAAGGTAATCAATGTCGGACGTGTAAGGTATATTTTCCATGATGATATGAGCGGCGACAATGGAAAATTTAGGTTGTAGGATTTTAGAGCGGCGGCTTAATAAATCAACTAAAGCCAAAGAGTCTTTTCCTCCCGATAACCCGATTAATATCTTGTCATTGTCGTTGATAAGATTGTATTCCCAAATGGCTTTCTTTACCTTGTCTTCAATTTTTTTTTGCAGGATATCCTCTTTTGTCATCTCTGTTTTTTCTGAAAGTGGTTGCAAAAATAGATATTTCCAATTAATATAGGCCTTGCATTGGAAAAATTAGTTATCTTTGAAACTGGATATTTTACAAATGAAAAAGCAGTAATATGTTATATAAAAAGTTATTCATTTTGTGCATGGGCTTATTATTCTGTGGCTCGGTTCTTCAGGCGCAGACGCTTACTCAGGCAAAGCAGATGTATAATGAAGGAAAATTTGCGGAAGCAAAGCCTGTTTTTGAACGTTTGGTGAAACAAGTTCCTTCAAATGCTTCGTATAACCATTGGTATGGTGTCTGTTGTTATGAGACCGGAGAGCTGGAAAAGGCCATCAAGCCGCTTTCGTTTGCCGTGAAGCGGAAAGTTCAGGAGGCGTACCGCTATTTAGGTGAAGTCTATTTCTTGACATATCGTTTTCCGGAAGCGGTAGATATGTATGAACAATACATAGAAATCTTGACGAAAAGGAAGAAAGACACTTCGGCTGCGGAACGCCGGTTGAATGTATTGGAAAACGCTGCGCGCTTAGTTGATAAAGTGGAGGATATTCAAGTCATCGACAGTGTGGTGGTTGACAAAAAAGATTTTCTCTCTGCCTATACGTTAAGTGAAGAGTGTGGCTCCTTATTTACGACACGGGATTTCTTTGGAAATTCAGGGACAGATTCGACATCTCTCTATTTGAATCAAAAGGGTGATAAAGTCTATTATTCTCAGAATGCAGGGGAGAATCATCTGTGCCTGTTTACCCAATCGCGGCTGTTGGATAGTTGGGGTGATGAAAAGCAGTTGCCAATGAGCGTAAATTCTCCATCGGACGACAATTACCCGTTCGTGCTTTCCGATGGCGTGACCATGTATTATTCTTCTAAAAAGGAGGAATCTTTGGGCGGATATGATTTGTTTATCACTCGATATAATATGGAAACGGACACATATCTGGCGCCTGAGCAGATGGGGATGCCTTTTAATTCCCCGTATAACGACTACATGATGGTTATCGATGAGGTAAAAGGATTGGGATGGTTTGTGTCGGACCGTTTCCAGCCGGAGGGTAAAGTCTGTGTCTATTTGTTTATTCCGGAAGCCGACCGGAAACGGGTAGTGACGGAAGATTCTGATTTAAAACGGCGTCGGGCAGCTATTTTTTCCATTCAGGAGTCTTGGCGAAACGAAAATTACGAGGATTTGATAAAATTATCGCATGAAATAATTCCTTTTGGGAAAAAGAAAGAGAAGCATGACTTTGAATTTGTGATAAACGATAATCTGGTTTACTACAAATTGGACCAGATACAGAGCAAGGAGGCAAAGGCGATTTATCAGAAGAGTTTGGCTGCTCAAAAGCAGTTGACGGAAATAAGTGCTAAGTTGGAAGAACTGAGGGCACAATATATTGCGGCAAAAGGAAACGCTGCTGCACGAGACAAATTGGGAACATCTATCTTGTCGTTGGAAGAACAGTATGAACAGATTCAATTGAAGCCTGCTGAATTAGAAAAGAATGCCAGAAATGAAGAATTGAAATTTTTAAAGAAGAAATTATGATGCTGAATGTTTTGATTATTTCTGTATTGATGCTTCTTGCCATATTACTGATATTGGTGGAAATATTCTTTTTCCCTGGTGTGACATTGGCGGGTATCAGCGGATTTCTGTTTGCCATTGGTGGAATCTGGTACGCTTATACGATAGATACCCTTTGGGGAAATATCTGCGTAATAGTTTCGGTTATTGCTTTTTTCGTAATCTTTTGGAGATTGTTGCGTTCGAAATCTTTAAATAAGTTGGCTTTGCATGCAGAAGTCGATTCGACGTTGCCGTCGAGTAAGGACTTGGGGATAAAGGTTGGCGATAAAGGCATCGCTTTGTCTCGGTTGACTCCGATTGGTAAGGCACGAATCAATGAGGTTATCGTGGAAGCCAAATCTTGGGGCGAATTTATTGACGAAAACACTCCTATTGTCGTCTTGAAAGTAGAAGGTTATAATGTTACGGTAAAGCCGGTAGAAATAAATGTTTAATTAAATAAAACCAAACAAAGATGGATCCTTTTTTCCTAATGATTATTGTAGCGGCGGCAGTAGTGCTGCTATGTGTATTTTTGTATTTTGCGCCATTCTTCCTTTGGATTTCAGCGAAAGTGACAGGCGTGAATATATCTCTTATCCAATTATTCCTGATGCGGATTAGGAAAGTTCCGCCAACGGTTATTGTGAGAGCAATGATTGAAGCGCATAAGGCAGGTTTACGGACATTGACCCGGGATGAATTGGAAGCTCATTATTTGGCTGGAGGGCATGTTGAGAAAGTTGTCCATGCGCTTGTTTCAGCCTCTAAGGCAAATATTGATTTATCGTTTAAAGATGCTACAGCCATCGACTTGGCAGGGCGCGATGTTTTTGAAGCCGTTCAGATGTCTGTTAATCCGAAAGTCATAGATACACCTCCGGTTACAGCAGTGGCGAAAGATGGAATACAGCTGATAGCTAAAGCCCGCGTGACAGTGCGTGCAAACATCAAACAGTTAGTGGGTGGCGCTGGAGAAGAAACGGTGCTCGCTCGTGTAGGAGAAGGAATTGTCTCTTCTATCGGTTCTTCGGAAAACCATAAGACTGTTTTGGAAAATCCGGATTCTATATCGAAGTTGGTGTTGCGTAAAGGATTGGATGCCGGTACGGCCTTTGAAATTTTGTCTATTGATATCGCGGATATAGATATAGGTAAAAACATAGGTGCCTTTTTGCAGATGGATCAAGCGCAGGCGGATAAAAATATTGCACAGGCAAAGGCCGAGGAACGCCGGGCAATGGCAGTTGCTGCCGAGCAGGAGATGAAAGCAAAAGCCCAGGAAGCACGTGCTAAAGTAATAGAAGCCGAAGCCGAAGTGCCGAAAGCGATGGCAGAAGCTTTCCGTTCCGGTAATTTGGGCATTATGGATTATTACCGGATGAAGAATATTGAAGCTGACACCACTATGCGTGAGTCAATAGCTAAACCGGCGCCGGCATCTAATGCTCCGTTGAAAGATTAGGATATGGTTATCCCTGAATCAGAATTAATAATTAATGGAGATGGAAGTATATTCCATCTCCATTTAAAACCCGGACAATTGGCTGATAAAGTAATATTGGTCGGCGATCCGGCACGTGTGGATGATGTTGCTTCCAGGTTTGACTCGGTCGAATGTAATGTCTCAAACAGGGAATTTCATACCATGACCGGGCTTTATAAAGGCAAAAGAGTTTCGGTGGTTTCCCATGGAATTGGCACGGATAATATTGACATTGTCTTGAATGAATTAGACGCGCTGATGAATATTGACTTTAAGACCCGGACAATTAATCCGGTGTTTCAGCAATTGACGCTGGTCCGCATCGGGACATCCGGTGGTTTACAGCCATACGTCCCGATAGGCACATATGTTGCAGCGGAAAAATCAATAGGTTTTGATGGGGTAATCTATTTTTATGCGGATAATGAGAAAGTACGGGATTGTCCTTTTGAGAAGGCTTTGCAGGAACAGTTAAAATGGAAGCTGGAAAATGTTCATCCTTATGTTGTATCGGCGGATGTTTCTCTGGTAGAACAAATCACGGGAAATGATATTATTAGGGGTGTTACGATTGCAGCGAATGGCTTTTATGGTCCGCAAGGGCGGACATTGCGTTTGCCTTTGTATGATCCGGAGCTGAACAAAAAGATAGAGTTATTCGATTATGACGGTTTCCGCATTACGAATTTTGAAATGGAAAGTTCCTCACTTGCCGGATTGGCGGCATTGATGGGGCATCGTGCCATGACCGTTTGCTGCATCATTGCAGGACGTGTCGATAAAAACATGAACACTTCCTATAAAGGTTCCATGCAGAATTTGATAAATATGGTACTCGATAGGATATAAATATTCGATTTGTGGAAATCTATTTGGTAAGACATACAAAAGTAGCCGTACCTCCTGGTATCGTTTATGGGCATACCGATGTGTCGTTGTCCGACTCTTTTGAGGAGGAAGCGGCAGTTGTCAGAAAGAAAGTGGAGGGAATCTGCTTTGATGCCGTTTGGTCAAGCCCGTTAAGCCGCTGTGTCCGTTTGGCAAATTATTGCGGGTTCCGGAATATTCAAACGGATGACCGCTTGAAAGAACTGAATTTCGGAGAATGGGAGATGAAGTCATGGGATGAAATATCCCAAGATGCCCGTTCAGAGCGTTGGTTTGAAGATTGGATACATGTTTGCACACCGGGCGGGGAATCTTTCCAAGGACAATATGACCGTGTCTCCAATTTTTTGGATGAAATTTGTTCTTTGCAAAAAAGCCGGGTGCTGTTTTTTGCACATGGAGGAGTTCTGACTTGTGCGAATGTCTATTTTGGAAAATATCCTTTGGAGGAAGCTTTCAAGCATATCCCGGCGCATGGAGAAGTATTGGTCGCAGAAGTTTAAGCTCTAATCGTAATTGTTTTGTTGCGTGGAGCAAGTGCTGATGCTTTGGTTTGCATCGGATTTAGATTGGAATATTTAGAGTTAATGTAAAATAAGTAAAGGATATGAGAACGCATGCTGAATGAGGTGCCGTTCCCATATCCTTGTTTTTTATAAGCATGCCTGTATCTATTGAGGTTTTATTTCATGAATGTTGCGGCTTGCTTTCATAATCTATCGTTGTTACCTCCCTGTGGCTTGCAGGTATTCCCGTTTCTTCACTTCATATTGCGCATAGCTTTCCACATAATTGTCCCGACTTTGCTGGTAAAGGCTCTGCGCCTCGAGTAAATCACTCATTGTACAGGTGCCTGCGTGGTAGTAGTCGGATTGCAGGCGCAGGTTCTCCGTAGCTTGGCTGATGCTTTCAACAGCAATCTCTACCTGTTTATAGGCATCGGTCACGGCGTTCCAGGTATTTTGCATCCGAATGAGGAGCAGTTCGCTCTGGTCTGCCAATTGGTTCTCCGCATTACGCACTTGCAGTTTTTGCTGTTTCATATCGTGCGAGCCGCCCCACCATTTGGTAAGGGGAACGCTGACCGTGATACCTCCAACCCAGAAAGAGTGGTCTCTATCCATCAGACTCTCGTAAATGAATCCGCCCCCGATGGCAACGGTCGGCAGTTGCTTGCCTACGGTTGCCTTATATTTCAAACGACTGGCGTCTACCTGTTTGTTCAATAAATTATATTCTGTGGTGAGCGATAGCGAGGACTCCGGGGTACGGTACAGTTCTTCCGGACGAGTGGGCAAGCTTCCGTCCATTGCCAAGGCAATATCGATGCTGTCTGCCGGATGCCCGATGTACTGTCCTAACAGACTGAGGGAAACCTTTAAAGCATTCTCGACAGAGATGCTGGTACTTCGGGTCTCATTTTTGCGTAGTTGCACCTGTAAAAGGTCGTTGCGGTTGGTTATTCCTGCTTCTACGGCTGCTTCTACATCTTGCTGCATCCGCACGGCTGGCATCAGGCGGAAGATAACGCCTGACCAAGTACGGGCAATCCGCATCGTGCTTTCGGGCACGCACGAGGACATGGCAAGGGTACAGGACGAGGGCAGGCTTGACGAATGGTGCGATGACAATCTGCAATGGCTGCACCGCACATTCGGCAGGGAGAACACTGTTTCGGCGGTGCTTCACATGGACGAGCACACGCCGCACATCCATGCCACGGTCGTGCCGATAGTGACGGGAGAACGCAGGAAAGCGAGGAAGAAGCAAGCGGAGGGTAAACGCACCTACCGCAAGAAAGCCAACGCCGTCCGCCTGTGCGCAGATGACCTCATGAGCCGTGAAAGGCTTGTTTCCTATCACGACAGTTATGCCAAGGCGATGGCGAAGTACGGCTTGCAGCGTGGCATTCGTGGCTCAGAGGTACGGCACACCACCACCGCCCAATACTACCGTGACCTGAAACGGCAGACGGGAGAACTTGAAGCCAACGTAAGGCAGTTACAGACCGAACAGAAACAAGCGGAACGGCTGCTTGCCGAAGTCAGGAAGGAAATCAAGTCGGAGAAGCTGGAAGCCGC
>CALUZS010000011.1 GCA_944325355.1 uncultured Parabacteroides sp.
CCGGGAAAGGAAAAGGGCATGCCGGTGGTACGGATGCTGCAGATCTCCCCGGTTTGCGACAGAGCCTTGACGGCGCGCCGTCAAGGCTCTGTGACATGGTCACCAAGGCTCTGTGACAAATCAACGGTTACCCGGCAGAAGCCCGGCCGGCGGCAGGCAGAGAAAGAAACGCCGATGGGCATCGCTTCGGGAAACGATGCACGGCGGTGGAAACGGTGATGCCGACCCTTTTCCCTCTAACCTAACAGAAGAAAAAGAGCCGGAGCTTTCGCCCCGGCTCTTCCAATATGCCTTTTGCCGTTATGCTATTCCGTTACCAAGGAAAGCTCGCCAATGCCAGCGCGGCTGCCACTCGTCAGACGGACGCACTCCAGCTTCACCGTGCGCCCCTTCACCGCCGGAAAATCCAACACCTGCTCTACCGGATTTGCCTTTATATTCGAGAACTCACCTTCCGACACCTTCTTCCCGTCAACATATAATATATAGTGGGAAATATGCCCGCCTGCGTCCCGCTGTTGGTTCGGAGTGTATTTCAATCCGGTGATATTCGCCGGACGCTCCAACTCAAAGACAAACGCATGCTCCTTTTCCGGAAGATAATATGCCGTATAGCCATTCCCGTCGAATACCGAATACGCCCGTTCATCCTTTGTGGAGACAACACGGTAAGACGCCTGCGATATGTCAAAATCAGCCAGGCCTACCGCACTTGCCTGCTTCCTCACCGGGTCATAACAGATAGCTTTCACCACCCCTTTGTCCGGAAGCGGGAAGGCATCCTCGTAACGCAACGACTGCGCCGTAGGCTCGGAGCCATCCACAGTATAATAGATTTCCGCCGTAGCATCGCCCGACGCAATCCGCACCAAATCGTTCCGGTCACGGGTAATCACCGGCTCACTCAGCAGCACCGGGGCATTATACGCCTCAACCGTATTGATGCAGAGCGGTCCTTTGGCATCGAGGAAATGAATCCTCAACTTCTCCGCCATCACCGTCGGGAAACGGACGATGCGTTTGTAGCCGACAGTCGTTGTCGAGTCCAGCGTACTCACCGACTGCCACTTGCCCCCGTCCTCATACTCTAAACGGAAAGAACGGACCCGCTGCCCCAATGGGATATACTCTTGAATAAGCACCCGGTTCAGCGGCGTACGTTCCGGGAATTCGAACGTCAGCGAAGCCGTTGTAACGCCATCTTTGGTTGCCCAATAGCTGTTCCAGTTTCCATCCAGCACCTTCTTCGCAGAGAAGCTCCGTCCTCTCGTATCCGTTGCCTGTACCGACGCCCCTTTCAGCAGGTTTGTCTTCATCTCCTCCTGGATGGTGAGGAACCACTCCACCGCCCGCGCCGAGTCGACCGGATGAATCCGTCCGTTCAACGCTACCGGGAAATTAAGCAGGAAGTTCGCGTTGTGCCCCACGCTCCGGTAATAGAGGTCGACCAGCTTCGCCACCGACTTGACCTGGTGGTCCTCGCGTGCATGATAAAACCACCCGGGACGGATAGAGACATCACACTCTCCGCCCAGCCACTGGTCGCCATCTTCCATACCCATCTGGCTCTGCCGGGCATTCGTCTCCCGTTTCAAGCTGTACGTGCTCCACTGCGTATCGTCCGCCCAGCCCTCCTCGTTGCCAATCCAGCGGATATCGGGCACCGTCCCGCCAAAAATCATCGCCCGGGGATGCAGCTCCTTAATCTTTTCACGCGCTTCCTCATATTTATAATAGGTAGCCGGGTCTATCGAGCGCGTCTCGTTCGCGCCACCATACCAGCCGTTACCGCCGTTGGCACCATCGAACCAATACTCAAACAGCGGACCATAATTACTTATCAGCTCCAACATTTGCGTATGGAACACATCTACATACGCCGCCCGTCCATATTCCGCCTGGTGGCGGTCCCATGGGGAGAGGTACAAACCGAACTTCAGCCCGTATTTGCGGCAGGCGTCCGACAGGTCGCGGACAAGGTCTCCCTTCCCATCTTTCCACGGAGAATTTTTCACACTGTAATCGGTTGTCGACGTAGGCCACAGACAGAATCCGTCGTGATGCTTCGCCGTAAGGATGACCCCTTTCAAACCGGCAGCCTTGATTGTCTGTACCCACTGTTCGCAGTCCAGTGCTTCCGGATTGAACGTCGAAGCCGGCGTATTCCCGTACCCCCACTCCAAATCATTGAACGTATTTAATCCGAAATGGATAAACGCATACGTCTCCATCTTGTGCCAAGCCACCTGTTCATCCGTAGGCACCGGATAAACCGGCGCAGGAGGTTCTACCTGCGAACAAGAGCTCCCGGCAAAAAACAGCGCCAGCGAAAAAAACAGCGCCAATCTCTCTTTAACCATATCATTTACATTTATACGTAAGTTCCGAATAAGAAAATAACAAAAAGGACAAGCAATCACAGGCTCGTTTTGCAATTCTAAATTTGACAAACAACAGCTTACAAAACAAATCCTTGACTACTCAAAACAAAATTAGCGATATTTTCTGTACGTCGCATAAATTCAGAAAGAAATTTATTTGAATCCCCTAACCTGTAACCGAATACGCCCATACCGCTTCTTCAGCCTTGCTATACGGATATCGCTTAGGGAATCTTATAGTTCTTCGTACCGTACCTCTCTTTTCAATACCAAAGTCGGTAATAAGATAAAGATTCCGACCAAAGACATTACCAGCCCTCCAATAGTCCCGGCCGCAAAAGGGAACCAGAATGCCTCACGATTGCTTCCCACCATAAAAGGCACAAATCCCAAGATGGTCGACATTACCGTTAAAAAAATCGGAATAATCTTTATATTCCATGCTTTCGTATAGGCTTTTAATGAGGACAATTTGGGACAACGTTTCCTGAGAGAATTATATTCGTTTAGGATATAGATACTGGCATTCACTGTAATTCCACACAGCAATACGAATGAAGCAAACCCTCCCAGGTCGAAGTTCAGTTTAAACCAATAGAAAGTGAGGAATACTCCTATGTAGGAGACCGGAATCACCAGGATGATGGCGAATGGCAACTTAACCGAATTAAACAAGATTCCGGTAATCAGGAAGATGATACCTACAACGACCAGCAATAACAAATACTGCTCATAATCCTTTTCTCCCCATACCCATTCTGATTTTTCCGACCGGGCGCTGTACCCCATGGGAAGTTGTTTGTTGAATTCCTCCAAATCTCTGGCCAATATACGTTCCCCTTGCATCGGCGACCCTATGTATTCATATTGCAGGCACAACCGGTACTGTTGGTTCTCTTTCGCAATCTCTTGCGGTATCTGTCCCTTTTTTATTATAGCCAAATCCGACAGTTTATATTGCCTCTCTTCCGAAACATAGGGAAAATGCTGCAACGCCCATGCATCATAACTTCCGGATTGCCGTGATGACAGTTTTATCAATTCCATTCCCTGGTCTGTATTTACAGTCCCTATCTGGATGTCTTGTCCGAATATCGGATCTATCGTAGCGAACAGTCCATTTGCGGAAATATTGCGCTGCAATACCCGTTCTTTGTCCAGGTCGAAGTAAAATTCCTGATAGTCGTCCTTCCACCATGAGAAGTTAGAGCTTACAGTCACTTCCTTAATTCGCCGGTGAGCCAGTAACTTTTCTTTCAACTTCTCTGCCCAATAATACAGTTCATCATAATTATATCCATACATCTTTACCCGGAACGAACCGGCTCTTTCCTGCACATTATTATTGAAATCCACGTCCTGCAATCCATAAACTTCCCAACTTCCGCCTCCTAACTGCAAGGCTTTACCGATAATATTTGATTTTAATCTGTATGGGAAACCGTTTTTTTCATATTCCTTTGCAAAGTAAACGCGTATGGAGGCTCTCTGGGCACTCATAATCTCCGTCTGGAACTGCCTAATCTCCTTGAATTGGCTCAGATAGGCTTCCATTTTCCTTATAAGCTTATTCATCTGCTCCAAGGTGCTGCCATTGGGCAGGTTGGCATTTGCATACAAGACCACCTCTTCATTTCGGGTGAAATAGCTTCCTTCATAGACTTTCTGCACAAAAAGACGGAGACTGCCACCAAAAACGTTGTCGACAACCGGCTTGATTTTCTCCTTGTATGTAGTGGTACCAAGTGTTTCATTATACAGTTCGACCAACTTTCCTTCCCCTTCCAACCGCTCCGGCAACATGAAAACAGGCAAACCAAACAACAGCAGCAGTAACAGGTAAACAGCCACCCTCCAGTGGCATAAAAGCCCGATGAGCCATCTGTAAAAATGGGTAAAATGCACAGGGAAACGGCGCAGCCATCTGATAACCAAACAAGATACGGGGTTTCGCATCCACTTCGCCGGTTCTATCTTTCTTTTCTTCAATCCGATTTTTTCAATCATGGAAGGGACAAAGAACAGGGATACAAACAGCGATACAGCCAAGTTGATTATGACCACTGCTGCAAAATCCTGCAAGTTCAGACGAATCCGTTCGTCCAGGAAGAATATGATTACCAGTGCCCCCATTGTGGTCAAGGTGGCAGCCAGTATGGACATAAAAGTTTTCACGTCCTTCCTGCGCAGATAGTGGTCGGTCATTACAATAGTATTATCAATCACAAGATTCAACGAAATGGTAATACCTGCCAATGAATAGAGTTGCATCTCCAGCCCGAAGCAGTAATAGAAGATAAAAGCGATGGAAATATTGACGCTTAGGCTCACTATAATCATCCAAAGATATTTCGGGCTCATCGTAATCAACAGGACAAACAGCAGCAGGATAACCACTGTCAATCCGGTGCGTAAATAAATTTTGTTCAACTCCTGCCTGATATATTCGGTTGCATTGTAACTCATGTGGATTTCATATCCGGGCGGCAGGTTCTGACGAATCAACTCCAGCTCCCTCTCTATCTCCTGACTCAGCCGGAGCTGGTTGGCACTTTCTTCTGCCGTAATGGATAAATAGATGGAATTTAATCCGTTAATACGGAAATAACTCTGAGGTTGTTCTTCCTGATAGCGAACCTTCACCAATTCGTTCAGACTAATCATTTTCCCGTCTTTATTGGTTACCCAGATAATGCCGGGGTCAAAATGCCTCGCCGTCTTCTGTTCCGGCGTCAGGACCAGCCGTATCCACTCCTTGTTTCCCGAAGCCGTTCCTACATTGTAGGTTCCCATAAACTCTTTTGCATAAAAGCGGTTGACCGCCTGCGAAATGTCATCAACGGAGATTCCCAATGTACGTAGTTGTTCGCTGTCATACTCCAGCATCCATTCCATGGGAGTGGCTCCTCCCACTTCTATCTTGTAGATTCCGGATAGTTTGGACAGCTTGGATCTGATATGTTCTTCCGCATACTGTTGAATCAACACAGGAGTAGCAGGAGCATTTATAGTAAATGACATGAAAGGGCGGGAGGTGTTCTCATCCGGTCTCTTCATATTTATATATGGATATGAGACTCTCTCCGGCAATTCCGGCCATGTCTGCCGGATAATAGTGGAGGCTTCAAAACGCACCAAATCCGGATCGGCATACTTGTCGAGGTCAATCGTTATCTCTCCCCATCCGTCTCCTGAGATGGAATTGATATTTTTAATGCCTTTGATCCGTGCCAGCATTGCTTCCAGTTTGCTGGTAGCTTCCATTTCAACAACTTGTGCCGATGCTCCCGGCATCGCAAAGTGAACAGAGAATCCCGGCAACACATGTGACGGATTCAATTTGACGGGCAACATGGGCATTAAAGCCAGTCCGACCAGTGCGACACAAAGAAAGCCTACTATAAATGTGAAAGCGGATGCTTTCCTGCGTGGTTTATTCATTTCATCCATATCATCCGATATCTTGTCATGCCGTTACTTTATCAGTTAGCGAATCAGATGACCGCCGTTGTAATCAAAAAGTTTCTCCAGAGGAATCCCGGAGACAAAATCGAACAATGTCAACCGGCGAATCTTGTAGTAATTTTGCCAATAATTCTGCAGGGCGGAAATGTAATTCTGCTGCGCCTGCTGTTGCCGGTTCAACGAAAGCGTCAGGCTGCTTATGTCTGCTTTGCCGATAATGAACCGTTCTCTTGTCTCGTCATAAGCCATGATGGACAAATCCAGTGCTTCTTCAGCACTGTTAATCAACTGTTGCTGTATGTGGAAGTCGTTGACAGTCATAATCACTTCTTCCTCTATACTGACTTCATCCTGTTTCGCGGAAATTTCCACCACGTTAAGGTTATTCCGTGCCATGTTATATTTCCCTTTCCTAACGCCCCAGTCTACCAGCGGCACGGAGACGCTGATTGATACCAAATCCTGTTGTAACGGATTCTTATACACATCTTTCAGCCGGTCCGCGACCTGGTTGAAGCCTACGCTTACGTCCAGACTTGCATTAAACCGTGATTCTTTTTTTGTCCTGTCTACCTCCCGTTGGGCTTCCAATATATTTTGCTTCAATTCCAGCAACTGCGGGTTATTGTTGCGGCTGCACTCCAGCGCCTTTTCGATAGGAATGAACAGTTCTCTTGGCCGTGCGGGCAATTCCAGTTCGATGACAGTGTTTTTGTCAATATTCAGAAAGGAAGCCAAAGAGAACATCGCTCTTTTCAATTCGCTCTCTTTGTTCTTCAATGTATTCCGGGCATTTACCAAATCCAGTTTCAGCGTCAGCAAATCGGCCTGAGAGATTGCAGCTATTTTATATTTCTGTTCCCCGATATGGTATAAGGTATCGGATGTGGTCACATTCTCTTTTGCCAAATCATATTCCGCCTGCGCCATTGCCAGGTTAAAGAAGAACGATGTCGCCTGTTCTGACACCTGCTCCACGTTGTATATAAATTCTTTCTTCACCCGTTCGTATTTCAGAGGTTCAATACGCCGTTCCCACTTGAATGCGTTATATCCTATCAAGCTCTGGGAATATCCCAGCCTTATAGGTATGCTCGTAAACTGAGTAGTCGCATTATCCCCAAAATTACGCATGTATCCCAAGTCAGACTGCAGATAAAAAGTACCGCCCGTCAGGTCGAAGTTCTGCCGGACAGACAATCCTCCCGTTGCATAAAAGGATTGTTGTGTACGGTAGATATCCAAATCCTGTTGTGAATCATAACGCCGGGTGATGTCACGGTAGTATTGAGCCGGAGTGGCATTCAATGTCAGGCTCGGCAAGCGGTTAGCCTTATAAGTCCGATATTCCCAATATCCGGACAGATACATATTTTGTGCCCGAAAGGCTGCCAACGAGCTGTCATTAGCCATTTCAATGGTACGCATCAGGTCTAATTTAAGATGCTTTTGTGCCTGTAACGTTCCCATTCCTACCAGCAATCCTCCGATTATAAGATAAACCAACTTTTTCATATTCTTTTTTCCCTCATTCCAAGTTCTTTTTCCGATAAATAAACCAATAAAGCATAGGGACAATGAACAGACTGACCAATGTACCAACCAACATCGTTCCAATCATCGCTATCGACAGGGGCTTTTGTAACTCCGACCCCATATCAAATGAGAACAGTAACGGAACCATTGCAAGAATGGTAGTCAACGAAGTCATGATGATAGGACGGAGTCGTCTGCGTCCCGCTTCGTGGATGGCTTCCAGCAAGGGCACTCCCGACTTGCGCAGTTCATTAATCGCATCCAGTTTCAAAATAGAATCATTTATCACAATACCGCACGTCACTATCAGACCGATGGCGGACATCAGATTCAATGTATGGCCGCATACCCACAACAGCAATAACGCAAATGCGACGTCTATGGGGATTTCAGCCAGGACCAACAACGGCTGCGTAAAACTTTCAAATTGGGAGGCTAAAATGAAATACATCAGGATAAGTGAGACAAACAGGATGATGACCAGTTCATTCAGCATTTGCCGATTAGAGAAAAAGCTTCCGGAAAATCCCGTATCCCAATCCTCTCCAACGATTCCCTTGACCTGCGAAACCAGCTTGTCCGCATCTTTTACATCATAAAACTTATACGGGACATATTCCCCGTCACGTCCGGCAGTGATACTTTTCAAATCTTCCGCCGGAGAGACTCTGACAAATTCGCGTAACGGGATGTCGTATACGTTTCCGTCACTTCCTCTCTGAGTCTGTATGAGGGTAGTCCGCAACACCTCACTGACCGTTTTCTCCTCTTCCGCAATGACAATCGGCAGGTATTGCTGGAATGAATGGAGCATTGTCACTTCATTTTCCTTGAATGCAGTCTTCAACGTCCTGTACACATCGTCATACGATACCCTGTACAATAACAACTTTTCTTTGTCTATCGTCAGATTCAACTGGTTCTCAAAGGCAATACCGGTAGGAGGAATGCCGGTCTCCTGTTCGAGCCGGTTCTCTAAAGAGCGGAGAGTGCCGGCGTCCTGAATTTCGTTTTTCCGGCGTGCATACAATTCGGCCACCACATCCGGTTCCCCGGTCACAAACAGTTTTTCAAACACCGTCTCCGGCGGTGAAAAAGAAACCACGGACATGGGATACCGCTCCTTTAGCAAACGGAATATCTCCTGCTGGAGCCCTCCTATTTTCGACGGGTCGTCTGTCTTAAAATACAGTTCGGCCTCTGTCGATGACAGTTCCTGTTCCTTGTTTAAGATAAAGTCCTGTTGTCCGACTGTGGCTGTCTGTTCCACCACCTTGTCTTTCAGGTTCATGAGCAGGTCATTTATTCGCCGTTTATTTTCGTCTACATGAATATTTTCATTCCATTCCACATGCACTATCAGTTCGTTCTGGTCGATTGCCGGCATACGTTCCTTGTCTATATGGTAGAAGCAAAAGACACATAAAGGGAATGATACCAGGCAAAACAGCAAACAGACCGTTTTATGGCTAAATACCCAGTCTACCCCTTTATCATAAAAACGGTCTAATGTGTGTTCTTTAATCGGGTTATTGATACGGATGGAGAGCCATTTCATTTTTCTTGTCCGTAAACCTGCCCGGTAAACCAGCATATAGAGTACCGGCAACAGCATAATTCCCGTAAAATAAGATACCATCAAGCCGACAGTAACCGAGAATGCCTGATCGTAGAAGATAGCTCCGGCAATGCCGCTCATGAATATCAACGGGAAGAAAACAGCAATCGTTGTCAATGAAGAGCTCAGCATGGGAGTAATCATCTCGCTGGTCCCCGCTATACATGCCCTTTTCAATGAATATCCCCGTTCCCTGTATTGCGATATGTTTTCAGTGACAATGATGGAGCTGTCAATCATCATTCCAAGTGCCAGAATCAATCCGGACAGGGATATAATGTTCAGCGACATTTTGAATAAGTAGAAGAACAGGAAGCTGACAACGATGGACGCCACCATGCTGATACCTATGATTAACGGAGACTTCACGTCTCCCAAAAACAATACGGCTACCATACAAATGAACAGAAAGCCCAAAGAGAGGTTCTGCTGCAGATTTGATATGGTATAGTCCAGCAGTTCGGTCTGATTACGGCTGATATTGAATTCAATATTGGGGTACATTTCTTTAAATTCGTTCATGGTAGCCATCAGCGCCTCCTTCATTTTGTCCATATTTTCATCGGCCTGCTTGATTACTGCCAATGTCACAGCTCTTTTCCCATTCGAAATGGAAACCCCGCGTTCTTTTACCGGGACAACATTGACCTCACAGAAATCCTTGAGCTGCATCATGCGCCTACCGTGCCGGATATAGATATTTCTCACATCATCCACAGTGCGCAGCAGGGCTGAGAACTTGATATTGTATTCATAATAACCATCCCGCACCTTCATGCTGCCCGGTTCCACATTATTCGAGTTCAGGGCAGCTTCGATGTCACTGACTGAGATTCCCATCAGTTCCATCTTGTTTTTGTCGGGCACAATCTGCAACTGGCTTTCCACCAATCCGGTGATATCCACCATTGCAACCTCCTGCAATTGTTCTATGCGGCGTTTTATTACCGATTGGGCAAAATTGCACATTTCCATAAAAGCCGCCTGGTTCGTTTCCTGATAGGCGCTGTCACTTTCTAACGTCAGGTTCAGATAGAATACCGGGATATCTGTGGCACTTGCCTTTATCACCTTCGGGCGTTCCGTACCCCTGGGCAGATAAGTCATTGCCGCGTCTATTTTCTCGTTGACCTCGATGAATGCGAGGTCCGTATTCGTCCCATAATCAAACCCCAACCGTATAATGCCTGTCCCGTCGCGTGTCTCACTGCTCATGTCCTGCAGTGTGGATACTTGGGTCAACTGCTGCCGGAGCGGCTTGACGACGGTATTCTCCAACTCCCGTGCTGATGTCCTGTCTGCTGACACCTGAACGGTAATCTCCGGAATGGCAATGTCCGGCAAAAGGGATACCGGTAATGTAAAATAGGTTATCAACCCCACAATGAAACAAGCCATAAAAGCCATCAATACAGCAATGGGGCGTTCTATTAAAAACTTAACCATATCATTTCTTGTTAATCGGTAAGACGTCCGGTCTATTTTTCTGCTACGCTCACCGGAGATTCATGAGCCAAATTCACATTACCTGTTACAATAACCGTATCCCCTTCGAGCAGCCCTTCTGTCACTCCCTTGTCTGCACGGTTGGACACGATACAACTGTCGGCATTCTCCAATCCGGTCTGGACATAGTTCCATTGCGCCTTTCCATTTTTCAATGTAAATACGACCTGTTTCCCCGACCTTAATACGACAGCCGTTTTAGGAATTACCAGTTCCTTCCTCAATGAACGGTACACGCTAATCCGTACATTCATTCCGTTGAACAGGTTACCTTTTCCATCTACCTGAGCCTTTACTCTTACCATCCCATTGTCGTCCACTATCGGATTAATCTCTACAATATGTCCTTTATATTGCTCTGCCGTATTGGCATACGGAGTTACCACCACCCGGTCTCCCAACTTTATCAATGGCAGTTCACTTTCCAATACCGTGAAATCGGTTTCCATATTGTACGTATCCACCACGCTGCAAAAGGGCTCTCCGGTATTGGCTATATTATACGGCTTTGTAAACAGATTGGCTACCGCCCCATCAAAAGGGGCTGTCAGTGTGGCTTTCTGCTCCGCCCTGCTGGCAAGTTCGTATTGTGACAGATACTGGTCATATCCACTTTTCACTTTTGCCAGTTTCATCACATCCGGGGGCACATTGTCAAACTCATCAATTGCATACCCTTGTCCGATCAGTACATCCTGCAGTTCCAGTTTTGCCCTTTCCAACGCATCAGCAGCCTGCAATAATTGATTGTGAAGATTGAACTTGTCAAGTTCAGCCAGTTTTTGTCCTTTCCGTACGACATCCCCGTTTTTTACATAAATCTTTTCAACAATCTCTGACGACTCGAACCGTAAATCCACTTTATTCCGTGCGACGATTTTACCGTTACTCACCAGTTCATGGCTAAACGTCTGTCTTTTCAATGTCATTACTGACACATCATTCTTTTCGTCCAAGAGTACTGTCGATACATTGTCCTCTTTTCCCGCTTCTTTCTCAGTATCAGTACATGCCCCAACTGTCACACATAGTAAAAGCAGGCATTTGCAAATTGATGTTTTCATATGTTTCCGAATTACTCTTTTAATTTCACCAACATTAACCTCGGATTCCCCGTCTTCCTTCAACTTTGACACAATCCTTTTAGTTTCCCCTCATTCGATAGTGAGGGGAAACTAAATTAATATGATAACTATATTATTACTTACACGTTATTTCCACCAATATCGGGTTATCCATCTCGTCGGGAACCTTGCCTAATATGACTTCTATTTGTTTGGCTATCTTCTGATGTTCCGTTTTCTTACTTTCTTTCATCGTTGCATAATAGCCGGATAGCAACTCACTGGGGATATATGAATAAATTTTCTTGCCTGATATAGTTGTAATCCAGGAACCAAGCGGGAAATGGTCAAGATCATTCGATATAGAGTTGAACGTGTACGAAGTCTGAGTCTCCCGGTTATACAGGCAACTATATGTGGATTTTGCAAGAGAGAAGTAAAACGAAATGTAAGCATCTGAAATCCTAAACTCGCTGACATTCGTACAATAATGATTGATTTCGCTATTTTCATAAATAGAATTGTCGATTACAATGTCATCAGGCAGCTTCAATTTCCCGAAGTCAATATAGACAGACGGTGTCGGTATTCCGTCTAAAACACCATAAATAGTGTCGTTAAATAAATCCTCCCAATAGATGCGCGAACCATTTCGCGTGAAATGCGTCATATGCATGGACAACAATTCTTGACCCGGATCATCGAATATATATAACGTTTCTTTGCCATCGACTATTGTCCCAAATACTCGACAACTGCTTCCATATATCGTATCGCCGGATGAAATTGAAAAGGTCCAACCTTCATCAAGTGGCTTTTCGTAAAGGAGTTTCCCATCCAAATCAAAATACAACATGCGGCCGGCGCCATTGTTCATACTTATTTTGCCTTCATGAATATCGCAATCCGAGAGACTGATATATTCTCCCGGACCTTGCCCTTTTTTCGATATCTGACAAATGAAATTACCCTTACGATCAAACTTGTAGACACCGTTCTCGTCAGAACTTATGATATAAAAATTACCCTCGTCATCTACTTTCATGGATTCTATGTCCTTTAATATAAAATCGTTCGACAAGGGTATATATCGGATGGAATCTGCGATTTGGCTCAATTTCAGTTCGTCATTATTCATTTTGACCGGAATCCTTAGCAAATTATCTTTTCTCTGCTCTTTTGTGTGATTATTGCACGACACCAATAAGATTGCTAAGAAAAAAACAAATATTATTCTCGTATTCATATTATGTTGTATGTATTTTGTTGGCAAGAGACGCAAGAGGGAAAACTTACGTCTCTTATCCGTTAGTTATTAATACTGTTTACATGCCGTTTCCCAAGACAAATCGCACCCCAACTCTCCGGAATATCCTCTCTTCTTTTTACATGTACATCTTTGTCCTATCTTTTTTTCCCATTTAACACTAACTCCTGTTCCACTTAGAGAGACACCTCCTCCAGTTTGAACTTCAAGTGTACAATCTTCTCTAACCAATACATGCTTAGGCATTTCCGTCCCTCCCCGGGCAGTACATAGTCCGGAACTTGTACTTGACTGCTCTAATACATTTGCAATCAATGTAGATTCTTTGAATCCGTAATCTCCCCATGCATACTGCATGTTCAATCCCATCCCAAGTACGAGGGATATTAATCCAATCGTTTTTAAACAAGATTTTTTTCTCATAAAAATAGTTTTAAAGGTTATTAATAAATCGGAGCAAGCTCCCTTTTGTTATTGATAGTGCGAATAACCGTATCACGGCTTCATAATGTATCAAGTTTACTCATCACATGTTTCCCTTATCCTTATCTTCCGCCGTTTGCATCGGTGCGTACTCGTTGACGTAATACACCGGGCGCCTCTTTGTCTCGTTATAGACGATGCCCAAATACTCGCCTATCACGCCCAACGCCAACAGGATGCTCCCTCCCAGAAAAAGTTGCACCGCCATCAATGAAGGATAACCCGCTACCGGGTCGCCATAGAACACGGCTTTACATACCACGACAAGCAGAAAAACAAATGCGGCGACCGAAACGATACCACCCAAGAAAGAGACGAAGCGCAACGGCAAGACAGAAAACGATGTCAGCCCCTTGATAGCAAGGTCGAACAACTTCCAGAAACTCCATTTAGTCGCGCCGGCAACACGCGGGTCGCGGTCGTAATAAACCGCCTTTTTCCGCATCCCTATGTAAGAAAACAACCCTTTCATGTTCCGTTCGCTTTCTTTCAAACGACGCAACGCTCGAAGTGCTTTCGCGCTGAACATCCGGAAATCACCCGTATCAACTTGTACGGGAATATCCGAAAGGTGGTGTAGCCAACGGTAATACACCTTTGACGTCCAACGCTTGAACCACGTCTCGCCCTGACGTGAGGAACGACAGGCGTACACGTCGTCATACCCGTTTTCGATTTCCTCCAGCATACGTGGAATCAGTTCCGGAGGATCTTGCAAATCGGCATCGATAATCACCAGCGCATCGCCTTGCGCATAGTCGATACCGGCGGACAGAGCACGCTCTTTGCCGAAATTACGGGAAAGGTCTACGCATGAGATTCGGGTATCCCTCTGTTGCAGAAAACGGACAAGTTCCAACGAACGATCCGTGCTGCCATCGTTGACAAACAGCAACTCTACCTCGCATGGAAGCCGTACCATCATTTTTTGTAGCCGGTCGTAGAGGGAATGCAAACATTCCTCTTCATTATAGACAGGCACTAAAACTGTTAGCAAGTTTGTTTTCATATTCCCATCAGTTAGAATTATTGGCTTCTGCATTCTTCTGCGAGCTGTCGATATTCTCTTTTTCTTGAATAGACTCTTTCATATACTGCTGGATGGTATCCATATTTTTCCAGCGCATGGAGTAAGTGACCGTATATCCTCCCAGATAAAGGATATACAACGTGCAAACAGATACGAATACATATCGTTTCCATCCTTTCCATTTCCGGACGAGAGGTAAAAGCATATGGGCGCCAAACAAAAACAGTCCGAGACCACTTAAATAGAAATACCGGTCAGCCACGATTGTCGCCCGATACATATCTATGATATTGAGAGAAAACAGGAGATTGACTAAGAACATACCCATACCAAACATGGCTATGCGGTTCTTCCTTAATGTGTATAAGTAAACCCCTAATCCGGCAACCAATAACGGATAGACATAGAAACGTAAAGGCAATACGGCTCCACTTTCCAATGGGTACGGATACAAATAGTTCAAATGAAAAGGCAATATTCCTTTTGTGATATATTCGAAAAACGCGTAACAAACTAAAAAGAGCCGTTCGTTTTTGAAAGGGAATGTCCCTTCGCTAACTGAAGTCTGGGCTATAATGGCAATGACGCCGAAAAAAATCGCGATGCAAAAAAACATCAGTTTCTCTACCCACAAGTTGAACGACTTCAAATTACGGCATGTGAACCAGTCTATCAAAATCAAACAAATCGGAAAAGAAACAGCCTGTTCTTTCCCCATGCAGGAACAGATGAAACAAACAACGACCCATACGTAGTCCGATGTCTTTTGTTTCTGTATGTACCGTAAATAAAACAACAGTCCCGCCAAATAGAAGAATACGTAAATTGGAACTTTTACCGCACTCAGCCACGCGACCGGTTCGACATTCATCGGATGGATTGCGAACAAAAAAGCTGACACAAAAGCCAATAACCGACAATCAGATTCAAGTGTTTCGCCATTCATCTGCAATATTCTTTGGATGAAGCGGTAAGCCAAAATCACACAACCGATATGCCACAGAAGACTGGCAAGATGAAACCATAACGGATTCAGTTTGAAAAGAGAATAGATAAATAGAAAATTCAGTTCCGTTATCGGTGCGTATTGGTTCTGATGGGCTTCAAAAAAGACCCGTTTCAAGTTATCCCATGTCCATCCGCTCAATGTCATATCATTGATAACCATCCAATGATCGTCCCACCCGTATAGGAAATCATTTCCCAATACAGGCCAATAGACCGCAAAGCATACGAATGCGAAGAAAATATAAAGCCTCCATTGGAAACGGTCATTATCTGCATTTAAAACACATTTCATAACGAGTCTTACTTTTTGAGTTTGTGGTCGGTCTGCTTTAAAATCGACTCAGCCTTTTCAAAAAACCAGTCTGATAATTCAGGGAGATCCGGATCTGGGTTGAAAAACAGACGGACCTGCATATCTTCCGTCAAGACGAAAAAACAAGGTTCTTCTATTTCCGTGAACAACTTCTTCTGTGATGGATTGATTTGCAAAGCATCTGCTACGACACCTTGCTCTTTCCCCCACAGATACATTTCCCGGTTGGTCAATTGCGTTGAAAGAATGAATGCTCGTCCGATATGCCGCTTGCAGACTTCGTTGAACCGATACAAATCACCTTCGAAACATTCATGGCAGAAATGATTCGGGTAAAATAGGATCAATGCCGGTCTCTGCTTGATATAATCGCTGAGCAACCCTCGCTTTTCATAGTTACGTAAAACCCAAGTCGTATCGATTGCGAAACCCTCATAATGAATCATCTGCTTCAATGCTTTCTGTGCCATATCGGACTTTGTCTTTTCAAAGACAAAGTCCACATCTTGCAGCTTATCAATATCCGTCTTCTTTATTTTTCGGAGACAGATGAAAACCGTCGCCATCAAAGATAAAATGATGAAACCAATAGATAATTTCAAAATACTGTTCATGGTTACTTACACGTTACTTCTACCAATACCGGGTTATCCATCTCATCGGGGACCTTGTGCTTGACTGCGCCAAGGCATTTGTGATTAGCGTGGATTCTCTGAATCCGTAATCTCCCCATGCATACTGCATGTTCAATCCCATCCCAAGTACGAGGGATATTAATCCAATCGTTTTTAAACAAGAGTTTTTCCATAAAATAATTTTAAAGTGTCATTAATAAATTAGAACAAGTTTTTCTGTTAGTCAAACTCTCCCATAATGGCGGATATTCCCTTTCTCACTATGGTTAACATTTTATTTTTTACAGCTACTATTCCAACAAGCTATCTGCGCACAAATAAAAGCATTTGTTTTTTTAAATCAAACTGTTTTTTTATTATTAACATTCGAAATAACTGATTCAAGTCGTTTTTTAATCGGAAATAAACGGTGACAATATTACGTTATTCTATAAACCAACGAATTAAAATATCGCGAATAATTATTTGTTATTTTATAATATTTGATACCATATCGCATAGCCTACCAGGACTCACAAAAGCGCATACCAGAAACTACAAGCCGATAACGGGCGAGAGAAGAACAGATTCCGGAAAAGGAACAGCTTCCGAATTTTTCCTTTTACCTTTTTTATTATACTTTTGTTCCGTTGAGCAATAATAAGAATGGCACGGAACAAGTTTTATGTAGTTTGGAAAGGGGCGAATCCCGGCATATACGACAAATGGGAAGATTGCAAGCAGCAGGTTGCAGGGCAATCCTATGCCAAATACAAAGCCTTTGAGAGCAGGGAAGAAGCCATCGAAGCCTTCGAAAAGGGATTCGAACATTACATACAACTGTCCAAAGGCATAAAAAAGCAGCAGCAACTACCCCCGGAGACAAACAACAGCCAGCCCATCAGCAACAGCATTGCAGTCGATGCCGCCTGCAGCGGGAATCCGGGAGACATGGAATACCGGGGCGTATATACCGCGACAGGGCAGGAAATCTTCCACATCGGACCGCTGAAAAAAGGGACAAACAACATCGGGGAGTTTTTAGCCATCGTGCACGGTCTTGCCCTGCTGAAACAGAAAGGGAGCGACCTGCCCATCTATTCCGACAGCCGTAACGCCATCCTGTGGGTCCGGAAGAAAAAGTGCAAAACGCTGCTGGAACGGGTTCCGGAAAACGAACAAATCTTCAATTTAATTGAACGGGCAGAGAAATGGCTGAATGAAAACAGCTATTCCACCGTCATCTATAAATGGGAAACAAGCCAATGGGGGGAAATCCCCGCCGACTTCGGCAGGAAATAAAAAGATAGACAGCATGAAATTAGGAGTAATTTTGCCACACACGAAACTATACGGCGGCGTAAAACGCTTCCTCGAGTTAGGAAACCTCTTTATCGCCAGCGGACACACCTTCTGTGTCTATTCGGAAGAGGGCATCGCGCCCGACTGGTTTCCGTTCAAGGGAGAAACCAAGCCGTTCGCGGCGTTGGAAAGAGAGCCGCTGGATGTGCTCTTCTGCGTCGAAATCCGGTACACAGACCTGTTTCTCCGGGCAACCGCGAAGCACAAAATCTTTTACCACATCCGGCTGAACGAAAAAATGGAGAAAATCTTGAAATATCCGGAGATAGAGATTTTTGCCTGTTCGTCGAACGCCTACGAATACGACCGAAAGAAATACGGCATCACACCGTTCAAGGCATTCGGTGGCATCGGATATGCCAACTACCAGGCAAAGACATCATACGCCATACCGACGGACCGTCCGGTCTGCATCATGGCTTACGGACGGCTGGAGCGCTCCAAAGGAACGATGCAGGTAGTCCGTGCCTGCGAAATACTCTACAAAAAAGGATATAACATCAAACTCCTGCTTTTCGACACACCAAGCAACGAGAAAAACAACCGGCGGCTCGCCCGTTTCAAAGCCAACGTTCCTTACGAATATGTATTGAATCACCCCTTTGAAAAGAACTCGGAACTGTTCAACCGTGCAGATATCTTCGTCTCCGCCGAAAGAAAGAACGCCGGCTGGTCGAATACCGTTGCCGAAGCGATGGCATGCGCACTCCCGGTTGTGGCAACCTCCTATGGCACCAAAGACCTGATGATAGACGGGGTAACCGCCTTGCATACCTATAAATACCCGTTCTTCATCTGGCGGAAGATACGGAAACTCATCGAAGACGAAACACTCAGGAAACAGCTCGGGGAAAACGCCCGCAAACACGTTGCCCAATTCGACTGGCAAATCCTGGCACGGAAAATCGAAAAGCACCTGGAAGAACAGCTGCAATCATCCGAATAAGAGAAAAGCGCCTGCCCGGAAATCCGGAACAGGCGCTTCATCCTATTTACACAACCAATCTATTCGATGCTGTTCAGCAAGTCAACTTTACCCTCATTGACCAGCTTCAATATCAACTCACCGAAGAGCGTATTCTGCCAAGCAAACCATGCCCGCGTGAACTTCTCCGGATTGTCTTTGTGGAACGATTCATGCATGAATCCCGTACCGGCATCCGTATCCATCAACATCTTGATACATGCCTTTATCTCCTCGTCATCCTGGCTGGTGAAAGCTTTCATCATGATACTCATCGGCCAAATCATGTCGTAACCAATATGGGGACCGCCGATACCTTCCCCTGCCGTACCCTTGAAGAAATAAGGATTGTCTTCGCTCCAGACAAAGCGGCGGGTATTCTGGTAAATCGGGTCATTGATGTCTACATCTCCGAGATAAGGCAACGCCAGCAGACTTGGCACGTTCGCGTCGTCCATCAAGTTGTGGTTTCCGAAACCGTCCACCTCAAACGCATAAATCTTTCCGTACTTCGGATGGTTATAAACCGCATACTTCCGGATAGCATCCTCTACCTCCTGGGCAAGCGCCTTGCATTCGGCAGCCAACGAGTTTTCCTTGTTCACCTCCGTCAATATCTCTGCAGCCTTACGCAAAGAGGAAACCGCGAAGAAGTTGGACGGGATAAGGAACTGGAACAAAGAGGCATCGTCCGAAGGACGGAACGTGGAAACAATCAGCCCCACCGGCTTCACAGGATTGCCCCAACCGTCGTTCGTCACCGTGTCGAGCGCGCGTTCCGTCTTCCGCTGGAACTTGTACGGTCCGGTCGACTCTTTACGCTGTTGCTCCTTGAAGGTCTTCAGCACCAAGCGGGCGGCACTCAACCATTTGTCATCAAACACACTGTCGTCGCCGGTTACTTTCCAATACTCATATGCCAAACGGATGGGATAACACAACGAGTCGATTTCCCATTTGCGCTCGTGCAACTCAGGTTTCATGTCGGTCAAGTCCGTCTGCCAGTCACCACCGGTCGGTCCGTCATTAAACGCATTAGCATACGGGTCGATATTGATGCAGAGGAACTGCCTGCGGATAACACCTGCAATCATCTCCTTCAGCTCGGGATCTTTGTTCGCCAACTGCACATAAGGCCATACCTGCGCCCCGGAATCACGCAACCACATGGCATGGATATCTCCAGTATAGACAAAAGTATCCGGATTCCCGTCTTTGTCTCTCCGAAAATGGACGGTCGTATCCAACGTATTCGGGAAACAGTTCGTGAACATCCAAGCAAGCTTGGCGTTTTTCAACACTTTCTGTACACGGACAATCTCTTTCTCCACCGCCTTGGAATGGAACAATCGCTCCGCCTTCGCCGGACGGTTGTCGTTCTGGATCGCATCTGCCACACAAACATACGGTGCATGGATGAAGGCGGACGCAAACAGCTCCTGTCCACCGAGAAATGCTGCAACAGAGCATACACTTATTATGAGTTCTTTTCTCATTGATTATGGTATTTTATAATTGATAAATTCCTAAACAAAATGGCGGTTCAAAGTTATAATAATCCGGCGGATAAAAAAACGGTCCCGCCAGTTCGGGTGCAATCGCGACACTATCAAGAAACGGCTCACCTGCTTTCCCCGGAATCCAACAGATGCTCCGCGACCGTCTCGAAATCGAAATTCAGAAACAGGCGGCTATGCGCATCAAACGGATGTTCCCCTTTCAACAACGCCAGTTTCCTGTTCATCAACTCCAAATTTCTCGAAGTGTCCCTCACCAAGCTATGGTACGAATGGTCGCGGTCAATATCGGTAGATACGATTGGAATACGGCGCGTAAAATAGCGCAACTTGTTACCCATACGCCGCTGGAACTCCCGAAACATCACATCTTCGTAACCGTAATAGCCACAAAATTCCTCATCGTAGCCCAGCGTCGTAAAGAACACCGCTTTCGAGGTATAGAAGATATTGCAAGCAGAGTTTTTCTTTTTCCCTTCGGCATCCACACGCTTGAACTTATATAATTTGTGAGGGAAAGCGCTTCCCACGATCTTCTGCAGCAAACCTTCCGGGAAAAGATGGTCGCAATCCGTCAATACCAACTTCGGGCAGGCAGCCTTCACCACACCCAAATTCCTCGCCCCAGCCTGGTTCCAGGAGATGTCGGTTGTAATCCGCAACAAGGTATAATTGAGCCTGATATCCTCCGGTATCGTTATCTTCACCGGTGAACAGTCGTCCACAATGACGAACTGGATTTTCCGCATCAGTTCCGGGTCATACATTTCATATTCGCGCAACAGTTCTGTCAAAACATCCGCATTCGTCTGGTTAAAAAACACCGGAATCACGAAACTCAATTCCAAACCGGTGAGCGGCTTCCTTTGAAACCGCTTCTCTCTCTCTTCTGTCACATTCATTATCTTACAAGTTTACTATTTTATCTACACAAGTCTGTTTATCGAATCCCCGCGCCACCGCATACGACTCTGCCATCCGCTGCAACATATCTTTCGAGCCGGGCAGGCGGTTGAAATTCTCGCAACCGGCATCCAACCCGACTTTCCGCAACGACATCCGGTTCAAATCGATAACTTCCACCGTAATCTGTGGCTTGTCGTCGTCAAACAAAATATTCCCTGCCGAATAGTCCCGGTGCAAATAGCCGCATTCATGCATACGCGCCGTAGTTTTTGCAATGGCATCCAGTATCTCATCCCTACGTTCAAAGGTCCTCTTCGCAAAATCCCGGTAAGTGTACGGACAATCCGATTTTACCGACACGAAAAAACTGCGGTGCATCAGGAAAAGCCGTCCGGTCACGTAGTAACCCACCGGTTCGGGAGAACCGATTCCTTTCACTCGGAAGTCACAAGCGTAACGATAGGCGCGCACCGCTTTGGGCAGACGGAAAAAAGAATACACCACACGGTTGAAAAAACTCGGTATCTTATACGACTTCACGATGAGCTTCTTTCCATCCACCTCAAACTCTTTCAGTTCGTTGCGCCCCTTATAGATAGAAACACCCTCCTTGTCAAAACGTTCCGGCAACGAATAGATAAACGACGCCATTGCCCGGAAAGAGGGGGCTATTGTTATCTTTCGCGGCGAAACGAGCCGGTCGAAAAAGTTGATGACTCGCGACCACGACCGGTTATAACGCAACGGACCACCCAATTCGCGCTCGAAAAACTCCGGATGACGCCGGTTCAGCACCTCGATTACGTGCCGTTTCAGTTTGCGGTCCGACACCCGTTTGGAATGGTTCCGTACCCGATAGTGCAATCCTATCTGCGGCAAGCGAACCACCTTGCCGCCATCTTTCAGCACGGAAATCCAAAACTCCCAGTCCTCCCGGGCAATAATCTCTTCGCAATAGCCGCCTACACGTACCCAATCGTCCCGTCTAAAGAGACAGCTCGCCGGCAACATGTTCTTTCTGGCTAACAACGGTAATGAAAATTCCGGAAGTTTCCAATCCGCATTTTTTGCCCCGAAAAAGCGCCCCCGGCAAGCTACGGCTTTTACCTGCGTGTCTGCTTCCAAGATACAGACAGCATCCCGGATAAATTTTTCGGAAATCAAGTCATCGGCATCCACCGGCAAAATATATTTACCCGAAGCCAAGGAAATAGCATGGTTGCGTGCTCTACAGACGCCGCTGTTTGCCTGTGTATAAGCTTTCACCTGCGGATGTGCCGCCAGTTTCTGTGCCAAGGCATAAGAGCCGTCGGTCGAACCGTCATCCATCAAAATGACCTCTATCGCCGGGTAGGAAGAAGCCAGGACGGAGCGCACCGTCTCCTCCAAAAACAGCTCCATATTGTAGACAGGTATCACCACAGAGACCAAAGGTTCAGCCATCATGAAATCACAATTTTTTCAATCCATTCTTACAAATATATTCGTTGCGTCCCTGCTTCTCGCGCATCATCGCCATATTCACCGACTGGTCGCTCCACTGCTCCTTGTGGTGCAGATGGTACTGAACCGCCAGGTTCCGGACCGAACGGTGCTCGTATCCAGCAGCATTGAACCGCCAGGTCAAATCGCCGTCCTCACCCACTGCCGGAAGAATGTAATCTTCATCGAAACCGTTGATACATTCGATGGCATCCCGGTAGAACGACATGTTCGAGCCCGTCAGATGGGTCAAGGTACGTACCTTGGGAATCCAGCCGAACGGACCGTCGGGCGAAATAAAAAATCCCTCCTCGATGTAACGGACCCCGTCACGCACGAACAGCGCCTTTGCCAGATATGAAGGCATCTTCAGCAACTCTTTCGAATCGTCCAGTATTTTGTCCGACAGGCGGGCATTCAGCTTCACCCGTTTCCCTGCCAGGATATATTTCTCGCCCGCCATCTTCAGATGGTACTCGATAAAACGGGGATGCAGCACGCAGTCGCCGTCTATAAAAATCAGATAATCCGATTTGGCAGCACGGATGGCATTGTTCAATGCCTTCTCTTTCCGCCAACCCTCATCCGGCTGCGTCAGATGCTGGTAGTCGTTCCGGAACGGATACGACGACACAAACTGCGCAAGCTCCGCATGTTCGGCATCTTCCGAGATGATGACTTCAAAATTTGTCTCGGTCTGGTAGGCAAGCGAATCCAGCACCGCTCTCAAAAAAGGGATATTGTCGTACACGGATATGATTAGAGACGCTTTATAACTCATATTCAGCAAATAAAAAGGTAAAAGTATTTATCAGATTTTATCCAGTCCTTTCGTATATTTCAACCAATAATATTTCCAAGGATTCGTATATTTCAGCAGTTTCCACGGACGGCTGCTATGGGGACGGTGCAACACCGTCAGGTTCATAAAGAGGTAGTTGGTAAACCCCTCTTTCAGCGAACGGTGGGAAATCGTGACATCGTACCAGTTCTTTGCCGGATCCAGCAGGTGGAAATCGTACCGTTTGAGAAAATCAAGCGTCAGCAACGAACAGCAGAAGCTGAAACGCTTCTTTTCGGCATAGACCCGTTTCTCACGTTTACGGGCAAAGAGGTAGGGAAAGTTCACATTCTCTTGTTCATCAACAGTCACGGCAGCGGCAATTCCGCAATCCGGACGTTCCAAAGCCCCCTCATACAATTGTTGGATTGTATCTTTCTTTACTACCACATCCGATTCGATAATCAACAGCCCGGCATCCGCCTTTATGGCATCCGCCTGCGCCATCTGCAAGACCAGGCGGTAGTTCGGGGAAGGATGGTCGGTCACATCCGACAAGTTCACCAGTTCAAACCCCAGCCTGCCGGCAGCATCCTCCAGACGTGCCGTATTTTCCGGTGTGCTGAAATCATTATATACGCGGTAAACAAAAGGAACCCGTATGTCCGAAGCCAAAACGGCCTCGACGGTCTGCAATGTCAAATCAATGGAATCCTTTACAGGTGTGATAATAATCAGCTGTTTCATTTCTTTTCCGGCTTTACGGATACGACTTCTAATATTTTTCCTAAAATAGTCTCCTTCGGTATCTGAAGACAATAACGTTCTTTCTTCCAACAAGGCTTGTTGCCCACCACCGAGCAGGGACGGCAAGCCATCTCCAGTTGGATATTGTTGTCAGGCGACTGCCGGTAACCGGTAAAGCCGGCATCCGGATGGGTCGCACCCCATATCGTAATTACTTGCGTTCCTACCAACGAGGCGAAATGCACGTTGCTGGAATCCATGCAGACCAATACGTCGAGTTGGCTGATAAGCGCCAGTTCTTCTTCAAGATTCAGCTTGCCAACGATATTGATGACTCTCGGATACTGGTATGCCCAACTGTCCAATACTTCGCCTTCATACCCTCTCGCTCCAAACAGGAAGATACGGAAATCCTCATGCTCCGCCAATTGCTCTACGATTTCCTCCATACGGTCTGTCGGATAAACCTTTTCCGTATAACGGGCAAAAGGGGCAATTCCAATCCACTTCCCGCTTTTTGTCCCGGCAATCTCATGGATTTTCGACAAATCGGGCTGTTTTGACTCATACACCGACGCAAACGACTCTTCATAGTTCAAACCTGCACGTCGGAACACATCCTCATAACGGAGGATGGCTGGGCGCAACGGCTCAAAACTCTTCCGGTTCGGGTCTTTGATTAATTTGCGCTTCCGGCTCTCCCTGTCAAGACGGTATATTCTCGTCGCTTTCAGGAGTGAACAGAAAAGCAACGTAAAGCTACGGGCATCATTCTGTAAATCAATAATTTTATCATATTTGTTTTTTCCCAGGATGGTCGCAAAACGCAACAGCCCGCCGAAGCTCTTCTCCGATGCCTGCGTGTTCAGCCCCATCACTTTTACATTCGCCGGACGGTTGATGAACATCGGTATCAAAAAAGCCTGCGTCAGCACCGTAAACGTGTCTTCAGGATTTGACTTGGCAACAGAATATATCACAGGGATTGTCATGGCGACATCCCCTATCACCGATAATCGTATAACAAGAATGTTGGACATATATTTTTCAGACCTTGAATCCAACGACAAAGGTACGAAATCTTTTCATGCATGCAACTACCTAATTCCCCGATTAAAGCATTTTCCATTCCATTATTTCACGCAATGTTGTTACCTTTGCCCTCCGAAAAAAGGAGAAGAAGAGATGGAATATTCTGAACACATCCTGCCAAACAGCCTGCGAATCGTCCATTACCCCGTCGACTCCCCGGTTTCCTACTGCGGGTTTGCCGTTGATGCCGGCACACGGGATGAGCTGGCACACGAATACGGGTTGGCACATTTCGTGGAACACATGCTGTTCAAAGGCACCGCAAAACGGCGGGCATGGCACATCCTCAACCGGATGGAAAACGTAGGCGGCGAACTGAATGCCTATACCACCAAGGAAGAAACCTTTGTCTATTCCATCTTCATGGCAGAACATTTCAGCCGTGCCGCCGAACTGCTCACCGACCTGGTTTTTCACTCCCGTTTTCCGGAAGCGGAGATTGCAAAGGAGCGCGAGGTCATACTCGACGAAATCAGCTCCTACGAAGACAATCCGTCCGAACTCATCTTCGACGATTTTGAAAACATGCTGTTCGAGGGACATGCTCTCGGACACAACATCCTGGGAGACGAATCCTCCTTGAAAAACTTCGGCAGTGATACCGGAATCAGCTTCATGCAACGATTCTACACTCCCGACAACATGGTCTTTTTCTCGATGGGAAGGAACCGGTTCGACCGGATTGTACGGCTGATGGAGAAGTTAACCGATGGCATCAGTGCTACGATGGCGGAGAGAAATCGGACAAAACCAGACAGCTCCCTGCCGCAGTTCCGTACCCTTTCCAAAGAGACCCACCAGACACACGTCATGCTCGGTGCAAAAGCGTACGACATGTTTAATAAGAAACGGGTCGCACTGTTTTTACTTAACAACCTTCTGGGAGGACCCGGAATGAACAACCGACTAAACGTAAACCTTCGGGAACGGCATGGCCTGGTCTACAACGTAGAGTCCAACATCACCTCTTATACCGATACGGGCGTGGCATCCATCTATTTCGGAACAGATCCGAAAAACCGGGAGAAGGCACTCCGGCTGGTACACCGCGAACTGAAAAACCTCCGGGAAAAACGGCTTACTACCACCCAGCTCGCAGCGGTAAAAAAGCAGGCAATCGGTCAGCTCGGCGTGGCAAGCGACAACCGGGAAAATATCTTTTTGGGATTCGGGAAAAGTATCCTGCATTACAAACACTACGACCCGCTCGCGGAAGTGTTCCGTCAAATCGAACAGCAGACGGCAGACGATATCCTGGAAACGGCAAACGAACTGTTTGCGCCCGACCGCCTTTATACATTAATATATAAGTAGGCGTCAGCCTACCCGCTTATTTGCCGTTCAATATCTTTTTGATGTCACTCAACTTGTTCAAGGCTTCAATGGGAGTCAGGTTGTTTATATCCAAATTCAGGATTTCGTCCCTGATTTGTCCCAAAACAGGGTCATCCAACTGGAAGAAACTGAGTTGATACCCTTCACCGCTTCCGGCAATCTCCTTGATGGGCTTCGAGGAGATACCGTCCTGGCGGTTTTCCGACTCCAGTTGCTTCAAGATTTCGTTCGCCCGTTTCACAATGCTTTTCGGCATTCCTGCCATCTTCGCCACATGGATACCGAAACTGTGCTCGCTCCCTCCCGGGATTAACTTACGGAGGAAAACCACCTTGTTGTTTACCTCTTTTACCGATACGTTATAATTCTTAATCCGTTTGAAAGAGTGCTCCATCTCGTTCAGCTCATGGTAATGGGTAGCAAAAAGCGTTTTTGCCCGATGTGACGCATGTTCGTGAATATATTCCACAATCGCCCACGCAATTGATATACCGTCGTAGGTACTGGTTCCCCTGCCAAGTTCGTCGAACAGCACCAAACTCCGGTCGGTCATGTTATTCAGTATGTCGGCGGCTTCGTTCATCTCCACCATGAAGGTCGACTCGCCCAACGAGATATTATCGGACGCCCCCACTCGGGTAAAGATTTTGTCCACGATACCAATGCGCACGCTGTCGGCAGGGACGAATGAGCCAATCTGCGCCATCAAGGTAATAAGGGCGGTCTGACGCAACAAAGCCGACTTTCCCGCCATGTTCGGACCGGTCACAATGATGATTTGCTGCCGTTCGTTATCCAGATAGACGTCGTTGGCAACGTACGTTTCCCCCATCGGCAACTGTTTCTCTATGACCGGATGCCTGCCCGCCTTGATATCTATCACACCATCCTCGTCCACCACCGGACGGACATACCGGTTTGCTTCCGCCGCCTTGGCAAACGAAAGCAGGCAATCCAGCCTGCCAATGAGATTGGCATCGTGCTGTATCGGCGCAATATACTCCATCAATGCCTGCACCAATTCGTTGAATATTTTCAGTTCCAGAGAGAGAATCTTTTCTTCTGCCCCCAAAATCTTCTCTTCATACTCCTTAAGCTCCTGGGTAATGTAACGTTCCGCGTTAACCAACGTCTGTTTCCGTATCCACTCTTCCGGAACTTTCTCCTTGTGTGCGTTCCTTACTTCGATATAATAACCAAAAACGTTATTGAATCCAATCTTCAAGCTGGATATGCCGGTCTGTTCTATCTCGCGCTGCTGAATTTGCAGCAGATAATCTTTCCCCGAATAGGCGATGTTCCGCAGCTCGTCCAGCTCGGCATCCACGCCGTCGGCTATCACACCGCCTTTGTTCAACAGCGAAGGCGGGTCGTTGTTAATCTCTTTTGCGATACGCTCGCAGATTGCAGGGCAGCTATCCAATTGCTGGCCGATACGTGCCAGACAAGGTTCCCCGGAAGCACCCAGGCAATCCGACTTAATCGCTTCAACGGCTTTCAACGCCACTTTGAGCTGTACAACCTCACGCGGAGATACACGTCCGACTGCCACTTTTGAGATGATGCGTTCCAAATCACCTACCTGCCCAAATTCGTTGTTGAGAGCCTTCTCCAGGTCGGGATGTGCCAACAGGTAATCGACTACATCCTGCCGCTCCCGGATAAGCCGGGCATCCTTCAATGGAAACAACAGCCAACGGCGGAGCATGCGGGAACCCATCGGAGAAATGGTCTTGTCTATAATGTCAAGCAGGCTCACCCCTTCATCCCCCATGGCGGAAACCAGTTCGAGGTTACGCACGGTAAACTTGTCCAAACGCACATACCGCTCCTCTTCGATACGTGAAAGCGTAAGAATGTGTGAGATATGGGTATGCTGTGTCTGGTCCAGGTAATGGAGGATGGCGCCCGATGCCACAATGCCGCATTTCAGGTGCTGCACGCCAAATCCTTTCAGGTTTTTCGTTTCAAAGTGTTTCAGCAACCGTTCCTCGGCAGCTTCCGGCGTAAAGACCCAATCGTCCAGCTCAAAAACAAAAAAACGCGGACCGAAACACTCCTCAAACTGTTTTCGGCTTCCACGTTCGACCAGAACCTCTTTCGGGGAAAAATTGTTCAGCAACTTATCCACATAATCGGGAGTGCCCTCTGCCGTCAGGAACTCTCCCGTCGATATATCCAGGAAAGCGACACCGCACACGCTTTTCGTGAAATGAACCGCCGCAAGGAAATTGTTCTCCTTATGGTTCAATATGGTATCGCTGATGGAAACTCCGGGAGTAACCAACTCGGTAATTCCGCGCTTCACCAACTTTTTCGTCAGTTTCGGGTCTTCCAACTGGTCACAGATGGCAACCCGTCTGCCGGCACGTACCAGCTTCGGCAGATAAGTATCGAGCGCGTGATGGGGAAAACCTGCCATTTCAACAAATTGCCCCACACCATTTGCCCGCTTCGTCAATACGATGCCAAGTATTTCCGCGCCGATGACAGCGTCCTCTCCATACAATTCGTAAAAATCTCCCACACGAAACAGCAGCAAAGCATCCGGATGCTTCGCCTTTATCTCAAAATATTGCTTCATCAAAGGAGTTTCAACTATTTTCCCCACAGTGTTTGCCCTTTTCTTTTATAAAATCTCGTGTACAAAAATATCAATTTTTCACGAGATTTTATTCACCCGGCAGGGGACAAATCGTTCGGAGAGCTGTTTCACGGCACAATATTCCGGATAGGTTTTGCCGGTACGCCCCCGACAATCGTATTGGCAGGCACATCCTTCGTCACCACCGCACCGGCAGCAACGATAGCGCCGTCTCCGATAGTCACTCCCTGCAGGATGGTGCTGTTGGAACCGACCCAGACATTCTTGCCCAGCACGATGGGCGCATAGGTCATGGCAATCCGGTTTGCCGGATTCTCGTCGTGGTTCAACGTGGCAAACACCACATTGTGGCCAATCAGGCAACCGTCGCCGATGGTCACTCCGCCGTGGTCCTGGAAGTGGCAGCAAGCATTGATAAAAACATGCTTGCCAATACGGATGTTCTTCCCGAAATCCGTATAGAAAGGAGGGAACACCCTCAGCGTCGGGTCCACAGGGTAAGCGAAAAGCCGCGAAAGCAGTTCGCGCACCTGCTCCAACGTATGGTAAGAGCTGTTCAGCTCAAAGGTAATGCGCCGGGCTTCCTCCCCCATCTCGTCCATGAAAGGGAGAAGCTCCCCCGTAAGGGGAAGCCCCGACTCTATATGTCGCAAAAATTCGTTTAATGTCATAACGCTCATCAATACTATAAGGTATTTTGTTTCAACCGCTCCACATATTCATCTATGCGGCGCATCTCTTTCGGTATGTCAATCCGTTGCGGGCAATGCGGGCTGCACTGGTTGCAACCAATGCAATGGTTTGCCTGGCGTAGCTTGGGTACGCTGCGGTCGTATCCCACCAAAAAGGCACGGCGTGCCGTCCTGTAATTCTCGTCCTGCGAATGCTCCGGAATATTCCCCTCATTCAGGCATTTGTTATAATGCAGCAAGATAGCAGGAATATCCAGCCCGTAAGGACAAGGCATGCAGTATTTGCAATCGTTACAAGGGATAGTGTCGAATTGCATCATCAGTGTCGCCGTATCTTGCAGGAAGCCGAACTCCTCATCGGTCAACGCCTTCAACGGGGCATACGACCGTATATTATCCTGCAAATGCTCCATGCGTGTCATTCCGCTGAGCACGGTCAAAACATCCGGGAAACTGCCGGCAAAGCGGAATGCCCACGATGCCACGCTCAGCTCCGGCTCCCGCTGCTTGAGATGTGCCACGATATTGTCGGGCACATTGGAGAGACGGCCTCCCAAGAGAGGTTCCATGATTACGGCAGGAATGTTCCGTTTCGCCAATTCACCGTAAAGGTACTCCGCATCCGTATTCCGGGGATTTATCTCCTTGGCATATTTCCAATCCAGATAGTTCAACTGGATCTGTACGAAATCCCATTGGTACTCCTCATGCCTCGACAAAAGGTAGTCGAAGACCTTCACGTCACCGTGATACGAGAATCCCAGATTGCGGATGCGCCCCGCACGCCGTTCCTCCAACAGGAAATCGAGCACACCGTTATCCTCATACCGTTTCTTATACTCCTCCATGCCGCTGCCCATCCCGATGCCGTGCAACAGCAAGTAGTCGAGATAATCCACCTGAAGCTCTTTCATCGAGTTCCGGTACATGGCGATGGAGCCTTCGAACGTCCAGGTAGCCGGGGCAAAGTTCGAAAGCTTGGTGGCAATGAAATACTTGTCACGCGGATGGCGCGACAGGGCAATGCCGGTAGCATGTTCCGATTTCCCCCGGCAATAAGCCGGCGACGTATCGAAATAGTTGACGCCATGCGCAATCGCATAATCCACCAGCTGGTTCACCATCTCCTGGTCGATTTCCTCATTCCCTTCCCGGGCGCTCCTGCCACCCACCGAGGGAAGGCGCATCATCCCGAATCCCAACAAAGAGACCTTGTCGCCCGTCTTCGGATTGGTGCGGTAAGTCATCTTGTCGGCAGGCACTTCACCCGGCGTACCGGAAGGATTCCCGTTTCCGGAGCACGAAGCAAGTCCGGCTGCCGCAACACCCGCCGCCCCCACTTTCTTGAAGAAAGCGCGGCGGGACATATCCTTGATATTCTCTTTCATTTTCCTCTTTTCTTATTCACGTTCCATTTATAACATCCGGTGTTCCAAATGCCCTTCCACGTAAATCGCACTGAACGGACGCGACGGGCAAAGGTTCTCACAAGCGCCGCAACCGATGCAACGCTCGGTGTTGATAACCGGAATCTTCAACGATTCCGGGTCGCCCTCCTCCGAAGGAACCATCTGTATGGCTCCCGTCGGGCAATGGCGCGCACAGTTACCGCACTCCACGCCGTCGGTCAGGGGGATACAGTTATCCTTTATCCATACCGCATGCCCGATTTGGATAGACGACTTCTCCGCCAGGCTTATCGGACGGATGGCTCCTGCCGGGCAGACCTCGCTGCACTTCGTACATTCCGGACGGCAATAGCCCCGTTCATACGACATCTCCGGCTGCATCAACTTCATCAAATCGCCGGAAGGGCGCAACACCTCATTCGGGCAGACCGACACGCACAGCTGGCATGCCGTGCAGTGTTGCAGAAAATGGCGCGAGCTCCATGCACCCGGCGGCACAATCGCCGCAGCACGCGCCGGAATCTTTTTCTCTTCGATGACGGCAAGTCCGCCATCCACTTTTTTCTCCTGCGCTTTCAGCAGCGAAGCCGAAGCCAAACCTGCCGTAGCGGTCAGGAACGAACGACGCGAAGCCGACGTCTCTTTCACGGCAGCCTGCTGACCATCAGCAGGCGCTTCCGTAGCTCTCTTCTTCCATGCCGGACGGTAAGAAATGGCATCGTGTTTGCAGGTGCCGATGCAATCCATGCAGGAAACGCAACGGCTGTAATCGACATTGTGGTTTTTGTAGTCGATGCATGCCGCCTTGCATTTGCGCGAACAAAGGCTGCACGAAGTACACTTGCCGGCATCGATGGAGATACGGAAAAGGGAATAGCGCGACAGGAACCCCAACACCGTACCCACCGGGCAAATCGTGTTGCAATAGGTACGCCCGTTCTTCCAAGCCAACACGGCAACAACAATAAAGGTAACGAGGGCGACAAGGAACGTCGGCAAACTCTTCAACCATACCGACGTCTCATAGAAAGCATAACTGTCAGCCCGCTCCGCGAAATAGGCAAGCAGGTTATTGCCCCAACCGTATAACGGGGCGAAAAGATTGTTCGCCATCCGCCCGTACGAGCTATACGGCGCCAGCAAAGCAACAAACGAACCCACGCCGGCAACCAACGCGATGATGAACAGCGCCAGCACCGCATACCGCAGGATGCGTTTCTCCGACGAATAACTGAAACGGTATTTTTTCTTTTTCCGCAGCCCGCTCATCCATGACACGGCATCCTGAAAAACACCCATCGGACAAATCACCGAACAGTAGACACGCCCGAAAAGCAACGTAAGCACCACCAGGAAGAGGATAACCCCCACATTCAAGGCAAGCACCGCCGGGAGGAATTGAATTTTTGCCATCCAGCCGAACCACGCATGGATTGTTCCCGTGAAATCGAGGAACAGCAACGTGATTAACGCGAAAAAAAGAATGGCAAGTATTTGTCTTATTTTACGTAACATAAGATATTTATTGATTAATAAGCCATATTCCCACTATGCAAAAAAACGGTTCGGGGCGTTCAATCCAGCTTCACCAGTTCGTATGTCTGGCTGCCCATCCCCAACTGTTCGGCATATTCCAGGGTGTGCATGCCTTTGCGCGAGTCGATGCGTTCCACCAGATGGATTTTGCCGTGATCTTCCGAAGCACGCACCAGGTCCGTACACGCCTTGTCCAGCGCCACCGGGTCGAGCGAAGCCAGGATACCGATATCGCCCATCTTCGGATCCTCCGGCGAAGCATCGCAGTCGCAGTCCACCGACAGCTTGTTGGCTACATTAATATATAGTATCTTATCCCCGCAATGATCGGCTACCGCCTTCGCCGCTTCAGCCATCGTCTCTAACCACTCCTCCTGCGACGGGTTTCCCCAGCTCGTAGTGCTCTTTCCGCCGGAATGAATCCAACGCTTGCCGTTTGCCGACGCGATACCGATGGAGATGTTCTTGAGCGCGCCGCCGAAGCCTGCCATCGCATGTCCTTTGAAATGGGACAGCACGACAGTGAAATCGTAATTCAGGTAGTTGGCGCCCACAATATCGTATTCGATATGTTTTCCCCCTTTCACCGGAAGCTTCACCTCGCCTTCCGCATCCATGATGTCGACCGGCGCAATGGCTGTGAAACCATGCTCTTCGGCAGCTTTCCGGTGCGCCTCGGTATTCGAGCGCCCGCCGCCGTATGCCGTATTACACTCCACGATAGTACCGTTCACTTTCTTCACCAAATCCGCAATCAGCAAAGGCTGGAGAAAGTTATGCCCGCCCGGCTCGCCGGTAGAAAGCTTCACGGCAACTTTTCCGCCGGCTTCACGCCCCAGCGCTTCATAGATCTTCACCAGGTTCTCCGGCGTAATCTCCTTGAACATATATACTTTCGGAGCAGCCTTCTTGCCCGACGCCTTTGCCTGCTGTGCGCGGACGCCCGTTGTCCCGGCAAAAGCGAGTAGAAAGCAGACCGCACCAATGATTATCCTGTTCATAATAAGTAATGTATTTGTTTTAATGGTTACTGTTCATTCCCGGAAACGGCAACAATGCCGTCCGTCTATTTCTGCGTCTTCAGCTGTTTGCCGTCCGAAAAAGCCTTCCCGACCTTCGCTCCGACCACCAGATAGTCGTTGTTGAACGGGTCGAACACAAGAGGAGCCACCTTGGCAGCGTCCACTTTCCCGTTGTCATCGAGCACCCGCTCATCCACGCTTACGTTCACAATCTCGCCACGAAGGATGCAACTCTCCGGATTGTAGTCGATAAGGCGGCACTCCACGGCAACCGACAGCTCCTCGATGAGCGGAGCATCCACAAAAGCAGACTTCACCGCATGGAATCCTGCCCGGGCGAACTTGTCGGGCACCTGGTTTCCGGAGACCAGCCCCACATAATCGCAGGCAACCACCTTGCCGGCCTCCGCCATGCTGACGGTAAACGCCTTGCGCTTCAAAAGATTTTTCACCGTCTTATGCCCGGCACTCAGGCACAAGCTGATTTCATTCATTTCACTGATGCCGCCCCAGGCTGCATTCATCGCATCGGGCGTACCCTCCTCGTCGTACGTTGCGATGATAAACACCGGCTGCGGATACGTCAACGGCTTCGCCCCAAAATCCTTTCTCATAACCTTTCCTTTCTGTAAACCATTATTCATAAAAACACGATGGTCCCTGCCCTCTTTTCCGGACCGTTTGCCATCCGGACACCTCTTTTCCCACGGAAAGAAAACAGCGGTACGGGAGCAGCTTTCATCCACCGTTACAAAATTAGAGAGATTCAACCGATCGGATGTAAACATTTCACAGATAATCTTACCCATTTTACAGATATTGGCGCGGCGTCCCGTAACGAAAGGCAAAGAGCGGATACTTTTTACGTTCCACCATAGCCAAAAACAGCACACGGCATCGGGAGGAAAAAGCGCAAAGCGTGCCATTATCTGCAAGGGAAACCCCGATTTCTTAAAAAAAACCGTACATTTGTACGGAAGCCCGGCTTTCGCACAAGCACAAACACCATAAGACAGACATGCAGAGCCCGGGAAAGGAAAATACAGACAAAAGCGACATCTATCATGACTACATTTGCTCCCTTTGCACACCCGCTCTACGTGATGCTGAAACCGGCCGGCGCCCTGTGCAACCTGGCTTGCGACTATTGCTACTACCTGGAGAAGGCAAAGCTCTACCAAGATAACCCCAGACATGTGATGAGCGACGAACTGCTTGAAAAGTTCATCGAAGAATACATCAATTCACAAACCATGCAGGAAGTGCTGTTCACCTGGCACGGAGGAGAGACCTTGATGCGCCCCCTCTCCTTCTACCGGAAAGCGCAGGCTTTACAAAAGAGATATGCAAGGGGACGGCAGATAGTCAACTGCATACAGACCAACGGCACACTGCTTACCGATGAGTGGTGCCGGTTCTTTCACGACAACCAATGGCTGGTGGGCATCTCCATCGACGGTCCGCAGGAGTTTCACGACGAATACCGCAGGAACAGGCAGGGAAGACCCTCTTTCGTCAAAGTAATGCAAGGAATAAACCTGCTGAAAAAGCACAACGTAGAGTGGAACGCCATGGCCGTCGTGAACGACTACAATGCAGACTATCCGCTGGAGTTTTACCACTTCTTTAAGGAGTTGGACTGCCACTACATTCAGTTTGCCCCCATTGTTGAACGCATCGCCCCTCATGCCGACGGGCGACATCTGGCAGCAGTGGACGAAGAGAGCAAAGAAGGGCTGGCAGACTTTTCCATCACTCCGCGGCAATGGGGCAACTTCCTTTGCAGCATCTTCGACGAATGGGTACGCCAGGATGTGGGCAACTATTACATCCAGCTGTTCGATTCCACTTTGGCCAACTGGGTAGGCGAACAGCCCGGCATCTGCACCCTTGCCAAGACATGCGGGCATGCAGGGGTAATGGAATTCAACGGCGATGTGTACTCGTGCGACCACTTCGTCTTTCCACAATACAAACTTGGCAACATCTACTCGAATACATTGGCAGAAATGATGTACGGCGAACGCCAGCAAAAGTTCGGACAGGCGAAGTACACGGCACTCCCTGCCCAATGCAAAAAGTGCCCCTACCTTTTTGCCTGCAACGGAGAATGCCCCAAGAACCGTTTCTGCAAGACTACAGATGGCGAACCGGGATTGAACTACCTGTGCCAGGGTTACTACCGGTTCTTCGACCACGCAGCCCCCTATATGGACTTTATGAAGCGCGAGCTGCAAGCCAATCGCGCCCCCGCCAACGTTATGGAAGCCATCAGGCGCGGTAAACTGTAAAGCACGCATGAGGAGACAGGAGACAAGGCATCGGCCTGTTTTTTATTCTCCCGGAACAGAATATCGAAGATTTTTCGTAAATTTGTACATTACCAAAAACATTCAATATGAAACTCTTTTCGCAAACTGTATTGTGCTCTCTGGCGGGTGCAGCCTTCCTGCCCGCCACGGGTAACGCCACCGATGCAATAGCCCGGGGGCTGGCGGACGAGGAGAACCGTCCGCAACGTTACAACATTGTCTACATCATGACCGACGATCACACGGCGCAAATGATGAGTTGCTACGACCGCCGCCACATCGAGACTCCCAATCTGGACAGGATTGCCGCCGATGGCGTGCGCTTCGTAAACAGCTTCGTAGCCAACTCCATCAGCGGTCCCAGCCGTGCCTGCATGCTTACCGGCAAGCATAGCCACGCCAACGGCTTTGTCAGCAACGAGTCATCCGTGTTCGACGGCTCGCAGCAGACCATGCCCAAACTCCTGCAGGCTGCCGGTTACCAGACAGCCATCGTCGGCAAGTGGCACCTGATAAGTACCCCTACCGGCTTCGATTATTGGGAGATACTTCCGGGACAGGGCGATTATTACAACCCCAGTTTCATACAGATGGATAACAAGCGCGTAGTGCGTAAAGGCTACGTGACGAACATCATCACCGACCTGAGCTTAGACTGGCTGGAAAACAAGCGCGACCCGGACAAACCATTCTGCCTGTTCATCCACCACAAAGCCGTGCACCGCGACTGGCTGCCCGAACTGAAATACCTGTCGCTCTACGAGGACAAGACTTTCGCGCTGCCCGAAACCTTCTACGACACGTATGAAGGGCGCAAAGCGGCAGCGGCCCAAAAAATGAGCATACTGAAGGACATGGACATCGTGTACGACACCAAGATGCACCTCCCCGACTCAAACACACCGCTGGCAGCCACCTACCGCGCCCTTATAAGCAGGCTCGACCCGGCAGACCGGAAAAGATATGAAGAGTTCTACCGACCGATAACCGAAGAATTTTACCGCCGCAACCTCAAAGGCAAAGAACTTGCCGAATGGAAATACCAACGCTACATGCGCGACTATGCCAAGGTGGTAAAATCGCTCGACGACAATGTGGGGCGCGTGCTCGACTACCTTGAGAAGAAGGGAATGCTGGACAACACGCTCGTGGTCTACACTTCCGACCAGGGGTTCTACATGGGCGAACACGGATGGTTTGACAAGCGGTTCATGTACGAGGAGTCAATGAGCACGCCTCTTGTCATGCGCCTGCCGAAAGGGCTGAATGCGCGCGGCGACATCCGGCAACTGGTGCAGAACATCGACTATGCCCCCACCTTCCTCGACTTGGCAGGTGTGCCCATACCGGCGGACATGCACGGCGTCTCCCTCTTGCCCTTGCTGAGGGGCGAACAACCAGCAGACTGGCGCAAGTCTCTCTACTACCATTTCTATGAATATCCCGCCGAGCACATGGTGAAACGCCACTACGGGGTACGCACCGAGCGTTATAAACTCATCCATTTCTACAACGACATCGACGCGTGGGAGTTATACGACCTCGAATCCGACCCGCACGAGATGCACAACCTGTATGGCACACCCGGCTACGAGCAGGTGACGACCGACTTGCTGCAAGAGCTGCACCGCCTGCAAGAGCAATATGCCGACCCCATAGAGACCGAACTGCAAAAAAAACAGTAACCCGGCAACAAACGCGAAGAGGCGGCAGCGGTTTTACCGTTGCCGCCTCTTCGTCTGTTCTGCCATGCGCCGCACCCCGTTGCGTTCCGGCATTTGCAGAATAATGAAAACCGCTCCTTTCAAAACGGGAACAAACGAAGAAAAAAAGACAATATCCCCGAAAAAGAGAGATTCGCTTCCGTAGCCGTCCGAACGCTCTCGAGACAGGTAACGCCCGGTATACCTTTGCCTCGTGCTTCCACACAAGGGAAGCCGCGAGTATTCACTTTTTAAAACTTTTACAATTATGTCAGTAAAGTACAGATTAGTTCCGAGAAAGAACTTGAAGGCAGGCGCAGAACCGGATTCCAGATTGTTGTATGCTTCAGCCAACGTCAGCGGGACGATGGATTTCGAAGGCGTGTGTAACCGCATAGCCGACCGCTCCACCGCAAGCGACGGCGATGTGGCGCTGGTCCTGAAAGGATTGGTGAAATGCCTGACGGAAGGGCTGCAACGCGGCGAGTCGATAGACTTGGGAGATATGGGGAAATTCCGGGTGAGCCTGGGAAGCAGCGGCGTAGAAACCCCCGAAGAGTTCAATGTCTCCATGATACGCAAACCGCGCATCGTCTTCTTCCCCGGGAAAGCGTTGCGGCTGATGCTGGAAGATATCAAGCTGGAACGCATCAGCGACGAAGAGGAGAGCGGCAGCAGCGAGAACGAAGAAGAGATCCCTTCCGGAGAATAAAAAAGCGTCTGCATGAATGAACAGGAGCAAATCTTCTTTGTCAAAGGAATGCTTCCCCACGCAAATTCAGCCGAGACGGTTTTTCACCTCAATCCGATTGTCACGCTGGCGCAGGCGGCACTGGAAAGCGGATGGGGAAAAAGCAATCTCGCTCTGAAGGGGAACAACTTCTTCGGACTGACCGCCTACGGGAAGAGCAACGACTATTGGCACGGCGGAGTCATCACGCTGGCGAACGGAGCCGACGCGCTTCCGTTCCGCAGATACGACACCGTAAAAAACTCGTTCCTCGATTTCGCCCGCCTGATAAAAGAGGGCTACCGGATGGCATGGTCGTTCAGCCGGAATATCGAAGCGTACGCAAAAGAAATCGCTTACAGCCGGTACATCAGCGAGCAGAACGGCGACAACCGCGAACTCTACCGACGAAGCCTGGTTTCTCTTGCCAAACGGATTCAAACCATCGTTTCTTTAATTAATCATAACCGTTAAGTTTTGTCGAATGAGTAAAATAAGGCGAATTTTGGAATTTTTATTGGAGTTGCTGAAATGGTTATTGGGCTTACGGGCAAGCCAAAAGGCGAGCCCCGCCAACATCCGCAAGGGATAGCCCGGGAAACGGGAATCCGCAGGGACAGCCCCACTAAACATCAAAAGGATAACAGGAACGTAATGTTCCTGTTATCCTTTTTTTATTGTCTTTCCGTAAACAATAAGCGGCAGCGTCTCCGCGACGCCGCCGCCCATCATAAATCAAACGTATAAAGCAGTAGACAGTGCGATTGGCGGAACTTCAGGATTCAAAGAGAGCACTCCGCCAATCCATTGTCACTTGTCATTATTCTGCAGATGAATTATCTACCCAGAACGGAGCCTGAACCAATGTCGGGTCTTTATCGATCTGACTTTGGTGGATCGGGTACCAATAATACTTCGTCGGGAATACACGGGCTTTCTCCTGTGTACGTTTGAAGAATGCATTGTCACCCTGGTCGGTATATTCCGTTCCGTAATAGTTCATACCAAAGTCCGGAGTCGCACAACCCCAATCCGGATCCGGGTTACCACCATCCGTGTTCGGGTTATTGATTCCGTAGTGGGCAGTTTTCCAACGACGCAAGTCGTAGAGACGCATGCTTTCAGCCACAAATTCCACACGGCGTTCCTTGTGGATCAGGCGGCGAACCTCATCCTGGTCGTTCATATCCAACGGGATACGCTGGAATCCGTTCGCATCCGTACCTGTGCCATACTCGGCAATACCTGCACGATTTCTGATTTTGTTCAAGTATGTAAGGATTTCTTCAGTATGACTTGCACGGTCGTCACATTCGTTCAACGCTTCTGCATAACCCAAGTAAGCTTCGGCCAGACGGAAGATAGGCGAACAAGTGTACGGGTGGTTGTTGTCACGCGGGATATAATCCAAGTGAACACCGCGGCGGTTCAGGTAACCGTTCTGCGGGGCGTCGTGCGTAGGACCACCGTCCGGACCGTTATACAAGAAGTTCGTATTGCGGTTTTCCCATTTGAACCACTGGCCGTTCCATACCACAGTCAGGTAGAAACGCGGTTCGCGGTGGCAATACATGTTGAACGTATTCGGTTGCACAATCAGCCGCTTGCCATCAGGAGCAATCACATCGGCAGGATAGTCATCGCTTTTGTAACCATCCATCAAGTAGTAGTCAGTTTCCCGGTATTCCGGTTCCGTAGAGAATCCCTTTTCGCTGTAAAGGTCGCAATCCGGGTTCAGGATAGGAGAGCCGTCGGTGTTGTATCCCAAAATCGGTTCCGTACCATCTTCCATGAAGAAAGCGTCTACCAACGACTGGGTAACACCCAAACCACCGTTACCACCGCAACCACGCGGGGTGCTGTGCTGTTCCCAGTCACCGCGCGACCAGTTCGGACGCCACCATATAATCTCGTTGTTACCTTCACCTATGGTGCGTATCGTTGAGCCATAGCAAGACATAAAGCCGTCAACAGTATCGTCAGCATTTTTCTCAATATAAAGCTCTTTTCCTTCGGCTTTCGCCTCATCGATCAACGTCTTGAACGCATCGGCAGCTTTTTTCCACTTGCTGGCATCGTATGTAGACGGGAAAATCTCCTCGCCATCGTTATTCACATGGCCTGCATACCATGGGTTACCGTTTACCAACGGGCTGGCTGCAAACAACAGGATACGTGCACGCATCGCCAACGCAGCCAACTTGGTGGCACGACCTCCATAGAGTGCGGTCCAACTTTCAGGTAACAATTCGGCACATTCAGCAAACTCCTTGTCCAAGAAGTCCATCATCTCCGTAAACGTTGCCTGTCCGCGCATCAAGTCTGTAGAAGTTGAAGGCATGTCGTCCTCAAAATAAGGAACGGCACCGTACGCATAAGTCATCATCCAGTAATAGTAGGCAATCATGAAGCGGCATTCCACTTTCATGGTCTCCACATCAGCCTCCGTCACATTCTGTTTAGGCAGCGGTTTTACGTTGTCCATAAAGATATACGCCTGGCGCACCTGCTGCTGCATTGTCCAGTATGAACCGTCCCATGAAGTATTCGGTTCCCACTGTCCTACACGGTATCCCAAACCGGAACCGGCACCCCAGTAAGGCAACCATCCCTGCGACGGGTTCATATCGTTGGCAAGCATCTCGAATGCGTCATTACGCAAACCAGACCAGCGCGGGTCACGGATCTGCTGGTACACACCGGCAAGCCAGTCCTCCATACGCGTCTTGTCGTCAAACACCATTTCCAAAGTCAGGATATCATCCGGCGCATTGTCAATAAAGTCCGCACAACTGTTCAGCGACAGACACAACGCCGATAATCCTACATATTTATATAATTTCATTTTTTTCATACCTTTCTGTTTTAGAAATTAACATCCAATCCAATTGAGAACGATTTCATGATAGGATATTTCGTACCTGTACTTGTATCGACTTCCGGATCCCACAAATCGAACTTAGAGAATGTAAAGAGGTTGCTGCCCTTTGCATAGAGACGCAAGTTCGACAAACCGATGCGTTGCATCCACTCTTTCGGGAACGTATAACCGATTTCGATATCTTTCACGCGGAGCATGCTCATGTTTTCCAACCACCATGTGGAGTTGCGGACGTTGTTCTCGCTCTTACCCCACGTAAAGCGCGGATAGTACACATCCTGGCTCGGGTTATCTACTGTCCAGGCATCTTCATAGTTGGTAAGGATATTACCCATGGCTCCCATCGTCTCACCCGGAGTGAAGTTGTTGGAGTTACCGCCCTTGAATCCGTAGGTCATACCGTTACCTTGGAAGAAGATGTTGAAGTCAACATTCTTGTAACGCAAGTTGGCTCCGAAACCGTACACGATTTGCGGGTCGTACGTACCGCCCACAGCCGTTTCATCCAACGAGCTGACTACACCGTCCTTGTTCACGTCTTTATAACGGATATCACCCGGACGTACCGGACCGAACGTATGTTCCGGAATGTCTTCGTTCAATACATAACCGCCGTTTTCAGCCACCAGGTATTCGCCGGTAACCGGGTCTTTCTGGAAGTCATCGAATGTGAACAGGCCTTCGTCAACCAAACCGAAGAGCTGGTTCACCCGTTTTCCGGTACGCTGGCGGTTGGTTCCCATTACACCCAATGCCTCATCCTGTTCGATGATTTTGTTCTGTGCAAAGGTGAAGGTTCCGCGGAATCCTACATACCAGTCTTTGTTAATCTGTTTGTTCACTGTCAACGATATATCGACACCCTGGTTGTTTACCTTACCGAAGTTCGCCCACGGCGTGTTACGGAATCCGGCAGCCGACGGGATGTTGTTACGTTGCATGAAGATATTGTAACGGTGTTCGAAGAAGTAGTCTGCCTGCAACTCAATCATGTTGAACAAGCCCAATTCGAAACCGGCATTGGTTTTCGATACGGTTTCCCAAGTCAGGTCGGAAACACCGAAGTCACCCTCGAAACGGGAGTTACGGTGGTAGTACTGTCCGTTGGTACCCCAGTCGTAACCGCCACCGTCTTCGCCCAATGTCGTCTGGAACGCGAAACGGCGACCGCCCAAGTCATCGTTACCGGTCAAACCGAACGAACCACGCAATTTGATTTTGCTGAACACCTCTTTGTACGGTTCCATGAACGGTTCTTCAGAGAGCAGGTAACCTACTGCTACCGACGGGAAGAAACCGAAACGTTGTCCTTTGGCGAAGTTTTCGGAACCGTTGTAACCGAAGTTGAACTCCAAGATGTAACGGCTGTCATAGGTATAGGCTGCACGGCCTGCGATACCCATGTGGCGATAAGGAACGACGCTACCGTCCTGGTAGTCGCGCTGGTTGTAAAGGAACAACCCCTCTACATGGTGCTTGCCGAACGTACGGTCGTAGTTCAAGCTCGCTTCAAAATAGGTTGCCTTGTTACCCCAGTTGGTATCTGCGGTAGTGCCCAAGAACATCTGGCCGTAACTTGCCACATTCAATATCAATTCTCCGGTTTCCGGATCACGTGCTGTAGCCGGCTGGTACAAGTCCGGAGTCCTTGAACGGGTAATACCCGACCAGGAATAGCGGTCGAATGAGAACAACCCCTTAATCTTCAAACCTTTTGTGATAAAGTCCAAATCCTGTTGCAATACGAACAACGATTCGAGTTTACTCTGTGTCGTTGTAGCATATCCCTTTTGTGTACCCTCTACATACGGGTTTGCACGTTGGTTGACTACCGGGAAATAGATTGAGCCATTCTCTTCGTAGTAAGCGGGATGTACGAAAGGCGGTGTTTCAAAGATATCCGAGAACAGGTCGTCGGACGATACTGCCATCTTGTTCATCTCCTGCAGGTATCCGCCGACACTCACCGTCAACAAAGTCGATTTGGTGATGTTGATATCTACGTTCGAACGCAAGTTGAATTTGTTCAGGTGGGTACCGCTGTTCCATGACTGCGATTTGTCGCGTTCGAAAATACCTTGTTCACCGTAGTATGAACCAACCACTGCATAACGCAAGATGTCGGAACCACCATTTACGGTGATGTCGGCACGTTGGTTCATGGCGAAATCTTTTGTAAGCAAATCCATCCAGTTTACATCCGGATAAAGGGCAGGGTCATCGCCATAGATGTAGTGGTCGATGGTCTCTTGCGAATAAGGGCTCTGCGCCTGTCCGTTATCCAATGCGATACGGTTCAACAAGCTCAAGTACTCGGCAGAACCGATATATTCCGGCAATTTGGTCGGCTGGGTGAAGCTCTGTTCGAAATGCACGTTCACCGTCGGTTTACCCAGTTTACCGCGTTTGGTCTGAACCAAGATAACGCCGTTTGCACCACGTACACCGTACACGGCTGATGCGGCAGCATCTTTCAATACGGAGAACGACTCGATTTCCGCCGGGTTCAGGTCATCGAGCGAACGTTCGATACCATCGACCAACACCAGCGGGTCGGTACCTGCACCCTGGAATGAGGAGATACCGCGAATCCAGAAGTTGGAACCGTCGGCACCCGGTTCACCCGAACGCTGTACGGCGAGCACACCGGCTACGTTACCGGCCAGGTTGTTACTCAATGCGCGGGTAGTTCCTTGCGAGAGCACTTCCGGCTGGATGGTTGTGATAGAACCTACGATGGAAGCACGTTTCTGGGAACCGTAACCTACAACGACAACGTCGTTCAAACCTGTTGATACCTCTTTCATGTTCAAGTTGATGTTGATCTGGCTGCCTACACGAACCTCTTCGTTTTCAAATCCCATGTAGGAGAACACCAATACTGAACTGCGGCTCGGAACCGTGATAAAGTAGTTACCGTCGATATCGGTAGTTGTTCCGAGAGTGGGTTGCCCCTTGACAATAATGTTTACACCGGGAAGCGGTTCGCCTTGCGAGTCACGTACCGTTCCGTTTACCTGGATGCCTTTCGCCTGGTCGTTTTCATAGACAGGTCCGATAGCGCTCCCTGCAGGCCGCACGTCGGGCAATACGTTGTTGTCCGCATAAGCCGGACTCATTGCCAACAACGAACATGCAACACATGCTAATTGTAATTTCCGATTTAATTTACGTTTTATCATACTCCAAATTTTTCACATATTCAAGACATAATTTCTATTAGCAATACTACTCTTGTTATCATAGTATTCGTTCCATTCAATCAAGTTTCTTTCTATTTCCCCATAGGCAGTTCCTTTTCTTTTTTACTGTTACTTTTTTATTTATCATTACGCTTTCTTGTGTAAAAGAACACGATTCCTCATACACGTCACTTTACTATTCTTGGAATAATACATTAAAAGAAATAAAACGCTGAATTTTAATCAATATCAGAAATAATTAGCAACACGGTTACGTTTGTCACACCACACTAATCATCCTTTCAAATATCATCCTCGCCTCTCCGAGATTTTTTCATATTTTCACTTTTATCTCCTCAATGTGGAGATAAAAATATTAATAAAAAAGTAGATTACCCCCCCCCGTTAAGTAAAATAATATTAATAATAACATTGTTTATATTAATCGCGGTTTTCCAAGGTCATTTTTAATATTTAAAAACACTTTTCGTTGCTTATTTCCAAAAACGTTTCGGCTTCTTTCAAAAAAACTGCCGCTGCCGGAACCCGGGCGTTTACATTTTTTAATAGGCTAAAAGCCTATTCCCTCCCAAATGGTCCCGTTTTACGAAATTTATTTGCAAATTCTATTAATTCAACTTACTTTCGCGGCATTACTTAATTTAAACTAAAAACGAAGAATGCCATGAAAAATCATGACGCAAGAGAAAAATTCTCAAAATCGTGGGGAGTTACCGAGTTTGCACTCCTGTACTTCCCGGAAGCAAGTCCCAAAACCGCATACAAACGTATGTACAGCTGGATTCAAGCATCGAAAGAGTTACAACGCAAGCTACGCGAAGCCGGTTGGCAACCTTTCCAGAAAATTTACACTCCCAAACAGGTAAACTGCTTAATCGAACATTTGGGCGAACCATGATGCCTGCCCGGCGGGCATCCCGGAAAGGCGCGGCGGCGGCACAGCCGCTGCCCTCCTTTTTCCGGAGCTTCCGGCAAAAAAGGCTCAATCCACTACCCGGGCAACCGATTTGATATGGTCATTCTTCGAGAGGGAGACACACAGCTTCTGGATGTCGCCCACATCGTGCACTTTCAATTTTATCCGTCCCTCAAACACACCGTCGCGGGCTTCGATGACCAGCCGCAGGATGTTGACGTTCAAATCCTCGGAGATGGTCTTCGTGATGGCATTCAGAACGCCTACCGAATCGATACCTTTGATTTCGAGCGTCGCTTCGAAGGATGCCGACTGGTAACTGCTCCACTCCGTATTGAGGATGCGCTCCCCGAAACTGCTCTTCAGCCGCATGGCGATGGGGCATGAACGCTTGTGTACAATCACGTTACCGTCATCGTTCAGGAAACCGATGGTCTCGTCGCCGGGTATCGGCTTGCAGCAGTCGGCTATCACGTAATTGCGTTCGAAAGCCTCTTCCCGCAGGATGTATGGCTTCTTCTTATCGATAGCGTGCTGCTTTTCATTTTCCGGCTCCACCGTTTGCGCCACCGTCTCCGGCTGGCCCGGCTTATTATGTTTCACACCCAGGCTCAACGCCTGCTTGAGATACTTAAACAACACGTTGTCTTTCTTCTCTTTCAACAGTTTCTTCAGATTGCCGGGCAGGCTTACCTCGCCGCGTCCTACGGCACAATAAAACTCGTCCCGTTTCTGGAAACCGAAATACATGCACAGCTTGTCCAAATTCGACGGCTCGAACTTCAAATCGCACTGCATAAAGAGCGCTTCGAGCTTCTCCTTGCCCGCTTTCGCCGCATCTTTCCGTACTTTACGGAGCATGTCGTTGATTTTCGTGCGCGCCCGCGCCGTGGTAATGAACTTCAGCCACTCCGGCTGCGGCTCCTGCGAGCGCGAGGTGAGCACTTCCACCTGGTCGCCGCTCGCCAGCGGATGGCTCAACGGCACCAGACGGTGGTTGACCTTCGCGCCGATGCACTTGTTGCCGATGTTGGAATGGAGCGCGTAGGCAAAGTCGAGCACCGTGGCTCCCTGCGGCAGCGTCTTTATATCCCCTTTCGGGGTGAAGACAAATATCTCCGAGCTGAAAAGGTTCAGCTTGATGGTATCGAGGAAGTCGAGAGCATTCGGCGTGGGGTTCTCCAGGATTTCGGTAATCGTCCCAATCCATTTGTCCAGCTCCGTATCCTCCTCCACATGGTGTTCCTTGTATTTCCAATGGGCGGCAAAGCCTTTCTCGGCAATGTCGTCCATCCGGCGGCTGCGTATCTGTATCTCTATCCACTGCCCGTCGGGACCCATCACCGTAAGGTGCAGCGCCTGGTAGCCGTTGGCTTTCGGGCGGCTCACCCAATCGCGGATACGGTCCGGACGTATCCGGTAGATGTCGGTTATCGCCGAATAGATATCCCAGCACTGGTTCTTCTCATCCACACCCGGCTTAGGGTCGAAGATGATACGCACGGCATAGAGGTCGTAGATATCCTCGAAAGCGACTTTCTTCGCCTCCATCTTGCACCAGATGGAATAGATAGACTTGACCCGCGCCTTCATCTCGTAGTTCAGACCCATCTCGTGCAGCTTCTTGTCGACCGGGATGGCAAAATGCTCGAACAGCTGCTGCCGCTGCGACTCGGTTGCCGACAGTTTCGCTTCAATCATGGCATATTCCTGCGGGTGTTCGTATTTGAAGCTGAGGTCTTCCAGCTCGGTCTTTATCGTGAACAGCCCCAGCCGGTGCGCCAGGGGGGCATAGAGGTAGAGCGTCTCTCCCGCTATCTTGAACTGCTTGGTGGGGGGCATCGAGCTCAACGTGCGCATGTTATGCAGACGGTCGGCTATTTTTATCAGGATGACCCGGATGTCGTCGCTCATGGTGAGCAGCAGCTTACGGAAATTCTCCGCCTGCGCCGATGCCTGTTCCCCGAAGATGCCGCCTGAGATTTTCGTCAGCCCGTCCACAATCTGGGCGATTTTGTCGCCGAACATGTTGCGGATATCCTCCACCGTGTATTCGGTATCTTCCACCACATCATGCAGCAACGCCGAACAAATCGAGGTGGAGCCTAACCCCATCTCCTCGGAGACAATCTGCGCAACGGCTATCGGGTGCATGATGTATGGCTCCCCCGAACGGCGCTTCACGCCGGCATGCGCCTGGTTGGCAAAATTGAACGCCTTTGTAATCAGCTCCACTTTCCTGCGGTGGTTCGAGTTCAGGTAACTCTTCAAGAGCTTGTCGAAGCCTTTCCGAATCATCCGATCCTCTTCCGAAAGAGACTTTTTCTCTTTTACCGGGGCATCCTGCCCATCCGTAACCTTTTGATTATCCACATCCATAACCGTTCCCTTTCTACACTTGGTCAGATTTGCACGAATATAGTGAATTCTACATCCGCTGTCAGGCAAATATACACATTCTTTACCAAACGCGCCGATAAAAAAACAAAAAAGGGGGGGGGAAGCCCGCTTTCCGGACTCCCCCCCTTTCAAGTTATTGTCAAAAATTTCTATTGGTATCTGGTATTGGTGTTCCACCATACGCGGACGTTACGCCCGTCGCCGTTGCCGCCGTTCAGCGAACCGTCGTTGGCATTTGCGTTCAGGCTCTTTTCATCGTTGATGTATTGCAACTTCTTGATGAACTGTCCTTGCGGTATGTCGGAGCTTTCGTTCATTACCGGCAGGCTCAATGTAGGATAACCTGTACGGCGCACTTCCGCCCAAGCTTCCACTCCGTCGGGGAACAAAGCCAACCATTTCTGGGTGATGATTTGTTCCAACGTCTCTTCAAAGTCGCCTGTCACGAGCGCGTTGGCCGTGATATAGGTCTCGTCGTCAGCCGAGTCGTAAGAATAAGCGTCCACGGCATACTGGCGCGATTCCGCAAACGATGCACGGATACCTTCTTCGTAGTTCTGCGCCATGTCACCGGCACCTGCCCAACCGCGAAGCGCTGCTTCCGCCTTCAGGAAACATACCTCCGAATAGGTCATGATGGGTTTCGGGATTTCCAACTGGGCATATACATCCCCCGGATAATCATTCGTATTAGCAATACTGGACTGGCTGTTCCAGGTACTGTATTTGTATCCCCATACGCAGGAGTTGTTCTGCGCAGTATATTCGTCCGTAGTCATGGAGCTTGAAGGCAGGCCGTTCGGCACGCCACGGTATTCAGGCGCTCCGGCAACTCCGGCAAGGTAACCTTGTGTCTTGCTGAAATGGAGCTCCAGACGCGGGTCGTTCACCGAGCTTTTGTTGACGGTACCGTTTGCCAACATCGCATCGATGATGGTCTTGCTGGCGCGGAACTCGTTCCATGTACTGATGGTCAACAACGAATAACCGTCGTTCTCGATGTAGTTGATAACACCGGCATTGTCGGAAACGCTCGACAACAGGTTGTTGGTAGCCAACGCCTTTTCGCCTTCCGTCTGTGCCAACTCAGGGTCTACGTACACCAGGCGCAACGCCATACGCAGGCGGAGCGAATTGCCCAGACGAATCCATTTGTCGTAATCGCCGGAATAAATCAAATCCTGCAAACCGAATGTAGCCAAACCTAAATCCTTGTTCTCTTCCAGAAAAGCGATGGCTTCGTCCAGTTCGTTGAAGAGGTCTTCGTAAATGGATTGCTGGCTATCGTATCTGGGGGCAGTGATGCCTTGGCTCGCTTCCGTATACGGGATGTCGCCGAACAGGTCGGTGGTACGTTGCGCCACGAATGCCGCATAGATACGCATCACGTTGTACATGTTCTCATATTCGGGGTGCTCTTCGAGCGTACCTTCCACATAGTTCATGTTGTTGGCAACATATTCGTAGTACATACGCCAGAAGCTCTCTTTGATATACTGGTCGTTATACCCGTAACGGTCGGTCGTGAAACTTGCCGTCGTGCAGGCAACATATTGCGCATACTGGTTTGTTGCCAAATTCTCCCCAACCTGGCACTCCCAGGAGCGGGTACAATAGCCGTACTGCGCCATTTTCGGGAAAATCAACGACGGGGACGATTCCGTAGGGTTGTTAGGGTCGGTATTCATGTCGTCGAAATTCCCCGTGCAACCGGTGACGAGAGCCAAACCTAATCCTAATATGGTGAATTTATTAATGAACTTTTTCATAAGATGGTAGACGAATTAGAATTTAACATTAAGATTGAAACCGAAAGAACGTGTGGATGGCAATGCCATGAATTCAAATGCCTGTGCATAATCCTGACGTCCGAAAGAACCTTCCGGGTTGCTCGGACAGCCTTTGAAAATATAGAACAGGTCACGTCCTACGAATGATAATTTCACGTTGGAAATCGGCAGGTTCTTCAACCAGGAATGAGGGAATGTGTAACCGAGCGACAACTCACGGAACTTCACGTAAGAAGCGTCGTACATAAACTCTTCGGCAACACCTGTTCCGCCGCCTACTGCCAGCCAGTAGTCTTGCGGATTCACGGCGATGGTGTTGGTCTCACCCGTGCCCTGCAATACGCCCGGCACTACGAAGCCGCCATCACGTCCTTCGAGCGTACGTGCGGAAGTACCGTGTGAAGTGGCATAGGCATCGGTCATGGAGATGATGTCTCCACCTACGCGTGCATCGATCAATGCACTCAACGACAAGTTTTTCCAACGGAGAGTCGTTGCGAATGAACCGGTCCAGTCGGGTGTCATGTTACCGATAACCTTTTCACCGCTGTTGATAACCGGAAGCCCTGTTTCCGGATTGATTACCACGTTCCCGTTCTCGTCGCGTTCGTAATATTTCCTTGCCACGATGTCACCGTAACGGCCGCCTTCATCTACCACTACGCTGGCAAGACGGGTCTCACCCACTACGAAACGTTTCAGGTCCTCATCCAACTCGGCACAAGTGGTACGGTTCAGACCCCAGTTCAGGGTAACGTCCCATGTCCAGTCCTTGGTTTCGATCGGCGTACCGGTCAACGAGATTTCCGCACCGTAGGAACGCATCTTACCGGCGTTAATCAACTGCCGTTCGTAACCCGATGAACCGGCTACGGATACGTTCAGAATCTGGTTGTAGGTATTTGCATGATAGTAAGTCACATCCAAGCCCAAGCGGTTGCCGAACATGCGGTATTCGATACCGGCTTCATACGAACGGGTATCTTCCGGCCGCAAGTTACGCAATGCCAATATACCGTAGTTAACACTCGGGTCGTTAGGAGAGGTAGTGACGATGCTGCCACCGATAGTCTCGAAATAGTAGTAGTTCATCAAACGGTACGGGTTGGTATCGTTACCTACCTGTGCGTAAGAGACACGTGCCTTCAAATAACTGATTTGCTCCGGTAAATCCACCATTTCGGAGATGATGCCCGACAAGCTGACAGAGGGATAGAAATAAGAGCGGTTGTCGGCAGGCAGCGTAGACGACCAGTCGTTACGTGCGGAGAAGTCCAGATAAAGCATGCTCTTCCATCCGATGGAAGCGTTTCCTAAAACGGAGTTGATGCGTTTCTTGGAGAAGTCTTCCGATACCACCTGGTTGTTACCGTTACCGAGCGTCGGGAACGCCGGGATGCTGTAATATCCGGAAGAACCTGATATCGCATCGTATTTGTATGCCGTCATGGCAGCGCCCACGTTCGCTGTGATGTCGAAATCACCGAAACGTTTGTTGAAGTTCAACATCAAGTCGGCGTTGAACTCTTCGGTATTGGACTTTACATGTGTATATTGCGTATCCTTAATAGACTGAGCGTAAACGTCCTTGGTCACACGTTTCATGTTGTACCAGTCGATACCCACACGTCCGGTCACCTTCAACCAGTCGGTGATTTTACCGACAAGCTGCAGGCTACCGATGATACGGTTCGTCTCATCGTTGTTGGTGTTGTCACGCAACGTCCTCGTGTAGGGGTTGGTATATTCACGGCTCGTACCAATCCAGTTGACCGTGTTACCGTCCAAGCCAATCGGGTCTTGCAAATCCGACAGACGGATACCGCGAGGCATGGTAATCAATGTCTTGGTCAGACCGTATTCACCCATTACGGGACGGCCTTCGCCTTTCTGACGCATATAATTGATTTTCACGCTCAAATCAATGTATTTGCTCTTCAGTTCGGAAGCCAAATCGTAATATTGCTTATTTAATGTATGGTTCGGCGTGATACCTTCGTTCCGTTGGTCGGAGAAGGAGAAACGAGCCGTTGCATGGTCGGAACCGCCCGATGCGGTAATCGTGTTGGTGTAGTTCAGACCTGTCTGGTAGAAATCTTCAATGTAATTGTTCTGTGGCAACAAGGCATACTGGCTGTCGTAACGGCTGTCGTTGTAGATACTCTGCGCGTTGACACCGCGCCAGCTGTTTACCAACTGCCCTTCCATCTTCGCGCCCCAGCTGCCGGTTGCACCGATGGCAAAGCTTCCGCCGGAGCCCTGGCTATATACATTCTGGTATTCGTACGAATCGTACGGCTGGCTGAAGGTAAGGTTACCGTTGTATTCGATTTGCAACTCACCCGATTTACCTTTCTTCGTTGTTACGATGATGGCACCGTTCTGCGCACGCGAACCGTAAAGTGCGGCAGCGTTGGCACCTTTCAAAACGGAGATGGATTCGATGTCGTCGGGGTTGATCATGGATGCGGCGCCACCGAAGTCGATACCGTCACCGCCCCATTCGCCGCTCACCGTAGCTCCCTGGCCATCGTTGATAGGCATACCGTCGACAACCCAAAGCGGCTGGTTGTTACCGCTCAAAGAGGTGGTACCACGGAGGACGATACGGGTAGAACCACCCATACCGGTTCCTGACTGAGATATTTGGACTCCGGCAACCTTACCTTGCAACAGGTTGGCTGCACTTTCCGAACGGATTTCCGTCATGCCCTCCGTCTTCAATTCCTGCATGGCGTATCCCAAAGATTTTTTCTCCCGCTTGATACCGAGAGCAGTTACTACAACTTCATCAAGCGCTTCTACGTCTGATTCCAAAACGATATCAAGGGAAGTTTGGTCTTCAATAACGATTTCCTGTGTTTTGTATCCCATATAGGAAATCTGTAACGTAGCCCCTTTTGGCACATTGAGAACAAACCGACCGTCCAAGTCGGTAGTTACTCCCGTCGTCGTTCCTTTTACTAAAACACTTGCTCCAATAACAGTTTCTCCGGTATTGTCTTTTACAACACCTTCAATTTGTCTGTCTTGATTAGTAATGGTCGTGTTTGGCGTACCGGCGTTAAGTATCATGGTTGGAGTTACGGCAAGACAGCACGATAACACCAACACTTTGGGAATTTGCTTCCCGTAATGGCGAATATTCATACGCTTACTTTTTTTTAAATTGTTAAAAAAACGGTTTATAAAGATCCTTGCCACAAAGATTAGTAATATTTTGGAGATAAAGAAAAAATATTGAAGAAAATTTTTCATTTTAACATTTCGCCCGGCAATAAGGATTCGGAACCTATGGCACGTCTGAAGGTTATTTTCAAGCATCTGAGACACTGTAAGCCATTTTTTCGCACAGACAGGCGGGCTATGTGGAAAGGCTGGAACGGGAATCGCCCCGATGCTCCCGCCACCTGCACATCCATAAAATAAAGCAACCTTTCGTTATTCTTTACAACCGAAATAACGAAAAATATTTTAACAGTAACCATGTTTGCGCTTAATATTTTTCATATCAAGCGCGGAATAAATGATATTTTTTAAATTCGCACAAAAGAATTTCCGTCATCCGTTAGGAATTTTCAGCTTCTGTCCGGGATGGATGGAGGAGCCGCGCAAGCCGTTTGCTTTCTGGATGGCGGAAATCGTCACGCCGGGGTATTTCTTCGAGATGGTATAGAGCGAATCGCCCGACTTCACCTCATAGAACACAAACTTGCCGGAGCTGTCGGCCTTGTCACCCGTACCGGATGTGTTTTTTGCGGTAACGCCGGCAGTATCCGTTTTTTTCCGGGAAGCGGCAAGCGAAACACCGCCGTTATCCACATATAGGACAAGCCGTTTTCCCCGCGCTACCCGAGTGGAGCTCAGCCCGTTCCACTTCTTGATGTCGCGAGCCGTCACTCCGTAACGGTTTGCTATCGTATAGAGGTTTTCCCCCTTCAACACGATGTGGGTGATGCGCTCTCTTGTCGCCGTTCCGGAGTTGCGCAGCTGCTGGTTCTGCGGCAGGTATTGCGCCAGGTACTCTTCCGCCTTGTAGGAAGCAATCGAGTCTTCGTGTTCCGCGAACAGGTAGGTTTGCGCCGCCGGCAGCTTCAACACTTCGCGCCCCGTGTTTCCGGGGACGATGTCGCGCTTGTATTGCGGGTTCAAGACCTTAATCAGATCCAAATCGACGCCGAGCACCTCTGCCACCTGCTTCAGGTGCACCATCTTACCTACCTTCACGGTATCGGTAGCCAACGGCAGGTCGGTCTGTATCGGACAGATGTTATGGTCGCAATAATAGTTCATGATGTAGTTGGCTGCAATAAACAACGGCACATACGAACGGGTCTCCCTCGGCAGGTAGGGATAGATATCCCAGAAATCATGCTTGCCGCCGGAGCGGCGTATCGCCTTATTCACGTTCCCCGGTCCGCAGTTGTAGGATGCCAGCACCAGGTACCAGTCGCCGTAGATGGCATACATATCCTTAAAATAACGGCATGCCGCTTCCGTGGATTTCAGCGGGTCGAGCCGTTCATCGACAAGGCTGTTTATCTCCAGGCCGTAAATCTTCCCCGTGGGCAGCATGAACTGCCACAAGCCGGCAGCGCCCACCCTCGACAGCGCCGTGGGGTTGAGGGCGCTCTCCACCACTGCCAGGTATTTCAGCTCCAACGGCAGCCCGTGCTTATCGAGCACCTCTTCAATTATCGGGAAATAGAAATCCGCCATGCCCACCATGTAACGTATCAGCCCCCTGCGCCGTTCGGCATAAAGGTCGATGCAGTCGCGTACTACATTATTATATGTCAACCGGATGACACGGGGCAATCGGGAGAGCCGCTCCACATAGACCGAGTCGGGGAAAAACACGTTCTCCTCGTCATCGTGGCAGAAGCTGTCGCGCTTTGAGAAATAGCTGACATGCCAAGAGTGCAACAGGCTGTCTACGTTTGCATCCAGGCTTTCGGGGATAAGCCCTATCTCGTCGGCGAGGGTATCGCCCGACAATACCGAATAGATACTGTCGACCCCGGCAACAGGGGCATCCTCCTGTGCCTGCACCCAGAGGGGTAACAACATGCCTAAAACTAAAAACACCAACCGCTTCATCCTTTTTCCTCTAAAATGTAAAACTGCAATTCACCCCGTAGGTACGGGAGCTGAACCTCGTCTGCGGCGTCACGACCGGTTCCACACGCATCGAGAGGTCCTGCGTTATGTCGAAATCAAACAACTGCGCGTCCACATAGGCGTCAATCATGCACAAGGCGTAGACACCCACCGTAATGATGATACTCAAGTCGCGGAAACGGCGGTAATAATCTTTCCGGTTCTTTATCAACGTCTTGAAGTTCTCATTATTTATGTAATCCGCCGGGTCGCCGCCGCTCGGAACCAGATCCTGCCAACTGCTGTGCCAACTCGACGGGTCGTTGACATTCTCGTTCATGATGTCGTTGTAGGCAGTGGAATAATCGCGGTAGTTCCGGTTATTCCAGGTAATCGCGTAGATACAGCCCATAAATCCGCCATAAACAATCGGCAGTTTCCAATATTTCCGGTTATAAATCTGTCCCAATCCGGGAACGAGCGAAAGCAAGACGGCTTTCGTGGGGTCTGGCTTGAAGATTTCCACCTCACGCTGTCCTGCCGCCTTCGGCAACGTGTCGGCCGACGCGATGACCCGTGCGGCTTCCGCCGCCGACGTCTCCATGACCTCCGTCACGACCGAGTCGGCAGATGCCACCGCCCCCTCGTCGGGCAGGGTATCCGTATCCCGGGCAAGCCCTGCCACCGCATGAAAGAGACAAATAAAAACAATGGAAATAATCCGTCCCATCATCTCAACCTATCAAACAATTCTATCAATTTCTCCAGCTCGTCGTCGGAAGCGAAGGGGATGGTGATACGCCCTTTCCCCTGCTCGTTGCGCACCAGCTGCACTTTCGATTGGAAAAAGTTCGACAAATGGTCGCGTAAAAGATTGTATTCCTCCGGCAAGCGGTTTTTCGACACGGCACGCTTCCGGGCGCCGTCCTCCGGCGTCTCTCCGGCGGCGGCACGTGCCAGCTCCTCTACCTGGCGCACCGACAGCCCCTCTTTCACAATCTGCTCGTAAAGGGCAAGCTGCTCTTTCGGGTCTTTTATCGTGATTAGCGCACGGGCATGCCCCATATCTATCTTTTTATCTTTCAGCCCCATCTGTATCTCTGCCGGCAGCTTCAGCAACCGCAGGTAGTTGGCTATGGTGGTGCGTTTCTTCCCTACCCGTTCGCTCAGACGCTCCTGGGTAAGCCCATAGGAGTCTATCAGCTTCTGGTAGGCGAGGGCAATCTCTATCGAGTTCAGGTCTTCGCGCTGTATGTTCTCGATAAGCGCCATTTCCACGACGTGCTCGTCTGCCGCTGTCCGGATATATGCCGGGATGCGTTCAAGCCCCGCCTTGATGGATGCCCGGTAACGCCGTTCACCTGAAATGATCATGTACCTGCCGTTACCCGTCTCTTTCAACGTGACCGGCTGGATAACTCCCAACGCCTTGATGGAAGCCGCCAGCTCGTCCAGCGCCTCTTCATCGAAAATGGAACGGGGCTGTTCCGGGTTCGGTTCAATCTTCGACAGCTCCACTTCGCTGATGGAAGAGGAGCCGCCCGTTTTCAGGTCGTCCATCCGTATCAACGCTTCCAAACCGCGTCCCAAAGGTGCCTTTTTCATCGTAGCCATGATTATCTCTTTTTATTTTTTTCTATCAGTTCTTGCGCCAGCTGGATATAATTCTGCGCTCCTTTCGACTCCGCATCGTACATCAGCACCGGTTTCCCGTAGCTCGACGCTTCGCTCAACTTGACATTGCGCTGGATGACGGTGGTAAACACCAAATCGCGGAACGGACGTTTTACCTCCTCGTAAATCTGGTTCGCCAACCGCAGCCGGGAATCGTACATCGTCAGCAGGAATCCTTCAATCTCCAGCTCCGGATTCAGCTTCGTCTTTATGAGTTTTATCGTGTTCAGCAACTTGCTGATGCCTTCCAATGCGAAATACTCGCACTGCACGGGAATAAGTACTGATGTCGCCGCCGTAAGCGCGTTCACCGTTATCAGCCCCAACGAAGGGGAACAGTCTATCAGGATATAATCGTAAGCATTTTCCAGCGGAGCGAGAACTTCCTTCATGATATATTCCCGGTTATCCATGTTCAGCATCTCAATCTCCGCGCCAACCAGGTCGATATGCGAAGGGATGATATCGAGGTGCTCCATCTCTGTCGGCACGACCCCTTTCGACGCATCCTCCCTGTTTATCAGGCATTCGTAGATAGAATGCTCCACGTTCCGTATATCTATGCCCAATCCCGAAGAAGCATTCGCCTGCGGGTCGGCATCGACCACCAACACTTTCTTATCCAACGCTGCCAACGAAGCCGCCAAATTTATGGTCGTCGTAGTCTTGCCCACGCCGCCCTTCTGATTAGCCAATGCTATAATCTTTCCCATATCATTCCTTTCTTTATTCCGGGCAAAGCTAATCATTAAAAACGGAACTACCCCTTGGGCTGTTGATAAGTCGGCTGTTTTGTTGATAACTTTTCCGAGCCCGGGAAAGCCCCTGCCGTCCGGCAATCACCTGCAAATATACGTTTTTGTTGGAAATCAACCAAAAGATAACCATCCAATGCGGATTTTCACACAGAAAGGATTCACTAAGATTTGCAGGATTCACAGAAAAGCCATATCTTTGCCGAAATTTTGAAACGAGAGATGAACGACATCAAATCATGGCAGGACTACCCGTTGCATAATTCCGGTTATTTTATCGGAAAGCAATGGGGAATTTATTTTTTTAGGAATTTAAGTTGTTTATATAAAATGCGTTGATTATTTTTATCAACGCATTTTTTTTGCGTCTTCCCCAACGGCGGAACGAGGGAGACGGCGGAACGGAAAAACTATATAATTATATTAAATAAAACAGAGAAACGTATGCTGAAAGGAGAAATCAAAAAAGTAATCGTATTGGGTTCCGGCGCGTTGAAAATCGGGCAGGCGGGGGAATTTGACTATTCCGGCTCGCAGGCGCTGAAAGCTTTGCGCGAAGAGGGCATAAGCACGGTCCTCCTGAATCCGAACATCGCAACTATCCAAACATCGGAAGGCGTGGCGGACAAAGTGTATTTCTTGCCCATTACCCCTTATTTCGTGGAAGAAATCATCAAAAAAGAGAGACCGGACGGAATACTTCTCGCATTCGGAGGACAGACCGCCTTGAACTGCGGAACCAAACTATATAACGACGGGACGCTCGCCAAATATGGCGTAAAAGTATTGGGCACCTCCGTAGAAGCCATCATGTACACGGAAGACCGCGACCTGTTCGTGAAAAAGCTGTCGGAAATCGGCATCAAGACACCGGTAAGCCAGGCGGTGGAGAACATGCAGGACGCAGTAGATGCTGCAAAACGGATTGGCTACCCTGTCATGATACGTTCAGCATACGCCCTCGGCGGCATGGGCAGCGGCATCTGCCAAAACGAAGAGGAGCTGCTCACATTGGCGGAGAGCGCGTTTGCCTACGCACCGCAAATCTTGGTGGAGGAGTCGCTAAAAGGATGGAAAGAGATTGAGTTTGAAGTCATTCGCGACAAGAACGACCACTGTTTCACGGTTGTGAGCATGGAGAATGTGGACCCGCTGGGTGTACATACGGGAGAGAGCATCGTGGTTGCCCCGACCTGCTCATTGAACGAAAACGAATTGACATGGTTGCAGGAGCTCTCCAAACAGACTATCCGCCACCTGAAAATCGTAGGGGAATGCAACATCCAATACGCGTTCAACTCGGAGACGAACGATTACCGTGTCATCGAAGTGAACGCCCGCCTGAGCCGCTCTTCGGCGTTGGCATCGAAAGCGAGCGGCTACCCGTTGGCATTCGTCGCTGCCAAGCTTGCGTTGGGCTACGGCCTGGATGAAATCGGAGAGATGGGCACCCCCAATTCGGCATACAAAGCGCCGGAGGTGGACTACATGATTGTGAAAATCCCGCGCTGGGACCTCACCAAATTCGTGGGCGTAAGCCGTCAAATAGGCTCTAGCATGAAGTCGGTGGGCGAAATCATGTCGATTGGCAAATCGTTCGAGGAGATTATCCAGAAAGGGCTACGCATGATTGGACAAGGAATGCACGGCTTCGTGGGCAATAACGACCTGGAATTTAAAGACCTCGATTACGAACTGGCAAACCCTACCGACTTGCGCATCTTTGCCATCGCGAAAGCGTTCGAACAAGGCTACAGCGTGGACAAGATTTACGGGCTGACAAAAATCAACCCCTGGTTCCTGAACAAGTTAAAGAACATCGTGGACTTCAGCAACGTTCTGAAGCAATATCATAAGATTGAAGAGCTGCCGGTAGACGTCCTGAAAGAGGCAAAACGGCTCGGATTCTCCGACTTCCAGATTGCGCGGTTCACGGAAAACCCCGCCGGTAACATGGAAAAAGAGATGCTCCAGGTACGCAACCTGCGTAAGAAAGCCGGCATCTTGCCTTCCGTGAAACGGATAAATACCATCGCGTCGGAACATCCGGAACTGACAAACTACCTCTACATGACATACGATTTCAGCGCGCACGACATTCCTTATTACCCGAACGACAACAACGTAGTCATTCTGGGGTCGGGCGCATACCGCATCGGTTCGTCCGTGGAGTTCGACTGGTGCTCGGTGAATGCAGCACAAACCGCTCGTAAGCTGGGATATAAATCCATCATCATCAACTACAATCCGGAAACCGTATCGACCGACTACGACATGTGCGACCGGCTCTATTTCGACGAGCTGTCGTTTGAACGCGTGCTCGACATCATCGAGCTGGAGCTGCCGAAAGGCGTCGTTGTGTCGGTGGGCGGACAGATACCGAACAACCTGGCAATGAAACTGTACCGCCAGAACATCCCGGTACTCGGAACCTCCCCGTTATCCATCGACCGGGCGGAAAACCGCCACAAGTTTTCGGCAATGCTCGACACACTGGGCATCGACCAGCCCCGTTGGGCGGAACTTGCCAGCATGGAAGAGATAGACGCCTTCATCGAGAAGGTAGGCTTCCCGATCCTTGTCCGTCCGTCGTACGTCCTCTCCGGAGCCGCGATGAACGTATGCCACACCAAAGAACAGATGATCGAGTTCCTTGGGCTTGCTGCCAAAGTGTCGAAAGAGTACCCGGTAGTGGTATCCGAATTTTTGCAGGGCGCGAAAGAAATCGAGTTCGACGCCGTAGCGAAAAACGGAGAAGTGGTGGAATACGCCATTTCCGAACACATCGAATTTGCCGGCGTACATTCCGGGGATGCGACACTGGTGTTCCCCGCACAGAAAATCTACTTCGAGACGGCACGCCGCATCAAGAAGGTAAGCAAGATGATTGCAAAAGAGCTGAACATCAGCGGACCGTTCAACATCCAATTCCTTGCAAAGAACAACGACGTAAAGGTCATCGAGTGCAACCTGCGCGCGTCCAGAAGCTTCCCGTTCGTATCGAAAGTATTGAAACGCAACTTCATCGAAACAGCAACGCGCATTATGTTGAATGCCGAATACAGCCGTCCCGACAAGAGTGCGTTCGACATCGACTGGATTGGAGTAAAAGCGTCACAGTTCTCCTTTGCCCGGCTGCATAACGCCGACCCTGTATTAGGCGTAGACATGAGTTCGACCGGCGAAGTAGGCTGTATCGGTGACGACTTCGACGAAGCATTGCTCTCGGCAATGGTTGCCGTCGGCAACACGATTCCCAAAAAGAACATCCTCGTCTCTTCCGGCGCTGTAAAAAGCAAGGTAGACCTGCTCGAACCATGCCGCACGCTGGACGCGAAAGGATACCAGCTTTATGCTACGCACGGCACGGCAAAATTCCTAAATGACAATGGAATCAACGCGGTTGCTGTATGCTGGCCAGATGAACAGGGAGAAAACAACATCATGGAGATGTTCAGCAAACATATCTTCGAGTTGGTCATCAACATACCGAAAGACCATAGCAAACGGGAGCTGACCAACGGATACAAAATCCGCCGTGCGGCAATCGACCACAATATCCCGTTGATTACCAATGCACGCTTGGCAAGCGCATTCATCAATGCCTTCTGCCGGATGAAGCTCGAAGAGATACAAATCAAGAGCTGGCAAGAATACAAGTAAGGTTGGCACTTTGCCGTCGGGGTTGCCGGAAGCTTGGTGAAGCTTCCGGCACACACCCGGCAAACGCGCCATCCATTTATACATATATTATATACATGTTCAAGAAAAAATCACTATACCTGCTTATCCTGACCTTTCTTGCTTTTGCCGCTTCATCCAGAGCCGACATCATTCCATCGATTGTTTTCATCCAAAACTATACGATTAATGAATACAAAGCAAGTTGCCTGAATTGGGGGCTGGCCATCGCTCCCGACGGCTACCTGTATGTTGCCAACAACTCGGGCTTGCTTGTCTTCGACGGAAACAACTGGCAGCTTCACAAACTGCCGGACCGGCTGGCCGTGAAAAAAGTAACCTACCGCGACGGAAAGATTTACACTCAAAGCGATAGCGGACTCGCCTATTGGGAACGTGACAGCATCGGGAAACTGCGCCTGACGAACATTCCGGCACTCCCCGACACGCTCCGGTTCAAACGGGAAGTGCAAACCTATCCCCTACCGAAGGAGGTGACCGACATGCACCCCACCTGCTACGCCGCCGTCGGAAGCTTCAACGTCACCGGGACGGAACGGAACGGACTATACATAACCGACAACGACGGAAAGATACTCTTACACCTGACTCGTGAGAACCAACTCGCAGACGACCAAATCCGCTTCATCTGCGTGCAAGACCCCACAAAAATATGGGTGGCGACCGACAACGGAATATCCTCCATCACACTGGAAACCTCATTAAGCCTGCTGGGAACGCGCAACCACATCGGAAAGCTTAACGGCGCAACATTGAAAGGAAACATCCTTTACATACGCACCTCCTACGGCTATTTCAAAAAAGAGATCGACAAAAACAGCCTGTTCCAGCCGATAAGCAACGAGGAAGGGGAAAAAAATATCCGTGACGCTTTCACGTATCCTACCTACCTGCATTGCAACGACATATTCAAGGATATGAACGGACTGGATTTCTTCGCCAAATCGAATGACATCTACCCGGTAAGCGAAGATTTATATTGGTTGATTGTGGGCGAGGAAGCGGGGCTTTTTGAACGGGAAGGCGGCAGAGCTTCACTGAAATGCCGCATCAAGCTGGACAACTACGGATTGAACTTCTGTGTACGCGGACAGAAAATCTTCCCGCTGGACCAGAACCTCTACCTCGCATCAACCATGCAAGGGACGTTACTGATAGACACGCGGGAGTTCATCAGCGGAAGCATCACAGGGAAACACTTGCTTCATATCAACCATATCGCTTTCGAGGATGAACGCGGAAAGCAGCTGTTGCCGCCTGCAAGCACGGACATCACGCTGCCCCATGATTTCAAACTGCTGGACATAAACGCCGGCACCACTATCTTTACGCCGAACCACCAAATCAGTTATATGCTCGAAGGAATCTCCAACGAATGGTCGGAATGGCAAGAAAACGGAAGCCTGCATTTCCTGCAATTGCCAAAAGGCGATTACAAACTCCGCATCCGGAAATATATCGTGAAAGGACCGTTCCCGGAAATCAGCATCAACATTCACGTAAAGCCTGCGTGGTACAGCTCTTTCTGGGCATACACCGCCTACTTCCTGCTGCTCTACCTGCTTCTGTTCATCGGCATCTGCTACCATTTCCGGAAAGCGAAACGGAAAGAACGGCTCAATACCGAGAAAAAACAAAAGGAGGAAGAGGAGAACAGGCGACGCATCAGGCACGAGCTATTGCAAAAAGAGCTGGAAGACAAACAAAACGAGTTGGCACGCCAAACCTCTTCGCTGGTAAAGAAGAGCCAGGCGCTGCAAGAGCTATTGGAAGAGTTTGAACGTCAGAAGGAACAACTCGGCGACCGTTACCCGAATAAATTTTACAACCGGATACACACCATGCTCACCGGCATGCTGAATGACAAAGAGAACTGGGATATCTTTGAAAGTTACTTCAACGAAGCGCACCGCGACTTCATCCAACGGCTCAAGTCCGAGTACCAGGACATCACGACCGGCGATATCCGTATCTGCTGTCTGCTGCGGATGAATTTGTCGACCAAAGAGATTGCATCGCTGATGAACATATCCGTCCGCGCCGTAGAGTTACGACGTTACCGTTTAAGAAAGCGGCTGCAACTGGAAAGTGACACCAATCTGGTAGAATTTTTAATGAAGTATTGAGAAAATATTTTCTAAAAACATATTACATAGAATAAATTAGATTTCAATTATTTACACCAGCAAATAATTCATTTGAGCAACGATTGTAGTACTTATTCGCGACCCCTTCATATCGTTGAGCAAAACTTGTAGTGGTCTTCTTTTCAGATTATTCCAACTTAATCCATTTCTTTGCAACAAAAAGAAATCATAACTAACCGGCAAGGTTTTAGATTTCGCCCGTTTATTAACCACGAAAATAAAAAGTTTACTACTTATGTCGGCACAAGATTTAAGCAGATTGTTCAAAAAAATTGGAGAGAAAGAAGTTGACCGCCGTAAATTCGTCAAGTTATTGGCATCCGCGGGATTCTTCACCTACCTGGGAACACAAAAGGCAAACGCTTTCTCCAGCAAAGCGAAAGGTAAAATCGTCATTATCGGAGGAGGAGCTGCCGGCATCAGTATGGCTGCACGCCTGTTGCACTGGTTAGATAATCCGGACATCACCATCATCGACCCGAGCGACAAACATTTCTACCAACCCGGGTTCACACTTATTTCAGCCGGAGTGTACAAACCGGAAGATGTTTGGAAGACACAGGAAAGCTGCATGCCGAAAGGGGTAAAATGGATAAAAGACACCGTTGCGGAGGTCGACCCGATTTGGAATCAGGTAACGACCGTTTCCGGTAAAGAAAAGATAACATACGACTTTCTCGTATTGGCACCCGGATTACAAATCAACTGGGAAGGAGTGGAAGGTATCACCCAACAGACATTGGGACAAGGGAACGCGCACTGCATCTACGACTTCGAAGGTGCACAAAAGACATGGAAAGCCATCCAGGAATTTGCCAAGACGGGAGGGAAAGGCGTCTACGCCGACACCTACACCAAACACAAATGCGGCGGCGCACCAAAGAAAGTCTGTTTACTGAGCGAACACTACATGCGTAAACAGAACGTCCGCGACAAAGTAGATTTGCACTACTTTACTGCTGAACATCAGCTGTACGATGTTCCCTATTTTACGCCGCGTCTGGAAGAGATCTATAAGGAACGGAATATCCCCATCAATTTGAATGTCCGGGTGAAAGGGGTAGACTTAGAGAAAAAGCAGGTTCACATGGAACGCATCGAGACGGTAGGCGACCAGAAAATTACCACCCCATTCGTAGAAGATTACGACTTTCTTCACTTCACACCCCCTATGTCGGCGCCCGACTTTGTCCGTGACGCCGGGCTGGGATGGACGGAAGGCAAACTTGCCGCCGAAGCATGGGCGATGGTCGACAAAGAGACGTTGGTACACAAGAAATATCCCAACATCATCGCATTGGGAGATGTAGCAGGTATCCCGACCAGCAAGACATCGGCTGCCGTACGTGTACAAGCACCCATTGCGGCAAAAAACCTGATTTCGCTGATGGAGGGGAAAGAACCTGTGGAAAAATACAACGGTTATGCCGCATGCCCGATTGTAACGGATTACGGCCATGTGTTGCTCTGCGAGTTTGATTATGACAAGAATGCGCAGGTTTCGTTCCCGTTCACTTTAATTGACACATCGCGTGAACAATGGTTGGCATGGTTATTGAAAGTATATATCTTGAAGCCGCTCTACTTCTACGGAATGTTGAACGGATATGCATAAAGAGACAAACAATATAATTAAACAAAAAGAAAAGGAAAATCTAAACAAAGACTATATCAATATCAACTCCCTATAATAAAAAAATGCCAAAAACAAATCCTCTCACTATGTGAATAGTGAGAGGATTTTCTTTTAGGCATCACAGTTTTTCCAAACCCTCCCGGAATAATCCGTTACTCCTTCATCTTACGATAATAACGCGGTCGATAGCCATCGGGAAGCAACTCCGGATGGAAAATCCACACCAAGTCTTTCAACAGGTAATCGGGACGCATAGGAAACTCCTCATAATAATTGTTCCGTCCGGTATTGCAAGTATAAATATTACGCCGCTTGAAGGCATCAAATGCCGAGTAAGGCGTATATTCCGTTTGCAAATCGGAGTAAGACATCTCCCCTTCCATATTGTATTTTATCAGCCAGAAGTCGGCATGAATCCCTTTATCCAATACTGTCTCAAACGAAAGCGGCACAGTCCCTGCCCCTTCCAAGTAACTGAAAAGGTAATCGGCACCGGCATCTTCATAGAAACGTGCCATATAACTGTTGCCGGCAGGAACATACCAAGAAGAGCCGAACCGTTTTTCCGGAATCACCGCAGGACGGTGTGAAACCCCGGCAGTAAGTGATTTCAGCGAAAGGTAGTTGCGCTCCGCTTCCGCAAAGATGGAATCTGCCAAGGCTTCTTTCCCTAACAACAGTCCGTAAATACGAATCCATTCAGCGCGTCCCAAAGGGGTAGATTCCATATAATCGGCGCACTCCAATACCGGAATCCCCAGTTTTTCCACCGGACCGTACCCAGCATTCTTGAACGGCGAAGCCAACACCACTTCCGTGCCTAACTCCACCATGCGCTCTACATTCGGGGCGGTTGCCTGTCCAAGATCGGCAATTTCACCCGATTCGAGCCTACGCTTCATCTCCGGCGTATCCATGTATTTCACTTCGCAGGCGCCCACTACCCGATCAGTCGCACCAAGCAGTTCGATAATGGCAGAATGAACTGAGTTATAGACCACAATATGATCCATCGGCACCCTGACCAAAGTCCCTTGCGGGAGATTGGCTGCCACCGTTTTACCACGTTCAACCAAAAGATAACGTTGTAAAAGCCGTCCTTTATTCCATGGGTCAACTATATCCACCTCGATATAGCCATCGTGCCGATAAATCTTGAAACCTTCGGCATAACGGGCGGTATCCGAAGCAAGGACTGTCCCGGACGTCCGATGGTTGCCAGATGACGAACAGCCGGCAAACAGGCAGCAAATTACCAACAAAGCAATGACACGGCTCATTCCTCAGGCAATTTATAACCGGTTGCAAAAGCGATATCCGCTGGATAGACTTCAACTTCCAACTTGCTTTTCAACTTCCCGTCGGAAGAGAAGATGCTCACATCGCCGTTGTTGTTGGAATCCGACTGCGAAACATAAACATCCCCAGAAACCGGGTCTACGCCGATACCGTTCAACGTGCCGAGTTCCGTGCCGTCGGTAACAAAGTTTGCCGACAATATTACTTCATTTTTCAAGTCGTAAACAACAATGCTGTTCTTATCGCCTTCCGCATAATAATCGTTACACATGATATAGGCGACATCGCCTTTTACAGCCATCTTGCCGGCTTTCAGCCCTTCGATTTCGGTCTGCTCCCCGGTCTCCCCATCGATACGTGTCATCACATATTTAATATTTTTGTAATCGCCGTAAGAAAACACATAGAGGTCACCTTCAGAGTCGGCATACACATATTGCGGATTCAGCACTACCGGAATCTCCCTTGTCTTTGTAAAGGAAGTAATGTCGACCACGTCGAGCGTCTCACCACGTTCGCCGCCGATACCTTTCGTAATGGCAACAAACAGTTCATTCCCTTTCACGCAGATGCCCTGCGGATTCAGACCGACATCAGCCGTCTTCTCCAGTTCCATTGATACGGTATCCACTTGGCAAACATGCCCGCCGTAAAGCGTGACGAACACTTTTCCGCCGGCAGCCGCCAGACAACGGGGCGATTCCATCTCCAGCTGTTTCAGCGACACCCCGGAACGGGCATCGATAATATCAAGCCGATTGGAGGCATAGACCGTTACATAGAGCTTCGAGCCGTACATAATCATCGACTCCGCCTTATCTCCCAGACCACGGTTATTCTGTTCCATATAAATATCTGCCGTCAGATTTCCCGTCTCCGTATTATAATAAGAGATACTTGCATTGTTCTGATCCTTTTTCCCTGCATTCATGATAAAGACTCCGGAAGTAAATTCCGTAGGTTCCGGTTCAGGAAGCGGGTTATCTTCATTACAAGAAGAGCAGAATGCCAATCCTGTAAACACAATGATACACAATTTCAAAAATTTCATACGCTATTTCATTTTAGGATTAATAATCAAAAACCAATGATACCCGGTAAGACCTGCCCGGCATGGGATAATATTTGATGATATCGTACTGTTTGTCGGCAAGGTTGATTACCTCTACTTGCAGCCGGAACGAAGTATTCCCGAAACGGAATGTGCGGTTTGCCGAGAGTGACTGCTCCACGTATGGCTCAATGCGGTTCTTCTCCGTATTCTGCGGATTAATATAACGCTCTCCAGCACCAACCAGACTATACGTGATATTCACCCAAGGATTCTCGAAACTTACCGAGCCCGAGCCCGAATGCCGGGGTGTATAGGGAATTTGGTCCTTATAGTTTTTGTCCGACTCATCGGTTACGTCAACCGCTTTCTGGAAAGTGTACGACCCGGAGACGAGCAACGATAACTTATCCGTCAGCCGCAGGTCGGCAAACAGGTTGATATCCGTCCCTTTAATATCCACTGTCCCCATGTTTTCCATTTTCCAGATGAACATCGTAGGATAGGCAACGATTTTGTCTTTTACCTTATTATAATAGGCATCGGCAGTAAGGCTCATGTAACGGACTACCGAACCGAACCGTCCACTCCAAGTCAATCCAAGATTGAACTGTTGCGCCTTCTCCGGACGTAGCGACGGTGTACCATGCCAATCGTAATAGAGATCATTGAAAGTAGGCAGCCGGAACGCGTCCTTATAGGAAAAACGGAGACGCAGGTTCTCATTCTTCAACAAACGGTAGGAAAGACTTACCGAAGGGGAGAGCCGCTGTTTGTCTGGAGCCTTTTCGCCCACTTCCACTTTTTCTTTGACAACCGTCCCCAACAGGGTGGCAACCGCCGTGAAGCGGTCTGTTTTATATTTTGCCGACAGCGCCGTCAGTGAAGTCAGGCGCGACGGAAACTGCGCATCTTCAAAATTATTATCCAAATCACCCCAAGAGATATCTTGTGCCAACGAAAGGGAAAACGATTCAAACGGCTGGTAAAGTGCCGCCCCCGAGAAGTAGTATTCCCGCTGGTAATAAATGTTCTCCATCATGCCATTCTCATACTTCTCGCCAATATCAGTGTAGCGCGTATGCAACCAGTTAAACCGTCCGTTTGCCTGGACCGACCATTTCTCATTGATTTTGTTCAGGTAATGCACCTGCCCGAAGAAGTTCTGGTTCCACAGCCTCTCAGCAGCATGGTCGTTATAAAGCACTACCGAGCCTGGCAATCCCCGTTCGGAATCGTAATAATAGGCTTTCATACGCAACGAGCCACCTTTTCCCAAATCACCGTACAGGTTCAGCTCCGTCTGGTAAATATCGACATCGGAATTATTCCGCCGCTTCTCCTCCACAATATCGCCATTGACCAGCGTAAACGGGTAATCACCGTCGGCACGTTGCCAAGAGCCTGAAAGTGATGCGCTCCACTTCTCGCCTAATTGCTGCTCATAGCGCAATGCCGGATTAAAAAGACCGAAAGATCCCCCTTTCAGTTGAGCACGAAGGTTGAACGGTTTCCCCTCAAACTGAGGCGTAACAGTCCTCATCTTCAACGTGCCGGAAGAGGAGAACATACGGGCAGCCTGAAAAATGTCATCGTCCTGCCCTACGGCAAGCGACACCGACTCGATATTATCCAGCGAAAATTTTCCGATGTCAATCTGTCCACTCTGCAAATCGGAAAGCGGCAATCCATCGTAACTGACACCGGTATGCTTCGCTCCCATCCCTCGAACGGAGACGGTCTTTAATCCGCCTATCCCACCATAATCCTGTACAGTCACGCCGGAAAAACGTTTAACCGCTTCCGATAAATCCTGAATACCCAACTTCTCGAAGAAGTCCCTTTCCAATACCTGCAATGGAGCAGCCGACTGGGTGACACGCGGCCGGTTTTTACCTACCACTTCCACTTCAGAAAGAGTCCACACATCGGTTGTATCCTGTGCAGCGAGCTTGCAAGCAAAGGAAACCCCAGCAATACATACAAAACACTTCAAAAAAGAATATCGCATAACACGTTCGATTACTGAACCTTTACCCGAGGTTCATGTATGAAACATTTTTGAATTGGCAGGTTTTCTGGCTCGTCATCCTTTTCCCGGCAACCTTCCCAACCGGAGGAACAGCAACGCGTCCCTCAGCGGTCAGTGGTTCTATGCAGTCATGCCGAAGGTAATAGACTTACAGCTACGGGTATAGCTCCGGTTTCTAACCGGATTCCCTTTTACTAAACGGCTTGCGGATCAAACCGTTTACACCACTTCAACACTGCAAAGATACAAAAATTTCCAAAGAAACAACTCCTTCCCTATAAAAAACATCTCCGTCGAATCAATTCGACGGAGATGCCTGTCCGGCTTTTCCTTCGCAGGTTTGCCCGAACAATCTTGTACAACTTACTATTACAACTTATATTAATAACAAAATTTCATACGCTATACGTCAGTAACCGGCGATATGTCTCACCATGAAGATACCGACAGCGAGCAATTGCCCGTAAGCAAACGCTCCACCGTATCTCTTTTCTCTTATGTTGCTTATAAAATCACCTTGCCTGTAACGCTAACCCCCGAGCAATTACAGTATTTCAACGAGCGGCAGGTCTTCTGACTGACTCCTCATCCCGACGCCTTCCCGGTTATAGCGCAACCAGTGGCTTTATGGAGAAATGACGGGACTTATGGAGTTTCACAGCAGCGGGACTGTCCGGGATTTGCACCCGATTCCCTTTTCATCCGCACGGACGAACATCCGTACGAAACCGTCTCGATGCAAATGTAAACATAATTTTCGTGAACAACCACAAATTTCCTCGGTTTTTTCTGCCGCTTCCCCAAAAAGTATCGGGTAGACAGAGGACGACGAAACGGAAAAATTAATACCTTTGCAGCCCGTTCGGATTTTACATGCAAACTTCACAAATGCCCTATAAATTATGAGGAGAGACGAATCCTTACAGAGTATCGCAAAATTCATCGCCGAATACGCCGCCCACATGATGGGCTGCGGAGTACACACGTCACGTGTCGTAAGAAGTGCGAAACGGATTGGCGATGCCTACGAGACCGATGTCAACATCAGCGTTTTCCAACGTAACATCATCCTGACACTAAAAGAGAATAACTCGGACAAGATACACAGCGAAGTGGTGGACATCCCGGCGTTACCCATCAGCTTTGAACACAACGCCGAGCTGAGCGCATTAAGTTGGAACATTTACGATAATAACCTTTCGTTGGCAGATGCCTGGAAGTTATACAACAAAATCGTCAATGCTCCCTCTATCGATTCCCTGTTCGTACTTATCCTGGTAGGATTCGCCAACGCATCTTTCTGTAAGCTGTTCGGCGGCGACTGGTTCTCAATGACGATTGTTTTCTCGGCGACCATAACCGGGATGTTCCTGAAGCAGCAGATGCAGCGAAAACATTTCAACCACTACATTATATTTATTGTATGTGCGTTCATCGCTTCCCTCTGCGCTTCGACCGCCTACCTTTTCGATACAACATCGGAGATTGCCTTGGCAACGAGCGTCCTCTACCTCGTACCCGGTGTACCGTTGATTAACGGTGTCATCGACATCGTGGAAGGATACACACTGACCGGCTTCGCCCGCTTGGTCAATGCGTTGATGCTCGTCCTTTGCATCGCTATCGGACTTTCACTTACCCTTGTACTGGTTAAAGACAATTTGATAATCAATTAATATGTTCATCACAGATATACTTATTGACGCATTTTTCGCTGCCGTTGCCGGCATCGGGTTCGGAGCAATTTCCGACCCTCCTTTAAAAGCATTTCCATACATAGCCCTACTTGCCGCCGCAGGACATGCCTGCCGTTTCTGCTTGATGAGTTACGGCATCGACATCGCAACAGCATCAATGTTCGGCGGACTGATTATCGGCTTCGGGAGCCTTTGGTTAGGGAAACGGGTACACTGCCCGATGACAGTACTCTACATCCCTGCCTTGCTGCCAATGATTCCCGGGAAATTTGCGTACCGCATCGTTTTTTCCCTGATTATGTTTTTGCAGAACATGGATAATCCGACAGAGCGAACCCGCTATTTCGAGATGTTCTTCTCGAACAGCATCGTCACGCTCACTGTCATATTCCTCTTGGCAGCAAGCGCAACTTTACCTATTTTCATTTTTCAGAAAAGAGCTTTTTCATTAACACGACATAACAACAAGCAGCTATCAGCATGAAAATTTTTTGGGATACGATTGCCGATTACAACCAGACGACATGGGTCGCCCAGTTATTTATTATCCTCATCGGAATGCTCCTTACGGGAATGCTATACCGCAGTAACAAGACATGGATAAAAACCGCCATGAAAGGATACCTCGCCTTCACCTATCTGTGGATTGCGTTCGTCTATTACCTCTACTTCGGTGAAGCACGCAGTTACCATCTGGTGATGACCATTTTCTGGAGTCTGATGGCACTGGTATGGATATGGGATGCCGCAAAAGAGTACACTACGTTCGAACGCGACCGACAGCTCGACTGGCTGGCATGGATACTTTTGGTCATGCCTTTCATCTATCCCGCCGTCTCATTGGCTCGCGGCATGGAATTTCCGCAAATCACTTCACCGCTCATGCCCTGTTCGGTGACTATCTTCACCATCGGGCTGCTGCTGCTTTTCTCCAAAAAAATCAATTTGTTTATTGTGCTCTGCCTGACCCATTGGTCCATCATCGGAGTGGCAAAGACCTATTCATACAATATCCCGGAAGACTTTTTGTTAGCTGTTTCGGCGGTACCGGCGCTCTATATTTTCTTTCGGCAATATTTCCGGCATACGTTGAAACAACCCTCAAAGCCCGATGCCAAATACATCCGTGCTCTTTTAATCCTGCTGTTTACGATTATGGGAATCTCCCTTACCGGAACGTTCGTCTGGGGAGTAGTCAACCACGCTTTCACTCTCTAAAAGCATATCACTGGTTATACATATCCTTATTGTAAAAATCGAGAATCCGTATCTGCATCCGGTAAGCCGTTGCAGCCGGCGAATCGGGATTCAGCGCTATCGCTTCGAGATAATCGTTCAGAGCCAACCGTGTCTGCCCCAGTTTACGATAGGCATTTCCTCGCAGGTAAAAACATTCGTCGAGCGGTACAGCTCCTCCCTCAATCAGTTCCGTCAAACGGGAAATAGCCTCTTTCACTTTCCCCTCAGCAATCATCCGCTTTATCTGTTCCATCGTTGTCAACTTTACGGCAAACGTACATATAAATTCCGGATTGGGCAACAAAGAAGAAGAAACAAGGAGAGACAGAAAAGAGATTCTGAAACAGGGCAAAGCCAGCCGCAGGAACAGGGAAGGCACAAAAACGGGACGAAAAAATGAAAAAAATTGATGTTTTTACCGAACAAAACTTCGTTACGTCAATTATTTGAGTAAGTTTGCAGCCGTTTACATATTATATTATCAAAAATATGCAGAAAAATCTGGTGATTGTCGAATCCCCCGCAAAAGCGAAAACCATAGAAAAGTTTTTGGGAAAGGAATACAAAGTACTGTCGAGTTACGGTCATATCCGGGACTTAAAACAGAAAGAATTCAGTATTGACATCAAAAACAACTACGAACCGGAGTACGTTATTCCGGCAGATAAGAAAAAAATCGTATCCGAATTAAAGTCGGAAGCGAAAAAGGCTGATACCGTATGGCTGGCATCCGATGAGGACCGGGAAGGGGAAGCCATCTCCTGGCATTTGTATGAAGTGCTCGGCTTGAGTCCTGAACACACCAAGCGGATTGTTTTCCACGAAATCACCAAAAATGCGATACTACATGCTATCGAAACGCCGCGAAACATTGACATTAACCTTGTCAATGCTCAGCAGGCACGACGAGTGCTTGACCGGATTGTAGGATTCGAACTTTCCCCTGTACTTTGGCGAAAAGTCAAGCCCGCGCTTTCTGCAGGACGTGTACAGTCGGTTGCCGTCCGCCTTATCGTAGAACGCGAACGAGAGATACACAATTTCGTTACTGAAGCAGCATACCGTGTTACCGCCACATTCCTGTTACCCGACGGGAAGACGGAGTTGAAAGCAGAACTGAACCGTCGGTTGAAAGACAGCGAAGAAGTGCGTACCTTCCTCGAAACGTGCAAGGATGCCACATTCTCGATTGAAGATATACAGACAAAACCGGTACGCAAATCGCCGGCGCCTCCGTTTACAACCTCCACCTTGCAACAGGAGGCCGCACGGAAACTGGGATTCTCCGTAGCCCAAACCATGATGTTAGCGCAACGGTTGTATGAATCGGGATTGATTACCTACATGCGTACCGATTCTGTCAATTTAAGTTCGCTCGCATTGGGGACGACCAAAGAAGCCATCATTGCTACTTATGGGGAACGGTATTACAAATATCGCCAGTATCACACAAAAAGCAAAGGGGCACAAGAAGCACACGAAGCCATCCGCCCCACCTACATATCCAACACGGAAATCAACGGAAACGCACAGGAAAAAAAACTGTACGAACTAATTCGTAAACGGACTATCGCCTGCCAGATGGCAGATGCAGAACTGGAGCGAACCTCCATCTCGGTGGCTATCGACGGCATGAAAGAGAAGTTCATTGCAACAGGCGAAGTGATTACGTTCGACGGCTTCCTACAAGTATACCGCGAAAGCTATGATGACGAAAACGAAAAAGAGCAGGAGAACGGCATACTGCCGGCTGTCTCTATCAACGAGCCGTTGGCACGGAAAGAAATTATCGCCACAGAACGTTTCACACAACGCCCTCCCAGATACACGGAAGCCAGCTTAGTGCGACGGCTCGAAGAACTCGGCATCGGACGCCCGTCAACCTATGCTCCAACTATACAAACCATACAGAACAGGGAGTATGTCGTAAAAAGCGACAAAGAGGGAATCGTGCGCACATACCACATACTGAAATTAGATCATTCGGGTATCAATGAAGAAGAAAAATCAGACATTTTCGGAGCGGATCACAACAAATTGATGCCAACTGATATAGGAGTCGTGGTAAACGACTTCCTAATGGAATATTTCCCGATAGTAATGGATTATAATTTCACCGCCAACGTAGAAAAGGAATTCGATTCCATCGCGGCAGGAGAAATGATCTGGACAAAAGCTATTGATAATTTCTATCAAATGTTCCATCCGATTGTTCAGGCGGCGACCGCAATGCGGACTGAACATAAAATCGGCGAACGAGAATTAGGCATCGACCCGAAAAGCGGTAAACCGGTATTCGTAAAAATAGGAAGATACGGACCGATTGTCCAGTTAGGAGCGGCGCACCAAGATGAGAAAGAGAGTGAAAAACCCCAATTCGCCACGTTAATGAAAGGTCAGTCCATCGAAACCATCACGTTGGAGGAAGCTTTGAAACTGTTCGAACTTCCCCGGACCATCGGCGAATATGAAGGAAAAACAGTCGTTGCCGCCATTGGTCGTTTCGGACCTTTTATTCGCCATGACGGGAAGTTTGTTTCGATACCAAAAACGCTGAACCCAACGACCATTACCCTCGAAGAAGCAATTGAACTGATTCAAGAGAAAAAAGCAAAAGATGAAAAGCGGTTTATCAAGAAATTCGAGGAAGAACCCGAAATGGAAATCCTGAACGGACGTTACGGACCTTACATCTCTTATAAAGGGAACAATTACCGGTTACCGAAAAGCATCGAAAAACCGGAACTGCTCTCCATGGATGAATGCAAAGAGATTATCGAAAAATCAGCAGACAAAACGGTCAAACGGAAGGTTACAAAGAAAAAGTCTTAATGCGAAACGATTGCGGAAGTTCGCAATATTTTATAGCTTTGTAAGCTGAATGTTTTACAAAGCTATAAACAATGAAACGACTTTTTGCTTTATTGGTGGCTCTTATAGGTTACGCCGTAACGCTTTCTGCCGAAGAGGGCGGCAAGCAAACAACCAAAGTTCCTTTCGGAGACCCGTTCATTTTACTACATGAAGGAACCTATTACGCATACGGCACCAATTCCGACCAAGGGATTCTGGTATATACTTCTGACAACCTCAAAGACTGGTACTATCCCGACGGAAGGACCGAACCGTTAGTGGCACTGCACAAAGATGATGTATGGGCAGACCGTTGGTTTTGGGCTCCGGAAGTATACTACATCAACGAGAAATTCTACATGTACTACTCTGCCGATGAACATATCTGCGTGGCGGTAGCCGACAAACCAACCGGACCATTCCGCCAGGAAGTACAACGGCCGATGCTGGAGGGAGAAAAGAGCATCGACAATTCATTATTTATAGACGATGACGGAAAAGCCTACCTTTTCTTCGACCGTTTCAATGACGGACTCAACATCTGGGTAGCAGAGTTAGAGGAAGACCTGATAACCATCAAACCGAACACGATGCACCCGTGCATCCATGTCAGTCAGGCATGGGAAGAAGTGTGGCCTCGAGTAAATGAAGGAGCATACGTCATCAAACACAAGGGCGTTTATTACATGACCTACTCCGCCAATAGTTATGAGAGCCAATCGTACGGCATCGGCTGTGCCACTGCAACCGACATCTACGGACCGTGGACAAAATACAAAGAGAATCCGTTGTTGCAAAAGCCGGGGACGTTACAAGGCGTGGGACACAGTGCCTTCTTCAAAGACAAACGGGGAAATTTACGGATTGTCTATCATGCCCACTTCAACGACCAGAAGATTCATCCGAGACACATGTACATCGGAACCGTCAAATTCAAGAAACAGAAAGAAGGTGCAGACCGCATGGTCATCAGCCAAGATTACCTGACACCAATACTTCACCTGCCGGGAAAAGAAAGATAGACCGCTGATTTATATACGTAAAACAAATAACTTTACAATAAAAGCAGGATACTACTTTTAAGCAAGGGCAAGAGGAGAACGAAAAACAAACAGGCAATGTTTTATTCTTTATTGACTTTTTTCCCATATAATCGCTACATTTGCGAAAAATAAAAAGTGACAACATTGAATACAGACGAACATCTTTTAAATAAAATAAACAATCCAAGTGATTTACGCAAACTCCCGGAAGAACAACTCCCGGAAGTTTGCAATGAATTACGGCAATACATCATCGATGTATTATCGGAAAATCCCGGTCACCTGGGGGCAAGCTTGGGGACAGTAGAACTGACTGTTGCCTTGCATTACGTATTCAATACTCCTTATGACCGAATTGTATGGGATGTCGGACACCAGGCATACGGACACAAAATACTGACCGGACGCCGGGAAGCATTTCATACCTTGCGAAAATTCGGCGGCATCAGTGGTTTCCCGAACCCGTCGGAAAGCAAATACGATGCTTTCATTGCCGGACACGCATCCAATTCCATCTCTGCGGCATTAGGCATGTCGGTTGCTTCCACCTTGGAAAATGAAAAAAGGCACGTAATAGCCGTTATCGGAGATGGAGCGATGACAGGCGGATTGGCATTTGAAGGATTGAACAACGCTTCCACGCATCCGAACAACCTTCTCATCATATTAAACGACAACAATATGGCAATCGACCACAATGTAGGCGGACTCAGCCAATATTTAGTAGACATAACCACCAGCCGGGGCTACAATAAAGTGCGTTACGACCTTTACAAGGGGCTGAAAAAAATGAAATTGATTGATGAAGGGAAAAGAGATAATATCCTGCGGTTCAACAACAGCCTGAAAGCACTACTCACACAACAGCATAATCTCTTTGAAGGATTCAGTATCCGCTATTTCGGTCCGGTCGACGGGCACGATGTCAATTATCTGGTAAAAATACTGAACGATATCAAAGACATGCAAGGTCCTAAGCTGCTGCATATAAAGACAAAGAAGGGGAAAGGCTTCAAGCCGGCGGAAGAATCGGCTACCGAATGGCACGCCCCCGGCAAATTCAACAAAGAGACCGGTGAACGAATACTCTCCCACTCGCTAAACGAGCCACAATTATACCAAGACGTATTCGGTTACACACTGGTGGAACTTGCAGAAAAAGATCGGCGCGTAGTAGGAGTAACACCGGCCATGCCTACCGGATGCTCAATGACCTACCTGATGAAACGCTTTCCGGAACGGGCATTCGATGTAGGCATTGCTGAAGGTCATGCCGTTACTTTTTCGGCAGGTATGGCAAAAGATGGTCTGATACCTTTCTGCAACATCTATTCCTCGTTCATGCAACGCGCATATGATGAAATAATCCATGATGTGGCATTGCAAAAACTCCACATGGTGCTCTGTCTGGACCGCAGCGGGCTGGTCGGAGAAGACGGGGTAACCCACCACGGAGTTTTCGACCTTGCCTACCTACGCCCCATCCCGAACCTGACCATCGCATCTCCACTGAACGAATGGGATTTGAGAAATCTGATGTATACCGGATATAAAACCAACGGAACAATGGTCATCCGTTACCCTCGCGGTAAAGGAGAGAAAAAAGACTGGAAAAACTCGATGGAGATAATGCCCGTCGGAAAAGGGCGAAAACTAAAAGACGGCACGGATGTAGCCGTGCTCTCGATAGGACCGATAGGCAACGAGGTAACCAAAGCTATCGCCATGGTTCCGGAGATTTCGGTAGCCCATTACGACATGATTTATTTGAAGCCAATTGATGAAGCGCTGTTACACGAAGTAGGACAAAAATTCAAGCACATCATTACCGTTGAAAACGGAGTAGCCTGCGGAGGCTTGGGCAGCGCTGTCCTCGAATTTATGGCAGACAACCATTATACACCGCAAGTAAACCGGTTAGGGATTCCCGACCGGTTTATCGAACACGGCTCCATACCGGAGTTATATCAATTATGCGGTATTGACTGTAATAGTATAGCAACAAAATTAAAATCAATCGTTTTATGAGAGTTATCATTGCCGGAGCAGGAGAAGTCGGGACGCATCTTGCGAAAATGCTTTCACAAGAGAACCAAGACATCGTATTAATGGATCCGAATGAAGAAAGACTACGATTTACTGATGCCAGTCTCGATATTATGCCAATGGTCGGCAGTCCTACATCTCCTCGAGATTTGGACGAAGCAGGTATTAAAAAGACAGATTTGTTTGTAAGCGTAATGCCGGAAGAAACTTCCAACATCACAGCCTGCATGCTGGCACACAACCTAGGAGCAAACAAGACGTTGGCACGAATCAACAATTATGAATATTTGCTACCCCGCAACAAGGAACTATTCGAAAAGCTGGGTATTGGCTCGATGATTTACCCGGAGATGTTTGCAGCCAAAGAGATTGTCACAGCCATACAGCGTCCGTGGACACGACAATACTGGGAGCTGTTCGGAGGAACGATTATCTTGATTGGTGTTAAGGTACGTGACAATTCCCGACTGGTAAACAAACTCCTCTCCGAGTTATTAAATGAACAGAAGCTTTACCACATCGTTGCCATCAAACGACAGAATGAAACAATCATCCCGCGAGGTAGCGACCGTATTGAATCGGGAGACATCCTCTTTTTCACCACCACCAAAGAGTATATCGAAGATGTACGCTTACACGCCGGGAAAAAGAATCCGGAAATCAAGAAAGTAATTATCATGGGAGGAAGCCGGATTGCCATCCGTACTTGCCAATACCTTCCCGATAATATCCACATAAAAATCATTGAGATAAATAAAGAAAAATGTCTCAAAATAGCGGAAAAACTTCCAAGCAATGCGCTGCTTATTCACGGGGATGCACGTGACACCCAATTGTTGGAACAGGAAGGGATCCGCGACTCCCAGGCATTCATCGCTCTTTCGGAAAATTCGAGCTCGAACATTTTGGCATGCCTTGCGGCAAAGCGTTTCGGAGTATTCAAAACCATTGCAAAAATCGAGAACCTCGATTACATTCCTTTGGCAGAAAGCCTTGACATCGGAGCCGTCATCAACAAAAAGCTCATTGCGGCAAGCCGTATTTACCAATTATTGCTGGATGCTGATATTTCTAATGTGAAATGCCTGACGTTCGCCAATGCCGATGTAGCAGAACTGGTTGCACGCCCGAATTCAAAAATCACAAAAAAACCGGTATGCGAATTACGGCTTCCAAGAGATATCACTCTAGGCGGACTAATCCGTTCTGGAAAGCCGATGATGGTCAAAGGAGACACACAAATCCAGCCATACGACCATGTTGCCGTTTTCTGTCTGGACACTGCCATGCGTAAGTTAGAAGATTATTTTAATTAAAAAAATCAATATGCTGAATATCCGATTTGTAATAAAGATGCTGGGGCTGATGTTCATCCTCGAAACCATATTCATGCTGACAGCCACAGCTGTAGCCTTTTTTTACAAAGGAGATGATTTTCTCTACTTGGCATTATCAAGCGGGCTGATATTCTTCACCGGGATTATTTGCTACCTCATAGGGAAAAATGCCAATGAGCGAAACGCCGGACGCCGGGAGGGAATGCTTACTGTAACCCTTACATGGATACTATTTTCATTCTTCGGGATGCTTCCTTACTATTTGAGCGGATACATCCCCAGCATCACCGATGCCTATTTTGAAACAATGTCAGGATTCACCACAACCGGTTCGACCATTCTTAAGAATATTGAAGCGTTACCCAACGGTTTACTCTTCTGGCGCAGTCTTACCCAATGGCAAGGAGGTATCGGAATGATTGTATTCACAGTGGCATTGATGCCTATTTTTGGAGGAGGGGCTTCACAACTTTTCAACGCAGAATCCAGCGGGATCACCCATCAACGTTTTCGTCCGCGCATCACACAAGCAGCTAAACGGCTATGGGGCATTTATCTGTTCTTCACACTTTTGGTTACCATTTTGCTTTACATCGGACCTATGAACCTCTTCGATGCTGTCAACCATGCGATGACATGTATGGCAACCGGAGGATATTCCACCAAAAATGCAAGCATCGGCTACTGGGATTCTCCATACATCGAATATGTCATTTCCATCTTCATGTGCGTAGGTTCAACCAATTTCGCATTAATGTACCTGTTCATGAACGGGAAATACCAAAAGCTTTTAAAAGATGAAGAGACTCGCTCCTTCTACAAATTCATTATAGTCGTTGTCCTCATTGTCACGGCATGGGTCTACTTCAACGGATTTGAGAAAGACCTGGAAGAGGCTTTCAGAAATTCCCTGTTCCAAGTTTCCACCCTCATTTCGACAACAGGATTCGCGACCATCGACTATCTGGCATGGGGACCTTTCTTCTGGCTAATATCATTATTACTGATGGTTGTTTGCGGATGTGCAGGCTCTACTTGCGGCGGGTTAAAGATGGGACGGGTAGTGATACTCACCAAGGTCTTGTTCAATGAATGCAAAAAACAAACGCATCCTAAAGCCATTGTTCCTGTAAGAATGAATGGTTTAGTTCTTTCAGGAGACATTATCCACCAAGTATTGGCCTTTACGTTCATCTATTTATGCGTATTGCTTTTTTCCTGCCTTGTACTCATGGCAGACGGCATAGGCTTCGAAGAATCCTTAGGTGCAGTAGTTTCTGCATTGGGGAATGTAGGTCCGGGGCTTGGATCATGTGGCCCTGTCGGTAACTATGCCGATTTCCCTGTACTATCGAAATGGGTATTATCCTTCGTAATGATGACGGGACGTCTGGAAATCTTTACAGTATTTACCATCCTGCTCCCCTCTTTCTGGAAACAATAACGAACTACGATGGCAAATCAGAAACATATAAAAAAAACTTTCCCGGTATTGGATATGAGTTGTGCTGCCTGCGCTACCCGTGTCGACAAGACGTTGCGTAAGCAAACAGGGGTGTATGATGTATCCGTCAACTATGCGTCAGCAACTGCTTCAGTTGATTACGACCCCTCCGTATGCAATCCGGAAGCATTAAAACAGGCTTTGCAAGATGCCGGTTACGACCTATTGGTGGACGATGCCAATGAAGATATTACCGATCAGGCAGAGGAAGCACACAAAGAAAAATACCGAAAACTGAAACGAAAAACACTTTTAGCCATTCTGTTAACACTACCGATTGCTATCATCGGGATGTTTTTCATGGATATGGCCGGAGCGAACTGGGTAATGTGGGTGCTCTCCACACCGGTTGTCTTCTGGTTGGGAGCAGACTTCTTCAAAAACGCTTGGAAACAGCTTAAACACTGTTCGGCAAATATGGATACGTTAGTAGCCAACAGCACGGGCATCGCATACCTGTTCAGTGTCTTCAACCTGTTCTTCCCGGAATTTTGGTTAAGCCGTGGCATCGAACCACATGTCTATTTCGAGTCATCGAGCGTCATTATCGCCTTTATCTTGTTGGGACGGCTGCTTGAAGAAAAAGCCAAGGGGAACACCTCAACAGCCATCCGGAAGCTGATGGGGTTACAACCGAAAAACGTCACCGTAGTTGACTCCACAACAGGAAAACAACGGATTATCCCCATCTCACAAGTTGCCATTGGAGATATTGTCATCGTCAAGCCCGGAGAAAAAATAGCCGTGGACGGTCGTGTTACAGAAGGAAGTTCATTCGTAGACGAAAGCATGTTGAGCGGGGAACCCTTAGCCGTACAGAAAAAACCGGGAACAACGGTTTACGCCGGGACACTCAACCAAAAAGGAAGCTTCCGTTTCCGTGCGGAACGCATTGGCAGTGACACGATGCTTTCCCAAATCATCCGTTTGGTACAGGAAGCACAAGGGAGCAAAGCACCTGTACAACAATTGGCAGACAAGGTTTCCGCAATTTTTGTTCCAACCATCATCCTCATTGCAATCCTGTCGTTTTCCGCATGGATGCTATTCGCCCCCTCGGACGGATTTACCCACGGACTGCTCGCTCTAATCACCGTTCTGATTATCGCCTGCCCATGTGCACTCGGACTGGCTACTCCCACTGCCATCATGGTAGGTATCGGCAAAAGTGCAGAACAAGGAATCTTGATAAAAGATGCGGAAAGCCTTGAGATTGCCCGGAAAATAAATACTGTCATCCTCGACAAAACCGGGACGATAACCGAAGGACATCCGGTAGTAACCGATTTTATCGGGAGCAAGCCGACCTACAAACAGATTCTTTTCAGTTTGGAAAAGTTATCGGAACATCCGCTTGCCGAAGCCATCACCAACTATTTTGCATCAGAAGAGGAACTGCCGGTCGTCTCCTTTGAAAGCATCACAGGAAAAGGTATTAAAGGAAAAATCGGGAACGATACCTATTGGGTAGGAAGCCAAAAGCTGATTGAGGGGAAACAGATCAGCGAAACGCTGGGAAATGCCATCCAATCATTTGAAAAACAAACAAAAACGATTGTCTGTTTGGCAGACGAAAACGAAGTATTGGCAGCTGTAGCGATAACAGACCGTATTAAACCAACATCGAAGAGTGCTATCCAAGAGCTGCAACGCAAAGGTATAGAAGTGTACATGCTTACGGGAGACAATGAATCCACAGCACAGGAGATTGCCCGTCAGACCGGAATACACCATTTCCGAGCAAACGTCCTCCCTTCCGAAAAAGCGGACTTCATCAAGGAACAGCAAACAGCAGGGCGAAAAGTGGCGATGGTGGGTGATGGTATCAACGACAGTGCGGCACTTGCACAGGCAGACCTCAGCGTTGCAATGGGCAAAGGGAGCGACATCGCCATGGATGTCTCCAAGATAACAATCATATCATCGGATCTGAACAAATTGCCAATAGCCCTGCAAATATCCCGAATGACCGTCCGGACAATTCGGCAAAACCTGTTCTGGGCATTCATATACAATATAATAAGCGTACCTATCGCAGCCGGAATCCTCTACCCTATCTGTGGCTTCCTGTTGAACCCCATGATAGGAGGAGCGGCGATGGCATTCAGCAGCGTCAGTGTGGTGACCAACAGTCTGCGCCTAAGGTATAAAAAATTAAATATAAACCATCCAACAGAGCAAACAATCATGAAAAAGGAATTTAACATTGAAGGAATGATGTGCAACCATTGTCGGATGCACGTAGAAAAAGCATTGAATGGTATAGAAGGAGTCAAAGCGACTGTCACCTTGAACCCTCCTGTCGCCACAGTGGAATTTGAAGGAGACGTAAAAAGCGTTGAAGAGCTGCAAGCTGCATTGTCGGAAGCCGGTGAATACAAAATTTCCGAGCAATAGGCAGCCACACAAAAAAGAGCAGGCAACCATTTACGAAAAACTGCCTGCTCCTTTTTCAAAGGAAACACGAACAAACGTTTAAATGCTAACAAGAATGTATGAATACGACTGACATCCAACATCTGCGGAGATTTAAGAAATTATTCAGTTGCCTGGCACTATCCGTAGCTTTCCTGCCAATATCCTGCAATCATGCAGACCCGCTTGAAAAAGAGTTCCGGAATCCACCCAACAAATACCGTCCGATGCCTTTCTGGCATTTGAACGGGCATTTGACCAAAGAGGGCATCAATGAACGAATCAGCAATGCAAAATCATTATGCGGATTCGGCGGCGTAGCTGTGCTTCCTGTAAGCCCGGGACCGCACTACACCAATGGAAAAACCTGTCCGGGCATGACTCCTGCCTATTTAAGCGATGAGTATTTCGAGCGGTACGATGACATGCTCCGGAAATCGGAAGAGTTAGGAACAGAAATCATCTTGTACGACGATATCGACTTTCCAAGCGGCTCGGCCGGAGGTAAACTGGTACGCGACTATCCGGAATATACCCGCAAATACCTGCTGAAAGACGAAATTGACGTACAAGGGAAAAAACATGTAAAATATGAATGCCCCAACGATCCGAACAAGATTATGATGACGGCATCGGCACTGAATATGGATACAAAAGAGGTTATCGACCTCGCCCAATACGTGAAGGGATGGACAATCGAATGGGACGCTCCGGAAGGAAATTGGAAAATACTTGTGTTCAGTTACCGGGCAAACTACGACCGGACACTGTCGGGGCTGGTTGATTACATGGAACCGGCAGCCGTCTCCAAATTCTTGGAGATGACCTACGAAGAGTATGCGAAACGATACAGCAACTATTTCGGGAATGTCATCACAAAAATTTTCTTTGACGACGTAGGTTTCGTGCATCAGGAAAACACCTGGAACCCGGAAATAACCCGACTTTTTGCCCAACGTACCGGGAAAAATCCGGCACTATACTATCCGGCACTATACTACGACATCGGTCCGGAGACACAAGCCGCCAGAGTCGCTTTTTTCGACATCCGTTCTGAACTGATGGCAGAAGGCTATCCGAAACAGGTTGCCCAATGGTGCAAGGAACATAACCTTTCAAGCATCGGTCATCCGCCAGAAAATTACAGTCCAAACTCGGTCGTTGCCAATGGAGATATCTTAAAATATTACCGCCATACGCAAATACCGCTGTTGGATGCCATCTTTTTCTATGGCAGAGGAGTACACGGTTTCAAACAAATCAGTTCGGCAGCCGACTTAGGGGATAAGCCGGTCGTAGGAGCTGAGCTTTGCGGGGCATTCCCGGCAGACATGGATTCGCTTACGTTGTTCCGGACTGTTTACGATGCCATGGCAAGAGGTGTAAATTTCGTGGTTCCACACGGGATGTGGTACGACACCGACCCGGAAAAGATACGGATTCCGCCACTGATTTCCCATGAGAACAACCGGATAGCCGCATCACTTCCAAAATACTCCGAAACGGTTGCCCGCTCCTGTCTGCTCCTGCAAGGAGGGAAAAAGGTAATCGATGTGGCAGTCTTGTGGCCAATCACCGCCATTCAAGGGGGAACAACCATCAACCGTGACGCAACTTCCGGGTTGCCGGTAGCCAACTGGTTACCGGAACATGTGAACCACCACATTATAAGTGACCTGCTGAGCAACCGCGTCCATCGGGATTTTACATTCGTCCACCCGGAAGATTTCTGCAATGGCAAACTCTCCATAGCGGACGGCGAGCTGCATCTGAACAATGTGGAAAACAAACAGGATTATAAAGTATTGATTGTACCCGGAGGTGACGTCATCTCGGCTGCGACCTTGCAAGCAATCAATGAATTTTACAAGCAAGGAGGGAAAGTCATCTTTACTGCTTCGTTGCCATTCCGTTCGGCTGAATTTGGGAAAGATGCCGAAGTATGCAGACTCATCCAAGAAATGCTCGGAGTAGCACCTGGAGCATCCTCCACCAATACCGAGATAGTCAGGAAAGAGGGTAAAGGAACACTGCTGTTTTTACCGAATACGACAGCGGAAAGCCTTGCAGCAGCGTTCACAGACTTACAAATCCCGGCAGATGTCTGTTTCGAAGAAGGCACAGTACCGGAATCATCAGTTGGTTTCGTAAATTACCTACATAAACAGAAAGAAGGGAAAGAGATTTTCTATTTCACAAATACCACGGATAAAGAAGTAAACGGCAATGTTTCGCTCCGCGGAGAATGGAAGGAACTGCAACTATGGAATCCGCAAACAGGCAATATCGAAAGCATCAAAGCTCAAACCGATGGCTCACGTACAACCATACAGCTATCGCTGCCTGCTGTCTCTTCCACATTCGTCATTGCCCACCAGAACTAGGAACAAGAGACACTATATCCGAACGGACAACAAAGTAAGTCTTTGAGGTTTGCCTTAAGAAATACTTGAAGCGAGACTGCACTGTAAGATAGAAATTACGGTGCAGTTTTTTATATTTATCTGCATTCGTTTAAAAGAATGGGGAAATAGAGTTCTCTCCAAGTTCAAATGGCTCGCTGATACAGAAATAAGGTTGCAACATATCCAGCAGCCCTTTAGCATGGACTGTCTCCTCGTTAACTGTTTCCGGTTTAATCTTAAACAACTTCTCCCACATATCAAGCTTATCATTCTTCATCAAAGCAAGTACCAGACAGTTACTGTCATCCGAGGGACGGTATAACTTACCATTTAGCTGATAAAAGTTCTTTTGGATGAACTGCCGGCAATCCATACCTTCACGTGGCTGAAGCATCCAAAAAGTATATAATTGATTCAAGGTATCTTGCATCTTGCGTCTAAATTCCCTACGGATGTATTCCCGCCATGCAGTCTGCGCACTCTTGTTATTTCGACCATATAATGAAACAATGTACAAAAAATTCACATCATAATGGCACAACAAAAGAGTGTCACGGTCAAACAAGCGATTCTCAAATTGACGATTCAGCTGGACTCCGCTTTCCTGAACTTTTAATTCCTTATCATCAAAAGAGAGGAACTTGTCGCCACCATTCTGCCTGTTGGGGATTCTCGCACTGATGAAAAAATTAGGGATAGGATTATATCCCTCCGTCAGCGTATCCCTTAATCGCGGTTGCCCCTCTTTATCTTCACCCTTCAAGAACGAATCCATATTCCATTGTATCACATTCTTGGCATACGTATATTGTTTGTAAACGGACTTATCTCCCAGCAATATCCTGTCATCCTTGAAACGCTTGTAATATTTACTGTCACCTATGTAATAGGTCTGTGCGGCCGGCAAATCCGATTGTCCAATAAGTCCTTTACCTATAAACAAGTGGTCGACCAATTTACCATCCCGCTGCTCGGTCAACTCCTTTTGCAATTCCCGTTTGTCGTTACCTACGACCAGCGTATCAATCATCACCTCAAAGAGATGTTCAAAATCTTTCGCAAACAGGAAATCCTCCGAATCCCTGTTCATGGACAGCTGGTGTCGCTTGTCGAAGAAAGCATAGCACAAATGCCATATCTTTAAAGCCTTGTCTGAATAATATTTGTATTTAATTTGCTTCAGACGCCGGCAACCCATGTTGTTCTTTATGTAAGATTGCTCCAGTTTCTTTGGGCTTATAAGCGGATAATGAACATTGATTTCAAAAGAAAAGCCATACATCTCATGTATATAGTTCAGTATCGAAAGATAGATGATAAGAAGCTCTTCATCAAAATTAACCGTTTTCTTCCTATTGACAGGCTCAAGATAAACAGGTCTCCCTCCTTGGATAAAGGCTTGCGATGAGGAAATCGTTTTGTTCCAGTTTATCTTATTATAGCCGGAATGTGCATTTTTGGCAATGAACGTGAAGTACTCCTGGTTATTCTTATTGAAATCCTTAAGAGCTATTATCACATCAAGTAATGTATTGTATTGCTGCTTTCTACTGCTGCTTTCCGTTTGATGCTCTTTATATTCAAGGATATTGTCGTTATACGTCTGCTTATAAACACATATAACCCTATATATCCATATTGAAAGCGTAAAAAGAAACTTTTTGTATTCTTTATAGCCCTCTTCCGTAAACTTGGATTCTACCTTGTCCGATTCAAAATTTATGATATCCTGTGGTGATGCACCAAATATCGTATCATCACCACTCTCTTTATTCTGTTCACCCGTCAACACCACCTTAGGCAAAAAGAAAACAACATCTCCTGCCACTTTGCTATAACAATACCCAACGTACCCAAAAGAACATTGTTTTTCCTCTGCAGGAACAGGCACAATATCCTTGAGCACATCCCGAATTGTCAGGTTCTCCTTGACAATATCATTCAGATTATATGGATATCTTTCGATGAACAGCAACATTCTATTTTACTTCTTTTTCAGTGATTGATATACCAATGGAAGCAGCATTAACAGCATCCATAAATTCTTGAATTGTATCACGGACTCCCGGCTTGGCAGGATGATGTGTCCATCCATCTTTATTTACCCAAATCTTTTCACCATCAGCACACTCAAATGACACCGAATAGTCCGCATATTTAGGATTCATGCGATCATGCTCTTCTCTGTCGCATATTATCCATTTCTGATATGAAAACTGTTTGTATGGTTTCCAAAAATCAATAACTTCTTGAGCTGTTTTGTTTGGATTCAACTTTATGTATTCCCCGATCACCATATATGGAACAGCATTGTAGTATTTAGCCTGTTGATTATTCACCAGCATCATGATTTTACTATCAACAGCATTCTTCGTTTCATCATCTGCAGAATTATAATCATACTTTTCAACCCCAAGATATTCTATCATTGCAATAAGTTTCTGTATTCCTTCATCACCATGTAATTCTGAAAACGAAACATCTTCTGTATCGCTGGTCTTGAATATCTCACCTTCGCCATCTTTACAGACATCATTCCACAGATAAAACAGAATCTTATTCAATAGCAGTTTACTTGTAATTTTTCCGTTACCGGGATTCACAAAGTAATCGCCAAGCATTTTGTCCTCAGAATTTGTCGCTTCAAAAATCCGCTTATTAATTTCCTTTTGGAAAGACACCCAAGAATACTTATTCTCTTTAATATCAATCACCCAACTGGTATTCTTGTATTTTATTGGTTCATACTCCCAATCCCAACGCCGCTTAAAGGCACTGTCGATAGGGAACAACGACTGGTCGGAAGTATTCATTGTGGCATAAATGTACAGATTAGGCGGCAAACAGAGTTCCCCTCCTTTTATCGCATCACTATTTGTACCAAGTTCCTCTTCCAAGAAAGCCCTCAAATCAGCATCAGCCTTGACGGTATATTCCGACACGCCATTCTCTTTCCGGTCAAGAAGCTGGAACAAATCCCCGAATATCTGAGCGCAATTTCCCCTGTTGATTTCTTCTATGATAAGGTAAACATTCTCCTCAGGCTTTTTGTATGCCTGCATATATGCGTTCAGAAAAGCCTGTGGAACGAATTTATATGTGATTATTTCTTCACTCAAATCTTCACCATCTTTTAGTCTGACAGTAATATCTCCATTCAAACCATATAACGGTTTACGTCCTCGAGTAGGCTTGTAAGCCCCCACAAAGGTAGAGTAGTCGCTATCGGGATGAAAAGTCGTTCTAAAAATATTTTCTTTTGGCACTTTCCCATTTTCAAGATGTTCCTTTATCTTATGAGATTTTCCCGTACCTGGAGCACCGTAATAAATAATTTGTCGGGATTCATTCAACGGGGACGATTCTGGCTCCGATTCTACTGCAACCTCTTGATATAACACCGTTTTCCTCGGCGAAAGGCTAAGCGTAGTCTCAACCATCTCCTTATAATCCTCCAGTGCTATACCTGCGTTACTTACAAATTCATTCTTTTCCAAGGAAAGAAATGGATGAAGACCTTCTCTTACAAACGATTTGAAAATTCTAAAAGGACCGACATCTTCTTGTTCATCTTTAGCTATAACCCCCTCTTCTTCAGAAATATTACCATAAATACCTACTTGTTGGAATACAACTTCTTGCCCCTGTGCCCGGATTTTAAATTGGGTCTCTTCTGAAAATGCTGTCAGAAGCTGTTTTAGCCCATTGCTTATAACGGAATCCGAAGGTGAATTATTAAGCCATGAAAGTATTTCTGCTTTCATGATATCACGAGGATATGCAGACAAATACAAATCCAGGTATTTCATGTTTAAGGCAAATTTCATCATTTTCCTAAACCTTTCACCCCCTGTTCTTTCCTTCGTATCTGTATTTGGAAAATCTACATAAGAAATTTTTGCCAAATGAAACATTAGTCCCAAACCAACTTGCAAAGCCTCTAACTGAGATGTCAATAAAGGATTGTTATTTAAAACATTTTCATCAACGAAATAATTATCCAGAATCCAATGTTTACAATGTTCTTTTAGAACCAGTCTCCTCTTTCCATCGGGAGTTGTTTCCTCATCTGCATATATAATTTCACTCTTTCTGCCATTAGCACAATACAAAATGTAGGAAAAAGCAACTACTGATGAAAGGCCATTCAAAGAAGACTTTATCCCTAAACGGCAGTCTAATTCATCTCGCTGTTCAATTCTAGAAGGTAAAGTAGCCATAATGGTCTATATTTATTTCTGTTTGACTTCATTGTCCATTAATTCTTTAGCAATAGCATACGCCAAATAAGGAGGGACTGCATTCCCCACTTGCTTCATCTGACAAGTCTTAGGTCCATAAAACACAAAACTATCAGGGAATGTCTGTATTCTTGCGGCTTCTCTTGTCGTGATACATCTATTTAGCGTAGGATGAGTGAATCTTCCCGACGACGGAGTATCGAAACGGGTAGTAATTGTTGCAGCAACATCATCTTCAAGCAGGCGGCAATAGGTACCGCTGTAAATTGATTTTGTACGTTCCTCCTCAGGTAAGACTTTTCTACCCTCCCCCACTGGAACCATTTCCATCCTTCTCAATGCCGTCTGATTATGTTTGGTTGCCACATGATTATATAATATAACACTATTTCCTCGCAAGTCTTTCTGTAAATTGGATTCCGGCTCCTTATCATACTTGCTTTTTTCATTACCCTCGCCTGAGAAAATTATTGGCAAATCCGAAATCGCATCTTTTACCGTATTTCTAATTCCATTAGGTTTTGGGAGAGAAACTTCCAATTTTCCTCTCTGCCCGATAAAAACAGCACGTCTTCTATCCTGCGGGACTCCAAAATCTACCGCCCGAAGAATGCCGCAACAAACATCATATCCCAAATTATTAAAAGCATATATAATCTCATCCTTGAAATAGCCTTTCTCGGTGGTAATAATATTTGGCACATTTTCCAACACAAAATATTTGGGGGAAAATTCTTCTACAAAACGAATAAACTGTTTGAAAAGAAAATTCCGAGGGTCGTTCACACTAAGCCGCTTCCCTTTTTGAGAAAATCCTTGACATGGCGGACCTCCTATAACCACATCAATTCTCGGGTGTTCATTATGTATCTCTTTAAAATCCAAATTACATATATCCGAAGCATATACCTCGGTATATGGATGATTGTATTTATATGACAAAGCAATATCTTTATCGCTTTCAATAGCAATAGCAATCTCAAATCCAGCCTTGAGAAACCCTTGGGAGAGACCTCCCACACCTGCAAATAAATCAGCAACTTTCATTGTCTATCCAGGATTCTTCGAGATGCAATATCATAATATTCTCTATTCAATTCAAATCCGATAAAATGCCTATTCAGCTGTTCACAAACCACTCCGGTACTGCCACTACCCATAAAAGGGTCTAATACGACATCACCTTCATTGGAAAGTATTTCAATAAAATGCTGTAACAAGAACTTAGGCTTCTGAGTGGGATGCTCTCCCAGCTTATGTTCGGATGCTGATATTGTTGAAGTTTCAATAAAATCATGAATTGATTTTCCACTGTTGTTAAATGTTCCCGTATGCCCATCGTTTATAAAGTATAACCACGGCTCTATTGAATTGATAAAATGCAGATTCATATTCCGCGGCATAGGATTGGTTTTATGCCAAATACCAGTGGTCTTATAATATAAACCGGCATCTATTGCAAACTTGATAATAGTTTCAACTTTCATAATCGACATAAACATCACAAGAGCCCCTTTTGATTTCAAAATCCTGGCACATTCTTTCATGAACCGTTTCATGACTCTGCTCCATTGAGCATACTCCATATCATCCCAGCCTGAATATGCAAAATGGTTATCCCTCATTCCCTTAATATTAGTACCCCTTTTATGCATAAATCGACCTAAATTATATGGAGGATCTGTCAGTATCAAATCAACGGATTTATCCGGCAATCGCTTAATCAATTTGAGACAATCGCCACATCCAATTAAAGAGTTTATTGTTATTTGTTCCATTATTTACTATCTAAAAACCCTGCATATATTGAAATTTTGCCCACCTTTAGTCATACGGTTCATACAAATCTTTCAATTCACATTTTTATACTTGGGAAATTTCAATCAATTGTGGAGCATTCGGCTGAGTAGTATTGGTACACCATCGGCTTATCGTCATTTTCAATACACCAAGTTGTTCCGCCAAACAGGTCTTAGTAATCATTTTATCTGCCAATACCACGCTAATCCTATTCCTATACACTTTCTTTTCCATAGAATAATATTCCACTTGATTGTGTAAAATTAAGCATTATTGTTTATATCGCCAAGAACACTAATGCGGGATAACCCATCTATCTCAGAGGAGCAGTGTCTATTTTGTCTCAACTCACTTGAGCTACCCGTCTATTCTACTATCGATAAATATGTGATCTTTTAAAAGGTATTACCAGAAGGTCTCATTCATGCTCTCATCTCAAACTATAAACACAGAGAAAAACAAGTCCGTTTTAAAGCTAAACAATATACAAAAATAAAGGAGGTAAAAATATTTTATCTCTACCTCCTTTTGATTTCCCAGTGTTTTTACTGTTCTAATTGGTTGATCTTGCATTAATATTCTTCCTCGTTGAAGAAATTTATTTGTATTGATTATCAGTATATTATACAACAATCAATGAATTTTGCGCAAACAAACCGCACCGTCTGAGACGGTCTGAGGCGATAGGAGGATTTTGTGGACAAACAAACTCTTCAACAAATCATATACGTTTAGCCTTCTTTATAGGATTATCTTTCATTCTGGAAAAAACACAATACTTTATATTATATCCTTTTTCAGTATTAAGTTCATCAATTATTTGATAAACCTCCATATTAGAGTTCTCAAAAATTTTTCCAACTTCTAACAGTTGCTCTTGAGTTATAGTTTTAGGTACAACATAAGTTATATGTGTTTCTTCTTCTGAGATTGTCTCAACAAATTCTACAAAGCCATTAGGTAATACACTAACCTGCAATATGCCCTTTAGCATATCTAAACCTGATGCATATTGAGGATCAATTTGAATTGCATTTTGTCGGATCATTTCAAAATACATAAAATCATCAGGTGTAAATTGAATGTGAGTACTATTATATGATACAATTATATTATTATCCACGGACATTTGAAAATGATAATGAGGCATCTTTCCTATTTTACTTCCATGGTGACCTTCGAGGTCTTCTTTACCAAAACAAAATGACCATTGGATATTTTTATAACGAATGGTAGCTTCAAATAAACGCTTATCTGAAATATCACAAAGTATATCATTAATATTTTCGAATGGTTTTTCACTATTTGCCACCCATGCAAGATATGTATATAACTTTATAAAACTTATAGGTCTTGAGAAAAGATTTTCACGAACCTTTCGTCTTAGTTTCGGATTCAAAAGAAGATGAAAACAAGGTGCATTCTCATCATAGTAATCCAAAGAATGTCCGCATAAACTACACTTTCCTTGTTTAAGGAAAGTGCTCAATGAAATAAAGTCTTTTTCATTTTGCTCGTCAAAACCTTTTTGCAATAAATCGGCAACATCTTTAGGTATGGAATCCAATGTTTTTTTCCAGTCTATTTTTTGAAATCTATGAGGCATAAAATTTATTCGTTCTTAAAAAGGAAAGTCAATTATAGATTATCATAATCAATGATATCTGCGCAAATAAACCACACCATCTGAGGCGGGCTGGGGCGATGGAAGGAAAGAGGGGCGAACATTTATAAATGCAAAATCATATATATTCAGAAGCTCATTTTGGATATTTAATAATTTTCATTATCCAACGAACTTTGCAGCGGTCTGAAATCTATATCCACGATTTTTACATCAGGATCTTGCCCCATATCTAATTCATTTCGTTCCATTCTTACTACGACTGGGAAATAGGAAGATATCTCAACTTCAGTTGTTTTATAAGATTCATAAAACCATTCCTTTTCTTCCGAATCCCATATACTATCTTCTTCGCTAAAATGAGTAACCTGCACAGTTCCATCAATTTCAGGGAAACATACAGCTTCAATACTATCATCGGATACCGAAAGTATATCCATATCTTTTGCTGTTATTTCAATGGAGAATTTAAGATCTGAAACATCCTCTATATCTGCATAGCAGAAGTGAAGTGTATAACAATCTGTATCTGTCAAATATTGTTCTATATGTTTCCTTAAAGCAGACTTAAATTCTGGTTTGCCAGCATGTATATAGTTGAATAACTTGTCAATATCTATTCTTTGTTTCTCTTTCTTGTTCGCGACAGGAATTCTTTCCTCTAGCAAATTATTAAGATATTCGTTTACAGGTTGCGTCACTAACAACGGACAGCGATACCCTAACATATCTTTATCTGATGAAAAAATTACGATGCGATCCAATTTATTTTTTTTAGCATATTTCTCCAATGCTGCCAATACAAAAGCATCTGGAAACTCTTTTGCTTTACCTCCAGATCCAAACGGTTTTTCTTGCTTAAAATATTTGTCAAATACTCCAGCTATTGCATCTTCAAAGAAAGAATAGTCTATTCTAATAATTCCATCATGGCTTATATACATTTTAAAATTATTTTCTATTTCTCTCGATACATCAAAGCTATCCAACAAAATATTATATTGCTTGAGAAACTCAGAAGCAGATTCATTATGCCCAAGCAACTCAAGTTTTCTTTCTATTTCTCTACTCTTTAAATTAAATTCTGCTTGTTCTCTGAAGTGTTTTAGCCATTCTTTCTCGGTGATAATAGGCAGTAAAATACGAATATAACCATCTTTAGCAAGATTAAACAATTTGCTAACTCGTCCTGTATTCTTAAAAAAACATTCTTGTTGAAAGACTGATGTGTCAATAAATATATAATCAAGAGGGAGATTCATTATTTAAAATTTAGACAGGTTTGAAGAATATACTTTTTCTCTAACAACTGTGTTTTAACAACTACTTTTGCTATTGTGATGATCTGATTTTACCTTTATTTCCCCATGTTTGGATAAATCAGCCATGCAACCAATAGCTATTTGGTGCAATCTGAAGATTTAATTGACATACAATTTTATACCATAAACACGATAAAATCTTATATATCATTCTAAAGGTTTATTCATGCCAGCACTAACAGCTTCCTTGATTTTATCAAGGAGTTCTTTTAACTTCGCACGTTCACTTTCATCAAGATCACCCCAATCACACTCTATCTGATTATCTTGAGTCAGTTGTTTCAACATTTCAATATAATTAAACTCCGACAAAACAGTTCCTGTCTCAATTTGAACTTGAATATTTCCGGTTGCGTTTTTACAAAAATGTAGTTTCATATTATTCAGTAAATTTTTTAAGATTATATTTTTTTACTCTTTTCTTAATTGAAGGCTTTCCCCCATCTGTTATTGAAGCAATTAAATCAAGAACAGGTGTTCCGTTAATCTCCCCCTCTAAAGGAGCTGAACGAATAACAATCTTTCCTTGACTATTTTCACAATATATTATTTGTTGAGCGTCTCCCATCATTGGAATTGTTGCATTATGAGAGACTAATATGATCTGCTTATTCTTTTTTACTTTTTTTATAGCCTCTACAAGACCGTCATTAATATATTTCGTAGCCAAATTATCTTCTGGTTGATCAATGATAATAGGCGCAATATCTTTATCGTAACCTAAAATCAAATCCAAAAGAACAGAAGTCTTCCAACCTGCACTAAGGCTTTCAAAATCTTTACCATCTTTTGTCTTTATCTTATAGACGGTTTTATTCATTGCTACAAACTCATTGTATACCCTATCAATAAAATCGTTGTAATCTTGCACTTTAGGCTTTTGTTTGCTGAAATTTGATTCATACAAGCATTGCGGACGAATATCATCAAAGCGAACAATTTTCTTTCCAGTTTTCAGCATGTAGTTAAACGCATTAAGAACGACATCTTTATTCATCTTAAATTGATTACTAATATATAGGTGATGCCCAGATGATACAATTTCCTTTGTCTCAATCTCGTCATGATAAGCAGCTATAGAATTAAGATGCTTCATGAATTTCCTATTTAAATAGACATATTGTTTCGCACACTCTAATAAATTATTGAATTCTTGTGTTTTTGTTTGATCTTCTTGACTTTCTGTCCTTAACTGCGAAGCATAATTATCTAAGGCTCCTTTTATTTCTTTATATACCATGGTCTCCATTTCACTATAACGATAAACCTCCTGCAGCATAGCAATAAGTCCGTCTATCATTACATTCTGCTCCTCTACGAATGGATTTCTATTTAACACCTCTTTAATTTCAAGCAAAGCAGTAATGTGTGCTTCTTTTTTGTCTTCGCCGTATCTTATTATATCACGGTTTTCTTCTTGAGGCATAAACCCTGTAATAATGTTTTGTTTAACGACATTAAAAACCAATAAACGCCCAATTTGAGATGTAGTATTTAATTTATCCTCAATAGATTTAATATCTTCTACAGTTTGAATTAATTGTGTGATATCATTTTTCAATTTAGCCAAACTCGTATTTACTCTATTAACAACCTCTTTATTATCCGGGAATAAACTGCGGATAATATCAATATCTTCAATATTATGTTCTTCTTCATCACCTACTACTTTCATTATATAATTTTGTCCAAGATAATGAGGATGTATTCCTGACGGATTAACAACATTTAAGTTCTCGACGTCAAAACTATTATAATGAGAATCATCAAAATTTGTATGTGACAATTTACGCCAAATTGAATCAACCAGTAGAGTTTTGCCACTTGACGATCCTCCAATAACAACATTTAATCCAGAACAAAATTTTACATCTATATCAATTTTTTCATTTGAGTACTTTACACAATCAATTTTTTCAGACCAAGATTCTGGTTTCTGATTACAATATACCAAACGTGATTTTTCTGACAAAGAAATACGAAAGCCATCAAATGTTGGTTCAGAAAACATCCAAGTTGGAATAAGCGGTTCTGCATCTTTAGCTTTGGCAGCAGGATAATTACTAGGTATATAATTATCTGAACATGTAATAAGATTCACAAATCCACTAATTCCAAGACGTTGGAAATATTTATCCGTTTCTTCACGACCGCTATCGCTTCTTGCTGTAAAACCGTCAAATTGATTATAATAAACACTACGTTCCATCATCGTGTCAAACTTCTTACCTTTGGGGATAGCTTTGTCGAATGTAGCGTGTGATTGCCCACCATGAGGGAGTAGAACAAAATCATATGAATCAAACTCATTGATAACTTTGTCTAGAGTAGGGATGTTTTTATCTGTTTTTACAACAGTCTTTTGTTTATATAAGCTATCAAGAATTTTATTTATTTCATCTATTTTTTGTGCAGAGATGTTATCCTTGAAAAATATATGACAATGATAAGCTTCTGTATCTACTGAATAATGAATATGCAGTTCAACACCAAGCAATAAATGTATGTCCGTTCCACACTTTGCTATAGCATCAAGATATGCTTTTTGATTTATTGTATTGTGATCTGTAAGAGAGATAAGTGCATGTTGTCCTTGTGCTTGCTCTCTTACTTTTTCAAATAACGTATCTATATCATAATTCTGATTTAGATTATCAGGATTCTCTGATGTGTGAATATGTACATCAACATAAACTGGCTCCATATATTTATCTCCTTGGTTATATTATGGTTACAAAGATATATTTTTTAGTTCAAATAGAAGTAGCTATAAACAAATCAAAATGATAACTATTCAAGAAGCTGATATTACAAAAGTTTATGACTCTTATAATATAGATTTTATCGTATGCTAACTATAGTATGTTGATGACTATGGTTAGCAACTATAAATTTGCAATTAATAGAATAAAATTTATAGCATTTAAGCGATGAAAAATGAATCTATTCTGCTTTTATTTGGACATAATGTACAGAAATATCGGATTAGCCAAGGATTATCACAAGAGAAACTCGCTGAACTCGCAGGTGTTCACAGAACATATATCGGTATGATTGAACGCGCCGAAAAAAATATAACTCTCCGCAATATGGAAAAAATTGCGAAAGCTCTAAATATCCAGATACAAGAACTTTTACAAAAATAATATGGCTACAAATATAACACTTAATATTACAGCAACCAATAAGGCATCTTACCGAAAACAGCTCATTGAAGAGTTTTTAAAGGAACAGCCTGGCACAACAATATCAGTTACAGAATATTATTACTTTGTAGAAACATTACAAAATAATAATCGCATTTATCTTAAACGTCCTACAGCCCTAAATAAAGGTGTTGATTTTGAAGTTAGGGTTGAGAACACACAATTTAGATATGGAAAACATGGTAATATCATTTCAACTGGGAATCGTCCAAGCCATGATGATATAACAAATGATTTAATCAATAAAAAAGCTGAAAATCCTACTGAATTTTCTCGGTTAAAAGAGTTGTTGGATAAGACTTATACTTGTGAACAGATCAATGATTCTGAATATTTCCAATTTTCATTTACATCTGGACACTCTATAGAAGTTATCTTCAAGTCATTAAAATGGCTTTTCATAGAACAGGATATAACATATTGGAATCGAAGCGGAAGAGCTATGCTATATAATGGACTATGTAATATCTGGAATTAAAACGGTAAGTCCATTCCATATTCTACAGAAGGTTCATTAATAACCTGAATTTCATTATCTTCAAATAACTGTGCTTGCCTTTGAAGCTTCTCCAAATACAAAGTGCGTTTTGAGGGATCGTTGATTTCCTCTCGGCGGGCCTTACTTAGTTCCAAGAATTCATCATTTTGATCTACACCAAGAAATCGACGTCCCAATAGACTTGCCGCGATACCTGTTGTACTACTACCTGTAAATGGATCTAAAATCCATGCACCAGGAAGAGTTGACGCCTGAATGATTCGCGACAGAACGCACAATGGTTTTTGAGTAGGGTGTTTTCCACAAGACTTTTCCCATCGTGCAATTGCAGGTAATCGCCAAACATCACGCATCTGAGTGCCACCATTGATCTTTTTCATAAGCTCATAGTTAAAAAAATGGGGCACTTTGTACTCTTTACGAGCCCAAAGGATATACTCAGCAGAATAAGTAAAATATTTACAGGACAAATTTGGTGGTGGGTTCGTTTTTTCCCATGTAATGCAGTTCAATATCTTGAAGCCTAATTCTGTTAAGCACCGAGCTACTGAGAAAATATTATGATAAGTACCACTTATCCAAATTGTTCCATTGCTTTTCAACTTATTGCGACAGGCAGCAATCCATGATTTATCAAACAGATAATCTTCCTCATATCCGTTAGATTTATCCCATTCACCCTTATTGACAGAGACCATTTTACCGCTTTGAACGCTTATTCCTCCGTTTGATAAGTGATACGGAGGATCTGCGAAAACCATATCAAACTTAAAATCAAAAGAATTCAGAAGTTCGATACAATCTCCTTTCAAAAGGGTAAAATCCTTATTTTCTGACTTATAGTAAGCTATAGGCATTTAAACAAGTACTTTTGATATTATTCCACTTTCAAGATCCGCAATGTTATACAAATGTTCCAATACATCAAACGTTTCTTTCAGATTATTCTTTGCACTGTGCCAGCCGCAACCATCCGTAAACCAAACAAATTTGAAATATCCCAAATCTTTGGTTTCCATGGTAATAGTTTTGTAACTGCGTGCCGTTTCATTCAACTTGGAACCACTGCTAGAATAAAAGTTAGTTTCTATTCCATAAATGGCATTCTCTCCTTTTACAACAAAATCAAATCTTTTTTCTGCGCCACCATTATTGGAAATCGAAGACAGATCTATTCCCCATTTAGCCTCTATTTCGTGAATATACATTTCCTTGAAATAATCAATGCCTTTCACAAGCCCTGCTTTACAAAGAAAGTTCTCTACAAGATTCTCCATAAGATGACCGCCACGATTTTTGCGACCATTGGAGTCAAGTCCCGTTTCTATTCCGGTTACATAATCTACAAGATTGTTGACAATATGATTCTCCATCAGATCAAAAAGACCGGTCTTTCGCATGAATTTGACATAGTCTTCATTCGTGCAATTTGGTTTGTCAAAATGAAAATCAATCTGTCCCTCTTCATCCATAGCCATAATATCAAGTTCACGCTTGGCTAAAAGAATAGGAATACATCTTAGAGTTTCCGGATATTGTTCCAAAATATTTCTGAATTCATCCTCTATATTTCTGGAACCGATAAGCGAATTCAAGATATTGAGTGGAATTTTAATGGCTTCCACATTATTGAAAACCTTATTGAAGTCAACGTAATATTTATAATCAGCGATAGAAGGTCTAAAACCAGCTAGCCAAGTATCAAAGTTTCTCATATCAGTAAGCATTGGCCACATTGGAAATCATTATCTCGGAAATAGCTCCACGTCCATTTCCTTTTGAATTTATCATCCTCGCAGCAGAAACTCTTTTAATGGAAAATCTATTGTAAAGATGATCAAAGAAATCATCTCCATTATCTACATTTTGAGGGTCTGAATTACTTGCCACAAATAAGGATTTATGTGTTGCAATCTGCTCGCAAAAATCACGTAACCGAGTCTGTTCAGTGTCGTCAAAACCATCTTTTGCATAAGAAGTAAATGCTGAAGTCTCTGTTAATGGGCGATATGGTGGGTCAAAATAATACAAGGCATTATCATCTGCATATTTACCCGTTTGTGCAAAATCACCACAAAGAATCTCAACACGTTGTAAAATAGCAGAATCCGCCCTCAATGTCTCCGCATCGCAAATTTTGGGATTAGCATATCTCCCATGTGGGACATTGAACTTTCCTTTAGAGTTTACACGATACAGTCCATTAAAGCAAGTTCGATTTAGGAAAATAAATAATGCAGCAGTTTCAAGTTCTGAATTATTTTTTTCATTATAACGTTCACGTTGAGATAAATAATAATCTTTTCGTGCAACGTCATCAAGAGCAAGATACTCAGTTTGTATTCGTGTCAATTCAAGAATTAATTTTTCCACATCGGATTTTATTACACGATATGTACAAATTAACTCTTCATTTATATCATTGATTACAGCTTTTGTTATGTTATGATATTCTTGTAGAATCCAGAACATAACAGCTCCTCCACCAACAAATGGTTCGACATAAACTACTTCTCCCCGTTGCGACAGATCGCGAGGTAGGGTATTCTTTATATCGTCAAGAAGTTGGGTTTTCCCCCCAACCCACTTGACAAATGGTTTTGCTGAATATTTATCTACTTTTTTCATATATGCAAAAATAATTATAACGGTCCATTTACCCAATAAAACGAAACAATAAAACTTATATTTTCTATATTCTCCTCTTTCTGTAGTTTCTTTTTTCACCATGTCCTGCTACCATTCTTATTGCAAACATCAGACACCTTCTCCTATACACCTCTTCCTCCTCATCTGGCCTTCTTCCGTCCCAGCGAAGGTCGGAGTCGGCGTTGCCACCGCCTCCGCCGGATGAAACAGCAACAGGTTGTCCGCCAATCAAAGTATCAGCGATAGAGAAGATTCGTTCCCGCACAGAAGGCTCAGCCAGCTGGTCAAGAACTGTTTGCATCTGTTCAGTCTGACTATCGTTGAGAGCCGTCAGTCGTGCATACTCCTGTTGCAGCCATTTAAACTCCCGATAGTCCAGCAACGCATTATTCTGCACCGCCTGTATTTGCTGTTCGGCATCTTTCCGATACAGTTCTTCAATCTGACGGACAATCTTCACGAATCGGCTGGCGATAGATCTGTTCTGCTCCTCAATCCATTTGTCAACACCGAATATCGGAGGTTTACCAGTGATCCGTGGCGGCTCAAAATCTATCTTGTAATTGCGAAAAGGTTGCGCCAGTCTACCGACACGGTCTATATTCTTTGTCATCTGCTCCAGTTCCTGCTCCTTTTCTTGAAGCTT
>CALUZS010000012.1 GCA_944325355.1 uncultured Parabacteroides sp.
AAGCACGACTGAAACCCTTGTAACTCAATTCTATCACTATTTCTTTCCGCATTTCACTTTTTTGTAGTAACTTTGTGCCGCAAAGGAACAAACATCATAACAATATGGCAATAAAAATAGGAGACAAAATACGCTTCCTGAACAGTGTTGGAGGAGGTATCGTCACAAAATTCCAAGGAAAAGACCAAGTCCTCGTGGAAGACGAAGACGGTTTTGAGATTCCGGCTTTCATCCGCGAATGCGTGGTTATTGAAGAAAATAAAATGCAAGTCCACAGCAAAAACCAGCCAAAAGCGAATTTGCAAGAAAACTTGACGAAAGCACAAGAAAATACTTCAAAAGAAAAGGAGGAAATTACCATTACAGAGACACCAGAAGGTGAACGCCTGAATATTGCTGTAGCATACCTGCCACTTGACCCAAAAGCTTTGCAACAATCGGCTTACGAAGCCTATTTCATCAACGACAGCAACTATTTCCTATTTTACAACTACATGAGCCGGCAAGGGAACAGTTGGTTCAGCCGCTCTAACGGAGTGATAGAACCGAACACAAAAATTTTCATGGAAGAATTTTCAAAAGAGGATTTGAATAATTTGGAACGTATCTGCGTACAACTGATTGCTTTCAAAAAAGACAAACCCTATTCCCTGAAAAATGCCATTTCCGTTGAAATGCGCGTCGACACCGTAAAATTCTACAAACTGCACTGTTTCATGGAAAACGACTATTTTGATGAAGGGGCGCTGATATACCCGGTCGTAAAAGCCGACATTCCGGAAAAACAGATGTTGGTATCTGCAACAGAACTACAAGAAGCCATGCAGCAAAAGGTCCGGGAAAACCGTCATATTCCCCAACCAATTGTCCGGAAAAAAGAGAACAACAGCGCAATTCTGGAGGTAGACCTGCATATCCATGAGTTACTTGACAACACTAACGGGCTAAGCAACTCGGACATGTTAAATTACCAGCTAGACAAATTCAGAGAAGTGCTGGAACAATACGCGGGGCACAAAGGACAGAAAATCGTATTCATCCACGGGAAAGGAGATGGCGTATTACGGAAAGCCATCGAAAAGGAACTGAAAACCAAATATAAAAAATACTACTTCCAGGATGCTTCTTTCCGAGAATACGGCTTCGGAGCGACAATGGTAACCATCCATTGAAAAAAACGGGATATTCAGAAAAAGATATTCCGGTTTTCCGAAAAAATCCGGAATATTCTTTTCTGGAACTGCACAGAACTTTTTTGATAAAACAGGGTAATAAAATCATGGCTATAGAAATTGAACGAAAATTCCTTGTAAAAGGAGACTTTTCTGCAGAGGTATACAACACAACTCGCATTATGCAAGGTTATATCTGCACAGACCCGGAAAGAAATGTCAGAATAAGAATCCGGGGAAAGAAAGGATTCCTTACTATCAAAGGGAAATCAGACAATGAAGGATTGAGCCGTTTTGAATTTGAAAAAGAAATAACTTTACCGGAAGCTGAAATGTTATTAAAACTCTGCAAGCCTGGTGTTATAGACAAGGAACGGAATCTAATCCGTTTCGACGGACATATCTGGGAGGTAGACGTTTTTCATGGAGCTAATGAAGGACTAATTCTCGCGGAAATCGAATTACAATCGAAAACGGAAACATTCACATTACCCGAATGGATAGGCAAAGAGGTTACCGGCGACTTACGTTTTTACAACTCCATGCTGGCAAAACATCCTTACTCCACATGGGGAAAAAAGGAAGATAGCTAAAACACAGAGAGGTGGAAGTTCGCACTTCCACCTCTCTAATATTTCTTTTTAATTAAACTTACAATGAATAATCATCCAAATCTGCCGCTTTCACGCGGAAAATATATCCATTCTTAGAAAAAACCAACTCACCGTTTTCTTTTTTCTTTTCATTGACGAGTCTTTGAAAAGCAAGGTTCGCCCCTTTTACTACATTTTCTTCAAATTCTCTGACTTCTTGTTCACTCATGATGCTCAAGTTTAGTAAAAATTCGTTCGTTATAAATCTGCTTCTTCTCGTTTTTAAATCCTTTGGCAATAATTTCCATCGGAGACATTGAGTTATCTGCAATCATCCAATAATCACTGATTGGAATATACAGTTCAAAAAGATTATGAATCCCGGCCTCATAACGGCGGCGGATGGTCGATTCCGGAATATTATGCCCTCCGGCAGCCACACGCATCTTTACCCGCTCAATTGCCAAATCCGGCGTATTGAGCCAAAAATAAAGCAGCGTTACAAAATAGCCCTCTTTTTGAGCTTCCTTAATCAAATGAGTTATCGAACGCGTAGCAAGCGTAGTTTCCATCGCAAAAGTCTCTTTTGCTGCGATAAGTTCCTTTATGCGCTTATACATAATCCGGCTTGCTTCAATCGCTACCGCAACGCTATCAGCATTAAAAGGAGATAGACCTTTAGCTATCTCATCGGAATTAACGAACTCCTTACATTTGAGCATTTCCGGCAAGATTGTGAACGAAGCAGTCGTCTTCCCTGCTCCATTGCATCCCGATATTATGTACAAATATGGCACTTTCGTACTACTTGTTGGGGACAAATGTAACAATAAGTTTCATATATCCGATAGTTTTTTTACACAAAAACGCCATTTTTGTGTAAAAAAACGTTTTAAACCGTCGGAAGTTCCTCTGAAAAAAATGCGATTTGTAAGTTTTCCCTTCCGTTTATCAAACAAAAAACAATCCGTCAAACCGGAGAAAGGAAGGATGCAAGAGTTTTTCTCAGTTCTTGCCTTTTATCAGGTTCATAAATTCCTCACGCGTTTTCGCCTGCTGGAAAAAACCTGTGAAATCGGAAGTTGTTGTCAGCGAGTTCTGCTTTTCCACGCCCCGCATCTGCATGCACATATGTTGGGCTTCAATGACAACCATGACGCCTAACGGATCCAATGTTTTTTGGATGCACTCTTTTATCTGCATCGTCAAACGCTCCTGTATTTGCAAACGGCGGGCAAAAATATCCACGACACGGGGGATTTTACTCAACCCCGTAATATAATGTTTAGGTATATAGGCTACATGCGCCTTGCCGAAGAATGGCAGTAAATGATGCTCGCACAAAGAGAAGAAATCGATATCCTTAACAATGACCATCTGCTTATAATCCTCTTCTTGAAACATTGCAGAACGCAATACGGCTTCCGGATCTTCCGAATAGCCTTTCGTCAGGAACTGCATGGCTTTTGCAACACGTTCCGGCGTTTTCAACAATCCTTCGCGGGAAGAATCTTCTCCCAATAAATCCAATATCTCTTTATAATGTCCGGAAAGGAGTTCCCTGTTTCTATTCTTTTGCGCTTCGTCCACTATCATCCTCATTCAGTTAATCAGCACCGGACTATTCATCCAAAGGAATTTTTATCTCTTCTTTCACAATATACATCTCCTTTGCATATGCAGGAAAGGCATCCATCAATTGGCGCATCATGTGGTATGCCTCCTCGTGGGAAAGAAAATCTCCTACACGCAATTTCCAAAAAGGAGCATTGTATGTCACATACGTCGGAACTTCAGGGAACAGTTCTTTTATCTCCTTTTCCTTGGCAAAGGCTTCCTCTTTCGAAGCACGCTGGTTGTTCCCTGAAAACACTTGTGTCCGATAACCTTGTGCTCTCAAAAAAGCTTTCTCGTCTTCTATTTCAACATTTGCTCCGGTTTTGCGGCTGCCCACCAGCATCTTCAATTTTTCCGATTGCTTTACCGACACGGTTCCTTTTCCAGATTCCGGTTTTTCAAGTTTGTCGAAAATCGTCTCTCCCTTCCCTGGAACCGATTCCTGTGCAGAAACAGAAAAAAATCCACTTGCGACCAGCAACAGACTAATTACTCCTGAAATCCTTTTCATATACAACAGAGGAATATCCAGTCAGGGCCTAAACATCTCCTGACTGGATTTATTTAAATTAAACTTATTTATCAAAAGCTTCGATGATTGGCATGAACTTCTCTACCGACAAAGAAGCACCACCAATTAAACCACCGTCAACATTCGGCTTTGCAAACAATTCCTTTGCATTTCCACCATTGCAGCTTCCACCATAAAGGATTGTACAGTTATCAGCTACCTCCGACCCGTATTTTGCAGCCAAAGTAGCACGGATATGAGCGTGGATTTCTTCTGCTTGCTCAGCTGTAGCGGTTTTTCCTGTACCGATAGCCCAAACAGGCTCATAAGCCAGGATTATTTTACCGAAATCTTCAGCAGAGAGATCAAACAAAGACTCTTTCACCTGAGCATCAACAACCTCAAAATGCTTTCCGGCTTCGCGTTCTTCCAAAACTTCACCGATACAGAAAATAGGAGTCAATCCGTTAGCCAAAGCCAACTCTACCTTAGTTTTCAAGATAGCCGGAGTCTCATGATAATAAGCCCGACGTTCAGAATGACCTAAAATAACATATTTAGCGCCGGTAGAAGCAACCATTGCCGCAGATACTTCACCTGTAAAAGCTCCTTTTTCCTTATCTGCGCAATTCTCCGCAGCCACACCGATTTTATTTGTATCAATAGCAGCAGCAACACTTGCCAAATGAGTAAACGGCGTTCCGATAATTACATCGCAATTCAGCGTTTTATTCTTCAAAGCTTCGTCCAAACCTTTAGCCAAAGCCAAACCTTCAGGAAGCGTTGTGTTCATCTTCCAGTTTCCTGCTACAATATTCTTTCTCATAATTCTTAAATATTTAAATGTTTATAAATTCTTTTTCTCAACGACTCCCCGTTTTCTGTTACGGAAATAGTCATATATCCAAATGAGCAACAAAGTTACGGAAAAAGTAAATACATACATCAACGGGAACGACGATTCTACGCTCACACCAGCGGAATTATTTAAAAGAGCATCGAACACACTTACCATATTGTCTTCACTTGGAATATCATTATAATGCCACTTTCCTAATATTTTCCCCTCTTTCAAAAGCACCAATCCTGGATTAGAGCGGATAATTGTCTTCAACAGCACATCATCGGCATTCAGGAATTCATATTCCGCCCCTGTATTATCATACCAATGCTGGATAGCTTCTTCATCTGAACAAGTAACGCCCCAAAACATCATCCCCCGGTCACGGGCATAATCGTAGACACTGTTAATTTCATCTATCTTGAAATCGTACGCATTCCTGAGGTCTGGAGAAATCAAGAGAAAGACACCTTCATCGTTTTCCAAAATAGAAGAAGTTACATCTACCCCTTCTTTGTCGTATATATTAAATGAAGAGACCGGAGGAGTATAGCCCTTTTTCAACAACACGTTATTTTCTTTTACAAATGTCCAAGTGCTGTCGGGAAGGCTGTCCAACGAAAATTCCTTCTCCACTCCATTTTTCTCATAAATAAAAGCGTACTTGTATTCATCTTGCGGAGCACCTTCCGGAATCTCCATCAGCTGCCGGATATTCGCTCCCACTTTGTAAGGACGGAAATCGATTACTGGCAGATGACTATAATTCGCGTAAGCGAAGAACGAGCAGAAAATAAACGAAAAAACCGTTACAACCCAATAGGCCTTAAATGTATACCATGAAGAAAGCCGTGTATTGTAAAACAAAATGGCAACCGAAGCGATTAATAATACAACATTTTTATAAAAGGTCTGCCAATTGGTCAAAATAATCGCATCGCCAAAACAGCCGCAGTCGGAAACCGGATCAAACAATGCCAGATACAAGGTAAGCACCGTCATCCCTGACATGAAAAGGAAAGTAAGAATAGCCGCATACTTCCTGTAAATACCAAAAAAGATACAGATACCCAACGTGAACTCCAACGCAGAAAGATTAAACGAAAGCAATGTTGACAACGGTTTAAACACATCCAAACCGAAAGCTATCAGATAATCGTTGATTTTTATCGCACCCCCTACTGGATCTATGGCTTTTACTGTGCCTGAAAACACAAAGACAGAACCGATTAACAGCCGGCAAAACTCAACGCAGATTTTAATATACAGTTCTTTATACTGCTTCATCTATTCTCCAAATTCCAGTTTGATAAGCCCAAACAAAGCATAATTAACCATATCTTTATAATTTGCATCAATACCTTCCGAGACCAATGTCTTGCCATGGTTACTCTCTATCTGCTTTGTCCTATAAAGTTTCATCAATATCAAATCCGTATATGAACTGATGCGCATGCCTCTCCATGCCTCATCATAATCATGGTTCTTGGCATACATCAGTTCTTTTGTCTCCTGCATATATTTATCATACAAAGCCAAAGCCTCTTCTGCAGATATATCGGTCGTATCCGCAAAACCTTTATTCAATTGTATCAAGCCTATGATTCCATAATTCACGATCCCTACAAATTCCGGACGGATACCTTCGCTGACCATGCTGAACCCCTTAATTTCCAACGAACGGATGCGGTTTGCTTTTATAAATATTTGATCCGTCACAGACTGGGGGCGCATGATTCGCCAAGAAGGTCCGTAATCTTTCAGTTTCTTTTCAAACAACTCACGGCATTGAGCTATTACTTTTTCAAATTGTTCCTTTGTATCCGCCATATTCCTAAATATATAAAGACAAATATACAAACATCTTTTCTCTTAAACACATATCCGGCAACAAGGTTCATACCGCATATTTAAAAAGGCATGGAACCCGGTTTTTCATTCCATGCCTTTCTATTTTTCCGCAAACTTACTTACTTTTTATAAGAGCCCGACGGTATCAATCGCAACGACTGACCTGGTCGGATTATCGTCTTCGTCGTTATACCATTCAATCGGCAAAGCTGGGAGACAGTCGTCCCGTATTTCTTGGCTATAACACTTAAATTATCGCCCGACCGGACACGATGGAACACAATATTCTGATCCGATGAAGTGTAAATATTGCTTTTCCGCCCTTTTATCTTTATGTTCCGGAATACATATTGCGGCTTTATCGGCTCGCAACGCTCAAAATCAATAATCTCCGCCGGATTTATCGCTTGACCAAGGAAGCGCGTCTCAAAATGGAGGTGCGGGCCTGTCGAACGTCCCGTATTCCCTCCCAAAGCAATGGCGTCACCGGCACGGACAATATCATTTTCATTTACAAGGAAACGCGACAAATGCCCATAAACAGTTTCCAGCCCGTTTGGATGGCGTATTACCAAATAATAACCGTATCCACGACGTTCAAATTTACGGATACGCACTTTTCCATCAAAAGCTGCGCGAACCGTATCACCAACCTGGAGTTTCAAATCAATTCCTTCATGCATCCTACGACGTCGAGGTCCATATTTTGAAGTCACTTTCTTCATTGAATCAATAGGAAAGACAAATGAGATACAATTTACAACGAAAGAGTCTGGTAGATTGACTTTCTCTTTTCCTGTAAAAGGATTGACCCACTTGTTATCCCAATTCGCCCCATACAGTTCATCTGCCGGATACAACAAATTCTCCTTTGCTTCCAAGGTCTGCTCCTCAAGTTTCATAATTTTCTGAAATTCGATTGTCTTTTTAAAATCGACCCGATCAGCTATCAATTGAGAAACCTGTTCATCCATTTGCTTCTTGGTTTCATGAAGAATCTGCGATTTGTCATCTCCCTTTCTTTCAGAAGAAGCAGCATTCAAGGCAGAAGCAACAAGAAAAGAACTGGATAAGGTTAATAATAAAACTTTTATTTTCATTCTTTCTTTCAAACTTTCCTAATCCGAATTGTTCACAAAAAATTATGCTCTAACCAGCATTCAACTTGCCAAAGTTCGCAAATTCAATTTTTCAAACCAAATTTTTAAATATATTTGTCTGTTGTAAACGTTATTAAATATGTATAACGACAAAAATTATCAAATAACAGAATTACAACATCTCCCGCTTTTTCAACTAATCATTCCCCAATTTATTTTCCGGTCAAAAAGAGTTTGCAACCGGGACTTTAACGGCCGGTTTCGTTCTTCCGACAAATCCGGATCTTTGTCAAGTATCTCTTGCGCAATATTCCTGGCATACTGTAAAATCTGCCCGTCTGCTGCCAGATTTGCAATTTTCAAATCCAAACCTTCGCCGCTTTGACGCGTACCTTCCATATCCCCGTGACCACGCATCTTCAAATCCTCTTCAGCGATTTCAAAGCCGTTATTGCTATTAACCATTATTTCAAGGCGTCTCCTTGTTTCGTTGCTCAATTTATAAGACGAAACGAGTATGCAATAGGATTGTTCAGCACCACGCCCGACCCTTCCCCGCAGCTGATGCAACTGGGACAGCCCGAAACGTTCGGCACTCTCAATAACCATCACTGAAGCATTCGGCACATTCACCCCAACTTCGATAACAGTAGTGGCAACCAGAATCCGGGATTCTCCTGACACAAACCGTTGCATCTCAGCATCCTTTTCCGATGTCTTCATTTTTCCATGCACCATTGAAACCGAATACTCCGGGAAAACCTCTTTAAACGTTTCATATCCCTGCTCCAAATTTTTATAATCCAGCTTTTCATTTTCTTCAATCAACGGATAAACAATATACACCTGCCGACCCGCCTGTAACTCTTTCCGCAGAAAATTATATAACTGTGCCCTATTATTATCGTAGCGATGGACGGTTTTTACCGGCTTTCTCCCGGGCGGCAACTCATCGATTACAGAAACATCCAAATCGCCGTACAATGTCATTGCCAACGTTCGGGGTATAGGAGTTGCCGTCATGATTAAAACATGAGGGACTTGGACATTTTTCTTCCAAAGACGGGCACGTTGTTCCACACCAAAGCGATGTTGCTCATCAATAATGGCTAATCCTAACGAAGCAAATTCAACCGTATCCTCAATCAAGGCGTGTGTCCCGATAACTATTTGAATTTCTCCGGAAGCAATGGCAGGCAATAACTTGTTCCGTTCACTTCTTTTTGTAGAACCGGTCAACAAAGCGACCTTCACATCCATATCTTTCAGAAAAGATTTAACCGTTGCATAATGCTGGTTCGCCAATATCTCGGTCGGAGCCATCATACACGCCTGGCAATGATTATCGATAGCCAATAACATCGCCAACAATCCTACCAACGTCTTACCACTACCGACATCCCCCTGCAACAGCCGGTTCATCTGCCTGCCGCTCCCCATATCCGCCCGAATCTCTTTAACCACCCGTTTCTGCGCATTTGTCAATTCAAACGGGAGGTAATCTTTATAGAATGTATTAAAATAATCACCAACTCTCGGGAATAAAATTCCATGCAACTTCTGCTTTCGCAAATGTGCCGTCTGCAATATATGTAACTGGATAAAAAACAGTTCATCAAACTTCAACCGCAGTTGTGCCACCCTCAATTTGGCAACCGTCTCCGGAAAGTGTATATTCTTCAACGCCTCTTCCAAAGGGAGCATCCGAAGCTTCCGCAACAAATACTCCGGCATATAATCGGGAACCTTCCATTTCAAGGAAGACAATAACGTATATTGCAGATTCTGTATCGCACGGGAATTCAAAAAAGATTTTTTCATCTTCTCCGTCGTATTATAAAAAGGAGTAAGTCCTGCAGCTACCTGTTGCCCGTCTGCTATCTCGTCAATATCCGGATGGGCAATATTCAATACTCGTCCATATTCTGCCGGCTTCCCGAAAACGATATATTCCACGGATGGTTTATATTTGTTCATTACATAGTTCATGCCTTTGAACCAAACCAAGTCTATGGTACCGCTCCCGTCCGTGAATTTGGCAATCAAACGCTTTGTCCGTCCTTCCCCAATCGTATCGAAAAAAAGGATACGTCCCCTTAACTGGATATATGGCATATTGGCTGTTACCTCCGCTATCTTATAAAAGCGGCTCCGGTCTACATACTTGTAGGGAAAATAGTAAAGCAAATCTTCATACGAAGCGATTCCCGCCTCTTTCTTCAATATTTCCGCCCTTTTAGGCCCAACCCCCGGCAAATAGACTATGGAACGTTTATCTAAATCAGACATACATCACACTAAGAGATACTGCCCACAAAGATAAAAGATTTTAGAGAGTCAGGCAACTACGGAAAGTTGAGACAAAAAAACCGGCTTGTCTTAATAATTCTCAGCCAACAATACGGTCGATTTGAAGTAAGGGAACTCCGATTCAAACATCTTTGAAAAAACACCCGACACAATATTCTCTTCAATTTGTTTCACTGTCCATAACTTAGAACCCGGTGCCTTGAATGGTTCCAACTGTTCTTCCGTTCGGCAATTTATTATATACAGCGAAACCCGCTGATTAACACTTCCGTCTTTATAATGATAACTAATCGGGGTACCGAAAGAAAGGGAACCTGCATTTCTTATTCCGCGTAATATCCGGGATAATGTATCCTCGATTGTCTCATGGAACAAAACATATTTGTAGATTGGGACATCTATTAAATCCGGAAACAGAATTTTTGTCTTCTCTCGCTTCGCCAACAATAGCTTCCCTTGATAAACCAATGCTACTCTTACAACAGGATGACAATATTTTGCCGGATACAGCCGGCTGACCGAACGGGCAACAAAACCGATAACCCGTCCGTTCCCGTTGACTATCGGTAACCAAGTCTCCTTCGCCAGTTTCCTTTGCAACAGATTCAGACGAATCTCTTCATACGATATACACACAATACCCAGCACGATAAATGAATCGTTGAGCAGGAAGTTGCCAAGAACCGGATTAGCCATTTCTTCCGGCAAAAGTTCATAAATCAACACAAAGGACAGATGGAACATATACACGCATTGTATAATCCGGGAAATGAAATAATGTTCATTAATCGTTGCCCGCTTATACGTTTTAGCGAAAGGCGATTGCTCCGTATTCCAAACATATTTCTTTACAAAGCCTTGCACAATCTCGACAAAAAACAAAGCAAATATTAAAAGAATCTCGATAATAACCGGCGTGTATGCATACAGATTTTCCCCTAACGGGAAGAGTATGAATAAGGTATAGAAAAGCAATGTAAAAAAGGCTGGCATCAGCTGCATCCACACTGCCACACTGTTCTTTTTGATACGGATTACGTATAACAATGCCAGCCCTGTTGCTACAGACAAAGAGAGAGAGACTGCGTAAGATACAAAATTGCTACACAGGACAAACAGCAACAAAGGGAATAGCCCCATCGCCTGATTATGAATCTTCTTATTCGGCACTGTCATCTCTTTTATCACTTCTGCTAAAAATATAACAGAAAAGAGTGCCTAAAAGTTCATTTGCCTATATGTTTCTCTGCGTGATAAGAAGAACGGACCAGCGGGGCACTTTCAACATAACGAAAGCCCTTCTCCAAGGCTATCCGCTTGTAACGTTCAAACTGGGTAGGATGGATATATTCTGCCACAGGATAATGACGACGGGACGGTTGCAAATATTGACCAATCGTAATAATCGATACACCGACAGCGCACACGTCATCAAGTAATTCAATAACCTCCTCCTCTGTCTCGCCCAATCCAATCATAATTCCGGTTTTTGCAGGAACACCCCCTGCGGCAATCCGTTTTAATACAGCTAAACTTGTCTCATACTTGGCGGCACTCCGGACCAAAGGAGTTATCCGACGGACAGTCTCCATATTATGGGCAATGATATCGGGACGTGCTTGAATAACTTTGTCAATGAGTTCCAAATCTCCCTGGAAATCGGGGATAAGAACTTCAATGGAGGTCTGAGGATTCAATTCTCTTATCGATTGTATCGTATTTACCCAATGCGCTGCACCCTTGTCCGGAAGATCATCCCGGTCTACCGAAGTGATGACTGCATGTTTCAACCGCATCAACCGGATACTCTCCGCCACACGGACCGGTTCTTCTGTGTCAAGAGGCAGAGGTTTGCCCGACAAGGTATTGCAGAATTTACAGGAGCGAGTACAAATATCCCCTCCAATCATGAATGTCGCCGTTCCCCGACTCCAACATTCTCCCATGTTCGGGCATTTCCCGCTCGTACAAATCGTATGCAGACAATGTGACTCAACAATTTGTTTCGTCTGCGTGAACCGTTCGTTCCCACGCAAACGGATTTTTAACCAATCGGGCTTCCTTACATGCTCCGCCATTGCTTGTCTTACTCGGAAAGAAGATTCTCAAAAAAGAAATTTGCCATCTTGGTATAGAGGTGATAACGGGTATTTCCTCCGTAAATCCCGTGATTCCGGTCTTTATAGATGTGCATATCGAATTGCTTTCCTGCCTGAACTAACGCCTCCGCATACGCAAGCGATTGCATAAAATGCACATTGTCATCCGCCGTTCCATGGATAAGCAACAAATTACCTTGCAAATCTTTTGCCCGCTTCAAAGGAGAGGTTTCCGCATACCCCTCAAAGTTTTCCTGCGGAGTACGCATATAACGTTCCGTATAAATCGTATCGTAATATCTCCAATCAGTCGGAGGAGCCACAGCTATTCCTGCTTTGAATGTGCCGTTGCCAACACTCATCGCCATCAACGTATTATATCCTCCGAAGCTCCATCCCCAGATAGCCATCCTCGAACCATCTATATAAGGAAGCTTTGCTAACGCCTGCGCCGCTTCCACCTGGTCTTGCGATTCAAACAGTCCCATCTTCAAATACGTACATTTACGGAACTCTTCCCCTCGGGCGCCTGTACCACGCCCGTCCACACTGACAACAATAATTCCGTTTTGCGCCAAATACTGCTCCCAATCGAAACTGTAACTGTCAAGCACCTGTTGGGAATTTGGTCCGCTATACTGCACCATGACAACAGGATATTTCCGTGATGCGTCGAAATCGACCGGCTTTACCATCCATGCATTCAGTTCGTAACCGGAAGCCGTAGTCAAAGTCATGAACTCTTTTTTAGAGTAAGCGTAACCGGCAAGTCTGGACTTCAACGCTGCATTATCAATCAACACGCGTAATTCTTTCTGGTTCTTTGTTTCATGGACGGAAACTTTCTTAGGCGTAGCCGCACTTGAGTAGGAATTCACATAATAACGGAAGTTACTGCTAAACGTCGCCGAATTAGTTCCGCTCTCAGATGACAGCTTTGTTTTCACCCCTTTCGCATTAACCATATAAACAGACCTGCGCAAAGGACTCTCTTCCGCCGATTCATAATAGGCAGTCTGCGTTTTAGGGTCATATCCTATAAAGCGGGTGACGTCCCACTCGCCTTTTGTAATCTGACGCTTCAATATGCCGGTCGGACCATAGAAATAAAGATGCGCATATCCGTCCTTTTCGCTGACATAAGTGAAGCCATCTTCGTAAAAATGTATTGACTTCAGCCATTCCGAATCAATATAATATTTGCTTTGTTCGCTTAAAACCAAACGACTGACTCCACTTTTCGGATTTACATAATACATATTAAACTGATTCTGCTGACGGTTCAATGTCATTACCGCTAACTGCGAAGGATTCGTAGTAAACACAATCCTCGGAATATAGAAATCGCCCTTTTCCGGTATTTCCAGTTCTTTAAGCGCCTTTGTCTCTATGTTATAAGAATGGACGGTCACTTTCGAGTTCTTCTCACCGGCTTTCGGATACTTAAATTTATAATAGGAAGGATATAATCCGTTACCGTAAATTTGCATCGAATATTCCGGCACCTCCGATTCGTCGAAACGGACGAATGTCAGGCATTCGCTGTCAGGAGACCAGGAAAGCATATTAGTAACAGCAAACTCCTCCTCATAAACCCAGTCGGTTATGCCATTCAAGATACTATTGATCATGCCATCTTTGGTCACTTGCACTTCCGTATCATAATCAAATTTACGAATCCATACGTTATTGTCACGAACGAACGCGCACATTCGCCCGTCTGGAGAAAATGTTGGAATCATTAGCTTCCCTCCGTTATCGGAAAGCGGCTGTACATAATTACGACGAACGTCATATTGGTAATAAACAGCCTTGAAAGATCTGCGATAAATCGGTTCCGTCTCCCGCCAAACGAGAATTTGCTTCCCGTCGCTGCTGATTTCATAACCGTCAATATCCTGGAATTCGCATTCGCGTGCGGTATTTGTATTGAAAAGCGTGTCAACAGTCTCTCCTGTCCGGTAAGAGTATTTTATAATCATATCGTGTGCCGCATTCAAAGCCGTATAATATTCCCCGTCCGGCAAGGAACGCATCTCTCCGACATCGGAAGTTTGACTAAATAGACCGTTGGTTATATCTTTCAACTCTACCTGTTTCTTTTCCCCTTGTGCGAAGGTTGTTCCTGCAATACAGCAAAGAGCTAAAATCCTAAGCCCTGAATATATCTTCATAACCTCTATTATTTTTTTGTAACGTTCCGCAAATATAGGGATAAAATAATGAATACCATAAAAAATATATACCTTTACGGCATGAATGAATGTTTACCTTACAACGATTTCGGGACATTTCTCAAAAAGACATTCCCCTATAAAGTCCAAAAAATATCCATTAACGCAGGCTTTACCTGCCCGAATCGCGACGGAAGCAAAGGATATGGGGGATGTTCCTATTGCAACAACCAGACGTTTAATCCAGAATATTGCAAAACAGACAAAAGCATTACCATGCAGTTGTCTGAAGGTGTCCGTTTTTTCGCCCGCAAATATCCGGAAATGAAATATCTCGCTTATTTCCAAGCATACACCAATACCTATTCCAACGATATGGGAACTCTTATTGCAAAATACGAAGAAGCATTACGTTTCCCGGATGTAGCAGGCATTATTATCGGGACACGCCCCGATTGCATGCCCGATGCATTATTGAATTATTTCGCGGAGCTGGCAAAAAAAGTATTTGTCATGATTGAATATGGTGTAGAAAGCACGCTCGACAGCACATTACGCCGAATTAATCGCGGACATACGCAGGCAGAATCCGCCGCTACAATTATCCGCACCGCCCAAAAAGGCATATATGTCGGTGCGCACTTGATTTTAGGGCTCCCCGGAGAGAATACGGCCGATATGCTCCGACACGCAAAAGTTCTCTCTTCCCTCCCGATAACAACCCTGAAACTTCACCAACTGCAACTGATAAAACAGACACGGATGGCGTTGGAGTATGAAGAAACGAGAGAAGATTTTCACCTGTTCGGCGTGGATGAATACATTGATTTGGTCATCGACTTTGCAGAACGCACTCGTCCCTCCATCGTCCTCGAGAGATTCGTATCCCAATCACCTAAAGAACTGCTGATTGCTCCAGATTGGGGCTTAAAGAATTACGAATTTACAGCAAAAGTCCTACGGCGTTTCAAAGAACGTAAGACCTGGCAAGGACGACTCTACCGGGAAGAAGACTCCGCAGGTTGTATCACTTCGCCATTATAGCTGATGGAAGAACGACGCATAGCCGAGACATAGACCAACGCCGCCCCGTTTACCGATATGTCAATCTTAAACTGGAATGTTCCTTCCTGCGTTTCTGCATCGAAAGAGACTTTCGCCGTTCCGTTTTTCTTCCGGACAACCTTATACCTGCTTACAGGTGCGTCGAAATTCATCCCATTCTCCGATGAATATGTCACAGAATACAACTCTCCGATATAAGGCAAATGAGTAAACACCGAATCGTTCCGGAGAGTAATCCCATAGGAATAAGTCACCACACGAGATTGCCCTCCCATCGGATTCATCCGGTTGATATCAATCGCGAAGTTCCCTCGTTCAATCATCGTAGCAAGCGCTTTATCCATCGTTTTTGCCGCTTTCTTTTCTTTGGGATAAAGGGGAGAACTACCTGCAACAAACAAAAACGCAATAAGCAATATGACATTGAAACGTCTCATAGCTACAACCTGTCATTCAATTTTCAATTGGGAGCCTGGTGAACCGTAACTTGCGGGAACGGGAACTCGATACCTGCCTGGTTGAATGTCTCGTACACTTCTTTGTTTATATCGAAAAAAACATTCCAGTAATCACCGTTATTTACCCAAGCCCTCACTACAAAGTTCACGCTACTGTCGGCAAGTTCTTTCAGCCCGATAAACGGAGCCGCCGGTTCCATAAGAATCCGTTTCTCTTTTGCGAGCACATCTTCCAACGTCTTCTTCACCTTTGCATAATCGCTTCCGTAATCGACACCGAAAACCCATTCAATCCGCCGTTTCTCCGATGTGGAAAAATTGACAACCACATCACTGCTCATCGCTCCGTTAGGTATATATATCAACTTGTTGTCGACCGTTGAAAGCACCGTATGGAAAATCTGTATAGCTTTGACCGTACCGCCAACCCCTTGCGCTTCAATGTAATCGCCCACTTTGTAGGGCTTGAAGACCAAGATAATCAGACCGCCGGCAAAATTCGACAGATTGCCGCTCAATGCCATACCGACAGCCACACCGGCTGATGCCAACAATGCGGCAAACGACGTTGTTTCTATCCCCAATGTACCTACGACGGAAACGATTAACAGAATCATCAATAAGATATTTACAAGACTCATTACAAATGTCTTCACCGACAATTCCACATTCCGCCGTTCCATTAACCGACGAACCAACTTATTCAACAAATTAACCACGAAACGACCGACAATAAATACAACAGCAGCCTTTATCAATGTTAATCCCAAATCCGTCCCTTTGTCCAGCAAATTGTTCCAGACTTTTTCAAAGGTCATGCCTTTCTCAACGGTTTGCAAAAGAATAAATGCAATCATAATACTATTTCTCCCCTGATTTGATTAGAAAGTGTAGCAAAGGTATAAATTATTTTTAAACAACTCTCTGCTAAAAATTATTGCTTAGCTTTGTCTCATAATTTAAAAGAACGAATTCAACGATGAAACATATCTTAACTTCTCTGTTTTTACTGATAGCCGTATCTGTCAGTGCCCAGTCAACTTTCGAAGAACTCATCTCAAAAAGTTACGACTACATAGAAAAGGACAGCCTTTTCCTGGCGGAACTGACACTAAAGGCTGCATTGAAAAAAGAGCCGGCGAACCCGATCAATTATTCACTCCTGACAAACCTGGGTACCATCCAACGCAGGCTTGGGAAAAAACAGGAAGCTCTCGAATCATATTCAGCAGCCCTCAGCCGGCAACCCAAAAACACGATGATACTTTCAAACCGCGCTTCCCTGTACGCTGAATTAGGCAATGTGGAAAAAGCCATCAACGATTATACAGCTTTATTAATCCAAGACCCGCAACACGAAGATGCAAGGTATGCCCGCGGATTGCTTTATATCGAACAGAGAAACTTTGTTGCTGCCGAAGCCGACTTCAACACGATTCTTGAGACAAATGAAAAAACCATCCGTGGACGGTTAGGCTATGCAATATTGGAAAAGGCACGGGGAAATTATGTGGAAAGCGAGAAAATATTCAATTACCTGATAGAAAAACTGCCCCACGATTACGTTTTGTACGCAGAGAGAGCCGACTTGTATTTCATGATGGGGAAAAACGCCCGTGCAATGTCTGACATCAACAAATTATTCTACGAAGGAAAACCAGACGCTTCCGCCTACGTATTGCGGGGAAAAGTAAAGTTAGTCCAATATGAGAAGGAATCGGCGGCACAAGATTTTCAAAAAGCGCTTGAAATGGGATACGACCCGACGGTTATCGAAAAACTAATGGAACTGACAAAATAAAAAAACCGGAATATTTTACGAAAAAACTGCGCCGTTTTTTTCTATTCTCTCGGCAATATTTGTCTATCCGACAGGCATCTTTTTCGCTTCCAATCCACAGAGAGACAAAAAAAGAGAAAAGTTTTCGACTGCAATTCACAATAAAAGTATAACTTTGCGGAAATTTTGACATAAGGGAATGAGGTGTTTTCCACTGATGCCTGAAATCGTTTTTTAATTGTTGTGGATTGCCGAAAAAAACAGCTGCAATGACACAGGCAAACGGATTCCTAAAAGACAAGGAAGACAGATATTACCTGTGTGAACCATCCGGCAAGAGCAACAGCCCCGTCAAAATTAAGATAGATTAATTTAGGCTGTTCATTTTAAATTTATAAACGGACATTTGTGTTACGGACCTATTTAGAATTTTTTGTAAGCAGACTGTTTGGTACAGGAGTAGACACTTTTATACTATGGATATGCGAGACTTTTCTGTTCACATCGAATTGGGCTATCTACGTCCTGTCGCCAATTATCTCTTTTGAATTTGCAGTTATCAGCAACTTCTTCTTTTCCTATTTTTGGATATGGGGAAAAAGCAAAAAAGGAAAGAGTTTGCGTGACTTATGCCAGCGATTTGTCATCTTCAACCTTTCATCCATTGTCGGGTTTCTGATAAAAATGGTATTTTTGTTGCTCTTCGCAAAACTTTTCGGTTGGAATGTCATTATCTGCAATCTCGTAGCTTTGTTGGTTTCCGGAATATTCAATTTCTTCGCCGACTTCATAATATTCCACAAACGCCCATCCCTTTTCCACCGCGTTCCGGCAAACGAAGGCAAGTTGGAAAAGTGACATAAAAAAGACTGGACCAAAATCTTTTTCCAGTCCAGTCTCTTCAATCATGCCAAAATGGGGGTAAATTACCAACTGCCCGGATTCGCAGGCAACTAATTCGCATCCGCACAGAACGCAACCACGCTCTAATGGTAATACGCCATCCGCCACAATGGCAAACCCACTATTTGTTTAAGAATTGATATTTATGTTTTACAGAGAATTTATAAATACATTCGCTCTTGTAAGTTTCTCCCGGACGCAATACCACACTTGGGAATGTAGGTTGGTTCGGAGAATCGGGGAAATGCTGTGTTTCCAGACACAAAGCACCACGATGAGGATAAACAACGCCATGTTTTCCTTTGTCTTTTCCCGACAAGAAGTTTCCAGTATAGAACTGTATACCCGGCTCATTGGTATAAACTTCCATATAAATACCCGTCTTCTGGCTAAAAGCCGTAGCTGCAACCTGGGAAATATCCCCGTTTGTATTTAGAACCCAGTTAAAGTCATAACCGTTTCCTTTTTTCAACTGGTCGAAGTCATCATTAATATGTGCACCGATAACCACCGGTTGGCGCAAATCCAACGGAGTTCCTGCCACTTCCGGCAAATTAGCTGTCGGAATCAGGTTTTCGTTCACTTCCGTATACCGATCGGCATTGATGGATACGACTTGGTCGAGCACTTGCGAACCCACATTTCCATCCAAGTTAAAGTAACTATGGTTCGTCAAGTTCACAACGGTCGGCTTGTCAGTTTGAGCTTCATACTTAATGTCGATAGCATTATCGTCCGTCAGCGTATATGTAACTTTGATATTCAGGTTTCCCGGGAATCCGGCTTCCCCGTCTTTCGACAAATAAGTCAGTTCCAAGCTTTGCGGACTCACCTGTTTAGCATCCCATACCTGCAAATGGTAACCTTCCGGTCCGCCATGCAAACAATTTTCCTTATCATTTTTCGGCAAAGTATATTCTTTATCGTCCAATGTAAACTTCGCCCCTCCGATACGGTTCCCGTAACGCCCAATCAGCGCACCGAAGTTCCCGTCCACAGCAGCGACATAATCAGCGATATTGTCGTAGCCCAATACAACATCCGTCATCCTCCCGGCGTTGTCCGGAACCATCACAGAGACCAAACGTCCCCCAAAGTTCGTCACACAAGCTTCAGCCCCTTTCTGGTTCTTCAAGACATACAAAGCCGTTTGTTTGCCGTTTACTTCCGAAACGAAGTCAGAAGCTTTCAAACCCGACAAAGTTAATTCTTCTTTCTTCTCTGTGCACGACATAAACATGCACACAGCCATTACGGCCATTAAAATTTTCTTCATGATACAATTTGTTTATTAATATTTGACCGCAAATATATATTTTTTCAAGCACTGTTTCTCCAAAAAAGGGATGCGAATCAGCCATTTTTTGTAATTTTGCGTGAAAATAAAATCAGAAGATGAAACAATATTTGGATTTACTGAATCGGGTACTAAACGAAGGCATTCATAAAGACGACCGGACAGGGACAGGCACAACAAGCATATTCGGCCACCAGATGCGTTTTAACCTCGATGATGGATTCCCTCTGTTGACAACAAAAAAATTGCATTTAAAATCAATCATTTACGAATTACTCTGGTTCTTAAAAGGAGACACAAACGTAAAATACCTCCAAGACAACGGGGTACGGATTTGGAATGAATGGGCGGATCCCGACGGGAATCTCGGACATATCTACGGATACCAGTGGCGGTCATGGCCCGACTACAAAGGGGGATATATCGACCAAATCAGCGAAGCAATTGACACAATCAAAAAGAACCCGGATTCCCGGCGGATTATTGTCAGTGCCTGGAATGTAGGAGACCTCGACAACATGAACCTCCCCCCTTGCCATGCCTTTTTCCAATTTTACGTAGCTGATAATCGGTTAAGCCTGCAATTGTACCAACGGAGTGCAGATATTTTTCTCGGCGTACCATTCAACATCGCATCTTATGCCTTATTGTTGATGATGACCGCACAAGTGACAGGTCTCCATGCCGGGGATTTCATCCATACGCTGGGCGATGCGCACATATACAACAACCATATCGAACAAGTAAAGCTCCAACTTTCACGCGAACCACGTCCATTGCCAAAAATGGAGCTGAACCCGGAGATTAAAAACATATTCGATTTTAAATACGAAGATTTCAACCTGACCGGATACGATCCCCATCCGCACATCAAAGGAATTGTATCTGTCTGAAACTAATAAAGTTTTATCTAAAAAAATTATAATGATATGAGTAGAATATCCATTATTGCAGCTATTGCCGATAACAATGCAATAGGAAAAAACCGGGCTTTGCTGTGGCATTTACCCGCAGACATGGCACACTTTAAGGAATTGACGACTGGACATGCTATCATTATGGGACGGAAAACGTTCGAATCCTTGCCGAACGGTCCGTTACCCAATAGGAAAAACGTTGTTCTTACTACCATCCCTGAAGCAGATTTCATTAATTGTTTTGCATGTGATTCAATGGGCGAAGCCTTGGATTTATGCAAAAACGAAGACGAAATCTTCATCATAGGGGGAGCGCTGGTTTACCGTCAGGCAATTCGGTTGGCAGATACGATGTACATCACCCGTGTCCATGCCGAATTTAAAGACGCAGACGCTTACTTCCCCAACATCAATTGGGATTTATGGGAAGAGGTATCACGGGAAGATTTCCCGGCTGATGAAAAGAATGCTTATCCCTATTCTTTCATCACTTACAAAAGGAAGCAGTAATTTTTCTTCCTTTCCTATTTCGAACAGATACGTTATTCGTTCTTACAATAAAAGCCCCCGTATACCGGAATTCCTTCCAGAAGGCATACGGGGGCTTCTTTCTAACCAATAATCAGGAGAGAGCTTTTCATGTCTCAATTCTTCTCTCTGGCAAGAAATCACACTTTTTTTGTTTTGCCATTATATCTATATAAGGGATTCGCAGATTTCTCACTAACTTTGTAAAAAATATTCCCCCAGAAAGAGGAAGCAATTAAACATTTTTGTTGCTTAGGAGTCTAAACTAAAAAGAAGAGGAGAGAATGAACATGAAAACAAGAACGCTTTCATTCATCATAATATGTATTTTATGCAGTATAACAGCCGGAATCTTTTATGTAAACGCTGACCGGCCTTCCGCAATCGATTCTGCCATAAAAAAAGCTGTCAGAGAGCAGAATGACCTAAGATTAATCAAATCGTTGTTCGACTACATGCTCGATGAGCTGGAAAAAGACAGCGAGTCCCTCCCGGAAATCATCCGGAACATCGAAAGTTATGTCGAAAAATGCAACGACAAAACCTCGAAAGCCGTATTACACAGCGCAATCGCCGAGCTATACCAGCAATATTACGATAACAACCGTTGGAAGATTGACCAACGGAGCAAGCTGGAAGGGTTCATTCCTTCCGATATTCGGGAATGGACCTCCAACATATTCCAATTAAAAATAGAGGAAGAGCTGACAAACTCGTTGCTCCCTGCCGCCGTATTACAGCAGACACCCGTCAGCAAGTTTGATACGCTCCTCGTAAAAGGGGAACAGAGAGAATTGCAGCCCACACTGTATGACTACCTGCTGCACCAGGCCATCATCTTAAATCCTCAAAAAAAATGGTACGACCAGCTGCTCTCTTTCCGCCGATCGCAACCAGACAAAAACGCATTGCTCATCAGCGAATTGGATTATCTAAACTTTATCCACAGCTCCTCCATCGACAAAAAACAACATGAAGCATCTTTGGACAGTTTATTCAACATTTACAAAGAAAACCCGTATGCAGCGGAAATCATAATTAATAAAATCGACTTAATAAACCGAGATTACTACAATGTTCCTACAGAAAAAAGAGACTCCGTGAATGCTTTGCTCCACAAGCTTTACACCGATGCTATCAAAAATTACGGCTCTTATTTCCGCATCAATATTATTAAGAACAGACTTGCCCAGTTTGAGCAGCCAAACTTGAATACAAGCTCCGAACATAACATATATCCCGGAGAGAACTTCACCATAAAATTAAATTACAAAAACGTTCCCAAGATAAAAATCAAGTTATATCGAAGCGACTTTGAGTACTTCCTGAACACTTCATCCGAAGAAAAAAATTCTTTCAGAAGTTCCCCGATAAAAGAGTACGCATTCGACTTGCCGACAAATAATTCGTACAGTTATAATGATACAACTATCAAGATACCGATGAAGCTTTTGGGGCTATATCGTTTCGCCATCGAAACTCCCGATAGCGGGATTTGCAGCAAAGGTTTATTCAGTGTCAGCAAACTTGCCTCTGTCCTCAGGGACAATGAGCATGAACAAGAAGTACTGGTTACTGATTTCAAAAGCGGAAAGCCGCAAAAGAATGTAACCGTCGCCTATTATACTTACAACAACAAAAAAAGGAAATATCTGCTTGCCGGAAAATGCGAGACAAATTCTGAAGGGCTGGCAACACTCCCTCAAGGAAAAAATTACATGATTAGAACCATTTTCAAAGATGATTCGCTGGCTCTCCCATCCTCGCTTTATTATTACAACAGAAACAGCATAAAAAGCGACAACATTACCGTATCGCTGTTCACAGACCGAAAGATTTACCGTCCGGGACAAACAATTTCTTTTAAAGGCATTGCATACAATAATAATATCGATAACCCGCAAGTCATAGCCGACAAAGACTTTACCGTCACTTTAAGGGATGCGAATCACAAAGAAGTCAAACAGTTAAAACTGAAAACAGACCAATATGGAGCCTTCTACGGAGAGTTTGTTTTGCCCAAACAAACATTGAACGGAATATTTACCCTCTCCTCGGAAAGGGAACAGGTATCTATCCGGGTAGAAGAATACAAGCGACCGACATTCCGTCTGGAGTTTACACCCATCAAAGACGAAGTTTATTTTGGAAAAGCACTGACCATACAAGGAAACGCACGGATGTATTCCGGAATGCCTATACAGAAAGAATGGGTCGAATGGACAATCCGAAAAGAACCGTTCTGGCTCCGCTCCTATATTCCTAACCCGTACAACCAATCTACAGAGCAAGTGGCATCCGGACGTTCGGCAGTGGATTCTGAAGGTAATTTCAACATTTCTTTCACTCCGGAAAGAGAATTTTCTCCTGCCAACACAAATGTATTCCAAAGCTATACCGTTTCTGCCACACTGACCGACAGTAAAGGTGAAACGCAAGAGACATCCTACCGCTTTTCCGTAGGAGATGCCGGAATCGTGTTAGTGCCTTCTGTCTGCGCTATTATGGATAAGGATTCTGCATCTGCAAAAATATCGGCAATGACCATTAACCGGAAGAATGTTCCGGTGAGCGGTTCCTATACGATATATACGCTGGAAGAAAAAAAGAAAAACAACGAAAAGACAGTTCGCCCGGAAGAGTTTCAAGAAAAAGACATCGTGTCTACCGGATTATTCAGCGATGAGAAACAGCTTGTCCCTGAAGATTTCAAGTACTTGCCTTCAGGACGTTACCGCATATTATGGAAAGCTGCCGACCGGAACGGTAAAGAAGTCACGGCAAAAAGCGACTTTATCTTATATACACAAAAGGACAAATGCCCGCCGGTATTCAGTCCGACATGGAACATTAACCTCAAAACAGAATGCCTTCCGGAAGAGAACGCCGAGTTCATTTTCGGCACCTCTTTCAAGAATGTATATGCCCTTTACGAAATATTCGACGCTTCCTATAAACTCCGGGAAAGGAGATGGATTAAATTAGACAACAGCTGCAAGAGATTTGAAGTCCCGTTCAAAGAGATATACGGTAAAGGAATGGTTGCGACTTTCACGTTCGTAAAAGACGGCAAGTTATTCAGCAAAGCGTTCCATATCTACCGGAAACAACCGGACAAGACAATCTTGATACATCCGCAAACGTTCCGAGACTTCCTCATGCCTGGCAACATGGAACAATGGAAGTTCCACATTACCAAGTCGGATTCTTCACTTATAAACGCACAGGTTTTGGCAAGCATGTATGATGCTTCCCTCGACCAGATACAACCATTCCGCTGGAGCAACCTCAGCATCGGAACATTCTACATGACAAGCCCGTTCTTCAACGAAGGAGGAACATTCAACGAATCCTCCACGTATGATGCAAAAAGCATAAGCTGGCAAGAAGAAAAGGCATTCGAGTACGATTATCCAATCTGGAGGAAAATGCTACACGAACTGCCACGGTTCTATATGGAATCCCATTTGCTCACACGGACAGCGGGCGTCAAAGTGGGCAATACCACGCTCTATTCGACTGCGAAAAAAGCAGTGGCTACCCCTGCCGCTGCTGCGCAAAACGATGTATTAAGCGAAGAGTCTGTAGTATCTACAGCAAGTGATGAAGGAAGCGGGCTTTTCGGGTCACAAGATGTTGCAGAAGAACTCCAGCAACAGGAATCGACAGCCCCGTCCATACGCCAGAACTTCTCGGAGACTGCATTCTTCTATCCTGTCCTGACAACAAACAACGAAGGAGATATCGTATTCAATTTCAACATGCCGGAGAGTAATACGACATGGAAGCTGCAACTCCTGGCACACAGCGAGAATTTGTTCAGCGGCTACTTCACGAAAGAAGTTGTAACAAGCAAACCGTTCATGGTACAACTCAACATCCCGAGATTTATCCGCCAAAAGGACAAAATGAGCATATCCGCACAATTAATCAACTTGTCGGAAACAGCTAAAAAGGGGAATGTAAAAATCGAGTTCTTCAACCCGGAAGACAACAGCCTGATTCAATGGACAGGCAAAAACAGCGAACAACCATTTTCGTTGGAAGCCAACGAGACAGGCACTGTCAACTGGGAATTCTTCGTCCCGGAAGAGAGTTCTGCCCTTGTTGGCTGCCGCGTATTTGCCGAGACAGAAGATGGAAGCGATGGTGAGCAACACCTCATCCCGGTTCTCTCAAACGACCTGTATATAACAGAAAGTACACCATTTGTCTTGTATGACAATGACGAATTTAAACTTACATTGCCTGAAGCGGAAGGGAAATATACCATTGAAATCTGCGACAATCCCATTTGGTATGCAATCCAGGCATTGCCTACGTTAGAAACTCCGCAAAGCGACAACATCATATCCTGGTTTGCAAGTTATTATTGCAATGCCTTGTCATATAATCTCGTCAAAACACAGCCCAGTATCCGGCAGTTAATACAAAAATGGTCGGCTACGGCAGGAGATGTTTCAACAGGATTGCTTTCAAAACTGGAGCAAAACAGCGACTTAAAGAATATCCTTTTGGAAGAGACTCCGTGGATTACGGAAGCCCAGAACGAAACCGAAAGGATACAACGCCTATCCCTGCTATTTGATGAGAACAGAGCCGCACAATCACGGGAGAATGCCCTGCAGCAATTGCAGGAACAACAAAACATCGATGGAGGATGGGCTTGGTTCAAAGGAATGCCTACAAGCAGGAGCATGACAATTTCCATCCTCGACGGAATGGCTAAATTAATTGAATTGAACGCTATCCAGTACAACCAGCGCGAAAAGGAAATGCAAATCCGGGCTTTGAATTATTTAGACAAGGCTATCATTGCCGATTTCGAAAGGGATCAAAAAAATAATCCTAAGCAAGATAAAATTCTTCCTACAAGCGAACAAATATATTACTTATACGTACGTTCAGCATACCGGGACATTCCGGAGACTAATGCACGCGAAGCCATAAAGTTCTACACCGCACAAGCAATGAAGAGCTGGAACAAATATGCTTTATTCGAAAGAGCTGCCATCGCACGACTTGCTTTCCGCAACGGAGACAAAAAGACGGCCGAAGGAATCGTGAAGTGGTTCAAGAAAACTGCGACAACAAAAAAAGAAAAAGGAATGTTTTGGGCAAATAACCGCAGAAATAATAACTGGTATAATTCGCCCATCACAACCCATGTCTTGATAATGAATGCTTTCAACGAGATTGCACCAGACAAGGAACTCACCGATTTGCAAAAGACTTGGCTTTTGTCGCAGAAACAAGTCCAGAATTGGAACTCAGTCCCTGCAACGGTAGACGCAATCTATGCACTGCTGTGCACTGGTACCGATTGGAATCTCTCAACAAATTCAAGTACGGTCTTATGGGACGGCGAAAAAATGGAACAAGATCCGTCAAGCCTGAATAACGAACTCACGAAAAGGATAACCAAAGAGATAAAAAAAGACAATAAAAAGCATACAATAACCATCCAACGGGAAGGTGATAACCCGCTTTGGGGCGCTGTTTACAAACAATATTCGGCTCCGATTTCCGAAATTCAAAAAGCCAAGACAGAGGCTCTGCACATAGAGAAAAAGCTCTTCTTTGAAACGAACAACGGAAAGGAACGTTTGCTGACACCGATCAAAGAAGGACAGACCCTCCACGAAGGAGACAAAATCGTTACCCGCCTGACTATCCGCTGCGACCGGGATATGGATTATGTCTACCTGAAAGACCTGCGACCGGGATGTATGGAACCTGAAACGCAAATATCCCGGCAAACGTACCGCGATGGCGTATTCTATTACATCTCCCCGAAAGATGCTTCCGAAAACATCTATTTCGACAGGCTGCCGGAAGGAACATTTGTCATAGAATATACATCCTTAGCAAACAGAAAAGGAATATATGCAGGAGGTATCTGCACAATCCAATGTCTATATGCTCCAGAATTTGTCTCACATACGGAAAGTCATGCAATATTAATTAAATAAATGGAAACAGAAATTTAACGGATTTGACAACAGACCGGATTTATTATATCTCTATATTTGTAGAGTAACTAAATTTATTGAATTATGTTGACGACAACAACAAATGCCATCGAAGGAAAAACAATTACCCAATACTACGGAGTGGTATCGGGAGAAACAATCATAGGCGCAAACATTATAAAAGACTTCTTTGCCGGAATACGCGATATAATAGGAGGGCGTTCCGGCTCCTATGAAAAAATCATACGACAGGCAAAAGAGACTGCGTTGCAGGAAATGTGTGAGAACGCAGCGGCGTTAGGAGCCAACGCTGTCATAGGAATCGACCTCGATTTTGAAACAGTTGGTGATACAAACAGCATGTTGATGGTCATCGCAACAGGTACCGCTGTGAAATACCAATAATTATAAACAGGAAAGGCATAAGGGGAATAGGAGCGACACTGCTCCCATTCCCCAAAAAGAAGTTTGGTTTATGAGCATTCGCAAGGAAATCCTTTGTTCACCGGAAATAACTATTTCCGGTGAACAAAGGATTCGTACCATCTATTACAATAACGTTCAGAATTTATACACTTATGGCATCGGTTTAGGATTCAGCAAAGAAGAAGTAAAAGATTCCATACAAGATGTATTTTATAAGCTTTTATGCAAGCAAGATGAGCTGGACAAAATCCAAAATATCACCTTTTACCTCATGAAAATGCTGAAAAACCACTTGTTGAATGCCCATCGCAACTCTGCCATCCTCGAAAAGATAGACAATCTGGCGCAACAGGTCTCCATAAATGTCACAGTCCTCGATAAAATCATCTCTGAAGAAGAACGCGTAGCGCTGGAATCCCGGATAAAAAAGCTGCTTCTTCCACTCACTGACAGGCAAAGAGAAGCAATCAGGCTCCGCTTCCTTGAAGAACTCGACTATGAACAGATTGCAATATTACTGGATATGAGCGTTCCATCCGTCCGGAATCTGGTAGCCCGGGCAGTGTCGCGCATGAGAAAGGAAAATCTTTTAATATTGATTTTTTTGCTGAAAATTTCTCCGCTCACACAAAAAATCATTCAATTTCTCTGAAAAAAGTGATGATAAAAAATCCAGGATTGTGTCTTTACAGAAAAAACCTGAAAAATGGACAAAAATTACTGGAATTATACAATCCACGATTTTCTTAAAGACAAGGATTTTTTGTTGTGGCGACTATCCAAAAACGGCGATGCCCCCGTTTTTGTCGAACAACTGAACAACGACAAAAACGCACCTGCCTACCAGGCGATGCAAAAGGCAATCCGTATTTTGGATTCCGTGCAGTTTAATTACGGACTCTTATCAGAAAAAGAGACCGATGAACTTTTCACCCGGGCAAAAAACAGGTACAAACGGAAACAGTTCAAACTCTCCTGGATAAAATATTTTGCAGCCGCATGTATCATTGCGACATTTGCCATTTTCTCTGAATTATTTTTTAACGAGACTGCGCACTCCCCTTCTGAAAACCGGAATATTTCTGAAAATATAATTGACAGTTCCAAGATAAACTTTCTCTGTGGAGAAAAACAACTTACATTCCCCATTGGAAAATTCAAAGATTTCAAAATAAATCTTCAAGGAGACCTGGAAGCAGACGGCAACTGCCTGCTTGCGGAAGAAATTCTCCGCCACGACAGCCGTTTATATATACCGAAAGGGATGCAGTGCAAACTCCATCTTCCCGATGGAAGCCTTTTGTGGCTCCATGCTGAAACATCCGTCTTAATTCCAGCTTCTTTTGCCAAGACACACAGGGAAATGGAAATGAGTGGAGAAATTTATGCAGACATAGCAAAAGACAAGAACAACCCGTTCACAATCCATTCAAGAGATTTCAAGGTCAACGTATTAGGAACCGAATTCAATCTGAAGACATACCCGGACGAATGCAACAGTTCCATCGTACTGGTCGAAGGGAAAGTCAATATTTCCACCAATGGCAAAAGCGAAACCCTTTCCCCCAACGAAATGCTTCTGATAAACGAAGAGCAATGGATCAAACAAACTGTCGATCCATCTCTCTATACATCTTGGAAAGACGGCATTCTAAAGTTTAAAAAAGAGGGTCTCCCGGCAATCCTGACAAAACTCTCCCGATATTACAACATTTCGTTCGTCTACGACGAATCACTAAAATACGAGAAATGCAGTGGGAAATTGATTCTTTCAGAAGACATCGGTATGGTGTTAAACACTCTGTCCGATATTTTCCCCATAACATATAAACAAACAGACAACGGTATCAAAATAAGTAGAAATAACCATAAAAACGATTTGCCTATGGAATAAACGACATATGAAAAAAACGCCGGGGAATACCCCCATATCCCCCGGCGAATAAAATTCTCTTTCAATGATTTTCAGTATTAATCACCTAAAAGACAATACAAATGTATGAATATTTTTTTCATTTAATATGCAACAATTGCATCATTAACAAAATAAACCGTATCATGAGAATAACAACTGCGTTTCTCATTCTCTGCACCTTTTCAATATCTGCTGAAATAGGTCATACACAAACCACCGCTTTTTCTTTGAATTTATCCAATACAACGATACTGGATGCTTTGGAAAATGTGGAACAAAATAGCGATTTCGTATTTATTTTCTCGGAAGAAATCGCGAGCAAATTAAGTCATAAAATCAATATATCCACCAAATCTGAAGAGATAACGGATATATTGAACGAACTCCTTACACCGTTAGGGCTACATTACAAGATTAACGGCAGACAAATCTCAATCGTGGAAAAGCCTGAAGGCAATCAAGAGAGCAGCATCAAAATTACCGGACGCGTGCTTGACCTGCAAGGCGAACCTTTAATTGGTGTCACCGTCCAGGAAGTAGGGACAAACAATGTAGTAGTTACCGACTTGGACGGAAACTATTCCATCTATAACATCTCTTCTCCCAGCTCGGTGTTGCGTTTCAGTTACGTAGGTTTTGTTCCACAGGAGGTGAAAGTAGGAAGACAGACGGTTATCAGCATAAAAATGGAATCGGATGTTACAGGACTGGAAGAAGTTGTCGTAGTGGGGTACAGTTCCCAGAAAAGGGAAAGCGTCATTGGAGCCATCTCCACCGTGAAACCGGAAAATCTTGAAGTAAACCAGACGAGTTCCCTGACAAACGCACTAGCCGGAAAAGTTGCCGGTATCATCGCTGTGCAGCGTTCAGGAGGAGAGCCAGGATACGACAAATCAGATTTTTGGATTCGCGGTATCAACACTTTCGGAGCCAACTCCAAACCGTTGGTTTTAATCGACGGAATTGAGCGGAGCCTGAACAATATTTCCCCGGAAGAAATTGCATCTTTCTCTGTGTTGAAAGATGCGACAGCCACTGCCGTGTACGGAGTGAGGGGCGCCAACGGAGTAATCCTCATCGAAACAAAAAAAGGCAAGATAGGGAAACCGACCATTACAATCAAAGCCGATTACGGAATCTCACAACCCACCCAGCTTCCGGAATTTGTCGATGCTCCGAAATACATGGAAACGTTGAATTACGCACGGCAACTGTCGGGTCTCGACATAGCTTATCTTCCGGATATTATAGAAAAGACAAGAAACGGTGTCGACCCCGACATCTATCCGAACGTGAATTGGTTTGACGCGCTTCTCAAAAACAGCGCACCGACCTCCAGAGTCAGTGCCGACATTAACGGAGGAACCGAACGGCTACGTTACAGTTTCGTCCTCGCTTACATGGGAGAATCCGGTATCCTAAAGACAGATCCCAACGTTGAATACGATGCAGCGATAAACCGCAGCAAATACAACTTGAGAAGTAACGTGGATATCAACCTGACTCCGTCCACAACCGTCAATATCTCTATCGGGGGATACATCGTAAACCGGAAAGCTCCAGGGACGGGCATCTCAACAATCTTCTCATATATGATGAATACGCCGCCAAACGTCCATCCGGCGATGTACTCGAATGGACAGATTCCCCAATTATCCGGCAGAAACAATCCGTACTCTTTGGCAACTCAAACAGGATATTTGAAAAAATACGAAAGCAATATCGAATCGTTGGCCAGTGTAACACAAGATATCGGGAAATTATGGAGCCCTCTGGAAGGTCTTCAGGCAAAAGTCTCGTTCTCTTTCGATTCTTACAGCTGGAATCAGGTTAACCGAACCAAGACACCGACAACGTATTACCAGAACGGTCGCGATGCAGAAGGAAACCTATTGACATACGTCGTGACACAAGGGCAAGAGTTTTTAGGATACAGCAAGAGCGCAGGAGGAAACCGAGCCATGTATTTCGAAGGGAAATTAAACTATAACCGGACATTCGGTCCGCACTCAGTTGACGGCTTGTTCCTAATCAACCTGCGCGACTACTTCAATGCCGATGCAGGAGATGCCATCACCTCTCTTCCCTATCGGAACGCCGGTATTGCCGGACGCGCAGCCTATTCGTACATGGATAAATACTTCGCCGAATTTAATTTCGGCTATAATGGCTCCGAAAACTTCCAACGTGGCTATCGGTTTGGTTTTTTCCCATCGGGAGCTATCGGTTGGATGGTCTCGAATGAACCATTTATGGAAAACATTACGAACATCATTTCCAAATTAAAGATACGAGGGAGCTGGGGACTGGTAGGTAACGATCAGATTGGAGGAAGACGTTTTGCATACCTTTCCACTATCATCAGTGGCATAGGCTACGGATTCGGTTATAACAATGCAACAAGTTACGGAGGACGTGCCGAAGGTGATTTCGGTATCCATAACCTGACTTGGGAGACTGCCGAGAAAAAAGACCTCGGAATCGAATTGGGTTTATTTGATGCCATAAATCTTTCGGCAGATGTATTCTGGGAAAAACGACGGGACATCTTCATGCAACGGAAAACCATTCCGGAACTTGCCGGCTACAATAAAAACCCTTACGCCAACTTCGGGAAAGTGGATAACAAAGGAGTGGAATTGACTTTGGAAGTTAACAAACAAATCAATAAGGATTGGCAAATATCCGCAATGGGAAATTTCACTTTCGCACAAAACAAATACGTTGAATACGACGAATCCGAAAGCATCAAGCAAACGACCAGGGCTCGGACTGGGCATCCTATCAACCAATATTTCGGACTGACGGCAGAGCGTCTGTTTACAGATGCGGATTTCGATGAAAATGGCAATTTGCTTCCCGGGATTCCGGTGCCAAAATTCGGGAAAGTGCAACCGGGAGATATCAAATATGTTGACATCAACCAAGACAACGTCATAGACCCATTCGATGAATCGGCAATCGGTATGCCTTCTATTCCGGAAATCGTCTATGGCTTCGGCATCAACACAAAATACAAAAACATTGATTTCGGAATATTCTTCCAAGGAACGGGAAGAGTCTCCAATATGCTGTCAGGAGACTACCTGATTCCGGGTAGCGGAGGAGGTGGAGTAGGCAACGTCTACTCAAACGTCGATGACCGTTGGACACCGGAGAATCAAAGCTCGGAAGTTTTCTGGCCAAGGCTCAGCATCTCCAAAAGCGAAAATAACATGCGCAGCTCCACCTGGTGGCAAAAAGACGCATCTTTCCTTCGTTTGAAAAATATAGAAGTGGGCTATACCCTTCCAAAGAAATGGCAACGCGCCTGCATGATGAGACATGCCCGGATTTTCTTCAGAGGTTCCAACTTACTAACTTTTGCAAAATTCGACATGTGGGACCCGGAAATCAATTCAAGCGATGGCATGACCTATCCGCTCCAAAAAGTATATTCATTCGGTCTTGAAGTTTCATTTTAAAAAAGAATCCATGATATGAAAAAGATATTTGTAACAATTATTTCCGTATTGGCACTGTTTCCCTCATGTAACAATTTCCTCGACAAAGAACCGGACGACATGCTCACCTTGCCGATGATTTTCAACGACAGACAGCGCGTCCAGGAATTTTTAGCCAACAACTACGGATTAGTTCCCGACGGCTTTATCTCCTATTCCCGCAATTTCGGATGCACGTTTATCTCAGATGACGCACAAATTGCTTTAGGCATGGCTGCAGCTAACGCTTATTGGAAATGGCCTGTCAATTATAATCAAGGAAGTATCAATTCCACGCAGAGACCGCAGGAAGATATTTGGTCGCAGATGTACCAACGAATCAGAGCTTGTTACGTCACAATCGAAAATGTACATACAATCCCCGACCAAAATTTCACAGAAGCCGATGTAGAACAGGTGAAAATGGAATGCAAATTCCTCATCGCCTACTACCATCACAAATTATTAGAGTTATACGGTCCAGTCCCTTTGATGAAACAATCCGTTCCTTCGGATGCACCTATCGAGAGCCTGTTGCTCGCCCGCACACCCGTCGATGAAATGGTTGAATGGATTGCCAACGAATATACGCAATGCGCTGCTTTTTTCCCTCCGGAAGTAGAAAATCCTGCGACAGATGTAGGACGTCCGACCAAAGGAATCTGTCTGGCGCTGAAAGCAAGACTTTATCTCTACGCAGCGAGCCCGCTATTCAACGGGAACAGCGACTACAAAGATTTGAAGAATCCGGACGGCACCGTGCTTTTCAACCAAACATACGACAAGAATAAATGGAAATTAGCCGTAGATGCAACGCGCGAATTCCTCGATTTGGCAGAAACCGGAATATATGAACTTTACAAAGAGTACAATCCAGACGGAACAATCGACCCGTTCTTGTCAATGCAAAATCTTTTCCTCACCCAACAAGGTAATAAGGAGATTATATTCCAGCGGACAAAAAACGAATACAACTGGTATCAAGGAATCACGAATCCCCGAAGCTCGGTAGGGCACAGCGGCTATTACGGTTCTACCCAGAACATGGCAGATGCTTTCTTCATGAAAAACGGGCTCTCCCCTATCGAAGGTTATAACGATGACGGAAGTCCGATTATCAACGAAGCTTCGGGATATACCGAATCCGGATTCGTAGAAGAGCCCATCTTCTATGAAAATACGCAATACGACCAATCGCAGACAAGCCAGGAGAGAAAGACTCCCGGATACGTAGTAGACCCGGGAACTTTCAACATGTATGCCAACCGCGAACCACGGTTTTACACATCTCTTTGGTATAATAATGAATACATTCCCATCACCGGAGAAAAAACAAACTTCATGTATGAACAAAAAGATGGCGGACCTACTTACGACGCTCCGGCTTGCTGCTACCTCACTAAAAAGATGGAGAATCCTGCTGCCGACAAAAAGAATAACAAAGTTCCTTATCAGACATCCATCCTTCTGCGGCTGGCAGAATTCTACCTGAATTACGCTGAAGCGTTGAATGAATGGGAACCTGGGAATCCGGATATTATCAAATATGTGAATTTGGTACGTGAACGTGCCGGAATTCCCCTGTACGGAACAAAAGCCGGTGAAATAGCTTTTCAAAACGACCAGGAAAGTGTCCGCAAACTCATCCGAAAAGAACGTCGCGTAGAATTTGCCATTGAAGGCGACGTTCGTTTCAACGATATACGACGGTGGAAAATAGCTGTGGAATTATTCAAGACACCTATTTACGGAATGAATGCCAGCGGCAGGAACAACGAAGATTTCTATCGGCGCACGGTCTACATGCAACGGACATTCAATACAAGAGAATACTTTTTCCCCATTTACCAGACCTATTTGGACAACAATCCGAATTTGGTCCAGAATTACGGTTGGTAAATTGTTTCGCTAACCACTAACTAAAAACGACAGGAGGGAGATGCGGCAAAACAGCCGCATCTCCCTCCCTCTTTTTCCTTTCTTCCTCACCTCAAAAAATCACCATCCTTTTTCCCAAAAATGGATGCGCAGCTGTTCCTCAAAAACCGGAATATTCCCGAAAAAAACGGTGCAATTCTTTTTACCAATCCGGAACATATTTTGAACCACAACCGACAATATCAAAACAAGCCGGTCAAAAAGGGAAATTTCTTGGCCGAAATGCACATACAACACACCGTTTCCCATTTCTACAATGAACAGAAAAAAGAGACGAAAAACGGCACCGAAAAATCCATCAAGATCCCATGGAAGATAGCCATAACCGTCCACTCCTTACCGCATACTTGCGTGATGACAGGCAACGTCACATCCATCGTCGTAGCACCACCCGCGCAGATGGGAGCCAATTTACCAAAATAACGGGCAAGAAAAGGCGCTCCAAACAACGTCAGAATTTCCCGGAAAATATTTGCCATAAGCGCAATCGTACCTAATTCGGAAGCCAACAGGAATCCTAATGAGGGGGTCTTTAACTGCGTAATCAATATAGACGAAAGCGAATAATAGGCGAAGCCCGAACCGACAGCCATGTAATCGGCAAAACTGAAGCCCGACAAACATAATCCGAGAAGGGCAGAAAAAAGCAACGTGCCGGAAATCGTAGCCAAAGGAACTAGTAAAAACTTCAACCGAATACGAGTTACGATCTGTCTCAGGTTCTTATCCAATCCGATGCTTAATCCAACTTGCAACATCAACAAGTAGAGCAAGACAAGTGCGACATCACCACTGTACCACTTCGTCGGTATCAAATCGGCATAACCGACAAGACAACCAATAACGAAACAACCCACCACGATAAAACTACCGTTCTTCATCTCCGTTCTTTTCTTTTTTAAAGGCAAACGTCCAGACGAGCCAGCCAGCTAAAGCACTTCCAAGCGTTGTCACTGCCGCAACCAGCAACGCCTTTGCCCCAAGCGTCTGCAAATTTCCCACTATTGAAGGATTATTCCCTACCGACATACCCAACATTAACAACAGCAAACAGATAGTCACCAAAATAGAATGATTCAAATATTTCAGCAACGGCGTTTTCCTTAGAAAGAATCCCAACAAGACTCCCCCAAACATAAATCCTAATACTGCGAACATGAAAACAACTTTCTTCTTTTGGGAGTGCAAAGTTAAAAGTAAATCTATTACATTTGCAAGACTTAAATATTTTGATTGTGAAAAGAATATACATTTTACTACTGACAGCGCTTTGTTTGAATGGCGGTTGTTCTGTGCAAGACTCCTCCGACAGTTACAAAAATGAAATACAATACGTAGATCCTTTCATCGGAACAGGGGCGCAAGGGCATACATTCCCCGGGGCAACCCGCCCGTTCTCCATGGTACAACTTAGTCCAGACAACCACCTCCTGGGATGGGAAGCCTCAAGCGGCTATCACCACAACGACCGGAATATTTATGCATTCAGCCATACGCACCTTTCAGGTACAGGCATAGGCGATTTGGGAGATGTGGCGTTACTTCCCTATTGCGGCGAAGACAGCATCAAACCCATCGCCACATTCAAGAAAGAGACAGAGCATGCCGCTCCCGGATATTATACAGTCCATCTTGATAATTTCAACATCGACGTGGAACTGACCTCCACCGAACGTGCCGGATTCCACCGATACACCTACAAGAATCCGAAAGAACGACGGGTAATGCTCGACCTTGGACACATCCTCCAACCAAATTGGGGGCACAAACTGGTAAAAAACCAATACGAGATGGTCAACGACTCAATCATACGGGGGACAATTTCTACGCAAGGTTGGGCGCATTTCCACGATGTTTCCTATTATATCGTATTCTCCGAGCCTATTGAAACACTTTACCAATACATCGACCACAAACTGCGGTCTGATTCCATTTTCATTTCCTACCAAACAGACAAGGATTTAAAATTTCACTACAAATTCCGGGAAAGCAATTGCCCGCTAATGGTGAAAGTTGGGATTTCGATGGTCGATACCGAGGGGGCACGCAAAAACTTGGAACAAGAAATTCCCGGTTGGGATTTCGATGGAGTAAAACAGGAGTCAGCCGATATATGGAACCGTCAACTTAACGCCATACAGATAGAAAGTTTCGACACCGATGTGCCGACCAATTTCTACACGGCTCTTTACCACACCATGATATCCCCATATAATTACCAAGATGTTGACGGACGTTATCGCGGAATGGACAAACAGGTGCACCGTGCCGTTCCCGGATACCAGCATTACTCTGTTTTCTCACTATGGGATACTTTCCGGGCACTCCAACCGCTCATGTCTATCATTCGTCCGGCTTTGGCAGCACAATGGGGTGAAGTATTGGTGAAAGGATATGAGGAAGGCGGAATTCTCCCGAAATGGCCTATCGCATCCAGTTATACGGGATGCATGGTTGGCTATCCTGCCGTTATTGTACTAGCCGACCTTGCCTGCAAGGATTTGGTAAAAGGAAACATCGACACATGGGCGAAAGCGGCATGGCAATCCACCATCTTCAGGGAAGACCTCTATAAAAAATTCCAAGGAACACGCGAATTAGATTTAATCACCTTGCACCCTTATTATAAAGACAAATACGGGTATGTCCCGGCAGACTCCATCGCCGAGTCCGTCTCCTGGGGCATGGAAATGGCATATGGCGACTGGTGCACGTCACAACTGTTGAAAGCTGCTGGCGACACAGCCTTAGCTTCTGCATATATGGAAAAAGCCGGATATTATAAACGTTATATCGACCCGGAGACAAAACTCATGAGAGGAGTAATGGGCGATGGTTCTTTCCGCACGCCTTTCAATCCGAGATATTCCTCCCACATGAAAAGCGACTATACTGAAGGAAACGCTTTCCAATGGAGTTTCTTCGCTCCTCACGACATGGATAACTTTATCACAGCCATCGGAGGGAAAAAAGAGTTGGAAACCCGTTTGGATACGCTCTTTACCACCTCTTCAGAGATAGACGGGGCTGAAGCATCGGCCGATATATCCGGTCTGATCGGCCAGTATGCACACGGCAATGAACCCAGCCATCACATGGCTTATCTTTACAACTGGACTGATGCCCCATGGAAAGGACAGGAACGGCTGGATTTCATATTGAAAAATTTCTACAAACCCACTCCCGATGGAATCATAGGCAACGAAGACTGTGGGCAAATGTCGGCTTGGTATATCATGAGTTCTTTAGGATTTTACCAAGTTTGCCCGGGAATTCCAATATATACAATCGGACGACCGATGGTTACATCAGCAAAAATTAAAGTCAAAAACGGCATATTCGAGATTATCGCACATAACAACAGTGCAGAAAACAAATACGTAAAAGAAGTCCGTTTAAACGGGAAAAAACTCAATACTCCGTTCTTCTCGCATAAAGATATCGAAAACGGAGGAAAACTTGAGTTCACAATGAGCAATACACACGAATAAATGTTGAAAAAAGGGAAATAAAATGGCTAAGATATTAGTAACATTCGATATGTTCCGTGAAGGATTTGCGGAACTTGAAAGTCGTTATGACGTAACTTTCCCGGAAGGAAAGGATTTTACTTATGAAGAAGTGTATGAACTGATTCCGGAATACGATGTCCTTTGTTCCATGTTCGACTTTCCGGTGGATAAAGCATTGATAGACCATGCCCCGAATTTGAAATTAATTGCAAATTATGCCGTAGGGTATAACAATATAGACGTAGCTTATGCTCTCGGAAAAGAGATTACTGTTGCCAATACTCCGGGACCTGTCACCGCCCCTACTGCCAATATCGCACTTGGCCTGATATTGGATACGGCTCGTAGGATATCCGAGTGCGACCGTAAGTTACGCCGTCTCGGGAAAGAGATGAAAGTCGGATTATTAGAAAATTTAGGCGTATCTGTTACCGGACAAACGTTGGGAATCATAGGGATGGGGCGCATAGGAAAAGCTTTGGCAAAACGGGCTGCCGCATGTGGCATGAACATCATCTATCATAACCGGAGACCATTGTACATCGAAGAAGAGACAAAACTGAATGCCGTCTACGTATCTTTCGAAGAACTTCTGCAAACAGCCGATTTCGTCTCTATCAACACACCTTACACATCCGAAACATACCACCTTATCGGAGAAGAGCAACTGAAAATGATGAAACCGTCGGCAATCCTTATCAATACGGCACGGGGTCCTATCGTCGATGAACACGCCTTGGTTAAAGCGCTCAAAAATGGAATAATCAGAGCTGCCGGGTTAGACGTATTCGAATTCGGAGATCATCCGCTTCCCGAACTGCTCAAGTTAGAAAATACAGTTTTGATTCCTCATATCGGGACACAGACAATGGACACCCGCATAGAGATGACCCATGCCGTGTGCAACAATGTCATCGGATTCCTTGAAGGTGACCGTCCCGTAACCCGTGTTTTACGTCCATGAACGCAGAAACCGTCATAAAAGCAATGCAGAGCCTGGCTTCAGAAGAGAAAGCGCTCCATTTATCCCGCTTTTTCAAAACAGGTTCCGGTGAATATGGGGAAGGTGATTTATTCTTAGGAATTGCTGTTCCCGACACACGAAAAGTGGCTAAGACCTACCAAGAACTGCCACTCGAAGAAGTGGAAAAATTGCTCCAAAGCCCATGGCACGAAATCCGGCTTTGCGGACTGATGACGCTTGTCCTCCGCTGTAAGAAAAAAAAGCTTCCGGAAGAACTGCGCAAGGATTTTTTCGAATTCTATCTGAAGCATACATCTGCCTGCAACAACTGGGACCTGGTGGACTTGACCTGCCGGGAAGTTGTAGGAAGATACCTTGTCGACAAAGAACGATCGGTGCTGTACCGGTTAGCAAAAAGCGCATCCCTTTGGGAACAACGCATTGCCATCGTCTCAACATGGGAGTTCATCATCCGAAACGATTTCTCCGACACGTTCAATTTAGCGGAATATTTCATTTCACACCCACATGACTTAATACATAAGGCTGTGGGATGGATGCTGCGTGAAGTGGGGAAACGGAATCGCGAAGCGTTGACCGACTTTCTGGAAAGACACGCGGCAAAGCTTCCAAGGACGACATTGCGCTATGCGATTGAGCACTATCCGGAATCACAACGGCAAGCTTTCCTGAGAATGAAGAAAAGTAAAGGAGAGAAATAATGGTCGACGAAGAAACAATGATTGCTGAAAAGCTCAGACATTGGGCAGCCTGCTACAATTGCAAAAGCTTCATTCCTGACGATCCTGTTCAATTTCCTCATCGGTATGAAAAGCGACAAGACATTGAAATATCGGCATTCTTAACCGCATGGATTGCCTATGGGAACCGGAAAATGATACTCCGGAAAGCCGAAGAACTTCACCAATACATGGGAGAAAGTCCCTACAAATTTATCTGCAAAAGAGACTTTTCTTTTGCAGGATTCCCAAACAGAAAAACGCCTACAAACAGACGCGATACGTTCTACCGCTTTTACACTTTCTCCCATCTGAGAGAAATCTGCGAACGGCTACACGGAATTTACAAAAATTCCGGAGATATGGAAACTGCGATGATGGCAACACAAAAAGAGGAACCACTGCAGGCTATACAAGCCCTGTTCAGCAATCTGACGGGGATACCCAACGAAAAAAGCAATTCTGCATGCAAAAGGTTGGCAATGTTCCTCCGTTGGATGATCCGGACAGATGGCATCGTAGACTTTGGCTTATGGAGAAAAGCGTTTACTCCGGCTCAACTGCTGATTCCTTTGGATACTCATGTTTTCCAGCTGTCAAAAGCATTGAAACTTACGTCCCGTAACACCGCCGATATGACAACAGCAAAAGAAATAACAAACAAACTGTCGAAAATATTCCCGGGTGATCCCTGCTTAGGGGACTTTGCGTTGTTTGGTTTTGACATCAATTCTAAAAACAATGACAATAATTAAAATATGAAAGAGCTATTTTCTGTATGTGTGTACTCAGCTTCAAGCACTAAGATACCAGCTTGCTATACCAGTGCTGCCAGAGAATTAGGCACACTCTTGGGGGAACGAAAGCTTCGTGTAATAAACGGTGCAGGTTCTATCGGGTTGATGGCGACTGTATCAGATGCTACGCTCGCTGCCGGAGGGGAAGTTTACGGAATCATCCCCAGGTTCATGGTAAAAGAGGGCTGGCACCACACAGGGCTTACGAAACTAATTGAGGTAGACACTATGCACGAACGCAAAAAACTGATGGCTGACCTGTCGGACGCAGTAATTGCCCTGCCGGGAGGATGTGGTACATTAGAAGAATTGCTCGAAATAATCACATGGAAACAATTAGGCCTATACCTGAAACCTGTTGTCATCTTAAATATAAACAGCTATTTTGACCCGTTGCTTGCCATGTTCGACAAAGCAGTTAACGAACATTTCATGAGACCGATACATAAAAACATATGGAATGTCGCACGCACACCCAAAGAAGCTCTACATTATATATATGAGACACCGGAATGGGACTGCAATATCCGTAGGCATGCTGCCATATAACAGATTGCTATAATCATTAAAAAATATCATAATTATGAACAAACTATTCATTACCGCGCTGACGCTATTATCAGCCTCAACAATTTGGGCAAGCGACTCTCCCTTATGGATGCGCTATCCTGCGATATCCCCCGATGGGAAAACGATTGCTTTTACCTTTAAAGGAGACATTTATACTGTTCCCGTTGAAGGAGGCAGAGCAACCGCCCTTACAACCAATAATTCGTATGACACTCAACCGGTTTGGTCTCCCGACGGACAGCAAATCGCTTTTGCTTCAGACAGAAAAGGCAATTTTGATGTATTCATTGTCGGAAAAGAAGGAGGAGTTCCCAAACAGCTGACATTCCACTCCGCTGCAGAACGCCCGGAAGTTTTTTACGATGCCAACCACATTTTATATCGTGCATCCATACAACAGGATGTAAACGACATACAATTTCCCGGAAGCTTCGAACAAGTTTATAAGGTCAATACCAACGGCGGACGCCCCGAAATGTTCTCTTCCTTGGTAATGGAGCACATCTCCATCAATCCAAAGACAAACGAAATTTTGTATACCGACAATAAAGGATACGAAGACAAGTGGAGAAAGCACCATCAATCTTCTATCGCCCGTGATATCTGGAGTTTCTCCAACAACGACCAAAATATTTACAATAAAATAACCGATTTTGCAGGCGAAGACCGCAATGCCGTATGGGCACCAGACGGACAATCGTTCTATTATCTGTCGGAAGAAGACGGTTCTTTCAATGTTTACCATCGGACACATGACGGACGTCCGGAACAAATCACGTTCCACAAAAAACATCCGGTGCGCTTTTTGTCGATTGCAGCCAACGAAACCTTATGCTACGGATATAATGGAGAAATATATACGCTCGCAAAAGGCGGAAAACCTCAGAAAGTAGACATACAAATTATCTCCGACCAATTAGAAAACGACTTGATTTTACGAGTGTACGGAGGAGGAGCAACCGGACTGGCCGTATCGCCTAACGGAAAAGAAGTGGCATTCATCGTAAACGGAGATGTATATGTCACATCGATTGACTATACTACGACCAAACAGATTACAAATACACCCCAACAAGAACGAGACTTAAGTTTCAGTGCCGACGGACGCTCTCTTGTTTACTCAGCAGAGAGAAATGAGACATGGGGCATTTACATGGCAAGCCTTACCAAAAAAGAGGAAAAATATTTCACCTACGCTACCGATATCAAAGAAGAGCCTTTGGTGGTAGGCGACCAAACATCCTTTCAGCCGACATTTTCTCCAGATGGGAAAGAGGTTGCATTTTTGGAAAACCGCACTACTCTACGGGTCATTAACCTGAAATCGAAAAAAATCCGTACAGTACTTGACGGGAAATACAACTATTCCTATGCCGACGGTGACCAATGTTACCGATGGTCGCCCGACAGCAAGTGGTTTCTTGTTCGTTACATCGCTATTGGAGGATGGAACAATACAGACATAGCTTTAGTAAAAGCCGATGGAAGCGGAGAAGTAACAAATCTGACGGAGAGTGGGTATTCGGAAGGTAATCCGAAATGGGTACTCGATGGGAAAGCAATGGTTTGGTCATCTGACAGGGCAGGCTACCGCAGCCACGGCAGTTGGGGTGCAGAAAATGATGCTTATATTATGTTCTTCGACCAAGAAGCTTACGATAAGTTCCGCATGTCGAAAGAAGAAGCCGCTTTAGCCGAAGAAATCGAGAAAGAGAAAAAAGAGGAAGAAAAGAAAGAAGAAAAAGACAAAAAGAAAGACAAGAAAGAGGAGAAGGATAAAAAGGATAAAGACGATAAAGAAGAACCTAAAGACCTTGTTTTTGACTTGGAAAACCGTAAAGATCGTGTCATCCGCCTTACTGTGAACTCTTCAAGAATGGGAGATTTCTTCCTAACTCCAAAAGGGGATAAGCTTTATTATTTTGCAGCATTCGAAAGTGGTTACGATTTGTGGGTACACGATTTGAAAGAACACAGTACGAAAATTTTCATGAAAGGCGTAGGTGGCGGAGAAATCCTGACCGATAAAAAACAAGAAAACCTCTTCTTCATCTCTGGAGGAGGATTAAAAAAAGTAAACATCCAGAGCAGCAAACAAGACGCTATCACATTCCGGGCTGAATTTAATTACCGCCCGATGCAGGAACGCGAATATATGTTCAACCATATCTGGCGCCAGGTTCTCGACAAATTCTATGATGCCCAATTACACGGCGTCGATTGGAAAGGATACAAGGAAGCATACAACAAGTATCTCCCTTACATCAATAACAATTACGACTTTCAAGAAATGCTCTCCGAAATGTTAGGAGAATTGAACGGTTCACACACCGGAGCACGCTATTATCCCGCTTCTTCTGGCGCGCAAACAGCAACGCTTGGAGCTTTCTATGATCAAAACTATGACGGAGACGGTCTGAAAATTGAAGAAATCATCGAACAAGGTCCGCTCTCAAAAGCAAAAAGCAAGGTAAAAGCTGGCTGCATCATTGAAAAAATTGACGGGAAAGAGATAAAGAAAGAAGAAAACTATTACCCCTTACTTGCAGGAAAAGCCGGAAAGAACGTGCTCGTCACGGTATATGACCCGACAACAAAGGAACGTTTCGAGCAACAGATAAAACCTGTTTCTTACGGGGAGCAATCGGCGCTGCTCTACAAACGATGGATAAAACGGAATGCAAAACTTGTTGAAGAATTATCGGGAGGAAAAATTGGCTATATTCATGTCAGAGCAATGAACAGCGAAAGTTTCCGTGCCGTCTATTCCGAGTTGTTAGGCAAATACCGTTTGTGCGACGCTGTAATCATCGACACTCGTCATAACGGCGGTGGCTGGCTGCATGATGACCTTGCAACACTTCTCAACGGCAAAGAATACCAACGATTTGTTCCACGCGGACAATACATCGGAAGCGACCCGTTCAACAAATGGCTTAAGCCTTCTTGCGTATTGATTTGTGAAGACAATTATTCCAACGCGCACGGCTTCCCTTGGGTCTACAAGACATTAGGAATCGGTAAATTGATAGGAGCGCCTGTCCCTGGAACAATGACTGCAGTCTGGTGGGAACGACTTATCGATTCTTCCATGGTCTTCGGGATTCCACAAGTAGGAGTCCAGGATATGCAAGGTAATTATCTGGAAAACCGCCAGCTTGAGCCGGATATTACCATATATAACACACCGAATGACCAACTGAACGGAAATGACGCCCAATTAAAACGCGCCGTAGAAGAGATGTTGAAAGAGACAAAACAGTAACATTCATTAAAAGAGTTTCCTCCTGCTCCTGCTTTAATCGCAAGGGCAGGAGGATTTCTTTTTGCCTTTCCTCTTTAATAATATGCATTACTTGCTCCTCGGGTGATGTTCAAGAATCTCACGCCGGAGAAATTCCCTGTCGATATGGGTGTAGAGTTCCGTTGTCGTAATGCTCTCATGGCCCAACATCTCTTGGATAGCCCGAAGATTTGCCCCTCCCTCCAGTAAATGCGTTGCAAAAGAATGGCGAAATGTATGCGGACTGATATTTTTATGTATTCCGGCATATTCCACCTGCTGCTTGACTATGTAAAAAACAGTAATCCGCGATAATGCCTTACCACGCTTACTAAGGAAAAGAATATCTTCAAATCCCTTCTTCGGTGTTACCCGGTCGGGGAGATACAATTGGATTTCTTTTATTGCTTTTTTGGAAATCGGTACAAGACGCTGTTTGCTGCCTTTCCCTTCTACCCGTATAAATTCCTCATCCAAAAAAAGATCTTGATAACGCAAATGAATAACTTCCGAGACACGCAACCCACAACTATACAGCACTTCAAGCAAAGCCCGATTCCTCTGACCTTCGTTTGTTGTCAAATCAATAGAATCGATAATGCGATTTATCTCTTCCACAGTCAGGACGTCCGGCAATTTGAATCCGACCTTCGGAGATTCCAGCAGTTCTGTCGGGTCGTTTTGCAAATACCCATCCACCACAAGAAAATGGAAAAACGACTTAATTCCAGAAACAATCCTTGCTTGCGAACGAGGATGGATGCCAAGATCCTGCAATTGAGCAACAAACTGCTGCAAATGTTCATAAGTTATCTCTTCGATAGCCACACCTTCGCCCTCTGCAAACGAAAAAAGTTTGTCGACATCCCTCTGATAAGCATCTACAGAATTAGCAGACAACGATTTCTCCAATCGTAAATAAATATTGTAATCACTCCGCAACTTACTTTCTTTCTCCATAATTTACCAAGTAATATGTATAGGTCAAATAAAATAACTAATTTTGCCGAATATTCTAAACCCCAACATTGGGAACAAAAATAATAAATAGAATAATATGAAGACTATCCAGATTATCAATGGTCCAAATCTAAATTTATTAGGAAAACGTGAACCGTCTGTTTACGGAAACGAATCGTTCAAAAATTATCTGGAACAATTGCGCATACGTTATCCACAATGCCATATCGAATATTACCAAAGCAATATAGAAGGTGAATTAATTAACAAACTACATGAAATAGGTTTTTCTACGGATGGCATCATTTTGAATGCGGGAGCTTATACACACACATCGATAGCACTACATGATGCAATAAAAGCTATCACCGCTCCGGTAATAGAAGTTCATATTTCAAACGTACATGCCCGGGAAACATTTCGCCATGTTTCCATGATTTCATCGGCTTGCAAAGGTATAATCATAGGTTTCGGGTTAGATTCTTACAGGCTTGCGTTAGAATCTTTCCTTACAGAAGAATAATCCTCTGCCTTATTTCTGCCGGGATTCATAAATATAGCATTATTTAATAACAAAACCGTTACTGTACATCAGGATTATGCGGTTATCAATATAATAGTTTATGTTAAAGCATACGAAAATTGTCGCTACAGTATCCGACCAACGTTGCGATGTAGAATTTATAAAAGCATTGTATGAAGCAGGAATGAATGTTGTCCGCTTAAACACTGCCCACCTGACCGAAGAAGGACTGGCCCGGGTGGTAAATAATACTCGCGCAGTATCCAACCGAATTGGCATATTGCTGGATACCAAAGGTCCGGAAGTCAGAACAACCAATACAATCGGAAAAGAACCCATTCCCTTTAAAACCGGAGAAAAAGTAAAGGTTATGGGAGATCCTACAAAAGAAAGTACACACGAGTGCATATATGTTTCATACCCGAATTTCGTAAACGATTTGTCTGTCGGAAAGAAAATATTGATAGATGATGGAGATATAGAACTTAATGTACTTGAAAAACATCCGGATTATTTGCTCTGCGAAGTAGACAATGACGCTGTAGTTGCCAGCAGAAAAAGCGTAAATGTTCCAGGAGTTCGTATCAATCTGCCATCGTTGACTGAAAAAGACCGTAAAAATATCCTTTGGGCAATTGACAACAACCTCGACTTTATCGCACACTCTTTCGTGCGGAACAAACAAGATGTTTTAGATATTCAAGAAATATTGGACGCCCATAACAGCCCGATTAAAATTATCGCAAAAATAGAGAACCAGGAAGGAGTTGACAACATCGATGAAATCCTGGAAGCGGCTTATGGAGTTATGATTGCCCGTGGAGATTTAGGTATTGAAATCCCTGCGGAGAAAATCCCGGGCATCCAACGGGTACTGATCCGGAAATGCGTTGAAGTCAAAAAGCCTGTAATCGTTGCAACCCAAATGTTGCACTCTATGATTAATAATCCTCGTCCTACCCGGGCGGAAGTTACAGACATCGCCAATGCTATTTATTACCGTACCGATGCCTTGATGCTTAGTGGAGAGACTGCCTACGGCAAATATCCGGTAGAAGCCGTACAAACAATGACCCGGGTCGCAAGGGAAGCAGAACAGACAAAACTCGCTGCAAACGACATACGCGTTCCTATCGAGGGGAATGACTTGGATGTTACCTCCTTTTTGGCGAAACAAGCGGTAAAATCATCCTCAAAGCTACATGTAAAAGCAATTATTACCGACAGCTATACAGGAAAAACCGCCCGTTACCTCGCCGCATTCAGAGGAACGTCCACAGTATTCGCCATTTGTTACCACGAACGGGTGATGCGGATGCTCTCCCTTTCTTACGGAGTCTGGGCTGTCTATCAACCATACAACGACAGCCGACGCGGATATTTCTTCGATGCACTAAAACAACTCATCAAAAGTGGTCGTATCACACGGGACGATATGGTTGCCTACCTGAGCGGAAGCTTCGGGGAAGGTGGAGGAACAACATTCCTTGAAATTAACAATGTCGGCAAAGTTCTGGATTCAGATATGGAATTTGAGCTGCCGACTTTCGAAGGGGAAAAGAACTGATATGCTATCACAAGACGTTCTTGAAAACTACATATTAGAACATTCAGACGAAGAAGGGGCATTGCTCTCCGCACTTAACCGAGACGCCAATGTAAACCTTCTACGTCCCCGGATGCTTTCCGGACATTTGCAAGGACGGATTTTGAAAATGTTCTGCCGGATGATTCAACCTAAAAAGATTCTCGAAATAGGAACCTATACCGGATACGCAACGTTGTGTATGGCTGAAGGCATCCAAGAAGATGGAGAAATCATTTCCATTGAGATAAATGACGAAATGGAAGATTTCATTGAGAAATACCGACAACGATCCCCTCACAAAAACAAAATTAAAATTTGCTATGGGGATGCCATCCGGATTATTCCGACATTGCAAGGTCCTTTCGACTTGGTTTTTATAGATGCAGACAAACGGCTCTATTCCGAATATTTTGATTTGGTTTTCCCGAAAGTACGCCAAGGAGGGATTATTTTGGCAGACAATACCCTATGGGATGGAAAAGTTATCGAAGATCCTATTCCAACTGACAAACAAACGCTTGGAATTATGAATTTTAATGACAAGATTAAGCGGGATAACCGAATAGAAAAGGTAATTTTACCCCTGCGGGATGGATTAACATTGATATGGAAAAAATAAAATATTAAAAAACTTATGGAGAATACGAGACTAAATAAGATAGGAAGACTCATCCAAAAGGAATTGGGAGATATATTTTTGAAGCAAACAAAAGCAATGCCGGGTACACTGATTTCGGTAAGCGTAGTTCGAGTCAGCGCAGACCTGGGAGTTGCTAAAATTTATCTGAGCATATTCCCGTCCAGCCGTGCCCAGGAACTTTTAAATGCAATCCGCTTAAATACGAAAACAATCCGTTATGATTTGGGACAGCGCGTACATTTGCAACTACGGAAGATTCCGGAACTTGTCTTTTATATCGACGATTCGCTGGACTATATCGAGCATATCGACCAATTATTACAAAAATAGAACCGCCATTGAATTTGTCGTTCTACATAGCGCACAGATATCTTTTCTCAAAGAAGTCGCATAACGCAATCAATATCATCTCAATGATATCCGTTTGCGGTGTGATGGTCGTTACTTGCGCACTAATTTGCGCGTTATCCGTCTACAACGGTTTCAGTGATTTGATATTCTCCACATTCAGCAATTTTGATCCGGATCTGAAGATTACACCGCAAGAGGGAAAAGTATTCGACCCTACCACAAAAGAATTTCAAAAAATAAAAAATCTTCCGGGTATCGATTGTTACAGTGAGATATTACAAGACAATGCTCTTATTCGCTATAAAGAACGACAAGTAGTTGCCACGCTTGTTGGCGTAGACGAAGGTTTCCAGCAGCTGACACAAATAGACAGCACTTTAATTGACGGACGATTCCTCCTAAACGATGGAGTGGCAAACTACGCAACGTTAGGTATCGGTCTCGCGTCTTCATTAGGCATCAATGCCGGTTTTGTTACCCCCTTGGAACTATATGTTCCCAAACGTGACGAACGGGTAAACCTGGCAAATCCCGCATCTTCCTTCAAGTTGGAATATTGCTATATCGCAGCTGTATTTTCCGTAAATCAGCCAGCTTACGACCAGAACCTGATGCTTGTCCCTATATCTTTAACCCGCTCTCTTTTCAATTATGAAAAGGAAGTAACCGCCATCGAACTCAAATTAAAAGAGAATACGTCTACGGAACAAATAAAAAAAGATATTAAAAACATACTCGGCGACTCGTTTATTATCCAAGACCGCCATGAACAACAGGCAACCTCTTTCCGCATGATAAACCTGGAAAAATGGATGACTTTCTTTATCCTCTGCTTTATCCTGCTCATTGCTTCTTTTAATGTTATCGGGTCCCTCTCAATGTTAATGATAGAAAAGAAAGATGATGCACGGATTCTGCAGAGTCTTGGCGCCGACAATGCTCTAATCCGCAAAATATTCCTAACAGAGGGATGGCTGATTTCCCTTTGTGGAGCTATCGGAGGTCTACTTCTCGGTCTCCTCTTATGTACCATACAAGAAAAATTTGGCGTAATTTCATTAGGAAACACCGGCGGAGCTTTCATTATCGATGCCTATCCGGTCCGAGTAGAATGGGCAGACACTCTAATAGTATTCGCCACCGTTGCCATAATCGATTTCTTTACTTCCTGGTATCCCGTGCACTATTTAGGGAAAAAATGGCTTTCAAAATAAGAATGTACAAATTATTCCAAATAAAAAATCCCGAGAGTTCTTTTCTTACTCCCGGGATTTCCTTTCACAAATAATATTTTATATCTCTATATCCGGACTCTACAAAAATTCTTTTCCATGTTCTATCCGGATATCTGCCATAAACTCTTTTATACGTGCTTCATTTTCCCGTTTGCAAATCAGCAATACATTGCCCGATTCCGCAATAATACAATCATTGATTCCCTGTATAACCGCCAAGCGTCCTTTATCTTTCAGCGAAATAATATTCCGTTCACTTTCATAAAGTTCCGCCTGTGTCCCCAGCACCGCATTAAGATGCTCATCTTTCGGGGCAATATCATACAATGAGCCCCACGTTCCTAAATCAGCCCAACCGAAGTCCACACACAACATATACACATTGTCTGCTTTCTCCATCACACCGTAATCGATGGATATATTAGGACAATAAGGGAAATTCTCCCGGATAAAATCTTTTTCTTCTACTGTATTGAACTTCCCCTTTCCCAAATTGAAACGCATGGATATATCCGGAAGATACTCGTTTATTGCTTCGAGAATCGTATTGACATTCCAGACAAAAATTCCAGAATTCCAGAAAAACTCACCACTAGCTTGGAATACTTTCGCCAGATTAATATCAGGTTTTTCAGTAAAGGTTTTGACTTTCGTAAAATCACCTATCGAAGAATCATCGCTCTGTATGTATCCATAACCCGTCTCCGGACGGCTCGGCTTAATACCGAATGTCACCAGGACCTTATGCTCCTTAACAAACTCCAAGCTCTTTTGCACATCCTCCAGAAAGACATCCTCTTTTAAAATCAAATGGTCGGAAGAAGCTACAACGATATTTGCATTCGGATTACAAGCTTTGATATGATACGCCGCATACGTTATACATGGAGCCGTATTCCTCCTGCTCGGCTCCAATAAAATCTGTTTATCGCTTAACTCCGGCAATTGCTCTTTCATCAATCCGGCGTATTGCTCATTCGTTACAATATATATGTTATCTTCCGGTATAATCTTTTTGAAACGCTCAACAGTCAATTGTAAAAGCGATTTGCCCGTCCCAAAAAAATCGAGAAATTGCTTTGGATAAGTTTCCCGGCTGAAAGGCCAAAAACGGCTTCCTACGCCACCTCCCATAATTACACAATAATTATCTTTCATGATAAATGATATTTGTAAATTAAAACCAGACTAATACTATCGACAAAACTAATAAAAAAGTCAGAATCAGATTCAGAAAAAGTTCTAATAGTTCGGAAGAAATATACAATTAATTCCTTTTAGAAAAGATACTATAGGCAATTATCATTCCATAGAATGCCTAAAAAACAAATTTTTTAAAGCTCCGCCAATCTTCTCAATCCAATATATGCGTATATTTGTCTTTAGATTTACAACAATAAAACAATTACATGATGAAAAAAATTCTTTTTATCCTTATACCTATGCTATTTATCGCCATAGGAACTGTTTCTGCACAAAAAAAGGCTGTAATAGTTGCCGACACGACAGTCTATGATTTTGGAGAAATAAAAGAAGAAGGAGGTATTGTTTCTTGTGTCTTCAAAATAAATAATGCAGGAGAAGCTCCGCTGGTCATCACCCGCGTAATTACTCCTTGCGGCTGCACAACGACAGAATGGACAAAAGAACCGATAGCTCCCGGAGAAAGCGGAGAAATAAAAGTATCGTACAACCCAGCCGGGCGTCCCGGACCATTCACAAAGGTTCTTTCGATTTACAGCAACGGGAAAAACGGAAGTTATGCGCTTACTATACGAGGGAAAGTATTGCAATAAATCACTCTTTACCGTCCTGATTATGTTTAAACGGATTACGCTCTTCTTTATCACTTTCGTTTGTACTTTCATCGGGAAAGCACAAGATAGTGCAAAAATAGTTTCGGAGGAAATCATTTACAATTTCGGAACAATCAAAGAAGAGAATGGCGTTGCATCACATATATTCAAGATTAAAAACGAAGGGAAAGCGCCTCTTGTCATCAAGCGGGTAACAGCATCTTGTGGCTGCACTCAGCCGGAATGGAATAAAGCACCGATTGCTCCGGGGGCAACCACTGATGTCAAAATATCCTACGATCCTACAGGACGCCCTGGTCCGTTTTACAAAACAATATCAATTTTCAGCAATGGCAAAACCGGAAGTTTCCGATTGGCCATCAAAGGAAATGTTACCCCAAAGCCTATTATTCCCGAACTCTCATACCCGTATACCATCGGAGAAATCGGACTGACCGACAAATCAATTCAATACAGTACGATTCTCCCCGGTGAAAGTGCAGGGAAAAGTATTAGTTTAAAAAACAATGGGAAGAAGGATGTCCTCATCCACATAGGAAACACACCTCACTATTTGACGGTAACACTCTCCTCCGACACTCTTAAGGCAGGAAGCACCTCGGAACTGTATTGCCTGCTGGATGCCGGCAAATTAAAACACAAAGGGCATCACTTTACAAAAGTGCCAATATATATTTCAGATACAAACAGTCGCACTTCCATAGAGGATCAGCTGGCAATAACATCAAACTATATTGATGATTTCTCAAAATTGACCACAAACGAACGAAAGAATGCTCCGAAAATAGCGCTTTCTGGGACACTCATCGACTTCGGGATTATCAATAAGAGCAGAGGATTATTCTCCAAATTGAAAAAGAAAACGACAACAAAGTTTGAAATTGCCAATAACGGGAAGACAAATTTGATCCTTCACAGTATAAGTTCCGACGAAAAAGAAATACATCTCTCAAGCAAAGGGAAAATTGTAAAGCCCGGTGCAAAAACAACCGTAAAAGTCAGTGTAAAAACAAAAGAAATCAAGGAAAAATTTGAAGGGCTGATTACAATTGTCGCGAATGACCCGGACAATCCTGTACAACTTATCAAGGTCATTGCAAAAAAAGAAAACTAACTAAATACAAATCACATGGAACATCCGGAAAACGATTCTGCATACAAGGGATTGAAAGTAAATAGCGGGGTAACAGAAGCCCCGACAATCAACCCCTATTTGAAAAAAAGAATTAAGCGGCAACAGTATACCGTCTCTGAATTTGTAGAAGGGATCCTGAAAGGGAATATAACAATACTTAGCCAGGCAGTAACCTTAGTGGAAAGCGCTAAACATGAACACCAGCAAATCGCGCAAGAAATCATTGAACGCTGCCTTCCATTTGCAGGAAAATCCATACGAATCGGCATAACCGGCGTACCGGGGGCGGGAAAAAGCACATCTATCGACGTATTCGGGATGCATCTGCTCAAACAAGGCCATAAACTCGCCGTACTTGCCATAGACCCCAGCAGTGAACGCTCAAAAGGGAGTATCTTAGGCGACAAAACCCGTATGGAAACATTGGCAAAAGAAAAAGATGCATTCATCCGTCCTTCCCCTTCGGCAGGCTCTTTGGGAGGTGTTGCCCGCAAAACCCGCGAAACAATTATTCTATGCGAAGCAGCCGGATTCGATTCCGTCTTTGTGGAAACCGTCGGTGTAGGACAAAGTGAAACGGCAGTCCATTCCATGGTTGATTTCTTCCTACTGATTCAATTGGCTGGGACGGGAGATGAATTACAAGGCATAAAGCGGGGAATCATGGAAATGGCAGATGGCATCGTAATTAACAAAGCCGATGGCGACAACGTGGAAAAAGCCAAGCTGGCTGCCGCCCAGTTTAGAAACGCATTGCATCTATTCCCCCCTACCGACTCCGGATGGACACCGAAAGTCCTGACCTATTCTGGTTACTACAACATCGGAATAAAAGAAATTTGGGATATGGTCTACGAGTATATCGCTTTTACCAAAAAGAACGGCTACTTCGATTACAAGAGAAATGAGCAGGCAAAATATTGGATGTATGAAAGCATAAATGATACGCTGCGGGATACATTCTACAATAATCCGGCGGTAAAAAACATGTTGGAACAAACAGAGCAGCAAGTCCTGCATAACGAAATCAGTTCTTTTGTCGCAGCGAAACGAATGATGGATTTGTTCCTCGAAAATATCTCCAAGTGATTTCTGAAAATCCTTATAAAAAACGGGCTGTCTATGCATTTAAGACAGCCCGTTTCATTATAAGTCACACACAAATAAATCGTCTTTTTTACATCCGCTCCGGCACCTCTATACCCAACAACGACATTCCTGACTTAATGATTCTACCGACATTGGCAGACAAAAGCAACCGGAATTGTTTCAACTCCTCATTCTGCTCATGTAAAATCGAATAATCGTGATAAAATTGATTATACTCTTTAACCAAATCGTAGACATAGTTCGCGATACAAGCCGGACTGTATGAGTCGCCGGCTTCCTTAACTATGGCAGAATAGTCGGCAAGCATTTGTATCAAGTTCTCTTCTTTTTCCGAAATAGTTATTCCTGTCGGTAAAACTTCTGGAAGAACTATACCCAACTCGGCGGCTTTCCGTAAAACAGACTGTATACGGGCATAGGTATATTGAATAAATGAACCTGTATTTCCGTTAAAATCGATAGATTCCTTCGGATTGAATGTCATATTCTTACGCGGGTCTACCTTCAAGATGAAGTATTTCAGTGAACCTAAACCCACCATCCGAACAATATTTTCAGCTTCCCCAGCAGACAATCCGTCCAATTTACCCAGCTCTTTCGAAATTTCACGTGCGGTATTTATCATTTCATCCATCAAGTCATCGGCATCAACCACTGTTCCCTCGCGGCTTTTCATCTTACCTTCGGGCAATTCCACCATACCGTAAGAGAAATGCACCAATCCTTTCCCAAATTCAAAACCCAGCTTGTCCAATAAAATAGACAAAACTTGGAAATGATAATTCTGTTCGTTCCCGACAACATAAATCATTTTATTAATCGGATAATCATCGAACCGCAATTTGGCAGTACCTATATCTTGAGTCATATATACAGATGTACCGTCTGAACGAAGCAAAAGTTTCTCATCCAAACCCTCTTTTCGCAAATCCGCCCACACGGAGCCGTCTTCCCGTTGATAGAAGATACCTGATTTCAAGCCTTCCAATACTTTCTTTTTCCCTTCCAGATAAGTTTCCGATTCATAATAAATCTTGTCAAAGTTCACGCCCAATCGTTTATAGGTCTCGTCAAACCCTGCATAAACCCAGTTGTTCATCCGTTCCCAGAGAGCACGCACGTCCTTATCGCCGGCTTCCCATTTGCGAAGCATCTCCCTTGCTTCCTGCATTAACGGCGATTGCGCTTCAGCTTCTTCCTTGCTCAATCCTTTAGCTTCCAGAGCAGTGGTCTCCTCTTTCAACTTATTACTGAACAACACATAAAAATCACCAATCAGGTGGTCACCTTTCTTTCCTGCCGTCTCCGGAGTAATGCCATTTCCCCATTTTTGCCAAGCCAACATCGACTTGCAGATATGGATACCCCTATCATTAACAATATTGGTTTTTACCACCCGATAGCCATTGGCTTTCAATATTTCTGAAAGACTATAGCCTAACAGGTTATTACGGACATGCCCCAAATGGAGCGGTTTATTGGTATTCGGAGAAGAGTATTCTACCATTACCAACGGAGAGTCGTCAGTCGGTTCTACTATACCGTAATGAGAATCAGCATTGATTCCGTTCAATAATTCGATCCAGCATTGGCAAGCAACCGTTATATTTAGGAAACCCTTGATAACATTAAACGATGCTACCGAAGGTTCATTCTTAACCAAATAGTCACCGATTTCCTGAGCCGTCAGTTCCGGAGATTTTTTTGAAATACGTAAAAAAGGGAATACGACCAGCGTCAAATGTCCCTTAAACTCTTTCTTCGTTTTCTGCAATTGAACCTGTGCAGCAGTTACGTCCGCATCATACAAACATTTGATGCCGTTAATTATAGCCGTAGTGATTTGCTGTTCTATAATCATGATAAATGTATCTGAATCTTAGTCTTTTTGTGACGCAAAGGTACAATTTTATTCGATTAATCCAATGACAAGAGGAAGTTTAGCCGTCAAATCATACGCGACTTTACATATCCTTCCTTCTTTAAAAGCTCAAATACTTTCTGCCTGAAATCGCCTTGCACAATTATTTCATTATCCTTTGCAGAACCGCCCACACCGCATTTCGTCTTCAGCAGTTTTCCCAATGCGGAAAGATCCTCTTTTGTTCCGACAAAACCGGTAACCAACGTAACCGTCTTACCTCCCCGGTTGCGTTTATCCAATGAAATCCTCAACAACTGCTTATCTTTCGGAAGTGTTTCCAATTCTTCCTCTTCGTTTGTTTCGTATTTAAAATCAGGATTGGTCGAATACATCACACCAAACCTGTCTTTCCAATCATTATTCTTCATAAACCATTCATGCTTTACAGATTAATACCGTGGCATACGCTGCAATTCCTTCCTGACGACCAGTAAAACCCAATTTTTCTGTCGTTGTTGCTTTAATGGATATATCATCTACGGCGACAAACATCGTTTCCGCCAATGTCTGCTTCATCTGTTCTATATGCGGATTCAACTTCGGGCGCTCAGCAACTACGGTTGCATCGATATTCCCCAGCTCATAACCTGCATTCCGGATCAACTCCATTGTTTTCCGCAACAAGACCTTGCTGTCAATACCTTTGAGTTCTCCGGAAGTATCTGGAAAATGGTATCCTATATCCCGCATATTTGCAGCGCCAAGCAACGCATCGCAGATAGCATGAATCAGTACATCTGCATCACTATGTCCCAACAGGCCCAAGGAGTGTTCTATCTTTATGCCACCCAACCACAACTCCCGGTCAGGAACAAGCGCATGTACGTCATAACCGAAACCGACTCGTATCTTCATATTTTCAATCCTTTAATTATCTGAATAAATCTCTTATGCCATCCATATCGAATGATAAAGAGAAACGCAAAGTCTGATCGAGCGGATTATTTTGCACCGTACTGACCAGATATGCAGCGTCAAGCTGGAAAACACTCATGTGGAAACCCGCACCAGCCGAAAAATATTGTCGGTTCCCTTTATTCGGGTTCTCATAATGATAACCGGCCCGAACAAAGAATTGGTTATTATACGAATACTCTACACCAATCGACGCCATAATCTCCTGCATCTCCCCCTTAAATCCATTCGGAGCATCACCAAACGACTTAAAGATTCCGGTAATCGGCGACATCGTATTGTATTCATCCACCAACCGCTGATACTCCTCCTGGTCTTCCGGTGTCGTTCCCTCATTCTTAGGCAAACTCGGAACCAAGTATTTGCTAATATCCACATAAGCCCCTATGCTATTATATTCATCCAAAGGATAAAGCAATCCTGTCCCGATTGCCAGCTTCGTAGGAAGGAACTCATTCGTATTGCCCCCATCGTGAGAAATCTTCGAACCGATATTGGAAATATTGAATCCAAAGCTCCAAAGGCACTCACTACGTCCTATAATTACATATTTTTCCAAATAACCGGCAATATCTGCTGCAAAAGCGTTCCCCGTTCGCGGTTCTCCGCTATCATCAGTTCCTTGATCCGACCTGATATAGCGCATGGCAACTGCCATCGAGTAATTTTCAGAAAGTTTCCGGCTGTAGCTCACATCAAACGCCAGTTCATACGGGCTGACCCGATAGGTTTCATTACCGCCTTCATCGCTTTGAATAATTTCTCCCAACGTGAAATAACGCAATGACGCACCGAGAGCCTGCAAGTCGTTACTTCCAATCTTATAATAGCCTGTCAGACTCATCAAAGCAACGTCGTTCACCAATTTCCGCAACCACGGCGTATAGGAAAGAGAGACTCCTGCTTTACTATACATGAACGCATATTTGGCAGGATTCCAATACTGCGAATTTATATCGGGAAGTGTCGAAAGACCATTATCACCCATCGAACCACCTCTTGCATCCGGTGCAATAGACAATGAAGGGACCGCTGTATTTATCGGTGCAAAATCTTCTTTATCTTGTGCTAATACGGCACAATCCACGCCCATGCCGACAAAACACAAAAAGAAACATATTCGTAAAAATCGCATTTTCATCATAATTATTCTGTTCTTCCTCACTTTTCCTTTAACTATAAACTAAAAAGATAACGGTTTATTGTCCCAAAATAATTAATTTGTTTGCTTCCGAAACCTCCTTCGCTTGCCCGGACCGTATAGCTGCCCGGTAAAGATAGATACCCGGTTGTAACCGGGAACCGGAATTATTGCACAAATTCCACGTTACCGTATAAGCTTGGAACAAAGAAGATGCACCCGACTCTGTATGGTACCATTGCAAACGTCCAGCCATGTCATATACGTAGATGCTCACCTCCATGTTGCTCTCCGGACGGTTATGCCACAGATAGAACGTAACGGATGTACGAGCAGGATTCGGACCGGCTACCAGCTTTACAAATTCCGGACTTGCTCCATTATCTACCTGAAAACGTATCGAGCGAGACGAAGAGTTGTTCAAGACATCCCAAACTTTCAATTCTGCCGTATGTTCCCCATCCTCCAACGCCTGTGGTATCGAAAAGACAATACGTCCCCATCCTTCCGGCCGATTCAGGTCCTTTGCATAAAAGTCGTTCAATACATAGTGCAGGTTCGGGTCATTATCAATAATTAGCGTAATATCATGCCCAATACTGCTACCGGTAATATTGATTCCGTTCTCATCATAAACATCCGCTACCAACAAAGGTGTGCTATTCACGGAAGCACCCTGGGCAAACGACACGGAATCATTCAAATACATCGACACAATCTCCGGACCTTCTTCGTCTGAAACGCCGGAGTCATCCGAGCTGCCGACAACAAAATCCGAAAAAGCACCTTGTGCTTCCCGTAAAGTTCCGTCTTGTGCATAAAAAGTCATCTTCCCATAGTCATCCAAGTACAGGATATCTTTCGGGACCGTGAAACTAAATGAGAAATTTCCCTGCCGCACAGAATCGGTTCCTTTATAAAGGGTATTCGAATAATCTGTATATGTGTATTGCCTTACCACTGATCCTCCAGAAGCCGAAACCGTGTTATTCCCCAACGTTGTCTTTTCCGACTTGCTGTCCATGACCCGCACATAAAAGCGACCATTGAAATCGGGCACCGAAGCGCCGTCGGGTCCCTGCACAAGACCGGAAACCGAAACCCGTTCAAGCGCCTTCAGCTGTATCTGGGATTCATCCGTAACAGGCTGCCCGTTGATTTCCGTAACCTTAAACGTATATTCGGGAAAAGACAAAGTCAAAGCCGGATCACCGATAAGTATAAAATTCAACTTATTCGACCCGCTGACATTTCGTTTCGTATGCTTCATAACATCTCCCAACGTCAACCGGGAGCCGTTCTCACCAACCGAAAAAAGCTGTCTGACCAATTCCTGGTTTAAGCGGAAATTATCGTATGAATTAACCGTCCGTGTTGTTGTGAACAAGGCAATCCCCCCACTCTCTTCGTTCAGAAAAACCTCTTCTCCAGCAGAGGTTGTCACCGCATCAAAACGGGAAAAATCACATGTTGCCGTTATCCAAAGCGGAAGATGTTTATAAGTTGCTTGGGTTATATCGTTAATTTCTAAAATCCGCTCATCAGCCCACGCCTGGGTATTTCCATGTCCTACATAATTGATCAAGAACAATCCCTCCTCCAATTGTTTCTGTATCGTTGTATTCACCTCCGGATAAGCCTGATTCCCGTTCGTTTGTTGCTTTTTATACCCATCCATATATAGCTTATTCACATTAAAACAGGGAAAGTTTTCCAAAAGATACTCTGCCAATTGGTCGGCTTGGTCGGCATGGTCCGTTGTAAAGTTATCCGCGTTATTACCGTCATCCGCGATAAAACTGACACTGTTTTTCCATTCTCCGAGGTCACTGTTTTCCGCATAAGCAATGACTTTATCGACCATTGCTGAAGCTTCCGCATAAGTCCGTACCGGGAAACGCCCGATTCCAATATCCAAATCATCAGAGGAGAGGTTCCCCCCTTCATCATCATCGAGAAATCCAAAATAATCATCCGTCACGAAAGACTCCCTTCCAAGCGACTCCTCCGATTCATAGGCAAGCAGGAAATTCGACCTGTCGACACTTGCCCAAGAAGAGGTTAGTCCCCTGTTGTCGTATGCTGCATCCCCAAACAGAAGCAAGTATTTCGGAGCATCGGCATCCGAACTTTTCCGGTCATAAAACATTTTCATGAAACGACGATAAGCAGTCGCATCCGGAGTCCCGCTCGAAAACTCATTATAAATAGTCTCCGGGGATACCACCTCTACCGACAATCCATCCTGTTCACGATGAAACGCCGCCAAACGTTCGGCTGCACTTGACAACTGTTCCGAAGCAATGATAATCATATCCGTCTGAGGATAACCGTGAAGATTCTGATTTTCTACGAAACCAACAATTTCCGGCGCAGGAAGTTGCGCCGGGTTCACCAACGCAAACTCTCGCAAATCTCCGGCAGGTATGGTAAATCCCAGCTGGTTTCCTGTCATCGACAATTCCATCCGGGAAGGATTCAATTTGTCGGTAACATCAAAAACAAGTAAATCCGGATTAGTCTCATCTATGACAAAACGGGAAACATGATTGCATGCCTGAATACTACGGAACAGCGTACATGCCCCATACAACTGCAACCGGCGTTTCATCTGCAACCGGATATAATTTAACCGGACATTCGTATCGCCTGCCCGGGAATAGGAGACAGTCACCGTATTCTGTTCCGGCTTCTCCACTGCATCCCAAACTCCACTCTTAAAACCTTCTACTGCATGCGTATAGGTATCACTGACGCTCTGCCTTGCCAGACGGACTGACAAATATTCATCCCCGTTTATTGATAACGTTGCATATCCTTCAGCAATTGTCGGTTTCCCGATAAAAGAGAAAGAAACACGCCCCTCATCATCCGTTATCCCGGGAACATCGAATACAAAATCCCGTGAAGTGGTAGATATAAATGATTCTCCATACAGGTGACGCCCCGATTCCGAAACAGAAACTTCATCCCTCTCATGCAACATATAATCGTCATACACATCTATCTGCAAAGAAGCCCCTTGGACAGAAGAGAGTATCTCCATCTCCTTGCCAGATGTATCAGACAAAAAATAATAGCCATACGAAGAATAAGGGTTATTGGTATGCTCAAAGCAACCGGATTCATCATCATACCTCCAGTCGACAGAGCCTTGTGCATAGAAAAGAATATAGTTGTCGCCCCGATATATTGCCGTAGCCGGAAGATCATCGATATAGTCTGCACGGAAATCTTCAGGAAGAGATGCGCCCCCGTAACCAAAGACAGAAACTGCCGACGGATCGGAAAAGCCCAGGCTACGCAATTCATCGTAGGTCAGTTTATAGACACCGGTATCTGTAATCCGCATCTTCACCCACTTCCCGGACGACAAAACCGATTGCCCGGCATAACGTTCAGATTCCACAGCCCCGGCAGCACGCACGAACAGTCCCGACAATAATATATATATTAATAATCGTATCATTTCTTTTTAAGCCGGAACTTGCTGGAATGAAGGTTTTACCGAACAAAAAAATCCAACAACTTCCGTTCCCCTATATATCCTTGCAAATGGTCGCCTATTGCAACCGGAGCAACACCGCTGGGCGTTCCCGTATAAATCAAATCGCCGATTTTAAGCGTACAAAAACGGCTGACATAAGAGATGATGGCATCTACCTTGAAAAGCATCTCCGAACTATTTCCCTGTTGCACTGCCTTTCCGTTCTTCTCAAGCCGGAAAGAGAGGTTATTGATATCTCCCCCGACCTCGTCCAGACGGACAAACGTCCCTATCGCCGCCGAATTATCAAAAGCTTTGCTGATTTCCCAAGGCATGCCTTTTTCTCTTAACCGATTCTGCAAATCACGGGCAGTGAAATCGATGCCAACCGTAATTTCATCGTAATACCTATGGGCGAACCGTTCAGCGATGCTCTTTCCCAGTCGATTGATACGGACAACAATCTCCGTTTCGTAATGGATTTCAGACGAAAAATCCGGAATAAAAAAAGGTTTCCCGTCTTTCAGCAACGAAGAATCGGGCTTCATAAAGATAACAGGCTCTTTCTGTTCTAACGTATGATGCAACTCTTTATTGTGCGCTGCATAGTTCATTCCGACTGCAATAATTTTCATCCCTTAATAATTTTGTAAACGGTTAAACATAACTGCCAAGTGGGAATACATCGAGGTATTCTGTATAACGACGCCTTCCGGTACACGGATACGGAAAGGTGTAAAATTCCACAATGCTCTGATTCCGCCTTTTATGATATAGTCTGCCACCGATTGCGCAACCTCGACCGGCACCGTTATTATTCCGATTGTCGCACCATATTTGGATTGTAAGGCAGGGAAATCGTCCAGATGGAAAACCGGGATGCCGTTAATCTCCTTGCCAACCAGACTCTCTTGGATATCAAACCCGGCAACAATCTCCAAACCGTACTGCTTCAAACCGGAATCTTGCAACAAGGCACCTCCCAAATTTCCTGCCCCAAAAAGGAATGTCTTATGTGTTGTCGTAAAGCCCAAAAACTCATCCAACACAGCAATCAATGAATCGATTTCATACCCGACTCTCGTCTTTCCCGAGATGTTCACAAACGACAAATCTTTTGCGACCCGGCTCGCATCCACATTTATCGCTTTAGCAATCTGAGTAGAGGAAACGAACGTCTCACCTTTCCCCTTCAAGAGCTTGACAAATGCTAAATACCACGGCAGACGCCGAAGTGTAGGCTCCGGAATTTTCCCTGTTTCTTTCGACTCAGTATGTGCCATTCTCACCATCCATAGATAAATCCGCAACAAAAATACAATAAATTTCTTCAATCTTCCGATTGCAAGCCGGCAGGATTACCGGCTCTTCCGGGCTGCTTCTTTCGCTTTCAATTCTTTCTCGCGAAGCCGTTCCTTCTCTTTACGCTCACGCTCTTTCTGTTTCATTTTCTCCTTGTAAGCACGTTCTTTCTCTTTTTGAAGCTTTTTACGTGCCTTCTCCTTCGCTTTGCGTTCGGCTTCCCGTTGTTTCAGCTGTTCTTTTCTTGTCTGTTTTTCAATTTTTTGTTGTTCTTTCTCCAATTTCTTTTGCTGTTCCTCCTCCATTTGCGTCTTCTCTTTCCGCGCTTCTTCTGTCGACAGCTCTTTACTCCGTATCTTTTCAATATCATCGAGTGTCAGTTCTCTACGCGGACGGATAGAATAGATAGGGAGAGTCGTTTCTTCCTGTTTTTGTTCCTCCTGCAGCTCTGGTTCCGGAACAGGCTGCTGTAAAACCGAATCTTGTACAACCGGATCCGGCTGTTCCCATTTAACTTTCCAGCGGGCAACCATTTCCGGCTCGGCATCCCCGTATTCTTTCTCAAAGAAAGAGATGTACTCTTCCAAGGTCTTACCAAGCATAAGCGTCTCATAATTCTCTTCAGATATAGGAAGCACTATCAACCGCCCGTTCAATGTATTCGCATAACCGCCCTCTTCGGATATTTTCTGATAATAATAAAACGCTTCATCCATATTATTGAACCCGCCAATCTGAATCATGCTCAACTCGCCAACCTCCTCGGTCGACAAATCAAATGCACGAACCCGAAAATTCGCAAAATTATAAGCTGCAACCGTAAACAACAGTTGATTTGTCTCCAACATCTCCGTCGGATAAACCAACAACACTCGGCAAGGAGCATCCGGCGTATGCAAGAACACCCGCGTAGAATCGGCAACACGGTTCCCGTCTCCATCCACTGTCCCAAAACGGATATTCCAAACCATCTCTCTAAACTCCCCTTTCACTATACTTCTTCCCCGAAGAATGCCTTTCAGCATCTCTCCTGCCAACTCCGACACATCGGCAGTCGGATATTTTGCCAGCAACCCTTCAAGGGCATTCTTAAATCCGGCGGCATCTCCCTCTTGCACATAGGTCAAGGCATTCAAAAACATGAACTTCGGCAACAAGGATGCCAACGGATATTTCTCAGCAACCGCCTGATAGTTACTGCGCACCGCCTGTATATTTCCCTTAAGGTATTCCGCATAAGTCTGCCGATAAATAGAATCCTGCACCACGTCCATCATCCGGATATTTGTAATGTAATTCGGATCGGAGATGGCAAGCACATAATCACTCTGCGGATATTCCTGCAAAAGTTTTGCCTTATATCCGGAAGCCAGCACTTCATCCTTAAGCCCCAATGCCATCAAATACATTTGATAATAACTTTCCAGCTGATGCCCGTTCCCCGGGAATCGGCGATTCAAATCCTCGAATGCAGATATGGATAACGGCAAATCATCCAGTTTATCTTTATAAATCATTGCCATATTGTATAACGCATCCGCAATAATCGTATCAGACGCCGCTCGGTCTTCCGGAGAGAACGGTAACTGCTGCAAATAAAACTCCCGGCTTTTCGGGTCATCAGAAACCACAACAGGAGGTAAATCGGCATCGACGGAACTCTCCTGCGACAAACTATCCGGTATCTCTTCAACAGATGCCATCTCCTCTTCCAAGACATTCTCCTCACCGGTGAACAATTGAACCTCTTTCGTTCTTCGCCGCCAGTCATCTTCCAGCACACGCCGTCCCCACCGACGTTGAAACTGGGCTTTTCCCTGTGCCACAGTCTGAGGATTATAAAAATAAAACGATTCATTTCCTCCAGCCGCCGGAACAAATACCTGCGCACCGTCACCCAACTGTTTGGTTTCCGAGTTCCGTGCTTCCTGTTCCGCAAGATATTCCTCCTTTTCCGCAAGTGCTTTCGCTTCCTCTTCCTCCTTTTTTACCTGTTCAATGATTTTATCAATCACAGCCAACCGCTCTGTTTCCGGCATGGCAACCAAATTCTGAAGACTATCTTGCAAATGGATTGCTTCGACATGTATAACCAATTCATCTAAAACCTCCGAACGTTTCGCCACACGAGCATAATCTTCATATTGCTTGTCAAGAGATGCCAATGCTCCGCTAAAACAGGGCTGTGCATGAATGTAATCACGCTGCTCAAAATAAATGTCCCCCAGCCGCACCTGGCTCAAGGCCTTCTCTATCCCATTCTGAGTACTTTTCTCGATAGCTGCCTGATAATTTTTTATAGCACCTGCTGTGTCTTTCTGATTAATACACAAATTTCCAAGAGCATAATAAAGCTGGTCCAAATAATCTTTGTTTTTTGGATTGCGAATCATCCTGCGAAGTTTTTTCCCGGCTGCCATATAACCTCCCGACTGCACCTCCGTCTGTCGGATTCGTGCAGCAAACTCCAGCTCATACGAAGGGTTGGAACGTATCGTCCGGGAGAAAGCATCATACGCTTCCGGATTCTTACCTGCCCCCGCGCAAAGTTGCCCCAACAAATAATACATCCGCGCACGCTGGTTATGGTTCTTTTCATTCCGAGCCGCCGTCCGCAAATACGGGATAGCAGCAACATCATCCTTGTTCACGATCAAGTAATTGGCATAAAATGCAGCAAACTCATCAGTCAACGATTTAGGAATCCCCTTTTTCTTTACCTGTTCAAAAATATTTTCCGCTTCATACAACCAATTCATCTCCGTATAACAACGGGCTTGCCAAAGTTGTGCTTCCACGGTCAATAGAGCATCCTCCGTAAAATGGTGGGATATATAAGAAAAAGTGGCTGAAGCCTGCAAAAAATCTGCATTATGGAATTGCGCCATTCCCTGCAGCATCCAACAGTGCTTCAAAAAGGGATTATACTCTTCCTGTTGATAAAAACTTCGGAGCTTCGGATTATTTTTCCAGCCGGGTTTACGCGCAGGTTTGGTTTTAATGGAGTGCAACCGGATTGCTTTCGTACATTTCTGGATTGTTACATCAAACGGTCCACCCGTTGTCTCCTTTTCTTTCGGTAATGCGCTTACCGGATACATCAAGAGCCGCTGCGAATAATTCTCTTTATGCCCATCCTGCTGCGCACGTAAGGCCTCGTCATACGCAACTTTCCCGTTATAATAGATATTGAACCGGGAATTTAACGCATGATAAAACCGATTCATTCCTGTATTCTTCTTGGTGGAACAAGAAAAAAACAGACTAACCGACAAAAAAAAGATGAATATATATATATAATTTTTCCGCATGTATCTGGAGATACGAATCTGCTTTTCACTCCACGAATCGTACCGATATCCAAATTAACGGCAAACAAACCATTTTATTGCTTTACAGATAAGAAAGATAATAACGAGGAACAGAATAATGAATGCGCCGGAGGGGACATTCAGATAATAAGAAAACAGCAGACCGCACACGCAACCGACAAATCCGATGGCAACGCTTCCATAAATAATCTTGCGGAAATCGGAGGTAAAGAGATTGACAGTGATTTGCGGCAGAGTCAACAAACTCATCAACAACATAATCCCGACCAAACGGATACTTAGGACAATTGTCACAGCGATAAAACACATCATCACATACTCCAGCAGCTTCACCGGCAAATGTTGTGTCTTCGCAAAATCGCTGTCAAAAGCAACATACAGAATCTCTCGGTAATAAAAGACGAAGAACAATGTCAGCAAAACGGAAAGCACCGCAACAGCTATTATATCAGCGGATGAGATTGTCAGGATATTGCCAAACAAATAGGCAGACAAATTAGGTGCATAGCCCGGTGTCAAGAATATAAAAACCACCCCTAACGCCATCCCTAACGACCATATCCCGGCAATTGCGGAATCTTCCCTCACGCCTTGGCTGCGGCTCGCCCACTCTACGCCGAAAGCGGCAAGGACAGAAAAAAGCAATGCCGACAGAATAGGATTGATACCCATATAAAAACCCAACCCCAAACCGCCAAACGAAGCATGAGTAATTCCCCCACTGATAAAAACAAGGCGTTTGGAAACAATATAAGTTCCTACCATTCCGCAAACGATGGCAGTCAGAAAACTACCTATCAGCGCATTTTGAAAAAAAGTATAATAAATTAAATCCATACTTGCCTATTATGAACGGAAACGCCGCTCACCCACAATCAAAAATGCTTCATCTTTCAACGTATCAGGCAAATTAATCCGCCGCAACTGCAAACTTCTCAGCCAACCTGCCACTTCCGTATCTTGAAGCGTATAAAGAACCTCCCGGAATTCTTCCACCTCTTCCTCCTTGTATTCATCGGAACGTACATCCTTAAAGCGGTCCAATTCCTCATCATCATAATATTCTATCTGTTTGCTGACCGCAGCCAACAGACTCTCCTTCTCACAGATTTCATGTTGTCCGCAGCATTCGCTATCATCTATCTCTTTCGCTTCCGGAATCTCCGTAATTTCTCCCCGTTCCAACATCCGTTGCAAACGACGGTTTCGTATATATCCTGCGATAGCTGCAAATATGCCAAGCAGTATTATTCCTAAAACCAGATACCACATACGTTTTTTTCTATTTTACTCTTCCTTTTCAATGCGAAATCCAGCCTTTTGCAGATTTTGCCAGAAGGTCGGATAGCTTTTACTTACCACTTCCGGCTCTTTAATACGGATACCCGCCGGCAGCTTCAACGCAACCGGAGCAAAGGACATCGCCATCCGATGGTCTTCATACGTGCAAACGACTGGAGCAATATCCGGCTCACACCGCTCCCCGTCCCACTCCAGAACGGAGTTTTTCTCATCACGCAAAAGATAGCCGAATTTCTTCAACTCCGCCTTCAACGCCTCTATACGGTCGGTTTCCTTTATCTTTAAAGATTGCAGACCGGAAAAACGGAACGGGATACCAAGCAGAGCACACGTTACAACGAATGTTTGTGCCAAATCTGGTTCGTCTGTAAAATCATAATTCAAGCGTTTGCTGAAATTCCCGTTTTTCCTCAGCTTCACCCTATCACGCTCAAACGAAGAACCGATACCTATCCGTTCAAACAAACGACCGACAACCGCATCTCCCTGCATACTCTTCTTAAACAGACCGTTCAAAACAATTTCCGGTTGAGAAGACAAAGCCGCTATTTCATACCAATACGAAGCCGCACTCCAGTCCGATTCCACAACAAACGGCACCGGTTTATATTCCTGGGGTACTACCTCAATTACATTATCGCTCCATTTTGCCGTGACCCCGAACTGTTTCATCAACTGCAATGTAAGGGATATATAAGGCTTCGATATGACTTTCCCAGACAAACGCAACGTCAGTCCTTTCTCCATCAACGGTGCTATCATCAGCAATGCAGAAATATATTGCGAACTGACTGAGCCGTCCAAAGAAATTTCTCCGCCTTGCAAGGCACTTCCAAAGATACGCAAAGGAGGGAATCCCTCTTTCTCCATATATTCAATTTTAGCGCCTACCGAATTTAAGGCATCCACCAAAATGCGAATCGGGCGTTGCTTCATCCGTTCTGTTCCGGTTATTGTCCATTCACCGACCACTTTCGCAAGGAAAGCCGTAAGGAAACGCATCGCCGTACCGGCAGCATGTATATCAAAATGGTTGTTATTCGATTCGAGCGCACTCCGAAGGACCTCCGTATCATCGCATACCGACAGATTCTCTATTGGATAATCGCTATAACTCAACGCGTTCAAAATTAAAACACGATTGCTGATACTCTTCGATGCCGGCAGTTCCACCACCGTGTTTACTTTTCTTTCCGGAGCAAATATATGATATATCATAGCCAAATCTTTAAGAATGCACAAAAGTACAGATTAATTATCAAAGAAACATACATAAAATTTTTATTTGATTCTGTGCATGAGATTATGTACGTTTGCACTGCGTTTTTAATAACAATAACCGGAATGGAAACAAAGGTCAAAGGTTCATATCTATTCATATTCCAGGATGATGCAATATTGTTGTTTCACGACAAAGGCCAATACAGGATTCCTTATCTTCCTATGGACGCTTTCTCAATCGACAACTGGCTGGAAGTATCGACAACAATCGACAATGAAAAAAGCTTTACCGCAGCTGTCGACAATACTTTCCCTGTTCCAAAAGATTTCACTTTCTTCAAATTACGAACATCGTTCAGGTTCTTGACCTCCGAAGAATACAAAGCAGCAGGGAAAGCTTACCAAATCATTTATTGGGACAAGAACAGCCGCTTCTGCCCTGTCTGCGGCACATCGACCCAACTGGCAACACCCATCTGTAAACGATGTCCGGCTTGCGGAAAAGAGTTATATCCTCCAATATCACCGGCTATCATCGTTTTGATTATGAAAGATGACCAGATACTATTGGTGCATGCCCGCAATTTTCGCGGTACCTTTTACGGTCTGGTAGCCGGCTTCTTGGAAGCAGGAGAAACGTTGGAAGAGTGCGTACAACGGGAAGTCAGGGAAGAGACCGGATTGGAAATAAAAAACCTCCGTTATTGGGGGAACCAGCCTTGGCCATATCCGAGCGGATTAATGCTTGGGTTCACGGCAGAATATGCAGGAGGGAACATCAAACTGCAAGATGATGAACTAAGTGCAGGCGCATTCTATTCAAAAGACAATTTACCGGAAATTCCGGAAAAATTAAGTCTGGCACGCAAACTCATAGACTGGTGGCTCGCCCAGCAGTAAAACAAATAATCACTATCTTTGTATAGGCAAAACACAATATGAACATGATGGATTGGAAACGATTATTATCGGGAAAACGCTTCGGCATGGAAGAATATCATGACAGGAAGCATGAGCGGACAGATTTTCAACGTGATTACGACCGCTTGATATTTTCTTCGCCTTTCCGGAGGTTACAGAACAAAACGCAGGTATTTCCTCTACCAGGAAGCATATTTGTCCATAACCGACTGACCCATAGTTTAGAAGTTTCTTGCGTAGGCCGTTCATTGGGCAACAATGTTGCAAAAGAACTTATCAAGCGTTACCCCGATGGCCCGGTTAATCTCCCGGAAATAGGCGCAATCGTTTCAGCGGCATGTTTGGCACACGACATGGGTAATCCACCTTTCGGGCATTCAGGGGAACGGGCCATTTCCGCATACTTTTCAGAAGGCAATGGAAAAGATCTGGAGAATCTCGTACGGGAAGAAGGTGGACGTTGGGAAGATTTCATCCATTTTGAAGGAAATGCCAACGCCATGCGCCTGCTCACACACCAATTTGTCGGTAGAAGAAAAGGAGGGTTCGCCCTTACCTATTCCACTCTGGCTGCAATTGTCAAATACCCTTATCCATCCATATTGGCCGGCAAAAAAGGGAAATTCGGTTACTTTCAGTCTGAAGAAAACACATATCTCCGGATGGCAGAGGAATTAGGTATTGGATTGGATTCAGAAGACAGCCGAAAACATGTCCGCCATCCGCTGGTGTATCTTGTAGAAGCTGCAGACGATATCTGCTATCAGATCATGGATATTGAAGATGCTTGCAAACTGCATATCTTATCCAAGGAGGAGGCGATCGAGCTACTGCAAAATTTTCTCGCCCCGGACAAGCTGGCACATACAGAAAAGGTCATGCAAATGGTAAACGATGTCAACGAACAAATCGCCTATCTGCGCTCCTGCATCATCGGACTGCTTGTTGATGAATGCACACAGGCTTTTATCAACAACGAAGAAGCAATCCTTGCCGGGGAGTTTTCCGGAGCACTCATTGAGCACGTCAGCGAACATGTGAAAAGTGCCTATGCTTCTTGTTCAAAGATGGCATACAAAAAAATCTATTGCGCCAAAGAGGTGCTCGACATCGAACTGGCAGGATACCGGATATTCAGCCACCTTATCGACAGTCTCACTGAAGCCGTCATGCGCCCAAACCATGCTTATAGCAAATTGCTGTTGAAACGCGTTCCGGAACAATACAACGTTGCAGCACCTACCACTTACGGGAAACTGCAATGCGTACTCGATTACGTTTCCGGGATGACCGATGTCTATGCACTTGACTTGTACCAAAAGATAACAGGAATGGGACTGCCTGCGGTTTAGGAATCAATATTCTTCCCGATACTTTTTTTCATTCTTATCTTCAAGGATATTCAAATAACTGCGATACCGAGACTCGCTTATGTAATGTTCATTCAGAGCCTCCAGCACAGCACAACCAGGCTCATGCGTGTGCGTACAGTTATTAAAACGGCAATTCGCCGAAAACTTGAATATCTCCGGGAAATAGTGGGAGATTTCCACACCTTCCATGTCAATTGTCCCGAAGCCTTTGATACCCGGTGTGTCTATCAAATAACCTCCTTCAGGGAGCAACAACATTTCCGAAAAAGTAGTTGTATGCATCCCGGTATTATGATGCTCAGAAATATCTCCGGTCTTGAGATTACATTCAGGAATCAAGGCATTGATGATTGTAGACTTTCCGACCCCGGAATGACCGGAGAGCAACGTTATCTGTCCTTTCAATTTTTTTTTCAAAGGTTCAAGACCTTCTCCGGTACGGGCGCACAGTTGAGAACAAGAATATCCAATAGTTGAATAAAGATGTATCAGCCCCTCCATATACTCCCTTTCTTCATCAACATAAAGGTCTATCTTATTGAAAAGAATCTCCACCGGAATCTGATAAGCTTCAGCAGTAGCTAGAAAACGGTCGATAAAAATCAACGTGGTCACCGGATGGTTAACAGTAACTACCAATAATGCTTTATCAATATTAGCTGCAATGATATGCGCTTCTTTGGAAAGGTTCGATGCTCTGCGGATAATATAATTCTTGCGAGGTTCAATTGCTGAAATAAAGGCCGTACCCTCTTTGTTTATATCTATCGACACATGGTCACCGACAGCAATAGGGTTTGTAGTCCGGATGCCCTTCAACCGGAAATTACCTTTTATTTTACTTTCAATAAACTGCCCGTCTTCCGTTTGGACAGTATACCAGCTCCCTGTATTTTTTATGACAAGCCCTTTCATTCTATTTATTGTATATACATAAGAGCGGCAGGAAAAGGATGAAACACTTCTTCCTGCCGTTTACCTATGCAATCTTCCAATTACACTGTCATAATCTCTTTTTCTTTTGCTGCAAACAATTCATCAACCTTTTTAATGTATTTATCATGAATTTTCTGCACTTCCGCTTCCGCATCCTTTTCAACATCTTCTGGCACACCTTCCGCTTTTATGCTTTTCTTTAACGCATCAATCGCGTCACGGCGAGCATTGCGAATACTGATTTTTGCATTTTCGGATTCCTGTTTCGACTGTTTGACCAAGGAGCGACGACGCTCTTCCGTCAACGGCGGCATAACCAAACGGATCACTTCACCATTATTATCCGGAGTTATTCCTAAGTCAGAATCAAGAATGGCTTTTTCTATATCGCGAATGATTTTCTTTTCCCACGGAGTAATCATAATCGTACGTGCATCCGGAATAGTTACAGATGCCACATTGTTTAATGGCGTCGGAGCTCCGTAATAAGGAACTTTTATCGAATCCAATAATCTGGGATTTGCTTTCCCTGCACGAATATGGGACAGCTGTTCATCCAAATATTCTATTGCGAAATTCATTTTTTCCTCCGCACCTTGTACATGTTGTTTCGTATCTGCCATATATTTCTGTTTTTGAGTTTTTATTTATATAATAGAACAAAAGTAGGACTTTTCTAATTTATTTGCAACTCTATTAATTAGTTATTTATTCAATGAACGTTCTCCAGGTTTAGGATACTTGCATGCCGCATCATCCAACACTAAAACCCAATCAAGCAATTCTCCTGCATAAGGTGGTGTAAACTCCATCAATCCTTGATTATTTGTGAAAGTCCCTATCCGTTTAGCCTTTCCATTTCGTGGATTATACCACCAGGCATTGATTTTACTTGCTTTTAAAACTTTCAAATTAACTCTAAAAGAGCGCGACACTGGCACATAAACCATAGCATATGTTCCATTTTCATCTTTCGTTGCCACAAAACGATAACGGCCCTCTCCCGGGATAAACGTCTTAACATCATCCGGAACAATAATATCCAAAGCAGGGACACGAGAATAAAACGGACGAGATTCAATGAGTCGTCGCCCATAAAGCATCTGTCTTGCTCCTGGCTGGTTCAATGCTTTTTGCCAAGACATCAAAGGTGTATTGACAGGTTCACGCCTTTTTTGAGGATCATACATCTGCCATATGGAATGATGCCCGTAAGTATGTCCAAAAGCCCCATTAAACACATCCCAATAAAACATTTTTCTTATATCTGCGGCTACAGAATGTCCTAATTTGCCTGCATCAAAATTGATTGGATGATCCTCATACAAAGGCTCTCCATCTATAACTGGCTTTACTGGCATCAATTTGTAATCCTTTAATGTTTCGCTATAAGCCCCCGTATAATTTGTAGTATGTCCATTTTGACGCATGTTGAAATCCAACCATTCTTCATCATGAAACCATTGCGAAGATCCACTACTTCCCCGTGGATGAAATGTAATAAGCTGTGCATCCCCACACATTTCCTTTATTCCTTCAGCCATAGCCCTAATGATTTCCTTTTGATTTTCATTCTCTACATTTCTATCTCCGCCCAGAATCCAAATAATTTGTTTGTCTTTATACCTGCGACCTACAAAACGACCATACGACTTTGCGCTATTTACATCAAACAAAGGTTTATTATCTTTTTCCGCAAAATTATTATCATGCCAATACCGTCCCCAAGTAGGTAAAAGACCAACATATAATCCTAAACTATTTGCCTTGTCTATAATATAATCTACATGATCCCAATAATCATTATTCGCACCTTCTGTAACAGCCGGACATGCAGGATCGTTATCTCGTAAAGGCAAATATCCATATGCATTTGGCACCTTATAACCATCCAATTCAGAAAGGGCTACGGCCTGTATAACCGTAAAGCCTTTATCCGCGCGATCTTTCAGATACAAATCTGCTTCTTCCCTATTCAGACGGTGAAATAATTCCCATGCCGTATCACCAAGATAAAAAAAGGGGCGTCCGTCTTCATACTGCAAAAAACGCTTATTCTCCGAAACTTTCAATCTTAATTGACGAGAATCATCAATACTTTTCTTCTCGCTTTGTATATCTTGACACCAAAACGCCCAGACTAAAAACAAAAAAAGAACCGATATTTCATTTACTACATTAGAATCAAAAAAAAGGATAATTGCACTTAAGCTTAGTTATGCACAAACGTACCAATGGATTCCCCATTAATTACTTTCCGAAGATTTCCGTTCGTATCCATATCAAAAACAACGATAGGCAAATGATTCTCTTTGCACATTGTCGTAGCCGTCAAATCCATTACTTTCAAATTTCGCCTATAAATTTCGTCATACGTTATTTCATTAAACTTGACTGCCGTTGGATCCTTCTCCGGATCTGCCGTATAGATTCCATCCACACGCGTTCCTTTCAACATAACGTCCGCTTCTATTTCAATACCCCTCAAAGAAGAGCCGGTATCTGTTGTAAAGAACGGATTTCCCGTCCCACCAGCCATAATCACAACAAATCCTTCTTCAAGCAACTCTATCGCTTTCCACTTATTATAAAATTCACCGACTGGCTCCATCCTTACAGCCGTAAGGACTTTTACCTTCACTTTTTTTGCAGCAAGTGCCGAACGAAGGGCGAGACTATTGATTACCGTAGCCAACATTCCCATCTGATCTCCTGTTACCCGATCAAATCCTTTTGACGCACCACTAAGCCCTCGGAATATATTTCCGCCACCAATTACGATACCAACTTGAACGCCCATCTCTGCAATTTCCTTAATCTGATCGGCATACTCTCCTAACCGCACCTCATCTATACCATATTGCTTATTCCCCATGAGCGACTCTCCGCTCAATTTCAAAAGAACCCGTTTGTATTTTGCCATTTTCTTTTACTTAATTATTTAAATTCAAACAAAAAATCTATTCCTTTTTCTTATAAACCTTCACATAATCAACTTTAAATGTATCCGGAGCACAAGCATTTTTTATTCCTTCAAGTTTCGACGGAATCTCCATACTCAATATCATATACTCATCGACATGCGAAAGCCCCTGCTTCTGTTCATGGAATTTTAATCCGTCTATGTAAAAAACATACTTTTCGGGAGTCCATTCAAGGGCAAATGTATGAAAACCTTTCGACAAATTATCCAAATCACTGTCCATCCGTCCGCTAGTTTTCTGATTCGGTCCATAAGCCCAATGCAGACAATGCGTCAGATGATTCTCCCCCAACTCTTTAAAATACTCAAAGATATCTATCTCCGTACCGAATTTTCCCGGATCTTCTCCCTTAGAGATAAAAGGCGACTGCATCCAAAAAGCAGCCCACGGACCTATACCTTTTTGCAATTCAGCCCGACATTCAAAATAGCCATAAGTCGTCAAGAAAGTCTCACCCGTGCCGACAGCTCCAGCAAGAATACTATCGGCTTTAATATCATACATCAATAACAAATTCCCATTCTCAACTTTAATCATCGAAGGATCGTTAAAACCTATCCGTCTTGCACCGATACCTCTCATCCTCCATTTTGACGTATCCAGCGTTTCACCTTCAAAATTGTCTTCCCAGAAAAGCTCATAGTTATTCTCCTCGGGCAAAAAAACATCTTGCGACAACGCAGAATTTTTTCCTATGCTCTCTCTTCCTTGATACGAATTGCCAGATTTCTTGTCCTGACATGCCGCCAACATAAAAGACAAAATACCTAAATAACAAATAATCTTATACATATTCCCATCATTCCTTATCAAATTTCTAAAAATCAAACAGACTACAATCTAAAAAAGATATTATCTTCTCAAGAGAATCCTTCATTCTGAAAAATTCATATTTCCAGAAGAAAATCAAGGTTCGACAATATTAAAATAGGGGTTCGATGGCTCCATTACAGAGAAGAACTCTTTCAGATTCATAATATCCCCTGCAATTTTCACACTTCCATCAGCCAACATCTTCTCCATCGACTTTGGATTTAAAAACATCGAATAGACCGCATCCTTTGTCCCCTCAACCGTCAACGTAGGAGCTTTGTCAAGAATACCCGGACGGTTAGACAATGCACCATTCTTAAGGATGACACTGATATTTTCTCTCTTATCAGTCAATGTAACATTTATTACTATATCTTTAGAGCCTGCTTTATTTCCATCTATTTGTATGGCAAGCAAATCGAAAAGCATTTCAGATGTAATATTTTTTGTCAACTGCATGCTGCGATTAGCATCGTGCGCTTTCTCGCGTTTCGCACCTCCTTCCAATAGCTCTTTCGCCCCTGTCAGGTAAAAATTCCGCCATGCACTACTTCCCGACTGATAACCAAGCTGCGTATAGGTATCGGCAAGCAGTGTCCGGGCATCCATATTGTTTGGTTCGGCAAAAACGAGATGATTCAACAACGTTGCAGCCCAACGATAATCGCCTTCATCAAATGCTTTCTGGGATTTTTTCAACACGGAAGCGGCACCGCCCATCGCTTCGACATACTTTTTCCCCTCTTCTACCGGAGGCAACGGGTTAAGATTTGCCGGATTCCCGTCGAACCAACCAAAATAAAGTTGATATTGTGCTTTGACATTATGGCTGATTGTCCCATAATATTCGTAGTTTGCGAAGTTTGACGATATGCTTTTCGGCAATTTCACCAATTCGGCTATCTCTTTTGGTGTATATCCTTGGTTCGCCAAATGAAGCGTCTGGTCATGCAAATAACGATACATATCCCTCTGTTGCTCCCAATATTCGACAATCCGCTTATTTCCCCAAGTAGGCCAATGGTGCGTTGCAAAAGAAACTTCCACCGATGCCCCATATTTTACAATCATCTTATCTATGTGCTTACTCCAAAGTTGCCCGTTGCGGACTTGGGCTCCTCTCGGTGTAATCAAATTGTGCATCGTATGGGTCACCTCCTCTGCCGTACACATGGCTTTCAGTTGCGGGAAATAAACCATCAACTCAACGGGAGCTTCTCCTCCGGGAACAAACATAAACTCCATATCCACACCATCTACGGACAGCGAACCTCCTTCTTCTCCTATTTCCATGGTCGGCTTGTTCAAATTCTTGCTTCCAGCAGACAAAGCCTGCCCTAATCCATTACCGATAAGTCCCGTTTCTCCTATTGGTAACGTAACCCCGTACATATACATTGCCCGGCGGTTCATAGCAATTCCTCCTAATATATTCTCACTGACCGCAGATTCAAAAAATCCTTTAGGAGTAATTATCGGAATAGAATCATTCTTGTTTGGAGCCGCATCCAAAATTGCTTGTACCCCAGAGAAGTGATCACCATGAGGATGAGTTATAATCATCGCCTTTATCGGGAAATTACCCAAATGCTTCTTCACCAATTCATATCCTGCAGCCGCAGCATCCATAGAGCATAAAGCATCTATGACAATCCATCCATTATCCGAACGTATAAAAGTCATATTTGCAATATCATATCCCCGAATTTGATAAATATGTCCCGCAACCACTTCAAACAAACCATGAATTTTGTTCAGTTGTCCCTGTCTCCACAAAAGCGGATTCGCCGTAGGTGAAAATTCTTTGTTTAAAAAATCCCAATCTGCCAGATGATAAGAAACTTTCTGCTCATCGGTGGCAGATTTGTCTCCGTCCATTTTCAATTGTGGGATAAATGAGCCATCTAAAGTTGCAATAAAACCTCTACGGGCATCAATGAAATCCGTACTATCAGTAAAATTCATTGTCCCCTTAACTTGTTCATTATACGCCCTGGTTACCGAAGTTGCCTTTTTTGTCTGCGCAGATATGGTAGCGATCACGCTCAAAGACAGACTCATTATAAGTATTGCTTTCGTATTCATACTTTCAATCTTTTCTTAAACGTTCAATTACATCATTAAGCTTATAATCATAGTCTTTTAAGAACCTAATGGCTTCCTCTTCTTTCAAATCAAACAAAATTTTCAAAATATGCACAGCTCTTTGCTGTAATTTTTCGTTAAGGCATTCCAATTCCGTCATATAACAACCATAAACTTTCCCCAATCTTAACATACTGATTGTAGACAAGAAATTAAGGATTTTTTTCGTTGCCGTCCCGGCCTTCATCCGTGTAGAACCTGCTATCAGCTCCCTCCCGGAACAAAGACCGACAATCGTGTCACAAAATGGATGTTCTGCAAAATCACTCTCTGTTACCAGCACACTATAAGCTCCCTTGCTTTTAGCATACGCCAATGCCGATTGTACATAATATGCGTATCCGCTGACAGATATGCCAATCACAACATCCGACGCTGTAACATCGGCAAGAACCATTTCCGGCACACACGATGCATCCTCCTCAAAATTCGATTCAATCTCAACTGCCGCTTCCGACAGTCCTCCGGCAATAAACGTAAGCACTCGCTCCCGTGGGAAACCAAACGTGCATGCCAATTCAACCGTATCGACAGCGGCAAGCCGTCCACTCGTCCCTGCTCCAACATAAATTAAACGCCCCCCTCTCGACAACACTTCTGCTATCTTATCGGCAACAGCAGCTATTTTGCCGAGTGACGCACGCAACTGTTCACCGGCTTCCTGTTCTGCCCGCCAAAAACAAGTAGCCAATTCGGAACTGCTCATCGCGTGCAGACGAAGCGAGGTATCATAAGGCATTTCTGTCTTTAATGAATCATAATCCGGAATATAACTTAAATTTTGTGCCGACTCTTCTCCTATTGCAATAGACAACATACCGAACAACGGCAAAAGATTCGCTTCCCGCATCACTTCCACCCGGATGGCAGCGCCGGTCAATACAGGATTTTCCAACAACTTCTCCGTTATCTTTTCTGCAAGAGGATAACCGGCTGCCAAGACAGCCCCGGCAAGCCCTCCGCCTATCAATATATAATCCGTATTATACAAATAATAAGATGTGCGTATAATGGATGCAAGACGCTCCAAATAATCATCTACAACCTTTACATATTTCCGGTCCTTAAATATTTCTACAAGATTATTCTCCGGATGCTCAGCAGCAACACGCGACGCACTTGCCATATAATCGTACGTTCCACAAGGCGTTTCAATACAGCCAAACAAAGGATGTCGGAAATTAGGGTCCCACCGTCTGCCGTTACGCCAAAGAGTAAAGCCCAACCCCGTTCCTATGGGCATAATCCCTATCGTATGATACCCTTTCAAGTAACCGCAAACAGCAGCACCTGCAGCAGCGGCGTCGGCATCATTCGCAAGAATGACCGGGGCATTAAACCTCCGACGCAACCACTCCACCCACTGCTCGTCACGCAAAGGAGAAAGATGTGAAGCACAAATATCCATTCCTGAACCTGCATAATTGACAATCCCTGCAACAGAAACACCTACGGAGCCTATTTTCATCCACGGCTGCACCAACTTTTCGGTCAACTCCTCCAATGCTTCAATGAAATCGACCGTTGTCCGCTCCGAGCCCAGCCGACTCGGTACACGTAATATATCGTTTACATCAATTATATAATCTGAGATTTTTTCCTTGCGCTCCAAAAGTAATCCTTTCAGCCAAGTTCCTCCAATATCAAGTATCAAATAAAATTCATCCATATTACCATTTTCTTTTTAATTAGTGCAAAAAAAAGATTCACATTTCTTTATCTCCCGTTTGAAAGAAAATCAACTTGCAGGGGAGCTATCTTCAAATATCCGGCACGCTCCATATGCAGTTTATCCGCTTTATAATACTCTTTAAAATTATGGATATTCACTCCTTGCAAATTAAATTGGTCAAGGAAAGATATCCCGTTATATTCACAACACTTTTTCTGCTGTTCGATATAGTAGCCGAAGTTATGCCCCGTTTTATTTGTCTGCTCAGAATAGGGATTATAGCCATCTTCCCGTCCAAAAAACCGTAACGAAGTAAAGAAATAAATCTCCGCTTTCGGATTTTTCTCCAGCAATGTCTTTATACAATAATTGATTCCCCCACATTGGGTTGTCAACTTCGATTCGTCGTATCCGTCAAGTTCCGTATAATCTTTCCACGTTCCACATTCACGGTCGTTCATGTAATCATTCGTAGATGCCCACAAGATATAAACATCATGGATTCCCGCTTCACGGACCTGTTCCTGCAAAGACTTTCCCTGCAAGGAAGAGAACCCGGCACCGCCTACCCCATAATTCGTAACCTTCATTCCAAGCTGTTGCCGCCATAAGTCTTTTGCCGCTTCTGATTCCGGGAATACCGACAACGAACCGCCAAATACAGCCACACTCTTTCCATAATTCTTTGCGGAACAAAAAGCCGTATCCGATTCCATTCCATATACATTTTCTGCTTTCAGTCCACAAAAAAAGAAGACAAACAAACTTATCAAAACACCCAATAAACTTCTTTTCATATTAGCCGTTACTTTTTATTCATATATCGGTAAGCAAAGTTAGAAAGATTGAATAAAAACCAAAAAAAATCCGTCATTAATACACTGGGAAATAAAGCCCATCCACTAAAATCTCCCACTTATACCCTCATTTCCCGTATTTGTACCTCGAATAACGAAGAAATTCGGTTTCCAAGTCCATTTCACCTGCAAAAGGGGACAAGCATATTCATGAAAATTTTACATTTGCAGAAAAAAGCAATCATGGAAAATAAAATAGTTACATTCGGCGAGATTATGCTACGCCTTGCAACCCCAGATTATTTACGATTCTGCCAAGCAAACCAATACAACGCAACGTTCGGCGGAGGAGAAGCCAATGTTGCCATCTCATTGGCAAATTTCGGCATGAACGTTGAATTTGTCACACGCCTGCCTCAAAACGACATAGCAAAAACATGCGTAATGGAACTCAAAAAATACGGTGTCGGTACCCAACATATCCTATATGGAGGTGAACGGATGGGCATATATTTTTTGGAAACCGGAGCAGTTGCCCGTGCCAGCAAAGTAATTTACGACCGCTCCCACTCCGCTATTTCAGAAATCCAACCGGGAAGCATCGATTGGGAAAGCATACTGAAAGACGCAACTTGGTTTCATTGGACAGGTATTACGCCGGCAATTTCAGCAAATGCCGCTGCTTGTTGTCTCGAAGCTATTAAAGCAGCCAACAAATTGGGCGTAACTGTTTCTTGTGACCTCAATTACCGGAAAAATCTTTGGAAATATGGGAAAACCGCTTCTGAAATAATGCCAGCACTCACCGAGGGCTGCGATATCATTCTTGGAAATGAAGAAGACGCCGAGAAAGTTTTCGGCATAAAACCGGAAGGGTTCGATGCTGCCAAATCAAATGGAGATATAGATGCTGCCAAATTCGAATATGTCTGCCAACAATTGATGCAGCGATTCCCTAAAGCGAAAAAAGTAATTATTACGTTAAGAGGTTCCATTAATGCGAACCACAACACATGGGGAGGCATTTTATATGACGGGAAGCATCTTTTCCAATCGCGGAATTATGACATAACCCACATCGTCGACCGTGTTGGAGGGGGCGATTCATTTATGGGCGGACTTATCTTCGGTCTCCACAAATATGCAGGCAACGACCAGCGTGCATTAGATTTTGCCGTTGCTGCATCCTGCCTGAAACACACAATTTACGGTGATTTCAATATGGTAACCGTAGAAGAAGTAGAGAAATTAATGGCTGGAGATGCATCCGGACGTGTATCCCGATAAAAAACAAAAGAATTAAAATATGGCAACATTCAGCAAATTAAAAGTTTTAAACGAAATTGAACGTACAGGTATGGTTCCTGTCTTTTACAACAGCAACGCAGAGATTGTTTGCAATGTCTTGAAAGCATGCTATAACGGAGGTGTCCGCGTTTTTGAATTTACCAACCGAGGGGATTTTGCCCACGAAGTTTTTGAAAAAGCTATCAAATTCGCTGAAAAAGAATGTCCCGGACTCATCTTGGGAGCAGGATCTATCGTCGATGCACCAACGGCATCCTTATACATACAATTGGGAGCCAACTTCATAGTCGGTCCACTATTCAATCCCGAAATCGCAAAAATATGCAACCGAAGGCTTATCCCTTACACTCCGGGGTGCGGTTCCGTTTCAGAAATAGGATTTGCACAAGAAGCCGGCTGCGACCTATGCAAAATATTTCCGGCAGGAAGCGTCGGTGGTCCCTCTTTTGTAAAAAATATAAAGGCACCGATGCCTTGGACACTGCTCATGGCTACGGGAGCCGTTGCGCCAAAAGAAGAAAATCTGTCGGCATGGTTTGAAGCAGGGGTAACTTGTGTAGGAATGGGCTCCCAACTGTTTCCGAAAAAATGTATCGAAGAGAACGATTGGGATTCCATAACCGCCCTTTGTAAAAAGACTTTTGAAATCATCCATAAATACAGATAAGGGACAAACAGCGGAATTTAAAAAACAGACAAACCTGATTTTTCTTTTCCGCTATCCCCGGAATCTTTTCATCAGTCTTCATTCATTAACAATTTTATCTCACGAAATCATGAAAATCAGAATTTTACACCAATTTATCCTCCCGTTATTTTTCGGGATATTCCTGTCAACAAATCTCCTTCATGCAGAAGATACCCCGATTGCACGTATCGGAGAAAAAGAAGCGGTTCTTTCCAATGGAGAAGTAACTCTTGTATTTGATACCGAAAACAAGTTTCACATCAAAAGTATCCGGGAAGGAAATAAAGAATGGTTGCCAAACAATGGCATGCCTGGAGAAATATGGATGCTGACCCTCATTGGTCCTAATGGAGTGAATCCGGAGATAACACCGGCACACGGCGTCTTTCAAAACGTAAAAACAGAAATCAACACACCAGACTCAGCAGTATTGGTTTTCACATGGCAAATGAAATCCAACATACGTGAAACATATCCCATACGGATGTACGTAGGATTAGGAAAACAGAGCACTCTCACCGAATGGAAAATAGAAGTCGACTTGCCAAAAGGATGGCAGGTATCAAAAACAGATTTTCCTCGTCTGACCGTACAACGCAGCGAAAAAGCAAAAGCCATCATGCCTACCGGATGGGGGTCGGAAAAACCGTTATATGTCTCCGCCAACTTTTCGGCAGTCTACCCGTCCCACAGCGCAGGGATGCAGCTCATGATGATGACGGAAGGAGAACATACGCTCTATTTCGCCACTCACGACAAAACGGCAAGCATGAAAACCTTGCGGATGCGTGGGCTATACGGCAGTGCCATGCTTTCCAATGAAACAATAGCTTCCGCAGCTTGGAGTCCGGCAAACGGAGGTACTTTCCGGATGCCTTGGAACGTTAGCATCGGTTTTGGCCATGAAGGATGGGAATCGTGTGCAGTAAACTGGTACCGACCTTTCACATTCCAAACGGTATGGGGAAGCAAATCCTTTGCAGATAAAAAAACACCCGAATGGCTCCTTAATGCCGATATGTGGCTCCGACCACATTTCGCGGCAGACTCTACCTGGGAATCTTTGAAAGAAGCCATCGAATTTTTCGGATCTGAGTGTGGAGTGCATTGGTACAGATGGCATCAAATTGCTTACGATTCAGAATATCCCGAATACTTTCCACCCAAAACCGCATTTCCGAAGATGGTCAAAGACGCACAAAAAATGGGTGCACATGTCATTCCCTACATAAACGGACGGCTGTGGGATCCGGCAAGTAAAAGTTACACAGAATGGAACGGAAAAGAAGCATCCTGCCGAAAAGCAGATGGTACCCTCTATACGGAAATATATCCGACATCCATGATACCTAACAGCATCACCTGCCCGTCTTCACCGATTTGGCAAAACATCATCATCAAGTTGGTCGACAGGATACAAAACGAATTACAGACAAACGGTGTATATATCGACCAGATAGGTGCAGCCGCAGGAATGCCTTGCTGGGCACCGAACCATCCACATCCTGCAGGCGGAGGGGAATTTTGGCACGCATCTTACCGCCAAATGCTCACAAAGGTCCGGGAGCATCTGCATCCGGGGAATATCATTATTACAGAAGACAACTCGGAATGCTATATGGATCTATTCGACATTATGCTGATGGTAAACAGCCCGCAGGCAAAGAGCACGCGGATTGTTCCCCTCTATCCGCTGATTTATTCCGACCGGATGATGGTAAACTGCTTCTTATACTATCCGCTCACCGAACCTGTCCATGACATGCGTTTCCGCTTGAAAAATGCGCTGGGCTTATTATGGGGGACGCAGCTTGGTTGGGTGAAACCGGAATTGCTGATGGCACAGGAAGCTAAGCCGGAAGCCGAATTTCTCCGCACACTCGTACGCTTCAGAAAAAAACAACACGACATACTATATGGTGGAAGATTTGTTGCAGAAATTACGCCTACCGGTGATAATCCGGTAATTTCTTTCCCGGATATGCCGGATTCTCCTGTCGTACGGGGCTCCATGTGGGTCAGCCCGAAAGGCAAACAGGTTATCTATCTCGTAAATATCGACGACAATCCCCACACTGTCAAGATTGAAAACGTAGGAGAATACAAAATAAAGGCAAAAGATGCGTTACGCATTAATCTATGACAAGAGAGTCTCTTTGAAAGAGACTCTCTTGTCTCCAGGAGAAACATACCAAATACCTTAAACCTGTTAGACCCACTTTCTGATTCCGTCGGGAAAATACCCAATCATTGCGATTGATGCGCCTTGCTTTTATAAGGTACTTTGCAGTGTTTTAATAACGCTAAAAAGATCTTTATAAATGAACATGATGATTGGAAGATTTTTCCTCTTATTTCTGTTGCTCTGTCCGGTGCATATAACCGCACAAAAACGAGCCATGATTACAGGAAAGATTCTATCGACGGAGAAAGAGATTGTAGACTTTGCCACTGTCTACTTAAAAGGAACTACATACGGCGGGACAACGAACGAAAAAGGTATTTACCACCTAAAAGCCCCCGCCGGAACCTATACATTGGTAGTATCCGCCATCGGATATGAGACCGTAGAGAAACAAGTGACCCTCATAGAAGATGAGCGCATCAAGCAACACATCACCATACGTCCCAAGACGGAAGAACTCGAAGAAGTCCTTGTCGTTTCTAACGGCATCAGCCGCCTGAAACGGTCTGCATTCAATGCCGTAGCTCTCGACACGAAAGGATTAGAGAATTCCAATCGCAGCCTAAGTGAAGCGCTGGTCAAAGCTCCGGGTATGAAAGTACGCGAGTCGGGCGGTGTCGGATCAGACATGCAGCTCTCGCTGGATGGATTCAGCGGCAAACACATCAAAGTATTCATAGACGGTGTGCCGCAAGAAGGCGTAGGCAGTTCATTCGGATTAAACAACATTCCGGCAGGCTTCGCCGAACGCATCGAGATATACAAAGGCGTCGTGCCGGTAGGCTTCGGAACAGATGCTATCGGCGGTGTCATTAACATCATCACCAAAAAGAAACGCGACCGCTGGTTCTTGGATGCTTCCTATTCGTATGGCTCGTTTAACACACACAAGTCGTATGTTCATTTCGGACAAACTCTTAAAAACGGCTTTACATATGAGGTAAATGCTTTCCAGAACTACTCAGACAACGATTATAAAGTTGATGTCAACCCAGAAGTTTTTACCTTCAATCCCGACGGCTCGGTCTCAACCTATATCGACACACGCAACAAAGTTCGAGTAAAACGATTTAACGACACCTACCATAACGAAGCAATCATCGGCAAAGTTGGTATTGTAGACAAAACCTGGGCCGACCGCCTGATGCTGAGTTTCACCTATTCGCACATGTACCAAGACATACAGACCGGCGTTCGCCAAATAACTGTATATGGAGAAAAACATCGTTTCGGTCATTCACTGATGCCTTCGTTGGAATACCGCAAACAAAACTTGCTCACCAAAGGGCTCGACGCCATTCTGACCGTCAATTACAACCGCAACGCAACGACTAATGTAGATACCTCCTACTACCATTATAACTGGTATGGAGAACGCTACCGGATGAACTCGCCTGGCGAACAGTCGCGCCAATACAGCCGAGCAGACAATGATAACTGGAACGGTACACTGACACTGAACTACCGTTTGGGGCGTATGCACACCTTTACGTTCAACCACGTTTTCAATGCCTTCCACCGGCAGAACACATCCATGCTTGCAGCCGAAGAAACGACAGATGCCATTGCCAAACAGACGCGCAAAAACATCAGCGGTCTCTCCTACCGTATCATGCCAAATGACAAATGGAATCTTTCACTCTTCGGGAAATATTACCACCAGTATGTAGAAGGGCCTATTGCTGAAGACGAGACGCAAAGCAACTATATCCGTCACACACGTACGGCCAGCTCCGCAGGCTATGGAGCTGCGGGTACCTACTTCATTCTCGATGGCTTGCAGGCAAAACTCTCATATGAAAAAGCATACCGCCTGCCGACCATCGAAGAGATGTTCGGTAATGAGGACTTGGAAATGGGTGATGTGACACTCCGACCCGAGAACAGTGACAATGCCAATCTCAACCTGAGTTATAACCATACCTTTGGCAGCCACGCTCTTTATATAGAAGGCGGGTTAGTATATCGTAACACGAAGGACTACATCCAACGCAACATTACCGACCTGAGCGGAGGCAAGGAAGCTGCCACTTACATCAACTACGGTAAAGTAGAGACGAAAGGTTATACACTATCAGTACGCTACAATTTCGGTCGTTGGCTCTCCGTCGGCGGCAACTTCACACAAATGGATGTACGCGACAAGCAACGCACACAGATAGGTTCGTCGGCAAACAATCTTGCCTATGGGGCACGGATGCCGAACGTTCCTTATCGCTTTGCCGACTCGGACGTAACCTTCTACTGGCATAACCTTGGACGCAAAGGCAATCTGCTGACTGTGACGTACGACAACCAGTATTTGCATAGTTTCTCCTACTACTCGGAAGTCATCGGCAGCAACAACGCCGATTACATGGTTCCTAATCAGTTTTCGCATAACCTATCCCTTTCCTACAGTATCGGGCAAGGACGGTACAACCTATCCTTCGAATGCCGGAACTTTACGGACGAAAAACTGTACGACAACTTCAGCCTTCAGAAAGCGGGACGGGCTTTCTATGGAAAAGTACGTGTCTATTTCGGGAACTGACAGGTATTTCCAATAAATAAAAAAATTGATTTCAGAAGTGATGACAATAAATTCCATTTCATTCAATAACAAATAACAAACAATGTAATTATATGAAAACAGACAAAATGACACTTTTAAAATTGAGCGTCGCCCTTTTCACCGGCGGCATAATGTTCACCGCATGCAGCGATGATACGCTGCCCGGTGAGAATGATGATAATGACGATACACTCGTCGAAGACTTCTCGCGCTACGTCATCGCAACATCTACAACGGCATCAAGCAATACGACTTATACATTAATCACATCCCCTTCAATAGACAACGGTACCATCTCGGCCTTAGGCAACGGACTGGTCAACGATGGGGCAACGCAGTGGATATTCTTCAACAACGACTATCTCTACGGTCTAAACTACAACCAAGGGAATGCCGGGACAACAGCGTCATACGTTTTGGCGTCCGATAGCTCCGTTGTAAAGCGGGATAGGGAATACAGCATCCGCCGCTTCACTACCTATGGAACGTATGATAATTATATCATAACTACCTCGACAGGCGACGGACCAACTGACTGGGCTGACGAGAACGGCTATGTACCTCAATCCATTCTCATCTCTTACTTAGATACAGAAGCTGAGAGTTATACAACTAATAATACAACAGATTCCGTCTACCTTTCGGAGAACTTTTTGGGGAATGGTGAGTATGTCACGCTCTGTGGTCTTCTGCAACAAGATAACAAACTATACAGTGCAGCAGTTCCGATGGGTCTTAGTCAATATGGCTGCATGCAACGTGATGAAGCAGGGAATTATAAATGGGTCTTACCCGGCAACGAAGATCTTATCAAGACTGAGAGCGGAGGCAGCGGCAGTAGCGCGTATGATAAAGACGAGTTGCAATGGACACAATATCCCGACGAATGCTGGGTTGCTATCTTCGATGATGAGACACTGACAACAAAAAAACTAATTAAAACAGACCGCATCAGCTATGCTGCTGGTCGCAATCGCTCGCAATACTACCAGATGATTTGGGAAGCCGGTAATGGCGACATCTATGTATTCTCTCCTTCCTATGCAAAAACAATGAGTGATTCGCGCCAGCAGACAACACGGCCTGCCGGCGTAGTGCGCATCCCGGCAGGATCGGAAGAATTTGATAACTATTATTGCAATATCGAGACACAGAGCAACGGGCGCAGTTTCTTGCGTGTCTGGCCAGTCACGGATGACTATTTTCTGATGCTGATGTACGACCGGCCATTGACCGAGAGCGGATTCGCCGCCACCGAGATGGCAATCTTCAAGGCTGAAGACCAACAGTTGACCTACATAACCGGGCTGCCTGCCGATGTATCGAGCTTTGGCAACACGCCTTTTATCGAGAATGGCATCGCCTACGTAGCCGTCACTCCGACAGACGGCAATCCGGCTGTCTACCGCATTGACCCGACCAACGCAACAGCCACTAAAGGGCTGGAGGTCGAAACCACACAAATCACCGGTATCGGCAAGCTAACCTACAAAGTTTCTCAAGATTAAACCATAGGAAAGATGAGAACGCTTTTTGCAAAACTTCATCTCTGGCTATCGATACCTTTCGGACTCATCATTGCGCTCGTCTGCCTGACGGGCGCAATCTTGGTGTTCGAAGAAGAGATATTGCACCTTTGTTATCCCTCCCGCTATTATGTCGAAGAGGTTAAAGGGAAACCGCTTCCTCCTTCCGAACTGATGCAGGCGGCAAGACAACAACTGCCCGACTCTATCCAAATTACCGGATTGCGCATCTTTTCAGACCCGAAGCGTACCTGCCAAGTTATCTTGCCCGGCAAGAAAGCTGCCGCCTTTATCGACCCTTATATGGCGAAACTGACCGGCGTAGACAATGGACAAGGTTTCTTCATGCAAACGATGCGCATTCACCGCTGGCTATTCGATACCTATAAGCGTGACGGAAGCTTCTCATGGGGGAAAGCGATCGTAGGATATGCTACACTCGCTATGGCTGTCATTCTTATCAGCGGACTGGCTATCTGGTGGCCCCGCAACCGAAAGATGTTAAGGAATCGACTGAAGATACAAACGCAAAAAGGCTGGTTTCGTTTCTTCTACGACCTGCACGTATCAGGGGGCTTCTATGCAATGTTGCTCTTGCTTGTCCTTACGCTGACGGGACTGACTTGGTCATTCGGCTGGTATCGCAATGCCTTTTATACACTCTTCGGTGTCGAACAGACAGGTAGCAAGAAAGAAACAAGAACCTCAGGTAAAGACGGGCGGAAACCGAAAGAACTGAATTGCACCCAATGGGATGCTGTACTTACCGACCTGCAAACCCGTTATCCGCACTACAATTCCATCACGTTGCAAGATGGTTCTGCAAACGTCTCCACCATGTGCTACGGCAATACAGGAGGTAGCGACCGCTACTCCTTCAACCCGGAAAATGGAGAGATAACCAACGTGCTACTCTACCGTGACCAACCCGATTCGAGCAAGATACGTAGTTGGATTTATGCCGTGCATGTCGGCTCATGGGGAGGAGTGATCACGCGAATACTTAGCTGCTTAGTATCCCTGCTTGGTGCGGTATTTGCCTTGACAGGTTATTACTTCTGGTTCCGTAAGCAGTCAAAGAGAAATGCCCACCGATGAAAGAAAAAATCCCTGTAATAAAACTATAGTTTCACCGCAGAGAGACTATTGAATCTTTCTGACAGAGCAAAAAACGAAGGGAATAGCCACCCAGGTTATTCCCTTTTCTTTCTTTTCAACAAAAAAATTATGCTTTTTGTTGCATAGTTCAAATTAATGCTCTACCTTTGCATCGCAATTCAGAAGAATGCCCAGATGGCGGAATCGGTAGACGCGCTGGTCTCAAACACCAGTGGATTCACTTCCATCCCGGTTCGACCCCGGGTCTGGGTACAGAATAAAAGGCTAAGTATTGAATTATCAATTACTTAGCCTTTTTAC
>CALUZS010000013.1 GCA_944325355.1 uncultured Parabacteroides sp.
TATCATTGCATTACCTTTCACGCGTGTTTTAGGTAAGTCTGCTTTTACAACAACTTCCCCCAATTGTTGTGCATCCGAAACGAGTTGCACGATACCGATATTGGCCGGAGATACCGGCTTACATACAGTCTTATATCCTATAGAGGATATTTTCACTATCTGATTTTCCGATGTTGCCTCCAGTGTAAAAGATCCGTCTTCACCGCTGATAGTTCCGTTAACAAATGCCGAATCCGGCAAGGACAGTAGTACCACATTGGCGTAAGGCAAAGGCTGACTGTTCTCGTCAATCAATTTTCCGCTAACGGTCTGTGCGGACAAACTTACAGGTAGTATGATACCAATAAGTCCTAATAAGAATACTTTAATTAATTTCATTGTATGATAGTTTTTTAGTTTTCTGCTGCAAAGTTCCATACTTCGCGAGACTTTTCCACTACCCTGTAGGGTAGTTCTAATTACAGAAACTAAAAATGAAATATAATAAAGTTAAGAAGGAAATGAATAGGATTACCAAAAATAATGCATATAGACTACACCCCGTAGTTGATTTTTGGGTGTAAAAAAGGGTGTAAATCTTGCAAATGCTTGATTTACACCCTTTATTGCGGAGAGAGAGGGATTCGAACCCCCGGTACCTCTCGGTACGGCGGTTTTCAAGACCGCTGTAATCGACCACTCTACCATCTCTCCTTAAATAAATCTATCGCGATTTCTCTCAATCGCGGTGCAAAGGTAATGATTATTTTTATTCTGGCAATAGATACTGCCATTTTTATTCCAATTTACCTAACAAATTATTCCGAAGATTTCACCATTCATCAATTTTAACGAAGCAAAATTCGGGTATCTATCTATTAATTAATATCTTTGTAAGTATTAATTCAATATCTCATTTTTTATGAAATTTCCAATATTAATCGGAACGCTTGCTGCGTTATTGACATCCAATGCGGCTTGTTCCTCTACTGGCAAAGATTCCAAGCCTGAAAATATACAGGTTGAACAAAAAGATACTGAAACAGGAAAAGTCATCCATCTGACCAAAGCGGAGTTCTTATCCAAAGTCTTTAACTACGAAAAGAATCCGACAGAGTGGGTATATGAAGGCGACAAGCCTTGTATTATCGACTTTTACGCAGACTGGTGCGGTCCTTGCAAACGGGTTGCTCCCATCCTAGAGGAGCTGGCAAAGGAGTATGGTGACAAAATCATCATTTATAAAATAGATGTAGACAAAGAGAATGAACTTGCCGCAACATTCGGCATACAAAGCATCCCAACCATTTTGTTCGTACCGGTAAAAGGCGTACCGCAAATCTCACAAGGAGCACTGCCAAAAAGTGAATTCATCAAACAGATTGATAATTTTCTTTTAAAATAGTCCAGTAAAACGACAATAGAATCTGCTCAAGCAAAATGCAATTTTTGCAGGGAAAATCATCGGTTTATGCGCATCGCCAAAAGGACAGCTGTGCTATTTTCCACACAAAAAGGCAACCAGGTTTAAGACTGATTGCCTTTTTGCTTTTCATCCATGCCAACATCACTTCTCTTCCAAATCGGTTTTGCCATATACCCGTACATAATCCACATACATATCCGACCCATTACCATAACGTTCCAAGTCAATAGGCCAGCCACTTATCCCTCCTATTGCATAGTTGATAAGGAACAAATGAGGGAAATCCCGGGAAACCTCGTTCGTCGGATGGCGAAACACCTCTATATCATCCAAATAATAGATGGTCACATCGGTACCGACATAAAGCCCGTAGGTATGGAAAGTTGACGACCAAAAAGAGTTGCCACCTAACTCCGTCATATTCACCCGCGCCCATTTACTCTCCTTCTTCGAGCCATCGGCATTGCGTTGTTCCCAAAAATGGCTGGTTACCGAATAGCCCCAATAATTCGGATTGCCTTTGCCCAATCCGCCATAAGCTTCTACGATATCCAACTCATCTCCCGGACCACGGTCGATGGCATTGATGGTCCAAAAAGCAGGCCAGGTGCCAGGTGCCGACTGTGCAGTGAAACGGCATTCCATATAAAACGGAGCCTTTACCCAAAAGCCTTTTCCATCCATATCAACAGAAGCAATCAATCCGGTACTGCCTTTCGTTCCCGGTGCTTTCCTTGCCGCTATATGCAGATACGTATCTCTTTGCCTGTGTGGTCGCTGCGGTGAATCGAAATCAGAAAAAGGCCAACCGCTAAAATCGCCGAACCTTGGCTTATGGGCATTGTAACGCGCTCCGCGACCATCGTTGGAAATCGACAATGTATCGGAATCAAAATCATCGGAGAACAACAAAGTCAATCCTTTTTCAACAGCCACAGGCGCTTCGGAATCAGGAATACCCTGATTCCATTTCACCCCACCCAAATTATATAGCTGTAATTCAAAGATATCTTTATGCGTATCGTTTTGGGCATAGATACGCACATTCAAGGGGCCGGCAGGTAACTTTTCGGCATCAAATGAGAAACGCCCCTCTCCCTCTTTGCTTAATTTTATTCCTTTAGGCGTAAGATTCACATCATGTCCCCACGGATTGGGCACCTCTGCCGTTGGTTGGCTCCAGCACAACGCTTTTGCAACTTTCATTCCGACAGCTTTAAAGCGGACTGTCACCTTCCCTTTGACATCCGACCGGCAGGCCGGCTCAATAATTTCAACCGCCTGAATCCACTCGCTATCTCCTACTCCCTGACCGTAATTGAAATCCAAATACTCCGAATTCCTTTCTTTTTGTGCTCCTGCTGAAAAAACACTCCCGCTGCAGCCAGAAGCAACAAAGATTTTCTTCCAATGTTTATCATAGTCTCTACAATTTAATTAACGCAATCCAAAAACGAAAAAGAGATTGCAGGGAAAAAACGAATATCCCTGCAATCTCTTTCTTAACCGACACGGATTAATCCATAAATCTATGAAATTTTATTTCCGGCACATATCATTTATAATTCCGATCAATTCACCGCCCAACTGCTGTGCTTCTTCCATCGTATGGGCTTCCGAATAAATTCGGATAATCGGCTCCGTATTACTCTTACGCAGATGTACCCACTTGTCCGGGAAATCAATCTTTACACCGTCAATATCCGTAATATCGTTACCGGAGAATTTCTCTTTCACCTTCTGCAAGATGGCATCGACATCGATTTCCGGTGTCAACTGCACTTTCTGCTTCGAGATGAAATAAGAGGGATAAGAAGCCCTCAATTCGCTCACTTTCATTTTCTTTTTCGCCAGATGTGTCAGGAACAACGCAATTCCAACCAACGCATCACGACCATAATGGGAAGCCGGATAGATGACTCCGCCATTGCCTTCACCACCTATTACGGCGCCTGTCTCTTTCATTTTGGCTACGACATTCACCTCGCCCACTGCCGCAGCGTTATACTTGCAACCATGAGCTTCCGTGACATCCCGCAAGGCACGGCTCGAACTTAAGTTGCTGACCGTATTACCCGGAGTATGGCTCAACACATAGTCGCTTACAGCAACCAACGTATATTCCTCTCCGAACATGGAGCCGTCTTCACAGACCAAAGCCAACCGGTCAACATCCGGATCCACAACGAACCCGACGTTTGCGCTGGTATTCCGGATTAATTCCGAGATTTCCGTCAAATGTTCGGGCAACGGCTCCGGATTGTGGGCAAAATTCCCATGAGGAGCGCAATGCAATTTAAACAGTTCCTTGACACCAAGGGCATGAAGCAAGTCTGGCAGGATAATGCCACCCACTGAATTTACACAATCGATAGCAACCTTAAAATCGGCAGCCTTGATAGCTTCAACATCCACCAAATCCAAATCCAGCACACTTTGGATATGTTTCTGGGTATATGAAGTATCAACCGTAACTTTTCCTATATGATCAATATCCGCAAACGTAAAATCTTCTGCTTCGGCAATACGAAGAACTTCATTTCCTTCGGCTGCATTCAGGAACTCACCGCGTTCATTCAACAATTTCAGTGCGTTCCACTGCTTCGGGTTATGACTTGCAGTAAGGATGATTCCGCCACACGCTTTCTCCATAGCCACTGCCAATTCCGTCGTAGGCGTAGACGCCAAATCTATGTCTACCACATCGAACCCCATACCTGTCAGTGTTCCCAAGACAACATGTTTTACCATCTGTCCGGAAATCCGGGCATCTCGACCTACGACAATCTTATTCGTCTCTGATTTAGTACTTTTCCGAATAAACGTAGCATAAGCAGCTACAAATTTAACAATGGCTAACGGATTTAAACCGTCCTCCGGAGAACCGCCAATCGTCCCTCGTATTCCGGATATTGATTTTATTAGTGTCATATGTTCTTTTATTATTTAGCAAATATATATCTCACCGTCCTAAAATATACAGGAATACCGCTATTCGCAAATGACGTCCCGTTTGAGAAACAATCGAAAGGTACGATTATTTTCACATAAGAACTATCCCCGACATAATCCAACGGAGTAGCCAACCCTTCCCCTACATACTCGGAAAAATATCCGTCCAACGAAGTATTTGTCCCATATTTGAAAGAAACGGGCCAAGTGGAGCTTGTCGTCAACAAGTCAATCAACGTTGTATCCGGATTATAGAGCAAAGGCTGTGCTATAAAACGCGCTAAAATCTCCGTTTCATAAAGAGTAGCCCTCTGTCCGTTTCCTGAATCAATGATATTCAGGTAAACATTATTATCCAACTTCACAAATTGATTCGACTCGAAATGTCCGTCAGCCGGGAAGTCTCCTAAGATTTCCAATCCCTCTTCTGCGATGAGTCGCTCTATCGCCTTTTCTTCAGCTTTCAACATATCGGTGTACGATGCTGTTTTATCGCAAGACACAACAGATATTGCTGAAACCAAAATCAACAAAAAATAAAAACTTCTTTTCATCTTTCTCTTTTTCTTCCTATCAACTATTTTACGACTGCCAAATATAATAATATTAACGGCAAACCATGCATTTATTTGCTATTCTTCTATTTTATTTGGATTAAATTCACTTAAGCCTTGTTCAAATACAGCCACTGCTTCATCCAAGGAACCGAAAAACTCACCGCCGGAAGCATTTTTATGACCGCCGCCATTAAAATATTTCGCAGCAAATTTGTTGCACGGGAAATCTCCCACCGAACGGAGCGACACTTTTATATATTCTTCACTTTCACGGAGGAAACAGCTGAACGAAACACCATTTATACTCAAAGGCATGTTCACAAAGCCTTCCGTATCTCCCGGTACATATTCAAAACGCTTCAGTTCTTCAGCCGAAAGAGTTATCAATGCGCTATTTTCCGTCTTATAAACCTTCATTTTCTCATACAAGACATATCCCATCATCCGCAAACGCGACTCGGAATAAACCTGATTCACCTGACGATATATCCGATCTTTATCAATACCTTTCTTTATCAGTTCACTAATTATCACATAAATTTCCGGTTGATTCGAATTGTAGGTAAACGAACCGGTATCGGTCATCATGCCGGTGTAGATACATTCCGCACACTCTTTCGTCATCAAATCGAAATAACTCATCCGGCAGATCAAACGAAAAATCATTTCGCTCGTCGATGAGATTTGTGGATAGGAAATCGTGACACGGCAAAAGTCGGACGGGCACAGATGATGGTCAATCATCACTTTTCTTCCTTCTGCCTCAAGCAATACCGGTGCAAGCTTCTCAACCCGTTTCGGTTCGTTGAAATCCAAACAAAATATAACGTCCGATTCTTTAATCAACTGCGCAGCAAAATCCGGATATTTCTCATAGACAATAATATCTTTACTTCCGGGCATCCATCGGTAAAAAGAAGGAAATTCATTGGGAACAATCACAGCAACATTCTCTTTCTCGAATGTTGCCAAAAAATGATACAGGCCCAATGAAGAACCTAACGCATCGCCGTCAGGAGATACATGGGTCACTATGGTTATCTTATCCGCTTTTTCTATATATTTCTTTACTTTCTGGATTTTCTCTTCCTGAATAATTTTTGTTATCATAACCAATCTTACAAATTTGAACGCCAAAATTACGATTTTTCATTCAATCCACCAGCGACCTGGCAGGGAATAAATAAAAAGAGCCAAGAGAAGCAATAAGACCGGCATTGAGCATCAAACGAATCCCCGTCTCCGCCTAATATACAAAAAGAAGCATAACACCATCAAATAATACAGGAATGTCATCCCGGCAGACAATTCCGTTGGGAATATCAACAAATCCATTCCGGCACATATTTCAACAACATCCACAAAAATTCCGGCCAGCCACTCAATTCCCCGCTGTATATACAGTGAAAGCAACAAATCCACAGGCAAACATAACCAGAGCAAACACAAAGGAATCAACACGGTAGACAAAAATATCGCAGGTATGGTAGAAAATAAAAAGACCAATGAGAACTCCTTGAAATAATAGAGACACAATCCCTGCGTCCCTACTTGAGCGGCAAAAGTCACAGCCATAATATCCCAAAAGTATCCAACAATCGGATTCCTCAAAACAATCAAGTTCCGGACAGGCGTATAAAACAACATGATAGACAAGACTGCCAGGAAACTCAACTGGAAACCGACATCATACAGATACAATGGATTATATACCAGCATCAGGAATGCCGTTGCATACAACACATTATACTTATCCGTATTCACAGCAATTGCATGGGCAAGCGCATACATGGTAAACATGATTCCTGCACGGACAGACGAAGCCGCCAGACCGGTAATACAGACAAACACCCAGACAATTCCTACCGACAAGACAAGACGAAGGATGCGTCCGGCATCGGTATTGGGAAGAAAAGAAAGAAACTTGGAGATGAACGAAGCTACAATCGCGACATGGAATCCACTGACAGCCAATACATGCGCAACACCTGCCGAAGCGTAATCGTGACGAATGGCAAAGGGCATATATTTCTTGAAACCTATTACAAGCGCAGCGAGAACCGACTTTACATCTGTCTCAACTTCCAACAAATATATTTTGTCGACAATCAGTTCCTGCCACGCCGAAGCCCACTCCACCAAAAGGGATTTCCAAGCGAAAGAGACAAATCCAACATGCAAACAGTATGCTGCGTAGATGACTGCCAAGGCAAAGCACAAACCACTCCAGATAAATCCCCAATAAAAGCGGAAATCATAACTTTCATATGGAGAAAAAAGCGACACCAGCAGTAAGAACACGACAAATACAAGACACCCTATGATGAATGTCTCACAAACGGGAACCTTTGTCCCGACAATAATTCCGGCTATCCAAAGAAGAAGAGGTCTTGCAAAAGGTCTCTTCTGCATTTCTTCAATCATTATAGTCAAGGTTTCGGTTTGGCTATTATTACAACGCCTTCAGTTCATGAATCGTCCGTAGCGGGTCGGGCGACTTGAAAACGAAGCTGCCGGCAACCAATATGTCTGCACCTGCATCAAGTAATTCCGGTGCTGTCTGCAAATTCACACCGCCATCTATCTCTATAAGAGTTTCCAATCCCTTGCGGCGAATCATTTCTTTCAAGCACCTTGTTTTGTCTACGGCATGCTCTATAAATTTTTGCCCGCCATAGCCCGGATTGACCGACATCAGCAGCACCATATCCAAATCCTGTATAATATCCTCCAAGAGACAAACTGGAGTATGCGGGTTAAGCGTTACACCCGCTTTCATGCCGGCTTCCTTTATCGCGGAGACGGTGCGATGCAAATGCATACAAGCTTCATAATGTACATTCATCATGTAGGCTCCGCAATCAGCAACCTCCTTAATAAACTTCTGCGGCTCTACTATCATCAAATGGACATCCATCGGTTTTTTACACATACCTTTCATCGCTTCCAACACAGGAAAGCCGAAAGAGATGTTCGGGACAAACACCCCGTCCATAATATCCAGATGAAACCAGTCCGCTTCGCTATTATTTACCATCTCGATATCTTTCTGCAAATTCAAAAAATCGGCAGAAAGCATTGACGGTGCAATCAAATGTTTCATACTTCAAAAAATCTATCAGTGAACAAATATAGGGAAAGGCGAGTGCAATGGCTGGTGAAAACGAAGTTTTCAGACAGACATTACCGAACGCATCCTATATTACGTTTAGGCACAAATATACGCAAAATCGATGAAATATACCTGTCTTATGGCAATATAATCCCATTTCCTTGAAAGGAAACCTAAATCAACAACAGTTAATTCACGATAATTACAGACAAATTCTCCGACAATTTTTGTTCCCGGTAGTAAACCCTGGCAAATTGTTTCAAAAAAGCAAGCGTCTGCTGCGTCGGTCCGGGCAAAGAATCAGAAGTGGCGGAAGTACTTTGCTCCCGATTTTTCAATTCATTAAAAGGAGTAGAAATCTTCTTCATAGGCATTTTCTCTTTTATTGTTTTTATGAAAAACGAAAATGCCTTGATAAAATTGTATTACATATGGAGCTTTCTTAAACAACTATTCCGGATATAACATTATTTAATAATCAAACCGCCAATTCTATCTTATGTTCCTGTGCCAACCGGCGCATGTTCAAGATAGCATAACGCATCCGTCCAAGCGCGGTATTGATACTTACGCCGGTTTTATCGGCTATTTCCTTAAAACTCAGGTTTTGGTAATAGCGCATAACCAACACTTCGCGCTGACTGTCGGGTAAAAATGTAATCAGCCGCTTTATATCCTGCAAAACCTGATGGACAACAATTTGGTCTTCAATTGTTTTTTCACAAAGCCGTATATCATTGAACAAATCGATTCCGGCATCTCCATTAGATATGGTATTTTCATTTTTCTCTTGGCGGAATCCGTCGATAATCAAATTGTGGGCTATCCGGGTAATCCAAGCTTTAAATTTGCCGTTCTCCACATAACGTCCCTGCTTGATGGTATAGATTACTTTAACAAATGTCTCTTGAAACAAATCCTCTGCAATTTCCGGATTCCGAACAATATAATAAATATAAGAATACAAGCTATTCTTATGACGATTCAACAAAATATCAAAAGCATTATTATTGCCTTCAGCATAAAGGGCCACCAGTTTCTCATCTGGCAACATCTTTAATTTATCCATATGTACGCTACTATTTAATCTTAAAAGAGTAGATATATGTCATAGGCAATAACGAGTTCCTGTCTGTTTTACTAATTTTATGGCTATATTTATGGAGCAAAAAAACAACTTTTTTCCCAATTCTCCAAATATTTTAACCATACACATAGAAAAAAATAGCCGTTTCTCACGCATGAATATTTCTCCTGCATCCGTGATTCTGCGTTATAAATAGCAGATTTGTATTAATTTTGCAACCGGTTTTCTTATATAATCTTCTTTAGACTGTGGAACGTTATTTTATTTACTTAAGTTATAACGGAAAAAACTATTGCGGATGGCAGATACAGCCCAACGGAATTTCCATACAACAAAGGTTGGAAGAGGCATTATCTACTTTATTACGCAAGGAAACCGAGGTGGTTGGCGCCGGACGAACCGATGCCGGAGTGCATGCCCGCCTGATGGTTGCCCACTTCGATTCACCGTCCCCGATTGCCGATACAAATTTCCTTGGTGAAAAAATGAACAGATTTTTGCCAAAAGACATTGCGGTCCATAAAATAGTAAAAGTCAAACCAGATGCACACGCCCGGTTTGATGCACTCTCGCGTACATACAATTATATATTAACACAGAAAAAAAATCCGTTCAATTTCGAGTTTGCCTATTTCTATCCCAGCAAATTGAATTTCGAACAGATGAACGAAGCTTGCCTTGCTTTATTCAATTATACGGATTTTACAAGTTTCAGCAAACTGCATACCGATGTAAAAACGAACAATTGCACCATCTACAAAGCCGAATGGAAGCAATCCGACGATTGCTGGATTTTCACAATCAAAGCCAACCGTTTTTTAAGAAACATGGTACGCGCCATTGTAGGGACACTGCTGGATGTAGGACGCGGGAAACTGACTATTGACGAATTTTGTCGTATCATCGAAGCAAAAAACCGTTGCAAGGCTGGAAGCTCCGTGCCCGGGCATGCCTTATACCTTACGGACATTGAATATCCGGATGAATTATTTATTTAAAAGAATCTCTTTATGTGGCTTCTGTTAGCATTTCTTTCCGCTTTTCTCTTAGGGTGTTACGAAGTAAATAAAAAACTGTCGCTTACAAACAATGCGGTTATCCCCGTATTGTTCTGCAACACTTTAATAAGCAGTTTGCTGTTCCTCCCTTTTATATTGTTGTCTCATTTTACGGACATCTTCGACGGAACAATGTTTTATGTGCCACGCGTTTCATTGCAAACCCACTTTGCCGTATTCCTCAAAGCAATCATTGTTCTTTCTTCCTGGATATCCGGGTATTTTGCCCTAAAGCATCTTCCATTAACTATTACCGGACCTATCAAAGCGACCCAACCGGTACTGACCTTACTCGGCGCTTTGCTGATTTTCGGGGAGCGGTTGAATTTGTACCAATGGATTGGTGTTGGATTATCTGTAATCTCGTTCTACATGCTATCCTCTTCCGGGAAAAAGGAAGGCATCAACTTTTCACACAACAAATGGATATTCCTAACGGTTCTATCCATTACCACCGGGGCGTTAAGCGGATTATACGACAAACATCTGATGGAGACTCTCGATGTCATGACCGTCCAAGTTTGGTTCAATATCTACCAATGTATCATCATGGCAATTATCCTGCTGTTACTCTGGTATCCCCACAGAAAACAAACAACTCCTTTCAAATGGCGTTGGAACATTGTCTTTATTTCGCTCTTCTTATGTGTAGCCGATTGGATATATTTTTATGCGCTGACATTCCCGGATTCCATGATTTCTATCGTATCGATGGTTCGACGCAGCAACGTACTCGTAACTTTCATTGCCGGCGTACTCATTTTCCATGAAAAAAATTTAAAGAAAAAAGTTATTGATTTATTCTTTGTTCTCTTAGGAATGTTCTTTTTATATTTGGGCACAAAATAAAAAGAACATGTATTCAATCAGACGTTTTACCATAGTTGGAATTTTATCTGCAATATCTTTTATTGTATGTGGGCAAAAAAATATAGAAAAAATATTTATTGACATGCCCGACATATACATCCCCCAATTGCAGGATGCCTGGAGAAAGGATCTTGTAGACCTGTATAAATCAGGAGAAGAAGCCAAGCTGAAAAATTTAATGGACGGATATTCCGTGCTGAAAGAAATGACAGAAGATTACCTTTTGCTGCAAACGACCGAGCGGACAGTCATTGAGATGAAATTACTTCCCATAGAAAAAGACACAAACATCATTTGCATGATAACAACGTTCTCCGCTCCCATCTCTGACAGCAAAATAGATTTTTTCACAATCGACTGGAATCCACTGCCAACCGAAGACTTTTTCACTCCGCCTGCTAAAGAATTATTTCTCAAAAAAGTAAAAGGTTCCGATGCAGAAATCAAAAAAAACACCGCATGCCTTGACATAGATTTTATCCAATACAACTTTGACAAAAAGAAAGCCAGACTTACAGCAACGTATATGACACCCTTCTATCTCGGAAAAGAGGAACAGAAAAACATAAAGCCCTATTTGCTGGATAAACCGCGCATCTATAACTGGAAAAACGGACGTTTCGTTTTAAAATAACCTTCTGAAGCATCAATTGGTAAAGTCATATTCGAAAGAAGAGATATTTCCACAGCCATCCGTTACCTCCAGTTTCAGATGATGTTTTCCTTTCGTCAAGCGCGAAGAATCAAAACGGTATGAAATAACTTGGCTCTTATTCATTTTAAAGAGGGCGAACTGTCCGTCAATTTCTCCGCGAAATTCCGCCACACCGCTCAAATTGTCAGACAATTGAATCCGAATCATACGGTTTCCCGCCCATACAGACTGGTTCAACGGAATAATACGAGGTGGCACCGTATCTGTTGCAATCGTAAACGTGCCCAATTCCCAAATATCCGTATCTATCCAACCCAAACGATAACTGCCTCCCAGCCAACGACGATAGCCATTCTGTAACGAAACAATTCCGTACTGCCGTTTATTTTCCAGCGTATCATGTTGGAGGTGTATCGACAAACGGGCAGGAAGTGCCAACGGTATCTCATTCGTATGCAGATGATGCACGGAAGCCAACGCCGAAGTATCCCGTTCTGCATCATAAGAAAAATAAAAGCTATTATAAAGCCCCGAACGAGGTATCGAAAGTCGTACACCTTTTGCTCCAAACTTATTCTCACTATTCCAATGGAAGTATTCTTTTCCTTCCGTATCTTCTGCCGGGATATCGCTTCTCTTTCCTTCTATCCAGACTGATAAGGTTGTGGTATTGCCGAAATAATCGGACAACGTGTATCGCAAATGATACGTTTTTTCCTCATCAATTGTCACGCATCCGCTATTTTTCGCATGAAAAAAGGGAAGGTCGTTTCCCGGGTCAGTATAAGTTTTTATATAAAATGCACGATTTTTTTTCAGCACCCCGTAATCCACGAAACTATTTATGCTGCGGCTATCCGCCAACGGGTACTCTCCCAAATCGCTTTGGAATATTGTGTCTTTTTCCGCTACCAAAACAATATTCCGTATTCCATATACATTTTCGGTTCCATCCATGTAATCATTTCCACGGATGGCAAGACCTATCTCACCCCATGCCGTAATCTTCCCCGTCAAGACCTGCTGCCCGTTCTGGGATGTAACCGGTGTCAATGCCAGTTTTCCGGAACGGCCATTGACAACTCCTTTCCCCGGAATCGGACAAACCAGCACACTCTTTATTCGCGGCTTCCGGGTATCTTTTATCTCCTCCCGGAAAAACGGCATCGGGTCAAGCATTATGCCATCTTTGCGGACTTCAAAATGCAGATGCGGTCCGCCTGAACTTCCGGTATTGCCGCTGAAAGCAACCAACTGTCCCCTACTTACCGGAAACTGTTCCGGAGACAGTTCCAAATCTACCGAGAAACGCTCCTGCTTATACTGTTGTTCTTCCACATACTTGGCAAGTTCAGGAACAAACTCCTTCAGGTGCCCGTAAACAGTCATCGTCCCGTCCGGATGCGTAATGTACAAACCGTTGCCATAACCCCACGGCCCCACTGTAATCCGGGAAACATATCCGCTATCCACGGCATACACCGGCTTGCCTTCCACGCCTTGCGTTTTAAAATCAAGCCCTGCATGAAAATGATTACTCCTCAATTCCCCGAAGTTTCCGCTAAGCAATAATGGAATATCCAACGGCGGCTGATAATTCTGGGCACCGGCATTTAACGACAACGCCAATAAAGCAATATATATCTTTTTTATTTTTATCATTGTGCACAACAAATAAATCAGCACAAAGATAGCAGATAAACGGAAGTTAGTATAACTAATAGAACTTAAACTTCAAATAAAGGACAACGCTTGCTCAAAATAGGAGAAAATTAAACTTTGAAACGTATTAACTCGTCACCGCAGATAGAAAAAATACCCTAAAGAAAAAGACAACTATTATTAGCCTGTTCTTCGACCATTCCGATAATATACCTATATTTGTGCATTATCTTAAAACTTTAATACATTCTATTAAAATGAAAACATGTAAGGACTTTGTGGCAATAGCGCTTTTAGCATTAGGGAGTTTGAGCGGCTGCAACAACACATCCGCACTGATTGGTGAATGGACAGAACCTGTTCCAGGAATGGAAAACATGATTCAAGGATTTAAATTGGAAGAGGGAGGAAAGGCCAGTTCAATCAATATGGCAACACTTAAATATAAAACATGGGAACAGCAAGGCGACCTGTTGATCCTGACCGGAGAGAGCATCGGCAACGGACAAACCATCTCATTTTCAGATACGCTGACAATCAAAAAAGCAACACAAAATGAGCTGACTATCCAAGATAGAAATATTGAAAAAACGTATACTCGGCAAAAATAGCCACTGAAAACAAAACAATATATACTGATTAAATAATTTGACGGAGGAAACCGGAAACCGATTATCCTCCGTATTTTTTCACCTATAATTCAATAAGTAATGAAAAGAACCATGAAGTTTGTTTACGGCTTCCTAAGCCTTTTCTTTTTCGTTTCATGCCTGCATGAAAAAGAGTTGAAGCCTATCTGCTCCGGTGATATCTGGCCTGACGACAAAGGTGTACATATCAACGCACACGGAGGAGGTATCTTATACCACAAAGGGACATTCTATTGGTATGGTGAAAACAAAAGCGACTCTACCAGCAATGCGATGGTAGGCATCATGTGTTATTCTTCAAAAAACCTTACCGACTGGAAAAATGAAGGGGCAGTCCTTCCGGTCGTCTCCGACGAATCCTGCGAAATTGTGCAAGGTTGCATCATGGAACGACCGAAAGTCATTTACAACTCCAAAACCAAAAAATTTGTCATGTGGTTTCATCTCGAACTGAAAGGGCAAGGTTATGCTGCAGCCCGTTCGGCAGTTGCCGTCAGCGATCTGCCCACCGGTCCGTTTAAATATCTCAGATCTTTACGACCCAATGCCAAGAAATTTCCTTACGACATGACAGAGAGACAACGGAACATCCTTGACACATTAGACAGCCAGCATTACCAGAAATGGTGGACGCCGGAATGGAACGAAGCCGTTAAAAACGGGCTATTCGTCAAACGGGACATGCAAAACGGACAAATGGCTCGCGACATGCAACTATTCGTGGACGATGACGGAAAAGCGTACCACATATATTCCTCGGAAGAAAATCTTACGCTCCACATTGCCGAACTTAACGATGAATACACGGGACATACAGGAAAATATGTGAGAGTTGCTCCAGCCGGACATAACGAAGCGCCGGCTATTTTCAAAGCCGACAGTACATATTGGATGATATCATCCGGCTGCACCGGTTGGGATCCCAACGAAGCAAGGATGTTTTCCGCCACCAATATATTCGGGCCATGGACACAGCACAGGAATCCTTGCGTCGGGCCCAAATCGGAGATTACCTTTGGAGGGCAGAGCACTTTTGTATTGAAATTGCCAGGAAAAAAGAACGCCTTTATCTTCATGGCAGACATCTGGAAGCCTAAACATCCAAGTGACGCACGGTATATATGGTTGCCTATACAGTTCAAAAACGGGAATCCGGTAGTGGAATGGATGGATAGCTGGACCCTTGACTTTTTTGATAAGCGAACGGCTGAAAAGTAATGCCAAGACCCATTTAAAAGGATTCTCCCATTATTGTCACAAGACTATTCCGGATAGACTACAAAATCAGCGACAACCGGAAGATGGTCGCTATACCCTTTTTCGTACTTGAACCCGTAATATGTACGGAATGGACGAACACCCAGCCAAGTCTTATCAGTTGTCAGTATAAACGATGGAGAAAAGAGTGAAGCCGTCCCGGCAACATACCGGATACCGGAAGGTTCCGCCAGCAACATATTCCGGCTGACTATCAGATGGTCGAGGAAACTCCAAGACCCACGGTATTTATGCGACCCCTCGATGCCGTTCTTCACCTTGCAGTCGGAAACAAGGTTACAAAATTTTCCGGAAACATATACCGCTCCGGAAGGTTTCTTCCCTCCAACCAATATCTCTGACACCACCTCACTGTCAGGCGTTTCATTCAAATCGCCCATAATCAAAAAACTGGCTTCCAACCGTACGCGGTACAACGAGTCGCATACCTGACGGAGCGTATTCGCTGCTGCGACCCGGTCGCCACGCGTTTCCAATTCACCGCCGTATTTGGAAGGAAAATGGCAGACAAAAACATCAAGGGTATCTCCGGAAACCAATTCGCCCGAAACATGCAGGATATTCCGTGTGCCTTTCAATCTCCGTTGCTCCGGCAAAACGACTACTAACTCTTGATGTGTTATGTAACGGAACTTATCCCGTTGATACAATAATGCGACATTGATTCCCCGGCTATCGCTCCCCGTAGTCATGCTATAGCGGTAATATTGTGTCCGCAACCCTGTTTTTGTCAACAAATCGGTCAATACAGAATCGCTCTCCACTTCTTGCAAAGCAACCAAAGCCGGAGTTTCCCACTCTCCTGCCGCAAGGACTACTTTCGACACATGTTGCAATTTCGTATAATATCGGTATGCGCTCCAGTTTCTGTCTCCTCCCGGCAAAAACTCGCTATCCTCCGTCTGAGGATTATCCAGCAAATCAAATAAATTTTCCACGTTATACGTCATCACCCGGAAAGATATCTGGGCATCTGCCAACGTTGAAACACAAAAAAAGAATAATAAACACCATTTTTTCACAGTCAAGTCTCTTTTTATCTAACATTTTATCATATCATTGCCCACAAACCTTTTTTATGGAACGTATTCATAAGCCCCGATAGAAGGACCATATTCCGACGTCATCCGGCTTATACCATAACGGTCGACAGGATAGAGCCGGGATATTTCAGGATCTGCCGCTCCCACCCCAACCGTTGAATCCGACTTCAAGCGGAAATCGTACCAATACCGGAATTCTTCATCGCCACAAACCTTATACTCCGGGCTATCACCATATAACACCCCCTGGAAATTACCGCTATCTTTCTCTTCGGTTTTCAAGAAACAGTGGTTGAAACGATAATTAAAAGCAGAACCATCCCTATAAAGCAACATCAACTCGCCGGAACCATCGCCACTTCCTGCAGACAAGCTGCCATCAATAATACAATTGTCGAAACTGACATCCAACGGATACGCTCCACCTGCATCCATTCCGTCTTCCTTATAATTCGCCAATGTCACACAGGATGTATATTTTTCTTCCAAACCATCCAATATAAAATTACGAGAAAGCAAAACCATATAATTGACAAACGAACAATGGACAAAAGATATTTCACCCCCGACCAAAACAGCCACACCATAACCGGCATTGCTGAATTCCGTGTTCACCGCTCTGATATCATTGTTATACGACAATAACAGGTTTCGGCTCATATTCGTAATCTGCGAATTGGATATTTCCAATTTCCGTCCAGACAACGCACCAGAATCATCCAAACGGATTCCGTCCGTTCCATTTCGTATCACAGCATAATCAAAACGGTTGCCCATACTTCCGGACCTGAACCGAATGCCGCCCCATTGCCCCGGAGTATGGTCATACGGCAATATATTATCTATAATATCATCATTACGGTCACCCCGGAACACGACAGGCTTTTCTCTTTCACCATTCAGCAACAACGTCCCATAAACCTCCACTTTCGCATGGTCGTGCATGTAAAAGGTCGTATTTTCTTCCACCGTTACAGTAACATCTTCGGCAACAACCAAACTATCATAAACCAAATAAGGCAAATCGGCCGTCAACACAGTGTCAGAAACGAAGGTCTTTCCCCTGTAAATATGCACATTCTGTCCATAAGCCTCCAAACGAACAACCTGCATCACGCCACTCCCCAAAAGAAACATCAGCGAATCCTCAACCAAAAGAGGGTTCTTCGCATCCGAAGGATTCACATTGACCTCCATAAAGACGTACAGACTGTCCCCATCTTGTATGCCAATATGGTCAAACGAAACGCCCTTTTTCCCATCCACATTTACATAGAATCCGGAAGTTCCTCCACTTCCCAACCATACCCTTTCAATCTCCAATGGTTTTCTATTGCGATTGTACACCATCAGATTCTGTGTTGCCGAACCAACTGTTGTAAACACGGTATCGAAAGAAACCGTATCCCGGGAAAAATCCAACCGGTATTGCCGGTCGGTAGTGTAATTATCGTCCAATCCGTCATTGCAGGAAAGCTGGAATAGAAACGACAGAAAAAACAACAAATGGAATAGTGGGTATACGGCAATTCCTTTCATACATATATCTTTTAAATATAACAAGAGGAAGATGTCATCCTCTGTTGTAAACATCAATTATTTGCAAACAAAAATTCCGGTACGGCATGCTTTAGCTGATTTTATATCCTGATATCCGCACGACCGGAAATGCAAATCCGTTTGTACCATAAAGGCTATTCCAATTCATTTTTGGAATAGCCTTTTATTTAACGGTAAATTCATGCATTTATTTTGCCGGAATATTTTTTAATATCTCCAACAGATGGCTCCACCACAAGCCAACCGTATCAATTTGTATCCGCTCGTTCGGCGAATGCACGTCGCGCAATGTCGGCCCAAAAGAAATCATATCCAAATGCGGATATTTTTCCAAGAACAGACCACACTCCAATCCTGCATGGATAGCCATTACCTGTGCTTCTTTATTAAAAAGGTGACGGTATGTTTCCTGGGCTATCCGCAATATTTCAGAATTCGCATTAGGCGCCCATCCCGGATAACCATCCCCATGGGATACTTCTGCTCCTGCCAAAAGGAATACCGATGCCACCTGGTTGGCTGCCATATTCTTACACGATTCAATAGAACTGCGCTGGCTTGTTCCTACAACAATCGTATTTCCTTCTTTCATCTTTACCGATGCCAAGTTGGTGGATGTCTCAACCAATCCTTCAATCTCGTGACTCATGCCCAAAACGCCATGCGGACAAGCAGACAAAGCATAAACCAAGTTTGTTGCTGTCTTCTCATCTATATAGAAAGCAGGTTTCTCTTCCGATTCCATTGTTACCCGGACATTTTTGTCTACATGCTTCAGCTCATTTTCGACATCTGCCGCAAAACGATTTACCAATACACGCGCTTCCTCCTTATATTCCGGCTTTATGCCAATCACTGCATGGGCTTCACGAGCAATTGCGTTACGAAGATTACCACCGTCAATAGAACAAAGTACAAAACCAAAGTTCTTCTTCAACAGATAGAGCAAACGAACCAATATCTTATTGGCATTTCCCAAACCTTTATGAATTTCTCCACCGGAATGACCGCCGTTTAACCCTTTTACATCAATCCGGGCATAAAACAGTTCGGCAGTTGTCGGAACCGGAGTGTAGGTAAATACAGCCTGCGTATCCTTCCCGCCTGCACAACCAATAAATATTTGCCCTTCATCCTCACTATCCAGGTTTAACAAAATCTCACCCGTCATAAAACCGGGCTGCAAAGATTTGGCACCAGTCAAACCAGTTTCTTCATCAACCGTAAACAAACACTCTATCGGACCGTGTTCGATATCATCGGAAGCCAAAATTGCCAGCTCAACTGCCATACCGATGCCATTGTCAGCGCCCAATGTCGTTCCTTTCGCCCGCAACCAATTCCCGTCAACGACCGTTTCTATCGGATCATTCTCAAAGTCATGCTTCGTTTCATTGTTTTTTTCACAAACCATGTCCATATGCGATTGCAAAACGACCGTAGGCTTGTTTTCCATACCTGGCGTCGCCGGTTTCGTCATAAGGATATTTCCGGCATGATCCTTCTTTATCGGAACATTATATTCTGCAGCAAACGATTCTAAATACCGGATTATTTTCCCTTCTTTCTTGGAAGGTCTCGGCACTTGCGTAATCTGATGGAAAAATTTCCATACGATTTCTGGTTTTAAATTACTTATTGTCATATTTTTATTTTTAGTTATAAATATCTTTCCCCGTGTTAATAAGCAGTATCTTCCTCCAGATTGTTTAAAAAAAAGTATAATTAAATCGACTAAAGATACTTTTTAATCGGTTAAACTCTTATATTTGCGTTCACAAATATAGAGGAAAATGATAAAAACACTGTTACTCGCAGGAATAATTCTTGGAATCTGCATGATATTGCTTTGCGTAAAAGTAATCTTTATCAAAGGAGGACGTTTCCCAAACACGCATGTCGACGGGAATCGTTTTTTACGTAAAAAGGGCATTCACTGCGCAAAAAGTCAAGACAGGGAAGCTATGAAACAAAAAAGCCTTTATGATAGATTAGAACAACTAAACGGATAAATAAATAACAATTATTATAATTTATGAAGAATATAAACTATGTTGTGAACGGGGTTTTGGCAATTGCTGTCATTATTTTATTCGTAATGCAGTTTTCTAAGCCAAAGAAAGCAGATTCTTCTGCTCCCATTACGGTGAAAGAGGGTACGAACAAATTACCGATTGCTTATGTAAATGTTGATTCATTGTTGTTGAACTACAACTACTCCAAGGACTTGAACGAGTTAATTTTGAAAAAGTATGAAAATACCAGGGCAAGCCTTAACCAAAAAGCAAATTCTCTGCAATCAGATGCTATCGACTTCCAGAAGAAAGTAGAAAACAATGCGTTCCTTACTAACGAAAGAGCCCAGCAGGAACATCAGCGTATATTGAAAAAACGGGATGAATTGGAAAAAGCACAAAATGATGCAGCCCAAGAATTTGCAGAAGAGCAACAGAAATTGGGAGAGCAGCTCCGCGATACGCTGGAAGCCCAACTGAAAATATTCAACGCTGATAAAGGTTTCCAAATCATTTTGAGTAACAGTAATGGCGACAACTTACTTTTAGCTGATCCGTCATACGATATTACTACGGAACTAATCAATTTCTTGAATAAAAATTATGCAACGAAAGCAGAACAATAACTTATTCTTTTCATAAAAATGGAATAGCCTGTGCCAAGTATAAAAAGACACAGGCTATTTTTTATTCCTCCAACATTCCGAAATACGGGAAAAACCGGATTATGTTCCTCCCTTCAATTATCCATTGGATATCTCTCTACAAGCGAAAACATTTATGCCTATCGAGTGGATGTATAAGGAGACTTACACGGTAAACAGACAAAACATCCAAACAGAAAAAAGGATGTGCCGCCTTATAATACGACACATCCTCAACTTTATAATAACCCCTAAAACAAGTCTGCTATTAGTCCTCTGAAATCATTTTTTCAATTTCCTCAAGCGATTTTCCAGTTGTCTCAGGAACAAGCTTCCACATAATCAACATGTAGGGAACGCACATAAATGCAAACAACAAGAAAGTCCCTGTCGGCGTAAGATTCTTCAACATCCAAGGAGTCAGCTGCCCAATCAGATAAGTACCAATCCAAAGTGCAAAGCCGGCAATCGACATCGCCAAGCCACGAACCCGTATCGGAAACATTTCTGACAGCAGTACAAAGACCACGGCACAGATAGAAATCGCACAAGAAAAGATATAAAACATGAAAAATACCAATAAGAATACAGGAGATAATCCATTCGCTTCCCCATATTCGAAATAGTAACTAATCAATAACAAAGATATTATCATACCGCTGACGCCGAAATATACCAACTTCTTACGCCCTACCCGGTCAATGATGACCAATGCAATCAAAGCCGTAACCATATTGGTCACTCCAACCAATACTTGGTAGAACAAAGAGTCACCGCCAGAGAGACCGCTTTGTTCGAATATCGTAGGACCGTAATAAAGTACGGCATTAACGCCCATAAATTGCCCGAGTATGGCGATTGCAGAACCAACAAGTACCATCTTGAAAATTTTCGGTTTAAACAGATATTTCCACTGACCTGATTTGTATTGGCTCTCCTTTTCAATCATCTCACGAGTACTTTCCAACTGGGCTTTTGCATCTTCCTCGTTTCCATAAATACGATGGAATATCTTGAATGATGGAGCTTCTTTATGACGAAGAATCAACCAACGGGGACTTTCCGGAATAAAGAACAGAACAATAAAGAACAGCAAAGCAGGAACGGCACACATGCCCAACATTCCCCGCCAAGACTCCGTATAAAATATCCATTCAAACAAAGTAGGATTTGCAACATCCGCAACTTTAGAGATACCGGTCTCAGCCAATCCCAACAAAACATGATTTACCAAGTAAGCACCGACCATTCCGACCGTAACACCAAATTGATATAAAGAGACCAATCCCCCACGGTATTTGGCAACTGCCACTTCCGAGATATAAAGCGGAGATATGATTGAAACAATACCGATGCCTACACCAACAAAAATACGGGAAATCACCAAATGGGTGAAATCTATACTTATCGCACAGCCTATCGCCGACAAAGAAAACAAAACGGCTGAAAACAGCATTGTCCGCTTACGGCCGAACTTATCCCCTAAAATTCCTGCTACTGCAACACCGCAGATGGAACCTATCAAGGCACATCCCACATACCAGCCCAACTGCATTTCGTCGAGATGGAAAAGATGAGCCACTTGTTGGTTTGTTCCTGAAACGACAGCGGTATCATAGCCGAACAAGAATCCGCCCAACGCAGCAACAAAGGAAAGGAATAGAACATAACCTAAATTTGCAGTATCTTTCTTCATACTATTTTATATCAAAATATTCCTTATAACGGTTATACAAATGCCCTGCTTGCAAATAAGCCGACTGAGGACTCATAAAATGTGAGAACTCAAAAGTGATTGCCTTATCATATTTCTGGCGAGCAGCGGCTTCAAGCTTCATACGTAATTTGTCAAATTTTATTGGCAAGAATTTTATTGGCATATCCCTGTCGAACGACTCGGCATTTGTCCAACACTGGATACCATATTTATCCGCCATCTTTTTATTTACACTAAAGAAAGCATCCAACTCATCGTAATCGATATGCCCATCCTGGAAAGCACACGCGTCTACATTTCCCTTGATTCCATCAAAAATTTCCGACCATTCACGTTCATGCTCCTCAACCGAGACAGCCTCTGCTTTACTCAAATTACCGGATGCTGCCGATACGGCCTTTTTCCCGTCAATCCACGGAGAAATCAAGGTAGGAAGCCCGCCTGAAACGTCCTTGCATTGTTTGCCTAAACTACTAAATGCGGAAATAGCGCCCTTAGTTTGCCGGCTAATCTCCTGACTCAAGTACCAACCTTGGAAACTTTTGTAATGACCGTACTTCTTCCATACTTCTTCTATTACATATTTATTCGATTCTATCTCCCAAGTCAAGTCGCCTGTATCCCAATATTTTCCGGAATCATACAGACCAAAATAAAACTTCATCCCGTATTTGTCTGAAAGACGGAGGAACATGTCTATCAAATCGACGGATGGCATATAACAACCGAATTTTTTCATTAAATATTCCGACGGATAAGTTATGAACTTACGGTATCCCGACCGAATAACGATAACGGTATCTATACCTATAGCTTTCATATAGGCAAAATCTTGGTCCCATTCTTTTTCGCCCCAGTTCTGATGGGGAATGTCATGGGAGATTTCATCAAGGAACGCACCAGTGATTTTCAGGCCTTGGGCTTTCGGAACAATCAGTTTGCTCTCTATATTATTACTCGATTGTTTAACCATATCAGAACCTGAATCGTTACCAGCAGCACATGAAGCCAAAGAACCTGCTGCAAAAGCAGCTCCGGTAACAGATACCTGTTTTAAGAAATCTCTTCTACTATTTGCCATAATATTTACTGTTTAATGAATCTTTTTATATGAATTTTCCTGTTATGTCTATTTCTCTGGCATGGAAAGGGTCAACTACCGCATCCATCAGTACCGCAAACTCCTTACGGGTCACGGGACGATCCAAACTATAATCCGACAAGCCTAACTCTTCCCACAGGAGAGACCGTCCATCCCCTTCCGGAACATCCACACCCACCCCGGAGGAACGATCCGACTCTTTCACAGCCCGGACAAGTTCAAAAGCTTCTTCTACGGTCAAAGCCTTATCTGTATTTTCCGGAGAGACCTGTCCATCCGTATAATCGGATATTCCGGAAGCCAACCCGGCATACGTCAATACAGAATCGGCATCAAACCATGTCTGGTTGGACCAACCGACATTTGCACCACGTCCTTTCAATATTCCGGTTGCACCGATATGCTGTAAAGCCTTGAAATGCGCTTTTTTCACAGGAATATCCAGATAAGGGAGCAAATATCCATTTCCCTCGAGAATGATATCCTGCACATCCCGGACAGAGACCTCATCCGGGCAGATTCCCTCTTTCACTGCCAATCCCGCAAGAGCCCCCGCGGCCTGTCCTATTTGCACAAGCACAGGTTGCAATCGGGTCGCACCATTTACAATATTGGTGACAGAGATGGATTTCTCTGTTACAATCAAATTATCCACATCCTCCGGCAACAACGTGCCCAATGGCAGTCCAAAAGATGGAACCGGATAAAAATGTATTTCCGGCAACTTGCTTTTTTCTTTATAACGGGCATGGTGATGATCGACCGGATAATCCCCCACGGCAATTGCCGTCCGGTACAAAGGCTGTACCTGTCCATAAGGATGAACCATTTGGTTCACGGAAAAACGAACCTTTCCATGTATGCGCCGGGATTCCCTGTGATACGGAATGAAAGGGAGCTTGTCGGCTGTCGGATATTCATCGTCTGCCAAACCCAAGTTTTTAAAACCTAACTCTGTCTGCATAAAATAGACGTAGCTCAAGGTAAAATTTTTCAAGACTTGCAAGGCCGAATCACGCTGTTCCTTATCCATCTCTATCATGTTCACATAATAATCATTACCGTTAATCGGCCAATTGATCATATACTTGTTGTTCGGCAACTTCCCATAAGTTATCATCTGATGCTTTTCCCAAAGGACAGTTCCACTGTCCGGATTGGAACACAAATCATTCTTGCAAGTACAATAAAAAATCGACGGGTCATATCCTGCCGGCTTTTCAATAGTCATGTCCTTCTCGCCAAAATCTTTCAATATTGCTACGTATGTAATATCCTGGATAACGTCGTTCGCATCTTCCGGAGCTATGTCTTCGCCACTGATATCCCGGTCATCCATTCCTATATCGTATTTTACACCACACGCTTTTGCTATGTCGCCCAATTCCGTTCCATCAATAAGGATCCGGCATCTGACAGTCTCTTCCTTGCCGTCCCTGTTGATTGTCACAACCCAGCCATCCGGACGTTTTTCTATTCCCGACACTACCGATTTATACCAAACTTCCAATTTTTTTTCCTTTGCTGCAAGACTTTTAAAAGCAGCATTCATCACCGAAGGTTCGGCACACACCGAAGATACCCATCCGGTACGTAAGGAATCCAACCCGCCATAATAATCGGACAAATAATCCCGGAATTCTCCAAAAATACCGGCCGGCATCTTATAATTTCCGTCTATACAACTCACACCTGCCGAGGTAAGCGCTCCGCCAAGCCACTCAAATTCCTCTACAATAAGAGTTTTACTATCCAATCGGGCAGCTTGTATACCAGCAGCAGTACCGCTGGCTCCACCACCTACAATCAGTACATCAAACTCCTTTGCAGGATTACAACTGTAAAAAAACGCAATCCCGGCAATAAATATAACAGACAATATATATTTTCCAATACTTTTCATTTGTCTATTTTTAAATTTGCTACAAATATAAAAGCTTTTCGAGTAAAAATTTTAATTTAGATAGAAAAAAGCCGGAATATTTTCTTTTTTCTTTGTGCGACTTTTCGAAAAAATATTCCGGCTTCCACCACTTCCCAGCCCAGTTACTTTTTCGGAGGGTGGGATGCTTTCAAAACAGAGTTCAGTCCTTATAGAACAAAAGACTTTAATGTCACCGTATAAAACACCAAAAGTTATACATTTCCCATATAAGCCGTTGGTTATCCCTTTATCGATTTTCTTTTTTCCGCCAAGTCTTTCTGGTATTCATCCCAAAGGGCATCTATCTGGCAGTTATCTCCCAGAACATGTTTGATTGCTCCATCAAACGACCAAGGAATAACTTCCAGCGTACTCCGGTTAAATTTCTTCAAGAACTCCGGGTCTTTATTCTGCTGCAACCAATATAGGAAAAAGCCGGTGGTGCGGTAACCATCCATATAATTCCCTCCTTCCGGACGATCTGCATCAGTAAAATAACCGTTTGCCACTCGGACTGCGTCTGCCATACCCTCTATGAACGCCCAAAACACACGGTTGTTTCCATAATTCCCAATTCCCTGCGGCTCTAACTGATATCCGTGTGTCAACTCGTGCAGCAAAACACCGGTTGTTTCATACAACAGTTTGGACGTGTCGTTATTTGCGAACGAACGCTCGATATGTTTCGTACTATACCAAATGGCTATATCGCCATGGCTTCCGCCTTTGGCTGAAACACCTTCGATATCCTCAAGTGAATAATAAATATTATTTACCGGGACTATGCTGTCTGCCGGAGAATAATAAAGTGTTTCCAATACCATCCGTGCTTTTTCCGCAATAAAGTTTTGAGGATCGGTTATAATACTGTGATACAATTGAGAGCCTTTGCTTAAAGAATCCTTATCGATAAAATGTATCGTCCCGACAGGATAATTATCCCATACCGACTCTTTATTCTCTTGAACACACGCTGCCTGAACAAACAACAAGAACAGCAGCACAAAAAAGGAAAAATTCTTACTCATACGTTTATCCATAAAATAAAAAGAGAACCGGATTTCAAAAATCGCGGTTCTCTCTGTCCATTCACTTTTTTACTGGATTGACAAATACCTCATCACACAGCAGCCACGAGCCGTTTTTATTCTGCGCCACCATTTTTACATAACGGGCTTTCATCTTCAGACCACCGGCAACAGCCATATCTATCCAACAATCATACAAATCGTTCGAATATTGTTCCATAGCCACAGCTTTTGCCATTTCATAATGCTTCCCATCTTCAGAAACATAAAAGACAACGACATCAGGCACTGCGATATTTTTGATTTTATAATTCATGAAACGGGCTGCAAGGCAAGAAATCTCTTGCAAAGAGCCCAAATCGATGACAGTTTCCATATCTGCAGATTTCACACCAATCCATTCCGGATCGGAAAAATCCTCGAATCCCAATTTGTTATCAGTCAGATTTCCTTTATTAAATTCGCTATCCGGACGATTTTCATAAACGACAGACTTCCCGAAAGCTCCATTACTGAGTTCGTTGGCAAACGAAGCTTCCAACAATGGCCAACGTCCTTTCCCTGCTTTCCAGTCCATAAAATCAATATAAGCCTGCTGCGACTCGCCGGGTTGTCCGAGCGGCATGGTTGATTGCGGCTTATCAAAAATACCACATACCGCGAAGCTGACAACTTCTTCCACTCCAGCTTGCGACACTGCCGTCAGCTGGGAAAGGAATCGGGGAAATGCGGCAGGCAGCAATGCTGAATGAATCGAATTGGTTTCATTCTCCCACGTAAACGATTCATTATTTGCCCACAATGCGATATTTGTCTTCTTATGTATCTCCGCCAAATCCTGGAAATGCTTTTTCATCCGCTTCATTGGCATCGGCTCCCTTACACAACCGACCTCATCCTGATAAGCGATAATATCCACTTTCAGCTTAGCAATCTGCTCCCCGAACTTCGGGTCTTCCGTTGCCGCACGGAACAACCCATACGGGGAAATCATTATCTTCTTTCCCGGTGTCAGGTTCCGGGCACGCTCGGTCAATGCATTGGCTGCTTCTATCGCATGGTCGCTCAGTATCGGATTGAAACTATCCTCAACCGGCAAATACCATCCGAAAAAAGACTTGTGATGCCCGAACAACCGGGCTGCCTCATCCATAATTTTCAGATATTTCGCCTTAATTTCCGGAATTTGCAAATTATCATTTTGGTTAACGCCCCATCCGCAACTCATAAACACATTCATTCCAAGTTCATCGGCGGTATCCATAATCGCTTCTACCGGGCTCTGTCTGCCATCATCCGGATAGGCTCGCTCCATAAAATCGGACGGATAAAAAGCTTTCTGCTCATTGGCTATCGCAAGTATTACCAGATACGACATCCCCATTTCATGAAGTTCATGGACCTTCTGCTTCCAAAATGCGGGGTCAAGGTCATCCACATGAGCCGGATTCATATATTTATTACGGACATCCTGATAAGTCAAATTAATCCATGTACCTCGCGTTGCCTTTGTCTGTGCATTCAAGGACGAACCTTGCGCTCCCAATAACAAAACTAACGCCAATGCAGCTAATTTCTTGTACGTGTTCATATTCCTCACTACTATTTAGATTTATTATTACGGTCGAAATATTTTTTGAAATACAAAATCTGATAATCGAACGAATTGTTCCAATAATCTTTTGAATGCCCACCAGGACGCACGATAAAATCATGTTGTATTTTATACTTCAACAATTTATTATGAAAATCGTTATTGATTTCAAAAAAGAAATCATCATATCCACAATCGAAAATAATGGCTAAATCGCCATTCCGAAGCCGATCGACCATATTGATAACCGTATGTTTTTCCCAAACATCTTGGTTCTCTGACTCCGAGCCCAGAAGTTTATCCATTTCCCAATTAAACGGGAAAGGACGAATATCCAGACCTCCACTGGAACTGCCAACCGCTCCGAACGATTCCTGATGACGGAATGCCAGCCACATCGCACCATGTCCACCCATGCTATAACCGGTTATGGCGCGCGCCGTACGGTCTTTTATCGTTTTATAGTGGCTATCTGTATATTCAATCAATTCTTTAGAAACAAACGTCTCGTATTTTGAAGAAGGGTCTTTCGGACTATCCCAATACCAACTGTTTTTCCCATCCGGACAAACAAACATAATTTTATAAGAGTCTGCCAATTCACGTAAATCAGGCTTAAAAGCCAGCCAATCTTTTCCACTGTTACCATATCCATGCAGCAGATAAACAACCGGCAAATTGCCTGTGTGCCTCTCCGGAGCGATATAAATGACTTCTACAACCTTATTCATGGCAGAACTTTCAACCATGACGGTATCAACTTTTGCTGCTCGGACGAATAAAGTACCCCAGAGCAAAAAGAGAGAAAGGAATATTTTTTTATTCATTTTCCTGGTATTATGTCAAATCATCCGGGGAAAAACTTCCCCGGACGACTCTGTATTTATAACTTTCTTTATTATTAGTAAGCTCTTGCGAACAGAACCCGACGAGCAGAAGGCTTTCCTGTCACCATACATTTGCCGGGAGTCATATCGCAATCGAAAGGTAGGCAACGGATTGTCGCTTTCGTCTCGTTCTTTATCAATTCTTCCGTTTCGGGCGTCCCGTCCCAATGAGCCATGATAAAATAACCCTGTTCAATTTTTTCCTTGAACTCTTCATAAGTATCGACAGTTATCGTCCGTTCTTCCCTATGCTTCAACGCTTTCAAATAGATATTCTTCTGAATTTCTTCCAGAAGGTTATTCACATAATCTTCTATTCCTTCACAAGGAATTGTTTCTTTTTCAAGCGTATCCCGGCGCATCACTTCTATCGTTCCGTTTTCAAGATCGCGACCGCCCATCGCCAAACGCACAGGCACACCTTTCAATTCATATTCTGCGAACTTCCATCCCGGTTTCTTATTATCTGCATCATCAAACTTCACTGAGATTCCCAACTTTTTCAAATTGGCTACGATGCCGGATACTTTTTCCCGTATTTGATTCAGCTGTTCCTCATTCCGGTAAATCGGAATAATCACAACCTGTATCGGCGCAAGATGAGGTGGCAATACCAAACCGTTGTCATCCGAGTGCGACATTATCAAAGCCCCGATAAGACGAGTCGAAACACCCCATGAAGTTGCCCAAGCATAATCGCTCTTTCCCTCTTTATCTATAAAAGTAACATCGAAAGCCTTTCCGAAGTTCTGGCCCAAAAAATGGGAAGTCCCGGCTTGAAGAGCTTTACCGTCTTGCATCATCGCTTCAATCGTATAAGTATCCAATGCTCCTGCAAAACGTTCGCTTTCCGATTTCACACCCTTTATAACGGGCATAGCCATATAGTTTTCGGCAAAATCGGCATAAACACCCTGCATTTTCTTTGCTTCAATCTCGGCTTCCTCACGTGTCGCATGAGCAGTATGTCCCTCTTGCCAAAGGAATTCAGCCGTACGCAAGAACAGACGTGTTCGCATCTCCCAACGCATCACGTTAGCCCATTGGTTACAGAGGATAGGCAGGTCCCGATATGACTGTATCCAATTACGATATGTATTCCAAATTATCGTTTCCGATGTCGGACGAATAATCAGCTCCTCTTCCAATTTTGCAGCCGGATCAACCACAACACCTGTACCATCATGATTTGTTTTCAGCCTATAATGAGTAACTACTGCACACTCTTTCGCAAATCCCTCTACGTGTTCAGCCTCTTTACTCAAAAATGATTTCGGTATCAACAATGGGAAATAAGCATTCACATGCCCCGTTTCTTTAAACTTGTCATCCAAAATGCGTTGCATCTTCTCCCATATTGCATAACCGTACGGCTTGATAACCATACAACCGCGTACCGCAGAATTTTCTGCCAGATCCGCCTTTATAACCAAATCCTGATACCATTGTGAATAATTGACACTACGCGGCGTCAATTCTTTCAATTCTTTCGCCATGATTTATTCCACTCAGATTTATTTTATATTATTTGTTTCCCTTTTCTTCTTGAAGAAGTTTTTCCATTGCCTTTTCTCCGGATTTTGCACTATCTTCCAATTTCTTGCCGAAATCGGTCGCTCCTTTCCTAATTTGCAAGGCAACGAACGTTGTCCTCAATTCATTCAACTCGTTCATCTCCTCGGGTGACAGTTCAGAACGGTACTTTTCCAATTTCTCGACAGCAAAACTTTCAAACGTTTCATTGGCTTTTTCCCAATCAGATTCATCGTAATCCTTATACTCGACCTGTACTTTTTCAACAAACGACGCAAAATCCTTGATATAATCGTCTTTTGTTTTCTGACACGAACTTAGATTAAATGCCATACACAACAAAGCGATTATCATATAGTTCACCTTATACATTCCTACAATTCTCGATTTCATCAATTTAACTACCCACATCGGAAAGAAAGACAGCCAAGACATCTATTTCGCAATAAGCATCTTATCCAAACCGGTTAATACAGAACCCGACTTGTCCGCTTTTTCCGTTTTTTGTTTCTTTACAATAAATTCCACACAAATATACGGCAAATTAGGATAAACGCAATACAAACTTTGCCATATAATTAATAATTAGGAATAAGAAGTTCAATTTGAGAAGTATCCATGAAAGGATGACTGCTTTTTACGGAACTACAGCCAAATGCAACCGCTGAAGATATAAACGTCTGAATGCACAAACAAAAAAATCCTGCGACACAAGAATAAAGGATTTACAGTTTTTCATGGTATTTTTCCAACAACATTTATGGTGGAGCTGGAGAGATTCGAACTCTCGTCCAAACGAGGAACTAATTCGCTTTCTACATGTTTATCTTCGCCTTCATTGTCGGAGCCAAGCAAGACCGAAGCCACCCACTTAACCCTTATCCTTTAAAATTTCATCTGAGACCCAAGGATTGTCACAGACTATTTCCGATATTGCTGCACCATCGTATCGGAACGCTTCGGAACAACAGCATCCGGATGATGTCTCGTTTCCACAACTTTTGCGGAAATTAAGCTTCAATCTACTGTTCTTCGATTAAGCAGCGAGAGCGTAGTTGTTTTCGCCAGTTAATTGTCTGCCGTCTGAGATTAAAGTGCAAGCCGACCACGCACTACATGCTTACAAACCACTTCTACCCGCTGTCAAAACCGGTCAGCCCCAAGGTTTGTTTCTTTTCTTTGCCAATGCCGTTGCCCGGCAAAGAAAATTCGGTTGCAAAAATAGGAAAATTTCCCGATATTACATAAATCTCTCCAGAGATATCCGCCTTTTCTCCGATTTTGCCACTTTTTTTATTGAAACAGTTTTATATTCTTCCTATCTTTGAACAAAAATTATCAACTGAAGAATCTATGAAACTAAAAAAACTTTTCCCTTGCATAATCATTTTATTATGCCTGAACAGTTTCGGAATCCATGAGATTTCGGCAGAAAACAGTGACTCGAATAACAAATACAGAAATCCGATAATCAACGAAAGTGCACCAGATCCCACCGTCATTCGTGCAAAAGACGGTTATTTCTACCTCTATGGCACAGAAGACACCCGTAACACGCCGATTTACCAATCGAAAGATTTAGTTCATTGGGAGTTTGTAGGGACAGCTTTCACCGATGCTACCCGTCCACAATGGAAAGACTTCAAGAACGGTAATCTGTGGGCTCCCGAAATCCGCTACTTCAATAAAAAATATGTTCTATATTATTCCTACGCTGTATGGGGTAATGAGCATGATACAGGTGTAGGCGTAGCTACATCCGATTCCCCAAAAGGTCCTTTTACAGATCACGGACGAATCCTCAACACTGAAATGACCGGTGTCCGTAACTGCATAGACCAATTCTTTTACCAACAAGGAAAAAAGAAATATCTTTTTTGGGGAAGTTTCCACGGAATATATGCTGTGGAACTGACAAAAGACGGTTTGGCAATGAAAACCGATAAGAACGGGAATATCAATAAAAGGTTAATCGCCGGAGGACCTGAGCCATGCGCTTATGAAGGAGTGAACATCTATAAAAAAGGGAAATACTATTACCTGTTCGCTTCTACCGGCTCTTGTTGTGAAGGAAGCAGAAGTACATATCAGACAGTCGTCGGACGTTCGAAGAATTTGTTTGGTCCTTACCTCGACAAGCAAGGAAGACCTATGACAAGCAATCACCATGAGGTAATTATCAAAGGGAATGAAAAATGGGCTGGTCCCGGACATAATTCCATTATTATCAAAGATGATGCCGGACAAGAGTGGATTATATATCATGGTTATAAAAAAGAGGAAGCCGACAAAGGAAGAGTAATTTTAATGGATCGGCTACAATGGAGTGAAGACGGATGGCCCTACATCAACGAGGAGAATGCTCCATCCATCGAAAGTGAAGTCCCGTTCATTAAAAAGTAGCAGGCAGATTTTCACAACCTGCGGCTCTATTTCTCCGCACAAATAAAAATTGAAAAAAATCAGGCTTATACAATAAAAGAGACAGGGATAGTTGTTTCGAACTATCCCTGTCTCTTTTTACAAAAACTGCCTTTACGATATCAAATGATTATGTTATTTCTTGATAATACCCATATCAACCAGCCATGCTTCCATCAACTTAGGCCATACGTTCACGCCAGCACCTGTATCGCGAAGCCCATATCCATGACCACCTTTCGGATAAAGGTGCATGGAAACCGGAACATCTAACTCTTTCAATGCATAATAATAAAACAAACTACTATTAATAAAAGACTTATCATCTTCCGCCTGTACAAGAAACGTTGGCGGTGTATCCCGTGAAACTTTCACATCTGGAGCCAAAGAGAAGTTCTCTCCACTCAAATACGACGGATATATCAAAGCACAGAAATTGGGACGGGTATTTACCGTGTCCATTTCATCAATATGCGGATAAGCCCGTTTAAGATAATTATTGGAAACCATTGCGGAAAGATGCGCTCCGGCAGAAAAACCCATTATTCCAAGGCGATTCGGATCTATCTTCAATTCATCGGCATGGCTCCGGATATAACCTATAGCCCGCTGCGCATCCTGCAACGGTGCAAGGTGTTTCGGTTGCCCTTCGCGGCGCGGAACACGGTACTTCAGCAAGACAGCTGTAACGCCAATCTCATTCAACCACTCGCATATTTCCGTTCCTTCGAGATCGTATGCCAAGATTTCATAACCGCCTCCTGGACAGACCAGAATTGCTGCGCCGTCGGCATTCGCCGCATGAGAAGGATAAATCGTAATGGTGGGAGCACCCACTCCCGAAATTCTCAACACACTTTGACCGCCAACTTTGCCCCCGTTACTGTCACCCGTCTCTTTCAATATACTCTTCTCGCCGGGTGCACCATCCGGAAACAAAAGAACCTGCCTATTTTGCGCCGAAACAATATCTGATAACAATAAAACCATAGCACAACAACACAACAACTGTTTAACCATCTTCCCTATTTCCTTATACATAATACTAAATATATCAAATAAGCTTTTCTTTCAAAAAAGCCATAATTTCATCTTCGTCCTCGGGATGAAACCAATGAATCCGGTTGTCACGTTTAAACCAAGTCATCTGTTTTCTGGCATATACCCGGGTATTCCGCTTGATTTTCTCAACCGCGAAATCAAGGTTCCACTCGCCATCCAGATACTTGAACAGCTCTTTATAGCCAACCGTGTTCAAGGCATTTAGATGCCGGTAAGGATAAACTGCCTGCGCTTCTGCCAAAAGCCCGTCATCCATCATCTGATTCACCCGCAGGTTTATCCGGTTGTACAGATCCTCCCTCTCCCGGAAAAGACCTACCTTTATAATATTGAACGGACGCTCTTTCTTACGATTCGTACGGAAAGAAGAATACGGCCGACCGGTTTGCCTGCAAATTTCAACCGCATGAATTACCCGTTTGTAATTATTCCGGTCTACTTCCCCGTAATGTTTCGGGTCAGCTCTCCGCAACTCTTCCAATATCGGAGCAAGTCCCTCCTCTTGGTATTGCCGATAAAGTTCCTCCCGGATTTCCGGACGTACAGTCGGAATATCATCAATTCCATCGCAAACAGCATCAATATACATCATGGAGCCGCCAGTCATCAAAACGATATTTTGCTGTTTAAACAAATTCTCCAACAGAGAGATGACATCCAATTCAAAAGCACTTGCACTATAATAATCGGATATGGACAACATCCCTACCATATAGTGTTTTACCCTTGCCATCTGTTTGTTGGTAGGAGCAGCTGTACCTATGGGAAGTTCTTTATAAACCTGACGGGAATCGGAAGAAATAATCGGAGAGCCGAAATGTTCAGCCAACCGTAAACCAAGTTCAGTTTTTCCAACTCCGGTAGGTCCTAACAATACAACAAGATTATTCATCAATAACGATCGTCATCATACGGGTTATCCATCGACAAATCATTTAAGCCTTCAAAACCATCCTTATCCAACTCATCAATGTCAAAATCCGAATCCCCGTAAAAATCTTCATCAATATCAGTCGATGTGTTTTTTGACTCAAATTCATCCAATGAGACAACCTGTGCCGGAGGATTTCCTTCCGATTTTGTACACAAGGCGTCTTTCAAGTCTTTTCCCGGAATGATTTCCCGAAGCTCCATAAAAAATGCCCGTTCCGTCATGTAATCGAAAACAAACAGAAGCTTTTGATGCTCGTCTTCCAGCAGTTCTTCCAGACGGGTATCTTCCATGATGTAATTATCCTCATCGGAAGATGTTCCCATATCAACCAAAGTGATTTCAGTTTTTTTACTCCAATCGTCATCACAAATAAAAAAAGAACACATCTGGTCATCCGTAAACCCTACAGATTTGAGTATTGCATTATGCAAATCCAAGAAAGTAGCCTCCGAATCTATCTGAATTTCTCTCTTGAAATTATCTACTTCATCTGATAACAATAGAAATCTAAATATCATAATACTTCATTTTTTATTGCATCAAAAATAATAAAAATATCAACTACTCATACAACTATGCAAAAAAAGGCATGGAGGAATAAATACCTCCATGCCTTTTTTTCTTGAAAAAATAATTACTATTCATCGATTGAGCCTTTTACGATTCCCCGTTTGGACGATTTTATAAAGTTCAAAATCAAATCCCGCTCTTCACAAGATTCATAATCCTGTTCGATTGCCTTCAACGCGTCCGAATTATTCAGACCTCGAGTATACAGCGTACGATAAATATCTTGAATCAAAAAGACTTGACGGTCAGTAAATCCTCTGCGACGCAAGCCCACAATATTAATTCCACAATAGGCAATCGGCTCCCGACCTATTAATGTATACGGAGGAATGTCTTTACCGATACGGGAACCTCCCTGGATCATTACATGTTTTGAAATCTTAGTAAATTGATGAACCAACGAACCTCCACTGACAATAGCAAAATCGTCAATTTCCACTTCGCCGGCTATCTGCGACGCATTGCCGATAATTATATTATCTTTCAAAACACAATCATGCGCAACATGGGAATATGCCATAATCAAACAATTATTTCCAACTATTGTCTTGCCTTTCGAAGCCGTTCCCCGGTTTATTGTCACACATTCCCTTAAAGTTGTATTGTCACCTACTTCAGCCGTTGTAATTTCACCTTTGAATTTCAAATCTTGAGGTATCCCTGCTACAACAGCTCCCGGAAATATTTTACAATTTTTTCCAATTCTTGCGCCATTCAAAATAACTGCATGTGGAAAAACATGCGTATTGTCGCCAATTACAACATCCTTTTCGATAACAGCAAATGGATCGATTATTACATTTTCCCCGATTTTTGCTTCAGGATGAACCACTGCTAATGGAGATTGTGCCATATTCTTTTTCACTTATTTTTAGTTATTTGAGCCATAAATTCAGCTTCGCTCACTAACTTATCACCTACAAAAATATATCCCTTCATTGTCGCTATACCTCGCCGGATGGGAGTAATCAATTCTAACCGAAGAATCAAAGTATCCCCCGGAACAACTTTCTGACGAAATTTGACCCCATCGATTTTCATGAAATAAGTCGAATAGCGCTCCGGCTCATCCACCGAATTTAAAACCAGCAAACCTCCGGTCTGCGCCATCGCTTCAACCTGAAGTACGCCCGGCATGACTGGTTCCTGCGGAAAATGTCCAACGAAAAACGGTTCATTTGAAGTAATGTTCTTGACACCTACAATATAATTGCCGCCAATCTCAATAATTTTATCAACCAATAAGAACGGATACCGATGCGGCAACAGTTCACGAATACGATTGATATCCATCACCGGTGCATTATTCGGATCATAAACCGGAGCCTGCACTTCGTTCTGTTTAATATCTTTCCGAATCATCCGCGCAAGTTGGTTATTTATCTTATGCCCCGGACGGGTTGCAATCACCCTGCCTTGTATCGGTTTACCTATTAAAGCCAAATCGCCAATCAAGTCCATCAGTTTATGACGGGCTGGTTCATTATCGAATACCAACGGTTTATTATTGACATATCCCAGGTGTTGAACATTCTTATGAGGGATACCCAGCATGTCGGCAAGCTTATCCAACGATTCTTGGGAAATCATCTGGTCATAAATAACGATTGCGTTATCCAAATCACCACCTTTTATCAGGTTATTCTGCAAAAGCATCTCTACTTCCCGAACAAAGACAAAAGTACGGGACGCAGCAATTTCCGTTGCAAAATCCGAAAGGTTGTTCAAAGAAGCAAATTGGTTTGACAAAACCGGCGAATCGAATGAGATAAGAACATTCATGCTGAACTTGTCATCCGGCAAGATTACCAGTGAAGAGCCTGTTTCCGGATCGGTAACCTCAATCTTATGTTTGACGATGTAGCAATCCCTTGGAGCATTCTGCTCAACGATTCCTGCTTTTTGCAATTCTTCCGCATAATAGTATGCACTTCCGTCCAAAATCGGGAACTCAGGTGCATTGACCTCTATCAAACAGTTGTCGACGCCAAAGGCATACAACGCCGCCATCGCATGCTCGATTGTTCCAACTTGTATATTATTTTTAGACAAGACAGTGCCACGCTGGGTACCTACTACATTCTCCGCCAATGCGTCAATGACGGGCTGCCCATCCAAATCTACACGCTTTATTTTGTATCCATGATTCTCCGGAGCGGGATGAAACGACACTTGGATTTCCAGCCCCGTATGTAAACCTTTTCCTTTCAAGGAAAAGCTGTTAGCTAATGTTTTTTGTTTGTGCATATTTATTTAATGTTTATTTTCTCTTTCAAAGTTTCCAATTCCCGTTTCATTTGATTCATCTCCCGGTATATTTCCGGAAGACGATTAAAAATCGCACTCGAACGCATGAAACTCTTTGCATCTATCGCCGGTGCGCCCAACACGGTTTTCGGCTCTTTTATATCGCTGATTACACCCGATTGGGCACCAAAAACTACACGGTCGCCTATATGTATATGGCCCGCCAAACCTACTTGTCCGCCAAACATACAATGCTTGCCGACTTTCGTCGAACCGGCAATGCCTACTTGGGCAGCCATGACCGTATTCTCGCCAATTTCCACATTATGGGCTATCTGAACCAGATTATCCAGCTTCACTCCCTTACGGATAATAGTAGAATCCATCACTGCACGGTCGATAGTGGTATTCGCACCCACCTCTACATCATCTTCCAAAACTACGTTCCCTACTTGGGGAATCTTCTTGTAGACATCGCCTTCCGGAGCAAAGCCAAAGCCGTCTGCTCCAATTACGGCTCCCGCATGCAAGATACATCTGTTACCAATCTTACATCCTTCATAAACCGTAACGTGTGGATACAACACACAATCATCAGCTATCACACAGTTGTCGCCTATGTAAACATAAGGATAAATACGGCAATTTTTCCCAATCACCACATTTTCTCCTATATAAGCCATATTTTCTATACAACAGCTTTCTTCGATTTTTGCCGTAGGCGCAATGAAAGCCGTCGAATCAATTCCACTCTTTTTCGTTTTATGCTGTTCTACCAATTGCAATAATAAAGCCAACGATGCATAAGCGTTCGCAACTCTCACCAAAGTAGCAGGCACAACATTTTCCGGATGAAAATCATTATTCACCAATACAACACTCGCCTGGGTCGTATATATATAATGTTCATACTTTGGATTCGCAAGGAATGTTAATGTTCCCGGCTTGCCTTCTTCTATCTTCGAAAAATTATTGACTTTTACTGTCGGATCGCCTTCTACGATTCCGTTTAAAAAACCTGCTATCTCTTGGGCTGTAAACTCCATTACTCTATAATTTATATCTAATTTTATCAGATAATTCCTTTTTGTTTTAAATATTGGGACATCTCTATTTGCACATCCCGGGCAGCCTTTGCAGCAAAAGTCGCAAATTGTTCCGACTTATCGGCATAAATGATTGCCCTCGAAGAATTAACAATCAATCCGCATTGATTATTCATACCATATCTGGCAACTTCCTCAAGGCTACCGCCTTGCGCTCCTACACCCGGAACCAGCAAAAAATGGTTGGGGACATGCTTGCGTATATCCGCAAACATTTTCCCTTGCGTAGCACCCACCACATACATCATCTGTTCTTCCGTAGCCCATTCTGACGATTTTTTCAGTACTTTCTCGAACAAACGCTCCCCATCTTTATCTTCCGTCAGCTGGAAATCATGCGAGCCTTTGTTCGATGTAAGCGCCAATAAGATTACCCACGCTTCCGGATAAATCAAAAAAGGTTTGACACTGTCTTCTCCCATATACGGAGCAACAGTCACAGCATCGACTTTCAGATGGTCAAAAAACGAACGGGCATACATTTCGGATGTATTACCGATATCACCCCGCTTGGCATCAGCTATAATAAACTGGTCAGGGTAATTTTCCCGAATATACTTAACGGTCTTTTCAAAAGCCACGACTCCTTCTACACCCAAACTTTCGTAGAAAGCCATATTCGGCTTATATGCTATACAATATTCCGCTGTTGCATCGATGATTTCCCTATTAAACGAAAATACCGGATCATCTTCTTTCAACAGGTGCTGGGGAATTTTCCGTATATCAGTATCCAATCCGACACAAAGGAAGGATTGCTTTAATTTTATATTCTCAAATAATTGCTGTCTGTTCATAAAGCCTACAATAAATTAACAACTATATTACAATTCCGATTCCTTCAACCTTTCCGCGTTTTCGGCAACAATCAAATGATCAATGCAGTCTTGTATATCGCCATCCATAAACGCAGCCAAATTATAAATCGTATAGTTTATACGATGATCCGTGATTCTCCCTTGCGGATAATTATATGTCCGGATTTTTGCCGAGCGGTCTCCCGTGCTTACCATTGTTTTCCGCTTGGAGGCTATATCATCGATATATTTTTGATGCTCTTTGTCGTAAATAAATGTGCGCAGACGCGACAAGGCACGTTCCTTATTTTTCGGCTGGTCTCTCGTTTCCGTACATTCAATTAAGATTTCTTCGACAACGCCTGTATTCGGATTTTTCCAATTATAGCGTAAACGGACACCAGACTCCACCTTGTTCACATTTTGTCCTCCGGCTCCTCCCGAGCGGAACGTATCCCATTTAATTTCTCCTTCGTTGATTTCCACGTCAAAAGGCTCTGCCTCCGGCAACACTGCCACAGATGCAGCTGATGTATGCACCCGCCCTTGAGTTTCCGTAGCAGGAACTCGCTGTACCCGGTGTACTCCCGACTCATATTTCAAAGTTCCGTAAACTTTCTCTCCGGAGACCGAGCAAATAATCTCCTTATAACCGCCGGATGCACCTTCGCTAAAGCTGGAGATATCCAGTTTCCAGCCTTTGGACTCGCAATACTTCGCATACATGCGGAACAAATCGCCGGCGAAAATAGCAGCTTCATCCCCACCCGTTCCGCCACGTATCTCCAATATCGCATTACGGTCGTCTTGCGGGTCGGCAGGAACTAACAACAACTTGATTTTCTCCTCCAACTCAGGCAACTGTTTTTCACACCGTTCCGCTTCTTCACGCGCCATTTCACGCATTTCCGGATCACTCTCGCTGTGCATCAATTGCTTCGCTTCCTTCAACCCCGACAAAAGCGACATGTACATTTCCCGAGCTTTCAGTATATTGTTCAAATCCTTATACTCCTTTGTCAACTTCACATAACGGCTTTGGTCACCTATCACATTCGGATCGGTAATCAATGTAGAAACTTCTTCAAAACGGGAAACCAAGCCGTCCAGTTTTTCCAATAAAGTATTGTTATCTGCCATTCAGTACAAATATGTTTAAAATAGCGCGTCCGCCCTTACGATTGTTTCAACTAAAAATATTCTAATTCTTATCTGTAAAAGTTTTTATTCAATAATAAAACTCGCCGAACTCGCTTTTTATCACTAACTCTTTCTTTTTGCTTTCTTCTATCCGCCCAATAACTTGAGCATCGATATTAAAAGACTTGCTGATCGCAATCACCTGTGCGGCATACTCTTCCGGAAGATAAACCTCCAGACGATGCCCCATGTTGAAAACTTTATACATTTCCTGCCACTCCGTATTGCTCTGCTCTTTTATTGTGCGGAACAATGGCGGTACCGGGAACATATTATCTTTAACAACCCTGCAATTATCTCCTATAAAATGAAGGACTTTTGTCTGTGCACCACCCGAGCAATGCACCATTCCATGAATAGACGGGCGCAACTCATCGAGCAGTTTCTTTACCACCGGAGCATATGTACGGGTCGGTGAGAGTACTAATTTCCCAGCATCAAGCGGGGAACCCTCCACAAAATCTGTTAACTTCAAGTTACCGGAATAAACTAATTCATCCGGAACTGCCTTGTCATAACTTTCCGGATACTTCTCTGCCAAATATTTCGCGAATACATCATGCCGAGCACTGGTCAGCCCGTTGCTTCCCATACCTCCATTATACTCTTTTTCATAAGTTGCCTGGCCATACGAAGCAAGCCCTACGATAACATCTCCTACACGAATATTGGCATTGTCGATTACATCCGAACGTTTCATCCGGCAAGTCACGGTACTATCTACAATTATCGTCCGCACCAAGTCGCCGACATCAGCCGTCTCCCCACCTGTCGCATAAACACCGACTCCCATCTCCCGAAGCTCCGAGAGCAATTCGTCCGTTCCATTGATAATTGCCGAAATAACCTCACCCGGTATCAATAATTTGTTCCGCCCGATAGTTGACGACACAAGTATATTATCGACAGCTCCGACACAAAGCAAATCATCAATATTCATTATTAAAGCATCTTGAGCAATACCTTTCCATACCGACAAGTCACCCGTCTCTCTCCAATACAAATAAGCCAACGACGATTTTGTTCCTGCGCCATCGGCATGCATAATATTGCAATACTCCGGGTCTCCTCCCAATATATCCGGAATAATCTTACAAAAGGCACGAGGAAATATGCCTTTGTCTATATTCTTTATCGCATTGTGTACATCTTCTTTCGAAGCTGAAACTCCGCGCAAATTGTAACGTTGATCGCTCATCTTCCAATTAGTTTTAAGATGCAAAGTTATTAAAAAAACAATATATAGGGCATAAGTATCATTAAATTCAAGCTTTTACTAAATTAATTCGCTTATTTTCACCTCAAACGCAATATATCGCCGACTTGAGGAGCATAGTCTTCCTTCTTATCGTTCAACTTATACAGATTCTTCAACCGGATTCCGAATTTCTGTGAAATGGAATACATCGAATCGCCGGTTTTCACCACATAATCGTAGTTCGGTTTATCTGCCTTTTTCTTTTTCTTCTCCAAATAAACGATATCACCGGCTTTCAACGGGAAATGCTTATCAGGGGCATCGTTATAAGAAACAAGACTACGGGTCCGGAATCCCAAATCGTCTCCTATCTGCTCAAAGCTATCCCCGGCTTTCGCCTTGACACAAAGCAATCCGCAGTTCATATAAAGCGTCCGTCCGGATTTCATCAGCCGTTCCGTCACCTTATCCCGCTTTTTATCAGCACGGCTCTTCTCCTGGTCGTACCGGTACAGTTCATAATCCTCAATAATCTTTATTAACCGATCCGCATAACGTCTGTCTGTTGCATAGCCGCACCGCTTCAAGCCCTTCGCCCATCCTTTATAATCCGTAATTTTCAAATCAAACAGACTGGCATATCTGGATCTGTAAGCGAGAAAACGGGAATGGTCTTCATACGAATCCTCCACACTTTTATACTTCCGAAAACATTCGCCTTTCAAATCGTCGTCGTAATAAACCCTCTTTCCCCTCCAATCGGAATGGCATTTGATACCAAAATGGTTATTCGACTTACGAGCCAAAGAACTCTGACCCGCCCCCGACTCCAATACGCCTTGTGCCAACGTTATACTTGCCGGAATCTTATACTTCCGCTGTTGTTCTACCGCCAATTTATGATATTTGTCGAAATACTTCAGATACGAAGCATTCTTCCGTTGGGCGACAGATGGCAATACCGTTACCAACGAGAGCAATAGTCCTAAAAGCACGATACGTTTCCCTACGGTCTTCATGTGCATTCCTGATTTTACGTTTCTAATCCATGCAAAGATATATGAATTTCAATAAAAACCGCTCCTCCTTCCGCATTAGCTTTGACTTTCTCGTCAAAAAGTTTTCTAAATCTCCTGCACAACCGGATAAATAAAAGAAAGATTTATTCTATTTTTGTTAGGGACAATCCAAGATTACCATTAGGAATGAATATACAATCTCGGGAAATGACAAAAAAAATCAGACATTATGGAAAACTTGAAAATAGAACTCAACTATAAAAATCTCTCCTTCGAAGAACTCGGAAACGAAGAAATGATATTATGCAAAGCCGCACAAAAAGCGGCACTCAATGCTTATGCAGCCTACTCAAACTTCAAAGTGGGCGCTGCCGTATTGCTTGAAAACGGGGAAATCATCTGTGGCAACAACCAAGAAAACGCATCTTTTCCATCCGGAATATGCGCTGAACGCACCGCTATATTCTATGCAAACGCCAAATACCCGGACATTCCGATAAAAATATTGGCAATCGCGGCTTATTCAAATGGAGAGTTTCAAAAATATATTTCGCCCTGTGGCATCTGTCGGCAGGTTTTAGTGGAAACAGAGCGACGTTTTCAAAAACCGGTGCGCATCCTTTTATGTGGCTCCGGGCAGGTTCTCGACATAGAAAAGGGGGAAGATTTGTTGCCACTGGCATTCAATGACGAGAACTTGGGTTAATCATTTCCAGCAGACTTAAACCGCTTCAACAGGAACGAAGGATTAATGCGCAGATATATCCCTGCGGAAAAGCTGCCGTCGGCAGCTTTCTTGACGGAAGCCTGCGAATCAAGCGACAACACCTTGCCGCCTATGCTATGATAATACTCAACATCTATCCCCAAAGCAAAACCTTTCCCGAATTGCCGCGAATATTCAAGTCCGAGATATGCTAATCCGGGGTTATTATAAACGACACCTTCACGGGAAGTCGACACTGTTCCGTAAAACGGGATTCCCAACATCGAAATAAAATCATGACAGGTAAAATATGCTGCTTTTACCCGAAAATCATATATGTCGGCAGAAGCCTGCGTAAATATTCCGCCTCCTTTGTCGAATGGCCAAATGTCTCCCGCCTGTTGGGAATATCCGACAGCATCCACTTCCAATTTCACATTTTTAAATACCGGATGTCCCGTATTCCATTTGCATCCTACCCCGACCGCTGCATTCATTAAGGTCTGGACCGAATTATCTACCAGAGTATCTATCTCTCCTCCCCGGTGTTGTGCCAACACCTGAATCGGAGCATAAAAATGAAAGCGGGAATCAGGCGCATTGAATTTCACGGAAGAGGAAAGCCCGAACGTGAAAGCCTCCTGATGCGTGTCGTTCTTAAAAATAAAACTTTCCCAATTTACCCAAACATCAACATCTATATGCTTTGAAGTATAAAGCAACTGCAAACCTGCTTCCGGATCAGCGGATAAATTCAACTCAGGGTTGTAGAGCGGTTCAATCAAATGATGATTGCTTCCGCCATAAAGACTCCCTAACACAACATCCACGTGCTCCGACAAAGCAACCTGCACTCGGAAAAACGGCAAAACATGGAATCCTTTTTGAAATTGACTTCCTTTCCATTCTGCAATATCCTGGTAAGCGTAATTAGGATACCGGTTTGCTCCCCAAAACCGGAGCATGTGTGCTCCTGCTTCCAATTTAATATTTTCAAAAGGATAATAAACCAGTTTAGGCTGTACCCATAACCCGGGAAGCGTATAACCATCCATCATACTGCCGGCATACTCATTGTTCTTAAAGAAGCTGATATTATCTAACTCGAAAAACAACGCTCCGTCATTTTCCGGATTAATATGATAATCTGTCCTATAAACGTGTTCCGCTATTTGGGCATTACACACAATCATTCCCCCAACCATCCACAGGAAGATAGCAAGAACTACGTAATTTATCTTATGACATGCACGCATACTTTTCCACAAATTTCTGCAAACATACAAATATTCCGTATACGCTCAAACGCCCGGCTTCTATTTCATCTCTGCTTCCGCCCGGTCGATTCCTTTCTTCAACTCACTCCATGCGTTCCGTTCTATAATATGTACAATATCAAAAACCATCAGTCCTCCAGTTTCTTTCAAACAGATGTACGCCGCATCGGCAAGATTTTCCCGTTTCATCGTACCCTGCATGGTTCCGTACATAAGACAATCCCCGGCAATCAGCCGTTTTCCCCGGGCAATGCCGTATTCCATCGATTCATTGTTGTCCATTCCCCACACTACATCAAGATAAGTTCCCAATAAAAACACATCCAACAGGCCGGCATACCCTGTTTTATAATAATCTTCACTTGCCCAAGCGTACTCCCCGTACGGATTGTATTTCTGGCTCGCCCAATTCTGTCCATTTACATACAGAGCGGAATACCAAGAAGCCGCCCAAAGTTCCATAGAAACATCCGGCTTTATCCCTTTTATTGTTTCACGCACCCGGGATATAAAATCATAGATTACTTGGGAACGGAACTCAAACCATTCCTGTGCCAACGGACCATCTATCCGTTCCCCGTTCTCCCAACGGAATATATCTTCAGGGAAATTTTTTACATCTTTCCCGATATGCTTTTCAAATTGATGACGGGTAAAGGAAGAAAAATCAGACTGGACATCCGGATAACGGCAATAGTCGAGCGCATAGCCATCAATGTCGTAGTTTTCCACAATCTCTTTCACAAATGAAAGAACATAATCCTGAACTTCCGGATGCGACGGATTAAGAAAAGCGGAAACTTTTGAAGGATCATCTTTTATATCCTTAAATCCTTCGGGAGTCCACTGCAATGTCGTCTTCGATGCCCACTTTTTATCACTATAGACAAGCCCTTGCCGCGTTACAGGATTCCCTCCCGTGAAAAAAGTAGTTGACACAACCACTTTCATCTCCCGTTTGTGTGCTTCATCAATAAAGAACTGCAAATAATCCCAATCCCGTTTTACTTCGTTCTTTCCCACCTTTTCCAATTGCGGAAGCCGGGTCTTTTTATACAAGACTTCCCCGTAAATCGGACGCACGTCAATGACAATCGTATTAAATCCGGTTTCTTTGGTCTTGTCAAGATAATAACGGATAGTATCCCGGTTCGAAAATCTTACAAAATTCGCTTCTGCGTCAAACCACAAATATTTCGGGAACTCCTTTGCCGACAAATCGAACAAAAAACAAAGGCTTACAAACAAATACAATAATTTCTTCATCACCTATACTCCTATTTTCATTTATAATAATACTTTCAACAGAACTACTTCTGTTCAAAAATACCTATTTCTCTGTTTTGCCCGTTTCCGGAATCTTCAAAAACGGCAACACAAAAAAGGCAGGGATACAACAAACCATCACCCAAACAAAAAAGTTCTGGTAACCGACCATTTCCTGAATCCAACCTGATACCATTCCGGGAAGCATCATTCCCAAAGCCATAAATCCCGTACTTATTGCATAATGGGACGTCTTATATTCACCTTCTGCAAACAACATAAGATACATCGTGTAGGCTGTAAAACCAAAACCGTAACCAAACTGTTCGATGGCTACACAACTGTTTATAATAAAAATACTGTCCGGTTGGGCATAAGCCATATATAAATAGACTAAATTCGGCAGAGAGACAGCTAAAGCCATCGGCCAAAACCAACGTTTTAATCCATGCCGGGATATAACCATACCACCCAATATGCCACCGAGGAGCAGCGCGATGACACCTACCGTACCGTAAGCAAAACCAACCTCAGCCGTGCTCAAAGCCAAGCCGCCTTCTGCCTTCCCATCCAACAAAAAGGGAGAGGCTAACTTAACAAGCTGAGATTCACCCAAACGGTAAGTCAACATAAACAATATTGCAGGGACAATCCCCTTTTTCCGGAAAAAACAAGCAAATGTATTACCAAACTCCGTTAAAACCGAACGGCCGGAGACAACCTTTGCCCTATCTGCCGCCGGACAAGGAAGGATATATTTATGCCACAGCGCCAATCCGATAAAAGAGCCTGCCAACAAGAAAAAAACAATACTCCATGAAAAAGGAATATTTCCCGTTAAATTTTCCAAGGCTCCGGCAAACATGACCAGAAGTCCTTGACCTACAACCATAGCTATACGGTAAAACGTATTACGGATTCCAATAAAAAAAGCCTGCTGTTCCTCTGTCAGACCCAGCATATAAAAGCCATCGGCCGCTATATCGTGAGTCGCCGAGCTAAAAGCCATCAGCCAGAAAAATGCCAATGTCGCCCGAAAAAAGAAATCTCCCGGTAAAACAAAGGCCACGCCTGCCATGCCTGCCCCAACAAACAGCTGCATTACATAAATCCACCAACGTTTTGTTCTCAACAAATCGACAAATGGACTCCAAAGCGGCTTAACTACCCAAGGGAAATAGAGCCAACTCGTGAATAGAGCGATATCCGTATTTGAAACGTCCAAGCGTTTATACATGATTACAGACAATGTCATGACAGCGACATAGGGCAATCCTTCCGCAAAATACAAAGTCGGTATCCAACACCATGCTTTTGTGTCCTTCATAGTTCGTCCTCTTTTCTAATTATTATTTCCAACAATCACGAAACTATCCGCATCTTTCCAAACCGGAAACTTCTTCCGCAAACGTATCAACTCCTCTTTCTTTAAAGTGTACGTATAAGCAACATCCTGCCGCTTCCCTGCATTGACAAGCAAATTTCCTTTCGGTCCGACCAACTGCGAACTTCCGCTATACAAAATGCCTTTCCCGTCCATACCAGTCCGGTTCACGCCACAGACATAACAAATATTTTCGACAGCTCTCGCCGGAAGCAGCACATTCCATGCCCTGATTCTCGCTTCCGGCCAATTAGCTACAAAAATCAATAAGTCATATCTACACTCTTCGTTGCGGCTCCATACCGGAAACCGCAAGTCATAACACACCTGCAAACAAATATTCCAACCTTTATATGTAAAGGCATGACGTTCTTCACCTGCCGAAAAACAGGAATCTTCGCCTGCCATACGAAACAGATGTCGTTTGTCATAAAAATGACATTCACCAAGAGGTGTTATAAAAAACGCACGATTGTAATAACGCCCGGCATCCTCAGCAATAAAACTTCCGGCTATGGCAAAACCATATTCGGCGGCCAACGACTTTATTCCCGAACACGTCGGACCATCCACCGTTTCCGCCAACCGTGATGCAGACATGGTAAATCCCGTAGTAAACATTTCCGGAAGGACGACCACATCGGTTTTTCCTTTCAACCGCTTGAGTCTTTTCTTCATACGGGACATATTCACTGCTTTGTTCTCCCATTCCAAGGAGCATTGCAGCATACTTATCGTCAACTGTTCCTGCATTTACCGAAGTTTTTTTTTGATTAATCCCTGAATGCCACAGACAATCCATTACAAATTTACCCTTTCAAGAATCGCCCCCGTTACAAAACTGTAGCGGGGGCGACTATCTCAAAGACACTTGATATCCTTTAAATGGCCCTGTGTTTTTAAATTCCCAACGAAGCCTTTATTTGTTCGATTTTTTCTGTTGCAGCTTTATCGGCAGCATCAAGTTCGTCTATACTGTCGACCTTTGAATGTACTTCGCAATAGAATTTGATTTTCGGCTCTGTTCCAGAAGGACGAATCGAAACTTTCGTTCCATCTTCCGTGAAATATTGAAGAACATTTGAAGTTGTCGGCATATCCAGGGTAACAGTCTCCCCGGTAATGTAATCGTATCCTTTCAGCGTTGCATAATCGCAATAATAAGACACTTTCGAACCTGCTATTTCCTTCAATGGGTTCTCACGGAAGTGCTTCATCATCGCAACAATCTCCTCAGCCCCGCTCTTGCCTTTCTTCACAACCGAGATGCCTTTCTCCTTCGAGAAGCCATACTCTACATATATATTCTGTAACAACCGGTATAGACCGATGCCTTGGTCTTTTGCCCATGCGGCAATCTCCGCCAGCATCGCACAAGCAGACACAGCGTCTTTGTCACGAACGAAATCTTCACAAAGGAATCCATAACTTTCCTCACCTCCACCGATGTAGTTTTTCTTTCCTTCGTTCTCTTTCATCACATGGGCTATCCATTTGAATCCGGTATAAACGTCATAAAGTTCCACGCCGTTCCGTTCGGCGATAGTCTTTATGGTCTCCGTCGTAACGATAGTCTTGACAATGTACTCGTTTCCTTGTATTTTTCCCAGTTGCTTCCAGCGGGTAATCAAATAATAAACGAACATCAATGCCGTTTGGTTTCCATTCAACAAGACCCATTCGCCCGCATCGTTCTTCACTGCTGCTCCTACACGATCGGCATCCGGGTCTGAAGCCAGAACTAATTCCGCATCGACCTCTTTCGCTTTCGCTACAGCCAAAGCTAACGCTGCCGGTTCTTCCGGGTTCGGAGAAACTACTGTCGGAAAATCTCCACTTACCACATCCTGTTCCGGAACATGAATGATATTCGTAAAGCCGAATGCTTTCAAAGTAGCCGGAATCAACTTCACGCCCGTTCCGTGAATCGGAGTATAAACAATTTTCATATCATGATGACGCCCGATTATTTCTTTTGACAAAGAGAGAGCTGTCAAGTCTTTAATGTATTGTTTATCTATATCTTCTCCGATTATTTCAATCAAAGCTTTATTGCCGTTGAACTTTATGTCCGCCGCATTCCGGATTTTATTCACTTCAGCAATCGTATTCTTGTCATGCGGTGCAACCATCTGCGCACCATCATCCCAATATGCCTTATAACCATTATATTCTTTCGGATTATGCGATGCAGTAAGTATGATTCCGCTCTGGCATCCCAGCTTACGGATAGCATACGACATTTCAGGAGTCGGACGAAGACTCTCGAACAAATACACTTTAATACCGTTAGCCGAGAAGATATCTGCCGATATTTCAGCAAATTTCCGGCTGTTATTCCTGCAATCGTGACCGATAACTACTTTTATTTGGTCCAAATCGGCAAATTCCTGCTTAAGGTAATTCGACAATCCCTGGGTCGCCGCTCCTACCGTATAGACATTCATCCGATTAGAACCTACGCCCATTATTCCTCGCAAACCACCGGTTCCAAACTCCAAATCCTTATAAAAACATTCGATTAATTCGGTTGGATCCGGATTGTCAAGCAATGCTTGTACCTGTGCTTTTGTTTCTTCATCGTAAGCATCGGTAAGCCAGCTTTTGGCTTTCTGCTTTACTTGCTGCAATAATTCTTCATTTTCCATATTTTAATAGCGCGTTTTAAGTGTCAATTTTATTTTTAATCCGGACAAATATAGCGAAAATAATATAAGCTTCCGAATTTTACTTATCAAATTTTCCCATTATTCTACGGATCCGTTTTCGTAAAAAATCCTTTCCCAAACAAGATTTTCAAAAATGGCTTGCTATATTCCACGTCCGGTAGCCGCCAGACAGGTTACGGACATCCGTAAAACCATGCTGGAGCAGGATTCTCGATGCCAGATACCCTCGCAAACCGACAGCGCAAGTCACCACAATCGGACGCTCTTTAGGCAGTTCGTCCAAATGGTTCCGCAACTCATCCAAAGGAATGTTGACAAAGCCGGGGATAGTTCCTGCCTGATACTCTTTCGGTGTGCGCACATCAATCTTCAAGACATGTTCTCCCAAACTTGAGACTTCACGCCATGTAATAATACGACACAAGCCTTGCAAGATATTTTCCGCCACAAATCCAGCCATATTCACAGGATCTTTTGCCGAAGCATACGGAGGAGCATACGCATGTTCCAGCTCTGCCAAGTCGTACACCGTACCTGCTCGTTGGATCGTTTGAGCCAACATCTCAATACGTTTGTCCACTCCTTTTTGACCAACCACCTGTGCGCCCAACAACCTTCCGTTATCCGGTTCAAACAATATCTTAACCGACAACATGGCACCGCCCGGATAATAGCCGGCATGCGAAGCTCCGTGCGTATAGGATTCCATATAAGGTATATTGGCTTTTTTCAACTGTTTGGCATTCGTGCCGACCGCCGCAACAGTCAAGTCGAACACTTTTGCAATAGATGTACCTATAGCCCCACGATAAACCGACTTGTTTCCAAATACAATATTGTTGGCAACAATACGTCCTTGCTTATTTGCCGGGCCGGCCAATGGTATCATTACAGGTTTTCCTGTCACCAGATTTTTTATCTCTACAGCATCGCCAAGTGCATAAATATCAGGATCTGATGTCTGCATGTAGTCATTCACAACAATGCCACCACGCTCTCCGAGCTGAAGACCTGCGCTTTTCGCCAACTGGTTCTCCGGACGGATTCCAATACTTAGCAAAGCCATATCCGCAACCAGCTGCTTGCCATCACTTAAACTAACGCACAGCTCTTCGTCTCTATCCTCAAAACGTGTCACGCCATTCCCCAACATCAAATGGATTCCCTTCGACAGCAGATGCTGATGAACGATAGCTGCCATCGAATAATCCACCGGTGCCATCACCTGGTCTGCCATTTCAACAATAAAGACTTCAGCCCCTGCCATATATAGGTTCTCAGCCATTTCCAAACCGATAAAACCACCACCAACAATGACCGCCCGTTTCACTTTCCGACGTTGTATATAGGTTTTGATTTTATCGGTATCCGGCACACTGCGCAAAGTAAAAATCTTATCGCTGTCAATGCCCTCGATTGCAGGACGCAATGGCTCTGCCCCCGGAGATAGAACCAGTTTATCATATCGTTCGTCATACTCTTTCCCTGACAACAAATCGACTACTCGTACCAGCTTTTGAGCAGAATCTATCGAAAGTACTTCATGCCGAACACGGACATCTACGCAGAAACGTTTTGTGAATCCGGCTTTAGTCTGTACAAACAAATCGGACCGGTCAGTTATCGTTCCTCCTATATAATATGGTAATCCGCAATTCGCATACGAAACGAACTCGCCACGCTCGAAAAGGATTATCTCCGCCTGCTCATCCAACCGGCGGAGACGGGCTGCTACCGTAGCCCCCCCGGCTACTCCCCCAACAATCAAATATCTCATAATCGTCTGTGTTTTTTTTATTTTTATCATTGAAAGCAATCGGCTCCGGCATCGTCTAAAAAAGCCATGTGAGACAAGAATATCATCTCCGGCTAAAATCAATCCCTATCCGAAAAATATTTCATGAATTGCGCGCGCTCATAAAGCAACGGATTGGATATATTCGCAAAATTCAACAATCCTTTTATCTGGGATACCTTATCGAAATGCTTTTGGTTCATCCACTCTTCCAGACAAACCAAAACTTGGGAAATCAATTCCGGACCATGCGTATAAAGGGCACTACACATTTGAACGGCATCAGCACCGGCCAACAAACATTTCACGGCATCTTCCCAATCATGTACTCCGGAAGAAGACGCGATACTGATTCCCGGTACTTTACCCGATACGATTGCTGTCCACCGCAATGTATCACTCAAATCCAAATGGCTGCTGAAAACATTTCCGGAAACGAGTTGCAACGAATTCAAATCGATATCCGGCTGAAAAAAACGATTGAACAAAACAATGCCATCTGCGCCATTGACCTTTAAGACATGCACAAGCGACACAATATTACCGAATAGTTTCCCTATTTTTACGATGACCGGTATCGACACGGCGGCTTTAATCCGGCGGACAATACCTACGAACAAGTCACGGTCACTATCGCTATTGTATTCCAACTCGGCATTCATATAAAAAATATTCAATTCCAAAGCATCGGCACCGGCGGCTTCTATCTGTTTTGCAAAGTCAACCCATGCCGCCGACTTGTAGCAGTTAATGCTTGCTATCACAGGAATCGAACACAACTCCTTCGTCCGTTTTATCAAATCCAAATAATCTTGAACCTGATGAGCTTTCACATAACTACGGATATAGTCGGCAGCTTCCGGATAATCCTCCGTTTGCAACATATGCGCGCTCTGCATCTCTATCTGCTCTTCAAACAGGGATTTCAAAACGATGGCACCGGCTCCCGCCTTTTCAAAATCCAAATTCCGTTCCGCGCTTTTCGTCAATCCGGAACTTCCTACAATCAGCGGATTGCGCAACGACAATCCAGCGTAAGTCGTACTTAAATCTATCATAAATTTTCTCTTTTAACTTTTTATCAATACTCACGTTCTCCAAAAATATCGGTACCTATCCGAACCATCGTACTACCTTCCTCCACAGCCAACCGGTAATCATGGCTCATTCCCATCGACAAAATCGAAAAGCTCGGCTCGGATGGGAAACATTCGTTCGCCAACAAGACAAAAAGTTCATGCAAGCGATGAAACTCCTGCCGCACAACTGTCTCGTCGTCTGTATTTGTTGCCATCCCCATAATTCCGCACATTCGTACATGCCGCAAAGATTTAAACTCCTCGCTCTTCAATAAAACAACAGACTCTTCCGGAGTCAAGCCATGTTTTGTCGGTTCCTGTGCAACATGAATTTCCAGCAACACATTAATGACCCGGTTATTTTTCGCTGCCTGTTTATCTATCTCTTTCAGAAGCTTTAAAGAATCGACACTATGTATCAATTCGATAAAAGGAGCTATATCCTTTACTTTATTGGTCTGCAAAGAGCCGATGAAATGCCAATGAATATCTCCGGGCAATTGCAGCCGCTTACGGCAAAGTTCCTGTACCCGGCTCTCCCCGAAAACCCGCTGTCCCGCATCATACGCTTCCCGTATCACCTGCTCCGGATGAAACTTTGATACAGCCACAAGCGTGACATTTTCAGGAAGCGTTTCTTTTATACAAACCAAATTCTGAGCAACACTCATCGTTTCCATTTTCACACGTCATCCACTATTTCTGTTCCGCTATCAGCTCTTCTTCCGACTTCTTCTCCGCCGGTACGCTGTTCGCATCAAAAGGAAACACATCCATAATTTGAGTTTCCGCCACCGACGCAATCGTATAATCTGCAAGTGTCCCTTTCATCCCCTCTTCCAATACAGCAATCGCTTCTTTTAAAGTAGAAGCCTGCGCAAGCATCTGAGCGGCTGTTTTCTTCTCCGCCCCACTTTTTTCGTCGAGTGTAATAAAATATACCTTTATTTTAAAGAACCGGTCTCCATTCTCATTAAAGAAAAGTTCCGACAAACGGGCGCGCTTGATATCCGTCACCGTAAACTCTCCGGTAATGAACGGACGAATTTCCTCTATTATACGCGCCTCTGCTTCCGTAAACGACAATGCATCCACCAGATACGGTTCTGTAACCTTCTTCTGCATTCCGTTCTCCATCATCTTTTCATACGAAACCTTACATTCAAACCAATTGTGCATATCTTCCGTTTTTTACATTACTAAACTATTCATATTGCAAACTTAAACAAAATCGCCGGAATATTTCCAACGAATTCCACAAAATAGATATCGCAACTTCCGGAAATCGGGTAACATCGGAAACCGCCATCGGCAACGCCATTCAAACGAATCTCCGAAACTACAATAAAAAGCGAAACAGGGTGCTGAAAACAGGTACAAAAAACCTGCAATAATCACAATTCTTTTTTGTCACAGTCTGGAAAAACATTATTACCTTTGCTATGCTGATTAAAAACATTTGACCGTATGAAAAAGAAGATAAAAAAGGCATTATGGATAATCTTCGCTGTCGTCCTATTCATATTCATCGTGATTCCGGCTGCAACTTTCGCCATACTGAAATGGAAAATACTTACGCCTGAAACACTTACTCCTTTAATTATAGAGAATGCGAACAAGATGATTGAAGGGAAATTCGATTGCGAAAAAATCGAACTCACCTATTTTGAGACATTCCCTTACTTGGGTGTCAAGCTATCGAACGGATTCTTATTATCTCCGAAAGATACTACCGACAGCGACACGCAAGTACCCGATACTATTGCCGCATTCAACAATATCACCATCGCGGTCAACCCGTCAGACTATTTCTTATTCAAACAGCTCACCCTTAACTATTTCAACATCGATCACCCAAGGATATACGGATATATCGACAAAAACAACAAACCTAACTGGATGATTCTTAAAGAAGATTCGGCCGAGACTGTAACCAGTGCGGATTCGACAACTTTTGAAATGCCGAACATTAATCTGCGAAGGATTACTATCAACAACGGCTACCTGCAATACGTTGATGAAGTCCAGTCCACGTTTGCCGAACTGAAAGATTTCGGTCTTCTTTTGAAGGGAGCCATTCGCAAAGACAATAACAAATTCAAAATCAAAGCGGCCATTGCCGAAGTGAACTTCGACAGCCCTGCATACACGCTGAACAACAGCCAGCAGATTTCTTTTGAAAGCGGAATCCTGCTGACGAACCAATATCAAGACATCACGCTGGAAAATGCCGAACTGAAAATAAACAACATTCCTTTTACTGCCGACGGGTATGTAAAAACCATCGCAGCAAACAAAAGAGACATCGACTTGAAGTTAGGACTAAGCGTGTCGGATATGGCTGATTTATTGGATTACATTCCGGACATCTACTTTAAGAACAAAAAAGACATCAAAGCTGAAGGGAAAATAACCTTGGAAAGTAGTATCAAAGGTATGCTGGGCGACAGCATTGTCCCGACAATCAATCTCAGCTGCAAGGTAGACGATGCAGCCTATCATGTGAAAGGAATCAAACAAGGTATCGACCAATTCCTGCTCGACCTTAAAGTTCATTTGAACGGAACAGCACCCGATTCCTCATTCCTTAAGTTGGAAAACCTGCAACTGAAAGGAACAAACGCAATTCTTTCCAGCAAAGGGACAGTCCATGACCTGTTCAACAACCCGGCGGTTTCAGCCGAAATTGTCGGAGACATAAACTTCACCCAATTATGTAAAGACTTTTTGAACCCGGACACGCTGCTCGTCGAAGGAATATTAAAGGCTGACATAAATACAACCTTTACAGTCAAAGACATACTTAGTGCACAATATGGGAATATCACAGCGGCCGGAAATCTCTCTTTCGACCATTTCAAAGCATATAGCAAACCTTTAGACCTCAATTTCTTTATCTCTGGGACAAAATTAGAAACAAGAATGTTTGAACCGGCAGATACGGCTCGCACAAAGATGAAGAAAATTTTGAACGCAACCCTCACTGTCGACACACTGAATGCCAGATACCAGAAAAGTATCAGGACAAACATACGGAATCTTAAGATGCAGGCAAGAACGACCCCGATTATTGACACTACATCCGTTATGCCTATGGCTGTGTCTTTCCGGTTCGGGCATTTGAGCACCCTGCTGCCAGACTCCGCTTGGCTTTCAACCAAAAACCTGTCGGTGAAAGCCGGCATAGGACCGTCGAGGAGCGACAAGAGAATGCCTTCGGCGGGAGTCTCTTTCACCTTAGACACGCTGAAGTATTTCTCTTTACCGTTGCGTACAGGATTGTCTCTCGCCAAAAGCGAAATCAATGTGGAAGCTGTCACATTCCGAGACCTATATATGAAATACCGGAAAGAGCGACAAAGAACAACAACGCGGCGCAACACCATGCGGGCAAGGAACGTCTCCGCAAAAAGAGACACGGCACAAAAAAATCCGCTCGATATTTGGGACATACAAGGAAATATCAAATTCGACCGTTTCCGGTTATTCAGTAAAATGTTTCCTCTTCCTATAAGCATGGACCCTGCAAATTTGAAATTTACGACAAACAATGTTGCACTCAACGGGGCAAAAGTCCACATCGGGAAAAGTGATTTGAAACTCAACGGGAATATCCGGCAAATAAGACGCGCTTTCAAACGCGGCGGAACACTGCGAGGAAACTTCCTCTTCGAATCCGAATACATCGACTGCAACCAACTATTGCAGGCTATGAATGCAGGAATGGAATATGCAGCAACGAGCACCCCTGTCACTGATATCGAAGACGAAGCACTGAACTTGCAGACAGACGTTATGGAAACAGCAGATTCTCTCGCCACAGAAACAGTAGTTGACTCAACAGCGACAGAAATATTCCGTATTCCGAAATTCCTCGATATGGAACTCGACACAAAAATCAAAAAAATCGACTTCCGGAATCTGAAAATGACCGATGTTTACGGAAACATAGTTATCAGGAACCAAAGTTTCAATTTGAACGAACTTTCCATGAATTCGAATATCGGGAAAGGGAAAATTACGTTGCTCTACTCCTCACAGGACAAAAACGAAGCAGACATCGGCTTCGATTTGGGGCTGAACGAAATTCAGGTAGACAAACTTATCGGGTTATTCCCGACGATGGATACGTTAGTCCCAATGTTGCGTTCATTCGAAGGCGTAGTGGATTGCCAGATTACAGCAAATACCAAACTGGATTCGGCAATGTCTGTCAAATTGCCGACTTTGCAGTCCTTCTGTTATCTGCACGGGAAAAACATGACCCTGCTCGACGGAGAGACTTTTGCCGAAATATCAAAAATGCTCTGGTTCAAGAATAAGGAACGAAACGTCATCGACAGCATATCGGTAGATTTAGCTGTGAGAGACAACAAAATAGAAGTCTTCCCGTTCTTGGTGGAAATGGACAGATATAGAGTAGCTGTCGGCGGGACGCAAAATCTTGACATGACATTCGACTACCACATCTCCGTATTGAAATCGCCGCTACCTTTCAAAATAGGCGTCGACATCAAAGGAAATTTAGACGATTTCAAAATACGTTTGGCAAAATGCCGATATAAAGACATATTCCAACCTGCAAAAGTAGCAGAGCTGCACAGTTCGCGCTCCAACATCAGGGAAGAGATACGGGAAGCCATCCTTGAACAGATAAAAAAATCCGTCCAGACACCGTCAGATGATTCTTAAAGTGCATTGGACGGACAAATCAGGTTATGTCACAAATGGATTGGCAACAAACAGGAATGGGGGTTATCGGTTTGCATACATCCGCTCATAGTATTTCATATACTCACCGCCGATGATGCTCTCCACCCAATCCTGATGTTCCAAATACCAACGTATCGTCTTAACAATTCCTTCTTCAAAATTATGCTCCGGCAACCATCCCAACTCTTCAGATATCTTCGACGGATCTATTGCATAACGTTGGTCGTGACCGAGACGATCCTTCACAAAAGAAATCAAGCTGTCGTTTATCCAATCGACCGATAAAGAACCGTCCGGGTTGTAGTCTCTTTTTTTCAAGGCATCACGGTAAGCCGGCTGCTCTATCATTAACTGGTGGATTGTACGGATAATCAATTTTACGATTTCAATGTTCCGTTTCTCATTATGCCCGCCCACATTATAAACTTCACCGTCCCTGCCGTTACGGACAACCAAATCAATGGCTTTACAATGGTCTTCCACATACAGCCAATCACGGACATTCGATCCATCGCCATAAACAGGAATATTTTTTCCTTCCAGTATGTTCTTTATCACCAAAGGTATCAGCTTCTCCGGAAAATGATACGGACCATAATTATTCGAACAGCGCGTAATCGTCACCGGCATCTTGAAGGTTTCATGATAAGCTTTTACAAACAAATCGGCACTGGTTTTCGATGCGCTATACGGGCTACGCGGGTCAAGCGGTGTCTGTTCCGTAAAATAGCCGGAAGCGCCCAAACTTCCATAAACCTCATCGGTCGAAACCTGATGAAAACGGACACCCTCACGCCACAATGGATAGCCTTGTTCATCTTTACCAACCACCCATGCCTTACGGGCTGCGTCTAACAAATTCTGTGTCCCTAAAATATTAGTCTGCAAAAAAAGCTGCGGGTTTTCGATACTCCGGTCAACATGGCTTTCCGCAGCAAAATTCACCACATAATCAAAGCTGTACTCCGAAAAAAGCCGGTCAACAAGTTCCCTGTCTCCAATATCGCCTTTCACAAAAAAGCAATGCTCATTGTCGATATCTTTGGCAATCGTAGCCAAATTCCCGGCATACGTCAACAGATCAAGCACAACAATCTTCACATCTTCATAGGTCGACAACATATATTTCACGAAGTTCGCCCCGATAAATCCGGCACCACCCGTAACCAAATAGCATTTCATATCATATTCATTTATTATATTTCAAAATTAAATTCCGCGTCTTTCAAGAACGGTGCTTTCAAATCCTTATCCGACAGCAAAAAAGTCCCGGAATCTGTATCCTTCGGCCGCCATTGTACGGCCAAGTCAGGGTCATCGAAACGCAAGCTGCGCTCGGCACTCGGCTGATAAACATTATCCACTTTATAAGCAAAGACAGCTTCATCACTCAAGACTTGAAAACCGTGTGCGAAGCCGCGAGGAACAAATAATTGACGTTTGTTCGCTTCTGTCAATTCCACCGCCACGCTCTTAAGATAAGTCGGAGAGTTCCTGCGCAAATCGACAGCCACATCCAAGACTGCCCCTTTTATGACCCGGACCAACTTCGCCTGTGAATAGGGAGCAAGCTGATAATGCAATCCGCGCAACACCCCTTTTCTCGAACAAGATTCATTATCCTGTATGAAATCAACTGCCCCTATATGGGAATCAAACGCTTCTTTCTGGTATGACTCCATGAAATAACCTCTGGCATCCATAAACACACGCGGTTCTATAATCCAGACGCCAAGGACTTCCGTTTGTATGAAATTCATAATTCGTATCTTTTATGTAGAACAAAGTAACACGTTTTTTACAAAACCTGCAAGCCATAAAGACTCCCAAAGAACATGCACCGTGAAAAACCGGAAAAGAACAGCCCGCCATTCAAAAAGAAATCCGGCAGATTTCCACCAAAAGCAGCCGAGCCTTTTCTAAAAAACCGCCGGACGTTTTCCGGAAAATCCCGGCTTTTAAAATAAAAAAATCACAGCAAAGTTTTCTTTGCTGTGATTAATAATATTTTCAGACGAAACCGTCTTAACATAGCGACGGCATTACATTTCCGGCACAAATTTACTTTTTACGGTTTCCGTAACGGCTCAAGAACTTATCAACACGACCCGCTGTATCAACCAATTTCGCTTTACCAGTAAAAAACGGATGAGAAGTGTTTGAAATTTCCACTTTTATCAACGGATATTCTACACCGTCCAAAACGATAGTGTCTTTTGTGCTTGCAGTCGAACGAGTAATAAACATATCATCGTTAGACATGTCCTTGAAAACTACAGGACGATAATTTTCTGGATGAATTCCTTTCTTCATTTCTTTATCTTATTTTTATTTATCAATACTTATTCAGTGGTAACCGGCATTTGGCTTGCAAAGGTATGGATAAGAGTTGAAACTAACAAAGATTTTCCATACCATTTTAATCTGTCCCTGAAAAAATCAGAAATCCCCACTAATCGGCGTCCCAAAAGTAAGAGATTTTCCAAAATAACACACAAATTCAACCCTCTTTGCCTGCACTTTTGATTTTTTATATGCTCTAAAGCATCTATTTAAGCGTAAAATTATATCTTTGCACCAGTTTTAAATACTAACGTATAAATTAAAAATATACAATTATGGTAAGCTACAAAGAACTAGGTCTTGTAAACACCAAAGAGATGTTTGCAAAGGCAATTAAAGGAGGTTATGCAATCCCTGCTTTCAACTTCAATAACATGGAACAGTTGCAGGCTATCGTTAAAGCAGCTGTTGAAACAAAATCACCGGTAATCCTGCAAGTTTCCAAAGGTGCACGTAACTATGCTAATCAGACATTGCTCCGTTACATGGCAGAAGGAGCTGTTGAATATGCAAAAGAATTAGGCTGCGAAAAACCGCAAATCGTATTGCACTTGGACCACGGAGATTCTTTTGAATTATGCAAAAGCTGTGTTGACATGGGATTCTCCTCTGTCATGATTGACGGTTCCCATCTTCCTTATGAAGAAAATGTTGCTTTGACAAAGAAAGTGGTAGAGTACGCCCACCAATACGACGTTACTGTTGAAGGCGAACTTGGCGTTTTGGCTGGAGTTGAAGACGAAGTATCCGCAGAACACCACACTTATACAAATCCAGAGGAAGTTATCGATTTCGCAACCCGTACAGGATGTGATTCTTTGGCTATCTCTATCGGAACGTCTCACGGTGCTTACAAATTCAAACCGGAACAATGCCACGTAGACCCGGCAACCGGACGTTTGGTTCCTCCTCCTTTGGCATTCGACGTATTGGATGCCGTTATGGCAAAATTACCGGGATTCCCAATCGTATTGCACGGATCATCTTCAGTTCCTCAAGAGTATGTAGACATGATCAATCAATATGGCGGAAAGCTGGAAGCAGCTATCGGTATTCCGGAAGAAGAATTGCGTAAAGCTGCTAAATCTGCTGTATGCAAAATCAACATCGACTCTGATTCCCGTTTGGCAATGACAGCAGCTGTCCGCAAGGTATTTGCTGAAAAGCCGGCAGAATTTGACCCGCGCAAGTATTTAGGTCCGGCTCGCGATGAAATGGAAAAACTTTACAAACACAAGATCATCAACGTTCTTGGTTCAAACGACAAACTTTAATTCCATTGTAATATAATTGGCAGGGCATAACGAAAAAGATTTGTTATGCCCTGTTTTTTATTCCCCCGGAACAACCGGCAAGTTTTCCCAACACCCCTACCTATTTACATATAAACATTCACGATTCCTCCTGCCGGAAAGAGATAAGACAAGCCCGGAGAATTTCCTATTTTCCCATATCAGCTTTTATATATACCTTTGCACTATCAATAACTACAAACTAAATCAAATAACAATAAATAATGCAGAATACTATCAATGTAATACTGAAGCCGCTAAAGCGCTTTGCGCTCCTAAAGCCGAATGCAAGTCTTTTACTTTTTTTCGCAATGGTTATTGCCATGATTCTGGCAAATTCGCCTTGGCAAGAGAGTTATCATAAATTATTATCCTACCCGATACACTTACAGGCAGGAAACTTCAATTTCTTCTCTCACCATGGAGAAACCATGTCAATGCTGGCATTTGTCAACGATGCATTGATGGCTGTATTCTTCTTCGTCATCGGTCTGGAAATAAAACAAGAGATATTGATAGGCGAATTGCAATCCCTGAAAAAAGCATTGCTTCCCATTATCGCCGCCTGCGGGGGAATGATTGTACCGGTTCTGTTCTACTTCATAATCTGTCCGTCCGAGCCTGAAAGTATGGGCGCCGCCATTCCAATGGCAACCGATATTGCATTTGCCCTTGCGGTATTAGGTCTGTTAGGAAAACGCATTCCACTCAGCTTCCGGATATTTCTGACAGCGTTGGCGGTGGTCGACGACATCGGCGGGATAATTATCATTGCACTTTTTTACAGTGGAGAAATCGCATACGTCCCGCTACTGATTTCATTTATCTTCCTCGCCATCCTTTATGCCGGAGGATTAATGAAAATCAACAACCACCTGTTTTATTACATATTAGGATTCTGTGTATGGTTCTTATTCCTCGAATCAGGAATACATCCTACCATCGCCGGAGTATTGGTGGCATTCACTGTCCCGGCTCTCCCGGTCGCTTCGCTCGACCACTTCGAAGAAGACATGCGAAGTTATCTGGCAATGTTGGATAAGTCGCAAATCAAAACAGGGGAAAAGGCAAGCGTGCTTACATCCCAGCACATGCAAATACTCGATAACATACATACATTGGCAGACAAAACCGTCAGTCCGTTGCAAAGTATTGCAGAAAAACTCCATCCGATCGTAAACTATCTGATACTTCCGCTATTCGCCTTCGTCAATGCAGGAGTTACATTCGACGACATCAATCCGGACGGATTAGTCGGAATTCCTTTAGCTATCGTATTTGGTCTCGTCGCCGGGAAATCTCTTGGAATATTTTCATTCTCTTACCTGTTTATCAAAATGAAAGTCGTCACAATGCCTAAACATATGAGCAAAAGATCTCTCTTCGGAATTGCCATGTTAGGCGGCATCGGATTCACAGTCGCACTGTTCATAGCCAATCTATCGTTCGACCTCTCCGCTCCCAATGGGACAATGATGCTCAATCAAGCAAAGCTGGGCGTATTCTGCGGTTCTTTCATCTCCGGAATCCTCGGATATATCCTCCTGAAGATTTTCGCGCCGAAAAAAATTGAACAATAAAACGGCCGCCATACGTAAAACAAATCGGAAAAGGCATTATATTTGCAATATACAAAATTCGATTACTATGATTCTGGAATCGTTACAAAACACGCTCTGGTGCGAAAAATTGCATCCGTTATTCAAGCAGGTTTTCGATTACATCAAGTCGACCGACTTTTCAACATTCCCCGAAGGGAAAAAAGATTTAGGAAATGATGTTTCAATTTCGATTATGAACCTGACATGCAAACCGAAAAGCGAAGCAGTCATCGAGACACATGACAAATATATCGATATACAACTCCCTTTGTTCGGCGTAGAAAAAATCGGATGGAAATCGAGAGGGGAATTGCAAGAAGAATCCATTCCCTACGATGAAGAAAAGGACATTACCTTTTATATCGATCATCCCACGGCATATACGAAAGTATATCCGGGACAATTTGTCATCTATTTTCCGTCCGACGGACACGCACCCGGCATCGGGCAGGGAACCATCAGGAAAGCAGTAATAAAAATTCCGGTTAACATTTAAAATTTACAGTGATTATGGAAAACAGATTTCTCGGACTCATTGAACATAGCCTGAAAGAACATTGGGAGCTTCCGGCATTAACCAACTACAACGGCACGACCCTTTATTATAAGGATTTGGCAAAAAAAATTGCCGAATACCATATAATATTGGAATATGCCGGGATAAAGAAAGGAGAAAAGGTGGCCATTCTTGGACGCAATTGCTCCAATTGGGTCATTGCTTTCTTCGGGACATTGAGTTACGGGGCTGTTGCAGTTCCTATCCTGCATGAATTTAAACCAGACAATGTTCACCACATCGTCAACCACTCTGAAGCAAAAATACTGATTGCAGCATCCAGCAACTGGGAAAACTTGAATGAAGAGATGATGCCTGAACTCCGCCTGATTATGTTGCTCGATGATTTTTCCATCCAATACAGCAAAGACAAAGAGATGTTCCAGATACGGGAGCACATCGGAGACTATTTTGAAAAAAAATACCCGGAACCATTCTCCCGCTCGGATATACATTTCCATATTGAGGAACCCGAAGAAATGGCGGTGCTCAATTACACTTCAGGAACTACGAGTTTCTCTAAAGGCGTCATGATACCTTACCGCAGTCTATGGAGTAATACGCAATTCGCATACGACAATCTTCCATTCATACATCCCGAGGATAATATCGTATGTATGCTTCCAATGGCACATATGTACGGGCTAGCGTTTGAAATATTAAATGGAATCAACAAAGGATGCCATATTCACTTCCTGACGCGTACACCCAGCCCGAAAATTATTTCAGAAGCGTTCGCAAAAGTCAAACCCGCACTGATATTAGCGGTACCTTTGCTGATAGAAAAGATAATTAAAAACAAAGTTTTCCCGGAGTTGGAAAAACCGGTGATGAAAGCTTTATTGAAAGTACCATATATCAATAAAAAAATATATAAAACAATAGCAGACAAACTATATGCATCATTCGGAGGAAAACTGGGCGAGCTTGTCATCGGAGGGGCAGCAATCAACAAAGAGGTGGAAAGTTTCCTGAAAGCCATCAAATTCCGCTATACAGTAGGTTACGGAATGACAGAATGCGGCCCGCTGGTTACTTACGAACAATGGGATACATTCAAACAAGGCTCAGTCGGTCGAGCTGTAGACCGGATGCAAATCCGTATTGACTCCGCAAACCCGGAACAAGAAACCGGAGAAATCCTTGTAAAAGGGGCGAACGTGATGCTGGGATATTACAAGAACCAAAAAGCAACAGAAGCAGTCATGCTGGAAGATGGCTGGATGCGAACCGGTGATTTAGGGATTATCGACAAAGACGGCTTTTTGTTCATTCGCGGACGAAGCAAAAGCATGATTCTCGGACCAAACGGACAAAATATCTATCCAGAAGAGATTGAGGATAGGCTTAATAATATGGATTATATTTCAGAATCGCTTGTAGTCTCGCAGAACAACAAATTGGTAGCTCTCATTTATCCGGACTGGGAACAAATAGACAGGGAAAATATTTCCCACCAAGAGATAAATAATCTCATGCAATCAAATATAGACAAATTAAATAATGAAATGCCTAAGTACTGCAAGATAAGTTATTTCAAGCTCTATCAAGAAGAGTTCGAGAAAACTCCAAAACGAAGCATAAAACGTTATCTGTACCAGCAGGCAGAAGAAAATCAGTAATCCCCGCCTTTATATAAAGTAAAATCCCGATAGTCCACATAAACTATCGGGATTCCTTTTTTGCTTCATTCTACCGGCAGAAGAGAACTTCCGATAAAACAACCCGGCAACTAATCCTTTACGGCGATAACTTCTATCTCAACCAAACCGTTCTTCGGTAAGGTCTTTACCGCCACTGCTGAACGAGCAGGGAACAAACCTTCAAACTGTTTAGAGTAAACCTCATTCATAACAGCAAAATCCGACATATCTGCAAGAAACACTGTTGTCTTAACAATATTTCCCATCGAATATCCGGCTTGTTCCAGAATTGCTTTCACATTTCTGAATGCTTGTTCCGTCTGTTCTTTTACGCCCCCTTCCACAAAATTGGCGCTTGCCGGGTCAATACCCAGTTGTCCTGATACAAACAGTAAATTTTTTACTTGCACCGCTTGGCTATACGGACCGATAGCTGCCGGAGCTTTCTCCGTAGACACAATTTCTTTCATAATACAAAGCTTTTTTATCTGTTACTTTTTCTACACTGACGCACTATTTCATAAATAATTACCGAAGATGCAACTGAGACGTTCAAAGAACCAATTGAGCCAAACTGGGGAATCCGGATCATTTCATCGCATATCCGCAAATTTTCTATCGAAACACCTGTATCTTCCGCTCCCATTACCAAAGCTATCGGACCATCATATGCCACATCCGTATATAATTTCTCCGCTTTTTCACTTGCCGCATAAACCTTTACCCCACTCTGTTGCAGAAAACGGATTGCCTGGTTTATACTTGTCTCCCTGCATACCGGGAGCACATGCAATGCACCGGCAGATGTCTTTACAGCATCGGCATTGACTTTTACACTTCCCTTTGCCGGAATCACTATGGCATCGACTCCGGCGCATTCACACGTACGGGCTATCGCGCCAAAATTCCGGACATCGGTAACCCCGTCCAACAATACGATAAAAGGATTCCGGCCCTGCTCATATACGAAAGGAACGATATCCTCCAATCTTTGATAAGTTACAGCAGACATGAAAGCAATCACTCCCTGATGATTCTTCCTTGTTATACGGTCCAGGCGCTCAATCGGCACACGCTGGACTGGAATATCCGTTTCTTTCAATACATCCGCTAATTGCCGGAATAAATCCCCTTGAAGATCCTTTTTAACAAGTATTTTATCGACATCCTTTCCTGCCTGCACGGCTTCAATGACCGCACGTATGCCGAATATCATTTCATTCTCCTTTATCATTTCCTGCTAAACTTTTCTTTCTTTTTATCAATTTACTATTTCATCTTTTCCTATAATCTCGATTTTTCCGTAATCAGCCAACCGCTGCATATCAATAAATTTTCGGTTCCCGACAACCACATAAACAATTGGTTTGCCAAAAACATGCGCTTTATAAAACGAATATAATTTATCCATCGTCAACTCTGCCGACACATCCAGCAATATCCGGTTCGGATCTTCCTTATATCCTTTGCGATGGCATTCCGCCACTTTACGGGATATATTCCGGAATGAAGGATAACCATTGTTGACTTTATTGAAAATATTCTGACGGACCGCATCTATCCGCTCCGGATACGCAGGCATATTCGACAACAAAGAATGGAGGACAGTGACCGCTTCCACAGTTTTATCGTTTTGCGTCGACAGTTTCGTCACAAAAACGCTTTTCTGTCCGGAACCGGACAATTGCGGCAAATGAAACTTTGCACTCACCTGGTAAGCCAACGACCGGAACTCCCTTATCTCCTGAAACATCAGCGATGACATATCACCTCCAAAGTATTCTGAAAACAATACGGACATCTGTCGTTCGTATTCGTCCTCCAGCAGACTGGATACATACGCATATACAATGCATTGCGAAGCATCCGGCATATTGAAAAAGCGAATTTTGGAACACTTCGGCTCAATCTTCTTCCGCAGGAACGGAAAGTTCGACGCTTTTTTCACCAAAGAAACTGGAATATACTGTAACACATCTTTTACAACCGTCCCTTTTTCCACATTTCCGCAATAATGAATAACACATTGTGTCGTCAATATCTGCTGCAGCACATGAATATAATCCTTTCCTTTCATCCTTTTTATTTCTTGCAAAGAAAGTTCTCTTAAATAACGCGACTGGGAGCCGTACACAGACTCTTCCAACGCAGCCTTCGCGATACTCTCATTCGATTTCCCGAAAGCTTTCTTCGAAACCTTTGCTTCGTCTATCAACTGGGATAACTTCTTATCATCGGCTTTTGCTTCAGTCAGGAAAAGACCTACCAACTGCAAGGTCTGCTCTAAATTCTTATCAAAACCAGTTATTCGCACTACAAAGTCATTGTCCGTCACATCAAACGATAACGTACTACCCAACGCCTGCATTTTGCTTCGGAATTGCACATACGACAAATTTTCCGTCCCTATTAGATGCAAATAACTGCACAGCTGTTTCAAAACAGGTTCTTCCAAAACGCCCACGCCATACGCCAAATCACACGTAAAGATGTCGTTAATCCAATTCTTCTTATAATACAGCTTAATCAAAGGTGCTATATCTTCGCAACTGACATCTTTATCGAATGCAATCAGATGCAGTTGCAGCGGTTTGACCGGAAGCTGTTCCAACGCCCGGGAATAAGCAGATTCAGATGCAGTGTTCTTCGGTTTGACCGGCAAATATTTCGGTTTAGGCAAATACTCTTTCGGATATTGCCCGGTAGATTTGATTGCACAGAGATAATCTGAAGTAAAATATTTATTAGCTACCGCCATTATATCCTCTTTTGTAAGCATGTCAATACGGCTTATTTCATCCAAATAGTCGTTCCAAGCCCTTCCTTGGGAAAATATCCGCATCATCACTTGCGCCCTTGAACTGATGTTTTCCAAAGAAGAGACATATTCCCGCTTCCGTTCCAATTTCAAACTTTCAAACATATCACGGCTGAAATCGCCACTCTTCAGTCGCCCGATTTCTTTCCAAACCAATTCTTCTGCCGAGTCATACGACTGAAACAACAATTTTGGCATTACAAAAACCCCCAGGATTCCGGCTTCATTCAAAGACTCGTTTACAGCCATGGCACCCATTACCCGATGCTCCACCGTCAACCGGTCTAAAAAACCTGTACCATTCGTATTATTCAGTAACGAAACGGCTATGTTCAATGCGATTTGGTCGGCGTGATTGTTTGAAACACCACGAAAACCGATAGCCATCATTTTCATGAAAGGGACAGGATATTTGATTTTCACCTCCTCTCGTCCTTGGAAAGGAGGTAACTGCACCACGTTCCTCTCTGGAAGTTCGCCATCCCGTATACGGGAAAAACAGCGGTCCAGTATAGGGAATACCTCATCGGCACAAAAATCTCCACACAAAATCAGCCCCATATTCCGTGCAACGTAATAGGTTTCGAAAAACTTCCGCATATCCGACAGCCGGGGGTTCTTCAAGTAGCGGCTATGACCGATTATAGGATAAGCATAAGGATGCGGATAAAAAAAACGCTCCGTCAATTTCTCTATGGAGAGTGCCCCTACCGCATCGCTGTACATGTTTTTCTCCTCATATACCGTCTCCAACTCGTTTTGGAACAAACGGAAAACCGGATTTATAAGCCGCTCGCTATTCAAATTCGCCCATTGCTCCATGTATTGAGGCGCAAAAGTGTTATAATAAATTGTGGTATCCAACGAAGTACCGGCATTCAGCCTTGTCCCGCCATACCGGGAAATCAGATGGTCAAATTCATTTGGCACGACATAATCCGCAGCCTGTATGCTCAACAAGTTAATCTCTTTCTGAATTTTCTCACGCTCCTTCTTGTTCTCCGTCTGCGACAATTCATCATACTTCTCGCTGATAGCATCCAAAAAGACTTTTTCCTTCACAAAATCTGTCGTTCCTATTTTGTCCGTTCCTTTAAACATCATATGTTCGAAATAGTGGGCTATACCCGTATCCGGACAGTCTTTCGCACCAGCTTTTACGACTACCGCCCCGAAAACCTTCGGCTGACTATGATCTTCATTCAGCCATATGGTCAAACCGTTTTTCAGAACAAACGACTTTATGCCGACAGAATTTGCTCCATCAGCAGAAACAGACGCCCCAATAACACTCATTTCTTTTCCCAATATAGAACTAAACGCTAAATTATATAGAATATACAAATATACAGGAAGTATTTCTAACCTAAAAATTTTGGAATACAAATAAGTTACCAATAACAGACAAAAAGAGAAAATCCAGACATTGCAAAAAAGTTCCGGCAAGAATATCACCGTATATTCGTCCTTCGCCCGATAAATCAGCACTCTTTCGGATAAAAATCAATCTGGAACTTCGTTCCTACGCCAACTTCCGAGGTAACGACAATTTTCGCACCATACGCCTGCAATATTTTCAAGGAAAGACTCAATCCGATACCGTGCCCGGCATAACCACGGGCATTACTAGCCCGGAAAAAAGGTTGCTGTATATGTTTCAACTCCTCTTGAGGAATTCCTATGCCGTGATCTTCTATTTCAAGAACCGTACCCGACAAACGCAAGATGACTGGCTTGCCATCTGAATATTTCCGGGCATTGCCCAAGATATTCCCGATTGCGATTTTCAACAAATACGGATTTGCATTTACCGTCAAAATATAACTGTCCGGGGAAAAAGAAACCTCATTCACCTGAAATTGGGAGAGAAAATCGACAAGTAAAATCGGCTCGATGCTATTTTTCAATATCTCCTTATCACCTAAAGAGATAAACAACAGCTGTTTTATCATCTGTATGATACGCTTCGTCTCCGTACTAATCCGATACAGGGACTCTTTGTATTGCTCCGAATTCCGTTCTTTCATCAAAGCGATTTCACATTCGCCCTGAATGGCGGTCAGCGGGTTATTCAGCTCATGCGACGCATTACTGATGAAAGAACGTTCGCTACGACGAGCTTCCTCAAGAAAGCTCCGCATCCGTCGAAAATAATGTCGGCAGAGAATAAAAACACCTCCGGCAGAGAATAGAAGAAACCCGAGGAAGAACCAGACAATATCTTCCACCATTCTGTCAAACACCGGAAAAAGTACATCTTCCGAATGTACACCGGTTGCGGAAAGGGATTCGGAAGCCATCCGGATTTCACGAAGCGCCAGTAAAAAGAACGCACATGCCGTTATTATGACAACTCCCAAAATTGCCCCAATATACCATCTTGACATTCTATTCTCAGCCGTTGTCTTCACGCCACTTATCACCTCCTATGACTTCTTTACGCCGCTTTCCTGCAAAAATGCAAGCCCGCAGGCATACCCCTCGTCATACAATCTTTTCAATTTCCCTGCATTCCGTTCGGTACGTTCCACTTCCAACGGACGCTCAGGACGGATAACCGCCACCTTGCCCTCCCTTTCCAACTCTTCAATGTAATCCAGTGTCTCATTGTATGACCGATAACGTTTTTTCAACTTCTCTCGTATTGCAGGGTATCGGTGATATACAAATCCCGGCAAATAGAAATCCTTATCCGGCTTACGGAATCCTTTATTGCGTGTCAGCACCACGACATTCTTTGAATAACCCTGTTCTATTGCGTGACGGATTGGAATCGAATCACACACACCGCCATCGACCATCGGAATCCCGTCGACAAAGCTCACAGGGCACAAGATTGGCAGAGAACAAGATGCCTTACAAATATCCAGCAACCGCTTCGGGTCTTTACGTTCCTCGTAATACATCGCTTCACCCGTAAGGCAATTGCTCGTAACCATGACGAATTTGGTCGGAGAAGCAAAATAAGCATCATAATCAAACGGATAGTATTTTCCGGGATACTCATAAAACAAAAAATCCAAATCAATGTAGCCTTTTCCTCTCAAAAAGAATTTCCAACCGATGTAGTTCCGTTTTCCTAGCAATTCGATATTGCTAAACAACGAACGCCCACGTTGGCGCGAAACATACGAAATCCCGTTGCTTGCCCCGGCTGAAACTCCTATCACATAGCTAAACCAGCAATTGGCATCCATAAACGCATCCAAAACGCCAACCGTAAAAATGCCCCTCATTCCTCCGCCTTCCAGCACTAATCCCGTCTGAGAATCTATTTCCATTATCTGAATTTCTCTACATCTATAATACTATTTCCTGCTGTGCGGAAGCGTTTTTTCCGTACGGGTATCCGTTCCCCACATCAATTTTCCCCTCAACGCTTCATAAAAGGTATGGTTGTACCGTTTTATGACTTTCATTGTATAATCGGCTTTCCGGATTTCCAGCTGCACTGTTGAAGGAGCAAATTCCGATCTCCCGTCCATAGACACCAAAAACGATTTGTTACGGCTTTCGACACTGAGATTTATGGTATACGTATCCGGAATAACCAACGGTCTGACATTCAACGAATGAGGAGCAACCGGAGTCAACACCAAAGAATTATTCTGCGGCATGATGATTGGTCCGTTCACACTCATTGAATATGCCGTAGAGCCGGTAGGCGTCGCAATTATCAATCCGTCTGCTTGATATGAAGTCAGATAATCTTCATTTAAAAACGTATGGATTGTCAGCATCGAGGATGTGTCACGTTTCAGAACCGCAATTTCATTCAAAGCAAAATTGTAAGACTTAACCAACGGCTGTTCCGTATGCAGGCAGAGCAACGTCCGTTCCTCAATTCGATAATAGTTTTTAAAAAGTTCGTCCAGGACATCTTCTATTTCCGTGCTCCCTACATCGGCTAAAAAACCCAAACGCCCGGTATTGATACCTAAAATAGGGATATTCTGACGGTTGATTCTCGCAGCCGTCCGGAGAAACGTGCCGTCTCCGCCAATACTCAATGCTATATCCAAATCAAAACAATCGCTCTCAAAGACACCATCCACGGGAGGTTCATAATTAAACACATCCGTCAAAAAAAGATAAAATTTATTATCAATATAAATGGTTGCTCCCAGGCTGCTCAACTTCTCAAACAAACGCCGGATGGCATACTGCTTGTCGTTCTGATATTCGCTTCCAAAAACTCCAACTTTCATAACTCCTTTGCCAACTTTACAAATTCATATAGTACAATACCTCGTTCATCCGCTGCTGGAATTGTTCATCAATAATGTTGTTTCCTACCGAATATGACAGCACGGAATAATTAAACCGCTCAAAGCTTCGGATTACAGGAGACGGATCTTCCAAATCCAATTTCAACGAGATGTATATCTTTTCATTACACATTCTCGACAATAATGACAATATATGCGCACGATTTGATTCGACAATACGCGATATATCGGAAATGGAATAGTCTTCTTTTACCAACTCCAGCATAATAATGCTCCCAGTCGATTCGGCTCCTGTCATTTCCGACAGCACATCGACCACTCTATCCCGCAAAACTACGCCCCGATACTGCTTTTCTTCCACCACCGGGACAAGGCTTAACCCGTGACGGGTCATCAACGAAACGACTTCCAGCACATGAGCATCCGGCGAAACATATACTGGAGACATGACAAAATTGAGATTTTTCATCTGCAAATCGTCAGAAGATATCAACAAATCTTTTTCAGCTACCAGCTGCAAATAGACATTGTCTGCCACCAACGGCAAATGCTTCAACTTGAAATCCTCCATTAAACTCAATGCATAACGGCTTGAGTCAAATAAATTTAACACGGGAATTTCTTTTGTTATAAAATCTTTTGCAAACATATATCCGTAGTTTCACTAAATAACAGTACATTTGTCGAATTAAAAGCAAAAGTAATAGAAAGAAAAGATATAACCGAATATATGACAAATTTAAGTGTAAATATCAACAAAGTAGCAACAATCAGAAATGCACGGGGCGGAAACATGCCCGATCTTTTGAAATTCGCAAAAGACTGTGAGACATTTGGAGCAGACGGAATTACCGTTCATCCACGACCCGACGAGAGGCATATCCGATATGCTGATGTCTACAATTTAAAACCTCTCATAAAAACAGAATTCAATATAGAAGGTTATCCTAGCGAAAAGTTTGTTGATTTGGTTTTAACCGTTAAACCAAATCAAGTAACCCTTGTTCCGGACGCTCCCAACGCAATCACCTCTAACGAAGGCTGGGATGTTGCCACAAACTTCGAATTTCTTTCCGAACTCATCGACCAGTTTAAGGAGAATGGAATCCGCACTTCCATTTTTGTCGGAACAGATTTGAAAAACATTGAAGCTGCCGCTAAGACAGGAACCGACAGAATCGAGCTGTACACCGAACCTTATGCATCAAACTTCAAAGATGACAAAGAAAAAGCGGTAACTCCTTTCATTGAAGCTGCCAAATGTGCGAAGAATCTCGGCTTGGGAGTCAACGCCGGGCACGACTTGAGTCTGGTTAATTTAGCATATTTCTATCAGAACATCCCATTTTTGGATGAAGTGTCCATCGGACATGCATTGATTTGTGACGCTTTATATTTAGGAATACAAAAGACCATCGAACAATATAAACAATGTTTAAAGTAACAATAAAAACAAAGAGGAAATGAATATTCTATTATCATTGCAAGCCGTTGCCCAACAAGCGGCAGAGCAAATGCCGGATTTGACAGCAGTAGCGGAAACAGCTGCCACAGAAGCTGAAATGAATGTAATTGATTTGGCGTTCAAAGGAGGATGGATCATGATTGTCCTGTTACTTCTCTCCCTAATGGCCGTATATGTTTTCATCCAACGATTTATCGTTATCAAACGAGCAGGAAAAGAAGACGAGACATTCATGAATAAAATCAAAGACTATATCCACGAAGGGAAAGTAGAATCGGCAATTAACCTCTGCCGGAGCATCAACACTCCTTCCGCACGAATGATAGAAAAAGGGATTACGCGCTTGGGACGTCCGATGAATGATGTACTTGTCGCTATCGAAAACGTCGGAAACCTTGAAGTCGCAAAATTAGAAAAAGGCTTTCCTCTTATAGCTACAACCGCATCGGGCGCACCGATGTTGGGATTCCTTGGAACCGTAACCGGAATGGTCAGAGCCTTCTTTGATATGGCAAACGCAGGAACCAATGTGGATGTAGCGCTCTTGTCGGGAGGTATTTATGAAGCACTGGTAACCACCGTAGGCGGACTAATTGTCGGCATCATTGCACTATTCGGATACAACTATTTGGTTTCCCAAGTTGACAACGTTGTCAACAAGATGGAAGCCCGGACTATGGAATTTATGGATTTGCTGAACGAACCAGCGAACTAAAAAAAAGAAAAAGAATGGGATTAAAAAGAAGGACAAAAGTTTCCGAAACTTTCAGCATGGCATCAATGACTGACGTCATCTTTTTGCTGTTAATCTTCTTTATGGTTACATCGACGGTCGTCATTCCTAACGCGATTAAGGTTACTTTACCACAATCACAAAAACAAACAGCTGTAAAACCGTTGACTCGCGTAACCATTGATGCGAATATAAATTACTATGTCGCATTTGGAAACCAAAAAGAAATCCAGGTCACTTACGAAGAAATAGCCCCTTTCCTGCAAAACTGCTATGCCAAAGAACCGGAAATGTATGTGGCTCTTTATGCGGATGAGAATGTTCCGTACAAAGAAATCGTAAAGATTCTGAACATTGCAAACGAAAATAAATTCAAAATGGTACTTGCAACCCGCCCGCAAAGCAATTGATTATGAAATTCAACAAAGATGACATATACGGTCTGACCGGCTCTATACTGTTTCATGGAGTAATCTTGCTGATTCTTTGGCTATGTGTTTTGAAACCTGCCGTCCCGGAAGAAGACGGTGGCGTACTGGTCAATTTCGGAAATGTGGATATCGCTGCCGGTACCTTTGAGCCCAAATATACGGGTGAGAACGTGGCGACCAACGAACCGGCACCTCCTGCCGAAGAAATTCCACAACAAGAAACTGCACCTCAAGAAATGTTGACTCAAGATATAGAAGAGAGCGTTGCGCTTGAGGAAAAGAAGAAACAACAACAGGAAGAGGAAAAGAAGAAACAACAGGAAGCCGAATTGAAACGCAAGCAGGAGCAAGAAGAAAAAGAGCGTTTACAACGCGAAGAAGCTGAAAGGAAACGCAGGGAAGAAGAGCAGCGAAAAAAAGAACAGGCTATCAACAACAAAATTGCCGGCGCATTTGGTATTGGGAAAAAGCAGGGAAGCAACCAAGGGTCAGGGAATAATGACATTTCAGGAAACCAAGGCAGCCCGCTCGGCAATGCGGACATGGGAGAAAACGAAGGCGTTGGCGGAATAGGCACATGGGATTTGAAAGGACGCTCCTTGAGCACAGGACACCTTCCACGCCCGGCTTATACAAACCAGGAAGAAGGACAAATCGTAATAAATATCACTGTCGACCCCGACGGCAATGTCATTTTCGCTGAAATAGGGAAAGGCACGGATATAGGGAACGCATCCATGCGCAAAAGCGCCATCGATGCCGCAAAGAAAGCCAAGTTCAATAAAATCAGCAGCGCAAACAACCAAAGTGGGACGATTACATATAAATATGTATTAAAATAGAATCATCAATTAACTATACGAAAGGTTATGAAGAAAGTCATTGTTTTTTTAGCCGACGGTTTTGAAGAGATGGAAGCGATGGGTACCGTAGATGTACTGCGTCGAGGAGGAATTGAAGTAAAAACCATATCAATTATGGAGAACTCTTTCGTTACAGGAGCTCATAATGTTCAAATAAAAGCCGATGAAACGCTTTCGGATTTAGACATCAACGCATTGGAAGCTGATGCAGTAGTCCTGCCTGGTGGCATGCCCGGAGCAAAGAATTTGAATGAAAATAGCGTTGTAAAAGAGACCGTACTTTCGTTCTACCGGGAAAACAAACTCGTTGCCGCCATCTGCGCCGCACCTATGGTATTAGGTGGACTTGGGCTATTGAAAAACCGCAAAGCAACTTGTTATCCAGGATTTGAAGATACTTTGATAGGGGCGGCTACAGCTGGTAACCCTGTGGAAACCGACGGGAATGTCATTACAGGGAAAGGACCAGGTTTCGTGTACCAATTTGCCCTTGCAATCGTTGCTTATCTGAAAGGGAACGATGTAGCTGAAGAAGTAGCCGGAGGATTGCTCTTGCAATGAATAGCATAAAGGGATTCATATACGGCATTTCCACCGCCGTAACATTCGGATTGATTCCGCTTTTTACTCTCCCCCTGATGCAAGAAGGGATGCAATACGATTCAATTTTATTCTACCGCTTTCTATTTGCATCCCTCGCATTAGGTATTTTGATGAAAGCCAAAAGAATCCCGTTCCGCATAGAACGGAGGAATATTCCGTTTCTTATCTTATTAGGCTTCTTTTATACAATATCGTCTATGTTCCTGTTCTGGGGATATAGCTTCATGTCCGCAGGAATCGCCACGACAATACATTTCACATATCCGATATTTGTAACATTGATATTAGGGATATTTTTCCACGAGAAGGTATCGGCCGTAACATGGATTGCCATTGTTTTGGCAATTTCCGGAGTAGCCCGCTTATCCATTGATGGAGGCGAACTGCAATTTGCTGCAGTCGGTATCATAATTGTCGTATTATCTGCTGTAGGATATGCTTCATACATTACATTCGTGAACAAGTCGAGAATAAAAAACATGCCGGGATGGAAATTAGCGTTCTACGTTTTTATTGTCAGCACGTTGTTATTTGCATTAAAAGCTATGACAAACCAAGGAATACAACCCATACAAAACGGATACGAATGCATGAATTTATTACTGCTTGCCCTTGTTCCCACCATTGTATCAAATATTACATTGGTCCAAGCCGTACAAAACATCGGAGGTACCTTGACGTCTATACTCGGAGCTTTTGAACCTTTAACGGCTATGCTGGTTGGCGTGTTATTCTTTCACGAACCTTTTACGCCGGAATACGGATTAGGCATCATTTTCATCGTTTCGGCTGTCACACTGATTATCCTCTCTCAATCGATTGTTGAGAACAATCGTCCGAGTAGCTGGAAAAGATTACTATATCCCCGCATGATAAAAAACAAGATACTCTCACACTTCAGGAAGAATAAAAGAAATATATAAAAAACAACGAACTATAATAAGCTTTATATTTGCAATCAAAATAATATAGTACAAAAACAATATACAGTTTTATGGACAGACGTAATTTTATAAAAACCGGAAGTTTTGCTTTATTAGGGACACTTGCTGCTCCTTCCTTTTTGGAAAGCTGTTCTTCTGGACCGGAACTCAAGGCAGCCGGAATCAAATTTGCCATGGAACATTTCAACGTGAGCGAAGAAGACCTGAAGAAAGTTCTCACCACAGCTTTGGAAAAAGGAGGTGACTATGCAGATCTCTTCTTTGAACATACCTATAATAATAGTATCGCACTGAGGGACGGCACCGTAAACCGGGCGGCTTCTAATATTGATTTCGGAATGGGTGTCCGGGTTCTCTCCGGAGACCAGACAGGATATGCATACGTTGAAAATATCTCTTTGCAGGACATGTTGAACGCTGCGAAAACGGCAGCCCGTATAGCGAATAGTTCTGCCGGACATTCGCCCGTAGACTTGACTGAAGACAAAATCGCCAATAATTACTACAAGGTCCAAACGGCATGGGATACCATTGCCATCAACGACAAAATACCATACCTGCAAAAACTAAACGACAGCGTTTTTGCAAAAGACAAAAGGGTTCATAAGGTCCTGGCAAACCTAAGTGACTCTACATCCCACATATTCTTCTGCAACAGCGAAGGGCAATGTTATTATGATTACCGTCCGATGGTTTCTCTCGGCGTCTCTTGCATCATGGAAGAGAATGGAAAAATTGAAAACTCGTATGCTTCAAGGTCTTTCCGCATGGGAGCCGAATTTCTTACGGACAACCTCATAAACGAATTAGCGACCGAAGTGGTAGACAAAACAGCTCTTCTTTTCAATGCAGTCAAACCAAAAGGTGGAGAAATGCCGGTCGTAATGGGTGCCGGCGGATCCGGAATCTTATTGCATGAAGCAATCGGTCACGCCTTTGAAGCAGATTTTAACCGCAAAAAGACATCCATTTTCTCTGATAAGCTCAACAAAAAAATCTGCAACGAGAATATCAATGTCATCGATGACGGGACAATTACATTCAATCGCGGTTCTGTCAACATTGATGACGAAGGGATTCCCGGACAAAAGACTTATATCGTAAAAAACGGCGTCTTGAACAGTTACATGCATGACCGCATCAGTGCCAAATACTACGGTGTACAGCCAACAGGAAACGGTCGGCGTGAATCATTCCGACTGATGCCAATACCTCGTATGCGCGCAACCTACATGGAACCGGGAAATGTTACGGAAGAAGATATTATATCTACTGTAAAAAAAGGCATCTACGCTTCGAACTTCACCAACGGTCAGGTACAAATTGGTGCAGGTGACTTCACTTTCTTTGTCAAGGACGGTTATTTGATTGAGAATGGAAAGCTAACACAGCCTATAAAAGATATTAACATTATCGGCAACGGTCCGAAAGCCCTTGCCGATATTACGATGGTCGGTAATAACTATAAGATGGACAATGGCACTTGGACGTGTGGAAAAGACGGACAATCGTGCCCGGTTACTTGCGGAATGCCTTCGGCGTTAGTCAGCAAGCTGACAGTGGGAGGAGAAAGCTAAAAAAAACCTGTACAATTAAAAAAATTAGAATTATGATTACCGATAAAAATAAAGACTTAGCACAATGGGCAATGGATTTCGCCCTTAAGAATGGATGTCAAGCATCCAGAGTAAGACTATACAACGGCTCGTCAAGCACCTTCGAAATTCGGGACAGCAAAATCGATCGTTTGCATCAAGCTTCCGAGAACGGCATGAACATAGAACTGTTCGTCGACGGACGTTACGCATCTTTCTCGACAAACAGGCTTGACAAAAAAGAATTGGAAAAATTCATTAAAGACAATATCGAATCAACCCGTTTCCTCGCTGAAGACAAAGCTCGGGAACTCCCCGACCCTTCCAGATATTATAAGGGCGGACAACCGGATTTGCAATTGGTAGATTCCAATTTTGACAAAATCAATCCGGACGACAAAGTAAAACTGGCAATGGATGCTTGCGGTGAAATCATGGGGAAAGACGATAGAATCATTTCAACAAATACCGCTTACAGCGACAGCCTTTACCAACAATATATGGTTGCCAGCAATGGTTTTGAAGGAGAAAATGCCAGTACCAATTTTTCATTGACGGCCAGTGTCAGCGTTCACGGAGAAGGTGATGCACGACCGGAATCTTTCTGGTACGATTCTTCTTTATATTATGACTCTTTGGTGAAAAAAGGAATCGGGACAAAAGCTCTTGAACGTGTGCTCCGTAAAATCGGACAGAAAAAAACCAAGTCGGGGAAATACCAGATGGTAGTAGATAACATGAACTCCGCCCAGTTATTGTCTCCTATCTTAAGTGCTTTATATGGTTCTTCTATCCAACAAAAAGATTCTTTCCTCATTGACAAACTGGATCAGAAATTATTCAGTGAGAAACTGACGCTTTTCGACAAGCCACATCAGCCGAAAACGAGAGGAGCACGTTATTTCGACAGAGAAGGTGTTGCTACAAAAGAGTCATCCATCATCGACAAAGGTGTGCTGAAAACCTATTTCTTTGATACCTATTCAGCAAACTTGATGAAAACCACTCCGACACTCAGCTCGCCTTCCATCCTAATGATGGAAATGGGCGACCGTGATGTAAACGGATTAATAGCCGACATCGACAAAGGTATCCTCATTACCGGATTTAACGGCGGAAATAGTAATAGCACAACCGGAGACTTTTCTTATGGCGTAGAGGGATTCCTGATTGAGAACGGAAAACTCACCCAGCCTATCTCCGAAATGAATGTTACAGGCAATTTCATAGAATTATGGAAAAACTTGAAGGCCATAGGTAACGATACATTGAACTCTTCGAGCTGGAAGATTCCTTCATTAGCGTTTGATAATGTAGATTTCAGCGGATTATAATCAATCCTACCAGCATAAAACAGACAGGCGGATTCGGGAATATCCCGAATCCGCCTGTCTGTTTCACCTCCTATTTTCTGTTTCTTTCTGGGAAAATCATTTATTAAACAGCCTGCGTACCAAATCTTTTCGATTCAAACGCTGGAGAGCACGCATGATTTGTTGCCGGTACTCCGGTCGATACCAAAAAAAGAACTGCCGCTGGGCAAGCTTCTGCTCTTTCGTCCGGGCAGTATAAACCTTTTCCAACGTATAAGGATGATAGCCGGTATAAAATATCTCAGTGGCTAACGTCATAGGCGTCGGGGTAAAATCCTGCACCTGCTCCAAATGGAAACACATCTCTTTCGTCAAAACGGCAAGCTCTGCCATATCAACCTCTTTACAACCGGGATGACTTGATATAAAATAAGGAATAAGTTGCTGGTTCAATGCGTATTTCCGGTTAAATGCATCAAATATCTTTTTAAAGTGCCGGAACATTTCAAAAGATGGTTTCCGCATAATTTCCAACACGCACTCTTGCGTATGTTCAGGGGCAACCTTCAGTCTTCCGGACACATGCCTGGTTATCAATTCTTCCAAGTAATTGCGTGAAGCGACATTCAGGCTCTCATCTTCATATCGGTTCAATAACAAATCATAGCGAATACCGCTTCCCACAAACGATTTCTTTATGCCAGGCAATCGGTCTACTGCATGATAAATATCCAACAACGGGGTATGGTCGGCATTCAAATTCTTGCATACTGCCGGAAATATGCAAGAAGGACGTTTACATTTTCCACAAATATCCATGTTTTTTCCACGCATCTGGTACATGTTCGCGGATGGTCCTCCCAAATCACTGATATATCCTTTGAAATCCGGCATGTCAGTAATTGCTTTCACTTCACGCAAAATAGAATCCTTGCTGCGCGACGCGATAAATTTTCCCTGATGCGCCGAGATTGTACAGAATGCACATCCACCGAAACAACCGCGATGCAGGTTCACGGAGAATTTTATCATCTCATAAGCCGGTATTACTTTTCCTTTATACTTTGGATGCGGCATACGGGTATAAGGCAAATCAAACGACGCATCTATCTCCGCCTGTGTCATTGGCGGATATGGTGGATTGACTACAATCGTCTCTTCTCCTACGTTCTGAAGAATTCTTTTGGCATGCAACTTATTCGATTCTTCCTCAATATGACGAAAATTTTTTGCCTGCTTCAACTTGTCTTTCAAGCACTCTTCATGTGAAAAAAGGAGAATGTCATCCGCCATCGGCAAAATGCGTGAAGACTTGTATGCTGTTTGCTGTATATCTTTTATCTGTTCAAAAGGGACACCCTGCTTCAGACGGTACACCAGCTCCCTGATCGGCAGCTCCCCCATCCCATATACCAGCAAATCCGCCGGGCTATCCACCAATATGCTTGGGCGAAGTCTGTCTTGCCAATAATCGTAATGAGTTAAACGGCGCAAAGAAGCTTCAATACCTCCCAGCACCACCGGGACATCCGGATAAAGTTGCTTCAAAATAGATGTATAAACTATGCTTGGATAATCAGGGCGCATACCGGGACGACGGTCTGGAGTGTAAGCATCATCACTACGAAGCCGTTTATTTGCCGTATAATGGTTTATCATTGAATCCATCGCTCCTGCTGAAACACCAAAAAACAGGCGAGGTCTTCCCAATTTCTTGAAATCCCGGAAATCACCTCTCCAATCCGGCTGGGGGACAACAGCAACACGAAGCCCCTCCGACTCCAACATTCTGCCAATCACTGCTGCACCAAAAGAAGGATGATCCACATAGGCATCCCCGGAAAACAAAATGACATCTATATAATCCCAACCCCGGAGTTCTACTTCCTTCTTCGTTGTGGGCAACCAATCCGTTAATTTATACATATCGCTCATAACGCAAATTTAATAGAAAGAATTTGCCCGGTACAGAAAATTCCCATTTTTATTTATCTCCCGCAGACAACCATACCGTGCGTTCTTGATATCCGACAAATATTATTCCTGCTTTTTCCAAAAAAAACTTTGAACTTTTATGACACGAGTATTGTTTTAAATAAACAATCTATAAAACATTTACTTTTATGAAAACATTAACAAACGAAAAATTGACAATTATCGGTGCAGCCGGAATGATCGGCTCAAACATGGCGCAAACAGCAATAATGATGAAACTGACATCAGACATATGCTTGTACGACCCATATGCACCCGGGCTGCAAGGCGTAGCAGAAGAACTTTTCCATTGCGGATTTGAAGGCGTCAACATTACATACACTTCCGACATCAAAGCCGCACTGACCGGAGCAAAGTACATCGTAAACTCCGGAGGGGCAGCACGCAAAGCCGGAATGACACGGGAAGATTTACTAAAAGGGAATGCTGCCATTGCTGAAGAATTTGGAAAGAATGTCAAAACTTATTGTCCGGATGTAAAACATATTGTAATAATATTCAACCCGGCTGATATCACAGGACTGATAACGCTTTTATACTCTGGATTAAAGCCGTCACAAGTCACAACGTTGGCAGCCTTGGACTCTACTCGTTTGCGTAGCGAACTGGCAAAACATTTCAAAATATCTATGGACAAAGTGGAAAACTGCCGGACATATGGGGGACACGGAGAACAGATGGCAGTTTTTGCTTCAACGGCAAAAATTGACGGAACGCCTTTAAACGATTTAATCGGCACACCCGGATTATCCAAAGAAGAATGGAGTGAAATCCAACAAAAAGTTATAAAAGGCGGAGCTAACATCATCAATCTTCGAGGACGTTCCTCTTTCCAAAGTCCGGCATACATTTCAATTGAAATGATTGCGGCGGCAATGGGAGGTACACCTTTCCGTTGGCCTGCCGGGACGTATGTATCCAACAGCCAGTTTGAACACATAATGATGGCATGGGAAACATCCATCACTGCTGACGGATGCCAACTGAAAAAAGTGTCTGGCACTCCTGAAGAAGAAAATGCCCTACAAAAAAGTTACGAGCATTTGTGCGCGTTACGAGACGAGGTTATCGGCATGGGTGTCCTGCCACCAGTGAATGAATGGAGCAAACTGAATCCCAACATCCGGTGAAGGAAACAGTAGCCCTCTCAAATAACGGATTAGATCGAAAAACATCAAGCAGTTTTCCTTAAGACTGCGGGCATTCCGTTTGGGGATTCCGGTCGTTTTCCCCGGGAGGGGCGGCATAAAAAAAGGGGGCGAAGGACTTCTTCCTGTCCTTCACCCCCCCTACATATGCGGCGGCTACCTACTCTCCCACTCGCGCAGTACCATCGGCGTTATCGGGCTTAACTGCTCTGT
>CALUZS010000014.1 GCA_944325355.1 uncultured Parabacteroides sp.
CAGTTCCTTTGATTTACATGAAAAAACAATATAGCAAAGTTCTCTGAGACAAAGTCTGAGCACATTGGGGACATTGATTCGCGAGAGTCTTGTTCCCTTTTTTAATTTAGGGAGTGTTCCTGTGATACTAACACCATATTTTTTTTGCATATTTCTATATCATTTGCCATTTCATCTTGATTTACCTCTATGTATTCTATGGTCAGATACTCGCAATCAAGTGCTGACATAATCATCAGAACCGTGTTAACATATTGTCCTTCGACTTTCAAATAATCTTTCACAGAGAGAATCTTGCCATTAAAAGATTTCCCGATATCTGATATCGATGTCCAGTCATCAGATGTATAGATGCCATCTTTATTATACCCTGATGGCGGGTATTTCACTATTTCATGAAAAATGTCTTCCATACAATCTGTTTTATCTTACATCTACAAAGTTAACTATAATGGTATAGCTTTTTTCGTGCTACAACTAACTATCCGTCATTTCCAATTTCAAACATAGGAACTGTTATTTTCACGGTCGTATTCCTCAAAATAAAGATTACACACTTTTTCGGTAATGGCAAAGCCTTCAGGAGTACAAAGCCACTCACCTTATTTTATTCAGCCATTCGGTTCCATAACTTAATCTACTTGGATGGTGTAAAGATAGGAAAAAAGGAGCAAGCCAAATACTATTTGATTACTCCTTTCTGCTTAATTAGAATAAATTAGCGATTACACCCTAAGTCCTCTATTCCTTTTCGGTTCTTCTATTGGTTCACACAAGTTATGTTTTAGTTTGCCAAACTGTTCTTTGAACCATTCGCCAATCGGCTGTCTGTTTATGGTCAGAACCAGTTTATTGTTATCGGTCGGATTCCTTTCCACCTTGAAAATATCGTTCTTGATGTCAAACTTCCGCCTGTGTTCTTCGGAATAAATCCTGCCATTGCACCTGATAGCCTCTTTCTTCGTCAAAAGGCTCTCTATCATTTCTTTGGTGAAGCCGATGGCTGCGCACAGTTTCTCCATTCTCAGCATCTCCCTGAGCATCGGAAACCATTTGAACGCCTTTTCAAGGATAGCATTCAGCCGTGATATTTCCTTGTCTTTGGCTTCAAGTTCTTGATTGTGTATTCCTTGCAGATTGCGTATCTGTTTGCCGTGCTGTTCCTGCATGTGTGCAGAAAGGAATCAGGGTCTTACCTGTGAAATCATACTCATCGAAGAAGGAATAAATCGGCATCGGCATATCATACCACCAATTTGGAAAACCGATGAATGTAATATCGTATTCTTGCAGATTTCGGATATGGGTTACCAGTTCCGGACGGGCTTTTGTATCGTTCTCCTGTTTTGCAGCATCAATTAATTCTGTAATATACCTAATTCGCGTAACCAAGCTTCTACACCATTGGCGTTGCGTGGGGTCGGGATTCCTGCATCATCATTCTGCGGTTCCCGGATATTGCCCGGTTCGAGGTCTTCGGGTAGTGTAGCCGGTATATGTTCCTTCCAAGAGTATCAGCGAGGTTGCATATGCATTGGGGTATCAATATCCGCAATATTTCAGCCGGGCATTTAAGAAAGTGGTTGGATGTACACCTAATGAATACAGGATGCCAAGCTGAAAAGCATTATTCCCCCTCCGCAAGATTTTGGGGAACTTGGACGGTTGCGGAGTTTACGTTGGCTTCATCTTCATTAAAAAGATTTTTCCATCCAAATACCCGGTAGAAGAACGGACGGTAATAGTCGGCACTGCCTGGAGCGTTGAAGTTATCCCAAAATGAATCAGCATCGGTATTTGTTGTGAATACCAATTCGCCTGTGCGCGACAATGCCGGATGCAGGTTGACCATATATAACCAGCGGTATTTTTGTTTGCCTATCTTGTCGATTTTGTCTGGCAATACAAAGAGCAGCTTTTGCTCGCTGAACGGTCCGTAGGGCGTTTTGCTGCGGTAAATATATACCTCGCGCGAAAAGAACGCTCCTTGAGCTGTCATGTAGTAATACCCATCTTCGTAGAACACCCAAGGCATATTGCATGGATAGTTGTTCTCCATTATTTGCGACCGTTTCATCTCTTCGTCCGTGGGATATTCATCTTGCCATGCGAAATCTCCATTCTCCGACGAACGGACGTAGTATTGCCACTTACTGAAAAGGTCGTGTGTCTCCGTGCGTGCAACAAGTACGTCGTAGCCCTTGGTTCCATAGAGATATGTGTGTCCGTCGGCGGCTTCATAAAGCGTAGAACCGTAAGAGACGGTGTTGTCGTTAATCTGGTGTGCCACCGAATCTCGATAGAACCGGTCACCTTCTTTTGGCAGGTAGTCGGGGATGTCATCCCGGTAGTAATCCTCTGGTATGTCACCCTCAAGGTTATATGTTGCGATGCTTGTGCCAAGGGCACGTAGTTCCTTCGGATAGGTTCCCCACCATAGCAGTTGCAGTTTGCCATTGTACACAGTCCCGTCACCGGACCAATATACGTATTCCTGGTCTATGTCTCCGTTTTTTATTTCTTCTGCTGTTTTTTCACCATTGGGATGTCGCAAGTGGGTTCGGGCGTGGAAGTAACGCTCTGCCGTGGAATCCGACCAATTGACGTAGTCGACCAGCCATACAAAATCGTTTTCGTCTTCCCCCAATACTCCGTTATAGGCTTTTTGCAGCATCACGCTGTTGCGAGGGAAACTGCTGCTGCCCCGTGAACGGTCGGCCGCATTTACTATCCCATAGAAACTGTCGTTGAATGTCCAGAACACACTGCCATCGGGCAAACCTACGGTAAACACCCCGTCTCCTCCGTTCCAGCCGCGTGTACGTGTGAACAGACGGTTGTATTTCATGTCTTTGTATGCTTGAACTCTTTTCGATTGGGTGGCTTCGTTCATCGGTTCCAGTTCCCAATGTTCCGTTTCAAGTGTATTGCTGTCGGGAATGTAGGTTGTCCCATCAAACTTTGCTTTTTTGTTGTGTGAATCGTTTCCTCTATATCCCTTTTCAGAGGGGCTTCCAATCGGATTGACTGCTGGTGTCTGTTTCAATAAGACTTCACTTTTAGATGCGGGGGAGCTGTATGTCTCGTGGGGGCGTCCTATTAATTTGCTGTTGTAAGACGGTATTGCCAACAATGTAGCGATAAACGGGAATATGGAGGTGATTATCTTCATAAATGGCCAATTAGTAGATCTATTTTTGTATACCTATTGTTCTATGCAAAATTTTGTTGCTGCAAAGAGAATATAAATTGCCCGTAAATCAAAATTAATAGACTCTTTTTTGTAATAGGAAATTGTTCCGGCGATTCCGAGCAGATATTTGCTGTTAAAGCAATTATTGGTATTTTTGTTATGCTTAGCCGGATTAAATACCCCGCTAAATAAGGTTATGTAAAATTGCGGATTTCGTAATATATTTTCTAATCATTAAAATTTATACATCATGAGAAAGTATTTGGCAGAAATGGTTGGCACAATGGTGCTGGTATTGATGGGATGCGGAAGCGCTGTTTTCGCAGGAAATGTGGCTGATACGGTCGGAGCCGGAGTCGGGACTCTCGGAGTTGCTTTTGCTTTTGGCTTGTCGGTTGTAGCAATGGCGTATACAATCGGGAATATATCGGGCTGTCATATCAACCCGGCTATAACCTTGGGCGTTTATCTCTCGAAGCGGATGAACGGAAAAGATGCGGCTATGTATATGTTGTTCCAAGTTATTGGCGCAATTATCGGTTCGGCTATCTTATATGCTTTGGTGAACACGGGTGCGCATAACGGACCGACAGCTACCGGCTCGAACACTTTCGATAATGGAGAGATGTTGCAAGCGTTTATTGCCGAGATGGTATTTACTTTTATCTTTGTGCTTGTGGTACTTGGAAGTACAGATGAAAAGAGGGGTGCCGGTTCTTTGGCTGGATTGGCAATCGGTCTTACGCTGGTGTTGGTTCACATTGTGTGTATCCCTATTACCGGAACTTCTGTTAATCCGGCACGCAGTATTGCTCCGGCGTTGTTCGAGGGTGGACAGGCTTTGTCGCAGTTATGGCTTTTCATCGTTGCGCCATTGATAGGTGCCGCTTTATCTGCTTGGGTATGGAAAGTTATTGATAAAGAGTAACCGGATAACGGCTGTTTTGTTTGAGCCGTTTATTGTCAGATAGAAAGGGATGTTTTGAGGATGCGCAATTTCTTTTGTGAAAGCCGGAATATTTTCTGATTTTTTCCGGCAGTATTTCCAGAAGAAGTGTGCAGTTTATTCAGCTTCTCTCCTTTCTTTTTCCAAATAAAAAGCGGGGATGCACCCAAAAGTGCATCCCCGCTTTTTATTTGATCGGAGATTCCCGGTTACAGGATTGCCGTATCGTTCAGGAACTGGTATACGCAACTGATAATGCCTAAAGCAACTACGCCTGCCAGACAGATACCTAATCCGATACGTGACAGCGTTCCCGATTTAAAATATCCAATCGGGTTGTCGTTCGGATTGATATACATGGCTTTTACTATCAGCAGATAGTAGTAAAGCGAAATGATGGTATTTATCAAAGCTAGGAATACCACCAGGTAGAATCCGCTGTTGAATGCCGCAGCAAATACGAAGAATTTGCTGAAGAATCCGGCGAACGGAGGGATTCCCGCCAATGAGAATAACGCCAATGTCATGATGAGGGATAACTTCGGATTTGTTTTGTATAATCCGTTGTAATCGTCGCGTTCCACTTTCCCATCAGTGTGTTGCTCAATGAGGTTTATCACACCGAATACCGCCAAATTGGCAACGATGTATATGATGACATAGTAAACCAATGAAGCCATGCCTTGTGTTGTCCCTGCCAGTACAGCAAGCATGATGTAGCCTGCTTGAGAGATACTACTGTATGCCATGAACCGTTTCAGGTCGCTTTGCCGGATTGCAATCAGGTTGGCTACTGTGATGGTTACGACGATAATAACACAAAGCAGCAGTTCCCATTCGGCAGTCATTGGTGCAAATACCTTTATCAGGATACTCATCAATGCAAAGGCGGCAGCTCCTTTTGATATGACGGACAAGTATGCTGCAACCGTTGTCGGTGCGCCTTGGTAGGTGTCGGGTGTCCACATGTGGAACGGCACCAAGCTTAACTTGAATCCTAACCCGGCGAAGAAAAATACCATTGCCAGTACCTGCAAAGGCGTGCCGGTTATTACGCTGGCAATATCGTCGAAATACATGGAGCCGCTTGTCCCGTAGAGCATGGAAAGCCCGTAGAGCATGATTGCCGACGAGAACATGGCGTTTAATATGTATTTTGCCCCGGCTTCGGCGCTGTGGTGGCGGTATTTGTCGAGCGCAACCAAGCATGCCAGCGGGATACTTGCCAATTCCAACCCTATGTAGAACAGCAGGAAGTTGCCGGCACTTATCATAAAGAACATGCCTAACAGTGTACTTAATGTCAGAATGTAAAACTCTCCGGCTTTAAACCGGGTGTCTTCGCGTTTCAACCATTCACCGGCCTGCAGGAAAACAATCAAGGTCCCTGCTGTCAGGATTGTTTTTACAACAGATATCATGGGTGTTGTCCGGAACATTCCTCCGAAAGCTTCCGCATCTGCCGGCTGGATGTTTACAATCAGTTGTATGAGCATCAGGATGCATGCCAAACCTTGCAGCTTTTTGTGGTTCGGCTCTTTGAGTATAAGGTCTGCCAATAGCAGAACGATTATAATAACTGTCAGGCTTATTTCTGCTGACAGGGAAAGTATCGATGTCATATCCGTCATATTTTTATTGAATTAATTGAGAAATGATAGGTCCTACGCTTCCGCTGATAAGGTCGCTGACCCAAAATGGGGCAAGTCCCAAACCTGCGACACATACAATCAAACAGATTACGGCAAATCTTTCGTCCCATGTCGCATCTGTCAGTTTCAGATGGTCGGGATTCTTGCAGGTACCGTAAAGTATTTTGCCTACAACGCGCAAGATGTAGACCGCCGTAATGACGATACTTGTCGTTGCGATAATCGTACATACGCGATGGAACAAATCCTGGTTCTCGAACGAACCGACAAATACAGTCATTTCAGCAATGAATCCGCTGAGACCGGGCAATCCTAAGTTCGCCAGACCGGCAATGACGTATCCGACGGCGAGGAACGGCATAATTTTCATCAATCCGTTTAACTCCCGGATGTCACGGGTATGGGTGCGTCCGTAAATCATGCCGATGAGGGCAAAGAACAGGGCAGTCATCAATCCGTGGCTAAGCATTTGCAGGATGGCTCCTGTGCAACTGGTGCGTGTCATCATCAGCAATGCGAAGAGTACCAAACCGCAATGGCTTACCGATGAGTAAGCGTTGATGTATTTCAAGTCGGTCTGTACAACGGCGCTGAATGCCCCGTAGACAACCGAGATGGTCGTCAATATCAAGAACAGGTCGCCCCATACTGCGGCGCCTTCAGGCATCAGGTACATTGCTACCCGGAAGCAGCCGTATCCTCCGAGCTTCATCAGCACACCTGCATGAAGCATGGATACTGCAGTTGGCGCGGATGCGTGACCGTCGGGGCTCCATGTGTGGAACGGGAACAAGGCGCCCAATACACCGAATCCGAGGAATACCAGCGGGAAGAAGATGTATTGCATGTTGTAAGGGATGTCCCGTTTTACAATTTCCAGGATATTCATGGTGTCTCCGCCGGCTCCGTAAAAAATACCCAATATTCCGATGAGGAGAAAGGCCGAACCTCCCATCAACATCAGCGTCAATTTCATGGCGGCGTATTCTTTCTTTCCGCTACCCCAGACGCCAATCAGCAAATACATAGGAATCAACGCGACTTCGTAGAACATGAACATGGTGAATAAGTCGGTCGAGATAAAAAATCCGAATACACCGGTGCTGAGCAGTGTGAACCATAAGAAGTACTCTTTTGTCAGTGGTTGTAATTTCCATGACGCGAATGTTCCGGTGAATACGATGATGGAACTCAGCAGTAGCATCACAACCGAAATGCCATCTACTCCCACTGAATAGCAGATGTGCAGGGGAGCATACCAAGTAATGCTATCGGTGAACAGCATCTCTTCTGTCGCCCCGTTACTTCTCATGGAGATGTATGAAATTGTCAGGTAAGCGGACAGCATCAGCAGCATTGATGCTCCGGTAACCATTACACCGCGTACCTGGTTTGTGTTACGGGCTATCCATAGCCCTAGTAACATCAATAACGGAATTAGAACAAATAAGCTTAGTATATTCATAATAATAATAACATTACGGTTAATATGATAGCACCTGCCAAGAAGCAGAAGGTATATGTCTGTATCTTTCCGTTCTGAATGGTGCGGATACTTTCTCCGGATTCGTTGGACGACCAGGCAAGCAGGTTCATGAATCCGTCAATGATGTGGCGGTCGAACCAAGCCAGCGGAGTGGATATGCAACGGAAAATAATCTTCTTTGTAATAAACAACCATACTTCATCGATATAGAAACGGTGATAAGCGGCGGTGTGGAGTTTATTGAAGCGTTTTGCCAACATCTCGGCGAAAGATTGTTTTTCGCGGGCGTACATCCATGTTGCCAACGCTATGGAGACGAGTGCCACAACAATGCTTGTTATTGCGACGCTCATATTAATTTCGATTGAATATGATTCGCCGTTGCTGCTGACGAAGTGTCCGAACGGGATAAATCCGGCAACGCACGTCAGAAAGGCGAGGAACATTAGAGGGAAAGTCATCGTTATCGGCGATTCGTGCGGAACATGTTTCTCGTGCAATTCCTTGTTCTCTTTTCCCCAGAAGATACAATAGTACAAACGAAACATATAAAAGGCGGTCATTGCCGCAATGATTGTCATGATAGTGCCGATGACCGGGCTAAACTTGAAGCATGCTGCCAAAATCTCGTCTTTTGAGAAAAATCCGGAGAAAGGAGGAATACCGGAAATTGCCAGACAGGCAATCAGGAATGTCCAGTGGGTTATTGGCATATATTTACGAAGTCCTCCCATCGTTGACATTTCGTTGCTGTGTACGGCATGGATGATGCAACCGGCGCCCAAAAACAACAGGGCTTTAAACATGGCGTGCGTGAACAAGTGGAACATACTTGCCATGTAACCAAGTCCTCCTTCATGGGGATTCATTCCCGTACAGACTCCAAGTGCAACCATCATAAATCCTATTTGAGAGATTGTTGAAAATGCCAAAACTCTTTTGATATCGCTTTGAACGCATGCCACAGATGCGGCATAAAACGCGGTAAAGGCTCCGATGTATGCCACCCAATGCAGGACGTCTGGCGCATAAGCGCTGAACAACGGGAACATTCGTGCGACTAAATAAACACCGGCTACAACCATTGTTGCAGCATGTATCAATGCTGAGACGGGTGTTGGGCCTTCCATTGCGTCGGGAAGCCAGATGTGTAACGGAAACATCGCACTTTTACCGGCACCACCGACAAACATCAATCCTAATGCCCAGGGAATCATCATGCTGTATTGCATCATCCGCTCCTCGCCCGGGGTGAATGTAAATGTTCCCATGTAATATCCGTAAATGAGGATACCGATTAAGAAGCCGAGGTCTGCAAACCGGGTGACGATGAACGCCTTTTTGCTGGCTGCGATTGCTTCGGCTTTTGTGTAATAGAATCCGATTAACAAATAGGAGGATACGCCGACTAATTCCCAAAATACGTACATTTGGAATATGTTCGTTGCAACCACCAATCCCAACATGGAGAAAGAAAACAGACTCAAGAAAGCGTAGTAACGCTGGAATCCGGTTTCTCCTTTCATGTATCCAAAGGAATAAATGTGAACCATAAGGCTTACCGTGCTGATTACAATTAGCATCATCACGGAAATTGGGTCGAGTAAAATCCCCATGTCGATATGTAAAGACTGGGTAAACGGAAGCCATTCAAAATTGTAGGGAACCAGCGTTGCATATGTTCCATCTGCTGTCCGGGGAGTGGTAAAGTAATTGTAAGCTGTCAGATAACTTAAGAAAGTTACGGCAGCCAGCGATGCCGTACCGATAATCCCTGCTGTACGGTGTTTCATGAACATTCCGAAAATTCCCAGTATCAGGAAACTGAGAACCGGAAGTCCTAATATTAATATTGTATAATCCATACGGTCTCTGTTATTATTAGTATAAGTTTATCCTCTCAAATCTGTAATATCATCGGTTAGTATCTGCTTCAGATTCCGATAGACGTTAATAATAATGGCTATGGCAACTGCAGTTTCAGCAGCGGCTATTGCAATACCGAATAAAGTGAAGAAATGTCCTTCCAATGCGTCAGGGAAAAGATAGCGGTTGAATACTGCAAAATTGATATTGGTAGCATTCAACATCAGCTCTACGGAAATCAACAACGCCAACAGATTTTTACGCGTGAAGAAGCCGTATATTCCACAGAATAGCATGATCGTGCTAATGATCAGGTAATATAAAATATGTATATCCATTTCTTTTCCTCCTTTAATGTTTTCGTGCAATAAGAATTCCGCCAATCATGCAGGCAAGCAGCAGGACGCTGACTACCTCGAAGGGTAATATATATTGATATTTTCCGGTGCCTATCAAATCCATTCCGATTTTGTGGGCAGGAAGTTCGATGATGTCTTGCGGTATCTCAGTCCATGCGAACGTGTTGGTACATATTAGGAATATAACCAACGCTGCTCCGACACCGCATGTCAGTAATGCACTTACAAGTTTCGCTTTCCCGATTTTATATCGCATATCTTTGTCTGACCTTGTCAATAAAATGGAAAAGACATACAGAACGACGATTCCTCCTGCGTAGACCATTAATTGCACAGCGCCCAAGAAGGTATATCCCAGAAGAAAGTAGATACCGGCTGTTCCAAATAGCACAAACAATAAATAGGTTGCAGAACGGAGAATTTTCCCGGTGGTGACTGTCAACACTGCGCATACTGCAATGATTGCCGACAGTACGTAAAATACCGCTTCTAATAATGTTATATTCATATCTTATTGTTTTTAGCAAGAGTCGCCCCTTCGTTGTTTAATTGTAAAATCAGTTTGTCTTTTTCAAAAACTGCATTTTCAAAATCATTGCTAAAAGCAATGGCTCCATGCGGACATGCGTTCACACATAATTCGCAGAACATACATGATCCTAAATCATATTGGTATTTCACCAATACCTTTTTCTTTTTGCCATCTTCATCTTCCTTCATCTCGGAGATTACTTTTATCGTATCGTTCGGACAAGCATTTTGGCAAAGTCCGCAGGCGATACAATGATGCTGGTTGTTTTCATCGTGTATCATAATCAGTTTCGCACGATGACGTTCCGGTATGTGAAGTGTCGTATGACGGTTTTCCGGATATTCTTCCGTTACTTTCGGCTGGAGGAATACCTTCATTGAGGTACGCATTCCGATGAGCAGGCTTTTTATTCCGGAAATGTACCCTTTTATGTATTTATTGAATTTATTCATTTGATATTTTCATTAAAAGACAAGACCAAAAACTACACATGCTGTCATTATCACCAGGACAATCAAGGATAATGGCATCAGATATTTCCATTCCAATGTCAAAACTTGGTCGATTCGCAGACGGGGAAATGTCCATTTAATCCACATCAGCAGGAATACAACGAAGAATGTTTTGCCGAGGAACCATACAATGCCTGGAATATAATCCATCACGGCATTAAACCCGTCAAGTCCTGGAATATGGAGCGGCATCCATCCTCCGAGGAACAATGTGGCTGCAATCCCGGAGGTGATGAACAGGTTAAGGTATTCTGCCAAGTAGAAGAACCCGAAGTGTATTCCTGAATATTCGGTATGGTAACCGGCTGTCAGCTCTTGTTCTGCTTCTGCCAAGTCGAACGGTCCACGGTTTGCTTCCGCATTTCCGGCAATCAGATAAATAACGAAAGCCAGTATAGCCGGGATATGTCCTTTGAAGATATTCCATCCGTCCGCCTGGTTGTAGACGATTTGTTGGATATCCATCGTCCCGCTGAGCATCACCATTGTCAGTACCGTGATACCTATTGACAGCTCGTAACTGATAAGCATCGCACCACTTCTGACAGCGCCAATCATCGTGTATTTGCTGTTACTGCTCCATCCGGCAAGTAAAATTCCCAGAATGCCGATGGATGACGCAGCCAGCACAAATAATATTCCAATGTTCATGTGCAATATTTCAGCTCCGTTGTTCCAAGGTAAACAAGAGAACGTCAATATCGAAGCCAAAATAACGAGGAACGGAGCCAATGCATACAATAACTGGTCGGCTCTTTTCAGATGGATGATTTCTTTTGTCAAAATCTTTATCACGTCGGCGGGAACCTGCAGCAGACCGCCTTTACCTCCTACGCGGTTCGGACCGATACGGCATTGGAATGCCGCACAAACTTTCCGCTCCATGTAGATAAGGATGATAGCGAGTATGGCGTACATCAGCAATACGATGACTCCAACTGCCAAACTTTCTAAAAATATCGCCAGCCCTTCCGGCATCACACTGCACAACGTCTCGTGTATCCAAGTTGTAACCGGCGTTATATCGTAGTAATTTAAAAAAGCTTGCTTCATACACTTGAATTTTATCTGTCAATATCAGGAATTACGAAATCCAACGAACCGCCGATAGCTATCAGGTCGGCGATTTTATTTCCCCGGCATACCGTATCCATTGCATGTACCAAGGGAAGACCTGTTGAGCGGTAATGCAAACGGTAAGGAACTTTATCTCCTTTGCTCTCCAAGAATACGCCGAATTCTCCACGGCTGCTTTCCACAGCAGAGGAATATGTCCCTTCCGGAATGCGCAGGATAGGTTTGGTCTTTACCTTAAATTCTCCTTCCGGAATGTTGTCAATCAATTGCTCAATGATGTGACAAGATTCCATGATTTCGTCCATACGGACCATGTAGCGGGCAAAGCTGTCCCCTTCGTTGTAAACAATTTCTTTGAAATCAACTTTGTCGTATAAAGCATAAGGATGATGTTTGCGAACATCGTTCGACCAGCCGGATGCGCGTCCTGTACCGCCGGTAGTGCCAAGCGAGATGGCATCTTCCTTGCTTAGGATGCCGATTCCCTTCAGACGGTTAATGGCAATGACATTGTCGGTGAAGATATCGTGATAATCTTTTATCACACTTCTCAAATGCTTTATGAATGCTTTTACTTTGTTTTGGAAAGTGGGGTGGATATCAGCTTGGACTCCTCCAATCATGTTGTAATTTTGGATGAGCCGTCCGCCGGTTGTCTCTTCAAATATATCCAAAATCATTTCGCGCTCCCTAAACCCGTAGAAGAAAGGAGTTAATCCTCCCATATCCATGACCAGGCAGGAGTAGAACAGAAGGTGCGAGTCGATTCGTTGCAATTCGTCCATGATGGTACGGATATACTGTGCCCGTTCCGAAATCTCGATACCGGCGGCTTTCTCGATGCACATGCATAGCGCGTGACGATTCTGATGTGCGCTCAAATAATCCAGCCGGTCAGTCAGCGCCAACGTTTGCGGATAGGTCAGGCTCTCGTTCATCTTTTCAATACCCCGGTGGATATATCCGCATATCGGATCTATTTTATTAATTGTTTCGCCGTCCAGAGAGGTTCTCATACGTAAAACTCCGTGAGTTGAAGGGTGCTGCGGACCGATATTTACGACGAAGTCTTTCTGATTGAAGATAATATTTTTCTTATCTGCGATAGTTCCGTCCGGATTCAGGTAATATTCGTCGGTTATGTCGGCATTCTCTTCGTTTTCCATATCCAATGGATTGGAATTCATGTCGTAGTCTTTACGAAGAGGGAATCCTATCCAATTTTCTCTGAGGTATAAACGGCGCATGTCCGGATTCCCCAGGAACCGGATGCCGAAGAAGTCAAAAACTTCCCGCTCTTTGATTTCGGCTGTTTTCCACAAGTCGCAAACCGACGGTAAGTACGCGTTGTCCCGATCGGTGGTGAATGTCTTTAAGGCAATGCGGTTATACGACCGGCTTGATTCCAAATAGTAAATGGTGCCTAACGATTCTCCCCAATCCATTCCTACAATGTCCCGAAGATAATCCATCGGATCTTCATTGTCATATCTTAGTTTTTCTGCAACCTCCCGGAAATGTTCAGCAGGAATAATTGCCAACAGGTCTCCCTGTTCCGAGAAACTGGCATCCGGGTAAATTGCTGAAATTTTTTCTTTAATATCCATAATCCGCTTAATCTTGTTCTTCTTCTTGTATTTCTACAGGTTTCTTTTCATGACGGTTTACTCCGCCTAAGAATTTCTCCACTTTCACTTTTCGCTGCAATTGCATCATTCCGTAATAGAAAGCTTCGGGCCGGGGAGGACATCCCGGAATGAAAACATCCACCGGAATAATTTTGTCGATACCATTCACTACGTGATATGATTTCCGGAAAGGACCGCCGCTGATAGTGCATCCTCCCACCGCAATTACGTATTTGGGCTCTGCCATCTGGTCGTACAGACGTTTAAGTACGGGTGCCATTTTGTAAGTAATCGTACCTAACACCATAATCATGTCTGCCTGTCTTGGAGAGTTCCGGGTGATTTCAAAACCGAAACGTGCCATGTCGTAACGGGCAGCGCCCAATGCCATGAATTCGATGGCGCAACAGCTTGTACCGAATGTCAACGACCACATGGAATTACTTCTTCCCCAGTCAATCAATTCGTCTAATGTGCCAAGCACAATCCCGGCGCCGTTCATGTTTAATTCTTTTACCATCCGTTCCAAGTAATCGTTGTTCTTGAACTCTTCGTATTTCATTGAACGGATGGAAGCTCTTTTTTTCATTTCCATTCCAGTGCTCCTTTCTTCCAAGCGTAAGCAAGACCTAAAATTAGAACTACTAAAAAGAAAGATACGCTGGTAAAGGCGTATATTCCTATATCTTTAACAACGGCGGCCCAAGGAAACAGAAAAACTGTTTCGATGTCAAACATCAAAAACAGAATGGCGAAAAGGTAATATCCTGCTTTGAATTGGACCCAGGATTTGCCTCTCGTGGGGATTCCGCACTCGTAAGGTTCTCCTTTCTGTTTGTTGAAAGATCTCGGACCGATAAATTCAGCAATAATCATTGCCGCGATGACAAGTATTACCGCTGTTAAAATAACGACAATAAGAAATCTAAGAAACATAGTAATATGTAATTTAGTTATATTTATTTCTAATAAGAATCTGTCAAGGATGATGATTCCTCGATTCTAATATGTATGGGAATAGGAGTATCCGGCTTAAATAATGATTTGCTCGAATACGTACAGGTAATAGTTTATCCCTTTAAGGAAAGGGGGAGAATCGTTAAATTGAGTGTCTTTATAAATCGGGTTGAATTTGTCGGAGAGTGAAAGGAGAGGTTCCTTGTATGGTTGAAGATATTTGATTTCCGGAAAAAAAGACAAGGTCGGCGCGATGTATTGCGGCATATCTGCCAGACGATGTGCCAGTAAAAAATTGATGGCTTTCTCTTTTAGCGAAGCGGGTGCTTCAAAACGGATTTCTTCTGTGATATGTTGTTTGGACAGCGATACCGAAGGAGATGCAGAAGCCTTTACAGAATCCTCATGCCCTGTCCATAATATATTCAACAGAAGGGCAAATGTCATCAGTAAAACTGTCTTCATCCATCTATTCTTCATCTCATAAAAATTTTAAGGTTGCAAATATAGGTATTATTTGACCTATAGATAAATTGCGAATATTAAAAAATGAAAAGGAATGCTGTTTGATTGTCGTAAAAAATGTCCTTCGAAGAAGAATTTTTATATTTGTTTTCCGGTTCAGTGAAAAATTAGGTTTACATTTAACGATGAAAATAAGATTTGCAATCTTTCCCCTGTTGGTGTTGTGCGCCACGGTGTCGGTGGCGCAGACAAAGAGTGTTATCGATGCGTTTGTGCAGGCGTCTTTTATGAAAAACGGGCAATTTGGCATTGTAGTTGATAATATTACGGAAAACAAGTCCTTTTGTTCGTACAATGCGGATAAGCTCTTTACGCCGGCATCGGTCATGAAAACCGTGACAACGGCTACGGCGCTTCAGTTGTTGGGGGATGACTTCCAGTTTGAGACGGTACTTGAATACGACGGACAGGTGACCGACGGAGTGTTGTCGGGCAATCTTTATATTCGAGGCGGAGGGGATCCCACGTTGGGTTCCTCCTATTTGCCGGGAGACGGGGATGCCCGGACCTATCGTCGGGAGCAGTTTATCGAGGACTGGATTAATGTATTGAAAAGTAATGGCATTACGGCAATAAAGGGAAACATTGTTTCGGATGAGCGCATATTCGATGATGGGAATATCTCGCTGAAGTGGCTCGGGGAAGACCTTGGAACTTATTATGGTGCCGGAAGCTTCGGCATAAACGTGTTCGACAATGTTACGAAGCTGGTTTTGTCGACTGAACATAATCCGGACGTGCCGGAGATAACTGATTGTTACCCTTATCAGCCTTCTCTGAAGTTCCGCAATTTTATCCGTGTTGTACCGCAGGCGTCCGATAGTTTGTATATTGTAGGCTTGCCATTCTCCTCCGAACGTTATTTGTTTGGGAAAGTACCTCCCGGCAAGAAAAGTATCTCTTTGGAGGGAGATATCCCTGACCCGGCGTTATTCCTTGCCGAATATTTTACCCGGAAACTGGAAGGTGCAGGAATTATAGTGACGGGAAAAGCTGCATCGTACCGCCTGCTGAAGGAGGAAGGCAAACAGTTGCCAGCGGGAAAGCGCATACCTTTGGCTGTTTCCCGTTCTCCGAAACTGAAAGAGATTGTCCGGATAACGAATTATGTGAGTCATAATTTGTATGCCGATGCCTTGCTGAAGACTATCGGTTTGAAATATGAAGGGGTGGATAAGAAAGAGCTTTCCTCTTTTGATCGTGGAATACGTGTGTTGCTGGATTATTGGAAACAGCAAGGGCTTGATAACGATGCCTTGGTTTTGTACGATGGCAGCGGCTTGTCCGTTTCCGACAAGCTGACGCCCCGTTTCATTGCAGATGTGCTTGCCTTTATGGCAACCCGTTCTCCCCATGCCGATGTTTTCTATAAGTCGTTGCCCATGGCCGGGATGGAAGGTTCCGTCCGCTATTTTCTGAAAGAGACTTCCTTGCAAGGGTCTCGTATGAAAAGTGGGAGCATGAGTTACGTGCGTAGTTATGCCGGTTATGTTGAATGGCGGGGAATGAAGTATGCGGTGGTGGTTGCTGCCAATAATTATAAATGTAGTGGAACGGAAATCCGCAGGCAGATTGGAAAGCTGTTGGTTCGTCTCTTTGAAAGTGCCGGGAATAAAGTTCCGGAGTAGGAGAACCATTCTGGTATTTAAGAAAGAGAAACTTATGAAATGCGAAAAGTCTGTTCCGGCTTTTGGAAACAGACTTTTCGTTTGTTTGTGAATGTGTCGTTTAATCGTTTATCAGTTGAAATAGCGGACATCGAACGGCAAACGTGCCTGGATGCCTTCCATCGCTTTCATTTCCTGTACAGAACGGTATAACTCATATTCTTCATCGCCTAACCATCCTTTGATAAGCTCCAATCTTACATCTTCAAGTTGTTTTTCGAATAATTCGGTGAAGAAATCTTTCTTCCCGGATTTGGTTGTAACAACGTAATCATTGTCGAGTTCAGCCAATTGGGCTGCTATTTCGATGGCGGTATCGATGCCTCCAAGTTCGTCTACCAAACCTAATTTGAGTGCTTGTTCGCCGGTCCATACCCTGCCTTGCCCGATATGGTCGATGCTGTCTTTACTCATTCCGCGACCATCTGCACAGCGGGAAAGGAATGTGTCGTATGTCTTTTCTACGCTTTTTTGGATTAATGCCTTTTCGTCTTCACGCATCGGACGGCTCATGTCGCCCAAGTCGGCATAATTGTTTGTTTTTACAACGTCGGTGGTCAGTCCCACTTTTCCGAGCAGTCCGGTCAAATTGCGGATAACGCCGAAAACGCCAATGGAGCCGGTTAACGTGGTGGGCTCTGCTACAATCTTGTTTGCGGCGCATGAGATATAGTATCCGCCTGACGCAGCATAATCGCCCATCGATACAACAATCGGCTTGACTTTCTTCAGTTCCACTACCTGTTTCCAAATCTGGTCTGAGATATATGCGCTGCCACCCGGTGAGTTGACACGGAATACCACTGCTTTTACGTCCTCATCGTCTTTCAGTTTTTGCAATTCCTCTGCCACATTCTCTGTAATTAATGTTTCGCCCGTGAAAGGAGAGGTGGAAGTTTCTTCTTGGATGCTGCCTACGGCATAAAGGACGGCAATTTCATTTTCGCTTTTGTTCTTCTTTGCCGGTTTAATATTGATGATTTTGCTGAAGCTGGTAGTTTTTAGCTTGTCGCTGCTGTCTTGCCCGGCAAGGTCGCGTACACAATTCTCAACTTCATATTTATATCGTAAGCCATCTACCAACTTGTAGTTTAAAAGCTCTTGCACATCGCCGAGCGCTTTCCCCTGGTTGAGGAACTCGTTTAAGGATGTTTGGCTGATTTTACGTGATTCGGCAATGGCTGTGGTCATGTTGTTCCAGATGCTTCCGAGGAAAGATGTCAGCTGCTCCCGGTTTGCTTCGCTGAACTTGGTCAGGAAGAAAGGTTCTACGGCGCTTTTGTATGTGCCGACTTTAAAGATGTAGTGCTCTACGCCCAGCTTGTCGGCCAGACCTGTGTAGAACCATCCTTGTGATGCCAGCCCGACCAGCCCGACTCCTCCTTGCGGGTTCACAAACAGTGAATCGGCTACCGTAGACAGGTAGTAATCAGATTGACCGAAGTTATCTCCGTAAGCGATGATGAACTTTCCGCTTCCCTTGAAATCCACCAATGCATTTCTTAATGCCTGGATGCTTGCCGGTGCTGCACTGAGTCCCGATGATTCGAGGTAAATGCCTTTAATGTTGTCGTTCTCTTTTGCTATTTTTATTGCACTCAACAAATCTTTTAAGTTCAACGGGGTCTCACCCTCGTTCATGAATGATGCAAAGGGATTGCTGTCATCGCCCTGCTCTGCCAGACTTCCTTTCAAAGATATTTTAAAGACAGAATTGGGCTTCGGTTTGTATTCCGTGGATGAGCTTGAACTTGCCGCCATCCCCACCAGCGTAAATATTCCGCCTAAAACAAGGATTCCCGATGCTATCAGGACGCCTAATACCGATGCGAACATCGTTTTGAAAAATTGCTTCATAATGGTTTAAGAGTTAATGTTCATGTTTTCTGATGGCGCAAAAGTGTTAATTATTTATTTATTGTGCAAAATATTTTATTGTTTTTTTGAAAGGCCATCTTCCCCTGTTATTTTCTTGCCCGGAACTTTTCTTTTTCCCCGGCAGCTTTTCCGGAACATGTATTCGGGGATTTTCCCGGCGTTGCGCAGTGGCTCGCCGGGGTGTGCCGGCAGGTTATACTCTTCCTAAAAACTCATCGACGGTGTAATTGAGGAATTGGTTGAATGGTTGCAGAGCCTTGAAGCATTCAACCGTCCGGTCTGCCCAATCTTCTGCGAAGAAAAAATTGTCCGGCAGTTTGGCAGTCACACAGAAATCCTTATGTTTCATGATGTCGGCATAGGGGGAGTCTTGCGGATACCCCACAGGCATCCGTTTCAAGGTTTCGCCGTCGAGACCGGAGAACCACCGTTTGAATTGCGGCGTCTCCATGATGGCAGTGAACTCTTCTATATGGTCGTATATCTCCCTGCGGAGCTGTTTCAGAAGTTTGGGTTCCGGACACCAGACACCGCCAGACAGCATACATGCGCCCGGTTGCAGGTGGAGGTAATAGCCACCACGGATGCTTCGGCGCCCTCCTTGTGCGATGTAGGCTCCGAAATATGTTTTGTAAGGCATCTTGTTGGGTGAAAACCGGATGTCGCGATAGATGCGGAAAAGGCAATCTTTGGCTTCGAGACCCGATATTTCGGGGTCGAAGGCCATCGTTTTGTTAATCAGTAACTGTACATTCGCTATGAACTGGTCCCGTAACCGTTCGTAGCGTTGCTTGTTCTCTTGGAACCATGCCCGGTCGTTGTTTGCTGCCAGTTCCCGTAAGAACTGAATGATTTCCTGATTCATTTGTTTTGCTCTTTTATGTGTTTAGAAGTAATACCCCAAGTTTAGTAATATTTTGAAGCTTTTCGCCCAATTGGACAGCCCGAAGGTCATGTTCATGGGACCGAACATACTGTCGTAATAGTACCCGAGTGTGCCGCCCCAGACGTATTTTCCTTTCAGTATGTCGAAGAAATTGTCATCGTGGACGCCACAGTTTCCTATCAAAGAAATGTAGTGGTTTGTCCCAATCCGCTGCCGCAATTGCAGGCGGAGGAGAACCATTGCATTGTCGAATACATCGATATGGTTGATTCCGGCGAAAGGAAGCTGATGATCCAAATATCTTCCTTCCGTCTCGCCGCCTACCATGTTCAAATAGGGGAAAGCCGCATCTTCGCCGATGAGCACCCTTCCGTAGATAGACGGAATGATGCTGAAGCGTGAAGTGGCTGGCAATACCGATAAAAACTTGACGGTCAATGCTGAAAAGGGGAAATGACCGTTGTAGCTGGTGAAGTTGTCGGTATAAAGTGTATAGTTTGCCCCGATGGATACCCCTTTCGTGGGGAAATACTGCCTGTCTAACGTCTCGAAATGTACCGTTGCGAAGTAATTGAAGAAATTCTGTTTGGGGAATTCATTGCTTCCGTTGGAGCTTAGGACAGATGTGTAGTTGTAATGTTCGTACCGGAGTCCTGCCTGGAATTTGAAACTGAGCCAGTTCATGTCCGAATAGGAGAACTCCGCCGCATGGTTGTGGTACGTAGTGTTCAGTGTCTTGTCTCCTTTGTAGTACAAGTCCAAATCGTGGTAGGTGAATTTGTACGACAAGTTGAGACCCCGTAACGGATTCTTGTTGATGGCGAAATCCAGTTTACCGTATGTTTTCTTCCCGATACGCCCGGTTAAGGCAAGGCGTGTCTGTAATTTTTTGCGATGGTCGAACGTTCCGTTGAGCAACACGGCAGCAATCTCTTCCGAATCGAACCGGACGCCGAAATTGACCGAGGTCGCCGATTTCGGCTGTAACGAAAGGTGCAGGTCGCGTTTTTCATCTCCGGCGAGTTTGTAGCTTACGTTGGAGTAGGCATTTGTCCCGATGAGGACCGACATAGCGTTGTGCAGCTCTTCCAATGTAATCCAACTGTTTTCTTTCAGTTTGCTGATTTTCATGAGCCATTTCTCATCGCCGGGGACGATGCCTTCAAAATAGATTTTATGGATGAAGAACCGGTTCTCCTGCTTCCGTACGATATGCTTTTGAGGAGACATGTTTGTCGTATCTTCCAAACCGATGGCTTTTTTTAATGCCATCAGCGGTCCCCATTGCATCCGGGCAGCCTCTTGTCCGCGTAAGATAAGTGTATCGATGGCAGTGGGAGTGAAGCTGATGGATGTGTAAGGTTGTGTGTTCGGACGGATAAGGATGTCGGTCATTTGGGTGTTGCTGACGTATTTGTCGTAGCCGTGGAGGGCAACGATTTGTCCGACGATTTCGACTGCCGATTCCAGCTTTTTCCGCTCTTTCAAATCGCTTGTCCCTAAATCTACCCCGATTACGATATCTGCACCCATCTCTTTAACAACATCTGCCGGATAGTTGTTGTTCAACCCGCCGTCCACGAGTATCATGCTGTCAAGTTTTACCGGGGTGATTGCTGCCGGGATCGCCATGCTTGCGCGCATGGCGATAGGTAGGCTTCCCTTGTGGAAAACATACTCTTTTCCATTAACCAAATCGACTGCCACGCAGGCAAAAGGAATTTGGAGTGTGTTGAAATCGACGGAATCGTGGTAGCCGATGGTGAGATTGGAAAACAGGTTTTGCAGGTTCTGGCCTTTTATCAGTCCGCTAATCATGCGCTCTTCCTTTGCGATACCGAAAGGAAGCGACAGAACGTATTTTTCAGAATGTTCCTTTTCAGGGAAAGTCCGGTTATCGCGCTGTACCTGGTCGCTTAACAGTAATGGCCAGTTTTGTTCGGCGACCATGCTGTCTATTTCGGATGCAGAATAGCCGATGGCGTATAATCCGCCGATGATGGCACCCATGCTTGTTCCTGCAATGTAATCAATCGGTATTCCTGCTTCTTCCAGGACTTTCAGCACGCCGATATGCGACATGCCTTTTGCACCCCCCCCGCCTAAGGCGAGACCCACTTTTTTGCGTTCGCCCCGTATTTGCGGGAACATTAATAGGAGAAGCAATAATATACAAATACGTTTCATTTCCCGGCAATTTCATACAAAGGTAGCAGTTCTGCCTGATATTGCAACAAGGTTATCTTCGTTTGAATAAATTTACCTGCTTTTGGAATAGAATGGACCAATGGCTGAAAAGGCAAATCGGGATTGTTACAGGTACTGCCCGTAACAATCCCGATTTAAGATAAGAGAAAAGGAACAGCGCAAACGCATTCTTCCGTGCAAAACGGCTGCGGTGTAAGGAGTATCCTTCCTCCGTAAGTGTGTCTTATTTTGGTTTATTTAATTTGAAACTGACCGGCATGACGTAGCGTACGTTTACAGGTTCTCCTTTCTGCTTTCCGGGAGTCCATTTAGGCATTGCTTCTACTACTCGGATTGCTTCTTTTTTCAATAATTCATTTTCACCCTTGAGTACTTTTATTTCAGAAACTGAACCGTCTTTCAAGATAAAAAACGCCAAAATAATCGTTTCTTCTATCTCGTTTTTCTGTGCTTCTTCCGGATATTGGATGTTTTCTCCTAAATATTGGAAGAGTTTTTGCATTCCTCCCGGAAATATTGGCAATTCATCGCATACTGTGAGCACCTCTTCGCCATCTGCAGTTTTGTATTTTTTTTCGTCTTGAGACATGTTGTCGGATTCTGTCGGACCGTCAACTATCTTTATGTTAAGAGTTGATTTGTTGTCAGAAACCATTGCCGTTTTTTTTGCGAGATTCGAAGCTTCGGCGGAGTTGTTTCCCAAAAATACCAATGCCACAGTCAAGGGCAAAAGCAAAAGGTATTTGACCTTTGCGCTACTGTTAGTTCTTTTCTTGTTCATCATGTTGATTCTGTTTTTAAGAGATAAGACATTAAAGTAATTATATAATACAGCTGTAGTCTTGTAATTGGTAAATTCCAGGAGGTGGTACTGGTAATTCTTTGTGTTGAATCCGCTACGGACAACCGCGTCGTCGGCAATGTACTCATGGTTGTTGCGTATCTCTTTCCCGAGTAGCCAGACAAACGGGTTTATCCAGCAAAATGCAGTGAAAAGCTCGCAGATTATTACATCCAAGGAATGCCATTGTTGTTGGTGGACTGTCTCATGCGTGATGATTTCATGCACTTCCTCTTCTTTGTATCCTTGCGGATGTATGAAAATCCATTTGAAGAATGAGAAAGGGGACGCCTGTTTCTTCAGCAGATGTACCTGTTTCCCGTTGATGATTGCTGTTTTCGAGTCTTTTATAATCCGGAAGATGGCGGATAGCTGGATGACAAACCGCAATAGTAACAACCCTCCCACGGAGAGGTAACCGTAGAAAAGGAAATCTGTCCATGGGAAAGCGGCAGTTTCTGATGCGGATACCAATATCTCCGGGAGGTTGACTGTTATCGGTTGGATGTCAATCGATGTTTTTACTTGTTCGTTTATTTCCCAAAAGGGATATATCAGCGCGATAGCGAAGAACGCGAGCAGGGTGAATCTTCGCAGCTGGAAAAACGTGTCTTTATGGAATATCAGCCGATAGGTGATGTAAAAGACTGCCAATGCGATGTTTACTTTCAAGAAATAGATGAATATTGTCTCCATGATACCAGTGAATTTAATGTTCTTGTCCTTTTTCAATCATATCGATGATTTCTTTTAATTCTTTTGCCGAAATCTTTTGCTCCTTCGCAAAGAAAGAAACCATCTCTTTGTAAGAGTTTGCAAAATAGTTGTCTACAACGCGGTTTAGGAATATCTTTTTGTATTCATATTCTTTCACCAGCGGCGTATATTGATACGTGTTTCCGTAACGCTTGGCTGTAACGTATTTTTTGCGTTCGAGGTTTTTTATGATAGAAGCCAGCGTAGTGTATGGGATTTTTTCCGGGTATTCGGCAAGAACATCCTTCACGAAGCAGGCGCCCAACCGCCAGATGACGCGCATTGCTTCTTCCTCTTGTTTTGTCAATCTTTCCATGATAACAATTGTTTGTTTACGACTTTTTCGCAAATCTACGAATATTTCGTAAACAAACAATTGTTATCAGGTTAAAAGTAGTTAATAACTGAAACTGCCTCCGCCGACAAACTCCCGGAGGAGTGAGGTTCTCGGTAAATTTTCTTCCGGCATGTAGTTGAAATAACGCAGAAATTTCAGCAAACGGTGGGCTTCTGCATACTCGGGTTCGTCTTCCATCACTTCCAATAAGATAGGTTCGGCAAAAGGTCTCAGTGCAGCCAGTTCATAAAGCATCGCGCTGTTGAACATAGCATCCGCATTTTCTTGAAACGGGAATATCCATTTGTCTTCGCCTTTTCTGACGCTATGCCACCGGGCAATGGTTTCTTTAGCGGAATATCCTCTGTAACGGTAGTCGCGTACGATACGGCGTAGCAGTCGGTTGTCGGTGGTAGGAATCCAGTTGTGATTGTCTAAAGAGATGGTGGTCAGCGCCGAGACATATATTCTGAACTTGGCAGAATCCGGCAGCTGTTCCGTAAGGATTGGATTAAGAGCATGGATGCCTTCCATAACAATCACGGCTCGGTCTTCGAGTTTTAGCTTTTTTCCCTTATAAACACGTTTGCCTGTGGTGAAATCGTATGTAGGGATGTCGATTTCTTTTCCGGCGAGTAAAGCGTCCAAGTCTTCGTTCAGTTTAGGTAAGTCCAACGCATAGATAGATTCGAAATCATAATCCCCGTATTCATCTTTCGGGGTCTGGTCCCGGTTTACAAAATAGTCATCCAATGAGATGCCGATGGGATTTAGCAGGTTGGTTGCCAATTGTACTTCCAGCCGCTTGCAAGTAGTGGTTTTTCCGGATGAGGATGGACCTGAAATAAGTACCAGGCGGACTCCCTCTTTGTAGCGTCGTGCTATTTCTTCGGCGATGAAGGAAATCTGTTTTTCCTGCATCGCCTCTGATACTAAAATTACTTTTTTTGACGCCCCTGCACGGACAGCTTGGTTCAAGTCGCCTACATTATCCAAATGGAGCGCGTTAAGTAGTGTCAGGTGCTCCTCGTAAGCTGCAAACATCTTGTCTTGCCTGATTAAAGGCTCCAGTTCGTTGATGTCCGATTGCTTGGGAACGCGGAGCAACATTCCATGAAAATAGGGAACCAAGTCGAATAAATTGATACATCCGGTGGAGGGCAGCAGGCATTCATAGAAATAATTGCAATAACCATCCAATTCATAATATGTGGTGTACGCCATTCCTGCTGTTTCTATCAGTTCTGCCTTGTCTGGCATCCCGCATTTCCGGAACAGTGAGATGGCTTCTTTTGTCCGTATGCGGTGGCGGATGAAAGGTATATCGGCATCGATGATTTCTTGCATCCGTTGTTTGATGGCGGCAATGGATTCTTCCGGGATTTTATGCCCGTCGTGAGCAACGGCATAATAGCCTTTGGATATGGAGTGCTCGAGGTTCATGTCGACGCCGGGCAAAACATCTTTTGCGGCTTTCAGGAAGACGAAACAGAGCGAACGCACGAATGTCCGCAGCCCGGACGGTGAAGAGTAGTCTAAAAATTCCACATCGGCGGATTCCCAGCAGCGGAAATCCAGGTTTTCAATCCGGTTGTTTACAGATACATTTGTCGGTTGGTACTTCAAGCCGTCAATGGCATTTGCTTTAAACAATTCCGTCATGGAAATTCCCGGATGTATATCCTTATATGTCTTTTTGTTGTTTTTGCAGTAAATCGAAATCAAATCATTCATAGTAATTCCATTTTTTATAATTTTGCATCCGCAAGTTAGGCAATCTTGATAAGATATTATCATCTTAAACATATTTTAAATGGACTATTCAATATTTGATTTTCTCCGTTTGATCGGCTCATTAGGATTATTCCTTTACGGAATGAAAATCATGAGTGAGGGCTTGCAAAAGTTTGCAGGCGACAGTCTGCGCCGGATATTGACGGCAATGACAACCAACCGTGTGACCGGAGTTCTGACCGGTGTCCTGATAACCGCCCTTATTCAGTCATCTTCGGCAACGACAGTGATGGTGGTGAGTTTCGTGAATGCAGGATTGCTGACCTTGACACAATCTATCGGTGTAATCATGGGGGCTAACATCGGGACGACTGTAACTGCGTGGATTATTTCCGCTTTGGGTTTCAAGGTCGACATTTCCGCTTTCGCTCTTCCGTTACTGGCATTTGGAATTCCTTTCCTGTTTTCAGGGAAAAGTTCCCGGAAGTCAATAGGTGAATTTATATTCGGGTTTAGTTTCCTGTTCATGGGACTTGAGGGGCTTAAGATGAATGCTCCCGATTTAAGCGCAAATCCTGATATGCTCGCATTCGTGCAGAATTACACGGATATGGGCTTTTTTTCTATTATACTGTTTTTGTTGATCGGAGCAATCCTGACTATGATTGTCCAGGCTTCGGCGGCAACGATGGCGATTACGCTAATCATGTGCGCGAATGGGTGGATTGATTACCATTTGGGCGTTGCTTTGGTTCTGGGTGAGAATATCGGTACGACAATCACGGCGAATCTGGCGGCATTGACTGCCAACATCCAGGCGCGACGGGCAGCCCTTGCCCATTTGATGTTTAATGTTTTCGGTGTTTGCTGGGTACTGGTTGTCTTTTATCCTTTCACCGGCGCAGTATCTTGGTTCGTTACAAATGTGATGGGCGTTACTGATCCGGCGGTAGCTGTATCGTTTAAGCTGGCGGCTTTCCATACTGCTTTCAATGTCAGCAATACCTGCATCATGATATGGTTAGTCAGTCTTATAGAGAAGACAGTTTGTTCCATCATTAAGCCGAAAGATGAGGAGGATGAGGAATACCGTCTCAGGTATATCAGCGGTGGTATGCTTTCCACAGCAGAACTTTCCATAATTCAAGCGCATAAGGAAATCACTCTCTTTGCAGAACGGACGGCAAAGATGTTTAATATGGTAAAACAGCTCTTTTATGAAGAGAACGAGGACGTATTCCTGAAAGTATATAATCGCATCGAGAAATATGAAAGTATCAGCGACAGGATGGAGGTTGAGATTGCAAATTACCTTACCTGCGTAGCAGAGGGACGTTTGAGTTCGGAGGGTAAAGAAGAAATCCGGGTGATGTTGCGGGCGGTGTCGGAGATTGAAAGTATTGCCGACTCTTGTAATAATTTGGCGCGAAGCATTAAACGGAGGAATGAGTTCAAGTCTGTATTTACTCCCGAACAGAACATGCACGTCGAACGAATGTTTGAGTTGGTGGATCAGGCATTGGCGCGGATGAACATTGTCTTGCATAAGCCGGAACTTAACCATGAGGATATCAATCTGTCTTATAATATCGAGAACGAAATTAATAATTATAGGAACCAGCTGAAGAGCGGTAACATAGAAGATATAAACAATAAGAAATATCATTACCAGGACGGCGTTTATTACATGGATATGATTGCCGAATCCGAGAAGTTGGGCGATTATGTTATCAACGTTGTCCAGGCGGTGATTGATAAGAAAATTTGACAAGGTTAAAATCATTAGCGAAAGGAGTTGGAAGATGTTTAACAAACATAGAAACAGATGGCATGTAACGAAAGGAGAACCGTTGACGGAACTCGACAAAAAGGTTCTTTATTTTCAAAACAAAGGTTTTCTGGTTCCAACAAAAAGTTTGATCAAAACGGCAGAGCAGATAGAGGGGATACGGCAAAGCGGAGTGATAAATACCGGTGTTCTCGATATTGTTGCCGCTGAAATCAGGGAAGGCATGAGTACGGCAGAGATTGATAGGCTGGTGTATGAGTACACAGTGGGACACGGTGCTATTCCGGCTACTCTTAATTATGAAGGATTCCCCAAAAGCGTATGTACTTCTATAAACAATGTCGTTTGCCACGGGATTCCCAGTGAAAAAGTAATTCTGAAAGATGGGGATATTATTAATGTGGATGTTTCGACAATTTACAAAGGTTATTATTCGGACGCTTCACGTATGTTCATGATTGGGAATGTGAAACCGGAATGGGAGCGGTTGGTGAAGGTGACAAAGGAATGTTTGGAGATAGGTATGCGGGCTGCAAAGCCGTTTGGCTTCGTAGGGGACATAGGCAATGCCATCCAAAAATATGCCGAAAAGAACGGTTATTCGGTTGTCAGGGATTTATGTGGTCACGGAGTGGGACTTGAATTCCATGAAGAGCCTGAAGTTTGTCATTTCGGTCGGAAGAAGACTGGCATGTTGCTCGTTCCCGGAATGGTATTTACCATAGAACCGATGATAAACATGGGGCGTTACGATGTTTATGTGGACAGCCGTGACGGTTGGACGGTACTCACTGTTGACGGGTTGCCCTCCGCACAATGGGAACATACGTTTCTGATGACAGATAACGGTATTGAGATTCTGACGTATTGAATCCTTCTTTAGCAAAAAGGAAATTTTTAGAATAGAAAGATAACGGTTCTCTTCTCTTTTAAGGCTTTTTGTCCTTTACGGGGAAAGAACCGTTTTTTGTTTGTCTTAAAAGATAAATAAAATGTTGCGGCAGTTTTCTTGCTTTTTTTTCTTATTTGGCATACATTTGTTGCAATTAAAAATAATTTTAATAATAGAAAACTGAAAATATAAAATAGAATCAATAAAAATGTCGAAAGTAGAAGATGCTCTTAAAGCTGCCAATGAAACACAAAGGCTTCGGATAGGAAGTGCGGTTTTATCCACTATTTCGGATTTGTTCCGGGATTTGTTCCCCGATAAACAAGCGGTTGTTATAGCTGATACCACAACGTATGATGTAGCAGGGAAATATGTTGTGGAAATCTTGAATAATGCAGGGATAAAGCAGGTGGCTCCTTTCCTTTTTTCCGAATCTGATTTGTATGCCGAATACACGTTTGTAGATCGTTTATCCTGCTTTCTGAAAAGCACTGAAGCAATTCCTGTCGCTGTTGGTTCCGGTACAATCAACGATTTGACAAAGTTGTCAGCGCATTTGGTGGGGCGTAGGTATATCTGCGTTGCAACAGCAGCTTCAATGGATGGTTATACCGCATTTGGAGCATCGATAACGGCGAATGGGGCGAAGCAGACTTTCAGTTGTCCGGCACCCATAGCGGTAGTTGCCGACATTGATATTATCCGTCGCGCACCCCGTGAGATGACAGCTTCAGGGTATGCCGATTTGTTCGCAAAGGTGACTGCCGGAGCGGATTGGATTCTGGCGGATCGTTTGGGCATTGAGCCAATCGACAAATGTGCGTGGAGTATCGTCCAGGATGGCTTGCATGACGCCCTGGCTGATCCTGAAGGCGCTGCCGGCGGGTCGGTCAGTGCAATCACGAAACTGACGGAGGGGCTTATGCTTGGTGGATTTGCGATGCAGTGGGCTAAGTCGAGTCGACCGGCTTCCGGGGCGGAACATCAATTCAGTCATCTTTGGAATATGGAGCATCACTTGAACCAAGGAGAGCGTGTCTCTCACGGATTCCAAGTTAGTATTGGTATGTTGGCGGTGACGGCGTTTTATGAGCAGGTCATGGCTACACCGTTGGATGAATTGGATGTAGTACGCTGCTGCGCTTCTTATTTGCCACAGGAAGAGATTGACAAGCGGGCGGAAGCGATGTTCGCAGATACGGATTTCCCGACAATCGGTCTGACGGAGACGAGAGCTAAATCGGTATCTAAAGAGACGTTGGCTGAGCAGCTTTTGCGCCTGAAGAACAATTGGAATGAGATAAAACTTGCATTGCAAGGGCAGTTGCTTCCTTTCCAGGAGGTGCGTCGGCGCTTACGTACGGTGGGCGCTCCTGTGGAACCGGAGGAAATCGGCATTAGCCGTGCCCGTTTGCGGGAGAGTTTTATTCGGGCGCAGTTCATCCGCCGCCGCTTTACAGTTTTGGATTTGGCTGTCCGTACCGGATATATGGACCGTTGGCTGGACGGCTTGTTTGCCGGGAATGGAATATGGAAAATATAAATAACTGAACGATATGGCACGACAAAAGGAGATACTTGATACGAAGAGCAGATTCAAGTATTGGCAAATGCGGACTATCATAGCAACGATGGTAGGGTATGCTCTGTTTTATTTTGTGAGGAAAAATTTTTCGTTTGCTATCCCTGGGCTTACTGCGGAATATGGCATATCGAAGACAAGCTTCGGTGTCATAATGACGGTTGTTGGATTGATTTACGGATTGTCACGTTTCCTTAACGGATTGATAGCCGACCGGATGAACGCCCGTTGGCATATGGCAATAGGTTTGGCGCTCTGTGCGCTCGCTAATTTCGCGTTCGGTTTTGGGGTCGATTTAAGTGCCTTGATTACCGGTCGGACAGAGGGCCCGGAGTTCGTAAATACGTTAGTCCTTATTTTCGGGATATTCTTGGTGTTGAATAACTTGTTCCAAGGAAGCGGATTTCCTCCTTGCGCACGTTTGCTGACACACTGGATTCCGCCTCAGGAGCTTGCCACGAAGATGTCGGTTTGGAATACGTCACATTCCATCGGTGCTTCTATCGTTGCCATCCTTTGCGGGTATATCATGGGGCATTTGGGGCATGACTTTAGTAATAATCCGGAGATTGTCGGCAATATTGCTGTGAACTTGGGTGTGGATTTTTCCAATCTGGAACAGATGAAAGGTGTTGCTGCGTCGGCTGCTCATTATGGTGCATGGCGTTGGTGTTTCTGGATTCCTGCGATGATTGCATTGGCGGGTGCTATCGGTCTGTTTATCTCCTTGCGTGATACACCGCGCTCTGTCGGCTTGCCGGAATTGGCGCATACCGAAACCAAAAGCATCAAGGCTGAGAATGATACGGCGGAATATAAGCTGTTGTTGAAGAAAAAGGTTTTCGGGAATCCGTTAATCTGGATTTTGGGCATAGCCAATTTCTTTGTTTATGTTGTGCGTTTCTCTGTGCTCGACTGGGGACCGACCTTCTTGAAAGAAGCCCGCGGATTATCTTTGGCAAACGCCGGTTGGACGGTTGCCGTTTTTGAGATATTCGGTATAATAGGTATGCTGGTAGCCGGATGGGCAACAGATAAGTTTTTTCAGGGCAAGGCGCATCGTACTTGTGTGTTCTGCATGGTTGGTACGGCAATCTTTATGACGATATTTTGGTTGTTGCCGGTATCTGCTTCGTTATATACATTGATTATCGTTCTTGCGATGGCAGGCTTTTTTATCTATGGGCCACAAGCGTTGATTGGAATCGCAGCGGCCAACCAGGCAACGAAAAAAGCAGCTGCTACGGCGAATGGTTTGACCGGAATGTTCGGTTATGCCAGCGTATTTGTTTCAGGGCTTGGCGTAGGAGCGATGGTTGACTGGATAAATGCTTCATCCCCGGGAAAAGGATGGGATTATGTGTTTTTGATTATGATAGGAATCGCCATTATCGGCGCATTGGTATTCATGATTATGTGGAATGCGCGGCGTGATGGTTATGATGAAGAAACAGAAGAAACGAACGGTTGAATATGATTCTCAGAGATAAGAATTTAGGGATTGTTTATTCGGATGATGTGATAAGCCGTATCAGGCAGTTGAAACATTTGGCGCTTGATATGGACGGCACGATTTATAACGGAGGGACCCTGTTCCCGTTTACCGTCGGCTTTTTGCAAAGGTTGAAAGAACTGGGAATCGGCTACTCTTTTCTTACCAATAATCCTTCAAAAAGTACAGACGATTATCTTTTGCATTTGTCGGAAATGGGAATATCCGCCACTGCGGAAGAGTTTTATACTTCGGCGCAGGCTACAATCGATTATTTGCACCTGCATCATCCGGAGATGCACCGATTGTTTATTCTCGGTACGCCGAGTATGATACGCCAATTTGAACAAGCCGGGTTTGTATCGACGGCAGACAATCCGTCCGATGAGCCGGATGCTGTTGTGGTGGCTTTCGACATGACACTGGTCTATTCCCGGTTGTGTCGTGCAGCTTGGTGGATTAGCCAGGGAAAATATTATGTGGCGACGAATCCCGACCGGGTATGCCCGACGGACAAACCGACGGTGTTGGTTGATTGCGGGTCTATTTGTGCTGGAATCGAATATGCAACGGGAAAGAAACCGGATATTGTGATAGGAAAGCCCGACCCTCGCATGCTTGATTGCATCATGGAGAAGTACGGGCTTAAACCAACGGAAGTTGCGATGGCTGGCGACCGTATATACACGGATATTCTGATGGCACAGCGGGCAAACGCGTTAAGTATTTTGGTTCTTTCGGGAGAGACCCGGATGGATACGGTAAACCGTACGGAGCGTAAGCCGGATATGGTGTTGGATGATTTGTCCGTTTTCCAGGAAATATTGGAAAAAGTAAGGGGCTGATGAGTTATAATAGTTGTTTTCAAAAAGAACCGGGCAGATTTTCGGGAAGTTCCGGGCGGATTCCTTTGGGAATATTCCGACTTTTTCCAGAAAATTGTTCTGTAAGTTTGTTGACGGTGAAATATTATGATAATGAATGATAAGGATAAGAAGGAATACGATGTGATTATCATCGGTGGCGGTGCTACCGGTGCAGGCACTGCCCGTGATTGTTCGATGAGGGGATTGAGCGTTTTGTTATTGGAACGTTTCGATTATACATCGGGAGCTACGGGCAGAAATCACGGATTATTGCATAGCGGGGCGCGATATGCCGTGAACGACATGGAATCGGCTTCCGAGTGCATAAAGGAAAATATGGTTTTGAAGAAAATCGCAAGCCATTGCGTGGAGGATACTTCCGGTTTGTTCATTACGCTTCCCGAAGATGATTTGAGTTATCAAAATAAATTCATCGACAGTTGCCTGGCTGCCGGAATCAAGGCGGAAGCCATTGACCCGAAAGATGCAATCCGGATGGAGCCGTCGGTCAATAAATCGTTACAGGGTGCGGTTGTTGTTCCGGACGGTTCGGTAGACCCTTTCCGGCTGACGATAGCAAACATCTTGGATGCCAATGCTCATGGAGCTCGGACGCTTGTCTTTCACGAGGTCACCGGGTTCATCCGTGAACAGGACCGGATTGTTGGAGTGAAAGTATTCGACCATAAACAAAAGGAACAGAAGTCGTTTTATGGCAAAGTCATTGTGAATGCAGCCGGAATATGGGGGCATCATATTGCTGAACTTGCAGGGGTTAATATCAGTATGTATCCGGCCAAAGGGGCTTTGCTGATATTCGGGCATAGGGTCAACAATGTTGTGTTGAACCGCTGCCGGAAAGCCGGAGATGCCGATATACTTGTCCCTGGAGATATGATATGTGTTATCGGGACGACCTCCAGCCATGTATCCTATGATGAGATAGATAATATGTATGTCACCTCTTCAGAAGTGGAGTTGTTGCTGCGTGAAGGGGAGAAACTTGCGCCGTCATTGTCGACGACACGGATTTTGAGGGCATATGCCGGCGTCCGTCCGTTGGTCGCTTCCGATGATGATCCGACAGGACGGAATATCAGTCGTGGAATTGTCCTGCTTGATCACGAGCAACGGGACGGTTTGTCCGGTTTCATCACAATCACAGGTGGAAAGCTGATGACTTACCGTCTTATGGCTGAATGGGCTACAGACCTTGTGTGCAAGAAATTGAATAATAACAAGGAGTGTGAGACGGCGACAACGCCGTTGCCGGGCTCGAGGGGAGTCAAAGAGGAAACCGAATATTCGGAGGTTATCCCGGTGAATATCCAGCGGACAGAGAGGTACCGTCATGGGGAGCTGGCTGCACAAATTGCCAAAGAGGATAAATTCGACCACAGTCTGGTCTGTGAATGTGAGAACGTGACAGTGGGCGAGGTCAATTATGCTTTTCAGGAACTGGCAGCAGATACATTGACAGCTTTGCGCAGACGTACCCGTATTGGCATGGGAACTTGCCAAGGTGAACTTTGTGCGTGCCGTGCCGCCGGATTATTGAGCCATGTTCATCAATGTTCGAACCGGGCAAAAGAGGAGTTGTCATCTTTTCTTAACGAGCGTTGGAAAGGAATGTACCCGATTGCTTGGGGAGACTGTTTGCGTGAGAGCCAACTTGCGGCTTGGATATACAACAGCGTATGTGGCTTGAGTGATTATAATAGAAAAGAGGAGCGGAAAGATGCGGTATGATGTGGTGATTATAGGCGGAGGCCTTTCTGGTTTGACGTGTGGTATCCGTTTGCAGGAAGCAGGAAAGAATTGTGCGATTATTTCAACCGGACAGAGTGCTCTGCATTTTTCTTCCGGTGCATTTGATTTTTTGAACAAATTGCCGGACGGAACGCGTGTCATGCATCCGTTGGATGCGATAAAACGATTGGGAGGGAATCATCCTTACCGGAAAATAGGAGAGGAAAAGATTCGTGAGTATGTTGCTGATGTGCAGGATTGGTTCGGGAAATCGGGCATCGTACTGCATGGCGATGTGGAGAAAAACCATTATTGCTTATCTCCTATCGGTATTATAAAGTCTGCTTGGTTGTCTTTTGATGATTTTGAGCCGTTGGAAACGGCAGATGCTTTTCCGTATAAGCGGGTGGCTGTTGCCAATTTTGCCGGGTTTATCGATTTCTATCCCCGTTTTATAGCGGATGCCCTTGCCGAAAAGGGTGTGGAGTGCAGGATTGAAATACTGAATATTCCGGCGGTGGAGAAGCTGAGGACGAATCCTACGGAGATGCGTTCGGCGAATATAGCGCGGGTTTTCGATTCGGAAGCACAATTGGAGAACGTGTTGACTTTGATAAACGACTTGTCAGAAGAGGTTGATGCGGTCATCCTTCCGGCAGTGTTAGGATTGTCATCAGTCTATCCGTTGGAGTATATCCGGAAATATAGCGAGAAACCGGTGTTTTTTATTTCGCCCGTACCGCCGTCTGTTCCGGGGATCCGTGTACAGAAGCGTTTGCAGGAGCGTTTTGTGGAACTTGGCGGTACATTCTTCCTCGGAGATACGGTAGAGAAAGCTTTTTTTGATGGCGATACGGTTATCGGTATCACAACGAATAACCATTCGGATATCCAGTTTTATGCAGAACAATATGTACTTGCTTCCGGGAGTTTTTTCAGTAAGGGAATTATTTCCCGTTCCAATGAAATTTATGAGCCGGTACTTAACGCAGATGTGGAGTACGATAGCCAGCGGGATAACTGGTTCTGTAAAAATGTGTTTGATGTCCAGCCTTATATGTCATACGGGGTGAAGACCGATACCGGTTTCCATCCGCTCCGGGATGGTGTTCCCGTAAGGAATATGTTTGCAATAGGTTCTGTTTTGTCCGGATATAATCCGTTGGAAGAGGGATGCGGCAGCGGTGTTGCCATTTTGACGGCGTTGCATGTTGCCAATACAATATTAATATCTGATTAGGAAGCGATGAATTTACAACAATATAATATCAGCGAAAATAATTTTGAACAGTGCATTAAATGCACGGTCTGCACGGTTTATTGCCCGGTTATTCCTGTCAATCCGAAATATCCCGGACCGAAACAGGCGGGACCGGACGGGGAGCGTTTCCGGCTGAAAGACCCCGATTATTTTGATGTCTCACTCAAATATTGTTTGAATTGCAAACGTTGTGAGGTGGCGTGCCCTTCCGGTGTGAGGATAGGAGATATTATACAGATGGCGCGGATTAAGTATTCACATTCACGCCCGAAGCTGCGGGATCGTTTGTTGGCAAATACCGATTTTGTCGGGCAGCTATCCACCAAAGTTGCTCCGGTTGTCAATTTTTCATTGGGATTGACACCTGTAAAGTCGGTAATGGATGCGGTATTGGGCATAGATCATCGCAGAACTTTTCCGGAATATGCGTCGCAAACATTTGAACATTGGTTCAACCAAAGAGAGATAAAGAAGAAACAGTCGGCATTTAAACGTCATGTAAGTTATTTCCATGGCTGTTATGTCAATTATAATTATCCCCAGCTGGGAAAAGATTTGGTAAAGCTAATGAATGCTGTGGGATTTGGTGTGCATTTGTTGGAGAAAGAGCGGTGTTGCGGTGTTGCCCTTATTTCAAATGGATTGATAGAACAGGCAAGAAAGCAAGGAGCGCAGAATATGGCAGCTATACGTAAATCGGTGCTGGATGAAAAACGTCCGGTCATAGCGACATCTTCCACCTGTGTTTTTACAATCCGTGACGAATATCCGCATCTTCTTGGGCTTGATAATTCGGATATCCGGCAATTTACGGAACTTGCGACCCGGTTCCTGTATCGTTTGATAGAAAGGAATGAAGTAAAACTGGTATTTAAGGAGGATTATAAGCAGAAGATTGTTTACCATACTCCGTGCCATATGGAGAAGTTGGGATGGTCTGTTTACTCAACTTCGCTGTTAAAGATGATTCCGGGAGTTGATTTTCGTATGCTTCCGTCACAGTGTTGCGGCATTGCCGGGACGTATGGTTTCAAGAGTGAGAATTATGAGACTTCACAGGGGATCGGTCAATCGCTTTTTGATGATATTGGACAGTCGGAGGCTGATTTTGTTGCGACCGATTGCGAAACTTGCAAATGGCAAATAGAAATGTCGACCTTCGTGCCTGTGATGAATCCGATTTCAATTCTTGCAGAAGCGTTGGATGAAGAAGCAACTATGGAAGCAAATAAGGAATTTTGTAAATAGACAACAGATATGATTGGATTTTTAACGCCTCCGGCTCATAAACCGGAACTGCCAAAAGAGGAAATAGATAAAAGGTATAAGGAACTGAGGTGGCAGGTGTTTATCGGGATATTTGTGGGATATGCCGGATATTACCTGGTACGGAAAAATTTTACAATGGCAATGCCCCAGTTGGAGCAAGCCGGGTTTGAACATGCCGCGTTGGGATTCGCCATATCAGCGAATGCGATAGCGTATGCTCTTTCCAAATTCCTTATGGGCAGTGTGTCCGACCGGAGCGATGCCCGGAAGTTTCTTCCGCTGGGTTTGATGCTCTCATCTTTTGTTACCTGTCTGCTGGCAACGGAATGGGGAACGTCTTCGATTGTGATGATGTTCATCATGCAATTTTTAATAGGCTGGTTCCAAGGAATGGGATGGCCCCCGTGTGGCAGGGTAATGACGCATTGGTTTTCATTGAAAGAACGGGGAACAAAAATGTCTATTTGGAATTGTGCGCACAATGTTGGAGGGGCGTTGGTTGGACCTTTGGCAGCATATGGGTTGTTGTGGACCGGAAGTTGGCGTGCCGGCACGTTTGTTGTCCCTGCAGTTATTGCCGTTTTGATAGCGCTTTTGGCGTATGTGTTGATTCGAGATACCCCGCAGTCGTGCGGACTGCCTTCGATTGAGAAATATCGTAACGATTATCCGAAGAATTATAGCGTGAAAAACGAGGAGACGTTGTCAGCCCGTGACATATTTTTCAAATATGTGCTGAACAACAAGATGCTTTGGTTCATAGCGATTGCCAATGCTTTTATCTATATGATTCGTTATGGTTGCCTGGATTGGGCACCGACCTATTTGCAAAATGAGAAAGGCTATAATTTGCAGGACATTGGTTGGGCTTACTTTGCGTATGAGTTTGCTGCAATCCCGGGAACTATTATCTGCGGCTGGTTGAGCGATAAGTTATTTAAAGGACGGAGAGCCATTACAATGATGATATATATGGTACTGATTGCCGCTTTTATTTTTGTTTATTGGGTGAATCCATCCAACCATCTGATGGTTGATGTTGTCTGCTTGATAGCAATCGGTTTTCTTATCTATGGGCCAGTCATGCTTATCGGCGTACAGGCACTCGATTTGGCTCCTAAAAATGCTTCGGGAACGGCGGCAGGTCTTACCGGGTTCTTCGGTTATTTTTTCGGTACTGCGTTGTTGGCAAATATCGGTGTCGGCTTTGTGATTGACCATTTCGGATGGAACTGGTACTTTCTCATGATGCTTTTGGCTTGTCTCTTCTCTTTCTTTTTTGTAGGTTTGACCTATAAACATGAACAGTATCTGGTTACAAAAAAGTAAGGGGCTATGGCAAAAATATTGTTGGCTGAAGATGAAGTAAACATTTCATCGTTTATAGAGAGGGGATTGCAGGAGTTCGGGCATTCGGTTACGGCTGTTTTTGATGGAGACACAGCGTATGAGCGAATCAAGAGAGAGTCTTTCGATTTGTTGATATTGGATGTCATCATGCCCGGGATGAATGGACTTGAATTGTGCATGAATTACCGGAAACATTTCGGTTACCGAACACCGGTTGTTATTTTGACTGCCCTCGGTACGACCGACGATATTGTGAGCGGCTTGGATGCCGGAGCGGATGATTACATTGTGAAGCCTTTTAGTTTCCAAGAGTTGGTCGCGCGTGTTAAAGCGTTGTTAAGACGGGGGGGAGAGTCTCCGTCCAAACAGTTGATTTGTCAGGATCTGGTTCTCGATTATGATGCGCGGCAAGCTTATCGCGGTGGAAAAAATATCGATTTGACGCTTCGGGAATTTCGACTGTTGGAATACTTTATGACGCATCAGAAAGTAGCTCTGTCCAGACATACGTTACTGAAAGATGTTTGGGACAAGGAAAGCGAGCGGAATACGAACGTGGTTGACGTGTATGTGAATTATCTCCGGAATAAAATAGACAAGGATTTTGATAAGAAACTGATTCATACGGTGACCGGTATGGGTTACAGTATGGAGTAAAAAAGTAAAGGCGGGAACGTTTCTAAGCGTCCCCGCCTTTGCCTTTTTATGGATTTAAAGCTTTATTTTGGGCTTGTACATATCGTCTGCTGTCAATCCGCACTCTTTTTTCATCCGGATGCAATATGACAAATCGCTGACGTCGGGAGTAATGTTGTTGCTTCCGAAAGTGAATTTTATACCGGCTTCCTTTGCTGCCAATATGATTCTTTTGCTGGGAATTTGGTAGAGTTCGTTTATTTCAAGGGCTTTGCCACTCTCTTTTAACGCTGTGATGAATTTGTTGATACGGGCATCTGTCCAGAATTTATCGTATTGCTTATCCATCGGAGTTGGCAGGAAACAAGGATTGACATACACGTCGACAGGTTCTTTCAATACATCGCATATACGGTTGACGATGAGGTCCATGTATTTCTCTTCATTACCGTCAATCCATACCTCTTCCGGAATCCAGAGACGGGTACGTCTCCCTTTGTCATCGGTAAACGTAAGGGCATCGGTAAATACGAAGTCAAACTCTTTGCGTACTTCGGGAGAGAAAGTTGTTAACCATTCCCTGCCTTCGGCTTGCATAGCCAATATAAATGGCTGCATCCGCATGGTGTCGAGATAGGCTGTAATATCTTCGTTGGTCTGTATGGGAAAACCGATTCCGCAATTGGGCGCGATTACATAGTTGATACCAAGCCGGAGCGATTGTTTTGCTGCATTTTCTTTTGTTAAACCTCCTTTTAAATGGACGTGGTAGTCCAATACCGGAAAATCTTCTTGGTGTAGCCGGATGATTTCATCGGTTTGTTCATCGATTGCCTGGCGTTGTTGCTCCGCTTCATCAATGTTTGCTTCAAGTTTGTTTACGGTCATGTTCCGGCAATAGATTTTTTTGTCGCTTTGGCTTATCAGGGCAAATGTTCCTTCCGAGAGCAATCTGTTTTTGAATGCTTCTGTGCGGAACGGTTTTGTCGGTTCTATGTATTTTACAACGGGCGTTCCGTTGATATTTACTGTGATTTCTTTTCCTAAGACTGTAACTTGTAATTTGAACCATTCGTTCTCTTTGACAAAACTTTTGGTCAGATTGCGTACCGATTCCAAGCTCCCGCTCATCTTCCACCAAATTTTATCGTTGGTGTTGTTATTGATGGCTATCCGGTAGCCTTTTCCCAATGAGTTATCCGTATGGAAACAGATAGCACCCTTTGCTCCCGGTTCTGTTTTTAATTCCATGGTCAGCTCAAAGTCCTTGTAATTGCCATTTTCCAATATGGCTTTTCCCTCTTTCCCGGAAATGGTAAGTTCTTTGTTTTCTATTGATGCGTTGCCGGAAAAGTCCCACTTGTTTTCAAGCAGGTTTCCGCTTTGTTGGTTACAAGCGGATAGCAAACAGGTAATACCGATTGCAAATAAAATCTTTTTTATCATACTCCCTAAATTTAAGTGTTATTTCGTTTTTCAAAGATAGTGAAAGTTTTTTATCGGGATTCATATCAACACATGGACTGCTGCTGGAATATTGGAAGTTTTTTTAATACCAATCAAGAACTTCCCTCGGGCTGTTGCTTTGACTGTATTTCAAATCTTTCAACAGAGATGAGCTTACGGCTACCGTGAACGTATAGGATTTCATCATACCTACGGGGATGAAACTTGCCGTTAGCCGGAAACAGTGCAGGTCTCTCGTGACGTTGCACGACAGGTAGGTGAGTTTCTGGTTTTTGATATCGTAACTCCCGTTAAAATCTAATTTCCAGTTCTTTGTAGGTTGAATATTGCCGCTGAAAGAGAAGTTGGGGGTAATGCGGTATTTGTATTCCCGCTTCTCCCTGTCAAATTCACCGTATGCTAAAGATGCGCTGAGGTTCAATGATAAACTCCATGGGACTTTGTTCACCATATATCCGTCAGAGTCAAATTCTCCCATGTCCTGTTTTTTCCCTAACAGTCGTTTTCTTTGTCCGGAACCATTGGTGTTTTCACCCTCGTTCTGGGTATCTGTGTTTTCAGTGTTGTTGTCGGTATTTTCATTCTGTGAATCGTCTTTGGAGTTTTCTCCTCCGAACCATTTCTTGAAGGTATCGTTGTTTAAGGTATAAGAAAAACTTAAGCTGGTCGACCTAAGCCGTCCGAATCCTTTTCCTGCTTTCCAGCGGGGTACATCTACCCTTCGTCCGTTTTCATCGTATGTGTAAGTGTCGAAAGAACCGCTAAGGTTCAACGTATAACTTTTCGTGAGTTTCAAGCGGAGACTTGCACTCAAGTCACTCCACTTGAAAGAATCGGCTGCCATGTTGTACGACATGCTCAACGACAAATCGTCGATAAGGCTGATTTTTTTGAAGCCGGTAGAGTCTTTGTCCGATTTCACTTTCATTTCGAGATTATTGCTCAATGCGAAATTGACGGATCCGGTTTTTCCTCGTCCCGGAGGGGAAAATATCTGTCCTTCGAACGGTGAATAAGAGACTTCTTGCAAATTACCGTTACGGTCGGTATAAATGTAATCTTTCCAGTATCCGTAACGGGAAGCCCCGAAATCGGGTGCATAACTAATCGAGACAGATGGTTCCAACCTGTGCCGGATCATTTCGATTTTATCTCCTAAAAAGGGTAGCGGTTTAAAGAATCCGTACAGAGTTGTGGAAGCGCTTACCGAAGCGGTGTAATTGAATACCCGATAGAATCCGTAAGTCGTATCGCGGTCGACCAGTTGGTTGGTCGTCATGTCGTATTCTTTGTCTACTTTATGGGTGTACCATCGCTCCGTGTAACTGAAATTTGGTGTGATATTGATATATTTAAGGATAGGGAACGTCATGCTTATCGGAATTTCGTGCTGCATTCCGTTATCCCAATCCCGAATTAGGTTCGATTTGAACAGCAAGTTTTCTTTTGTCGTTATACTGTTGCGGAATTGCCCGGTATAACTCATTGATATTTTTTCGTACCAGCGTTCTTTACCCACTTGGACTTTCCGTTTGAACGGATAGATCCGGCTCATGGTAATAGAGATATTCGGCAATGTCAGTGAGATGGAAGAGTCACGGGAACTTTGGTTTATATTCATTGTTGCCGATATACTGAACGGACTGTTCGGGAAACGTTGTGAAAAGCTGATACTCGAACTTTTTGTGTTTGAAGTCGATGAGTTGTTATATATACCCGTTAGCTGGTTCCTGTCGTAAGAGCTTGTCGAAAAGTTGACACTCGCGGAGAAAGAGCGGTAAGGGTTTGCTTTTGAGTCTTGCGTGTGTTGCCATGAAATCTTGAAGTCTTTTGATAAGCTGTAGTCGGGCATTCCTTTCTCTCCCAGTTTTGTAACCAAATAGGAGAGGTTGAATGCACCTGAATATTTGTACCTTTTTTTGTAGGTCGACCGGGCGGCTATTCCCCACGATCCTTTCGTGTAGATTTCTCCGGTCAGTGCCAGGTCAATATAATCATTGAATGCAAAGTAATATCCTCCATCCCTTAACCCGAATCCGCGTGTTGACTCATCGACATACGTCGGCATCAAGATACCGGATGAGTAGGAATCGGAAAACGGGAAGAAACAGAAAGGCAACATCAACGGATAAATCGGTACATCTTCGAATACCATGTAGACCGGACCTGTGACAATGTTTTTTTTGGGTCGGACTTTCGCTTTTGTCATGTGGATATAGAAGTGGGGATGTTCGTGGTCGTCGCACGTGGTATATTTGCCACCGACCATATTCAGTGCGTCATCGGGCATTTTTTTTGTCTGGTTCGCAGTAACGAACCCTTCTCCCTGTTGTGTGATGACTTCCGATATATATCCTTTTTTGCTGTCGAAGTTGTAACGCATCGTTTTGGATTCGTATTGTGCGCCCCCTTCAATAAAGAGGGGATAACCGAATTCTTGTCCGAGCGAATCGAGACCGTATGTGGCATAAACTATGCTACTGTCCATATTAATCTCGATTTTTTCCGATTGTAACTGGATTTGTTCGTATTTGACATCACCTTCGCCGAACAGATAAGCCCAATTGTCGGCTGTCATGATGATGGAGTCTTTTGCCTGATAGTCTACTCTTGCGTCTAACCCTGCCTTTTTGGGAGGAATGGAGTCTACAGCGGTGGTGTCTTGAGATATGGTAATCGAATCCAGCGGCTGAATATTATTTTCAGTCGTTGCATTATTTTGTGCATTCCCTGCCCATCTGAAGACAAGGAACAAAAATAAGACAATAAGCTGGTTGTATCTCATTCTTGACAAATAGCGATGATTTTATCAGGCAGTTGCCCCCGATTACGCTTTATTATACCGTTTTCTGGCTGCAAATGTATAATAAAATAGCGAGCTTCTCCGATTTTATTCAGCTAAAAAGCGTTTACACCATTCGTCGAATCGGGAAACCGTTTCTTCTCCATACTTAGCGAGCGATTTATGTACTTTGTCTATCTCTTTTTCTTTCCCCAAGTTCGTTTTGCTGAAAAATTTGTCGGCAAAGCAAATAATTTGTTCTTCCAAAGAAACAGGCTGCATATCCCGGTGGGGAAGCGGTAAATTTTGCTCTTCAATCATTTTGAGTGAGATGCCGGTGCCGGTATGCCGTTCGCAAACCAAAGCGTGGCGGGGGAATCCCTCTTCGCGCATGATGTCAGCTCCTAAATATCCGTGGCAAATATATTCGGCGTCTCCGAAACAACCGATACTTTCTGCTTTGCATTTGAAGATTCCTATATCATGCAACATCGCTGCTTCTTCGATAAATTCCAAATCCAGGTTTAACTCTGGATGGTTACGTGCGATAGCTAACGCTTTATTTGCGACATCCCTGCTGTGGTCTACCAGAATCCGGTAAGCTTCCGATTTCGGTGTGTAATATTTTTGGATAATTTCAATCGGATTCATGAAAGTTTCTCTATAATTCGGTTGCAAATATAACGAGATTGTATATAATTCCCTTATATTTGTAGTAATAAAAGGGATACGGATTATGGAAAAGCACAAAATTGTTTGCATTGTATTACTTGGATTGTTTTTAGTGTGTCATGCTTTTGCTAAGGGCGAGACAGAGAGCCGGGTGATTGTTGGTGCTGAAAGGATGGATGTTGTCCTTCAGCTGTTGAAAGGCAAGAGGGTCGCTTTGGTGGTAAATCAGACGTCGATCCTTGAAAACCAGGAACAGAAACATCTCCTTGATGCTTTATTGGAAAGGGGAGTTGATGTAAAAAAGGTTTTTGCTCCGGAACATGGTTTCCGAGGAGACGAGGATGCCGGTTCACATGTTCGGGACAGCAAAGATGCAAAGACCGGATTGCCTATAATTTCTATCTATGGAAAAAAGCGGAAGCCTTCGGCTGAACAGCTGAAAGATATCGATGTCGTTGTTTTTGATATTCAGGATGTGGGAGCCAGATTCTATACTTATATCAGTACAATGCACTATGTGATGGAGGCTTGCGCGGAAAACAGAAAAATGTTTGTAGTGTTGGACCGGCCTAATCCGAATGATTTCATAGATGGTCCGGTGCGTGAAGAAGGATTCGAATCTTTTGTTGGAGTAGACCCGATTCCTCTTCTGCATGGATTGACAGTTGGAGAATTGGCTTTGATGATTAACGGAGAAGGTTGGATAAAACCGACCTTGCCTGAGGAGAACCTCCGTGTAGTTGGAATACAAAATTGGAGACATGGAGAACCCTATTGGCTGCCAATAAAGCCTTCTCCGAATTTGCCGAATGACCAGGCGGTAAGGCTTTACGCTTCTCTTTGTTTCTTTGAAGCAACGAATGTCAGCATTGGACGGGGAACTTATTTTCCTTTCCAGGTAATCGGGTATCCGGACCCGAAATTCGGTAATTTCACCTTTACGCCTGTTTCATTGGCGGGATTTGATAAGAATCCTCTCCAGAAAGATAAACTTTGCTATGGTATAGATTTGCGGGAATATCCCTTTGAAGGTGGTTTGAGCCTGCGCTTTTTCTTGTCTTTTTATAATAAATCCGGAAAAGACAAGGCGTTTTTCTTTAGTCGTCCTAAATGGTTTGATTTGCTTGCAGGTACAAAGAAATTACGTTTTCAAATTGTGCGGGGCGATAGTGAGGAGAGTATCCGGCAAAGTTGGAAACCTGCATTGGATAAGTATAAGGAGATGCGGAAAAAATATTTGTTGTATGCAGATTATCCGAGCAGGTCTAAATGAAAAAAATGATTGGACAGACCTTCCCAGGCTTGTCCAATCGGAATAAACTTATCAAAAACTTGAACAAAACAATATTTATTTTTTTCTAAGAACCATTAGTTTTGCATTATTTGTCCCATAGAATGCTATGGTGTCGGTAGTTGCTACCGATTCCGGCGCGAAGCGTACAACGTTTTTCAGTGCTTCCAAAAAATCGTTTTCTTCTTTTTGTTGCGGGCAAGTCATCCGGGTCGTAGATACTTGTAAGAATCGGATAATGTTTTTTTGTGATTCCTGGTACTCAATCTTTCCGAACAGCCGGTTACATCCGGCGTTGCCCGACAATAATTTCCGCAGCGTATCGAATTCTAACATCTGTTGGGTTTTCTCTTCATTTACCTTTTCACCATTAACTTCGATTACACTCCACGAACCATACAAATCGGAATACGTGACAGTCGGAACTTTTTTTGATTTGCACCCGGTGAGCAACATAATCGCTGTTAATAATATGATTAAAGGAACGTATTTCATCGTTTCATTTATCTGATGTTTTTTTAGAAAGAACAAAGATGGTGTTGCCTTCTTCGTCAGTCAGTAATAATTCGTCCTTGGATTTGCTTGCTTTCACGTTGGAAACAGAGAACATTCCTTTCAGTACAGCGTCCTCGGTCTCCATGTCGGGACAAGCCATCATGGTTGTTGCTGCCGGTTTAATCCTTAGAACCGAAGCATCTTTTTCATCGGTCTCGAAAGATGTATTGAAAATATTACAACCGCCGTTGCCGTGCAATCTTTTTTCGTTTACATTGAATTCCATTTCCGGGATTCTTTCGCTCGTTGGCTTTTTCCCGTTTATTTCTGTTATAATCCACTTCCCGTTTAATTGTTCCACTGTCGCTTTTTTCGTTGAGCAAGAGGTGGACAATAACCCTACGAATGTAGAAATTATTATCAAATAAAGTGCTTTTTTTCTCATCATTTATTTTTTTATTTATTTAATAGATGCATAAGAATTTCAAAACGCTTCATCAGAAGTGGGGATTTATAATTTGTTAACACTTCGGAGCGTTGAAAAAAGACTTCACTGTCACGCTATTTTTGTAGGTTTGTATGCCTTTTTTATGGCAACTTTAAGCGGATGAAAAAGATATATATATTATTATTCTTGGTTTGCGGTCTGACAGTTCCCTTTTCTTGTAAACATTCTGCCGGCAGCGGAGGGGACAGTGATTCCGATTCTCTTCTTGTCGATACGGTAAAACATGTATATGAATATGGAATATGTGTCGATTCTCTTGAAAAAGAGCGGTATGTAATAGAGAACGGCGATAATTTGTCGGGTATTTTCATGCGGCAAGGCTTTAATGCCGCTCAAGCGGATTCATTTAGCCGTCATTTGTCTCCAGTGCTGGATCCGACACGGTTGCGTGTTGGTCTGCCATATTTCACTTTTTCAACGGGAGACACGCTGAAGGAGATACGATATATGGTATTTGCCAAATCGTTGACCGATTATGCCGTGATTAACATTGCGACAGATTCTGTTGTAGCTTATCATTTCCAGAAGCCGATAACTTTGAAACGTCGGTATGCGGAGGGGACTATTACCTCTTCTCTGTGGAATGAGATTATAAAAAATGGTGCGGATCCTCTTCTCGCCTTGAAAATTTCGGATGTTTTTGCCTGGCAAATCGATTTTTTTGATGTGAAGGAGGGGGATGCTTTCCGTGTTTCGTATGATGAAGCATACATCGACGATACGACGGCATTTGAAATTGCTTCGATAAACGGGGCGATTTTCACACACCAAGGCAAGGATTATGTTGCCATTCCTTTCCGGCAGGATAGCGTTTCCGAATACTTCGATGCAGAGGGCGGCAGTCTCCGTAGGGCTTTTCTTAAGGCTCCGCTGGATTTTTTCCGTATTACGTCGAGGTTCTCCAATGCCCGTTTTCATCCGGTTCTCAAGCGTTACCGTGCTCATCATGGAGTGGATTATGCCGCTCCAGTGGGAACTCCGGTGAAAAGTATCGGTGACGGGACGGTTGTTGCCAAGGCTTATCAGGCAGGAGGTGGTGGTAATTACCTGAAAGTGAAACATAATTCCGTATATACCACATCTTATATGCACCTTAGCCGCTTTGCAAAGGGAATTGCCGTGGGTAGCCATGTGCAACAAGGGGAGGTGATTGGTTATGTTGGTTCTACCGGGCTGTCGACCGGTCCGCATCTGGATTTCAGGGTTTATAAGAACGGACAGGCAATTAATCCGCTCCAGATGGAAGCTCCTCCATCGTTGCCGGTAAGAGCGGAATTGTTGGATAGCTTTAATATAGTCAAGACACAGGTTCTGGCGGAGTTGGATAGTTTTCATGTCGATTTCCAGCAGAAAAGTAAAATGATACAATAAGGTTATGAAATTTTTGGGGAATATTATTTGGTTGGTATTCGGAGGAATCCTTGTTTTTGCCGAATACCTTATATCGAGTATCCTTTTGATGATTACGATTATCGGGATACCGTTCGGCGTGCAGACGTTGAAGTTGTCGATTCTGGCAATTTGGCCGTTTGGCCGTACGGTTGTTGGCAGCAATGATTCGGGAGGGTGTCTTTCCGTTTTTATGAACGTCTTATGGATTTTGTTGGGCGGTGTGTGGATTTGTATAACACACTTGTTTTTCGGATTATTGTTTTGTATTACCATTGTGGGCATACCGTTTGGCATGCAGCATTTTAAAATGGCAGGGCTTGCCCTCGCTCCGTTTGGAAAGAGTGTTGTTTAGCCGGGCAGAGAGTTCTGCCTGGTTGGGCAGAATTTTTATGTTTTCTGCCGTTGTTTTTTTAATCAATGGTGACTTTTTCCACATTAATGTTCCTGTTCAAGAAGACCGATGCGGTTTCTGAAAATTTTTCGGGAGATTCGGTGGTCAGGAAATGGCATTCCTCGTTTTTTATTAAGCGTTCGTCCATTTCCGGATGGCGCGTCAGGTACTCTTCCAAGCTTATGGCTACATGTTCGCCTTGAGAGAATAGCGTGACATTATCCGGTAGATATTTCTTTATCTTTCCGGTTAACAGCGGATAGTGGGTACAACCTAACACCAGCGTGTCGATTTCCGGGTCGACTGACAGGATATGTTCGATATGCTTTTTCACAAAATAGTCGGCTCCCGGAGAGTTGTATTCGTTATTTTCGACCAATGGAACCCACATTGGGCAGGCTTCCCCTACGACATGGATATGGGGGAACATTTTGGCGATTTCAATTGAATAGGATCCGGAAGAGATGGTTCCGGCAGTTCCCAAAATTCCGATATGTTTGCTTTTGCTCAGCGAATCGATTTTTTCTACCGTAGGACGGATTACGCCCAACACCCGTCGTGATGGATCCAGCAAGGGGAGGTCTTTTTGCTGGATTGTCCTTAATGCCTTTGCAGAAGCTGTATTGCATGCTAATATGACTAAAGGGCATCCGGCATCGAACAGTTTGATTACGGCTTGCCGTGTGAAACGGTACACGGTGTCGAATGAACGTGTGCCATAAGGCGCACGGGCGTTATCGCCTAAATAGAGGTAATCATATTCGGGCATCCGTTTTTGTATCTTGTCGAAAATAGTAAGTCCGCCGTATCCTGAATCGAATATGCCGATAGGTCCTTTTTTTTGCATACAGGTTGTCAATTAAGGAAACAGGCTGTCCCGAAAAGACGGGGCAGCCTGTTATTATTCATATAATCTAAGTTTATTGTATTCCTAATTTTGCTTTTACGGCAGCTGTCGCATTTTCAGCGTTCGGATTTACATAAAGCAATACTTCCGGAGTAATGATGAAAGTATATCCCTTTTCATCTCCAACGGCCTTGATTGCACTTGCAACCTTGTCTTGAATAGGTTTGAACAACTCTTCTTGTTTTGCTTTATATTCGCTGTCTGCCTGCTGCATATAATTCTGAGTTCTTTGTTGGAGATCCGTCAAATCAGATTCTCTTTTCAGCCTGATGTTCTCAGTTAAAGAATCTCTTTCTGCAACGTAGGCTTGATATTTCTTGTTGAATTCATCTTGCATGGTATTTAATTCTTTTGTCAAGTTCTCTCTGAAAGCTACCAAATCTTTTTCTGCCTTATCTGCTTCAGGCATTGCCATCATGACTTCTCCAACATTTACGTAAGCGATTTTTTGTGCCTGTTGTGCTTTCAGGCAAAATGGGAGAAACATTACAAGTAAAATAATTAATTTCTTCATTTCTATTAATCAGTTTTATTATACAATCTGTTTTTTATGTTCTTTATTAGGAATCCGCAAATATAAGCATTTATTTTGAATATCCTAACTTTGCTAAAACTTCATCGCTAATGTCTATTTTAGGGGAGGCAAATATGATGCTCATTGCTGATGCCCGGTCGACTACCACTTGATAGCCTTGTTCTTCCGATATTTCTTTTACGGCATTGTAAATCTCGTCTTGTATGGGCTGCATCAGGCTTTGCCGTTTTTTATACAACTCTCCTTCCGGTCCGAAATATTGCCGTTTCAAGTCGGCTGCTTCTTGTTCTTTCTTTACAATTTCTTCTTCCCGTTGCGATTTCATTTCTGCGGATAGGAAGACCAAATCACTTTGGTATTTTTTGTACATGTTTTGGGCTTCCTGTTGCAGGGCTTCAACTTCTGCCTGCCATTTTTCCGAAGCTTGATTTAACTGTTCGTTTGTCATTTCGTATCCCGGAATGTTTTTCAGTATATATTCCATGTCGATCAATGCAAATTTCTGTGCCGAAACCGGCAACACACATAACACAGTCAAACAAATAAATAATAAGCGTTTCATAATAGTCACTTTTAAATGTTTTTTCTTTAGACTACAAATATAAGAGAGGGATTAATAAAATAAAAGCGGAATGTTGACAAATTGATGTTTTTTTGCAAGCCGGGGAATTATTCTGCTTCTTCTTTGAAAATTTGTTGTAAAAAGAACAGGATAACCGGCCGTTTTGGCGATTATCCTGTTTCTATATAAATTATTATCGTAAGAAATTTTTAGAACTCTTGCCCGATGACAAAATGGAAGTTGCTGCCGCTTCGTTGGGTTTTGTCTCCAAAATTGGGCGTATCGAATCCGTATGCCCAGTCGATACCCATCAGTCCAATCATTGGCAAGAAGATACGTACGCCGACTCCGGCAGAACGTTTCAACTTGAACGGATTGAAGTCTTTGATGTCTTGCCATGCGTTACCAGCTTCTGCGAAGACCAATCCATATATTGTGGAGGATGGTTCAAGGATGAACGGGTAACGCAATTCCATTGCCAGGCGGGTGTACGCATAAGCATTGGAGTAAGTTCCACCGTTTCCGGCAATACTACCGTTTTCATATCCTCTCAATCCGATGGTTTCGGTTGCATACATGCTGTAATATCCGGTCATACCGTCACCACCCATGTAGAATGTCTCAAATGGGGATCTCTTATGTTTGGTGTAATGTCCCACGAATCCAAATTCCGCACGGGTCATCAATACCGGTGTCCGCTTTATTTCTTTTGGGGCAAGCGGTGAAAACAGTTTTGCCTGGAATTTCCATTTGTGATATTCTATCATTTTATATTTTTGCGGGTTTTGGTCGTCCATGTGGGCGTAATCTTTTTTGTCCCATAATGAATAGGGAGGGGTAGCCGCGACGGAGAATAGGAACGAAGATCCTTGGCGGGTATACAACGGGTTATCAATAGAATTACGCTGTAACATCAACTCCAGGTTGATATTGTGGCAAGTTCCGTCTGAAACCAGGAAGTATGCCCAATCTTTCATGATATACACCTGGTAATTTAATGTAGCCATGAACTGGAAATAGTCGTCCGGCCAGTTTAGACGTTTACCATATCCTGCAGATATACCAAACATCATAATTGATTTATTGGGATCCAATGCCAAATCATAGGAATCATAATAACCGCCATAATAGCCGCCGTAGTACGGATTGTAGTACCCGTATCCACCGTATCCTCCATAGCCGTAACCGCCGTAGGGATAATAGCCGTTATAATAATTGTTGTAGTAATTACTCATTGAGTTGGAATAGTAATTGCTGCTTATATCGGTCTGTTTCGAGAAATAGGCACTTACCGACAATGTATTGGGACGTTTTCCGCCAAACCAAGGATCCAAGAATGAAATACTGTAAGCTTGGTAATAACGTCCGTTGGTTTGTCCGCTTAACGTTAAAGTCTGCCCTTCACCTTGTGGTATAATTCCTTTATAACTTTTCGGATTCAGGAAATTCTTCAAAGAGAAGTTGGTGAATTTCAGACTGAGTTTTCCGATAATACCTGTTTGTCCCCATCCGGCGGAGAATTCTACTTGGTCGTTTGCTTTAGAAACCAGATTGTATTCGATATCTACTGTCCCATTGTCGGCATCCGGTATTGGGTTCGGTACAAGATTTTCCGGATCGAAGTGTCCCATGTTCGCGATTTCGCGGACAGATCTGATGACTTCTTCCCGGCTGAACAGCTGTCCCGGTTTTGTTCTTAACTCACGGCGGACAATATCTTCGTATACCCGGTCATTACCGTTAATAATAATTCGGTTGATAGTTGCCTGCGGTCCTTCCGTTATACGGATCTCCAGCGCGATTGAGTCGTTTTCCACCTCAATTTCTACAGGTTCTGCATTAGAAAACAGGTATCCGTTGTTTGAATAAAGGTTTAAGACGGCATCTTCGTCTGTAATCAACCGCTCTTCCAGTTTCTTTTGGTTGTATACATCTCCGGGTTTCATGTTTAAAAGATATTCAAGATCCGAGGTCGGATATTTTGTGTTCCCGACGAAATTAATATCTTTCAAGAAATATTGATCCCCTTCTTCCACGCTTAAGTAAATGTCTACTTTCTTTTCGTCGTAATTGACAACGCTGTCTGCTACCAACACGGCATCGCGATAACCAAATTCGTTATATTTTGTGATGATGTTCTTTTTGTCATTTTCAAACTCTTCAGTCGTGAATTTCTTTGTGCTGAACATCTCTTTAAGACTGCTCTTCCAGTCGTTGCGCAAGTTGAACTTTTCATTGGTTTTTTTCATCGCTGCTTTCAATGTGCGGTCATCCAGCTTTTCGTTTCCGTTGAAATAAATGCGATGGATTTTGGTTTTTTCGTTTTTGTCGATGTATATATCGACAAAAACTTGCCCTTCGTGCGCTAAATCGTCTTTTTGGACAATATCGACTTCTACGTTTTTGAATCCTTTTTTGTCGAAGAATTTTTGGATAAGGGTCTTAGCCCGGTCAATGACGTTCGGCGTTATCTGAAATCCTTTTTTTAGACCTAAACTTGCATCCAATTCTTCCCGTTCGCCTTTCTTGATTCCATGATAAGTCACTTCCGAGATACGGGGGCGTTGCTTTAGCTGGATTTCCAGCCATACTTGGTCTCCTTCAATTTTTGTTGCAAGAATTTTTACATCGGAGAACAAACCGTGTTCCCAAAAACGGCGCACTGCTGATGATATTTCATCACCAGGAATGGATACCTCATCTCCAACGGACAACCCGGAAAAGGTTATCAACACATAATCATCGTAATTCTTTACTCCCGTTACCTTGATATCTGCAATTTTATATCTCTTTGATGATAACGAGTAAGAAATAACCGGAACTTCCGCCGGTTGTTCAACTTTGGTAGTGTCATTTTCTTGTGGAGATGTCTGAGCGGATACACCCACAAACATACCCACAGAAATAAAAAACAGCACTAATTTTCTGCACAACATATATAATTCAACTCCTTTTTATACCGTTAGTTGTTCGCTTGTTTTACCGAAACGTCTTTCACGCTGTTGGTAATATAGTATTGCATCATATAATTCTTCTTCTCGAAATTCCGGCCAAAAGATGTCGGTAAAATAGAGTTCGGCATAAGAAATTTGCCATAACAAAAAATTACTGATTCTCTTTTCTCCTCCGGTTCTTATCAACAAATCCGGATCCGGAATGTTATTGGTTGTCAGGCATGCGGAAATTTTGTTTTCCGTTATCTCATCCAATGTCAAAGTTCCGTTGGCTACTTCCGAAGCAATCTGTTTGGCTGCTTCCGTAATCTCCCAACGTGCAGAATAACTCAGAGCTAAAACAACAGTGGTTCCTGTGTTTTTTGAGGTCTGCTTTATGCAATCGTCCAATGTCTTACGGGCATTCTCCGGCAAACGGTTCAAATTCCCTATTGCCATTAACCGGACATTGTTTTTCATCAAATCGGGTGTTTCCCGATGGATTGCTGTTACCAGCAAACTCATCAGGGCATGTATCTCTTCCTCAGGGCGATTCCAGTTCTCTGTGGAAAAAGTATATAATGTCAAATATTTCAGATTTATCTTACGCGCCGCTTCTACAATTTTACGGACTGAAGTAACGCCTTCCTGATGCCCATAGTTGCGTTCCATTCCGTGAGCCTTTGCCCATCGTCCGTTCCCATCCATAATGATAGCCACGTGCTGCGGCATACGGTTTTTATCTATCTGTTCCGATAACGACATTTATATATTACAATTTATTATTAATACATTCCGTTACTGTATCGGTTGTTACAAGGCTGGGACCTGCGCCCAAAATCCCAAGTAACGGTCAACAATAACAAAGAATACCAATCTTTATTTTTAAATAATCCGCTGTCGATATGATAGGGATTATCTAACGTTTCGTCTCCTTCCAGTTTGTCTCCAAACAGTTTGCGGAAAGAAAATTCACAACCGATGTTCAAGCGGTTGTGAATCTTATATTTCATTCCGACACCCAATGGGATATTTAAACCGACAAACGTCGAAGCCCCACCCGGTGCGACTGTCATTCCTAATCCTGCCAATATGTAGGGCGAAAAGCGTTTTGTATTCATGTACGAATATTTATCGCTATATGGGAAAAAGTTAAATTCCAGCTGTCCTCCGAGTTCTAAAAAATTGCGGGAGAACGATGTCTGATTATTTTCCGGGAACACATTATCCGAATCGGATGTGTCTCCCGAAATTTTTCCCCACATAAGGTCAGTCTTTATCGCCCATCTGAAATTCGGATTATAGCGGAACAGTAATCCGACAGAGGGATTCATTCTTTTGAAGAACCCATTTTTGTTGGCATCCCCCATGTAGAATGCTCCTCCAGCTGCTCCTCCGATTTCAAATTTATATTCTTGCGCTTTCACGTTTGAAAGCAAATTTATCAATACAAATAGAATAAATAAATGCCGTTTACAAGAATTTGTCATGTTTTTAATGATTATCTTATTTCTTTCAACGGCAAAAAGTGGATAAAATTATACCACTTTTATCAATTCCTGTTGGAGTTTATTCCTCATCGAATCCCAAACGGTTTATCCGTCCTTTCCAAATGTCATCCATTGTCCTTGCGCTGGATGAAGTTTTCCCTCCAAAAAGCAATATGTATTTTTCGTCATCCATGCATATGGAAGAGTAACCTCTTGCCGCGAAATTTTCCGGCATGACAACCATCGTATCGGATACGGCCCATGTTAGTCCCCTATCTGTTGACAAATAAATGTCCTTCAATGCCCGTCCATTACTGTCGATTCCTCCGATTAACATCAGTTTATTGTCATAAAAAGCGAGCATGGCACCTTCCCTCGAAGAGAAATTCATGCCGTTTTCAGAAGAAAGCTGTACCCATGAATACCCGTCGGTAGTTGCCCAGCAGCTGTTTTGCAGAAGTTTTGCGGCAGACGTTCCTCCGGCTATGTTCAAATACGCATGGTTTACATTCTCATAATTGGCGGATGCAAAATCGTTTATCGGGAAAGATTCCGGAACTTCCTCGCCAAGTATCCATTGTCCGGAGGTATCCATTGCGGCGAAAGAGTAAATACCGTTTGACAAAGCCAGTGCCGATAGCATGATATCCGGTTGGGTCGCACTGCTGTTTACCATGCCGAATATTCCTACGATATTTGGCATTTCGGGTGTGGAGTAAGCTTCCCAATCCAGCCCGTTCTCGGAACGTAGTACGCCACCATTCCTATTCGGGAGATAAAGATAATCCCCGCAAGCGGTCAACTGGTATAAGTTAATGTTTATGTCCGATAATCCGGTCAAAGGCAATTCTTCCCAATATTGCAGGTCGTCCGCCGTGGAATAATACAACTCAAACTGGTTTGAAGAATTTTTTATGTATTGGAAATAGACTTTTTCATCGTTGTATGTGTAAGGAATTACTTTTTGTTCTAAAGAGGATTCCCCGAGCATTTCCTGAGTCACTTGGTTCCATTGCATGGAATCAGGAACTACTGTATGGATATTTACCCAAGCCAGGTAAGATTTGGAGGAACTGTTGTTGTAAGCTGAATTAACCGTAAAACGGACAGGCTTGGAAAAGTCGATGGAATCCGTGGAATTCCAATAATATGTAGTATCTCCCAAGGCTTCCGGGGAGATTTCAATGGAGCCTGCCCCTGCATTTACGGAAACCTGGCATAAAACATTTTTTATTTCCGTGCCGACGGGCATGGAGTCGATATTGTAGATGTAGCCGTTGATTTGATCGATAGTAAATCGTACGTCATTCAAGCCGGGAACTGAATCGTTCGTTAGCGTGAATGCGCTGATTTGGCAATCTGTAAGCTGTGTATAGTCATATTCATCACCTGATAGACAAGAAACAAGCGAAAGCCCGCAAATTCCTGTCAACAAAAATAGTATAATTCTATTCTTCATCGTGTAAAGTTGTTGCGTATAAAGGCACAAAAGTAGAAACATTTTCTTTTCCACTAGCTATATGCCCGAATATTTTATTTAATTTAATCCATTTTAGAATCATTAGTTGATTTTTTATTTATTCTTCAACCCTTTTGAATCGTTGGAGTATATGCCCGTCATTCTCTTTAGAAACAGTGATTTGTTCCATTCGGTATGACTTTCGCAGCTCGGGCGCTTTTATGCCGCTCCCCAGAAAGACGGGTGAAGTCTCGATTCTCGCTTCATCCCAATAGGGCGATGCCAGAAATTGTTCCAGAGTGTGTGTGCCGCCTTCTACAATCAGCGAATTAAGTTTCTTTGTGTAAAGAATTTCCATTATTTGTGGAATCAGGGATGAGAAGTTCGTTTGGATATATTCTATGTTATTGCCAATTTTGTTAGGCTGTTTTTTCTCTGTCAGGACAAGAGTCGGAGCGGAGTCGTCGAACAGGTGGTGATGGGCTGGTATTTTTAGTGTCCGGTCTATTACGACACGAACCGGATTCTTTCCATCCCATGAACGGACTGTGAGCGAAGGATTGTCGAGCAGAGCTGTATGTGTGCCAACCAATATCGCTGCACTTTCTGCCCGTAGGCGATGGACCATCCTTCTCGTCCGTGATGATGAGAGCACTACCGGCGGTATCTCATTGTTTTCTCTCAGGATATCAATATATCCATCTGCGCTTTGTGCCCATTTCAAGATTACATACGGGCGATGTTTTTCTTGCATGGTCATGAATGCGAGATTCAGTTCCCTCGCCTCTTTTTCCAATATTCCGGTGACAACCTCGACCCCGGCGTTACGGAGCATGCGGACGCCTCTGCCTGCCACTTCCGGAAACGGGTCAAGGCATCCAACTACGACGCGTGGAATTTGCTTGTGTATAATAAATTCGGCGCATGGCGGTGTCTTCCCGTAATGTGAACATGGCTCTAAACTGACATATAGCGTTGCATTTTTTAGCAGGGATTCATCTTTTACCGCTGTTATGGCGTTCACTTCTGCATGAGGTCCGCCACAACAACGATGGAAGCCTTCTCCAATAATCAGTCCGTCTTTGTCGACCAATACGGCGCCTACCATCGGATTTGGAGCGGTATATCCTGCTCCGTTGCGGGCTATTTGTATGCAACGCTGCATGTATTTTTCGTTAATAGTTATCATCTTGTTTTAATATTGGCGTGGGAAAGATAGAAGATTTATTTTATTTAGCAAAATAAGGCGGATAAAATCGGATAAGTTATCGACGAACAGGATAATCATGCGACTGCTTTTTATTGAATTTTTGGAATTATCCGTTTTTTTGTATGTTTGTAACCAGATAAATAAAGGCAAATGTTTTTAAGAGGTTTCTAATTATTTATTAGCTATGGATGATTTACTTTTGGAATTAAGGCATACCCTTATAGACCGTTTTACAAAAGATGAGGTGCGGACTTACATATTTATAATAATGAAAGAGGTCTGCGGCTTGAAACCATATCAGATTTTATTGGATAAGGATGTCTTGATTACAAAGAACCAAAGGCGTTTGGCATTGGAATATGCGCGACGGATTTCAGCCGACGAGCCTGTCCAGTATGTGTTTGGGAAAGAAGAATTTTTTAATTTGCAGTTTGCTGTGAATCCTTCGGTGTTGATCCCTCGTCCGGAAACGACCGAGTTAGTCGAAATGGTATTGGAAGACTATATGGGTTCCGCTCCTCGGATATTGGATATAGGTACCGGGAGTGGATGCATTGCCATCTCTTTGGCAAAATATTTGCCGGAGGCGAAAGTTTTTGCCCTCGATGTTTCGGAGGAGGCATTGGCTGTTGCCCGTGAGAACGCTAATTCCAATGGAGTAAAAGTCACTTTCGGACAAAAAGATATTCTTAGGGATAAAAACGAGGATGACTTTGTCAGTAGCAGAATTTATGATTGTATCGTGAGCAATCCGCCTTATGTTACGAACAGCGAGAAACTAAAAATGGAACGCAATGTGCTTGAGTATGAGCCGGAGTTGGCACTTTTTGTGTCGGATGAGGATCCACTGGTGTTTTATCGGGTAATCTCGGATTTCGCAATAAGGCATCTTGCTACAAACGGTTCGCTTTATTTTGAAATCAACCAACGTTTCGGACAGGAGACAGTGAACCTGTTGCGGAAAAAAGGCAAGTATAGGAGTGTTGAACTGTTTAAGGATATTTCCGGAAATGACCGGATGATTCGTGCCCGGGTATGAAAGAATTGAGTGAGATGGAGGTCCTGCATCGTTGTGCAGCTTATTGTTCTACAGCGGAACGGTGTGTACAAGACGTGAAACGCAAAATGAAAAACGCTGGATTGCCCGAGGAAGCTTGTGGACGTCTGCTTGCTCGTTTGCAAGAGGGGAAATATATTGACGAGGAACGTTATGCTCGGAGTTTTGTAAATGACAAGCTGCGGTTTAACAAGTGGGGGCGTGCCAAGATTTTGTATGAGTTGCAGAAAAAAGGAATCCCATCGGCTATTTGTAATGATGCGCTTTCTTCTATTGATGAGACGGAATATATAAATCTCCTTTTTGCTGTACTGGAGACGAAAAGGCGGTCGCTCAGAACCGCTGACGGAACGGATTTGTATCGTAAGCTGATGCGTTTCGCCCAAGGACGCGGTTTCGGGATGCGCGAATCGTCTGCTTGTCTGAAGCGGTTGCTAAAGGATGTGGAATATGACGATATGGAATGAACTGTTTCGGCTGTTCTATCCGGCGTTGTGCGTGTCTTGCGGTCGCCCGCTGGTAAGGGGGGAAGACCAGATATGTATCCGTTGCTTGTCTGATTTGCCGGTTTATCATCCGTCGGCAGAGAAACATTTTGAACAGATTGCGGCAATTTGCCCATTTGTTGGGAGTATTGAGATTTTCCTCCGTTATGATAAAGGAGGAAAGGTGCAGCATTTGATTCATAAGTTGAAATATTACGGTCAAAAACAGTTGGGCTTCCGTTTGGGCGTTCTTGCCGCATTGCATCTCCAACGGGCAGAAAGCCCTATATGCAAAGCGGATGTATTAATACCGGTCCCGCTTCATCCCCGTAAGCAGCGCAAGAGAGGATATAACCAGGCGGAGTGGATTTGCAAAGGAATGAGTTCCGTGTTGCAAATACCGGTAGATACACGTTTCTTGCACCGGGTCAGTTATACAGAGACACAGACGAAAAAGAGTGTGGCTGAACGCTGGGACAATTTGCATTCCCGGTTCCGGGTGGATGGAACATGCGATTGGCAGGGGAAGCGGTTGGTACTGGTGGACGATGTGTTGACTACAGGTGCGACGTTGGTCGATTGTGCTTCAGCGATAAATGCAAAGTCCGTAACATCGGATGTCACTCTGTTCGCACTAAGTGCTGTGTAGTTATCGTTAAAATCCTGAAAAAAGAGCGGAATTTGCCTTTATATCCATCGGATTCCTTACTTTTGCAAAAGTATATAAACTTAAATTGTAAGGATAGATTATGAAAACATTGGAAAGCTTAGTTGCAGAGAAATTGTTAAAGATCAAAGCTGTCAAATTGCAGCCGGCAAATCCTTTTACGTGGGCTTCAGGATGGAAGTCTCCGATTTATAATGACAATAGAAAAACCTTATCATATCCGTCGGTTCGAAGCTTTATAAAGTTAGAATTGGCGCGTGTTATCAGTGAAAGTTATCCTGAAGCGGATGCGATAGCCGGCGTTGCTACCGGAGCAATTGCCCAAGGCGCATTGGTGGCCGATTTATTGGGCTTGCCGTTTGTCTATATCCGTTCGACTCCAAAGGATCATGGCTTGGAAAATCTGATAGAAGGAGAACTGAAGCCGGGATCAAAAGTTGTAATCGTGGAAGATTTGGTTTCGACGGGTGGCAGTAGCTTGAAAGCCGTTCAGGCTGTCCGTAATTTCGGATGCGACGTTATCGGCATGGTTGCCATTTTTACGTATGGATTCCCGGTAGCGGTACAGGCATTTAAGGACGCAAAAGTTACATTGACGACTTTAAGCAATTATGACGCTGTGATAGAGGAGGCCGTAAGGACGAAATATATCGACCAATCTGAGATTGAAGTTTTACAAGAGTGGAGGAAAGACCCGGCGAATTGGGATCCGAACAAATAGCAGGCGGATTATATGAGCGATTTTGTGAGCGAAATAAAAACGATTCCTTACAATGAGGATCGTATTTTCGGCATGTTATCTGATTTATCCAACTTGGAACGGGTAAAAGATAAAATTCCTCAAGATAAAATCAAGGAATTTGAGTTTGACTGTGACTCTTGCCGTTTCAATGTTGACCCTGTGGGAAAAATAGAGTTCCAGATTGTGGAAAGGGAACCGTATAAGACGGTCAAGTTTATGACGACGAATTCCCCGATACCGGTAACTCTTTGGATACAGTTGAAGCAGGTTGCCGAGAATGATACAAAGATGAAAATGACTATCCGTGCAGAGCTGAACGCTTTTATAAAGCCGATGGTCTCTAAACCTTTGCAAGATGCTGTTGATAAGATTTCGACAGTGATTGCTAATTTGCCATATTGAATGAGATGAAACTTTGGGAAAAGAATGTAAAAGTAGACCATGACGTTGACGTTTTTACTACGGGAAAAGACCGGGAAATGGACTTGTACCTGGCTAAGTATGATGTTTTGGGCTCGATGGCCCATATCACCATGTTGGAAAGTATAGGTCTGTTGACGAATGATGAACTTCAGGTTTTGCTGAAAGAGCTGAGGACAATCTATGCCATTGCGGATAAAGGGGATTTTGTCATAGAAGAGGGGATAGAAGACGTTCATTCGCAGGTAGAACTGATGTTGACCCGCAAATTAGGCGATGTTGGTAAAAAAATACATAGCGGGCGTTCGCGAAACGACCAGGTGCTGCTTGATTTGAAATTGTTTACCAGGGCGCAGATTCAGGAGATTACAGAACTGGTCTCAGCACTTTTTGATGTTTTAATCAGCCAGAGTGAGCGTTATAAGAATGTCTTGTTGCCGGGATATACGCATTTGCAGGTTGCCATGCCTTCTTCTTTCGGCCTGTGGTTCGGCGCGTATGCAGAGAGTCTGTTGGATGATTTGACTTTGTTACAAGCCGCTTATAAAGTCTGCAACCGCAATCCGCTTGGCTCGGCTGCCGGGTATGGCTCTTCTTTCCCGCTGAACCGGCAGATGACAACAGACCTTCTCGGCTTCGATTCGATGGACTATAATGTGGTTTATGCTCAGATGGGACGAGGTAAGATGGAACGTTGTGTCTCTTTTGCCTTGGCTTCCATTGCCGGGACACTTTCAAAACTGTCGTTTGATGCATGCTTGTATAATAGCCAGAATTTCTCTTTCATCAAACTTCCGGATAAATATACAACAGGGTCTAGCATTATGCCCCATAAGAAGAATCCGGATGTGTTTGAACTGACACGTGCCAAATGCAATAAGATACAAGGGCTCCCAACACAGATTACATTAATATGCAATAATTTGCCGTCAGGATATTTCCGTGATATGCAAATCATAAAGGAGGTTTTCCTGCCTGTATTCGATGAGCTGAAAGATTGCCTTCAGATGGTGGCTCACATGGTTCGGGAGATAGAAATTAATCCGCACATATTGGAAGATGACAAGTACCGGTTGATGTTCAGTGTAGAAGAGGTAAACCGCTTGGTGCTGCAGGGTGTTCCTTTCCGGGATGCTTACAAGCAAGTAGGCTTGTCAATAGAAGCGGGGGAATTTGTGCCGGATAAATCGGTTCATCATACCCATGAAGGAAGTATCGGGAATCTTTGCAACGATAAGATTTCTGCATTGATGCGGCAAACGGTGGACGGATTCTCTTTTGCGAAAGCGAATGAGGCTGAAAAGAAACTTGTTTCCGATGAATAAACTGAAAGTGATTTTTTTGTGTTTTGCCTTTTTATCGTGTGAAAAGGTTCAAGAAACAACAATTCCTTTGACCCGGGTTTATCTGGAAATAGATTTGGCTTACCGAGACAAAGACCTTTTTGCGCTTCTTTGCCAGAAGGCTATCACTCAGCCGCGCACTGCCAGCGAATCAACAGGTTTTGGAGGCGTTTTAGTTGTGCATGGTTTTGATGACATCTATTATGCATACGATTTGGCTTGCCCGCTTGAAGCCAATCGTTCGGTATGCCTTACCCCACTTGACGATGGTACGGCAATGTGCAATTCCTGTGGAACTGTTTTTGACACGGCTTATGGTACGGGGACTCCGTTGAGCGGTGCTTCCCAATATCCTCTGCGGAAATACCTTGTGTCTGGTAGCGGAAGTGTATTGTATGTGACGAATTGAAAAATGAATGCCGTTGTTTTGGGAAATCTTCGGGCTGAAACTTTTAAAAGGATTCCGGTTTTTTATAAAAAACCGGAATCCTTTTTTTAAGACCTCCAAGTTAAGAGGGCAGGCACGTTTTTTCATGGGAAAAGATTTGTGGGATTAAAAACTTTAATTACCTTTGCATCGCAAAATATAAAAGCGGAAGTAGCTCAGTTGGTAGAGCATAACCTTGCCAAGGTTAGGGTCGCGGGTTCGAGTCCCGTCTTCCGCTCTTTTCTTTCTTTGCGAAGAAAGATGCTCGAATGGTGGAATCGGTAGACACGAAGGACTTAAAATCCTTTGGCTATTGCAGCTGTGCGGGTTCAAGTCCCGCTTCGAGTACAGTAGATTTTGCGGAAGTAGCTCAGTTGGTAGAGCATAACCTTGCCAAGGTTAGGGTCGCGGGTTCGAGTCCCGTCTTCCGCTCAAAACAAAACGCTTCGGTTTTTTACAAATAACCGAAGCGTTTTGTTTTGATATTTTTGCATTTGCAGATGTTACTGCCGGAAATCTTGTCCGGAAGGTCTCTGGAAAATTTTTAATCCAAATTCGTGCAGTACGGCAAAAATGTGTTCAAATAGCCGGTTTTGTACGTCCTCGTAAGCAATCCATTCCGTTGTTTTTGAAAAGCAGTAGATTTCTAAGGGGATTCCTTCCGGAGTCGGTTGGAGCATCCTTACTATTTGCCAATAATCCGGGTGGATTTCCGGATTGCTTTTTAAGTAGTCGATGACATAATTGCGGAAGAGTCTGAGATTAATTAGCTGTTTTACGTTTTCGTTGCCCGATGTTTTCAATAACCCTTTTTCTTGTAGCCGTTTGCATTCCTCTTCCGTACAAAAACGTATAGTGTTGGCATCGATGAAAATCGAACGTTTTATCCGTCGTCCTCCGCTTTCACGCATACCCCTCCAGTTTTGGAATGAGTCGCTTACCAATGAATAGGGAGGAATTGTGGTGATGGTTTTGTCGAAGTTCTGGACTTTTACGGTAGTCAGCGTGACTTCTGTGATGTATCCGTCGGCCCCGTACTTGGGCATGGAAATCCAGTCTCCCGGGCGTAGCATGTCATTGGCAGAGAGCTGCACGCCCGCCACGAGCCCTAATATGCTGTCTTTGAAGATGAGCATCAGGACAGCTGCAGAAGCTCCCAGCCCTGTCAGGATAGTAGTAGCATCTTTGTCGATAAGTATGCTGATAATGAGAACTGCCCCTATTATGATAGTTATCAAGTAAACCATTTGGTATATACCTTTCAGCGGACGGTTGCGTAAAGTCTCATGTTGGCTGGAAATCTCGTACAGCGAGTCGGTGAAAGATTTTACAAAAACGAGGGTCACTGCGATAAAATAAATCAAACATGCTTTTTGTAACAGATTCAATACGTATAGCATGTCGCTGAATGCGAAAGGAAGGAGAAGATACCAAATTATTGGCACAATCAGGCGGTTTGCGCTATGCAGAATTTTATCATTGAACAGATGGTCGTCCCATGTCGCTTTAGTTTGGGATGTAATGGACTGGAGCAACGGGATAAGCAGATGCCGGAACAGTTTGACGGCAATAAATGACAAAAGCAGGATACCTGCCAGGATTAGACAGCGTGTCGTCCAATCTGTATAAAGGGAGGGTATTCCGGAGTTTTGCAGTAATTGTTGTATGGTTGTATTTATATCGTTCATAAATGTACAGCTTGGTTCTTATTGGCAAAGATACATTTTTCGGGGTATTTGTATTTAACGATTTAAGGATTTCTGTCGGAGAAGGGATTTTTGTGCGGATTTTTAGTGTTTTGATTACCTTTGCGGTAAATATGTTTTAATTATGGCGAAGAATATGAATAAGAGACGAATCTTTGTGGCATCTTTTCTTTTGGGGGCATCGGTTTCCCTGTTCGGGCAGACGAATACGGGCGGAATTACTCCTGAAATGTTGGATGAAATCAAGCAGGCATATAAAAATACGCCGCAGGACAGGGCAATTCATAATGCAATTGCAAACAATGATATTAATAAACTTGCTGTAAATAATGCAAGTAAAAATAATTTTGACAATTATTTTTCCATTCGGGTGAACAGCAAGGGTATTACGGATCAAAAATCCTCCGGCCGCTGTTGGCTCTTTTCTGGATTGAACGTTTTTCGTGCAAAGGCGATGGCGGAAAAAGGGATGGGAGAATTTCAGTTTTCGCAGATTTACCCGTTTTTTTGGGACCAGTTAGAGAAAGCGAATCTGTTTCTTCAGGGAATTATCGACACCAGAAATAAACCTATGGATGATAAGATGGTGGAGTGGCTCTTTAAACATCCGTTAAGTGACGGAGGGCAATTTACAGGAATTTCCGACATATTAGGGAAATATGGCGTTGTCCCTTCAGAGGTGATGGTGGAAACGAACAGTAGCAATAATACATCCCGCATGGCTCAGCTCATCTCTTGGAAGTTGAAGGAGTTTGGTCTCCAGTTACGGGAAATGGCTGCGGCTGGAAAGAAAGAACCTGAACTGGAAAAACAGAAAACCGAAATGTTGGGGACGGTGTATCGCATGCTTGTGCTCAACTTGGGCGAGCCTCCTACCCATTTTACTTGGACCCGTAAGGACAAGAACGGAAAACCTGTAGAGACGAAGGAATATACTCCGAAATCGTTCTTTGATGAATTTATAGGCGTGGATTTAACTGAGAATTATGTGATGCTGATGAATGACCCGAGCCGGGAGTTTTATAAATTGTATGAGATAGATTATGACCGCCACCGTTATGACGGAAGAAACTGGACTTATGTGAATCTTCCGTTGGATGATATTAAGGAGATGGCAATTGCTTCATTGAAGGACAGTACAATGATGTATTTTTCGTGTGATGTCGGAAAGTTCTTTGACCGCGAACGTGGCGTTCTTGATGTGGACTATTACGATTATGAAGCGTTGATGGGTACCACTTTCGGCATGGATAAGAAGGAGCGCATACAGACCTTTGCGAGCGGTTCGTCGCATGCGATGACTTTGATGGCAGTGGATATAGATACCAAAACAGGGAAGGCTACGAAGTGGATGGTGGAAAACAGCTGGGGATCCGGTGCTAATGGCGGCCATCTGATAATGACCGATGAATGGTTTAATGAATATATGTTCCGCTTAGTCGTTGAAAAGAAATATGTAACGGAGAAGGTGAAGGAAGTTTTGAAACAGACCCCGACACGTCTTCCTGCTTGGGACCCGATGTTTGCGGATGAATATTGAGGGATAAAACAACAACCGGTATCTTTTCGAAAGGTAACAAAAAAGCCCGATCTGAAAAAAGGAACTTCAGACCGGGCTTTTTTCTGTTGCTTTGTGTTACTTGAATATCTTTTGGGTAAATTCTGTCAGATAAATCCTCCAGTTGCGCCAAATATGTCCTCCGTCGGTTTCCATATAGGTGTATTTGTATCCGTTTTCATCCAATTTCTTACGGAAATCAACATTGTCTTTGTAAAGGAAGTCGTCTTTTCCTATCCCAATCCAATATAGGAGAGGGGGATTTTTGAATTGGGCTGCCAGTTTCTGGTCGATGTTTTCGTAAACATCACTGTTATCTCCTTGTTTGTTTTGTTTATTGATAGCTGCCGAGAAGAGCCCAACGTATCCGAATTTATCGGGGTATAATGCCGAGATGTATAGGGAATGGAATCCACCCATTGACAATCCGCAAATCGCACGATTCGATTTGTTATTGATAGTCCGGTAATGTTTTTCTACATATTTCATAATGTCGGGGAATGCTTTTTCAATAGAGCCTTCCATCATTTTGGGTTGCATGAAAGATGGTTTTACCATGTTCCCGTAAGCTTCACCTGGAGCCGCTTGCTGCGCACCGTTTCCGTTCGGCATAACTACAATCATGGGTTTTACCAAGCCTTTGGCAATCAAATTGTCTAATATTTGTGTAGCCCGTCCAAGTTCGCTCCATGCGTTTTCATCGCCTCCGGCACCGTGGAGTAAATAGAGTACCGGATATTTTTGTTTTCCTTCTTCATATCCTGCCGGAGTGTAGACTGTCATCCGGCGTTGTTCCATACCTAAAGTAGGGCTGCTGTACCATACTTTCGAAACATTTCCATGTGGAACGTCCTGAACCATGTAATCGTCTCCTATTCCGTTCCCTACAATAAATATATTATTTATCGTGGCAATGTCGCGGATTTGATAAACGTTGTTCGGATCAGTTATTTTCAGTCCGTTTACAATAAAGGAATAACAATATAGTTCAGAAGGCAAGCTTTCAGTGGTAGCCTCCCAAACGCCGTTGTTTGTCTCTTTCATTTCCAAGGAGTAGGGCTTGAAATCCCCTTGTACTATAACTTTAGAAGCTTTTGGCGCATGCAACCGGAATGTGACACTGTTGTCTGAATTAATTTCGGGAGAAATCAAATTTCCTCCGCCCCATAATGCCTGCTGTGCAAATGCAGCTGCTGCAAATAGGGAGAAACATGCAACTGTTGAAATTTTTTTCCAAATCATAATCATTAGAATTGAAGTTTATTATATTGCAAATATAGGATAAATAAAAGGAATGTTACAGGGATATTTTTATATTCCCGGCTTTTTGTCTCTTTTTTTCGGGAAAGATAGGGTAATAGAGTTGCAGGAACTTGAAAACGTATTTGTTGAAAAAGATGAAGTTTGCCTGATTTTTTAACGTTTCTTGCTTTGAAACGAGTAGGATAACGCCTATTTTTGCCTAAAAGAGGGAAATGTAACATTGGTGCGTTATGAAAAAGATTTTATTAAGTGCAGTATTGCTGCTTTCGGCTGCGAGTTTTGTTGCTTTTACGAATGCTGAAAGCAAAGAGAAACCGAAAAAGGTTGAAACGGTAGAGTGCTGTTGTAAAGATTGCCAATGCAAGGATTGTCAATGCGAATCCGATTGTTCTAAGTGTGAAGGATGCCGCGTGTGTGACGAGTGCAAGGCGTGCGACGAGGAATGTGCAGTTTGTGAGAATTGTCAGTATCAAGAGAACTGCTGCAACTATAAGCAACAGCAACGGAAATACCACCATAAGCATAGGGGATGTTGCCGGTGGGGACGTTAAAAATATTGTAAACGGAAGAGCCGTTATTCCTTTGCCAGACAGCAAGGAATAACGGCTCTTCTGTTTTTTTACAAAGATGATTTCAAAAAATCGTCCATGGCGGCAGCGGCTTTTCGTCCGTCTCCCATTGCCAGGATAACGGTTGCTCCTCCACGGACAATGTCTCCTCCTGCAAAGACATCGGATATGGTAGACTGGTTGGTCGCTTCGTTGACAATGATTGTCCCTTTGCTGCTTATGCCTAAGCCATCGAATGCCCGGGGAATCAAAGGGTTTGGAGAGACACCGATACTTACGATTACCTCATCTATGTCGATGGTTTCTTCTTCTCCAGTTGGAACAGGACGTCTGCGTCCGGACGCATCGGGCTCTCCCAATGCCATTTTCTGCAGCTTCATTTGTCGGACATGTCCCTGCTCATCCCCGATATATTCGATGGGATTATGTAGTGTAAGGAATTGCACACCTTCTTCTTTGGCATGTTTTATTTCTTCAATTCGTGCAGGCATTTCCTCTTCGCTACGGCGATATACGATTATTGCCTGCTCGGCTCCTAACCTGAGTGCTGTACGGACAGAATCCATTGCGGTGTTTCCTCCTCCTATGACGGCGACACGCTTACCTTTATATATAGGAGTATCGGCATTCGGGTTTGCAGCATCCATAAGATTTACCCGGGTCAAGTATTCATTCGATGACATGACTCCAACCAGGTTTTCTCCCGGAATGTTCATAAAGTTCGGTAATCCTGCACCACTAGCGACGAAAATTCCACGGAAACCGTTATTGTGAAGGTCTGAATAGCTGATGGTTTTTCCAACGATACAGTTTGTTATGAATGTTACTCCCATTTTCCTGAGTGAATCGATTTCGACGTCTACGATGTGGTTCGGCAGACGAAATTCAGGAATTCCATATTTTAAAACGCCTCCGATTTCATGTAACGCTTCAAATACTGTAATGTCATATCCTCGTTTTGCCATATCCCCGGCAAAGGATAGACCGGCGGGACCTGAACCTACAACGGCTATTTTTATATTGTTTTTTTGTTTTATTTCAGGAATGGAGATTTGTCCGCTTTCTCGTTCAAAATCTGCGGCAAAACGTTCCAAGTATCCGATGGCGACAGCCGGTTTGCCCATCTTGATATGGATGCATTTGCTTTCACATTGCTTTTCCTGAGGACAGACCCGTCCACAGACAGCAGGTAATGCGCTTGTTTCTTTTAAAACCTTTGCAGCTTCGAGAAATTCTCCTCGTTCGATGTTTTTTATGAATGTAGGGATATTTATTCCTACCGGGCAGCCGTCCATGCAAGTGGGGGTCGGGCAATCCAAACAGCGTTGCGCCTCAAGCATGGCTTGTTCCTTTGTTAGACCCAGATTCACCTCTTCCAATCGTGTATGGCTGCGGTATTCCGGGTCTAATTCGTTCATTTGGACACGGGGAATCGCTGTGCGTTCTTTATTTTTTTTTCTTTTCCGCAATTCTTCTCTCCAAGGTTCGGAACGGCGTGCTGCAATTAATTCAGATGTAGTCATAAGTTTATTTATTTTCAATACCTTTATATGCGTTCAAACGCATTAATAATTCATCGAAATCTACTTGGTGCGCGTCAAATTCCGGTCCGTCGACACAGACGAAACGTGTTTTCCCTCCGACGGAAATCCGGCAGGCGCCACACATCCCGGTACCGTCTACCATAATGGTATTTAAGGAAGCTACGGTTGGAATGTCGTATTTTTTTGTGAGGGCTGAAACGAATTTCATCATGATTGCCGGTCCAATAGTGACACAAAGGTCCACTTTTTCGCGGGCTATGACTTTTTCGATTCCGTTTGTAACTAAACCTTTTTCACCGTAAGAGCCGTCATCCGTCATTATAATCACCTCATCGGCATTTTCTTTCATCTGTTTTTCCAGTATAACCAGCTCTTTTGTCCGTGCTGCCAATATGACAATCACTCTGTTGCCTGCTTTGTGGAATGCTTCGACTATCGGGAGCAGCGGAGCGACCCCGACTCCTCCTCCGGCACACACTACGGTTCCTACTTTTTCGATGTGTGTCGCTTGTCCTAATGGTCCGACTAAATCTGTAATGTAGTCCCCAACGTTCAGACTGCAGATTTTCTTTGATGATTTACCTACTGCCTGGATTACCAAAGTAATGGTTCCTTTTTGAATATCAGCACCGGCAATTGTCAATGGAACGCGTTCGCCTTTTTCGCCAACTCTTACGATAACAAAATGTCCGGCTTTTCGGGAACGTGCTATCAGTGGCGCTTCAACTTCGAGCTTTACTACGTTTTCCGAAAAATGTTCTTTACTAATGATCTTATTCATTAAGCTAAATTCTAAAATTGGTTGTTATAACATGATTTGGCAAATGTAAGTAAAAAGGATTATTTGCCTGATGTCTTGTTAATAAAATCTCAGTTATTCGAACAAACCTTCGTCCCGTATGAGCATTAATATGGCAGAATGGGAGACAATGAGGTATTTTTCTTCATTAAACGTAATTTCGTATGCGGCAGATTGCAGATAGATTGCCAAGTCTCCTTCGTGGGCTTGCAATGGCAGGTAGCGGACTTCGGTATCATCTTTCTTTTCCCACACTTCATGTTCCTCGCTTTGCGCAGGAAGAGGGAACCCAGGTCCGATTTTTATGACATACCCGCATTGTATTTTTGCGCTATCCTGTACGGAAGGAGGTAGGTATAATCCGGTTTTTGTTTGGCTTTGAGGGTTTTTGGGCTTAATTAATACTTTGTCGCCTACCATCAAGAATTTATTTACATCTTTTTGCTCGATAGATAATTGCATAGTGAATCATTAAATTTGTTGCGATTGCAAAGGTAGGCATTTATATTTAGAATTTGCAGGATTGGATTGGCTGCAAAATGTTTGGACGTAAATTTTTTGGAGGAGAATTTCCCCCTGGATGAAATGTCACCTTTTCTTTTGTCGCAGGCAAATGTGTTTCTCAACATTGTTTTCAAACATTGTTCTTCTTGTTGCAACATTCGTCGGAAATCTGTAATTTGCGCTCGTGATATAATTTGTTATCGCAAAAGAATGTAAAAAGTAATGTTTCACTAAAATTTGTCCTGATATCATGAAAGTGTACCAAACAAATGAAATCAAGAACATTTCCATTTTGGGAAGTTCTGGCTCTGGAAAAACCACTCTCGCAGAAGCGATGCTTTTCGAGGGTGGAGTTATAAAACGTCGCGGAACAGTAGAAGCGGGAAATACCGTATGCGATTATTTCCCGGTAGAGAAAGAATATGGATATTCTGTTTTTTCTACCGTTTTTAGCGTTGAGTGGCAGGACAGAAAACTCAATTTCATAGATTGTCCGGGTTCGGACGATTTTGTTGGAGGGACGGTTTCTGCTTTAAATGTAACGGACACGGCGTTGATGGTGTTGAACGCGCAGTATGGCGTTGAGGTTGGAACTATCAACCAATTCCGGTATACCGAACAGTTTCATAAGCCGGTTATATTCGTTGTCAACCAATTGGATAACGAGAAGGCGGATTATGATGCCACCGTTGCGCAATTGAAAGAACAATGGGGAGGGAAAGTCATACAGATACAGTATCCTGTGACTTGTGGTGCTTCCTTTAATGCGGTGGTTGACGTGCTTAAAATGAAGATGTATCGCTGGAAGCCGGAAGGTGGTGTTCCGGACGTGCTTGAAATTCCGGCAGACCAGATGGACAAAGCGATGGAGCTTCATAAAATACTGGTGGAAGCTGCAGCCGAACATGACGATGTCCTGATGGAGAAATTTTTTGAGGAAGGAACTTTGAGCGAGGATGATATGCGTGCAGGAATCCGTGCCGGTTTGGTTTTGCGGGGAATGTTCCCGGTATTCTGTGTATGTGCTGGGCGTGATATGTGCGTGCGCCGGACTTTGGAATTCCTCGGGAATGTGGTTCCTTGTACAGACAAGATGCCGCGCTTGGTTACAACCGAAGGCGTAGAGGTTACCCCCGATGCGTCCGGACCGACAAGCCTGTTCTTCTTTAAGACTACCATTGAACCTCATATTGGTCAGGTATCTTATTTCAAGGTGCTGTCGGGCAAAGTGAAATCCGGGGATGATTTGTTGAATGCTGATAGAGGTTCAAAGGAACGTATTGCACAATTGTTTGTGGTAGATGGGCAAACTCGCACGGAAGTTCCGGAAATGGTAGCCGGTGATATAGGTGCGACAGTGAAATTAAAGGATGTGCGTCGTGGAAATACTTTGAACGGAAAAGGATGCGATTACCGTTTCGATTTCATCAAATACCCGGAACCGAAATATCGGCGTGCGATAAAACCGGTAAATGAAGCAGACGCTGAAAAGTTGATGGAAATATTGCTCCGGATGCATGAGGAGGATCCTACATGGATTGTTGAGCAATCCAAGGAACTGAAGCAGACGATCCTGTTCGGACAGGGAGAGTTCCATTTGCGGACTTTGAAATGGCGTATAGAGAATAACGATAAATTGCAAATCGAATATTCCGAACCGAAGATTCCTTACCGGGAGACTATAACGAAAGCTGCACGGGCGGATTACCGTCATAAGAAACAGTCGGGTGGCGCCGGACAATTCGGCGAAGTACATTTGATTGTTGAACCTTATTATGAGGGAATGCCTGCGCCTGATGTTTACCGTTTCGGCGGACAAGAGTATAAGATGAACGTACGTGACACGCAGACCATTGATTTGGAATGGGGCGGTAAACTTGTATTTGTCAATTGCATCGTTGGTGGAGCTATCGATGCAAGGTTCTTGCCTGCGATACTGAAAGGTATCATGAGCCGGATGGAACAAGGTCCGTTGACTGGGTCGTATGCTCGCGATGTGCGGGTTTGCATATACGATGGTAAGATGCACCCGGTAGATAGCAACGAAATATCTTTCATGTTGGCAGGGCGGAATGCTTTCAGTACTGCGTTTAAAGAGGCCGGTCCGAAGATTCTTGAGCCTGTTTATGACGTGGAGATTTCTGTCCCGGGCGATTATATGGGTGATGTAATGAGCGATTTACAGAGCAGACGTGCAATTATCATGGGAATGAATAGTGAGAAAGGCTTTGAAAAACTGCAAGCAAGAGTTCCCTTGAAAGAGATGTCTAATTATTCAACTTCGTTAAGTTCCATTACCGGGGGTAGGGCTTCTTTTACAATGAGGTTCTCTTCTTATGAACTGGTGCCGTCTGATGTTCAGGAAAAACTGTTAAAGGCATACGAAGCCAATCAGAGCGAAGATTGATTTCCATATTTATAATTAGGAGGAAGACGGTATGTCAGGATGGCAAATTGCGGTGTGTCGCTTAAAGGCGGGCAGAGTTGTTTGCAAATGTAGATTTTTGTCGCTTTGCTTTTGACATGTTGTGTTTATCCATTCCGGCATACCGGCAAGAGACTGGCTCAAAATTCCTATTTTGGGTTCAGTCTCTTCCTTTTGGCAGCAGCTGAAAAAATGATTTGGTTATTAGATATTTTTAGATATTCTTTCTATCTGATGTACGTTTTTTTTTGCGAAACCGTTCTCCTCTTCGTCCATGATTTGGATTCAAAAACAAATTAATTATGTATTTTTGCACCTTGAACTAACGAAAAGAAACTGATGAACGTAGAAATAAAAGAAGCTAAGAGTAAAAAGGATATAAAAGCTTTTGTGAAGTTTGGTATAGATCTTTATAAAAATAATCCGTATTACGTTCCGGATTTGATAGAAGAACTTATGATGACACTGGATTCGAAACGGAATCCTGCCTTTGAAATAGCTGACACAGTTTATTATTTGGCTTATCGTGATGGGAAAGTCGTTGGACGTATTGCTGGAATCATAAACCATAGAAGCAATGAAGTGTGGAAACAGAAACATGCACGTTTCGGTTTTGTGGATTTTATTGATGACGCAGAGGTTGTCGATGCCCTGTTTTTTGCAGTAGAATCGTGGGCGAAGCAGCAAGGAATGGAAGCCATACAGGGACCGATGGGTTTCACAGACATGGATAATGAAGGAATGCTTATTGAAGGGTTCGACCAAGTCGGCACAATGGCTACCATTTATAATTACCCCTATTATCCAAAACATTTGGAGCGATTGGGATATGTAAAGGACCAAGATTGGCACGAGTTTAAGATTTATGTGCCGGACGGAATTCCTGAAAAGCATTTACGCATAGGCGAGATTGTAAAAAAGAAATATGGCTTGAAGACAATGAAGTTCAAGTCGACGAAAGAGGTTTGGCCTTATGCAAATAAAATCTTCGAGACACTGAACGCCGCCTACGCGCCTTTGTACGGATTTGCTCCGTTGACACAAAAGCAAATTGATTATTATGTAAAAATGTATATTCCCATGATCCGTCTGGATTTGGTCACGGTGATTGTGCGGGAAGCTGATGATGTTGTTGTAGGGTTTGGCATTACGTTGCCAAATCTTTCACGAGCCATGCAGAAAGCGAAAGGGCATATGTTCCCGTTTGGTTGGATATATTTATTGCACGCCCTGAAATCGAAACCAAAGGTGGTTGATTTTTATTTGACAGGAGTTCTTCCCGAATATCAGAATAAGGGTGTAAATGCGTTGCTGTTTAACGATTTGATTCCGGTGTATATTAACTTGGGAGTCGAATATGTGGAAACCAATCCGGAATTGGAGACCAATAAAGCGGTCCAGGCGCAATGGGATTATTTCAGACGTGAGCATCACAAAACGCGCCGTGCATTCATTAAAAAATTGTAGTTTGTCAGTTGTTGTGGGGGTAAATTAATGGAAGAATTTGAATTTGATGCACAAAATGACCCGGCAGCTTATAATGACGAAGACATTAAGACGCTCGATTGGATGGAGCATATTCGTCGCCGTCCGGGAATGTATATTGGTAAATTGGGAGACGGCACTTATGCGGATGACGGAATATATGTATTATTGAAGGAAGTTCTGGATAATTCTATCGATGAATACATGATGGGATACGGAAAGAGCATAGAGATTGTCGTAGAAGACGGGGCAGTCAGTGTGCGCGATTACGGAAGAGGTATCCCGTTGGGAAAGGTCGTCGACGTGTCGAGTAAAATGAACACGGGTGCGAAATATGACAGCAAAGCGTTTAAAAAATCGGTAGGTTTGAACGGCGTGGGTATAAAAGCCGTTAATGCCTTGAGCAGTTCCTTTCATATAGAAAGCTATCGCGATGGAGAGTGCCGTCAAGTGGATTATTGCAAGGCCATAATAACAGCAGATACGGGAATAATTCCATCCAATGAAAAGAACGGGACGCTTGTCCGTTTTATCCCCGACAAAGAAATCTTTAAGGATTATGCATACAAAGATGAACATATAGAGAATCTCCTGAAGAATTATGTATTTCTTAATTCAGGGCTTGTGATCCTCTATAACGGGAAACGTTATCATTCCCGTAATGGTTTGGTGGATTTGTTGAATGAGAATATGACAGCGGAGCCGTTGTACCCGATAATTCACCTGACCGGAAAGGATATAGAATTGGTGATAACGCATAGCAACCAGTACGGGGAAGAATATTATTCGTTTGTTAACGGACAGTACACGACACAAGGCGGTACGCATTTGTCGGCGTTCAAGGAATCTGTTGGCCGTGTGATAAAGGAGTATTATAATAAAGGTTTCGAGTATTCGGATATCCGTGCCGGGATTGTGGCAGCAATCAGCATAAAAGTGGAAGAACCGGTTTTTGAGAGTCAGACGAAGACAAAGCTTGGCTCAAAAGATATGGGACCGGAAGGGCCTACCGTCGCCAAATTCATCGGGGACTTTTTGAAGACTGAACTGGATAATTATCTCCACAAGCATCTGGAAACGGCGGATGTTTTACTCCGGAAAATCATGGATTCTGAAAAAGAACGGAAAGCGATAGCCGGGGTAACGAAATTGGCACGCGAGCGGGCGAAGAAAGCGAATCTGCATAACCGTAAGTTGCGTGATTGCCGTATCCATTTCAATGACGCGAAAGGGGATTTCGTTGAAGAAACTTGCATATTTATTACGGAAGGGGATTCAGCAAGCGGTTCGATAACGAAGAGCCGGAATCCGAACTTGCAAGCTGTGTTCAGCTTGCGTGGGAAGCCTTTGAACAGTTACGGGATGACAAAAGAGATTGTTTATAAGAATGAAGAGTTTAATTTGTTGCAAGCGGCTTTGAATATCGAAGACGGGCTGGACGGGCTACGTTATAATAAAGTGATTATTGCGACCGATGCTGATGTTGACGGTATGCATATACGCCTGTTGCTGATTACGTTCTTTTTGCAGTTTTTCCCGGATTTGATAAAAAGAAATCATGTCTATATTCTCCAAACGCCGCTTTTCCGTGTGCGCAATAAACAGAAAACATGGTATTGTTATACGGAAGAGGAACGGGTCTCGGCAATTGCTGCCGCTGGGAAGAGCCCGGAGATAACTCGTTTCAAGGGGCTGGGTGAAATCTCTCCCGATGAATTTAAAAACTTTATAGGAAAAGATATGCGGCTTGACCCGGTTACAATGAAAAAAGAGGACCTGGTCAAAGATATGCTGGAGTTTTATATGGGGAAAAATACAATGGAACGTCAGAATTTCATCATCGACAATCTGGTAATAGAAGAAGATGTTGTGAATTAATTGGTCGTTTTTCGGATGAAAAGAGAAGATATTGTTTTGCAGGATGCCGGTGCGGGAAAAGGAAAACGCATAGCTATTTTCCCGGGAGCTTTCGACCCGTTTACGAAAGGGCACGCTTCTTTGGTGGAACGGGGATTGCTTATGGTGGATGAAATAATCATTGCCATAGGCATAAACGGCAATAAAAAAAATTGTTTCCCGTTGGAAGAGCGTTTGGCGGCAATACGGGAGTTGTATAAGGCAGATTCGCGCGTAAAAGTGAGCTCTTATCAATCGCTTACGGTGGATTTTGCAAAGCAAGTGGGTGCCGGGTTCATATTAAGGGGAATCCGCTCTGTGAATGATTTTGAATATGAAAAGAATATAGCCGATATCAATCGGATATTGACAGGTATAGAAACAGTAATATTGTTTACCTTGCCGGAACATGCGCATGTAAGCTCAAGCATTGTTCGCGAGTTGCTTCATTATGGCAAAGATGTTTCTTCGTTTCTACCGAAAGAGATAAACGATGTTTTGCTCGGTAAATGATTTAAAAAGGGAAAATGTATGAACATGAAACGGTTTGTGGTCATAGGATTGTGTCTTTTTTTTATTCTGCATCCGGTGATTTGGTCACAGAAGAATAGTGATAGTGGATCCAGAAAATTGCAGATAGCATTTAATGCGATTTCCAAGTTGTATGTAGATGAGACCAATGATAGTATCATGGTTGAAGATGCAATTAACGGAATATTGAACAATCTGGATCCTCATTCCCAATATATGGATGCCGAAGCGGCGAAAGAGCGAATGGAACCTCTTAATGGCAATTTCGATGGTATAGGCATTCAATATAATATGCTTACGGATACGTTGTATGTTATCCAAGTGATACCGGGAGGCCCTTCGGAAAAGGTTGGGCTGATGCCTGGCGATAAGATAATCATGGTAGATGATTCCTTGATAGCTGGAGTAAAAATAAAAACGTCAACGGTAATGAAGCTTTTGCGTGGCCCGAAAGGAACAGTTGTCCGTGTGAAGGTCATGCGCAATAACAAGCCGGATTTGATAGAGTTCAAGATAACTCGCGATAAAATTCCTGTGTACAGTTTGGATGCTGCGTATATGTTGGACGAAAAGACCGGCTATATCAAATTGAACCGCTTTGCGGCTTCTTCCCCCGAGGAATTCAAAAATGCCATGGGCAAATTGAAGAAAGAGGGAATGAAACAGCTGATTCTCGATTTGCAAGGCAATGGAGGCGGCTATTTGAATAGCGCAGAGGATTTGGCCGACCAGTTTTTGGATAAAAACCAATTGATTGTTTATACGCAAGGACGCAAGACGGGGCGGAGAGATTATACGGCAGGAAGGAAAGGCATTTTTGAGAAAGGTAAAATGGTGGTGCTGGTCGATGAGGCTTCCGCTTCGGCAAGTGAAATCCTTACAGGAGCGTTGCAAGATTGGGACCGGGCAGTTGTCGTAGGACGGCGGACATTTGGGAAGGGGTTGGTTCAGATGCCGTTACCTATGCCGGATGGCTCAATGATAACGCTTACGGTTTCTCGTTATTATACTCCGACAGGGCGATGCATACAGAAACCTTATCAGAAAGGAAATGCCGAAGAGTATGAGCATGACCTGATAGACCGTTATAATCGGGGGGAATTGCTTTCGGCGGATAGCATCCATTTCCCGGATTCGTTGAAGTACAGCACACTCGTTTCCGGTAGGACTGTTTATGGCGGCGGAGGTATTATGCCTGATGTGTTTATTCCATTGGATACAACAAGGCTCACCGATTATCATCGGGAATTGTTAGCGGCAGGATGTATCAACCGGGTTGCCATGAATTATCTTGACAGAAACCGGGAGAAACTTACTTCTTTGTATGATAAAAAACATTTCAGCAAGTATAAATCTGAATTTTATGTAGAGGACGATACGATGGACGAGTTGGTTGAGTTGGGGAAGAATGACAGCATCCCGTTCAACGAAGAAGAGTTCAGACGGTCGGAACAGTTGATGCGGTTGCAGATAAAAGCTCTTATTGCGAGGGATTTGTTCGATATGTCGGAATATTACCAGGTGATAAATGACATCAATGATTCATTAATTGAAGCATTGTCGATTATCAATGACGAGAAACGTTATCAATCTATTTTGAAAAATTGATAGAGACAGGATGTATTGGACGTTGTTTCTTACATTTGTAAAAATAGGAATGTTTACCATTGGGGGCGGTTATGCAATGCTCCCTTTGATAGAACGCGAAGTAGTGGATAAAGGTTGGCTGTCGAAAGAAGATTTTATTGATGTTTTTTCAGTTGCCCAGTCTTTGCCCGGAATTTTTGCGGTTAATATTTCCATTTTTGTCGGATATAAATTGAAAAAGGTGAAAGGCGGTATCGTTTGCGCCTTGGGGAGTGTCTTGCCTTCATTTCTGATAATTTTGCTTATAGCCCTGTTCTTTACGCATATGCAGGATAATGTTTGGATAGAAAAGGCATTTAAGGGGTTGCGTCCTGCCGTAGTGGCATTGATTGCTGTGCCTTGTCTTACTACGGCTCGGTCAATCAAGTTGAATCATAAATTGTTGATAGTTCCTTTAGCGGCAGCGCTATTGATATGGTTGGGAAATGTTTCTCCCGTTTGGATTATTTTGGCAGCAATCGTGGGTGGTTTGTTTTACGGTTTAAAAATAAAAAAAGATTGATTTATGATTTGGCTCCAGCTTTTCTACGTATATCTCAAAATCGGAATATTCGGCTTTGGCGGTGGATATGCCATGCTCTCATTGATACAAGCTGATGTGGTTGATAAATACCAATGGGTTTCGTTGCAAGAGTTTACCGATATTGTGGCTATTTCTCAGATGACGCCGGGGCCGATTGGTATAAACAGTGCCACTTATATCGGATATACGGCAATCCATAATGCCGGATATTCTCCGGCAATAGCGGTATTGGGTTCCTGTCTGACTACCTTTGCGGTGTGCTTGCCCTCTTTCCTGTTGGTTACTGCCATCTCGTGTGCTTTTGCCCGGTTCCGCAATAATAAATATGTGGAAGCTGCATTCTACGGATTGCGTCCGGTGACTGTCGGATTGATTGCTGCCGCAGCCTTGTTATTAATGAATGAGGAAAACTTCATTGATTATAAAAGTTTTCTGATATTCGGTGCCGCCTTTTTTCTGACATGGAAATTTAAAATACATCCGATATTAATGATTCTTCTTGCCGGGCTTGCCGGAGTCTTGCTGTATTGATGACCCTTTCCCAGGTGAGGTGTTACCAATCGATAGGAGTTTGCCCGGTAGCAATCAGGTAGGTGTTGGCTTTGCTGAAATGTTTGTTTCCAAAGAAACCACGGTATGCTGAAAGGGGCGACGGGTGCGCCGATTTTAATACCAAGTTCCTGGTTGTGTCGATGAAACCGCCTTTTCGCTGTGCATATGCCCCCCATAACATATATACGATGTGTTGGCGCGATGCTGCCAATTTATGTATGACTGCATCGGTAAAGGTTTCCCATCCTTTGTTCTGGTGAGAGCCCGCCTGATGGGCACGTACGGTCAACGTCGCGTTCAGCAACAATACTCCTTGCTCCGCCCACCGGTTGAGGTTTCCGCTTTTGGGAACAGGTTTCCCCAGATCCGATTCAATTTCCTTGAAGATATTCACCAGAGACGGAGGAAAAGGTGTCCCGTCTTGTACGGAAAAGCATAAACCGTGTGCCTGTCCCGGCTCATGGTAGGGGTCTTGTCCGAGTATGACCACTTTTACTTTGTCGAACGGGCAGCGTTCGAACGCATTGAAAATATATGGACCGGGCGGATAAACAGTGGTTTGCCTATATTCTTGCTTGACAAATCCTACCAGTTGTGCGAAATACTCCTTTTCAAATTCTCCCTGCAATTGCTCTTTCCAACTCTGCTCTATCTTAACTTCCATATAACGATATATAAATGTTTCTTGTACTGCCCGGGAGACAATCGTCATAGGACGGCTGGGACTCTCTTTCCTTCTATATCAAATACATTCCGGCTTCATGGGCTTCCTTGCGCATGTCATCAGGCCAGATGCTTGCTTGTATCTCTCCGATGTGTGCTTTCCGGAGGTAATAAAGGCATAAACGGCTTTGACCGATTCCTCCGCCGATGGTTTGCGGAAGTTCTCCGGCTAACAGCCGTCGATGGAAATAGAGCTCTTTTCTGTCCGTAGCATGGCATATATCCAACTGGCGGAGCAAACTTTCCCTGTTTACCCGGATACCCATCGATGATAATTCGAGGGAACGGTTTAAAACGCTGTCCCAAACCAATAAATCTCCGTTCAGCCCTACTTGTCCGTTTTCGGCAACAGATGACCAGTCGTCGTAATCCGGAGCCCGTCCGTCATGCTTTTCCCCGTTGCTGAGCAAGCCGCCTATTCCTATAATGAAAACCGCGCCGTATTCCTGCGTGATTGCGTCTTCCCGTTGTTTGGCTGTAAAAGTAGGATATTTTTTCAACAAATCCTCCGCATGGATGAAATGAATATCTTTTGGCAGTTCCGGGCGTATTTGGGGGAACATCTCGAATACCATATACTCTGTGCGTAGTAGGGCTGCATAAATACGTTTGACAATGGATTTCAGGAATGAGATGTTCCGGTCTGCTTCGTCCATTACCAATTCCCAATCCCATTGGTCTACATATAAGGAATGTAAATTCCCCAATTCTTCGTCGGAACGGATTGCGTTCATGTCGGTATATATGCCGTATCCTTTTTCTATATGGTAATCAGCAAGCGTGAGTCTTTTCCATTTGGCTAACGAATGGACAATTTCCGCTTTGGCATCGTTCAAATCTTTGATAGGGAATGTCACGGCCCGTTCGGTTCCGTTCAAATCATCGTTGATTCCCATTCCTTTTAATACAAATAGCGGGGCTGTTACACGCCGCAGACGGAGCTCTGAAGAGAGATTCGCCTGAAAAAATTCTTTAATCATTTTTATCCCCATTTCTGTTTGGGGGAGGTTTAGCAAAGCCTTATATCCTTTCGGTTTTATCAAGTAGCTCATACAAAACTATATTCGTTATGTTTCATTTTCTGGCGGCAAAGATAATTAAAAATATGTCATATTATCAATAAAACAGAACTTTTATTTGCAAAATGATATTGTTGTTTGCAAAAAGGCTCTTGTTTTGTAAGTAAAAGAATGTAGACGGTTGGGGTCGTGCAGAATTGTATGGAAACGGTGCATCCGGTGCAAATGGAAATGCCGACCATTCAGCTACCGGTTACTTGATGCTTAAATATGTAAGCCCGGATAGTAATCCGTATCGTTCAAGAGGTGCCGACTGGCGTCCTTACATCGTTTACCGGTTAGGTAGATTCTACTTGGATTATATTGAAGCATTGAACGAAATAGATCCGAATAACGAGGATATTAAGATTTATTGGGACAGAATCCGCAGCCGTGCAGGTCTCCCGAGTATTTTTGATACTTATCCTAATATAAAAGGGAATAAGGAACTGCAATTGGAATATATCTTGCGTGAGCGTCAAATTGAATTGGCTTTTGAAGGTGACCGTTACTTTACGACTCGCCGGAGATGGATTGCTCATACAACGGATACGGAGCGCGATGAAGCTCATCGCAGATTTGGCGAAGGCGGTCCGATGTACGGATTGAACGTAACTGTCGGCAACAGTTTCAGCGATACGGAATTCTATCAGAGAACGATGTTTGAGGAACGTGTTTATGATATGAAGATGAATATCTTCCCGATTGAACAGTCAGAAATGGATAGAAACAAATCGATGGTTCAGAATCCGGGATGGTAATTAGTGAGAATAAAGTGTGTATGAATTTTAATTAGCAGAAAAATGAAAATACATAAAATATTGGCGGCAGTACTCGGAGCGATTTGCTTGGCAAGTTGCGAGAAGGGTATTGATATTATCACAGTGGAAAATACGGTATATTTCCCATTGCATGGATATTCTGCTCAAACAGCATTGCTTGGAGAGTCAGATTACGAGTTGGTTTTGTATAAAGCGGGTTTGAACGGAGAGGGACAAAGCGATCAGGCCGCAACTGTCGAGATTGCTTCCGATGCAACCGTTTTGGATGAGTTCAAGGCAAATAATCCCGGATACGAAGATTATGTGATGTTGCCCGAAACATATTATGAAATAGAATCGATGTCTTATACGATTCCTGCCGAAGCTCATCAGACGAATGTCCGTATTCATCTGAAAAATATCGACGAAACTTTTGTAGATACGAAGTATTTGTTGCCAATCAAGATAAGTGGCGCATCGGATGGTATCGCTATCAACGAGGAACAAAATGTAGTTGTTCTTCATTTTACCCGTTTCCGTAATCAATATGAAGGCTTGCATAAGGCATACGGTACAGCTGTTTCTGAAACTGAAGAGTTGAAAATTGACAAAGAGAAGACGCTGACTTCTTCCGGAACCAGTTCGGTTACAACTTTATTGGGTAACAGCCTTACTGCTCAAATGAAATTGACGATAAACGGGAATGGCTCTGTGACTGTTTCGAATGTGGACGGAGATAACTCCGTAACGGTTCGCAATAATCCGGAGGTGCCTTCAGTGTATGTCGGAAGTTTTGATGAAACTTATCAACGCAGTAAAGGAACATATACATTGAATTATATATATGAGGAAAACGGCGTTGAATACACGGTAAGTGAAGAGATTAAATTCTACCTATAATGATAAAATTTGATGATTAGAGGGAGGGATGTCCGGATTTTCCGGACATTTCTCCCTTATTATTTGCATAAGTCGGATATCCTGTTTACTTTTGCATGTCATTTGGCCTGGTAGCTTAGTGAATAGAGCGTCAGATTCCGGTTCTGAAGGTCGTGGGTTTGACTCCCACCCGGGTCACAAAGAAAGGATTTGTCCTTAAAGGGCAAATCCTTTTTTGTTTTGATGGGAATGCAGTGCCTTTTAGAAAGTAATCGGCAAGTTTATTCAGGAAACTGTAATATTTTCTTTGAAAAATTGGGCAGGTTCTTTTGAAAAAAGAGGTGGATGTTTTTGTTTTTCTCTGCCTGATGCTTTAGTGGCTATCTGCATTGTTTCGTACGGAATCGGGATGTTTTCTTGGGGATACAAAAAAAAGGAATCCCTTTCTGGGATCCCTTTGAAGTGGGCGTTGACGGATTCGAACCGCCGACCCTCTGCTTGTAAGGCAGATGCTCTGAACCAGCTGAGCTAAAC
>CALUZS010000015.1 GCA_944325355.1 uncultured Parabacteroides sp.
AACAGAGCAGTTAAGCCCGATAACGCCGATGGTACTGCGCGAGTGGGAGAGTAGGTAGCCGCCGCATATGTAGGGGGTGAAGGACAGGAAGAAGTCCTTCGCCCCCTTTTTTTATGCCCGCATGCCATAGGGTGCATGAAAATTTTTGTAGATTTCTTTCCTGTTTCTACCGAGATACTTTAATAATTGTGTAATTTTACCCACCAATTGTTTCTTGACAAAATGTAGAATTTTGATGTAGGAAGGAATTTAATGGCAGAAGAGTATATACAAATGAAATATCATACGCCGGTATTGTTGCATGAGTGCATGGATGGTTTGTCGATTTCTCCGGATGGAATTTATGTTGATGTTACGTTTGGAGGAGGAGGGCATTCTCAGGAGATTTTGAATAGGCTTGGTACTGAGGGGCGTTTATTTGGTTTAGATCAAGATTTGGATGCAGTGTCTAACTCATTGACGGATTCCCGCTTTACCTTTGTTAGAAGTAATTTCCGTTATCTCTATAATTTTATGCGTTATCATGGGGTAAATGGACGTGTCGGAGGAATCCTTGCGGATTTAGGTGTGTCATCCCACCACTTGGATGATAAGGAACGGGGATTTTCTTTTCGTTTTGAAGGAAACTTAGACATGCGAATGAACACGGAAGGAGGGCGGAATGCAGCAGATATCTTGAATACATATACGGAAGAACAATTGGCTTCACTCTTTTATTTGTATGGGGAGTTAAGAATGTCGCGGAAGTTGGCATCGGAAATTGTCAGGGCACGTTCGTTGAAACCTTTTGTTACGATTGATGATTTTCTTGTTGTTTTGAAACCTTTTACCAATAATAGAGATAAGGAAAAGAAGTTTTTGGCACAAGCATTCCAAGCTTTGAGAATAGAGGTCAATGACGAAATGACTGCGCTTCGGGAGATGCTCCAATCTTCTTTGCAAGTGCTTAGGCCTGGTGGACGGTTGGTTGTGATTACATATCACTCTTTGGAAGACCGTTTGGTAAAAAATTTCTTCAAATCCGGGAACTTTGAGGGACAGAGTGAGCAGGATTTTTTCGGAAATGTGCGTTCACCTTTCCGGTTGATTAATAATAAGGTTATAGTTCCTTCTGCGGAAGAGATTAAATCTAATCCGCGTGCCCGGAGTGCGAAACTGCGGATTGCAGAATTTGTAGGAGGATAAATAGACGTGGAAAAGGAGGGAATCCTATGAATGAGAAGAAAAGAAAAAAACGTTTTTCCCTACGTTATTTGTTGGGCGGTGGACTTTTGGAGGAAGACTTTATTGTTAAGCATACAAAAAAAATAATTCTTGTTGCTGTTATGTTCTTTTTCCTTATTGCAAACCGGTACACTTGCCTGCAAAAAATAAAAGAGATTGACCGCTTGCAACGCGAGTTGAAAGATGTCCGTTTCGAGGCTCTTTCCATTTCTACGGAGTTAACGGGAAATAGCAGGCAGTCGCAAATTGAAGAGTTGATAGAGGAACAAGGAATAGAATTGGAAACCGCAAAAGAACCGCCGTTTGAATTGTCTAAATGATGGAAATGGAAGAAAACGAAAATAGAAATATTAAACCGACAAGTAAGACTCGCGTACTTGTCTTTTACCTTATTGTCGTTTTAGGATTGCTATTGGTGGTCATAGGCATTATCGCTTGTGCTTTTAACATTGCTTTTGTTGAAAAGCAGAAGTGGATAGCGGTGGATAGCACAACGAAAAAGCCGGATCTTTTGGTTAGCCCGGACCGAGGGAATATTTATTCTTCAGATGGGCAACTGATGGCTGTCAGTGTCCCTTCTTATTATACATATATTGATTTTAGGGCAGACGGTTTTGCTTTGGATACGTTCCGCTATTCCAAACGTAACGGAGTGGATTCATTAGCGTACTATTTGTCTCGGAAATTTAGGGACAGGACACCGGCAGGATATAAGTCGTATTTACTTCGCGGCTTGAAAAGCCGTAGCCGTCAGTATCCGCTTTGTTCGAGGAAAGTGTCGTATTATGAATTGAAAGAGCTGAAAAACTATCCTTTTTTACGCTTAAATAGGTATAAAAGCGGCTTCTATACGAAGGAACAAGGGCAACGGGTAAAGCCATTTGGTACATTGGCAGCCCGGACTATAGGAAATATTTACGGAGATATAGATTCGACGGGGGTCACTCATGGGAGAAACGGATTGGAATTACAGTATGATTCTTTGCTGAGAGGAAATCCGGGCATAAGCGAAGTGAAGCGGATTGGCGGACGTTGGACAAATGTTGTAGAGATAGAGCCCGAAAATGGATACGACATTCGCACGACCATTGATATTAAAATACAAGATATTACGGAGAAATCCTTGCTGGATATGCTGAAAAAGATTGACGCGGCTTCTGGTACTGCCGTTGTCATGGAGGTGAAAACCGGAGAGGTGAAATCAATTACCAACATGGAGCGGGCAAGCGAGGGTGTTTATTATGAGAGTCGTAACCAGGCTGTTGCGGATGAAACGGAGCCAGGTTCTACGTTTAAGGTAGCTTCTATCATGGTGGCTTTGGAGGATGGAGTTTGTGATTCCTCTGATATTGTGGATGTAGGGAACGGTATTTTCATGTATAAGGGCGCCCGTATGACCGACCATAATAACAATAGAGGAGGATACGGGAAAATAAGTGTGGCGCAAGCTATTTGGTACTCATCGAATATAGGTGTTGCGAAAACGATTTTGAAAGGATATGAAAAGACGCCAGAAAAATTTGTGGAAGGTCTTTACCGGATAGGTATGAATGCCGACTTGAAAATTGAAATTCCCGGTGCCGGGCGGGCTAAGATAAGAATGCCGGAAAAGGATTGGAGCAATTGGTCCAAGACTGCTTTGCCGTGGATGTCTTTTGGGTATGAGACACAGATTCCCCCTATTTATACGTTGGCTTTCTACAACGCTATCGCCAATAATGGGAAAATGATGCGTCCTCTGTTTACCAAGGAAATATTGAAGGATGGAAATGTTGTCAAAAGAATTGAACCGGAAGTGATAAAGCCCTCGATTTGTTCTGACAAGACTTTGCGTATCGTGCAGGATATGTTGCTCGGCGTAGTGGAAAAAGGAACAGGCAAGGCGGTGCATTCAGATATTGTCCCTATTGCCGGAAAGACGGGTACTGCGCAGATTGCTTCAGGCGGCGTTTACCGGAGGGCTGGTCATCAAGTGGCGTTTTGCGGTTATTTTCCTGCGGATAACCCGGTTTATTCCTGTATCGTCGTAATCCGCCAACCACGCATTGGTTATCCCTCCGGAGGAACAATGTCGGGAGGGGTCGTAAAAGATATTGCCGAGAAAATTTACGCGAGCAGTGTTTTTTTGGATATAAATAAGATTGAACAGGATTCAACGGCGGTGGTTCTGCCTGCTGTAAAGTCTGGTTCGTTGCAGAGTGTGGAGGATGTATTGGATCGGTTGGATGTTGATTACAATAGAAATAATGTTCATTCGCAGTGGGCAAGGACAGATGTCGACGAACAAAAAGAGGAGTTGTCCTTAAAAGATATATCCGTCCGGGAAAATTTAGTTCCCAATGTAGTTGGCATGGGTGTAAAAGATGCTGTATTTTTGTTGGAGAAAATGGGATTGCGGGTATCAGTCAGCGGTTCCGGTCGTGTGATGAGACAAAGCATTTCTCCGGGCCAACGGATAGTGAAAGGGAAAACAATCTTATTAACGTTAAAATAAGAGGTTATGAAATTAGAAGAACTAATAAGGGCGGCAGGAATCTCTGCTGTTATCGATAGGAATTTAAATATAAGCAGTATACAGTCGGATTCGCGGAAAGTAGAGATAGGGTGCTTGTTTGTTGCTGTTCGTGGTACTGTTGTCGATGGACATCAATTTATTGAGAAAGCAATTACGCAAGGGGCAATATGTATTGTTTGCGAGGAGGTTACGGATTCGTTGAAAAGTTTTTTAGAAACGTTGGAGGAAGCACCGGTAATTATCCAGGTTTCCAATTCGGCGGTGGCGTTAGGGAATTTGCTTTCCGCATGGTACGGGCATCCTTCCCGTAAACTTACGTTGGTCGGAGTTACCGGAACGAACGGGAAAACGACGATTGCCACGCTTCTATATGAGTTGTTCCGCAAGTTCGGGCATAAAGCGGGGCTTATCTCCACGGTTTGCAATTATATAGACGGACAGAAGATACCGACTGACCATACCACTCCGGATCCTATTACATTGCATGCTTTAATCGCCAATATGGAAAAAGCCGGCTGTGAATATGCTTTTATGGAGGTGAGTTCCCATGCTATTGACCAGGATCGGATAAGCGGGTTGTTCTTTTCGGGTGGGATATTTACCAATTTGACACGTGACCATTTGGATTACCATAAAACCGTTGAGAATTATCTTCGGGCAAAGAAGAAGTTTTTTGACAACCTTCCTGTCTCGGCATTTGCGTTGACTAATGCTGATGACAAATCGGGATTGACGATGTTGCAGAATACGAAAGCTAAAAAGAGTACGTATGCTTTGCGTACGTTCGCTGATTTCAAAGGAAAAGTCCTGGAGTTTCATTTTGAAGGAACGGATATTTTCATAAATGACCGTGCGGTTTCTGTTCAGTTTGTCGGCAAGTTTAATGTGTATAATTTGCTTGCAGTTTATGGGGCTGCGGTTTTGCTTGGAAAAGATCCGGATGCGGTATTGGTAAATTTAAGTTCGCTGCATCCTGTCTCGGGGCGTTTCCAAACAATGCGTTCGCCTTTGGGGTATATGGCGATTGTGGATTATGCACATACTCCGGACGCTTTGGTGAATGTACTGAACAGTATCCGGGAAGTTTTGCAAAAGAGGGGACATATCCTGACGGTTGTCGGTTGTGGAGGTAATCGGGATAAGGGAAAGCGTCCGATTATGGCAAAGGAAGCGGCAAAGTTGAGCGACCAGCTGATATTAACATCTGATAATCCGCGATTTGAGAAACCGGAAGATATTATTCAGGATATGGTGGCCGGATTAAAGGACGAGGATTTGCAGAAAACGATTTGTATCGCTGACCGCTCCCAGGCTATCAAAACGGCAACATTGTTGGCAAAGAAAGGCGATGTTATTCTTGTAGCCGGGAAAGGTCATGAAGATTATCAGGAAATAAATGGAGAGAAGCACCATTTTGATGACAGGGAACAATTGCAGATGATATTTGATGCGCAGGCAAAATTGTAAAAGATAAATCGGTTCAGATATGTTATATTATTTGTTTAACTATTTAGATCAATTGGATTTACCGGGTGCCGGTATGTTTAAATATATATCTTTCCGTTCGGGATTGGCATTGATATTGTCTTTGTTTATCTCAACGGCTATCGGACGCCGCATAATTGACAGATTGCAATTGATGCAAATAGGAGAGACTATCCGAAATTTGGGCTTGGAAGGACAGATGAGCAAGAAAGGAACTCCTACTATGGGAGGAATCATTATCATTATCGCGATAGTTGTTCCGGTCCTGCTGTGTGCCCGGCTTACAAATATTTATTTGCTCTTGATGTTGATAACTACATTGTGGTTAGGAGCTTTGGGGTTTGCCGATGATTATATAAAGGTTATCAAAAAGAATAAGGAGGGAATGCATGGCAAATTCAAAATCGTGGGCCAGGTTGGTTTAGGTTTGATTGTCGGGCTGGTCTTGTTTTTAAGTCCGGATGTCGTTATCCGGGAGAATATGGAAGTTCGTCACGGGGATGTGATAGAGGATGTCCGCTTCCATAATACGGAGACCAAATCGACAAAGACAACTATTCCTTTTGTGAAGAACAATAATTTCGATTATGCCCAGCTTGTTGGTTGGGCAGGTGAATATAAGGAGGAAGCCGTCTGGATTTTGTTTGTCATAATGGTTATATTTGTCGTGACGGCAGTGTCGAATGGGGCAAACTTGACAGACGGATTGGATGGGCTGGCTACTGGCTCTTCGGCAATCATTGGAGTTGCTTTAGGCATATTGGCTTATATGTCATCGCACGCAGAGTTTGCCTCTTTCTTGAATATCATGTTTATCCCCGGAGCTGAGGAATTGGTGATTTTTGCTGCCGCGTTTATAGGAGCGACTGTCGGATTTTTGTGGTATAATGCCTATCCCGCACAAGTATTCATGGGAGATACGGGAAGCCTGACTCTTGGCGGAATTATTGCAGTATTTGCGATTATTATAAGAAAGGAGCTTTTGATACCGATTTTATGCGGAGTTTTTCTTGTGGAAAATTTGTCGGTGATATTGCAGGTTGCATATTTTAAATATACGAAGAAGAAATATGGAGAGGGAAGACGTATTTTTAAAATGACGCCTTTACACCATCATTTCCAGAAACCGGGAAATGCAGGGATACAGGCTTTGATACAAAAGCCGTTAAATCCTGTCCCGGAATCAAAAATTGTAGTCCGTTTTTGGTTGATAGGCATTATTTTGGCAGTGATAACCATTGTAACATTGAAGATGAGGTAATAGAAATGGAAAAGCGTGGAAACAGAATCGTCATTTTAGGGGCAGGCGAAAGCGGAACCGGTGCAGCTGTCCTTGCAAAAGCAAAGGGTTTTGATGTGTTTGTTTCGGATAGTTCTTCGATTAAACCTGAATATAAAAAAGTTCTGGATTCTCATCAGGTGGAATGGGAAGAGCTTCATCATTCGGAAGAGAAGATTTTGAGTGCGGATGAAGTAGTGAAAAGTCCGGGTATACCGAAAGAAGCCCCGATAATCCAGAAGTTGGAGCGATTGAATACACCGATTATTTCGGAGATAGAATTTGCCGGGCGTTATACGGATTCTAAAATGATATGTATTACGGGGAGCAATGGAAAAACGACGACAACCATGCTTACATATCATATATTGAAGCAAGCAGGATTGGATGTCGGGTTAGCAGGGAACATAGGGAAGAGTTTGGCGCTGCAGGTCGCTGAAGAACCACATGGAATTTATGTGATAGAACTGAGCAGCTTCCAATTGGACAATATGTACGAATTTAAAGCTGATATAGCGATATTGTTGAATATAACACCCGACCATTTGGACCGTTACGAGCATAAGATGGAGAATTACGCAGCGGCAAAATTCCGAATATTGCAGAACCAGACAAAATGCGATGCTTTTATTTTCTGGAATGACGATCCTATTATAAGGAACAGATTAGTAGCTGGCAAACCTGAATCTGCTTTATATCCTTTTTCCGAAAAAGGAGAAGAGGGAGTACGGGGGTATACGGAAAACGGAAAGTTTCTGTTGAAGGTTTCGGATAAAATAGATTTTGAAATGGAACTGGAGCATTTATCTTTGCCGGGTCTTCATAATTTGTATAATTCGTTGGCGGCAGGTTTGGCTGCCAAGTTAATGGGCGTGCGGAACGATGTTATCCGGAAGTCACTGAGCGATTTCCCGGGAGTAGAACACCGGCTGGAGAAGGTTGCAACGATTTCCGGTGTCACATATGTCAATGATTCGAAAGCGACCAATGTTGATTCCTGCTGGTATGCGTTGCAGAGCATAACGACTCCTGTTGTTTTAATCTTGGGTGGAAAGGATAAAGGGAATGATTATACTGAAATAGAAGCCTTGGTAAAGGAAAAAGTGCGTGCATTGGTATTCTTGGGTGTAGATAATTCGAAATTGCATGCGTTTTTTGATGGAAAAATCGGATTGATTTCAGATGCTTCCTCCATGCAGGAATGTATTGATAAGGCTCGTGCTTTTGCTGAAAAAGGCGATACGGTGCTCTTGTCGCCTTGTTGCGCAAGCTTCGACTTGTTTAAGAGTTATGAGGATAGAGGAGCGCAGTTTAAAGAATGCGTTCATAAATTGTTATAGCTGAGTATGGGATTTTTGCGGAAATTGATAAAGGGGGACTTGGTAATCTGGTTCATATTTATGTTCTTGTGCCTGATTTCTCTTGTGGAAGTGTTCAGTGCGACAAGCACAATTGCTTATAGAAGTGATTATTATTGGACTCCGATTGTGCGGCATGCCATATTTTTATTATGTGGATTTGCCGTTGTATTGGTATTGCATAACGTTCCATATAAATATTTCTCAGCATTTATTTTATTGCTTCCTATATCTTTGATATTATTGATAATCACGCCCATTTTCGGGGTTGAAGCAAACGATGCCCATCGTTGGTTTTCTTTTTTCGGAATCCAATTTCAGCCGTCCGAATTTGGGAAACTGGCATGTGTCGTATATGTGGCGTTTTTTCTTAGCAAAAGGGGAAAAATCCCAGATAACAAAATATTCAATATAATACTAATCGGAGTAGGTTTGATTTGCCTGTTTATTTTGCCGGAAAACTTTTCAACGGCTTTTATGCTTTTCGGAATTTGTTTTTTGATGATGTTCATCGGACAGATGCCGTTGAAGAAGTTGGGAATGTTAGCTGGAGTCTTAATATTGTGTCTTGCCTTTTTTGTGGTGGCACTTACAACGTTCCCCGAAAGCGTTTTGAAATATGTACCCCGTGCGTTGACATGGAAAGGGCGTATTGTGGAGCATTTAGATTCAAAAAAGGACAATATAGAAGAAGAGAACGGAACGTATGTCATAACAGATGATAATTATCAGGTTACCCATGCCAAGATAGCAATCGCTCGTGGAGGTCTTTTGGGAAAACTTCCGGGGCATAGCCAACAACGGGATGTCTTGCCCCAGGCTTTTTCTGATTTTATTTACGCTATTATTTTTGAGGAACTTGGTTTTGTAGGTGGAATGTTCGTCCTGTTTCTCTATATAATATTATTGATACGGGTAGGAATTATCGCTCGAAGATGTGAGAAAGATTTTCCTCGTTTCCTTGTCTTGGGATGTGGATTGTTGGTTGTGGTACAGGCTTTGGCGAATATGGCTGTTGCCGTCAATTTGATTCCAGTTACGGGGCAGCCTTTACCTTTGATAAGCCGGGGAGGAACGTCTACGGTCCTTACATGTTGCTATTTTGGAATTATCTTGAGTATAAGTCGTTTTGGCGCTAATATGGGAAATTCTGAAAAGGATTCTGAGGAGGAAACCGTATTGGAACAGGATACCCAGTCTTTGACGGAGGAGGAGGTATCGAACTGGATTCCGGAAGAACATACCGAGGAATCTGAAAGATAGTCACATTATGTAATCTGAGAATGGATTTTGTTTTGTAGGAACATTTTAAATTGGAATTATGAAGTCGTATCGAATTATAATCAGTGGAGGTGGTACCGGAGGTCATATTTTTCCGGCGATTTCAATAGCAAACACATTGAAAAACCGATTTCCTGATGCCGAAATATTGTTTGTTGGAGCAGAAGATCGCATGGAAATGGAAAAAGTTCCAGAGGCCGGATACCGGATTGTAGGCTTGCCTATAAAGGGTTTTGACCGTTCCAATAAATGGAATAATGTCAAGGTCCTGAAGTTGCTTTTTAAAAGTTTACGGATGGCGAAGAGTATTATAAAAGATTTTAAGCCAGACATAGCTGTCGGTGTTGGTGGTTTTGCCAGCGGACCAACTCTTTGGGTCGCCCAACAATTGGGAATTCCTACACTGATACAAGAACAAAACTCGTATGCCGGAGTGACAAATAAATTATTGGCTCGTAAAGTGGATAAGATTTGTGTCGCATATCCGGGGATGGAACGTTTTTTTCAAAAAGAGAAAATTGTTATTACCGGGAATCCTGTTCGAAAGGATTTGGAGGAGTCTGTAAACAAGAAATCTGAAGCTTTGTCGTTTTTTGGATTTACACCGGAAAAGAAAACGCTATTGGTTGTAGGTGGAAGTTTGGGAGCTCGAACGATTAACCGTAGTATTCAAAACCATTTGGATGAATTATTTGCGTCAGGAATACAACTTATCTGGCAAACCGGACGCTATTATCAGCAAGATGCTTTGACTCATTTGAAAGCGTATCGAGGAATGTCGGTATGGTGTTCGGATTTTATAAAACGGATGGATTATGCATATGCTGCTGCCGATTTGGTTATTTCCCGTGCCGGAGCTGGTTCAATCTCTGAACTTTGTTTGTTAGGGAAACCCGTTGTTTTGGTTCCTTCTCCGAATGTCGCAGAGGATCATCAGACGAAAAACGCATTGGCGTTGGTGGAGAATGATGCTGCAATAATGGTTTCCGACAAAGATGCGGAAAAAGAATTAGTCGCTACAACGCTTAATGTGATACAAGATATTGATAAATTGAATAACTTGAGCCGGAATATTGCAACTTTGGCTCATCGTCATAGCGCGGATCAGATTGTCGATGAAGTTGTACGTGTTATTGAAAGTAAAAGAAATTGAGTTATGAATTTGAATAGTGTCAAATCTGTTTACTTTATCGGTGCCGGTGGTATCGGAATGAGTGCATTAATCCGTTACTTCTTAGCCAATGGGAAGCAAGTTGCAGGTTATGATAGGACGCCGTCTGAGTTGACAAACAAATTGATCTCAGAGGGGGCTGAAATACATTATGAGGATGATGTAACCTTGATACCTGATTCATTTCAGAATTCAGCCAATACATTGGTCGTATATACGCCGGCAATTCCGGATTCCCATTCGGAATTGAATTATTTCCGGGCAAATGGTTATAATTTGTTGAAACGTTCTCAAGTCTTGGGATTGATAACAGACCAGCTGAAAGGGCTGTGTATTGCAGGTACCCATGGAAAGACGACAACCTCTTCAATGTTGGCGCATATATTAAAGCAATCTCATTTGGATTGCAATGCATTTTTAGGAGGAATTTTAAAGAATTATGACAGTAATCTGCTGCTTTCATCGGTTAGTGATTTGGTAGTAGTCGAAGCCGATGAGTTTGATCGTTCATTCCATTGGTTGCATCCGTACATGGCGGTTATAACGGCTGTCGATCCGGATCATTTGGATATTTACGGAACGGCGGAAGCCTATTACGAAAGTTTTGAGAAATTCATATCTTTGATACGGCCGAACGGCGTTTTGCTTATAAATAAAAAAGTCTCTTTGGAATTGGACTTGCAGGAAAATGTCAAGGTCTATACTTATTCGGCAGAGAAGGAGGGAGATTTCCATGCAGAGAATATCCGAATAGGGAATGGCACGGTTTTCTTTGATTTTGTAACACCGGAGACTGTTATTAAGGATATAGAGTTGGGTGTTCCGGTAAAGGTAAATATAGAAAACAGTGTTGCGGCAATGGCAATTGCCATGTTGAATGGAGCAACTCCAGAAGAGGTACGGAATGCGATAAAGACATTTGCAGGAGCCCACCGTAGGTTTGAGGTTCATTTGAAAAGAAAGGATGTCGTACTGATAGACGATTATGCGCATCATCCGGCAGAATTGAAAGCAAGTATCGAATCTGTTCGAGCCTTGTATAAAGGACGGCATATTACAGGTATTTTCCAACCTCATCTTTATTCGCGGACCCGAGATTTTGCAGCAGACTTTGCCGCTAGTTTATCTCTGTTGGATGAATTGATTTTGTTGGATATTTATCCTGCGCGTGAAGAACCCATTCCGGGTGTTTCATCGGATATAATATTTGATAAAGTGACAGTCGACAATAAACGTATGATAAAAAAAGGTGAACTTCTTGATTTGATTTCGAAGGAAATTCAGCAATTGGATGTCGTTTTAATGTTAGGTGCAGGAGATATAGATCGTATGGTTGAGCCTGTGAAAGAAATATTGGAAAGAAAATAGAAAGGAAATTCATGTGATTCGGATTATATCAATTATAGTTGGTGTATTGTTGCTCGGTTATTTTTTTATTGCTGGATTTTATTTCCGCAAAGACCGCAATAATCGGTTATGTACCGAAGTAGAGGTTGTCATAAAAGATAGCTTGGAAGAGTATTTTGTCGGAGAACGGGAATTACATGAGATTTTGAGGAAAAAAGGAATTTATCCGGTAAAGAAAAAATTTGCATCAATTAATACGGAAGAGATAGAGAAAGCTGTATTAAGCAACGAAATGGTTGCGAATGCCGAAGTATATAAGACGCCATCCGGAATAATTAAGTTGGAAATAGAGCAGAAGATGCCGATACTGCGGGTGATGGGTGTAAAAGGAAATTACTATGTTGATCATAGAGGAAAAATTATGCCTATAAGTCTTCGGTATGTGGCTAATGTCCCGATTGCGACCGGATATGTAGAAAAAGAGTTCGCAAAAAGCGACTTATACAAATTTGCATTATTTTTGCAGGAGAATGATTTCTGGAATGATTTGATAGTTCAAATAGTTGTTGACGAGAACTATGATGTGATATTGATTCCCCGTGTAGGGAATTGCCGGATTTTATTGGGAACCTTGTCTGATTTCGAAGAAAAATTGGATAAGTTAATGCTATTTTATAAACAAGTTGTCCCCAAGATGGGCTGGGATAAATATAGTATGATTAATTTGAAATTCAAGAATCAGATAGTTTGCACTAAAAAATAGATAAATTATGGCAGCATATACGAATTTTATTGCAGCAATAGATTTAGGAACGTCTCATATAATTGGAATGGTCGGCGAGAAAAGTCCTTCAGGCATTTTGTCGATTGTGGCTGAGGAAAAAGAGATTTCTGAAGGTTGTATCAAACGCGGATATATATATAATGTAGAAGAAACTGCAATGAGAGTAAAACGTCTTATCCGGAAGTTGGAAACCAAATTGCAGGGGACGAAAATAGAACAGGTATATGTTGGTATAGGAGGGCAATCTTTACACACAATCGATTATACTGTCTCTAAGATATTGGGAGGAAAAGGAACTGTTTCGGAAGAGGTCTTAAGCGAGTTGGAACAAGATGCTCATGAATATCGTCCGGATACGTTGGATGTGTTGTCGGTGGTTTCTCCTACATATATGTTAGATGGAAATATAGAATTTGACCCACTGGGGCATACTTGCAACCGTTTGGAAGCAATTTACAAATTAGTAGTCGGACGTCCTTCTTTGAGACTTAACTTAATGAAAGCTATCGAAGAGAAGTGTAAGATTAAGATTGCAGGGATGTTTATTTCCCCTTTGGTCCAAGCCGATGTCCTTCTTAGTGGTGAGGATAAAAAGTTGGGATGTGCGTTAGTGTGTTTTGGAGCAGGCGTTACATCTTTGGCTGTATATAAGAATGGCAAGTTGATAAACCTTATTGTTATCCCGTTGGGCTGCAATCTGATTACTCGGGATATAATGTCACTTGAGTTGAATGATTCAGAAGCGGAGCGGATAAAACGGAACTATGCAAGTGCCCGTGCGGATAAAAAAAATAAAACATCCATTCAAGTTAATTTTTTGAATGGGGAAGGCAAATTGAGTTTGTCGAAATTGGATATTGTTGTTGAAGCCCGGATGAAAGAAATCCTGGAAAACGTATATGCCCGTTTGAAAGATGTTGCAGTAGCTGATTCATTGGAAGCCGGTATCATTATTTGTGGTGGTGGCGCGTATCTGAAGTATCTTCCGGAGGTAATGCAGAACCGGTTTGGAATGAATGTACGTTATGCTGAAATCTGTAACGGAATAGTGGAGGAGGAGAGTCTCTCTTTTGTCCGTAATCCGGAAAATACAGTTGTCATAGGTTTATTGAACAGCGGAACGGAGAATTGTGCGTTTGAAGAAAAAGAGCCGGAAGAGGAAAAGAAAGAACCGGTAAAAGTAGTGAATACTCCGGTTAACGAGAATCCACAAATTACAAAAGATAAAAAGAAAGGCATTATTCGTCGTGGATTTGATTCTATAATGAATAACATATTTGAAGATGAATAGAAAGGAAAGCTTATGGATAATTCTATATTAGATTTTCATGTGCCGACGACGGATTCTCCGAAAATCATAAAAGTTATTGGAGTCGGAGGTGGTGGTGGAAATGCCGTTAGCAATATGTATAGGGAAGGTATACAAGATGTCACCTTCTTATTATGTAACACCGATAATCAAGCATTGCAAAAATCGGAGGTGCCGAATAAATTATTAATTGGGCGGAATACAACTCATGGACTTGGTTCAGGGAATGTCCCGGAAGTAGGTGAAAAGGCTGCTGTCGAAAGTGAAGAGGATATCCGTAGAATGTTGCAGGACGGCACGCGTATGACATTCATCACGGCTGGAATGGGCGGAGGAACCGGAACGGGGGCAGCTCCTATTATTGCAAAAATCTCAAAAGAGATGGGCATCTTGACAGTTGGTATTGTGACGATTCCATATCTTTTTGAAGGACGTCCTAAGATTGTCAGAGCATTGAAAGGTGTAAAAAAGCTGGCGGAAAATGTAGACTCTTTGTTGGTTATTAATAATGAACGCTTACGCGGTTTCGATGATGACATGCCGATTCCGCAAGCAAACCGGAAAGCAGACGAGACACTGACAATTGCAGCCAGGAGTATTGCAGAAATTGTTACAACTAATTTGGATCAAAATGTCGATTTCGCAGATGTAGATACCACGATGCGAGATAGCGGTGTCGCTTTAATCAGTGTTGGTTACGGGGAAGGTAAGGATCGATTGCAACAGGCGATTAATGATGCGTTGGAAAGTACGTTAATTAATGATGTTCATAATATCTTTAACGCGCAGCGTGTGGCATTCGTGATTTATTATAGTTCGGAGAATGAGTTACGGGTGCGGGAAATGACAGACATTCATAATTTCATGGCTCGGTTTAAGACGGAGTATGAAGTAAAATGGGGATATGGATATGATGAAAGTCTGGGCGATAAAATTAAAATCACGATACTTGTGACGGGTTTCGGTTTGAACAGCATAGTGTTGTCTCCAGAACAGCTGCAAGAGCTTTCGGCAGAACGGTCGGCAGAACGGGAACAGGAAAATAAAGAGATAAAGGATATTTATGGCGCTTATATGGACTTTGATGGGGAACTTTCAGGTTTTTCAAAAGCAGAACCGGTTGTTCTCTCATTGGATGAATTGGATGATAATGCTCTGATAGTTCTATTGGAAGATAATCCGGCGTATAATCGTAAACCGGAAGTCGTAGACCGATTCCGTCAGGGAAAAAGTAAAAAGGAAAAAACTTATTCGGAAGAGAATATTTCGGATAAGACAGACTCCGGGAGAAGACAGGTAATAAAATTTGAATGATTAATGATTAAAATATAAAACGATTATGGGGTTATTTGAAAAAGTCAGTGAAGACATAAAAAACGCAATGAAAGCCAAAGACAAGGTTGCTTTGGAGACTTTGAGAAATGTCAAGAAAGTATTTTTGGAAGCTAAAACAGCACCGGGTGCAGATGATACACTGTCTGATGCAGATGCATTGAAATTGATTCAGAAATTGGTTAAGCAGGGAAAAGATTCCGCAACTATTTATGAACAGCAAGGCAGGAAAGATTTGGCGGAAAATGAATTGTTGCAGGTAGCTGTTTTGGAGAAATACATGCCGGCTCAAATGTCGGCAGAAGAATTGGAAGCCGCATTGAAAGATATTATTGCGCAAGTAGGAGCCGCCGGTCCGAAAGATATGGGTAAAGTAATGGGGGTTGCTTCCAAAGCATTGGCAGGAAAAGCAGAAGGACGAGTAATATCGGAAACGGTAAAGCGTTTATTGGCTTAGATTAATAGATAGAAGAGGAGAAGAAGTTGATGTGAAACTTTTTCTCCTTGTTTTTAAAGTTGTATTATTAAATTAAAGATGAATTTGCCATGATTACATTCACTTGTTGTTTTATCGCTTTGGTTGTCGGATATTTTGTATACGGTAAATTTGCAGAGCGAATTATAGGCGTGAATCCACAGTTGAAGACTCCGGCTTATACGATGCAGGACGGAGTCGATTATATCCCGATGCCGACATGGAAAGTATTTATGATTCAGTTTTTGAATATCGCGGGATTGGGTCCGATATTTGGTGCGATTTTAGGGGCGAAGTTTGGAACTTCTTCTTTTTTATGGATTGTGCTGGGTAGCATATTTGCAGGAGGAGTACATGATTTCTTTTCAGCGATGCTTTCTTTGCGCCACGGGGGAGAAAGCCTTCCTGAATTAATTGGCCGTTATCTTGGAAACTCGGCGAAATTGTTTATGCGCGGATTTACGGTTGTTTTGATGGTTCTTGTTGGAGCTGTCTTTGTTGCCGGTCCGGCTGGTTTGTTGGCCAGTTTAACACCCGAAGTATTGGATACATCTTTTTGGATAATTGTTGTTTTTATATATTATCTGCTTGCAACGTTGTTGCCGATAGATAAAATCATAGGTAAGATTTATCCGTTGTTTGCTGTCGCCCTGCTGTTTATGGCAGTAGGTATTTTTGTTATGTTATATGTAAATCATCCGGAACTTCCGGAATTGACAGATGGTTTGGCAAATACACATCCTGAAGGATTACCCATTTTCCCGATAATGTTTGTAAGTATTGCCTGTGGTGCAATTTCCGGTTTTCATGGAACACAAAGTCCGTTGATGGCCCGCTGCCTGAAAAATGAAAAATATGCTTGCCCTGTTTTTTACGGTTCGATGATAACAGAAGGTATCGTTGCGTTGATTTGGGCAGCAGCTGCAACTTATTTCTTCCATGAACATGGAATGGATGAGAATAATGCCGCAGTTGTGGTAGACAGCATTACAAAAGAGTGGTTGGGGACGGTAGGTGGTATTTTAGCAGTGCTGGGAGTTATTGCTGCTCCTATCACATCCGGTGATACGGCTTTCCGTTCGGCGCGGTTGATTATTGCGGATTTCTTGCATTTGGAGCAAAAAACAATTTTCAAACGTCTGCTGATTAGTGTACCTCTCTTTATTGTTGGTGCCGGATTGTTGCTGTATAGCCAAAAAGATAAGGATGGTTTTGATATGATATGGCGTTATTTTGCGTGGACAAACCAGACTTTGGCAATGTTTACCCTCTGGGCTTTGACGGTATATTTGGTTCGTGCCCGGAAATTGTATATCATGACATTGATTCCTGCAGTATTCATGACGGCTGTTTGTTCTACCTATATATTTGTTGCGCCTGAAGGTTTATCGATGGCTGTTGGTATTTCTCAGACCATAGGGCTTTGTATAACAGCAGTAATTTTGGTATGGTTCGTTTTCTGGTTGCTTCGTTATAAGAAAGAGACGCCAAATGCCGGTAAAGATACCCTATAAGTGGAAGTCTCCGGCGTGTTATATTATTCGGATATGAATAGTGCTTTTCATTATTGGGCAGCCGTAGTTTAAAAAGAAGGTTTTATACATTAATAAATATATGAATAGAAAACAAAAGTTATCGACAATTTGCGTACAGGGTGGCTGGAAGCCGAAAAACGGCGAGCCGCGTGTTTTGCCAATTTACCAAAGTACGACATTTAAATATGAGACAAGCGAACAAATGGCTCGCTTGTTTGATTTGGAGGAAAGCGGGTATTTTTATACACGTTTGCAGAATCCGACAAACGATGCAGTGGCTTCAAAGATCGCTGAACTGGAAGGTGGAGTAGCTGCTATGTTGACATCTTCCGGTCAGGCGGCTAATTTTTATGCATGTTTCAATATTTGTGAAGCCGGTGACCATATTGTCAGTGCAACGAGTATTTATGGAGGAACCTATAATTTACTTTCCGTTACATTTAAGAAATTCGGTATAGAATGTACCTTCGTTGACCAAGAAGCCAGCGAGGAGGAGATAAGTAAAGCATTTCGTCCGAATACAAAACTCTTGTTTGGTGAAATGTTATCGAACCCGGGGGTGATGGTATTGGATGTGGAGAAATTTGCCCGCATTGCCCATAACCATGGTGTGCCTTTGATTGTAGATAATACGTTTGCTACACCTATCAATTGCCGTCCCTTTGAGTGGGGTGCCGATATTGTCACACATTCAACGACGAAATATATGGATGGTCATGCGACATGTGTGGGCGGTTGTATTGTTGATAGTGGAAATTTTGACTGGGAAGCGTATGCCGATAAATACCCTGGTCTTTGTTTGCCGGATGAATCCTATCATGGATTGGTATATACGAAAGCATTTGGTAAGATGGCATATATAACAAAGGCAACGAGCCAATTGATGCGTGACCTTGGGGCTATACAGTCTCCGGAGAATGCTTTTTTATTGAATCTGGGATTGGAGACGTTACATTTACGGATGCCTCGCCATTGTCAGAATGCTCTCCGAGTAGCAGAGTGGCTGGAGAGTAATGAGAAAGTGGCTTGGGTCTCTTATCCGGGACTGAAAAATGATAAGTGTCATGAGTTGGCAGAGAAATATCTTCCGAACGGTTCCTGCGGCGTCTTGTCGTTTGGTCTGAAAGGGGGACGGGATGTTGCTATCCGTTTCATGGACAAATTGAAACTTGTAGCAATAGTTACCCATGTGGCGGATGCACGAACTTCCATATTGCATCCGGCAAGCCATACACATCGCCAATTGTCCGATGAACAATTGAAAGAGGCTGGGATTGCTCCTGACTTGATGCGGTTGTCTGTCGGTATTGAAGATATTGATGATATTATTGCAGATATAAAGCAGGCTTTGGAATAACAGACCTTAACATAAAAACCCAGGGACATGTAAGTTTAACTACATGCCCTGGGTCGTTTTTATTTATTAATGCCGTCTGTTTTTTATAAAGCGCGTCCTTTATAAATATCGGATTTGTCGAATGGATATAAATATCCGGTGAAATTCATCCGGTTGCCGTTAAAGTTCGGGCTAACCATCGCAGTACAGAAGTTTGACCCTTTGCTCATACGGATTGTTACGGTTGCCGAAACTCCGACTCCCTGGACCATCATGTTGTAGGTGATATTCCCTTTACGGTCTTGTTTCAGACTGATGTTTGAAACATTTCCATCAACAGTAATACCCCCGATTCCGTTGGGACCGCTGAATGCTGCCCCGGTAGAGTTCAGTTGGATGGTCGCTTTTTCGTCCACCATTGAGATAAAATTGGTATTGGGTGATACATATACGTTTGTCCCTCTACGAAATTCTACCCTGTCGGCTTCTAATACAAAATATCCATCGTTTAAAGCTTTAAAAGCTTCTGCAAATAGAGCCATTTCTTCGGCTTCTTTCTTTGCCTTTTCTGCTTCTTTTCGGGCTTTTCTTGTCTCTTTGTCTGATTCGTTTTGTGCGAATGATGTTGTAGCACCCATCAATACAACGATTAGTAGTAGGCATAATTTTTTTAACATAATCTTAGTCTCCTTTCTTGCTTTTATAATTTATATAATAGCGGAAAAGATAAAGAAAAAGGGTATTCTCCGTTTTTCTTCCGTTATCTATATTATAGACGCATAAACTGTCTCAATTGTTGCTCTTTTTATGACTTTTAACATGGAAATATAAGAATATCCAAGCCGTCATTGCTGCAAGAATATCTGAAAATGGTCCGGAAAGCCATACTCCGTCTAAACCGAAGAACAAAGGTAGGATTAATATTGATGGTATCAGGAACAGCACTTGCCGGCTCAAACTTAACAACATGGCTTTCCATGCAATACCAATACTTTGGAAATATTGACATATAACGATTTGAGAACCTACTACGAGGAATCCTGCCAAGTTCAGGCGCAGACCGTTGGATGCAATCTCTATCAGTTCTTTATCGTTGGTAAAAATGGACGTGATTGCTGCCGGAAACAGTTCGCAACAAAGGAATCCGCTGCCCGTTATGATGGTTGCTATTATTAATACGGTGTGTAAGGTAGAATATACACGGTCTGATAGTCCGGCACCATAGTTGAAACCAATAATGGGTTGCATTCCTTGTGATATGCCAATGATGAGCATTACCAGTAACATACCTACGCTGGTGATGATTCCGGCAGCGCCAACAGCCAAATCTCCTCCCTCTTTTATGAGTGCTTGATTCAGTATCACGTTCACCAGACTACCAGCAAGTTGCATGGCAAAAGGAGAGATCCCGATACTTAATATTGCCCATACGATAGACTGGTGTAGCTTTAAATAAGGACGACGGATGTGTATGATGGTACTTTTTGAACGGAAATGAGCTAAGACAAAATAGGCACTGATTGCCATCGAAATTACGGTTGCGATGGCGGCCCCTTGTATTCCCATGTCAAATAAGAAGATGAAAACCGGGTCTAAGATGATATTGGAAACGGCTCCGATAAGCATATAAATCATCGCTTTTTTCGGATATCCGGAAGCTCTCATGGCTGCGTTATAGCCAAAACTGAACGAAGCCAACAGGTTTCCGGGGATGGCGATGTATAAATAATCCATAGCATAGGGCAATGTTTGTTCGCTTCCTCCGAACCATAGTAGTATATCTTCCAGGAAAATCATCGAAGGTATGATGCTTGCTAATCCAAATAGGAGACTTAGTGTAAACATATTTCCTAAGACTTGTTCGGCAAGTGCGTATTCTTTCCGTCCTAAATAGATAGAGATGCGGGGGGCGGCTCCAAGCCCTATTAACATTCCGAAAGCCTGAAGGAAGAGCATGATGGGAAACGTCAGTGTTAGACCCGACATAGCCAAGGCTCCTACTCCGTTCCCGATGAAAATACGGTCAACGATATTGTATAGGGCGTTGACCATTGTTCCAATGATAGCCGGGATCGCGAAATGTATCAACAGCCGACTGGTTTTTTCATGTTCCAGCTTCCAAGTAATCTCATTTGTCATAGTTTTCTGTTTAAAAAAGATTTTGAATGAGTTCTGCAACGGTGTGTGAAACCTTCCACAGATTGCCTTGCCGATAAATCTTTAAATTTTCGGCATTTTCGCATACAACTGACAGGTAGTTGTCGCTTTTAGGGGATGGCAAAAATCCGTTTCTAATCAAGGCATTTCCAACCCAATAGGAGACTTTGAAATCGCCTTCGATGCCGATAGGCACGGTGGGGGTCGTCATACTGATTTTTCCTGTGGATTCATCAAATGAAATGTCATCTTTATTGAAAAAAACGCCAAAGCGATGTTGTAAAATCAAATCTTCCGGGCTGCCTACTGCCATCGGGAGTTCTTTGCCTTGAAGCCATAAACAGTCTCCCATCTGAATAGCCAAATCCAAATCGTGTGTGGATAGCAATATCGCCTTGTCTTGTTCCCGAGCCAGTTTATGCAGTAGTGTCATTATTTCAATCCGGCTGGTTACGTCCAAAAATGCGGTAGGCTCGTCCAATATGATAATGGGGCATTGTTGTGCCAATGCTTTGGCAATCATTGCTTTTTGTCGTTCTCCATCGCTTAGCTCCGCAACATTGCAGTCGGTTTTGTGGGAAATCCCTACGGCTTCGATAGACTGTTCAATAACAGACAAGTCATTGGCTTTCAATTGCCCGAAAAAGCCGGAATAGGGATATCGTCCCAACGAAACCAATTCATGGACGGTGAGGTTGCCAACATTCGTCTTTTCGGTTAATACGACACCGACCATTTGGGAAAGTTTCCGTTGTGGATAGCTATCCAATGGCTTCCCTTGTAAATAGATTGTCCCGGATAATGGAGGTTGAAATCCGCAGAGGGTACGTAGCAAGGTGGATTTACCAGCACCGTTTAGCCCTAACAGGCAGGTGACTTCCCCGTTACGAAGCTTCAGGTTCAACTGTTCATGCACGATTTTTTTTCTGCCTTTCTTCAGGTGGTAACCGATGCCCAAATTTTTTGTTTCGATTGCTGCTGTATGGATAATCGTCTTCATCAGTTGAAATATTGGATATTTTTCCGGTTCATGATTACATAGATGATGATAGGTGCCCCTAATAGTGGAGTTACGGCATTCAGCGGGAGAATCGTGTTCGAACCGGGTATAATCATCAGGATATTGCATAATAGTGCGATGATTGCTCCTGCGAAAATTGTTACGGGAAGCAGCATCTTATGGTTGGATGTACCCAATATCAGTCGGGCAACATGCGGGACGGCAAGTCCAATAAAGGAAATGGGACCGCAGAAAGCTGTCGTTGTCGCTGTAAGCAAACCTGTGCAGAAAAGGATACAGATGCGTGTCCGTTTGATTTTCACACCCAGATTGGCAGCGTATAACTCACCCAGGAGAAGGGCATTCAGCGGTTTTATCATCAACAGAGAGAGGAGTAGCCCTATGCTTGAGAACATGACAAAGTATGGGATATGTCCCAATGATACACCGGAGAAATTACCGAGTCCCCACATGACATACGCATGAATCCTGTCGGCCGATGCATAATAGTTGAGGATGGAAATCAACGACGAGGTGAGATATCCTATCATGATGCCAATGATTAGTAGTATTACGTTGCTCTTTACTTTCGTAGAAAAGTATATGATAACTCCCAATATGATGCAGGCTCCTACGAATGCTGCCAATATAACGGTGATGTATCCGCTGATGGGATAATCGGTGATATTGCTGAGTGAGCCCCCGAAATAGAGCATTATGGCGGCAACACCCAAGTTTGCCCCATCGCTGATTCCTAAGATGGAAGGGCCGGCTAAGGGATTCCGGAAAAGTGTCTGGAGTAACAGTCCGCTGACTGCCAGCGATGCTCCTGCCATGATGGCGGTTATTGCTTGGGGAATGCGTGATTGCAGTACAATCTGCTCCCAGGCGTTGTTACCGGTCTCTTTCCCGGATAAAATGTCTAAGATGGTGGATAAAGGAATCGATACTGAGCCATAGACCAATGAAACGATAAACAGTAAGAGAAGGATACTGCTTAACGAGGTATAGAAGATAGCAGATTTTTTTTCTCCCTTCATTCGCATCTCTATTCCCTTTCAGATTCTTTTATGTATCCGTTGCGATAGGCGTATAGCAATCTCATCAGGTCGGTTATTTGCTGTTGCAATTCTTTCCCTTTATCGGTATCTTTTACCATTTGCCGATGGGAGTTTAATTCGACGACAATGGTGGTCGATTTGATGTCCAGCCCTTCTTTGATCGCTTTTGCTGTCGATTCAAAAGGTTCGTGCTGAACCAATTGGAATCCTCGGGAGTGGTAGACAAGCGTATATCCGGCGATGCCTGTTTCCAAGTGGTACGGACGGGAGAAGCCGCCGTCAATAACCAGCATTTTACCGTTGGCTTTGATTGGATTCTCTCCGTTGATGGAGCGGACGGGAACATGCCCGTTGATAATATGGCGGTGTTCTCCTTCTACCTCAAATTCATCCAATATCATGTCGCAGATACGTTCTTCATTTCGGAGTGTATAATAAGCTCCTTTTTGTTCCACATGGGTTTCTTGCTCTTCAATGAAACAGCGTTCGAAGGTTGCCATTTTACTTTTGTCGAAGAGTGGAGAGTCTTTCCCGCACCAGAGATACCATATATAGTCTAATGCAAAATCAACTTCCTCTTGTATTCCAGCCTTGAAATAAGCTGTCCGTATCAAATGGTCCACCCTGTCCAACAAATTTTTCCCTTTGTAGGTTTTTCCCATGATTGTTACGGTTTTCAGTGTGCCGTCGCTGTTCATCGGGATGGAAGCGTGATACAATAAGTTGGAATTGCATACCAGATACATGCTGCCGTGCAAGAAGAGACAGCGCATGTGTTCTTTTAGCTTTTCGCTGCCTTCAAACGACTGCTTGAGACGGTTCATCAATGCTTCCTCCTCGATGGAGAGGTCGTATGGGTCATGCGTGTCCAACGTGGGAAAGTTCTTGTCCCGCAATGGATATGTTTTCCCCTTAATGGTTATTGTTCCTTTGGGTTTGTCAATAAGGTGCAGTAGCATGCGGTCGTCCATCTCAAACTCCGGTCGCCGGCGGATAGTTTTTCCTTCCAGCTTGTACTGGATAATAGAGATGGCTTTGTGCATTTTTGCAATCAAGCGAATCGTTTTCTCGTCATATTTCCGGTCGGAGAACTTTGTCTTCGGGATAAATAGTTCGCATTCATCGTTGTCGTATGTCTCCATCGCGAAAGTAGCTAAAGGCAATAAGTTGATACCATAGCCGTCTTCCAAGGTCGCAAGGTTACCGAAGCGTAGGCTCATCCGTATAACGTTGGCAATACAGACCAAGTTGCCTGATGCCGCTCCTATCCATAAGACATCGTGGTTTCCCCATTGGATGTCGAAGTTGTGGTATGAACTGAGCAAATCCATGATTTTGTGGGCGCCCGGTCCTCTGTCGTAGATATCTCCGATGATGTGCAACGAGTCGATGGTAAGACGTTGAATCAGATTGCACATGGCAATGATAAAATCATCAGCTCTTCCCGTGGAGATGATTGTCGAGATGATTCGGTCTACATACGCATGCTTGTTGGGTTCAACCGATGATTCATGTAGCAATTCCTGAATTATATAGGAAAATTCCTGTGGAAGTGATTTTCTGACTTTGGAACGGGTGTATTTGGAAGAAACGTTTCTGCAAACTTTCACCAATTGGTTCAATGTTATCTGATACCAATCGTCTATCTCTTTTTCCTGGCTTTTTACCAGTTCCAGTTTCTCTTCCGGATAGTAAATCAGCGTGCAGAGTTCTTTCCTTTCCTGTTCCCGCAAGCTGTTGTTGAAAATCTCGTTCACTTTTCTCTTTACTGCACCGGAACCATTCCTTAACACATGGCTGAATGCCTGGTATTCCCCATGGATATCGGTTAGGAAATGTTCGGTTCCTTTGGGAAGATTCAATATTGCTTCTAAATTGATTATTTCGGTACTTGCTGCTGCAATGGTGGGAAAATTGCGGGATAGTAATTGTAGGTAACGCAAGTCTGCAATGACATCTTTTGAGACAACTTCTTTTTTCATATAAAGCAGATAGTTTTTTGCAAAAGTACGAAAAGAGTACAGGTTGACAAAATCTCAAATCCCTGCGCAATTCCGGAAAATAATGTCCAATATTTTTTCGGTTGCCCCGGCATTGTTTTTTACAAATATTCCGGCTTTTTCCCCGGCTGCCAATCTTTTTCCCTTGTCATTGACCAATGTGTCCATCGTCTCAGAGAAACTTGTGCTGTTATTAATAGGGAATCCCCCGCCAATAGCTATCAGTTCCTTGATTTCTTTGAATTTGTAGTAATTAGGACCGAATATTACCGGTAATCCGTAAACGGCGGCTTCCAACGTGTTGTGTACTCCGGCGCCAAATCCTCCTCCTACATAGGTTATGTCTGCATATCGGTAAATAGACGAAAGCAGTCCGAAGCCGTCGATTATCAGACAATCTTTTTTCGAGATGCTGTTTGTTGCTATTTCCGACAGGCGGATTGCCGGACGCGACAGCCTTGATTGTATATACATCAGGTGTTCGCGATGTATTTCATGGGGAGCAATAATCAGCTTTATGTTTGGATGTGTATTGATATAATCCAGCAAAATCTCTTCATCTTGTGGCCATGAACTGCCAGCTACAACAACAATGTCGTTTTCTTTCCTGTTTTCTTTTAAAAAGTTTTCTACGATTTCGATTGGGTGGGATAGATGGAAAACGTCTAGCACCCGGTCGAAACGAGTGTCTCCGGTAACTGTCACGTTTTTGATACCAAAATGCGACAAAAGTTCCATGGAATTTTTATCCTGTACGAAAAGCTGTGTGAACAGGTGCAATAATTTCCGGTAACTGTACCCATACCATTTGAAAAATAACTGTTCCGGTCGGAATATTGCGGAAACAACATAAACGGGAATCCCTCTTTTTTTCAATTCTTTCAAATAGTTTCCCCAAAACTCGTATTTTATGAATATGGCGATGGCGGGATTGGAAAGGTTTAAGAATTTTTTTACCCGATAAGGCGTATCGAACGGCAGATAACAGATGACATCTGCCCCGCTGTAATTCTTCCGCACTTCATAACCTGAAGGAGAAAAGAATGTTAATAGGATTTTGTACTCCGGATGTCGCTGTTTTATCTTTTCCATTAAAGGACGTCCTTGCTCAAACTCTCCTAAAGAGGATGCATGGAACCAGATATATCGGGCGTTCCTGTCTATTTTTTCCCGTAAAGTGGAATTTGTTTTCCATTGTCCAAGACGCATCATCCTCGCTTTCCGGTGGAACGGGGCGATTAACTCGATGATTAGCGAATAGATATGTATGATAAATGTATATATCATAGGTGTAATTATGCGAAAGAGCCGATAAATCGGAAATTATCGGCTCAAGATTATTTTTTATTTGAGGACATCGATAGCACGTTGGATTCGGCGGATAGATTCCTCTTTTCCCAAGGCTTCTGTAATATCGAAGATGTGCGGTCCTTTTCCTTCGCCTACCAAAGCCAACCGGGTTGCGTTCATGATGTTGCCCAAGTGGTATCCTTTCTGTTCAATCCATGCTTTTACTTCGTTTTCGGTTCCTTCAATATCGAACGGTTCCCGTTGTTTCAATATCTCAATCATTTCGCTTAACTGAACGGCGCTGTCCTCTTTCCAGCGTTTTTTCCGTGTTTTTTCATCGTATTCTGTCGGAGCGATGAAGAAGAATGAGCAAGTTTCCCATAATTCTTTAATGAAGCTGACGCGTCCTTTCATCATTCCTACAACTTTTTCAACATATTCCATCGAAGTGTTTATGCCGTGTTCCTTCAGAATAGGCATGAAAAGGGAAGCAATCTCTTTATTGTCTTTCCGTTGGATGTATTGATGGTTGAACCATTTTCCTTTTTCGTAGTCGAATTTCGCACCGCTTTTGCTGCAATGTGACAAATCGAACGCACGTATCAGTTCATCCATCGTCATAATCTCTTGGTCATTGCCTGGATTCCATCCCAGCAGTGCCAGGAAGTTGACAACAGCTTCCGGGAGATAGCCGCTTTCCCGGTATCCTGAAGATATATCTCCTGTTTTGGGGTCGTGCCATTCCAATGGGAAAACAGGGAATCCCAACCGGTCTCCGTCGCGTTTGCTTAATTTTCCGTTACCTTCCGGCTTTAGAAGAAGTGACAGGTGGGCAAATTCCGGCATGGTCTCTTCCCATCCGAAATAGCGGTAAAGAAGTACGTGCAACGGTGCGCTTGGAAGCCATTCTTCTCCGCGAATGACGTGCGAAATCTCCATCAGATGGTCATCTACAATATTCGCGAGATGATAAGTAGGCAGTTGGTCTGCCGATTTGTATAAGACTTTGTCATCCAAAATGGAAGAGTTTATGACAACTTCTCCACGGATTAAGTCGTGTACGTGTATATCTTCGTTCGGTTCAATCTTTACGCGTACTACGTATTGGTTGCCTTCGTTGATGCGTTTTTGGGTTTCCTCAGCCGATAGGGTCAAAGAATTGCACATCTGCATCCGCGTTGATGCGTCGTATTGGAAATTCGGTGTGATTTTTCGTTTCGCTTCCAGTTCTTGGGGGGTATCGAATGCAATGTAGGCATGCCCGTTTTGTAACAATTGGTCGACATATTTTTTGTATATTTCGCGCCGTTCGCTTTGGCGGTAAGGGCCATATTTTCCTCCAATACCCACTCCTTCGTCAAACTTAATTCCTAACCAGGTGAGCGCTTCAATTATATATTCTTCCGCTCCGGGAACAAAGCGTTGGGAATCGGTATCTTCTATCCGAAGGAGTAAATCCCCTCCGTGTTGTTTCGCAAATAGATAATTATATAATGCGGTTCGTACGCCACCGATGTGCAAAGCTCCGGTCGGACTTGGAGCAAAACGTACTCTAACTCGTCTGTTTGTTGTCATTTCAATCCTTTTTTGTTACAATGGGGACAAAATTAAGCTTTTTTTCTCTGATAGTATATAAAATTTGCTTACTTTTCGCCCAAGAAAGCGTTCATCGTTTTCTCTCCTTTTGATGGAATGGATAGGAAATTTCATGAAGGAGCTTGGAATAGTGTAAGGATAATAAAGTCGAATGGCTGGGGAATGATGTGCAATTCTCTGGAAATATTATTGATACTGATATGAATATTAAAAGATTGAATATCCCGAATGTTGTTTATTTTGTGGCAACAGCGCTGCTCATAGCCTACTTTTTCCCGCGCGAAGGTAAATTCCGTTATCAGTTCCATGAAGGAAAACCTTGGAGATATGGGTTGCTTACAGCTACAAGCGATTTCCCGATTTATAAAACTCAAGAGGAGATTAAGCAGGAGCAGGACAGCGCTTTGAAAAAGTTTTCTCCATATTTTAAGATTGATTTGTCTGTCTCATCGACACAGACGGATAAATTGGGGAATGATTTCAATAATAACCGGAAAGGTTCTGAGATTCCACGTGAATATGTGCGGTATATCTCGGAACAACTCAGCTATATTTATCAATCCGGAATCCTTTCGTCCGACGAGTTGATAAAGTTGAAAGAAAATAAGTATGAGCAGATTTTTATATTGGAAAATGCAGTGGCGAAGTCTGTACCTATATCGAATCTTTTCACGACGAAGACAGCTTATGAATATATCTTGAATAATGCGCCGTTGCATTTCGATAAAAACAAACTGCAATCGTGCAATATCAATAATTACCTTACTTATAATCTGAGCTATGATAAGGATATGTCGGATAAGGTAAAGGATGACATTCTCCGCAGCGTGTCTATCTCTTCCGGAATGGTGCAAGCTGGCGAGCGGATTGTCGACCGGGGAGAGATTGTTGATACTCATACATATAATGTTTTACGCTCGTTAAAGACCGTCTACGAGTCGAAAACCGGAGGCGATCGTCGGCACAGTATCATGTTGGCAGGGCAATTCGTTTTGGTTTGCGGGATTATATTTTGCTTTTGGTTCTATCTATGGTTTTTCCGTCCGAAGATATTCCATAAACGTAAGAATGTATTCTTCTTGTTGTGCTGCATATTCATGTGTTGCTTCCTGACGGAGTTTTGCGTCGCGTACGGGCTGTTTAATATCTACATACTCCCGTATGCTATCGTTCCGATTGTGGTTAGGACTTTTTTCGACTCGCGGACAGCTTTGTTTACCCACCTGATTACTGTGTTGATTTGTTCGGTGATGGCGCCGTTTCCTCATGAATTTATCCTGATGCAGACGATTGCGGGCATGGTTGTCATCTTTAGTCTGAAAGATTTGTCTCAACGTTCGGAACTGATTCGCTGTGCCTTTTTTATATTCCTTTCGTATGTGCTGACATATATCTCCCTCGTGCTTTATCAAGAGGGAGATTTCCTGAAAATAAATTGGATGATGTTCCTCTATTTGGGAATTAATTTCATTTTGTTGATGTTTGCCTACGTATTGGTGTACATGTTGGAGAAGACGTTCGGTTATATTTCGAACATCACACTGGTAGAGTTGTCGAATATCAATATGCCGTTGTTGAAAAAATTGAGCGAAACTTGTCCGGGAACGTTCCAACATTCGTTGCAAGTCTCCATCTTGGCAGCGGAAGCTGCCGGAAAAATCAATGCGAATGCGCAACTCGTGAGGACCGGCGCGCTTTATCACGATGTGGGGAAAATGACGAATCCTGTTTTCTTTACGGAGAACCAGAATAACGTGAACCCCCATAACCAACTAAGCTTCGACGAGAGCGCACGGATTGTAATCAGCCATGTGAGCGAAGGCGTTAAGATTGCCGAGAAATACAACTTGCCGGAAGCTATCATTGATTTTATCCGGACGCATCACGGGAAAGGGAAAGCCAAATATTTCTATAATTCTTTCAAAAATCAATATCCGGATAGGAAAATTGATGAAAGTGTGTTCACTTATCCTGGACCGAACCCGTTTTCAAAGGAGACTGCCGTGCTGATGATGGCTGATTCGGTTGAAGCAGCGTCCAGAAGCTTGAAAGAACATTCGGAAGAGGAGATACAGGCATTGGTCAATAAGATTATCGATGGGCAAATGGCTGACGGGCTTTTAAAGAATGCTCCGTTAACCTATAAAGATGTGGAGACCGTCAAGCAGGTGTTTATCGATAAACTGAAGATGATGTACCACACCCGTATCAGTTATCCGGATTTGAAAAAGGATTAGGATGATAACAGTCTGTTGAGCAGCCCCTGGCAGCAATCTTCCAGCAAATCGAGTACAAGTTCAAACCCGGACGCTCCGGAATAATAGGGATCGGGGATATAATCGTAGAGTTTGTTGGTGGCGTATTCCGTCATTTGATGGATTTTTGCCAACGATTCCAAGTCGGGAGCCTTCGCTTTCAGGTCGTCTATGTTGCGATCGTCCATGCCGATGATGAAGTCGAAGGTGTAGAAATCCGCGCCTGTTATGGGGCGCGATATGGATTCGAGCACGTAGCCCCGGCGGATTGCGTGCGCTTTCATCCGTGGATCTGCCGGTTCCCCTTCGTGGTAGGCAATAATTCCGGCCGAGTCGATGAAAAAGGAGCTGTCTGCTCCGGCATCCTTTACCAGTTTTTTCATGATAGCTTCTGCCGATGGTGAGCGGCAGATATTGCCCAGGCATACGAAGAGTATCTTGTATTCTTTCTGTTTTGTTTCTGCGGGAAAGTCGTTGTTCATAATATGTATCATGTTGTTCCTTGTTCGATAATTATATGGTTTTTATATATTGCTTGGAATACATTACAGCGGGTCTACGTCGTAGTGGATAATGACTCCCGGATTTCCGGGAAGTCATTATCTTTTTATATTCTTATCCAGCAACAAGTATCTCAGAATTAATTACCATTGTATATCATAGCATTAAACTAATAAATCTCTCGAATCCACCTTTCTTTATCAGACATACCCCATTGCACATGCCATTTACGACCATCCGTTTTATCAATTAAGATGAACTGATACATGTTTTTCGTTGGATATAATTCGAATGAACTAGGAACATCGCTCAAGAAGTCATGGGACAAAACTTCATCGTTTATAGTAACCGAACCTTCATTGTCAGCATCCAAAGACCATTGCACTTGTTCTATCCGTCCTGTCTGTGTATCCAGTTGTAATAGGGTATAGATATTTTCCGTTGGATATAACTTGTAACGTTCATTAAGAAGAGATGTATTTTCATCTATGAGATCTGTATTTATTTCAAGATAAGTTAATAGTTCGTTGTTAATAGCCATGAGTGTATCAATCTTTGCAAGGAGGGCTACAATCTTTTCTTCTTGATTTCTAACTGTCTCCGAAGGAGGATTCTCGGCTGTTTGCGCTATTCCAGCAAACGGCAATAATATCAGGATTAAAAATAAAAATGTATGTTTCATTAGTCTTAAGCCTTTAAAGTTCCTAATTTATAGATACCAATTATCCAATATCTCTTGCAGCAGAGATTGCGCATACTTTATAGCTTCTTCTTCTGGAATTTCTGTACGTTCGTCATATTCCCAGTCAGTTTCAAATTCCATGTCTACTAAAACTTGGGCTTCTTCCCGTTCAAAAGTCTTTGCCCACTTATTAAAATCATCCGAGTCTTCGACTTTAAGATTATGAATAGTATTAGTAAGATATTCTACTAACCATTCATTTAACTCGTTCTTAATGTTAATTGATTTCATAATTAGTCTGTATTTAATTAATATGTAGGAAAGCTATTTATTCGCCGGAGGGCTCTTCGTCAGGCGGTGTGACAAGTCCCTTTGCCTTGCGGTAGGATGCCATTGAGCCGTACTTGATGCCATCTTCCACTACGCCTTCGGCTTCGAAGGTTGCCGATGCAAGGGCGGCTTTCAGCTCCTTCGACGGCGTGAAGATGAACTTCGCGTTCTTAATCATCGTCTGTGCATCGAATTCTTCGATGTTTGTCACGCCTTTCGACCCGAACGACAGGCGCAGCTTGCCTAAACCTCCGATAGTCACACTCACGCCGCGCAGGATGGCAGGCGTGAGCTTCTCGCTCGACACTTCCATCACGTGTTTGAACTCGCCTTTCGAGAGCGTTGTGTCTGCCACAGCCAGTGCCGCAGTCTCGTCCGCATCGAGCGAGCCTTTCGATGCCGGGGCTGCGTACCACAGTTGTTCGTCTTTTCTGATGGGATTCACCCGTTTCACTAAGTTGTAATTCGCTTTCATTTCAACCTCCTCTTTTAAATTGTTTATGTTAGGCAATCGGTTATTTCCGGTTCCTTAGGCGGGCAGCTCAAGCCACCCGCCTGGCTAGTTTAGGCTATCCAGTTGGGTAAGTTTAGCTATCCGCCTGGATAGCTCTGGCTACCCATGTGGATAAGTTTGGCTATCTACCTGGGCAAGTTTTGCTATCCAGTTAAGGAGTTTGACTTACCCTGCTTAAATATACGGCGTATCTGCCGGATTGCCAAATAAAGAAGCAATAAAATGCGATATTTTCTATATGGCGCGTCTTGTTTGCCTGCCTGCGGTGAAAGGTTGCGGCTCGGGGCGGTTTACAGCGGGTCTACGTCGTAGTGGACGATGACCTGCCGGGAGTCGGGGAAGAGATTCATCTCCTTTTGCGCCTTGTCGAGCAGCTCGCGCACAAGGTTCACCGAGCTGTTCACCTCCAGCTTCAGCAAAATGGTTTTGATGTACAGCGTCTGTACGCGGCTCACCGGCGGAGTGACCGGTCCCAGCACCCGGCTGCCGAAGCTTTGCCGGAGCTTCCCGGCGTAGGTCGCGGCGAAGCGGTTGAGCAGTGCTTCGCTGCGGCTGCGCAACACCAGCGAGATTAGCCGGAAATAGGGCGGATAGCGGAACGCCTTCCGTTCCGTCATCTCCTCCCGTACCATGGAGGTGTAATCCATAGCCAGCACCTTTTGGATGAGCGGGTGTTCGGTCTGCCGGCTCTGTAACACGACCGTGCCGCGTTTGTCGCCGCGCCCTGCGCGTCCGCTGACCTGCACCATGAGCTGGAAAGCCCGTTCGTGGGCGCGGAAATCGGGGTAGTTCATCAGGCTGTCGGCATTCAGGATTCCGACCACGTGCACGTTGCGGAAGTCGAGCCCCTTGGAAATCATTTGCGTCCCGATGAGGATGCGGATTTCGCCGCTCCCGAAGGCTGCCAAAATCCGTTCGTAGGCGTTTTTCGTCCTTGTGGTGTCGGTGTCCAGCCGTGCGGCAGGGGCGCCGGGGAAAAGCTCCTTCACGGCTTCCTCCACCTTCTCGGTCCCGAAGCCCAGCATTTGCAGCTCTCCGCCGCAATCCGGGCAGGCGCGGGGCATCGGTTCCGTGTATCCGCAGTAGTGGCACGCCAGCGCGTCGTGGCGTTTGTGGTAGGAAAGGCTCACATCGCAGTTGAGGCATTTGGGCACCCAGCCGCAATTCTTGCATTCGATGATAGGGGCGAATCCGCGCCGGTTCTGGAACAGTAGGACTTGCCCCGTCTCGGTGGAGAGCGTTTCCCGTATCTTTTCGATGAGGACGGGCGAGAACAGCGGATGTTTCATCAGCCGTTTCCGTCTTAGCTCCTTGACGTCTGCCGCGATTATCTCGGGCAGCAGCGTGCTGCCGTACCGTTTTTTCAGCTCCACCAGCCCGTATTTCCCGCAATGCGCATTGTAGTACGACTCGATGGACGGCGTGGCGGAGCCCAACAGCGTTTTGGCTCCGTGCATGCAGCCCAGCACGATGGCGGCGTTCCTTGCGTGGTAGCGCGGAGCCGGGTCGTGCTGTTTGTACGACGGGTCGTGCTCCTCGTCTACGATAACCAGCCCCAGGTTGCTGAAAGGCAGGAAGAGCGACGAGCGTATTCCTAAGACTACAGCCGGCTCTTCCCGGTGCAGCAGCTTGTTCCAAATCTCGACCCGTTCGTTGTTGGAGAAGCGGGAATGGTAAACAACCAGCTTGTCCCCGAAGTGGCAGGCAAGGCGTTCGGTCATCTGGGTGGTTATGGCTATCTCCGGGAGCAGGTAGAGCACCTGTTTCCCTTCCGAGAGCATTTCCTCAATCAGGCGGATGTATATCTCCGTCTTGCCGCTGGAGGTGATGCCGTCCAGCAGGCAGACCTCTTTCTCCTCGAAGGCTTTCTTTATGGAGCGGAGCGCATCCTCCTGCTCGTCCGACAGTGTGGCAGCCGCCCGGCATGGGGCGGCGTTGTAGTTTTGCAGCCTGCTGACCTCCTTTTCGTAATACTCCATGATGCCGCGCTTCACCAGGCTGTCGAGGATGGCAGCAGCATGTCCGCTATGTTCCAGCAGCTCTTTTTTGGAGCACTCATTGGGCGTCCCTTGGTTTGCAGCCCCGCTTAGGTCGAGGTAGACGGTCAGCAAATCCGCCTGTTTTCTGGCTCTTTTCAGCTGGTCGAGCGCGAGGTGCAGTTGTTCCTCGGAGCGGTATGCTTCCGAAAGGCGGACATACTGCACGGTTTTGGGCGTGAATCCCTTCGCCAGGTCCTCGTTCAGCACGATTGCCCCGTCCGACATGAGCCGGCTCAACAGGGGGAGGATGTTTTTAATGCCGGTGCACCGTCCCAGTTCGGAGACGGTCATCCGTTTGCCTTCCCCAAGGCTGTCTAATAAGAGTTGCTCGTTTTGCCGGAGCGGCTTCGCTGCCTCGTAGTGGCTGTTTAGCGTTACAGCCGTTTCGCTTTCCAGCTTCAGCCCGGTAGGGAGGGCAGCTTTATAGACATCGCCCAGCTTGCAGAGGTAGTAAGATGCCAGCCATTGCCAGAAGCGCAGTTGCGTCTCCCTGATGATGGGCGCGGCGTCCAGCAGGGCAAATATCTCCTTCAGTTCATAGTCCGTCTGCGGAGTTTCGTCGGTTACATGGAGGACAATCGCCGTGTAGTAGTGCTTTTTGCCGAAATGGACAACGACACGGCATCCCGGATGGACGCTTTCCTCCAGGTCTGCGGGAATGCGGTAGGTATAACTGTTCTCCAGCGGCAGGGGCAGGATTACTTCGGCATATCTCATACGTCTCTTCGGGTAAAGCCTGCCGGTCAATAGATGTTTTCAAGTTTCCCCATTCCCGTTTTCATCCACTCTTCTGCCTGGGCAAGTGTCTCCGGCTTCCCGATGTCGAGCAGGTGCAGGTCCTCGGCAACGTATGCCCGGATGTTTGTCTTAGCGCAAACCGACAGGTAGAAATTGATGATGGAGAAACGTCCGGTCCATTCTTGCAACCAGTCGAATATTTGTGGCGAGAGTACATGTATCCCTCCAAAGGCATATTCCTGATAGTGTGATGGGTCGAAATAGGGATAGAACGACTTAATCTCTCCCGTCTCCCGGTTTCTCCAGCCGCAGAGTTTGTTGCTCTTGTCGAAAAGGAGATAACGCGAAGTTTCTCTTTGGCTGACAAGCAACGTAGCCAGAGGGTTGTTCTCCAAATGGGAATCGTATAGTTTTTTCAGGTCTATGTCTGATATGATGTCTGCATTATGGATTAAGAAAGGCTCGTCCCCTTGCAGGAATTGCTGTGCCTTTTTAAGTCCGCCGCCGGTATCCAGCAAGTAGTCTTTTTCATCGGATATGAAGATTTGTATTCCGAAGTTGTTGTTTGCTTTCAGGAAATCTATAATCTGTTCACCCAAATGGTGTATGTTGATGACTATCTGGTCGAATCCGAATGCTTTCAGTTTTAAGATAACGTGTTCAAGCATCGGTTTCCCGTTTACAGGAATCAACGCTTTAGGCATGTTGTCCGTCAACGGTTTTAGCCGGGAACCAATGCCTGCCGCAAATATCATTGCTTTCATAGTTTTGCGTTTAATGTTTGTTCTATATTCTGTTCTCTGTGCGTAAGTATTACCTTCACTCCATATTTCTGGTTCAGGTGTTCTGCCAGGTGCTGTGCGGAATAGACGGAGCGGTGTTGTCCTCCGGTGCAGCCGAAACAAACCATCAGGTTGGTGAACCCCCTGTCGATATATCTCTTTACCGATTTGTCTACAATCTGGTAGACATGCTCCAAGAATTGGGTGATTTCTCCGTCATTTTCAAGAAATTGTATTACAGGTTCGTCGAGTCCTGTGAAATGGTTGTACCGCTCATATTTGCCGGGATTGTTGATTGCCCTGCAATCAAAAACGAAACCTCCCCCGTTACCGCTCGGGTCGTTTGGAATCCCTTTCTTATAGGCGAAGCTTATGATGCGAACTTCAAGCGTGCGTTTCGGTATCTCGTTAGTGAACTGTTTCAGGGTAGTCAGTTCTTTCAATATCTTATAAAGGTAAGGATATTCCGGGTAATCTTCTTGGAGTAATTGCCGGAGGTTGTCGATTGCGAAAGGAACGCTTTGCATGAAGTGGGGTTTCTTTTCGAAATATCCCCGGAATCCGTAAGCCCCTAAGACTTGCAAGGTCCGGAATAGAACGAAATGCCGCAGCTGGCTCATGAAATAGCTTTCGTCCACCGGCATGTATTTCCGCAGGTTGCAGATGTAGGTCTGTAATAGTTCCTGGCGGAGCGTGTCGGGGTATTTGGCTTTCGCTTGCCATAAGAACGATGCCACGTCATAATATACCGGGCCTTTTCTCCCTCCCTGGAAATCGATGAACCATGGCTGCCCGTCTTTTATCATCACATTGCGCGACTGGAAGTCTCGATACATGAACGTTGCCGAAGAACTACGCAACAGGACATCTGACATCTTCTGAAAGTCATCTTCAAGGATGTTCTCTTGGAAATCCAAACCTGTGGCTTTTAAAAAGCAATATTTGAAATAGTTCAAATCCCACAAGATAGAACGTTGGTTGAATTCCGGTTGCGGGTAACAGATGTTGAAGTCGAAACCGTCGGCTCCGGCAAATTGGATGTCAGGAAGCAAAGCGATGGTCTGATGCAGCAGCTCCCTTTCTTCTTGTGAGAACAGCCCGGTGGAGCGCCCTTTCTCGATGGCATCGAATAGTAAGGTGTCCCCTAAATCTTCTTGAAGATACATGCTCCGGTCGTCTGAAACGCTGTATACTTCCGGAACGGGTAGCCCTTTCTGCCGGAAGTGTTCCGACATATAGATGAACGCTTCGTTTTCCTCTTTCGAAGTACCGCTTACTCCAATGAGAACCTTTTTGCCATTTAATCTGAAGTAACGGCGGTTTGAACCGGATGAGGGCAGTTCTGTTATCCCTTCTGCGTTGTATCCGGTATATTGGTTGTATAGATTTTTGAGATTTTCAGTAACCATATTATCCGATTTGTAGCACTAAGGTACGACTTAATTTGTAAACTTCCAATGGAGAGGGGATGTTATCGGAAAAAAGCAGGCGGAGATATTCAAAAATATTCCGGATTTTTGAATAAATCCGCCGAGAAAAAATGGAATATATTACATTCGATTTGTGAATGCCTTATTGTTCTTGTGTGAAACAAACTATTTGATTATGTCGAAGCCAGTATAGGGTACCAATGCTTTCGGTATGCGTATGCCTTCTGGAGTCTGGTTGTTTTCAAGCAACGCGGCAACGATACGCGGCAATGCCAATGCACTTCCGTTCAAGGTATGGCACAGCTGTATTTTCTTGTTGGCATCGCGGTAACGGCATTTCAAACGGTTTGCCTGGTAGGTCTCGAAATTGGAGACGGAACTTACTTCCAACCATCGCTTCTGGGCTTCGGAGTATACTTCAAAATCGAAGCAAAGTGCAGCTGTGAAGCTGATGTCTCCTCCGCACAGACGGAGAATCCGGTATGGAAGTTCCAGCTTTTTCAGCAAACCTTCTACGTGGTCGAGCATCTCTTGCAAGGAGATATAAGAATGTTCCGGTTTATCGATACGTACCAGTTCCACTTTTGAAAATTCGTGCAGGCGGTTCAATCCCCGTACATCTTTCCCGTAGGAACCGGCTTCCCGGCGGAAACATTCCGTGTATGCACAATTCTTTATGGGAAGTTGTTTTTCATCGAGAATCACATCGCGGTAAATATTGGTTACGGGAACCTCTGCCGTAGGAATCAAATAAAGGTCATCTAAATTACAGTGGTACATCTGACCTTCTTTATCGGGCAACTGGCCTGTTCCGTATCCGGATGCGGCATTGACTACGGTTGGGGGCATGACCTCCAAATAGCCTGACGCACGGGCTTCGTCCAAAAAGAAATTAATCAAGGCGCGTTGCAAACGGGCTCCTTGTCCGATGTAGACGGGGAAACCTGCTCCGGTGATTTTCACGCCGAGGTCGAAGTCAATCAGGTTATATTTTTTTGCCAGTTCCCAATGCGGCAAGGCGTTTTGAGGAAGTTCTGTCTCCATGCCGCCCATTTTTTCAACGACGTTGTCTTCAGCCCCGTTACCTTCCGGAACACTTTCGTGGGGAACATTCGGAATGGTGTACAGCAAGTTTCTGACATCTTCCGCTGCTTTATCCATATCCGCTTGTAGCGTTTTGTTGCTCTCTTTCAGTTCTGCTACCCGTTTCTTGGCGGCTTCTGCATCCTCTTTCTTTCCCTCTTTCATGAATGCTCCGATTGATTTGGAAAGCGAGTTGACTTCTGAAAGGTTTTTATCTAATATGTTTTGGATACTACGTCTTTTACTATCTAATTCGAGCACTTTGTCGATAGCCTCTTTGGCATTCTTAAAATGCTTTTTCTCCAACCCGGCAATTACTTTGTCGGTCTGCTCAATAATCATTTTCAGAGTCAGCATAATCCTATAACTTTTGTTTTAAATATTTTGTCGGCAAAAATAATCATTTATCACGAGACCATGAATTGGATTATGGCAAATTCGCACGACTTTTTTACTTTACCCGTCCGCCGCATACCCATGTCCGCAGGTAATATGGCTCATTTAAGTTGCTGACGATAACACCTTTCGAAGAACTGGCATGTAGGAACCGTCCGTTTTTCAGATAAATGCCTACGTGGTTTGGCGTTTTCTTCCGTCCGCGTCCGGTGTAAAAAAATACGAGGTCCCCTTCTTGCAATTTTCTTTTGGCAATTTTCCGGCAGTTTTTCTGTAACTGGTTGCTGACTGTCCGTTGCAATCGTTTCCCATAAATTTCCCGGTAGATGTTCATGACAAGCGCAGAGCAGTCTACTCCTGCCTTGGTTAATCCTCCCGAGCGATAGCGCGTACCCAACCAATGAGCACCTTCGTTATACAGGAAAATATTGTCGTTCGGAGTGATTCTTACCCCGTATAGGCGGGACAGTTCTTTTGGCCCTTTGAAGTCTGCCGGAAGGATAATTTGTGCCTGCCTTGTCCCGCAAGCGGTAAAAAGCAGGGATAAAGTGAGAATCAAGATTTTTATCGAGACGTTTTTTCGTTTCATACGGCTGAATTTGAAAACAAATGTAAGGAAAATCGGTCGATTTGCTTTTAAGGATGCTGAAAATATTCGGCTGTGTTGTGTTTTGGCTATTAGGACTGCCGGAATATCAATTTGGAAATTTTAAAAGTGAAAATATATTAAAATACTATTTATCTGACGAAAAGCGTTACTTTTGCATTCCGAATAAGGAAAAGAATGTAAAATGGATAAAGTAAGTTATGCTTTAGGCTTAAGTATCGGTAATAATTTCCAGAATTCGGGAATCAACAATTTGGTGGTGGAAGATTTTATCGACGGATTAAAAGCCGTGTTGTCGGGAGGAAAACCGGCTATCAGTTACGATGAAGCAAAGCAGGTAATTGATGAGTTTTTCGTGAAACTGCAGAAAGAAAAATTGGAACTTAATAAGAAAGCCGGTGAGGAATTTTTGAATATCAACCGCCATAAAGCAGGGGTTGTGGAACTTCCGAGCGGATTGCAATATGAAGTTTTGAAGAAAGGAGAAGGAAAACGTCCGTCTGCGACGGACAAGGTAAAGTGCCATTATCATGGTACTTTAATTAACGGTACGGTTTTCGACAGTTCGATACAGCGGGGCGAGCCGGCTGTGTTTGGCGTTTCGCAAGTGATTCCCGGATGGGTGGAAGCACTTCAGCTGATGGAGGTCGGTTCAAAATGGCGTCTGTTTATTCCGTCTGATTTGGCTTATGGCGAACATGGGGCGGGGAACTTGATAGAACCGAACAGTACTTTAATATTTGATGTGGAATTATTGGATATAGTAAAATAAAAACAATTAGAAAAACTAAGATGAAAAAGTTTGTAGTATTAGCTTTTACGGCAACGATTGCATTAGGGGTCTCTTTGACTTCTTGCAATACTAAAGGGGGTAATGTACGTTTGAGCTCTCCGGTAGATACCGCTGCGTATGCAATTGGTGTAGCAAATGGAGAAGGTTTCCGGATGATGCTGGAATCTTTCCCGGGAGAGGAACTTGATGTCGACAAATTATTGGCTGGTTTGGAAGCAGCCTTAAAAGGGGACTCGTCATCTATGAAAATGACAAGTGCAGAAGCCCGCGACTTCTTGAATGAATACGTTATGTTGGCGCAGATAAAGGAAGCTGAAAAGAACCAGAAGGCAAGTGAAGCTTTCCTTGAGAAGAATAAAAAAGAGGCAGGAGTGATAACAACTGAAAGCGGATTGCAGTATAAAGTTGTAAAAGAGGGAACAGGGGCAAAACCAACTCTCGAGGACCGTGTGAAAGTTCATTATACCGGTACTACGATGGAAGGCAAGGTTTTCGATTCGACTTCCGGTCGTAAGGAACCTGCTGAGCTGGGTTTGAAACAGGTAATAAAAGGATGGCAGGAAGGTATTCAGATGATGTCGGTAGGTTCTAAATATATTTTCTGGATTCCTTCTAACTTGGCTTATGGAGCACAAGGCGCCGGACGTGATATCAAACCGAATAGTGCGTTGAAATTTGAAGTTGAGCTGGTTGATATTGTTAAGCCGGATGCAAATAAAAAGAAGTAAAGCGATAAGGTAATATATAATACAGCAGTAAGAAACGGGGGCTGTCTCAATTTTTCTTGGGACAGCCCCGTCCGTATCCGGGATATTATATCCTGTTTCTGCAAATCGCCATTTGTCCGGATGTGACAAGCTCTCTTGTCAATGGTTACAGGTATTCGCTTAGTTCGAGCCAGCGCATGCTCTTTTCGTCCAGTTCTTTTATCAACTGACTGACTCGTTCGGATTTGGCAAGGAGCTCTTCCGTGTTCAGTGAGCCACTGCTCATCGCCGCTTCTATATCGGCTTTTTCCGCTTCCAGTTTTGGAATCTCAGCATCGAGCTCTTCAAATTCTTTCTGTTCCTTGAAAGTCAGTTTTTTCTTTTCATCGGTTTTCCGAGTGCTCCTTTTGGCCGCCGGGAGAGTCTGGTTCGGTTTCTCCTGTTTCTCTTTCTGAATATTTTTTTGTTCGTTTTTCCATTCACGGTACCGGGTATAGTTCCCCGGAAAATCCTGGATTGCTGCATTCCCGTGAAAGACCAATAGATGATCGACTACCTTGTCCATGAAGTAGCGGTCGTGGGAGACAATGATGACACAGCCCTTGAAATTCTGAAGATATTCCTCCAATATGTTCAGAGTCATGATATCCAAGTCGTTCGTTGGTTCGTCCAGGACCAAAAAGTTTGGGCTTTTCATCAAAATAGTACAGAGATAGAGCCGCCGCTTTTCCCCGCCGCTTAGTTTGTAGACATAGCTGTGCTGTTTTTCGGGAGGAAACAAAAAGTAATTCAGGAATTGGGAGACGCTTAATCTTTTCCCGTTGCCAAGATCCACGTATTCGGCGATATCTCTGACGGCATCGATAATCTTCATGCTTTCGTTGAACGAAATGCCATCTTGGCTGTAATAACCGAAGCGCACCGTTTCCCCGATGTCGAATGTTCCCTTGTCCGGTTCAACTTCTCCTAACAGCATTTTTATGAAAGTAGATTTACCGGTTCCGTTGTTGCCGACAATGCCTAATTTCTCATACCGTGTGAAAATGTAATTGAAATCATTCGTGATTTTCAAGTCGCCGAAGCTTTTGCTTACATGCTTGGCTTCAAAAATTTTTGAGCCGATATAAGACGCTTTTATATCCAGGTTCAGGTTACGGGATTCCTGCTGCTGTTGTGCCCTTTCTTTCAAATCGTAAAAGGCGTCTATGCGGTATTTCGCTTTTGTTCCTCGAGCTTGCGGTTGCCGGCGCATCCATTCGAGTTCTTTTCTTAGCAGGTTGTTGGCTCGTTCTATATCGGCATTTGATGCGTTTATGCGCTCTTCCCGTTTTTCGAGATAGTAATTGTAATTGCCTTTATAGTCATAAACCTGTTTGTTGTCGATTTCAATAATTCGGTTACATACCCGGTCGAGGAAATAGCGGTCGTGGGTGACCATCAGCAAACTGGTATTTGTTCGTCCGAGGTACTCTTCCAGCCATTCAGTCATTTCTAAGTCGAGATGGTTTGTCGGTTCGTCGAGTATGATTAATTCAGGTTCTGTGATAAGGACGTTAGCCAATGCGACACGTTTGAGCTGTCCTCCGGAGAGTTGTCCCACTTTCTGGTCCAAGTTGTGGATTTTTAACTGACCAAGAATTTGTTTTGCTTTCTGTTCGTACTCCCAGGCTTTTGAAGCGTCCATACGGTTCAAAATGTCGTCAAGCAGTTTTCCGCTGATTCCTTTCTTTATTGTTTCCTCATATTCCGCGATTAGGCGGACCGTTTCGTTTTCTGAGTGGAAACATGCCTGCAAAACCGAAAGATCTTTCGGATAGGAGGGCGTTTGCTCCAGATATCCGACACGCAAATCGTTTCTAAAGACAATATTCCCTGTGTCGTAGTCTTCTTTCCCGGCTAAGATATTTAGCAAGGTACTTTTCCCTGAACCGTTTTTTGCAATCAAGGCTACTTTTTCACCCTGATTGAGCCCGAATGTTATATCTTGAAAGAGAATTAAATCCCCAAAGCTTTTTGTTAATCCGTTTATTTGTAAATAACTTATCATTTCGGTTATTCTTTTCTTTTGCTGCAAACTTACAACAAAAAAGGGAATCGGCAACAGATGCGGTGTCGGCTGTGGAATACAAAGATATAGGATGAATAATTTGGACATTTTAGTATGGGGCAAAGAATCTGGAGATAAAAGTGATTAAATCGGAAACTTTTTAAAAATAATGTTTACATTTGCCGCTAAAATGGTTAAATCGTAAAATGATAATGAAAAAGTTTTTTTACTTAGGAGTGTGCTTTTTTCTGACAGCTTATTTTTTCTCTTTGCAGGCGCAAGGGCTGAAAGGTTTCAAGCTGCAGAATGGATTGACTGTGTATGTTTGGGAAGATGAAACAAAACCCGATGTGTTTGGAATGGTCGGCGTTAAGGTTGGTTCGGTCGATGACCCCGAAGACTTGACAGGATTGGCCCATTATTTGGAGCATATGATGTTTAAGGGGACCCAGAAGATTAGCGCGCTGGATTGGGAAAAGGAGCAGCCGCTTTACGAACAAATTATTGCCAAGTACGATGAAAAAGCAAACACTCAAGATCCGGAGAAGAAGAAATCTTTAGATTTGGAGATAAATAAGCTGACGGTTGAAGCTGCGCAGTATACCGCTCCTAACGAATTTGCCGGTTTGACGGAGAATATGGGAGGGAAAAGCCTGAATGCGGCAACCAGCTATGATATGACAATGTATTTCAGCTCCTTTCCTCCATCGCAATTATACCGGTGGCTGGAATTGAACTCCGAACGTTTTATTAATCCGGTTTTCCGCGCTTTTCAACCGGAATTGGAGACGGTCTATGAAGAGTTCAACCGTTCACAGGATAGTCACGGACGTTTGCAGCAAGAGTATCTTTTGGAACATATATTCCCCGGGCATCCTTACTCGCGTTCTGTATTGGGATTGCAGGATCATTTGAAGAACCCTCGTTTGAGCGGTCTTGTTAAGTTCTATAACGACTGGTATGTTCCTGAAAATATGGTGTTGATTCTGGTGGGTAACGTGAAGATGCGTGAAGTGACCGGTTTAGTCAATAACTTGTTTGGTCGCCTGCCAGCCAAACCGAGTCCGGAACGTGTAAACTATCCGGAAGCGGATTTTAAAGGGCGTGTAGAATATTCTGCCAAAATAGCTGATTATCCAACGTTGACGTTGGCGTATAAAGGCGTTCCGAGCGGTAGCGAAGATGAGCTGGCATTGGAAGTTTGTACGAATCTGTTGTCGAACCGTAACCGTACCGGTCTGTTGGATAAACTCTCGTTGGATGGGAATATCATGGGCGCATCAGCGTCGTTGTTGGATTTTAAAGATCAGGGACGTATTGTTATTTACGGAATACCTTCGTATGACGTAAACCAACGCCGGTTTGAGTCGTTGAAATCGTTGGAGAAAACATTGTTGGCTGAAATAGAGAAGATGCAGAAAGGCGAAATCGAGGATTGGAGGTTTAATTCCGTGAAGACTGCCATGATGCGAGATTACGACTTGGCTTTCGAATCTTCTGAATCCAAAGCTCAGATGATTCTCCAGACGTTCGTCAATAATGAAGACATCTCAAATGTTTTGACATATAAAGACCGTTTGGCAGCCATTTCTCTTGATAAAGTGAAAGAGATTGCCAAGAAATATTTCACAGACAACTATATCGCGTTCAATTTCCAGCAGGGAAAGCCACAAAAAGCTGAAAAACTGGCAAAACCACAATATGAGCCGATTAATCCTCCGCGCAATGCTGTTTCCGAATATGCGAAGAACTTCAGCAAGTTGCCGGTTAAACAGGTGGAACCTTCTTATGCAGACTTTAACGAAGTACAAATAAAGCCGATTAACAAACGGTCAAAATTGTTCTATACTCCGAATAAAGAGAACAATGTGTTTACGTTGACGTTGAAATATGGCGTAGGTACTCGTGAAATGCCGAAATTGGATTATGCGACAGCCTTGATGGAGAATGCGGGAATTATGGGTTCCTTTGATCCGCAACAGCTGAAACAGGAATTTAGTGCGTTGGGGGCGGTTTGCAATTTCTCGGTGAGCGAGAACTATCTGACGATTACCATGTCGGGATATGAGGAGAATCTGGCGGCAGCTTGTCAGTTGCTTTCCCGGCAGATATTGATGCCGCAGCTGGATGAGCAGCAGTTGAATCAATTGAAGGGAAGTGCTTACCAAATGCGTGCGATAGAAACTGACAATCCCAGCTCATTGGAGTCGGCGATGTACGAATATATGCTTTATCAAGACAAATCCAGTTACATAAATCGGATGCCTTTGAATGAAATTCTCGAATTATCCATCAGTAATCTGACCGGAGAGTTCAACCGGGCTACCGATTACGAAGCGGAAGTGCATTATGTAGGTTCGCTTCCTTTTGAATCGGCTTACGATATATTGAGTAAAAACCTCCCTTTGAAAGCCGAAGAGAAAGAGACAGCTTCCCCACAGGTGAAGGATCGTGTTCCATACAGTGAAAATACGATTTACTTTATTTCCGACAAGGATGCTGCCCAAAGCCGGATCTATTTCTATATTGAAGGTAATCCGTATAAAGCGGAGGATGACGTATATTACAGCGCTTTTAATAAATATTTCGGCAATGGCTTTGGCGGTTTGGTCATGCAGGAAGTGCGTGAGTACCGTTCGATGGCTTATACGGCAGAAGGTACTTATGTTACGCCGTTCTTGAAAGACAAGAACGCTTATTTCATGGGATATATCGGGACACAGGGAGACAAAACCGTCGATGCAATGGATATTTTCATGGGATTAATCAATAATATGCCCCAGTATGCTGACCGAATCGGGAATATAAAGGATTATCTCCGTGAAGGATTGCAGACGGCAAAACCGGGCTTCCGTGAAGCGAGCCAGGTTTATGAGGCATGGAAGCGTTTGGGATATACGGAAGATCCTGCGAAATCGGAATTGCCGAAGATAAACGGGTTGACATTCGAAGATGTTCTTAAGTTCTATGAGCAGAATGTCAAGGGGCGCCCGGTTGTAATCGGTATTATCGGGAATCCGAAACAGGTAGATTTTACAGCATTGGAAAAATACGGCAAAGTAGTACGGTTGAATAAATCAAAACTGTTCTCAGCCGATTAAGCAAGGATTTCCCTTTTTAAGAGACACAAAAAAAGCCCGTAACGGGCTTTTTTTGTGTCTTGTTCTTAACAGGCATGAAAGTAATGCGGAGAGAATCTTTTTTCTTTCGGCAGGTTTTTACCGAAAATTGGAAAGCGTTTTTGTTTGTTCAGGGCAGAAACTACTTCGGATTCGCCATTCTTGTGGGTAAAGGTTGTTTGCCCTGTTTCCGATATTTTTCATGAACCCGAGGGGAATGTTTTCGTAAGTAACTAAAATGTACCCTTTTTCTGTGTCCCCAGGCAAAGGAAATGCCTCTTTCTTTAGGTAACGGATGGCATCAGCATACGACAGTTTGGTTTCTTGAAACGCCGTCCGGTTTAATGCGGTACTCAATGCCAGTTCTTCTGACGGGATGAAGTCTTTACCTTTTTGCTCACCGACATATATCCCGGCATCAACAACCGTCAGTTGAGATTTCAGTAACTGGTATTTTTCCCGGAATGTTGCCGGGATTGCCCGTAAACAGAAGTTGTCCCATTCGGCAATATAACTGTCCGCATCGGATAAATATCTTTGCCAATCGTTGGAAGCCGGTGTTTGAGCCCGCTCTTTCTGTCTATTTTTTTTGTTGTTTTTTAGATGGAACGTTTGATTTTCCGAATCCGCTTTCCGGAAAGCTGCCAAAAAGAAACCTTCTCCTTTTGTTTTGTGTGGAAAGAAATGATATGCCGGATAGTTGTATTTTAGGGCGGGTATAATCTTCCATTCCTGGTTTACAGGGATTTCTATCGGAGAAGCGCCCAGCTCTTCGATGGCATATTTCACGTTTTCTTCGTTCTCTTCCGTATTGAATGTGCAGGTGCTGAGGATGAACACACCTCCAGGTTTGAGAGCGTTCCAGATATCATTCAGGATTCTTCGGCAGCGGGCAGCACAGAGCATTACATTTTCCGTTGTCCATTCGTTGATGCTCTCATTGTCTTTTCGGAACATTCCTTCTCCGGAGCAGGGAACATCGGCAACGATGACGTCAAAAAAATGGGTCAGTTTTCCTATCTCTTTCGGGTCGTTGTTGGTTACTATATGGTTGGGATTTCCCCATTTGGCAATGTTTTCGGCAAGGATGTTGCACCGGGAACGGATGACCTCGTTGCTGACAAGCAGGCTTCCTTTGGGCATTGCTGAGAGCAGATGGGTAGATTTACCGCCTGGAGCCGCACATAAATCCAATATAACGGACGGTTCTTGTACAAAATGGCGGACTACATGTCCTAAGAACATGGATGATGCTTCTTGTACATAGTAAGTGCCCGCATGAAATAGCGGATCGAATGTGAACGGAATCCTTTCGGGCAGGTAATATCCCTCTTCGCACCATTGGACTGTTGCCGTGTTTGGTGAAAAGTCCGATTTGTCCCGATTCATACGGATGCTTATAGGCGCATCTGCTGAAAGCGATGCTTCAAATTGTAAATATTCGTCTGTTCCTAAAAGTATTTTGGTCCGTTCTATAAAGTCCTTGGGGAGTTCCATCACATTTAATTTAGTTCGAATTGCAAAATTAGGGAATATTGCCGGAATAATCGAATGGAACCAGTAGATTAGTGTGACGGAAAGTGATAATTAAGCAGTTGGATAAAAATGCGAAAGCCGGGAGTCTGGTTGAGAACGGCTTCAAGGCAGATTGAAACCGAATTTGAATAGTTTGTTTTGTTTTAAGAATTTCGGACATTTTATTGCTGAGACAAGAGTAATATTGTATTTTCGCACAAGGAATCATTGTGGATATGAAAACAATACTTGTTCATTCATCATTTCTCCGGAGAAGTGAACGACGTCAATTATGAACTTCTCCATTTCATTGGAACGGAAGTAACCTTTTGGATAAATGGCGGATTTTCTTACTTAAACATTTAAACATTAAACAATGATTAAAGAAATAGTTACAGAACGGCTTATATTGCGTCCTTGGCAAGAATCGGATGCCGAGTCCCTATATAAGTATGCCCAAGACCCGGCTATTGGACCCATTGCCGGTTGGCCACCTCATACTTCCGTGGAAGATAGCTTAAATGTCATACGCACTGTCTTTGCCGTTCCAGAAACGTACGCAGTAGTCTTGAAAGAAAGCAATGAACCGGTCGGAAGTATCGGTATCATGTTCGGGGATGCTTTGCACAGTGCCGAGATGCAGGCAAACGAGTCTGAAATAGGTTATTGGATAGGTAAACCGTATTGGGGACAGGGATTGATACCAGAAGCCGTTCGCCGTCTGTTGCAACGATGTTTCGAGGAGTTGGAAATGGTAGCCGTCTGGTGTGGGTATTATGACGGTAATAGGAAATCTCGTCGGGTGATGGAGAAATGTGGCTTCCGTTTTCATCATACGGAAGAAGGTAATATTTCTCCGCTGGGTGATGTCCGCACAGAGCATTTTATGAGGATAACAAAAGAGGAATGGGAAGAAGGTAAAACAAGGGCTACACCAGAGATGTGAGAAAGTAGGCTTTATGTAAAAAACTTTCCGTCTTGAATGATGAGGTCGCTATAATGAGAGAGGAATAATCGTGAAACAATGACGCCTATGTCATGGATAACAGAGGTATCTGTGGCTTGTTCTGTATTATATATAAAAAGTGAAGGAGGTTAGAATCTTCAAATGCAAAATCAGGGCATAATGTTGGATGGATTGCCGACTTTTACTGTATATTTGTTTTATGAATATATAATTGATTACGAATGAAAGCTATTATCAAATTTTCTGCATTGTTATTGGCTGTTTTTTGTGTGAGCGTTCCGCTCTTGTCGCAAAATGAGAAAACTGTTTTCCAGACCGGCACCTATTGGCGGCCGCAATTAAATGTCGATGCCCAGGCTGCCATTGTTTATGGAACTCATCCGTTGGAGAATTGTACGTTTGAGGAACGTGTCGCTTCTTGGCGGGAGAGAGGGTATACTACCTATTTCATGACAGGAATCGCTTGGGGAGAATATCAGGAGTATTTTACCGGTAAGTGGGACGGCCAACGCCATGACGATGAAGGACAGATGAGGAGGAACGGCGAGGTGATATGGCATGGAAAAGACGTGCCTTATGTTGTGCCGACAATGAATTTCCTGGCTTACATGAAAGAGCGTCAGATAAAACGGGCAATAGATGCCGGAATCGATTATATTTTTCTGGAGGAACCGGAGTTTTGGGCTTTTGCCGGATATAGCGAAGCTTTTAAACGGGAGTGGAAAGCGTTCTACGGTTTCGATTGGAGACCGCAGGATGCGTCTGCCGAAAACCTTTATCTTTCCAATAAGTTGAAATATCATCTTTATTACCGAGCCTTGAGGGAGTGTTTTACCTATGCCAAAGAGTATGGCAAAAGCTTAGGACGGACAATTTATTGTTTCGTTCCGACACACTCGCTGGTGAATTATTCCCAATGGCGGATTGTTAGTCCGGAAGCAAGTCTTGCCTTGATGGATTGCATGGATGGGTATATCGCGCAGGTTTGGACCGGAACATCCCGCGAGCCTAATTATTATCAGGGAAATTATCGTGAGCGTGTGTTTGAAACAGCATTTCTCGAATACGGATCGATGCACTCGATGACGGCGCCGACAAACCGGAAAGTCTTTTTCCTGACCGACCCGATAGAAGACCGTCCGAGGGATTGGGATGATTATATCCGTAATTACCGGGCAACGTATATCGCTCAAATGCTCTATCCTCGGAACAATAATTATGAGATAATGCCGTGGCCGGAACGGATATATGAAGGATTATACCAGGTTAGCAGCAGGGATGAAACGAAGATACGTATTCCCCGTTCTTTCTCAACGCAGATGCATATCATGATCAATGCTTCCAATCGGATGCCATGTACTGAAAACCAACTCTCCGGAACAAAAGGTATTGGTGTCCTGATGGCGAACACATTGATGTTCCAGCGGAACGACCAACCGGTAGACGGATACGACGACCCGCAATTGTCGAATTTTTACGGATTGGCAATGCCTTTTGTGAAGCGTGGCGTTCCGGTAGAATTGGTACAGATAGAGAATACCGCTGAAAAGAATACTTGGAAGGATGTCAAAGTCTTGTTAATGACTTATTCGAACATGAAACCGATGGACGAGGATATGAACCGGAATATTGCTGCATGGGTGAAATCCGGTGGTTGCCTGGTCTATGTTTCCCGTGATACGGATCCTTTCCAATCGGTGCAGGAGTGGTGGAACCAAGACGGGGAAAAATTCAATGCACCATCCGAACATTTGTTTGATTTGTTGGGGATGCCGCGTGTTGCAGGCGAAGGACTTTATACTTGCGGCAAAGGTAGTGTATATGTTTTTCGCAAGGATCCGAAAGAATTTGTGATGCAGCCGGAAGGTGAAAGTGCATTGGTTGACGTTGTCTCCGGGCTGTATAAAGACAAAACCGGCGGTGCACCGGACTTCAGGAACTATTTCTTCTTGGAACGCGGTCCGTATACAATCGTTTCGGTAATGGACGAGAGCGTATCTTCCGAGACATTGCGTTTGAATGGCTTTTATATCGACTTGTTCGACAAGGAGCTTCCTGTCGTTAGAGAAAAAGTGGTTTCTCCGGGTGAACAGGCGTTTTTGTACGATTTAAAGAAAATGGAAAAGAAGAGGAGCGAACCGCAAATATTGGTATCGGCAGGAAAAGTGACGGAAGAAAAGGTGACGGCGGACAAATATTCTTTTACGGTAAAGGCACCGGAGGAAACGACTAACGTGATGCGTATATTGTTGACTGCTAAGCCGGAGCGTGTCGTAGTAGATACAAATTCGGATGTTTCCCAATCGTGGGATGAGGAGAGCAAGACATTGTTCCTCTCTTTCGAGAACAAGGCGGATGGCGTTTCTGTTCGTATTATCCGTTAAATAGGAATCGAACGCATTATCGGAAAGGGAATCTCTATAACTATCCGGAAAAATAGAATAAATTTGTACCTTTGTCAAAAAGAAAAGTATGGAGACGGCTCTTTATTTGATACCGGTAACGTTGGGGGATACGGAATATGCACGGGTCTTTCCTGCATACAATAGGAATATTGTTGTACAGATAAGGCATTTTATCGTAGAAAATGTCAGAAGCGCCCGCCGTTTTCTGAAGAAAATGGAGCCGATGATATCTATTGATGATTTGACATTCTATGAACTGAATAAGCATACCGCGCCGGAACAGGTAAGCGGTTACTTGAAACCATTGGAACAAGGCTGTTCTGTTGGAGTTATTTCTGAAGCCGGCTGCCCGGCGGTAGCCGATCCTGGAGCAGATGTTGTGGCTATAGCCCAACGGAAGCATTATAAGGTCGTACCTTTGGTCGGACCCTCTTCCATTTTGTTGTCTGTAATGGCGTCAGGATTTAATGGGCAAAGCTTTGCTTTTCATGGTTATCTCCCGATTGACCAACAAGAACGGGCAAATACCATCAAGCGGTTGGAGGGACGGATTTATACGGAATGCCAAACACAGCTGTTTATAGAGACTCCTTACCGGAATAACCGGCTTGTAGAGGAACTGATACGGATTTGTCGTCCTTCCACGAAGCTATGTATTGCTTCGAATATCACTTGTGAAGATGAATATATCTGTACGCGCCCGATAAAAGAGTGGAGCGGTTGTCTTCCTGATTTGAATAAAAAACCGACAATATTTCTTATATATAAATAAATAGTTCTCGGGATGGCATATCAGGCACATGCGACAGCAGTAATAGATGACGGTGCACAAATTGGTGACGGGACGAAGATCTGGCATTTTTCTCATATCATGGATGGATGCAAAATTGGAAGTAATTGCATTATCGGTCAGAATGTATTTATAGCGGAGGGGGCAGTTTTGGGCAACCGGGTGAAGGTACAGAATAATGTGTCGGTATATTCCGGTGTCGTTTGTGAAGATGATGTCTTTCTCGGACCGAGTTGTGTCTTTACAAACGTGATTAACCCTCGCAGTTTTGTGGAGCGGAAAGATAAATACTTGGCTACCTTAGTCGGTCAAGGAGCTACGGTGGGTGCGAATGCGACGGTGGTTTGTGGGCATACCATCGGCAGGTATTCCATGATTGGCGCAGGATCTGTCGTTACCAAAGATGTTCCGCCTTATGCATTGGTGGTAGGAAATCCTGCCCGGCAGGTGGGATGGGTAAGTGAATATGGCTGTCGTCTCTCTTTCGATAAGGCAGGATTTGCGGTCTGTCCGGAGAGCGGTATGCGCTATCGGCTGGCTGTTTCGGGAACGGTTGAGCGGATTGTATGAAAATTGTTTTACAGATTTAATATTGATGTTATCATTTTGTAATACGCAAGTGTTTGTTTTGCAGTATAAAAATGAAATAATTATGGAATTACAAACGTATTATCCTACGGTCGTTTTGTCAGACATCCATTTGGCATCAGAATATTCTAAAACAGAAGAGGTAACGAATTTTCTTCGCCATATCCGTTGCGATTTGCTTATATTGAATGGAGATATTATTGACGGATGGCAGTTGCAGAAATCAAGGAGGAGCTGGAAGAAACAACATACCGACTTTTTCAAAGAACTGATGCGGATGATGGAAAAAGATAATACGAAGATTGTATATGTGAGGGGAAATCATGATGATTTTCTCGACAGTTTGGTTCCATTCAGATTCTCAAATATATCGATAGTTAAAGACTATTTGCTGACAAGTTTCGGCAAGACATATTGGGTAACGCATGGAGATGTGTTCGATACGATAACGGAAAATATGCGTTGGCTGGCGAAACTGGGGGATGTTGGCTATACTTTCCTGCTTTGGCTGAATAAACTTTACAACCGTTACCGGGAAAGAAAAGGAAAACCCTATTACTCATTGTCGCAAAAAGTGAAGCATAAAGTCAAAAGTGCCGTTTCTTATATCTCTGATTTTGAGAAAGAGCTGGTGAAGCTGGCAGAGTCGAAAAAAGTTGACGGCGTTATTTGCGGGCATATCCATCAGGCAGCCGATATGTATTACGGGAATGTGCATTATTTGAATTCGGGCGATTGGGTGGAAAGTCTTACTGCCTTGGTTCAGAATGAACAAGGGGTTTGGTCTATTCTTGAATATTGCCAGATTACGAAGCAGGAGGATATCGAAATTTATAAGCCGTTTTATCCGGAGGCTATATGAAATACTTATTTATTATACAGGGTGAAGGACGAGGGCATTTGACACAGGCTCTCTCTTTACGGCAGAAACTAATTGCCGAGGGTAACCAGGTTGTAGGAGTGTTGGTAGGAAAAAGCCCTGCACGCCGGTTACCTTCTTTTTTTGTAGAAAAGATAAAGGCTCCGATATATACATTTGAAAGCCCGAATTTCCTGCCCTCTCCTAAAAATAAAAAAGTGGGATTGGGGAAAAGCATCGGATATAATTTGTTCCGTTTGCATAAATATGTTCATAGTATCCGTTATATCAACCATATTATAAAAGAGAGCTCTGCCGATGTTGTCGTAAACTTTTACGAACTATTGACGGGACTGACGTATTTGTTCTGCCGTCCGAATGCACGGATGATTTGTATCGCTCATCAATATCTGTTCTTGCATCCGGATTTCTGCTTCCCGGAATGCAACCGGTTGTCATTGTTCATGTTGAAACTGTTCACTCGTATGACGGCTATCGGAGCATCGAAAAAACTGGCATTGTCGTTTCGTAAAATGCGTGAGGTGATATCCGACAATTTAATAGTGGTTCCGCCATTAATCCGTAAGGAGGTTTTGGATGCTACTCCAGAGAATGGTAACTACCTGTTAGGTTATCTTCTGAACAGTGGATTTTCTGAGGAGGTGCAAGCATGGCATGAGCAGCATAGTCAAGTTCCATTGCACATTTTCTGGGATAAAAAGGATGCAGAAAAGGAATTTCAGGTTGATTCCATGCTCTCTTTTCATACGTTGGACGACTCTCTTTTCATAAAATATATGTCTGGAGCAAAAGCGTATGCAACAACCGCAGGTTTTGAGTCGGTATGCGAAGCGATGTATTTGGGCAAGCCGGTTTTGATGATACCGGTACATATCGAACAGGCATGCAATGCTTATGATGCCTCTATTGCCGGTGCCGGGATAAAATCTGATTATTTTGATTTGGACTTGTTGCAAAGTTTGTCGGAAACATATAAAGTGAATCAGACATTCCGGGAATGGGTTCGGCAGGCGGATTGGTTGATCTTAAGAGAATTCAACCAAGATTTGTTATATGGAATATATCATACTTCAAGAATAAACAGGTTGCTGACCAATCAAATAGGAAAGTTAGGCAAGTATCTGCCGCTTTGAAATCACACAACGGTTATAAAGAGAGAGAGGGTGTCCGTTTCTTTAACGCATCCTCTTTTTGTTTTTTAGATGTCTACTTGGATTTCCTTTTCATTAGCTCTGATTCCCTTTGTTGATATGTATGTAAAGATTCACACTATTTGCTTGGCGAATGTTTGTTAAGTGGAAATGATTGCCTTATTTTTGCAGGGTGAAAAGGTGGCAGTTGGGAATTGCGCATTTTTTAAGGAGAGATGACAGAACAACAAATCAGGCGTTATTTAAGACAAATTGGGCAAGAGCATTCACAAACGGCATTACGGAATTTTTTTGAGATGTGCTATGACCGTTTTTTCCGTATTGCATATTTCTTCCTGCACCGGGAAGATTGGGCGCAGGAAGTTGTTATTGATGTCTTTTTTAAGGTATGGGAACGGCGATTGACCTTGTCCCATATCCAGAATCTGGAAGATTATTTTTTTATTATGCTGAAAAACGCTTCACTTGATTTCTTATCCCGGGAAGAGAAATATGGGGAAGGAGGAAATGCTGAGATGCGTTCTTTGGAACAATCCCCGGAAGAAAAGATGATTTCGGAAGAACTTTTTTCTGCTTATGTAAAGGCTCTCGACCGTTTGCCCGACCGTTGCCGAGCCGTATTTATCCTTGTCAGGGAAGAAAAGAAGAGTTATTCGGAAGTTGCCGGACAATTAGGAATTAGTGTAAAGACAGTGGATGCACAATTGCAGAAAGCCCAAAACCGCCTTAAGGAAATGCTGTTCCCCGAAAACGATTAGACCGTTATTCTTTTTTCTCAATATTTTTTTGAATTGCCGATAGGGAATTTCCCCGATTTCCCAGTCTTATAAGTGAAACTAAAGTGAAAAGATGGAAATGGAGTCGGATAATATGAAGGAAATAATAGACCGATTGGCAACATCTACCCGTTCGCCACGAGGAAAATATGCGGCGAAAGAGAGTTGGAAGTTGTTGGAACAGCGGATACATCCTCATGTAGCAAAACGGAGAATGCGGATTCGTATGGCATTGTCGGTAGCAGCTTCTTTGTTGCTGTTGTTTGTCGGGTATTCTGTGGCACGTTATATGTATGATACTTCGGTTCAGACGGTATCAACGCAGGCCGGTGTATTGGAAATAACGCTTCCCGATAGCAGTAAAGTTATGTTGAACCGTTATTCTTCTCTTTCTTATCCCCGCCGCTTCCGAAAAAAGCAACGGAATGTTTCTTTGTCCGGTGAAGCTTACTTTGAAGTTGAAAAAAATCCGGAATATCCTTTTGTATTAAATGCAGGTTCTGTCTCGGTTAAAGTATTGGGTACGCATTTTAACGTAGAGTCTTACCCGGGAGACGGAATCGTCCGGACGACGTTGCTGGAAGGTTCTGTGTCGGTGGAGAGCCCGAGTGGCAATTTGCTGCTTGTTCCAAACGAGAGTGCCGTTTTTAATAACCAGACCGGAGCGTTTCGTCGGGAGACGGTCGAGCCAGAGGAAGAAGTAATGGCTTGGCGTACCGGGAAGCTGGTCTTTAATAATCTGCCATTGGGGGAGATTGCCCGCCGCCTCGGCAATGCTTTTCATGTAAAGATTGAAGTTAAAAGCGAAGCATTGGAAGAGTTCCGTATCCGGGCTGAGTTTTCCAGAGGAGAGAGTTTAACGGAAATTCTCAGGATGCTTTCAAAATCGGGTAATTTCTACTGTACACAGGAAAAGGGAGTAATAGTAATTTGGGAAAAATAGGATTAGAAAATGGAGAGTAATCGCGTTGAGTTGTGTTTCCTTGCGAGGATGGTTGTATTTTATTGCCTGCTTATGACTGTTTCTCCGGTGAAAGCACAAAATGAGAAGTTGATAGAAGTTCATGTCCGGAATGCTTCGCTGGAAGAGTTTGTGAAGTACATGGAGTCGGTCTCTGAATATTCATTTATATATGGGGAGGATGTTCGGCTTAGGCATCCTGTTTCTTTGGATATGAAAAGCAATATATCCGGAATCCTTCGGAAAGCGTTTGCCTTGGATGCGGTAAATTTTTCTTTATCAGGGAAACATATCATACTGTCGAAAGGAAAAGAGAAATATACGATAAGCGGATACATCACGGACAGTCTCTCTTTGGAAACGTTGATTGGAGCCAATATCATTGAATCTTCGCGGCATGTGGGGACGTCCACCAATTCTTTCGGCTACTATTCGTTGACATTACCGGCAGGTGAAACGGAACTTGTGTTTTCTTATATGGGGTATGGCAGCCGTCGTTGCCGGTTCACATTAGATAAAGATACGCTGATGAACTTGCGGCTGGGAGTTTCTTCCGATAATAGCCTGGAAGAGATTGTCGTGTTGTCGGATAAGAAACCTGCAGGAATATATGCTACTGAAATGGGAACTTTGGAGATTCCGATGACCCAAATCCGGAATACTCCGGCTCTTTTGGGAGAAGCGGATATTTTGAAGACAATCCAGTTGATGCCGGGAGTGCAGGCTGGAACGGAAGGTTTCAGCGGTATGTATGTACGTGGTGGAGGTCCGGACCAGAACCTGATTTTGCTCGACGGTATTCCGGTATATAATGCCGACCACATGCTGGGGGTCTTTTCGGTATTTACCCCTGAGGCAGTAAAGAATGTAACACTGTTCAAAAGTTCATTCCCGGCACGTTTCGGCGGACGTCTTTCGTCTGTCATAGATATCAGGACCAATGATGGAGATATGCAGTCTTACCACGGGACGGTGAGCATTGGTCTGCTGACCAGCAAAGTTCATTTGGAAGGACCTGTGATAAAAGGGAAAACATCTTTCTGCCTGACAGCAAGGCGTACCTATTTTGATTTTTTCACTAAGCCGTTTTTAAAGGATAACCAGGATTTGGGATATTATTTTTACGACATCAATGCAAAGGTGAATCACAAGTTTTCCGACAGGAGCCGGTTGTTTTTTAGTTTTTATAAGGGAAAAGACCATTATGACTACTCACAGGATGCCCAATATGACGGTTATGAAGAACATGCGCCGGTTGTCCGGATGTATAACGATAAGTTAAACTTGAATTGGGGTAATACGATAGCCGCACTCCGATGGAATTATGTGTATAACAATAAGCTGTTTAGCAAAACGACTGTCGCTTATAATCATTACAATATGCAGATGGATGGAAGTTTTCGTAAGGATGTGCAAGGTGAAGAATCCGGGAACTTTTACCGATATAATTCAGATTACCATTCAGGAATTACGGATTGGAGTGTACAGTCGGATTTTGAATACATCCCTGTTCCGGCGCATCAAATCAAGTTCGGCATCGGTTATCTGTTTCATTCGTTCCGTCCGGAGGTGATGGCTTCCCGTATTACGGAATCTTCCGGAGATGAGTTTGCCCAAGACACAACTTTCAATACCAATCCGGATAATCATTTGTTGGGGCATGAGTTGTCGGTTTATCTGGAGGATAATTTTAATATCGGGAAGCGGTTCAGCATGAATGCGGGTGTCCATCTTTCGTTGTTTTATACGCAAGGGAGGGGCTATTTTTCGGCACAGCCGCGATTGTCTCTCCGTTATCTGATAGGAAAAGATTTCGCAGTCAAGACGGCGTTTTCGCGGATGTCGCAATATGTACACCTGTTAACCTCGTCTCAAATTATGCTTCCTACGGATTTGTGGGTTCCCGTGACAAAAAGAATCCGGCCGATGGACGCTTACCAGTATTCGTTGGGAGGATATTATACAGGTTTGAAGGGATGGGAGTTCTCTTTGGAAGGATATATCAAAAGGATGAACAATGTGCTGGAATATCAGGACGGGGCATCTTTCTTTGCTTCTTCTACCGGTTGGGAAGAAAAGGTGGAAATGGGTCAGGGACGTTCGATGGGAATGGAGTTGCTGATACAGAAGACACAGGGAAAGACAACAGGTTGGTTAGGGTATACGTTGGCAAAGAGCGACCGACAGTTTAAGGACGGGACAATCAATAACGGGAAACGTTTCCCTTATAAATATGACCGCCGTCATAGCATTAGCCTTTGCGTCAACCATAAATTCAGCGATAAGGTAGATCTTGGTATCTCTTGGATATTTAACACCGGCGGAACCGCCAGCGTAGGTGAGTTCCGTACTTCCATCATTATTCCCGGTGGCGGAATTACGGAAATTGACTATATCCCTGAGCGGAACAATTACCGCCTGCCTTCGAGCCACCGCCTGAATATCGGGGTGAATTTCCATAAAAAGGTGCGTCGTGGTGAACACATATACAATGTGTCCGTATATAATATTTATAATGCGATGAATCCGACATTCGTGAATTTGGAAGAAAATTACATTTATCATGAGGGAGGTGATGATACAGGAGGAGAAGTTTGGCCGGAATACAGGCCTAAGTTGAAGAAACTGACACTTCTTCCTTGTGTGCCCTCCTTTACTTATACCTTTAAATTTTAGAAAAGATGAAAAAGTCCGCTTATTTATTTCTGTTGTTGCTGTTTGTCCTGTCAGCGTGCGAAAATGAAATACCGTACCGCATGGACACTGTGGAGCCGAAATTGATTATGAACGCGCTTTTGGAAGCAGATGCTAATCAGAATATCGTTTATTTGAATTTGAGTGGTAGCACAGGCGTTAAGAATATTACAGAGGGGTCGGTTACTTTGTATGTGAATGGCGAAGAAAAGGAAGTGGTGGTTGCAGAGAGCGAAGCGTGGTGGGATGAAGATTACAGGAAAATCTGTATCTTGAAGACCCGGTTTCATCCCGGGGATGTCCTAAGGTTGGAAGCAGTTGCCGAACATGGAAAATATTATTCATGGGCAGAAGTGACGGTACCCTATCCGGTGGAAAGCATAAAGACGGATACTTTGTTTACGGAAATGAAGATAAATAATTTTATCCAATCCTGTTTGCAGTATAAAATAACCTTTGACGATATACCGGGACAGCACAATTATTACCGTTTGCAGATGAAATCGGGAGAGAGCAGGGGGGATCTTCCGATTCCACCCGATTATCTTCCCGATAGATATTATTACATTGACAACATCATAAATTGGGAGGATGTCGTATTGACGGACGGTCATATTATGACGGATGACGATAATAATTACAACATATTTGACCTTTCGATACAAAACAAGTATAATGTTTTTACGGACCGGCTGTTTGAGGATGCTTCATATACGTTGAAAGTTTATGTCCCTCATGGCTTCTTCAACGATAATTGGAGTGAGTTTTATAGGGCTACATGGACTGTTATTTGTTTGATGAGCATCAATGAGGCGGATTACCGGTATTATAGGGCGATGAACTGCCTTGAGTCGGACAATTACGATGAAATGTTTATGGAACCGGTTATCGTTCCGAACAATGTGGAGGAAGGCTATGGATTCGTCGGTGCGTCATCTGCTTGTACAGACACGATGCGTGTTTTTTATGCCCCTCCATCCTGGTAAGGAAACAATTTCGGCGAATATCGGGATTGCCGGTATGATATGTGTTAAAAATCCGCTTTTTTTAGTATAGTTACCGGTTCGTCCGTGACAGGATGCAGGAATGTGATTTCTTCGGCGTGCAGGTAGAGACGTTTATCCGGTTTCCCATATAGGTAATCTCCCAGTATAGGGCAATCAAGCCCTTGGGAATGTGCTGCATGGATGCGCAACTGGTGTGTCCTCCCTGTGACCGGGTAAAAACAGACCCGGGTGCGTTCCCCTTCGATGGCAAGGATCTCATAATGGGTTGTGGCAGCCTTTCCCTGCAGGATGTCGACTGCTTGGCGTGGGCGGTCTGCAGGATTTGCACAGATCGGCAGGGATATTGTACCATTTCCGGGAGCAAGAACTCCGTCCAATAAAGCGATGTATTTTTTCTTGATGCTATGTTTACTGAATTGTACCTGTAAGCGTTTATAAATGTCCCTGTTTTTTGCAACCAAAAGAAGCCCGGATGTATCCATGTCAAGCCGGTGTACGACAAATAACTCTGCTTCGTGCGGATACATCTTGCAAAGAAGTGAGTAGATCGATTCTTTTTTGGCTTTTCCCGGGACAGATAACATGCCGGCCGGTTTGTTGATTGCCATCAGAAAGGTGTCTTCATATACGATTTCCAATATGCCGCTTCCGTTTGTCCCGGATAACGACGGCTCTTTTTCGACTTGTAGACCCTTAAGCATGAAAGAAAGCAATGCCCTGCATTTGCTTTCGCATGCAGGATAAAAGAATCCGTTCCTGCGAATCTCGTTGTCTGGTGCTCCGCCATACCAAAATTCTGCCATAGCGATGGGATGGAGTTGGTTGAGATAGGCGTATTGGAGCATTTTGGGTGCAGCACATTCGCCTGTTCCGGCGGGCGGAACGGTGTGGTTGTATTCGGAGAAAATTTGTCGGATGCTTCGGCTTTGTCCCAATGCATTGGACACGATATAGTGTTCGAACAGTTTTTCCTGTAACAGAGCGGAGCGTTGTTTGCGCTCGTTCCTGAGTTGCTCTGTTGCAGACTCGAACTGTTCAACTGCCGCCTGTTTGGCATGGATAATCTCTTTCCAATGTTTTTCCATCCGTCGGATTTCTGCTTTTTGGAATTGGCTCTCTTTTATCATTGCGGCTTCCTCTTCTTCAGAGAGAGGGTGGTTTTGCCGTTTCATATCACGTGCAGCTTTCGCTTGTTTGTATGCTTCTTTTTCCTTGGAAATTTCCAGATACGCCTGTTTTCGGTCCTTCTCCAGTTCAGTTAATGCGTTTTGATAGGAAGTGTTGTTTTGGAGTCCTTCTATTTTTTTGTTGATTTTTGAAATTTCTGTCTCTTCTTTCTTGAAAAAACTGCAGGGATTGCTTAAATCATATATAGGAGGAACGAAAAAAGGTTGCCGACATTTTCCGGAAAGGTTGCCGGAAAATGCAGAAAGATATCCCAAGTTTCCGGAAGGGTCTTTGACAACCATTACACCGAACATTTTCCCATTCTGCAATTCCTGCTCCCATGCCTTTTGTGCGCCGATATATTGCTGTACTTCTTTGGCGGCAATAAGGCAAAGAGGATGGGGTGTATATCGGAAAGGGTACGTAAATTCTTCCGGCAATGGGATATGTGCAACGGGTTGTTTGAATCGGTGAAACATGCTGTCCTGATTTTTCGGGGTTCAAATGTAATAAAATTTGCAATATTCAGGTATTTGTTGGAATCTGATTTGGAAAACAGATCTGATGGAAAGTGTATGCTTTTGTCTTTTTTATAGCATTTAAAAAAATAATTTTATCGGAGTTTTCAGCTAATTATAAATTTGTTTCACTAATCGGCGTTTTTTTTAAAACAATTGTTGGCTTTTAGAAAATAATACTATACATTTGTTTCAAATTAAGTTTTACCTAAAAAGCACTAAAAATGAATCTTGTATTAAAATCGAAAGTGGCAACCGGAATTTTGGCTGCTACGTGCGCAGTTTCGTTTTCATTGTTCACATCTTGTACGACTGCGGAACCGAACACATTGACCGAACAAGAAAAGGCTGATGGCTGGAAACTTTTGTTCGACGGAAAAACATTGAACGGATGGAGAGATTACAATGGCACAGAGTTGACTGTACCTTGGCATGTAGTCGACGGCTGTATTCAGGCAAAAGGTTCCGGTAGCGATGCAAGCGGGTATATTGTTACTGACAAGGAATATGAAAACTTTATTCTTTCTTGGGATTGGAAACTTTCAAAGGGTGGCAACAGCGGTATGCTTTATCACGTTGTTGAGAACCCTGCATTTAAAGTTCCTTACGTTACCGGTCCGGAGTATCAGCTAATAGATGAACCTAATTTCCCGGAACCTTTGGAAGAGTGGCAGAAACTGGGTGTGGATTATGCAATGCATTTGCCTGATAAATCAAAAATGAAGGTCAATCCGCAAGGAGAATGGAATAATTCAAAAATAGTTTTTGACAACGGTCATGTTGAACATTGGCTGAATGGTGAAAAAATATTGGAATTTGAAGCTTGGACAGACGATTGGTTTGCAAAGAAGAATAGCGGCAAATGGGCTGGCGCCAGCGAATACGGTTTGGCAAAGAAAGGTGTAATATGTCTGCAAGACCATGGTTATCCTGCATCTTTCCGCAATATAAAGATAAAAGAACTCCCTCGTAAGGCAGGGAAAGAAGTTGTTTTGTTCAACGGTAAGGATTTGTCGAATTGGGAACAATATGGAACCGAGAAGTGGTACGTACAGGATGGCCTATTAATCTGCGAAAGCGGTCCGGATAAAGAATATGGCTATTTGGCTACCCGCGAATATTATGATGATTATGATTTGACTGTTGAGTTCAAACAGGAAAAAGACGGCAATAGCGGCGTATTTATCCGTTCGTGGGTGGAACCTGTTGCAAAAGTTAACGGCTGGCAGGTTGAAGTTGCTCCTAAAGGTTGCGATACCGGTGGTATTTATGAATCGTACGGACGCGGTTGGATTGTGCAGATTCCGGATGAAAAAGAGAATATCTTGAAGTATGGAGATTGGAATACGTTGCGTGTAAAAGTGCAAGGTAACAATGTGCAAACTTGGTTGAACGGTCAGGAAATGGTAAACTTGGATGACGAGAAAATCGGAGCTGGCAAAGGTCGTATCGCTCTTCAAATACATTCAGGTGGTGGTATCAAGGTTGCTTGGCGTAATCTGAAATTGAAAACGTTGTAATTGATATCAATTCAATCTATAAATAAGAAATCCTCCAGTAACGAATGCCGGAGGATTTTTTATTTTATGGAAAAGGCACGTGATTCACATCACATGCCTTTTCCCGTTTTCATAAAATTAGTCGTAAAACTCTATGAAACATTTATTCAACTTAACTTTGTAAATGAGTTATGAATATTTCTTTTGTATGAATGATTCATATATAGGACACAATAAAAACTGAAATGTGCACTGCACAAGGTGGATTTCTTCTTGCATTTAGATTTAGTTAACTTAATGACAGGTTCGATTGGAGGAAAAGTTAATAAGGGTAAATATTAAAAGATAAGTTAAACTTATTTGGATTTGTAAAGTCTACATTACAGAAGTTGATAAAATGTAAAACAAGCAGACTTATTATATGAAATGGAATAACCTACTCTTTGTGTTGTGCCTGACATTTATTTTTTCATCTGTTGCGATGTCCCAAACGAACAAAACAAATATTACCGGGACAATCCTTGAAGAAGGAACCAATTCGCCGATTGAACAAGCAACCGTGAGACTACTGCAACAGAAGGACAGTGCTTTCATTTCCGGTTGTGTTAGCAGCACTTCGGGAAACTTTACAATTAAAAATGTATCAAACGGGAAATATATCGTCCATATCTCGTATGTGGGCTTTGAAGATATTTATAAAAACGTAACAGTTACGGGGAAGAATAATCCGGTTTCTCTCGGAAAGCTGTTGCTAAAGGATGCTGCCGTGGTGCTGGGTGTAGCAGTTGTCACAGGAAAAGCTCCGGAAGTGGTGCTTCGTAATGACACACTTGAGTTTAATGCCGATTCGTATAAAGTTCAAGAAGGCGCCGTGCTTGAAGATGTCTTAAAGAAAATGCCAGGAGTGGAGGTTTCGTCGGACGGGCAAATTACGGTTAATGGGAAAACTATTTCAAAAATCATGGTCGATGGGGAAGAATTCTTTTCTAATGATCCGAAGATTGCGTCAAAGAATTTACCAAGTAAAATGATTGACAAGATTCAGGTTTTGGATAAAAAGAGCGATATGGCGCAAATGACCGGATTTGATGATGGAGAAGAGGAGACTATTATTAATTTGACGGTCAAGCCCGATATGAAGAAAGGATTATTTGGTCAACTGTTCGGAGGTTATGGAAATAAGGACAGGTACGAAGGCCAAGGCATGATAAATCGTTTTGTAGGAAATGACCGGTACACCATCATGGGTGGGGCAAATAATACCAATAACATGGGGTCAACCGATTTGGGCGCTTCAATGATTCCGGGAATGGGCGGAATGCGTCGAGGTGCAAGAGGCGGTGGTGCCGGGAATGGTATAACCAAGTCTGGTTTCGGCGCGGCAAATATAAATAAGAAGTTCAATGATGCGCTGAAACTGAATGGCGGTGTTTCATATAACCATTCCAACAATACGGCAACAAGTAAGAGTAATCAAACGAATACTTTGACAGACGGGACATCTTATTACAGGGAAGAGAACAGTAATGTGTCAAAAAGCGACGGATTCTCGGCTAATTTGCGGCTGGAGTGGACACCCGACACGCTGACTCGGTTGATTTTCCGTCCAAGTTATAGTTTTAGTAAAAATAGTCAGAACGAAATCGGGGAGTTTAGTACCTTCAATGAAGATATGGATACCGTAAATATTGGTAATTCTGCTTATTCAACAAATGGACGGGCCCATAATATCAATGCGTCTCTGGAATTTAGCCGGAAGTTGAATAGCAGGGGGCGTGTATTGAGCGTTTCTTTGTCTGGAGGAACCAGCAATTCATTTAATAAAGGTGTGAATTATTCGAATACGGAATATTTCATGAGAGATCCGTCTGCTGAATCCAATGATTTGGTGGATCAACAATTCCGGTTGGATAATAGCGGATTTAATTATCGGGCATATGTCTCTTGGGTAGAGCCTATCGGTCATAATAATTTTATTCAGGCGTCGTATAGTTTTTCTCAGAATAAGCAGGAGTCTTTAAAGAATTCATATGTCCCGGATGAAAGCGGAGCATATACGGTGCTTGATACGGCTTATAGTCAAAGTTATCGGAATAATTTCATTAATCAACGAATTAGTATTGCTTTCAAATCGCAGCGGAAGAAATTTAATTATACGATAGGTTTTAATGTCGACCCATCGTATTCTAAAAGTGAGAATTTTGTAGGAGATACGACGCTTACATCTTTGTCGAGGAGTGTTGTAAATCTTTCTCCAATGGCGCAGTTCCGTTACCGTTTCAGTCGTGAAAGCAGCTTGCGGATAGATTATAACGGCTCAACAAACCAGCCTTCGATGGAACAGCTTCAGCCTGTTGCCGATGTGTCGGATCCGTTGAATGTAACAATTGGTAATCCCAGTTTGAAACCTACCTATGTCAATAACGTAAGGGTAGAGTATAACCGATTTAACCGGGAGAAGCAACAGGCAATGATTTTCTTTGCCAATGGGCAATATACAATTAATGACATCGTTCGGAAATCTACTTATGACCAAGAGACCGGGCGTCAGACTTCGACTTATGAGAACGTTGATGGTAATTACAACGTCAGTTTACGGGGAATGCTAAATACTCCTTTAAAGAATAAGCGTTTTTCAATAAATACGAGTACTTCGCTGTCGTTGAATAATCAGAACACGTTCATTGATGGGGCAAAGAATACGAATAAGAACTTTGTTGTAAATGAGAACGCCGGCATTCGTTTCCAGTCGGATATTATTGATTTGGGAGTGAACGGAAGATTTTCGTATAACCTTTCCAAGAACTCGTTGCAGTCGACCCAGAATCAGTCGGTATATAACTATGGAGTGGGAGGAAATACGACAATTTATCTTCCGTGGAACATGCAAATAGATAGCGATATCAATTGGTCAGCCAACGCGGGTTATTCTGCCGGTTTCGATCAGAAGCAGATTCTATGGAATGCTTCGTTCTCCAAATCGTTCTTGAAAGGGAATCAAGCTACACTTCGGTTTAAAATATATGATATATTGCAGCAACGCAGCAATATATCCCGGACAATTGCAGGTAATATGACAACGGATTATGAATATAATACGTTAACAAGTTACTTTATCGTCCATTTTGTGTACAGATTCAGCATATTCTCCGGAGGCGGAAGCGCAGGAGGACCCGGACCAGGAGGTGGTCCTCGCTTCGGTGGCCCCGGAGGTCCGCCACCTCCTCGTTTTTAACTAACGCCAATAGTTGTGATTCTCTGCCGGGCAGTTTACCAATTAAAGGATAACTGTTCCGGCAGGAGCGTAAATGTTTTACGATGAAAAGGGGTGATTCCTTTCTCCCTGATGGCATTTCTGTGGGCTTTTGTAGGATACCCTTTGTTTTTGTCCCATCCGTATTCCGGATATTTTTCAGAAATCATGTTCATGTAATCGTCCCGATAGGTTTTAGCCAAAATGGAAGCAGCAGCGATGCTCATATATTTCCCGTCTCCTTTTACAACAACAGTATGTGGTATTCCGGGATAGGCATTAAAACGGTTGCCGTCTATCAGTAAATGTTCAGGCTTTAGGCGCAATTGTTCTATTGCCCGGTGCATTGCCAGAAAGGAAGCGTTTAAAATGTTTATTTTGTCGATTTCTTCCGGAGAAACAATTCCTACGGCCCATGCTAAGGCTTGCTTTTCAATGATAGGGCGTAATTCGTATCGTTTTTTTTCGCTTAGCTGTTTGCTGTCGTTTAAGATTTCATTCTTAAAATCGGAAGGCAGTATGACTGCCGCAGCAAAGACAGCTCCGGCTAAGCATCCACGTCCTGCTTCGTCACAGCCCGCTTCAATTTTATTTTCCAACATGTAAGGTAATAACATCGTAATCTCTTATTTGGGTTTATCCGGTTGTTATGGATAGAGAGTTCTATATTTTTGAAAACAGAAAAGCCGTTTATTATCAAAATAAACGGCTTTTTGTGAGTTGTCTCACGAGGATTCGAACCTCGACAGACAGAACCAAAAACTGTAGTGCTACCATTACACCATGAGACAATTCGCTGCTTCTTTAAAAGCGTTGCAAAGATAAGAATTAAATTTTGTTGTTGCAAATATTTTCTCTTCTTTTTATCGTTGTTTTGATTATTTCCCTGATATATGGAGCTTATCCGCTGTTTTTGCACATGCTGGAAGAGCGGAAGAAGATGCTTTTATTGGAAAAACTTGGATGCAGTGTGGCTCGTTTTTTGAATCTCATGGATTGTTGGTTCTTGTGCGGCCTTTGCTTTGTATGTAAATGTTATTTTTATAAATGATTCGTTTGAAAAATGAAATATTTTTTATTTCTTTGTTGGCAGAGAGAAAAAAAAAGAACGAATTGTTTGATAAAATGTAAGAATCTATAGATATGGGTGCGAAAAAGTTTTTATTACAGGAACAAGATATACCGAAGGCTTGGTATAATATTGTGGCGGATATGAAGAATAAGCCGATGCCGCCATTGAATCCGAAGACAAAGGAACCTATGAAAGAGGAGGATTTTTATCCACTGTTTGCAAAGGAATTGTCGAAACAGGAAATGAATCAGACCGATGCATGGATTGAAATTCCGGAGGAGGTGCGTGAGATGTATAAAATCTGGCGGCCTACGCCATTAGTACGTGCAACTGGCTTGGAAAAGATGCTGGATACACCGGCACATATCTATTTTAAGAACGAAAGCGTGAGTCCGGTCGGCTCACATAAGCTGAATTCCGCTTTGGCACAGGCTTATTATTGCAAAAAAGAGGGAGTTACAAATGTAACGACCGAGACCGGCGCCGGGCAATGGGGGGCTTCGATGGCTCTGGCTGCCAAACATTTCGGATTGGAGCTGGCAGTATATATGGTAAAAGTAAGTTATAACCAGAAACCATACCGGCGTTCAATCATGCAGACTTACGGGGCAGAGGTAATTGCTTCTCCGAGTATGAGTACGCGTGCAGGGAGGGATATTATTACCCGAAATCCGAATTATCAGGGAAGCCTTGGAACGGCAATCTCAGAAGCAGTGGAATTGGCAATGCAGACGCCGAATTGTAAATATGTTTTGGGAAGTGTGCTGAATCATGTCATGTTGCATCAGACGGTTATCGGACTTGAAGCGGAGAAACAGATGGAGATGGCAGGAGAATATCCGGATGTTGTAATTGCATGTTTCGGAGGTGGTTCCAATTTCTCGGGAATTGCGTTTCCGTTCCTGCGTCATAAATTGAAAGAAGGGAAAGATATTCGTGTCGTTGCGGCAGAGCCGGCATCGTGTCCGAAACTTACCCGAGGAAAGTTCCACTACGATTTTGGAGATGAAGCCGGATATACGCCATTGCTTCCGATGTTTACTTTGGGGCATAATTTTTCGCCTGCGAATATTCATGCCGGAGGTTTGCGTTATCATGGGGCGGGTTCGATTGTCAGTCAGCTGAAGAAAGATGGTTTTATGGAAGCCGTAGATGTGCAACAGTTGGAGACATTCAAGGCGGCAACGATGTTTGCCCAGGCTGAAGGTATAATCCCGGCTCCGGAATCCTCGCATGCGATTGCGGCTGCAATCCGTGAAGCCGAACAAGCCAAATTGGAGGGGAAACCCCGTACGATTTTGTTTAATTTATCCGGACACGGTCTGATAGATATGGCGGCTTATGACATGTATTTGGCGGGTGACTTGACTAATTATGAGGTTTCGGATGCGGAAGTTGCCAAGAATTTGGAGAACATAGATAAGATTGTTTGATAGAGTTCGGACGGTTTGTCCGTAGGATTACAATAAAAAAGGATTGATGCAAACATCAATCCTTTTTTATTGTAATTTAGCTTATTAATTCCGGAAGCCGATGATTTCCCGGACTTCCCGAAGTGTTTTCGCAGCGCTCTGCCGAGCTTTTTCTGCACCGGCGCGCGCTACTTTTGCCATGTATTCCTCGTTGGCTGCAATGTCGAGGATTCGTTCCCTTATGGGAGCGCAAAAAGCATTGATATCTTCGGCCAACTGTTTTTTCATATCGCCGTAGCGGATTTCGCAGTTGTTATATTTTTCGTTGAAATAATCATAAGTTTCTTTGGATGAAACGATTTCCATCATAGTGAAAAGGTTTGCGATAGGTTCAGGCTTGGTACTGTTGGGTACTGTTGGTCCGGAATCGGTAACGGCTTTCATCACTTTTTTGCGGATAGTTTTTTCATCATCGACCAAATAGATGGCGTTCCCTTCGCTTTTCCCCATTTTCCCGGAACCATCCAATCCCGGTACTTTTAGTGCCTTGTTCCCGAAAGAGAACGATGCCGGCTCCGGAAAGAAATCTACTCCATACGTTGCATTGAAGCGGCGTGCAAAACGGCGTGCCATCTCCATATTTTGTTCTTGGTCTTTTCCAACCGGTACTTTTACCGCTTTATGGATGATAATGTCGGCCGCCATCAATGTTGGATAGGTCAGCAGACCGGCACTAACACTATGCTTGTTGTCTTCTTTGAAAATTTCTTTTTGCATTTCGTCCGTATCGTTTTCTCCGGATTCTTGTCCTATGTGGAGTTGTTTCCGTGCTTTTTCCTTGAAAGAAGCAGTACGCATCAGCTCTCCGATGCCGGCATTCATGTTCAAATAGAGGTAAAGTTCTGCTACTTCACGTACATCGCTTTGTATGTAGATGGTTGCCTTTTCCGGATCAATCCCGCAAGCCAGGTATTCAGCCAAGATAGTCCTGACGCTTTTCCGAATATTTTCAGGATGCGGATGAGTAGTCAGCGAGTGCCAATCTGCAATGAAGAATAAGCAATTGTACTCATTTTGCATTTGCAAAAAACTTTTCACTGCGCCGAAATAATTTCCGAGGTGTAAATTCCCTGTCGGTCTGATACCGCTTACTACTGTTTCCATACTGATTTGTCTTTTTATGTAATTTTTCAAACGCACAAAAATACAAAAGAAAGTGGATGCTATAAATAAATTTCCCCGAAATATTCTGGGCGGTGGAAATCAGGAGAGGGGACATCTATCGGATTCCAACTGATAAAGCGGGGATAATCCGTCTCATCTGCACAGTGGTAGAAGTTTGCAAGAAGCTTTTGGGGCAGGTGCTCTTCATCTATCCCCATCAGTCGGAACGGGATAGCTACCGTCAGTTCCCAGGAATGGATTCCTTTCCGTTCCTCGAATGGCTGTGTCCCTGCTGTTGCGTAGTGGCGTATCTGGGCATACTCTTCGGCAGTGAACGGTGTTTTGATTTCCCTTGATTCCCGATGGGCGGCATCGCAGGTTCCAATGCAGTTAAATTCAAAATTTATGTATTGTTTGTCCTCAGGCTTTTTGCAGAAGAACTCCACGCAGCTGTCCTTATGGACGTTTGATCCGTTTTCATTATAGACTGCTTTTAGTGAATAGCCTTTTATGAAATAGCGCAAATAAAGGCAGGTTTTGCTTCTGGCTATGTCGAAAACGGCAATCGGGCAATAAGGATATTCTTTCCAATTAACGGAATGTATATATTCTCTTACAGCTTCGGTTTCAAGGATTGGTCCTATTTCCGACAGCCCCATATCGTCCAAACATTCCAAATAAGGTACTTTCAGTTGTTTCATAAGCAGTTAAATTTATTTGCTGTTAATATAATAGTCAAGCAAACAGGCAACGACTTCAGATACCGTTGCCTGTTTGTGTGTAGGAATAACTCTATGGCATATTGTTGTTCCTTAAAGCATTTGTATGACACGCTTTAATCCGTCAATGAAAACATCTACTTCATCGTGCGTGTTATAGAAAGAAAACGATGCTCGTATCGCGCCTTCTATTCCCAGCCGTTGCATCAGTGGTTGAGCGCAATGGTGGCCGGTACGGACGGCTATCCCCAATCGGTCGAGCAACATCCCCATGTCGTAATGGTGGATATTGCCTACGAGGAAAGAGAGGACAGCCCCTTTGTTGGGCGCTTTGCCGAATATCCGTACACCGTCGATGGTTTCCAGGCGCCTGGTCGCATAGTCCAGCAAGTCGTTTTCGTAGGCAGCGATATTATCCATCCCGATGTTTTCGACATAACGTAACGCTTCGGCAAGGGCGGTGCTTCCTATGAAGTCTGGCGTACCGGCTTCAAACTTGAACGGTAATTCATTGAATACGGTCTTTTCAAAAGAGACCGATGAAATCATCTCCCCGCCACCTTGGTAAGGCGGAAGTTTTTCCAGCCATTCTTCTTTGCCATATAATACGCCGATGCCTGTGGGTCCGTAAATCTTGTGCCCGGAGAAAGCATAAAACTCTGCATCCAAATCTTGTACGTCGACTTTCATGTGCGGGACTGCCTGTGCCCCGTCTACCATGACCGGAACGTCGTGTTCGTGTGCGATACGGATAATTTCTTTTATGGGATTGATGGTTCCCAGCACGTTCGAGACATGTGCTACGGAAACCAGCTTCGTTTTGTTGGAGAATAACTTTTCGTATTCGTCAAGTAACAGTTCGCCATTGTCATTCATTGGAATGACTTTGATGGATATGTCTTTTTTTGCCGCTTCGATTTGCCAAGGAACGATGTTCGAATGGTGCTCCATGACGGATACAATAATTTCATCGCCAGGCGAAACGCATTCATCGGTGAAACTGGAAGCAATCAGGTTGATGGATTCAGTAGTTCCTCTTGTAAATATGATTTCGTTGGAAGAACGTGCGTTAAGGAATTGTTGAATCGCTTGGCGTGCCTCTTCGTGCGCTTCGGTAGCAGCCTGACTTAGAAAATGGACGCCGCGGTGAATGTTCGCATTTACGTTGTAATAACTGTTTTCGATTTTCTCAATGACACAACGAGGTTTTTGGGTGGTTGCACTGTTATCAAAATAGATAAGTGGTTTTCCGTAAACTTGGTGGCTCAAAATCGGAAAATCTTTCCGTAAGGTTTGTGCATCTAACATGATAGTTTTTTTATCTGTTTTTGGTTATTAATACTAAATGGTGCCAAAGATAATACGTTTCTTACGGAAATAAAAATATCCGGGCCTTTAAGTTTTAGAATAGTATGCGGAAATGGTGTAATTTATTGTAGTATATATATTTGATTTCCCATTGATGATATTCGCAGATTGCCTTTACGATGGCAAGCCCTAAGCCATATCCTTTAATATTTTCTGAAGTCCGGTAAAAACGGTTGAAGATGAGCCTGACATCCAATGCCGATTCGTTTGGAGACGTGTTTGATACGGTGAGAGAGCCTTCGTTGATGGAGATAATAATCTCTCCATTGGGGTAATTATGCCGGATAGCATTTACTATAAGGTTATTCATAAGGCTTTCTAATAGCGTGCGGTTCCCTTTTACGGCAAGGCTGGGTGTTTGGAAGTCTGTCTGCAAGGAGAGGTTTTCTGTCAGGCTCTCTATTTGTGGCAGAAGCTTCCGGATGAAAGCCACCAAGTCGATTTCTTCCGTCTGCTCGTATTGGTTGTTCTCGATTTTGGCGAGCAGCAGCAGACTGCGGTTCAGGTGCGTCAACCGGTTTGTCGTCTGGTATAGGCTCTGGATGATGTCCGCCTGCTGCTTGCTCAGTTCCGGTTGTTGGAGGAACATGTCGAGTTTGCTTTGGATGATGGCGAGGGGTGTCTGCAATTCATGGGAAGCGTTCTCGGTGAACTCTTTTTGGACGCGGTAGCTGTTCAGGTTATTCTGCATTAGCGACAGTAAGGTGTGGTTCAGCTGCTCAAATTCTTTCACGTCGCTGTCGGGTAGATCGGGAAGTTGCCCATTTTCCAGCCGGAACTGTTCTGCTTTCTGCAAGGTGGCATCGAAAGGTTTCCACAAGCGGCTGGTGATGAACCGCATGGTGAGCGTGATGGCAATACCCAATATGCCGCTGATTAATAGGTATTGCAGCATGATGCCTTGCAGGATGTCCTCTTCCAAGTCGAGGGAAGGGATGGGTTCTCCCTGCTTGACCGCTTCGATGATGTCTATCATGTCTTCCGCATAGAAATGCTTGGTCAGCAGATAGAACAACGGGGTGGCAACCAACAATAATATAACGGTACATATCACGAACTGCACCAGTGCTTTGTCAAGCAAACTTCTCTTTGTGCTTCTTTTTTTTGCTCTTGGTTTCATATTCATGCCAGTTTATTTGAACAACATGATGATGCTTCCGCTTGTAATCAGCAGCGCACCGATTATCACCCGGGGAGTGACCGGCTCTTTCAGGAAGAGGAAAGAAAGGCAGATGGTAATCACCACGCTCAGCTTGTCGATGGGGGCTACCCGCGACACGTCGCCGGTCTGTAACGCCTTGAAGTAGAACAACCACGACAGACCTGTCGCCGCACCGCTCAACACGAGGAACACCCAGGCATGGCGCGGGATATCCTTTATCCCTTCTGCTGCCGAGCTGAACAGTACGATACCCCAGGTAATGAACAGGATGACGGTAGTACGGATGGCGGTTGCCAAGTCCGAGTTGATGTCCTTCACGCCTATTTTGGCGAAGATGGCAGTAAGGGCGGCGAAGAACGCCGACAGCAAAGCATAATATTTCCACATAATTGTTCCTGTTTAGTCGTTTCAATAGTATTAGGAACCGTCTATGCATGTGCCCAAGGGGAAGAGCCCGAAGGCTTTCGCTCTATGGTTGGCAGATGATGGGCATTTCCCCTGCGAAAATATATATAAGGTATAAACCGCACAAGCGATTTGCCGGATTTCTGTGCCGCCGTTGTTGACAAATTACGGTTTATGTTATACATATTCCGGATTAAGGACCGGGCAACGTACCATTCCACGGTGAATGGCGTACCTTTGGCAGGTAAAAGGATTTGCGTATGAAACCATTTATTATTTCACACATGATGATGTCTGTCGACGGGCGCATAGACTGTGCCATGACAGAGAAGATTGAGGAGCCGTCGGTTTATTACGATGCGCTCGATTCGCTTGCCTGCCCCTCGCAACTGATGGGGCGCGTGACGATGCAGCTGCACTATGCCGCAGGGCTATGGACTGTCGGCGGCAACACTGCTCCGGTGGGGCATGAATGCTTCCATGTGGCTTCCGGGAGCGAGGGATACACCATCGCGCTCGACACCCACGGGTCGCTGGCGTACAGCGGTAATACTGCCGACGGCAAACCGTTGCTAGTCGTAGTGGCAGAGTGTTGCCCGAAGGCTTACTTGGATTACCTCGCCGGGAAGGGTATCTCCTGGGTGGCTGCCGGGAAGGAGCATATCGACCTGCGCCGGGCTATGGAACTGGTTGCCTGCCATTTCGGAGTGCGGCGTATCTCGCTCGTGGGCGGCGGGCATGTCAACGGAGCGTTCCTTGCTGCCGGCTTGCTCGATGAGGTGAGCGTGATGGTAGGACCGGGCATCGACGGACGGAGGGGGATGACCGCGATATTCGACGGCATTGCCGACCCGCAGGCAGAACCTGTACTGCTCGACCTTCGCGATGTGCAACGCGTAGGCAACGGCACCGTATGGCTGCGCTACACCGTAAGGCAGTAGTTTTTTGCCCCTTGCAAGGGGTGTTTTTAACGGTCACGCAAGGGGTGGAAAATACCCCTCTGAGGGGTGCCGGAAATACCTACTGAGACCTCCTTTCACGACCCACTGTGGGGTATTAACGTCACCACAGTAGGTAATAAAAGCCCCTCACAGTGCCCTCATGAAGTACCCATACAATGATCCCCTCCCGGGCAGGCATTGCTGCTGCGGAAGGGGACGCTTTATGGAATTACGGTGAATCTTGGTTCTTACTTTGTGCGGGTCACCGTGTGGAGCACTTGCCCTTGCTTGTCAATCATGCGAAGTTCCAGCGTTTTGGGAGTGGCAGAGATGATGGAGAATCCCGGTTCGCTGCTGCAATACACCGTCCCTTTGATTGACTTCACCTTGCGGCTGAGCGAACCGGCGGAGTTCGTAACATAGTCTATGTCGCTGCTCGGCACGCGGATATGCTGGAAATTGTGTATGTGTCCGTTCAGATACATGTCTACATGATGCTTGCGCAGGATGCTATCTACGCGGCGCTGCATGTCTTGGCGCTCGCTCTCCTCTTTCGGTGTCTCGGCATAGATGGGATGATGCCCCACCACAATCACCCAGTCCTCCTTGGCGGCAGCCAGCGTAGCGTCTAACCAGCCCAGCTGTGTGTCGATATCTTGCAGGCAGGCATCGGGATACTTGTCGTTCTCCTGGCGGTACTTGTCGATGAGCGGTGTGGTGTCTATCCATACGATGCGCACCGTTGTGCCCTCCTCCTCAAAGCTCTTGGTATAATAACGGGCAGGCATTTCCCACCGGCGGCTCACGCGGCTGTAGTCGATAACGGCTTGTGTGTTGCCACGGTACTCATGGTTTCCGCAGATAGGATACCAGGCAATCATCAGTTCCGGATGGCTGTAGATAAGTTCGTAGTTGGTCATCCACAGGGGGTCATCGACAGACTGCACGCCATCGAAGTGATGCACATCGCCGGCAGCTATGATAAACTCAGGACCAACCTCTTCTGCCATCTGCCCCATCAGCTCAGCGATGGGCTTCTGGTCATAGTATCCGTTGCGTCCCAGGTCGTTTGCCATGTATATGTTGAATTTGTCTTCGTAGACGCTGTAGTCTATCGTTTGTTGGGCCATTGCCCATGTGCCCATGAGGGCAACCATCAGTAAAAGGAATAGTTTCTTTGTATTCATTATATATATATTATTTATATGATTCAATATTCTATTTCTAAGTGACATTCCCTTAACTTTTACCGGGTACATCTCCAATGGAACTGCCGGCAGGATAAGGAGGTGCTGCACGGTTAGAAGCTTACCTTCACTCCGGCATTGATACGTACACCATAATACTCGGCTTGCATGGAACGGTCAGACGTACCCTGGTAGTAACGAAGGGGCTGGTTCAGCAGGTTGGTGGCTTCGGCATAGAAAGTTGTCTTGAATGCCTTGCCGAACGTGTAGCTGGCGTTTACGTCCATGTAGTTCACCTTGTCATAGTAACGGTCGTAGAAGGCCTCCTCACCAACCTCGTCGATGAAGTCGGAAGCGAAGTTATAGCTCCAACGGAGGTTGAACCCTGCCTTCTCGAAGTAGAGCGAGAGATTGGCTGTATGCTCGGGCGACCCCGGCAGGCGCAAGTCCTCGTTCTCGCGACCCTCGAAGTTGAAGTTCTTCACCTTGCTGTAAGTGTATGTGTAGTTCCCATAGAGACCAATGCATTTCAGAGCGGGGTGGATAAACCCGAAATCGCGCTGGTAGGCAACTTCTACACCGAAGAGGTTGGCGTCGCCGGCATTGATGGGTTGGCTCATTTCGTCGTAGGTGATACCTTGGTAGTCGAAGTTCTGCTGACGGTAGTCTACGATGAAGTCGTTAATCTTTTTGTAAAATATCCCTCCGCTAATCAGACCAATGGACTTGAAGTAGTATTCGGCACTAAGGTCGAAGTTGTAGGAGAGTGTCGGTTTCAGGTTAGGGTTACCGAAAGCGATGTCCTTCTGGTCGATAATGACATTGGGTACAAGGTCCGAGTATTTGGGGCGCGACAGGGTGTTGGTGAAGGCGGTGCGCAGCTTCAGGTTATCGTTTACGTCCCATTTCAGCAATACGCTTGGCAACACGTTGATGTAACTTTTCGATTGCTCGCCTGTGGGGTTAAGGCTCTCCTCGCCACCGCTCAGGTCACCGTCGTCGTAGACGTATCCGCTGTATGTCACGTGGGTGTTCTCTAACCGCAAGCCAACCATCAGGTTCCACCGTTTGCCCAGTTGCTGGTCGAAGCGGAGATACCCGGCAGTGACGGTCTCGTGTGCTTCGAAGTTCTCTGCCATCTCGTCATACTTAATCTCTTCCTCGAACAAGGAAGCGTCATTTACATCGATGTCACCGATATACCCTTTGTCAACGAAGTTACCCACCTTATAGCGGTTGCCAGCCATGTAGCCATCGCGATCTTGGTTGACGAGCACCCCGAGGGCATTGTTGACGAAGGCATCTTCGTTTATTGGCATGTATTGGTAGAAGTCAATCCATTTGTCTTTATCCTTATCTACCACCTTGGCACCGAACTTCAGTTTGTTGGCAAAACGGCCTTGCACGATGGGCAACTCGAAGTTGGCACTGAACTTCATGTCCCTCTCCTTGATGTCCTCGAACTGTTCGGTTAGTTCATCCAGTTCGAAGCCTGCGCTGTTCGTAGCGTCCAGCAGGTAGTCGTTGCCATCTACGGGGCTCATAAAGGGGCGGCGGATGTCGCTGAAGTCGGTCTCCATTGCTACGCCCTCACGTTTGAAAGAGAGGTAGCGTTCATGCGGACGTTTCTCGCTTGCCTGTGCATAGGATGCTTTCCAGTCGAATTGCAAGCGCCCGAAGAGGTGCTCACCACCGAGGGTGAAGTCCATGGTGCGCTGCTGTTCCAGGCGGGCATAACGTTGGTCGGGACCGCCGGCTTTGCTTTCATATACTATCTCGTACTCGTTGGGAGTCTCGTCGTCCCATTTATACTGGCGGCGGTAGCGGTTCTCCCAGTCGTTGCGGTTGTTGAAGATACCCTTGAAGTCGAGTCTGTGGTTCGGGTTGATCTCCCAGTCCAATGCCAGTGAATAGCTCTGGCGTTCGCGGGTCACGTAGTATTGCCGTATCTCGTATTCGTCCAGTACCACTTCACCGTTATCGTTGCGCTCGTAAGCCATCTCAACGTCATCGCTACCTGCGGGGTTGTTCTGGTAGGAAGCAGATAACATCACACCCAGCTTGTCGTTGAAGAAGCGGTCACCATAAGTAAATCCTAAGTTCAGGTTCAGTTTGTCTGCCACGAAGTTGTAACCGCTTCCTACCGTAGCACTGATGAAACGTTTATAGGGAGAGTTCTTCGTCACCAAGTTGATGGAACCACCGATGGCGTCGGCATCCATGTCGGGAGTAACTACTTTGTTCACTTCGATGGTTTGTATCATATCAGCAGGGATGAGGTCGAGCTGCACGTTACGCGTCTCGCCCTCGGCCGAAGGGATACGGTTGCCGTTGATAGTTACTGAACTCATGTCGGCACTGGTTCCGCGTACTTGTCCAAAACGGGCTTCACCCTGGTCGTACTGTACGTTGATACCGCTGATACGCTTCAGTGCATCACCGATGTTGGAATCGGGGAACTTGCCTACCTGGTCGGCAGATACGATATTGGTTATCCCCAGGTTGTTCTTTTGCGCGGAGAGTGCGCGGCGTTGTCCGGTGAAAGCCCCGCTAACAACCACTTCCTGCAGTTCAAGGCCTTCGTTCATGATGACATCTTTCTCTACCGTCTCGCCTTTCGGGATGGTGATGGTCATTTCCACCGGCGAGTAGCCTATGTAGCTCACCTTTACCTTATAGGTACCCGGGTTGAGGTTGGGGAATGTGTAGAACCCGTTGACGTCGCTGGTAACACCTGTGTGCAGGTTCTCAATGTAGATGCTTGCTCCGGGGAGCGTCTGTTTTGCGTTGTCGATAATGCGCCCTCTGATAGTCCCTTTACTGGAAACTGCATCGTTTCCATCAGCCCATAGCGGGGTAGCTGCTATGGAAAAGAGAAGCGAAAATAGAAAGAACTTTACATGTAATCTCATACTTGTGTAATTTTATTAATTCTCGCCGCAAAAGTACAGGGGTGCGGTTACGTGATTCTTAAGGAATATTGAAGAACGCGCGACAATTCTATTACAGTTTCGTTACACGGAAGCCCATATCCCGGATCCCGTCGGCGATGCGCCATGCCCTCCTGGAATGCCGCTGCACGCTCCGGTTGTCTGGCTGTAAGCGTCCACCGCTGTTAGTCCGGATTCCACATATCCGGAGTTCATGGAAACATCCTTTGGCATGTGTCCGGCAGCAAGAATCCACTCCTCGTCTGTCGGAAGACGGTATGTATGTGAGACGTCCTGCGCCGTGAGCCAGTTGCAATAGGCGGCAGCCTGTGTAATCGGGATGTTGACTGCCGGATAGATGCCGTACAAGGGATTGCTGTCCGTGAAAGTCCCTGATATACTATTTGTAAAGATCGATATGTTACCGGGTTCCTCTGCTTCAGTTTTTATCGGTTCGCTTTCTTACTTCGTTTGGACAAGCGTTCCATCATCAGCCTTTCCAGTTCATAGACACGCCGGATTTGTTTTTGTGTCAGGAATTCGCTGTAGATGACATAATATTTTTGCCGTAAGTCCAGTATCTTTTGGCTGTGTGCAAAACGTGCTTTCAATGCTTGTTCTGTTTCTTCATCGGTCATTTGGTGGTATGGCTGCTTCGGTCGGGGACCGAGTGCCCAGATTTCCTGTTGAAACTGGCAGAAAGTTTTGATAAAGCGCCGACTCGTTGTGTCGTTCATCGCCATCTCTTTTGCGATATGCTTGGCTTGTACTTCTGCCAACTGTTTACGGGAGAGACGTTGTTTACTGCCTTGTGCTGAAATCGTGCTGCTGAAGACTGTCAATGAGACAACCAACAGTAATAATCGGGTAATACATTTCATTGTCATTTCTTTTCATTCGTTCATAAATATGTCTTCTTGATAAACTTCAAGCATATACGCTTGGTCTTCCTGACTCAGGTTGGCAAATGCTTGTTCTACCTTGGAAAAACTGCCTTGTTCCTGGAGAAAGAAAGGATTGAATATAAGCAGCAAGGCTATGCTTGCAGCTATCGCCAAAACTCCGGCGAAAATACGTAAGCGGTATGTTTTGCGCTTATGGGGCTGGAGAAGTCCGCCTTGTACTTCTTTCCATATATTTGCTTCCATTTCATCGAAAAAGTTTTCCGGTGTCTTGTAAGGCATACGTTTCCCAATCCGGTCAAAATCAAAATCTCTTTCCATATCTTTAATCTGTGGAATTCATATACTTTATTATCTTTTCTTTAGCCAGATGATAATTGACTTTCACGCTGGCTACCGTGGAGCCTATGATGGCGGCTATCTCCTCATAGCCCATTTCGTTATAATAGCGTAGGTTGAAAGTCAATTGTTGCTTGGTGGGCAATGACAGGATGGCTTTTTGCAGTTTAACTGCTTCCAAATCGCTGTAATCCACATATTCGTCAGCCATTAAAGTGTCTGCTCCGGTTTCAGAGTCTTCCAAAGAAAGCCGTTTGTTTCGTCTGCGTTCCAATAAGCGAAGAGCTTCGTTGGTGGCAATCCTGTAAATCCATGCGCTGAAAGAACTCCTGTATCTGTTCGGCTTGTTGCCGTTCCCGTTGTCGGGCTTCGTCTTCAAGCTCAAGGATGCGGTCTTGCAAGTCCTCGTTCCTGCGTTCCAACGATTTCATCTTACCACTTCCGAAAAGAGAACCTACACTGCTCGCAAGGGCGGTTGCCGTATCGGTAGCTGCGTTTTTGAGCTTGTCGGTGCGGATTTCCGCTTTCACCAGCTTCAGTTCCTCCTGCGCTTTGGTCTTCTTCTCCTGCAACAGTCTGGTTTCGTTTTCAAGGGTTTCATTTTTCTTTTTCAAGTCCCGATAATACTGCATGGTGGTAGTGTGCCGTGCTTCCGAACCCCGTACCCCACGCTGCAATCCGTATTTCGCCATCACCCTTGCGTAATTGTCATGGTAGGCGACCAAGGTCTGACGGTTGAACAGGTCATCGGCACACAAACGGACGGAATTTGTTTTCTTGCGGTACTTGCGCTTGCCGTCAGCCTGTTCTTTCTTGGCTTTGCGCCTTTCACCCGTCACGATGGGGACAACGGCTGCGTGGATGTGCGGAGTCTTCTCGTCCATGTGCAGATGGGCGGCAACCACGTTGTCTTTGCCAAATGTGGCTTGCAGCCATTGGATGCTGTCGCTGCACCATTCACCGAGCTGTCCTTTTTCCTGTATGTTCATCATATCCTCGTGCGTACCCGACAAGACCACACGGACAACACGTACTTGGTCGTGCGTGATTTTCCGTCTGATGCCTGCCGTATTTAACCGATGTGCAATCGCTTCATCCCTGCCGTGAACGCCATCGGGGTATTCGACAAGCACCCTGTTCAGATGTGTTCTTGTCGGGTC
>CALUZS010000016.1 GCA_944325355.1 uncultured Parabacteroides sp.
TATGTAGGGGGGTGAAGGACAGGAAGAAGTCCTTCGCCCCCTTTTTTTATGCCCGCCCCTCCCGGGGAAAACGACCGGAATCCCCAAACGGAATGCCCGCTAACAGACGAGGATATGCCCTTTTTGTTTCATGATTTGAAACACCCGAATTTTAGGTTTATCCTGTTCTACTGTGGCAAACGCCACATCTTTATGTTTACTTAAAAATTCAAATGCTTTTTCCATAATCATAAATGAGTTTAATTATTCATAGAAGAGGAGTAGTGTATGTGTATCAACAGCCATTCTCCCTTATTGCCTTTCTTTAAAATCTGAGTCTCACGTCCTTGGGTATTATGGCGTGTGCCATCAATCTTTAAGGCATTGAAAGTCCAGAAAAATTCAGCCCAAGCATTGTTTCCGTTTACATGGATTTTCAAATGCTCTTTATGTAAGTTCCTACTTTTGAACTTTTTCCCGAAAAGCCCTACAAGTAGGCTATCTCTGATTTCCTGGTAAGAAGTATAATATCCAGACGGTGCGATGAACGAGACTTCATCGGAGTTTACCCATATACGCCTGGACAAAGCCGTATCGCATCGGTTTATGGATTCGACATACTGTTCTATGACCCGCCTTATTGCTTGTTCATCTACTTGTTCTCCCTTTTTAGTTTTATGCAGTGTGCATCCTTCCAGCATTAAAAGGATACAAATTGCCAGAGGAAATATGACTGACTTACAAATTTTCAAGCTCTTTATGATACAAAAGTGCCCAGACAAGCAGGGCACTTCATGATTGGATAATTTCATAGTTCAAAATCTTCTTTATTTATAAAGAGCTTTACCTAACTCCATTAGTCCGTCTTCTCCGGGTAATCCAGGATATGACTTTTTCATTCCGGCGATAAAGTCCTGTTGTGTTTTGTTCGTTTTTACTATTTCTTTCATTTTTTTCAAATAGCTGATTTTAAACTCTACCGTTTCACTTTTAGCTGCTCCACCATGTCCGCCAATAAACAATTCGGCACCCGAAGCCAATGATTTTTCCGCTTCCGCGATCTCTGCATCGATAGCAGCGGGAGACGATATTTGTAAATGGCTGGCGTGCGCTTTTGCCGGAGTCCAATGTGTGTAATACACCTTTCCTCCTATTAAGATGCTTGCACCGGGGAAATCGGAGCTTGCGCCGTGACGAAATTCGAATGTGACTCCTGCCCATGTTTGTACCGTGTCAAATGCTACTTCCGAAACGTTTCCAGTAGGCATTTCCGTTAAGGCATCACCGAATGCCTGTACGAATCCTTTCATCATTCCACCGTATATTTCACCTTTCGTAAATGCCGGCATGCCTTCTGCCATTACTATGTCATGGTTTCCGGTTCCGCCTACATGGTAGTTGGTGATACGTTTTGTTATGGGTTTGCCTAAATTAGACAGGTATGTGTCAAATTCAGCTACATTTTCCTTGAACAACGGCTGTTCCATGCATACAAGTGCATCTTTGCCTTCAATGATATAGCTTGCATCACCCAACGCATCGTTGGTGTAGTACACATGTAGTTTAAAATTGTCGAAGTCGTATACTTCAAAACGTCCTTTACTCTGTGCCATAGCTGTAATTGTTAATAAGTTGAATAGAATAAATAATACTTTTTTCATTGTCATGTCTTATTTTAATAGTCAATATATTTTAATAACCAATGGTGAAACGTTCGTAATGGTGTTTGGGGGATTCCAATTCATCTACCATTGCAACAGCATAATCTTCTACGGATATATGGCTGTTACCGTTTGCATCCACAATCAGCTCATCTTTTCCCAGACGGAATTTGCCAGTGCGTTCTCCCGGCTCCAATGTCCCGGCTGGAGAGAAAAACACCCAATCGATTTCTTTTTCGTTTTTTAGAGTATTCAGATAAAACTCGCCAAGCGATTTGACACCGCCCATGATACTATCGGGAATTGCTCCAGAATCGACTACCCGAAGTCCTGGGGCACAGAACAATGTCCCAGCACCGCCAACGCATAAAAGCCTTTTTACTCCAGATTGCTTTGCTGCTTTCAGAATCAATGGGTAATTTTGTAAAGTTTCTTTGTAGATATTTGGATTTGTCCATCCAGGATTGTACGCACTGATTATGGCATCTTTTCCCGTGCAGATTGCCTTAAGCGCAGAAGTATCTGATACATCTGCTTTTTCGATTGTAAGATTCGGATTTGAAACTGTTATTTTTCCTGGGTTGCGAACAACTGCTGTTACTTTGTGTCCTCTCGCCAATAATTCATTCAGGATGGCGGTTCCAACAAAACCACTTGCTCCAATTAATGTTACATTTTTCATGCGCTTAAAAATTTGATTGTGCTAAAAAATTTTTTGTTCCTTTGTGTGCAAAATTAGTGCGCTTGAATTCTCTTGTCAAGTATATTCTTGAATGTTAGATACTTACGTGGTGGTAACCATTGCTGGATATAAATTGTTTACCAACTGAATTTTTTTGAAAAAAAGTTTTTTGCTGTTTGAAAGGTATTTGCTTACCTTTGTAGAGTAATTTGAAATATAATTAATTATGGATAGGACGATGATAGAAGATGCTTTGTTCCCGGATTGTCCGATACGGAATATTTTGTCCAGGCTGTGTGATAAATGGTCGCTTTTGGTCATATACACTTTAAACAAGGCAGGTAAGGAAACCATACGTTTCAAAGAATTGCAGCGTACAATACCGGATATTTCCCAAAAGATGCTGACTGTTACGCTCCGCACTTTGGAAGAAGATGGTTATGTGAACCGGACAGTTTTCCCGGAAGTTCCTCCTCGGGTTGAATATACATTAACGGAAAGGGCAAAATCTCTGTTGCCGCATATAAATTCATTAATATCTTGGGCAATAGAGAATAAAGATGCAATCATGAAAGACCGGAGAAGAGCTGTTGTAAAAAGTAAACAAATCCATTAGGGGAAAGAAATCTGTTACCAGTTTCATGTAATCAGCAACTGTGTGAGTGGAAAGAAAAGAGAATAGTTCTATTCGATAACAGTCGGAATATGTAAAGACGGAGTAACAATGAGATGTTTCATTGTTTTCGAAATTCATTCGGTGTCAGTCCGGTATAACGACGGAAGAAACGTGCCATATACGACATCGTGTCGAAATGAAAACGGGCGGCAAGCTCTTTAATTGAAATGTCTGTTGTAGTCAGCAGGCGTTTCATCTCCATGATGATTTGCCGGTTTATCAATTCCTTTGGGGATGCGTTCATGGTCTTGTCGGTAATCTTCGACAGGTAATATGGTGTTATGCAGAGTTTCTCAGCATAGAATTTCACTCCATGCTGCGAATAACAGTGTTGCAACAGTAACCAGTAAAATTGGTTGGACAATTGTCTTGCAGAACCTATCGGTTGCTTGTGATTTTTGATGCTTTCCGATAATATAATACTCTCCAGCCCTATGAAGAAGTTTTGCAAATGATTGCGCAACATCATGTAGATTTGCTTTTGTGCCGGGCATTGCCCAATCCAAGAAAAGAGCTTTTCCCACATTTCTAATAATTCCCGATGCTCGAGTGATGTATGAATAATCGGCATGTCATATATCACGTCGAAGAATTGGGATGAAAGGGAAAACGTAGCTTCGTCGAACAGTCCGGATGAGATTTCTATATATTTTATCCTGAATAGTTTGGATATGTCATTAACGACGAATATCGTGTCGGGAAAAATCAGGACAATATCCCCTTTTCGGATGCTTTTCCGTTTGAATTCTATTGAGACTACAGCCATTCCCTCTTCACAAAACAGCAGGATGCACCCGCTTGTCCGGATATTCTTTCCTTTTTCTTCAGACCAATCCGATATTCCTTGCCGGTACCCCTTCTTTTCCATAAGATATGTCGTATTTCGATATTTGCAACAAAAATACAATTTAATCACTTTTATGAGTGAATAGTTTTCAAAAGTATCCTTATTGTCGGAATTTGTTCATCCTCCCTGTTTGTAAAGCACCCTACTTTTGCACCCGAAAATAAGTTATTATTGGAATATGAAAAAGCAAATTAGCGTATGGACAATGCTTTGCTGTATATGCTTGGCATCTTGTCAGAGTGAAAAGACAGAAACGGAACCTCAAACTTATCCGGTTTTGAGCGTGACTGTTTCGTCTGTCGAAACAACCGATTATTATCCGGCATCCATCCGTGGACGGCAGGATATAGAGATCTATCCGCAGGTATCCGGCAAAATTGAGAAGGTTTTTGTGGTGGAAGGAGAACATGTGCGGCGAGGACAGACACTTTTTATCATAGACCAAGTGCCGTATTTGGCTGCATTACAGACGGCCATCGCTAATCTGGAAGCTGCTAAAGCCAATGTGTCGACTGCACAGCTCACATATGATGGCAAGAAGGAGCTGTTCGAGCAGAAAGTCATATCTCAATTTGAGTTGAGTACGGCGGAGAACGCACTCCTTACAGCCAAGGCACAACAGGCTTTGGCTGAAGCGCAGAAAGTGAATGCAGAAAACAACCTGTCGTATACCGTAGTCTCAAGCCCTGCCGACGGGGTAGTGGGGACAATCCCTTACCGTGTTGGGGCATTGGTGAGCGCATCTTCTCCGCAACCGCTTACTACGGTATCTGACAATTCTACCATGTATGTCTATTTCTCGATACCTGAGAACCGGTTGCTTTCGCTTGTACGCCGTTATGGCTCTGTGGAAGAGACCTTGAAGCAGATGCCCTCTGTGCACTTGCAATTGAACGACGGCAGCCTTTATGAGCAGTCCGGACGTGTGGAGAGCATCAGCGGGGTGCTGGATAGCCAGACCGGAGCGGCTTCGTTCCGCGCCGCTTTCCCGAACCCTACCGGATTACTGCACAGCGGCGGTGCAGGGAACGTGATGATTACGGAGAAGAGCGACAACGCGCTCACCATTCCCCAGGTGGCTACCTATGAGCTACAGGACAAGGTGTTTGCTTACCGAGTCGTACAGGGGAAGGCACAATCGGCTCCGATAGAGGTGACGCCGCTTAATGACAAGAAATTATACATCGTACGTAACGGCTTGAACGTAGGCGACACTATTGTTGCCGAGGGTGTCGGATTATTGAAAGACGGCATGCCCGTTGCCATTAAACAATAAGGAAGCATTATGAAACTGAAGGTATTCATTGAACGCCCGGTATTGTCTATCGTTATATCGGTGGCTATTGTGCTGATAGGTTGCATATCGTTGTTCACGCTGCCTATCGAGCAGTTCCCGTCTATTGCTCCGCCGACGGTGGAGGTGACTACCAGTTACCCCGGAGCCAACGCAGAGACTGTACAGAAGTCTGTCATCATCCCGTTGGAGGAAGCAATCAACGGTGTGGAGAACATGACCTATATCAACTCTACGGCGTCTAACGCGGGGGACGTATATATTACCATTTATTTCAAACAGGGTACAGACCCGGACATGGCTGCCGTGAATGTGCAGAACCGTGTCTCGAAGGCACAGGGGCAGTTGCCTGCCGACGTGACCCGTATAGGTGTCGTGACGAACAAGCAGCAGAAGTCCATGTTGAAGGCGGTGACGCTCTGGAGCCCGGACGACAGCTACGACACGCAGTTCTTGAACAACTACCTGGCGATAAACGTTATTCCTCGGCTGAAACGTATCACGGGTGTGGGCGAGGTGACTTTGCTTGGCTCCAATTACAGTATGCGTATCTGGCTGAAGCCGGATGTAATGGCACAGTACGGGCTTGTCCCGTCTGACGTGACTACGGCATTGTCGGCACAGAACATCGAGTCGGCGACAGGTGCGTTCGGCGAGAACTACGAAGGCGTGTTCCAGTACACCATGCGTTACAAGGGACGGTTGGTCACCCCCGAGGAGTTCGGTGACATCGTTATCAAGTCGCTCCCGACGGGGGAGGTGCTGCGCCTGAAAGAGATTGCCCGTGTGCAACTGGGCGACGAAGCATACAACTACCGCAGTATGACGAACGGTCATGCCGGCGTGCAGTTCATGGTCTACCAGACTGCCGGCTCTAATGCTACAGAGGTAATCGGGGAGATTGACGCACAGATTGCCGAGATGTCGAAGGACTTGCCCAAAGGGGTGGAGTTCGGTGAGTTGTACTCTACGAAAGACTTCCTCGACGCGTCCATGCACCAGGTAGTGAAGACGCTCTTCGAAGCGTTCCTGCTGGTGGTCATCATTACATATATCTTCTTGCAGGATGTGAAGTCCATGATTATACCTACCATATCCATATTGGTATCCCTTATCGGTACGTTTGCCTTCCTGTCGTTGGCCGGGTTCAGTATCAACCTGCTGACACTGTTCGCCCTGGTGCTCGCCATCGGTATTGTGGTGGACGACGCGATTATTGTGGTCGAGGCGGTGCAGGCACGGTTCGATGCCGGCTATAAGTCATCCTATATGGCTACGTACGACGCGATGGGAGGTATTACGTCGGCTATCATCACGACGACGCTGGTGTTTATGGCAGTGTTCATCCCGGTGTGCAGATATTCGCCATGGCGCCCCCGTTGATTGACGGTTACGGTGTGTCGAGCGGTTTCGAGATATACTTGCAAGACCGTGTCGGCGGAGACATCACCGAGCTGTACGACGTAGGGCAGGCGTTCATCGCCGCACTGATGGAGCGCCCGGAGATAGGGTCGGCTTATACGACGTTCAACGTGAACTTCCCGCAGTACCTCGTGGAGGTGGATGCCGCCAAGTGCCAGCGTGCCGGGACAACCGCCGACGCGGTACTCTCTACCTTGGCTGGCTATTACAGCGGACAGTATGTGTCGAACTTTAACCGTTTCAACAAACTATATAGGGTAATGATACAGTCGTCGCCGGAGTACCGTGTCACGCCGGAGTCGTTGACCCACTTCAACCTTTACAGTTCGATGGGTATCAACGGTGAAGCGGCTCCCGGATACAGTTCCGGCGACGCTATCCAGGCGATCCGCGAGGTGGCGGCCGAGAACCTGCCCCGTGGCTACGGGTACGAGTTCGCCGGCATCAGCCGCGAGGAGAGCCAGACGTCGAGCAACACCGCCGTCATATTCCTGATATGTACGGTATTCGTTTACCTCATCCTTTGCGGGCTGTATGAGAGCTTCTTCGTGCCCTTTGCCGTGATTCTCTCCGTACCGTTCGGGTTGATGGGCAGCTTCCTGTTTGCGAAGCTGATGGGGCTGGAGAACAATATCTACATGCAGACGGGTTTGATTATGCTTATAGGGTTGCTGTCGAAGACTGTCATCTTGCTGACAGAGTATGCTTCGGAGCGCCGTAAGTCGGGCATGTCGCTCGTGCAGGCGGCATTGGCAGCGGCAAAGGTGCGTTTGCGCCCTATCCTGATGACCATCCTCGCGATGATATTCGGTTTGTTGCCGCTGATGTTCGCCAGCGGTGCCGGTGCGAACGGTAGCTCGTCGTTGGGCAGCGGTGTCATAGGAGGCATGTTGTTCGGTACGCTGGGCATCCTGTTCCTTGTCCCGGTATTCTTCATCATCTTCCAGTATATACAGGAGAAGGTGAAGCCCGTGGAGTTCTTGCTGCACCCAGACTGGCAGATTGAGAGCGAGATAGATGCCATAGAACAAAGGAAGAAAGAGAAATGATGTTATGATGTTGTGTGCCTTCCGGATGTGCCGGAAGAGCCCTTGCAAGGGGTATGGTCGGTACCCTGGCATGGGGTCTTACCGATACCCTTGCAAGGGTGTTCCTAAGGGTCACGGGAGAGGACGCGCGGAGGGTATCAAAACGCCCTCTCCGGCAGGGCTGGAACGCCCCCCCCCAGGGGCATGCCGGAACAAACAGGCAGGCGGATGCTTGGCTCCGCTATTAATACCCGTCCGCACGGCAAGCCGTGCCCGGCGGGAGAACGTTAAAGAGCAAATGAAAGATATGAAACAAATCATCATCCTTGGCAGTGCCGCCCTCTTGTTGGCGGGCTGCTCCTTATATAAACCATATTCCCGTCCGGAGGTGGAAGTGGATAACCTCTATGGGGAAGGCGTGGAAGCTACGGATACCGTCTCCATTGCCAACCTGTCGTGGACGGAACTGTTTACCGACCCCCTGTTGCAGGAGCTTATACGCGAGGGGCTGGAGAACAACACCGATTTGGGCATTGCCCGCCTGCGAGTGAAGGAAGCGGAAGCCACCCTCTTCTCCTCGCGACTTGCCTACCTGCCGTCGCTCAACCTCGCACCGCAGGGCGAAGTGAGCAGTTACGACGGTGCGGAAGCCGCCAAGACCTATAACCTTGCCGTCTCCGCAGGGTGGGAGCTGGACCTGTTCGGCAAGCTGACCAATGCCAAGCGTGGGGCACGTGCTGCCCTCGAGGGCTCCCGTGCGTACAGCCAGGCGGTACAGACACAGCTGGTTGCCACCATCGCCAACAGTTACTACAACCTGCTCATGCTGGATTGCCAGGTGGATATAAGCCGCCGCACCGTGGACTCATGGAAAGAGATTGTGCGTACCTACGAAGCCAAGATGCGCGTGGGCGAAGCTACCGAAGCCGCCGTTGCACAGGCAAAGGCGAGCATGCTGTCGGTAGAGGCGTCGCTGCTCACGTTGGAGAAGCAGGTGAAGCAGCAAGAGAACTCCCTCTCCCTGCTGCTCGGGTCGGTGCCGAGGAGCATCGAGCGTTCCTCGTTGGACGAGCAGCATTTCCCCGACAACCTGGCGGTAGGCGTGCCCCTTCAGTTGCTTGGCAAGCGCCCCGATGTCCGCCAGGCGGAGTATTCGTTGGCACAGGCATTCTATGCCACCAATGCCGCACGTGCCGCCTTTTACCCGAGCATCACGCTGAGTGGCTCGGCAGGCTGGACGAACAACTCGGGGACGGCTATCGTGAACCCCGGCAACTGGTTGCTTAGCGCCATCAGTTCGCTCACACAGCTACTCTTCAACCGGGGGCAGAACATAGCCAACATGCGCATCGCCAAGGCGCAACAGGAAGAGGCGCTGTTGTCGTTCAAGCAGAGCCTTCTGAAGGCAGGCAGCGAGGTGAACGACGCCTTGGTGCAATGGCAGGCGGCAGACGCGCGCCTGGTAGTGGTAGGCGAGCAGGTGGAAACCTTGCAATCGGCTGTGGAGCATACACGTAAGCTGATGGAATACAGCAGCCGTTCCTCCTATCTGGAGGTGCTCACTGCCCAGCAGTCGCTCTTGCTGGCAGAACTGACCGAAGCCAACGACCGCTTCGATAAGATACAGGGAGTCATCAACCTTTACCATGCACTGGGAGGTGGTGCCGAATAATACGGAGAGAAGGAGGCGTTATGCAACGTGATGCGATTGATTTGGGTACGGTGAACGTCTATTCACTGTTCAAGAAGTATTTTGTCCCTACCTTGCTCGGGATGCTGAGCATGTCGGCGGTGACTACCATCGACGGCATCTTCGTGGGGCACGGCGTGGGTAGCGACGGCATCGCGGCGGTGAACATCTGCTTGCCTGCCATCATGCTGCTGACGGGTGTCGGTCTGATGGTCGGTGCAGGATGCTCGGTCGTGGCGTCCATCCACCTGTCGAGGGGCAAAGTCAAGGCTGCGCGTCTGAACGCCACACAGGCGTTGGCGTTTGTCTCTGCCGTGGCATTGTTACTTGCCGTATGTATCATATCCTTCCCAGACCAGGCAGCACGGTTGCTCGGCTTGTCCGAGCACCTGCTGCCAATGGTAAAGGACTACCTGCTGTGGCTTGTCCCGTCTTGGTTGTTCTCGGTATGGGCATCGGTGTCGTTGTTCATCATCCGTCTCGATGGCTCTCCGAAGCTGGCGATGTGGTGTAACCTGATTAGCGCCATTATCAATATAGTACTCGATTGGATTTTCATCTTTCCCCTGGGTTGGGGAGTGATGGGTGCCGCTTTGGCAACCTCCATTAGCCTGATGGTGGGCGGGATGATTGCTATTATTTACTTGATGTTCTATGCGAAGACGCTCCGGCTCTATCCACTAAAGGTAAGCATGAAGAGCTTCCGCTTGTCGGTGCGCAACTTGGGCTACCAGTGCCGCGTAGGGTTCTCCGCCTTGTTGGGTGAAGCCACCCTTGCCATGCTGATGTTTGTAGCGAACCATGTGTTCATGCACTATCTGGGCGACGATGGGGTCGGGGCTTTTGGCATAGCATGTTACTATACTCCTTTCGTGTTTATGATAGGGAATGCCATCGCACAGTCAGCCCAACCTATCATCAGTTATAACTTCGGGCTGGGCCGCAATGACCGTGTGCGCAAGACGCTGACGATAGCCTTGTGTACGGCTGTGGTCTGTGGGCTTGTCGTGTCGACGGCATTCCTGTTGTTTCTCAGCACGCTGGTCGGTCTGTTCGTCAGCCTGGATAGCGAAGCTGCGCGTATGGCAATCGAGGGCTTCCCGTTGTTCGCTTTGGGATTTGTGTGTTTCATTGTCAACCTGTCTGCTATTGGGTATTACCAAAGCGTCGAGCGAGTGAAGCCCTCTTTATGGTTCTCGTTCATGCGGGGGTTCCTGTTCCTTGTCCCTTCGTTTCTCTTGTTGCCGAGCTTATATGGAGCAAAGGGCATCTGGCTTGCTATGCCCCTGTCTGAATTGCTGACAACTTTCTGCATTGTAGACTATTACCTCTATACTCGAATGAAGAGGGAATACATATAACCTGGGTGTTCCAGATAGTACATTTCCCCATGTAGCCGGAGAGCCGAGCGTATTCTCCGGATCCATGGGGGAATAATGGGAGAGTATGCTGACCTGTTGAAGGAGTTGCCAAGTATGTACTTAAATATGCTGTGCAACATTCTTAACGTTTTTTTATATATTTCGTTCTTTGGTTAAGAAGAACACTTCTATATTTAAATTGTTTCTGGAACAAGATTTCAAATATGGAAAAGCTGCTGCCAAATATGGAAAAAGTAGAAGAGAACTATAAAGTGCCGAATTTAGAGAAAGGCATAGCAGTTCTTGAATATCTGTCTTTGCGGTCGGCAGGGGAGACTTTGCAAGATATAAAGTCTGCATTGGATATATCCCAAACGACGGCTTATCGTATCTTGAATACGTTGGTACGTTTGGAGTATCTTTATTTTAATGAGGAAACCAAGAAATACAAGCTTTCCCGTAAATTATTGACATTGGGTTTCAGGACGTTGAATGAACACAGCCTGTTAGAGACGGTTCTACCGCATTTGCGGGATTTGCGTGATCGGGTAAAAGAGACGGCTTGTTTTGGGGTGTTAGGCGATGAGAAAGGAATCTTTATCGAACAGGCGCAAGGATATCATACATTCCGGTTCGTCTTATCTCCCGGGAAACCGTTTGAGTTGCATTGTTCGGCTCCGGGCAAGGCAATCATGGCTTATCTTCCGAATACGGTACGAGACCGTTATTTGTCTTATATGACATTTCCCCGGTATAATGACCGGACGATTACTTCCCGGGAGGTTTATTTGAGGGAATTGGAAAGTGTTCGAAAGAAGGGATATGCGATAGATAATGAGGAAGAGATGAGTGGCGTTATTTGCGTGGGTGCTCCGATTCTTAATTATACGGGATATCCTTGTGGTGCTATTTGGATCTCAGGACCGAAAGACCGTTTGTCTGATAGTGTAATAAGCGATACGGTGAAAGTCATTAAGGAGGTTGCAGGAGAAATCTCAAATGAATTAGGATTTAAAAAATAAATATCTACCATGGGCTCACATAAATACTTAAGGAGAAACTTATTGGTGGCTTGTCTTGCCGGTTGTTGCCTTTTAGGGGTTTTTGCCGGGAATCCACCATTGTTCACTACGGATATCGTGGTGAATGGGAACGGAGAGTTGTTGATGACTCAAAAAGGAACTAAGTGTTTAGATATATATTCGTCAGGCGATAGGAAATTACTTTATTCTTATCCGTTGGATGAGGTACCTACCGGGTTGCTACTGGACGGAGAGAATGTATATGTAACAACTTTTGGAAATACAGGACATCTGCAGTTCCTTTCTTTGAAGTCCGGACAGGTAGAATATTCCATACCGACCGGTTCTGGGGCATGCCACCCGATGTTTGGTCCGGACAAGAAACATATATATGTATGTAATCAGTTCTCTAATACGGTTGTGGAGGTGGATCCTGCTATGCGCAAGGTCGTTCGACGCGTGGAAGTCTTGCGCGAGCCAAAATCTGCGGTCTTTAGTAAGGATGGGAAGTATATGTTTGTTGCGAATTATTTGCCTTCCCAAAGGGCGGATTTGGATGTCGTTGCCGCTTGTGTTTCCGTGATAGAAATGGACGGGTTTACGAAAGTGAAGGATATCCAATTAGCGAACGGGAGCAATGCTTTGCGGGGAATGTGTATCACACCGGATGGCAAATATATATATGTATCGCATAATTTGGGACGTTTCACTGTACCGACTTCGCAACTCCAACAGGGATGGATGAATACGAGTGCTTTTAGTATTATTGATGTGGCAAAACAAACGTTTGCCGGTGCAATATTGGTGGATGAACCAGAACGGGGTGCTGCGGGCATTTGGAATATAGCTTGCGATGAGGAGCATATCTTTATTTCCCATAGTGGAACGCATGAGATAAGTGTAATAGACCATCCTGCGATGTTGGAGAAGTTCGAGTCTTATCCGAATAAAAGCCGGTTGGACTATGATTTGAATTTCTTGTATGGTCTTCGTGAGCGGGTGGCTTTGCAAGGAAATGGACCACGTCGATTCATCTTTTCCGGAGATAAATTGATTGTCCCCACTTACTTTGCTGATATTTTAAATACAGTAGATATAAATACGTTGGCGGTCTCTGCTGTAAACTTGAATCCTGAACGGGAGGAGACTCCGGAGAATAAGGGAGAAAAATATTTTAATGACGCATTCCATTGTTATCAGGGATGGCAGAGTTGTAATGGGTGCCATCCGGGTGAAGCCCGTACGGATGGAATGAATTGGGATTTGATGAATGATGGAGTTGGAAATTCGAAGAATTGCAAGAGCCTATTATATTCCCATGTGACACCTCCAAGTATGATTTCCGGTATTCGTGAAACAGCAGAATATGCGGTTCGGGCCGGATTTAAATTTATTCAGTTTTATGAGCCGGAAGGGGATATGGCGGAATGTGTTGATGCGTATTTGAAATCATTGAAGCCGGTTCCCAGTCCATATCTGGTAAATGGTGAGTTATCAGAAAAAGCGAAAGAGGGAAGAAAGGTATTTGATAAATTGAAATGCGGAGAATGCCATAGCGGACCTTATTATACGGATATGAAATATCATCGTATAGGAGAAGATGTAGAATTTGAGAAAGGCTGGGACACACCAACGTTAATAGAAGTTTGGCGTACGGCTCCCTACTTGTTTGATGGCCGCGCGGCTACGATGGAGGATGTGTTTAAAGTTCATAAGCACGGCATTGATAGAAAAGTATCAGATAGGGATATCAAAGCGTTGACGGAATATGTGAATTCTTTATAAAAAGAAAAGATATGAGCTATTGCGATAGGATATGCTACTCCATAAGGAAGGCCAAGCCGGCAGACTTTTCCGTGATGGTAGATGAGTTATTATCTCAGCTGCCACAGAATGTAATCATTTTGCGACTGGCGTTTTTTGGCACGCCATTTTCTAATGAGGATTATATTGCACATAAAGTTTTGTTGCGGGAAAAAATCCGGTGTTTCTTCGGTAATGATGAGCCGGCTTTAAGTTATGTGTCTCAACCTCCGATGGATGCTCCATTGGTGATGGAGGTTCATAGTTATCTTCCCGATTCAGATGACCGGATTATTTTTAAGCATTATCAGCAGATCTCTTATGTCTTGATGGAAAATAGGGCAGGGCGTTTTTTGTTTGCTGGAGGTTTTCAAGGTGACGTGCTCCACTTCGGGATAGAACAACAATCTGTGGAATCCTTTCGTTTATTGGGAGAGGTATTGGGAAAAGAGGGATTTCTTTGGAATATGATTGTTCGTCAATGGAATTATATCGAGAAAATTACGGCTTTTGATGGAGCAGACCAACATTATCAGGCATTTAACAATGTTCGATCCGATTTTTATGGAAAGGCAGAGTGGAGCAATGGTTATCCGGCAGCTACAGGAATCGGTGCAAATCTGGGTGGCATTCTGATTGATGTGGATGCTGTACAGTTTATTTCTCCAGATGTTTTTTCTTCCCCAATTGATAATAGATTACAAGTTGCGGCTCATGCTTATTCGGAACGGGTCTTGGCGACTTCCAAGGAAAAGAAAACAACTCCTAAATTTGAACGTGCGAAAAGTATCTCTTTTCAAGACCGTAAATTGATTTATATCTCGGGTACAGCTGCTATCCGAGGGGAGGAAAGTCTGGTGGATGTTGGTTTGGAAAGACAACTCCGGATTACGATGGAGAATATTGCGGAATTGATAGGAGACGCAAGTTTGAAGGTTTTGCGGGTTTATTTAAAAAATAAATCGGATTACGAAGAAGCAATGCAATTGATGGAATCTTATGATTTGAATATTCCGATTTCTTATATGTGGGCGGATGTCTGCAGAGATGAATTATTAGTCGAAATTGAGGGAATTGCTATACGTTGAGAAAAATTGGAACATTAGACTGAAAAGAAAATAGGAAAGGCAATGGTCCGGAAAAACATGCCTTGAAGATTGTACGAATTCTTGTAACATTAATAATTAATAAAATAAAACAATGGCTTATTCTAAAAAGTACACAAATGCTGATTTCTATAAAGATGGCAAATTTCAGCAGGATGTCGCTATGAAGGCGATGAAAGATATGTTTGATTTTTATGGGATCCCTTTTACTGAGTTGATGGCTAAGGATATGTGGGTAACCGATTTTGGTTTGGGCGATTTCGAGCATGTCGGTATGGGTGGTATTTTTTGGATCAATGATCCTGAATATGCTTATTTTGCTCATGCTATCTACTTGTTGCCGGGTCAGATGATACCGGAACATGCTCACGTGAAAACGGAGTATCCTGCTAAACACGAGTCTTGGATGGTAGAGAAAGGTTGGGTTTATAATTTTTCGGAGATAGGAGAAGAGAGTTCGAATGCTCCTGAGATTCCGGCTGTACATGGACCTGTCAAGAGTAAGAATTTCGTAGTTCAGAAAGTGGGAGATGTTCTTCGTTTGAAGAAATTGGAGTCATTCCATTTCATGATGGCAGGACCGGAAGGTGCTGTTGTGGATGAGTGGGCTTGCTATCATGACAATGCAGGTTTGCGTTTTACAAACGCTAAGGCTGCATTATAAAGATATTGGTTTATCCGTTTTGAAAATCTATTTTAAAACAGATGAACGTTAAGTTTTCAATTGTGAATTTCTTAAATCAGATTGAATACATGAATAAATGCTATATATTAATAACTATCTTCTTGTTCGCTACCCTTTTTGTTTCGGCAAATCCGGAACAAAACCAGGTGGATAATTGGATTGAAGCGTCAATTAAGCAGAAAGCCAAACTTCGTGTCTCACTGGTAAAAGCGAATATGCCGGTTGTCTCTGCTTGGATTAAGGCGAAGCAGAAAGCGGTTCCGATGTCAGCAGACCTAACCGGACAGGAGAAGCTTGTACTGGTTACTTCCGCTGGTCCGGATGGCAATAACTGGGATTGGGGAACTTGGGCGAATGCAAAGTTGATCAAGGCGGATGGAAGTTCGGTTTGGTTGGATGAGTTGGAACCTGAATATTGGACTTCGGGAACGAACAGTATCCCAAAGAATGTAGACATATATGGAAATCCATTAGTTATTGCGGGTAAAAAGTATGATCATAGCGTGTTGTGCCATGCTAATGGTGTGATGGTTTATGATATAAATAAGGAATATGTGCGATTCGAGACCGAGGTAGGTTTGTCCGACCAATCGACTGTTGGTAGTGTGTTTTTCCGTATTATGAATGTTTATCCGAAAGAGGAGGCCGCAGCATTGTTGGCGGCTTATCCAGAGGAATTGACTACATTGAATATGAATATAGACGGGTTAGAGACTTGGTTGACAACTTGTGATGCATCTGCAGAGCATGACTTGGTATTGAATATGGCAACTCAGTTGAAGAAGGATACATTCGTAAAGAACGCTGTGAAAAAGATTGAAGCGGAAAAGGATGTAAATACCCAGATCCGTGAATATCTGAAGTTGTATGAGAAAATACAACGTATCTGTGGTTTGCAGCGGGATTTAAGCTGGTTGAATATAGAAGCAATTCGTCTTGCTTTCAATGATATGAAGAAGATGAAAGAATTTGATGTGTCTAAATATCAACCGGTTTTGAATGAACTGGAAAAACAGGTAGCAAAAGGTTTTGATGATATTTATGGTGGGGATGATGCCGCTTTGGACAATGCGGAGAAAGCGATAGCCAATAAGCGTACTATATTGTTGGCAAATCCGTTTTTGGATGGAGACAAGGTGTTGGCTTCCCGTTTTAAATTAGGGAAAAACGCTCATAAGGCAATGGCTCCCGAATTGGGAACTCAAGCAAATAATTGGAGTAACCAAGAATCTGCCCCAAGGAATGGTTTTGATGCAGATATTGTTGAATTGAGTAATCTGCGTGGGGATGTGCAAGTCCGGTCGGTTTACAAGCCGGATAATGGTTCTTCTATTGCTGATTTAAGATTGCATTGGGATGGAGATCGTGCAATGTTTACCCAGACGATGCCGGATAAACGCTGGAATGTGTTCGAAGTGAAATTGGATGGCACCGGTCTCAAACAATTGATAAATAATGAGGAACCTGATTTGGAGTTTTATGATGGAACCTATTTGCCGGATGGACGTATCATCGCAAATTCGAATATTGGTTATCAGGGTGTGCCTTGTGTAAATGGGGATGATCCTGTGGGAAATATGGTGCTTTATTCACCAGAGAACCAGAACCTGCGTCGTCTGACATTTGACCAAGACGCTAATTGGAATCCGGTAATTATGAATAATGGCCGTGTGATGTATACTCGATGGGAATATACGGATTTGACTCACTATTATTCCCGTATAGTGATGAGTATGAACCCGGATGGAACGGAACAGAAAGCTTTGTATGGAAGTGGTTCCATGTTCCCGAACAGTACATTTGATATTCAGCCTTTGCCTAATCATGGTTCCGCTTTCGTAGGAATTATTTCCGGCCATCATGGTATTGCCCGCTCCGGTCGATTAATCATATTCGACCCAGCGAAAGCTCGTAAAGGAGCAGCTGGTATGGTACAGGAGATTCCTTATCGGAATAGGGAAATCAAGGAACTTATCAAAGACGAATTGGTGAATGACGTATGGCCACAGTTTATCAAGCCTTCTCCATTGAATGACAAGTATTTTTTGGTGGCAGCCAAGTTGGATCCACATGATTTGTGGGGAATTTATTTGGTGGATGTTTTTGATAATGTGACTTGTTTACAAAAAGTGGAAGGCGAAGGTTACATTAGTCCGGTGTTGGTAAGAAAAGTTAAGACTCCTCCTGCTATACCGGATCGCGTAAAGTTGAACGAGAAGGAAGCTACGGTTTTTATTCAGGATATTTATGAAGGGGAAGGCTTGAAAGGCATTCCTCGCGGGACGGTGAAAGCTCTTCGTTTGCATGCGTATGAATATGCTTATGTGAAGACCCCTTCAGATCATAATTGGCATGGAATACAGTCAGGTTGGGATATCAAGCGTATTTTGGGTACAGTTCCTGTGGAGGAGGATGGATCTGCTATCTTTAAAATACCGGCAAATACACCGATTTCCATTCAGCCTTTGGATGAGGATGGCGTTGCGATCCAATGGATGCGAAGTTGGTTAACCGGACAACCTGGTGAGATTGTGTCTTGTGTCGGTTGTCACGAAGATCAGAATCAAATTCCTATACCGAAACGTGTGATTGCTTCTCAAAAGGCTCCGAATCCGTTGACTCCTCCTGAAGGCGGGGTACGCTCATTTACGTTCGATTTGGAGATTCAGCCTATTTTGGACCGGGCTTGTGTCGCTTGCCATAATGGAGAGGGTAAGGCGTTCGATTTGCGTGGCGGAAAGAAAGATAAGTTGGGTTATGGTACCTCATATTTGAATCTGCATCCGTATGTGCATCGTCAAGGAGGCGAAGGTGATATGGTTGTTCTTCAGCCTTATGAATATCATCCGAATACGAGTGAGTTGGTTCGTATGTTGAAGAAAGGACATTACAATGTGCAATTGACGGATAAAGAGTGGAGGACTTTGTATAATTGGATTGACTACAATGCTCCGGATAAAGGGTATTTCAATGCGAATGTTCTTTCGAAAAAGATAATTCCTTACCAGGGTTTTGACCAAATCGAGCGGCGTAAGGAATTGATGGATAAATATGCAAACGGAATGGGCGTGGATTGGAAGAAAGAACTCTCTGATTATGCTGCATATCTGGAGGGTAAAGGAGAAATCAAACCGGAAATGCCGGAGAAGTTGGAGCCTGTAAAGGAGAAAAAACTGAAGGTGAAAGGATGGCCTTTTACTTCTGAGCAAATCAAGGAGATGTTGGCTGATGAGAAAGAGACTCGCAAGGTCGTAGAGTTAGCACCGGGTATTCAGATGACATTCGTGCGTATCCCTGCCGGACAATTCGTAATGGGCAGTTATAGGGGGCAGTCGGATGCCTATCCTACAACGAAAGTTAAGATAGACAAACCTTTCTGGATGGGCGAACTGGAGGTTACGAATGAGCAGTTCAATGTGATTTTCCCGGAACATGATAGTCGTTTCGTAGATCAGCAATGGAAAGACCATGTTGTACAAGGTTATCCCGCGAATAAACCGGAACAACCTGTTATCCGTGTAAGTTATAATGATGCGATGGAATATTGTAAAAAGCTGAGCGAGAAGACTGGTTTGAACATCACACTTCCTACGGAAGCCCAATGGGAATGGGCTTGTCGGGCTGGTAGCGATCAGGATTTCTGGTATGGAGACATGAATGCAGATTTCGGAAAGAAGGATAATCTGGCGGATGTGACGACCAATTTGTTTGCTGTAAGCGGTATTGACCCTCAGCCTATGCCTAAGAACTCTTTCTGGTATAAATATTATACTTTCTTACCAAAAGAGGAGAATGTTGATGATGGTAATCTGGTTCAAATAGGCGGTAAAAAGTATGAAGCGAATCCGTTCGGATTGTATTGTATGCACGGTAATGTAGCGGAATGGACTCGTTCAGACTATGTTTCTTATCCATACAAAGAGAAACCGAAAGAGGTTTCCAAATATAAAGTGGTTCGCGGAGGTTCTTATATAGAACGTCCTAAATTTTCTACGGCTTATTCACGCAAGGCGTTTTATCCGTATCAGCGTGTGTTTAATGTCGGATTTAGAGTCATTATAGAGGATTGATAATGAGTTAAAAACATGACCTTTGTGTTGTGTTTGGCAATACGCCGTATTGAGAATTCCAATACGGCGTATTTTATTTTGTTCCAGCAGCCAGTGTTACTCGCTCCGGATTTCAGTAACGTGGAGACATTGCGAATATGTTTTAAATTGCCTTTTTGCGATTTTCTTGGCACTACTTCTAATCGTTAAAATCTTAAGTCATTTGCCTTCAATCATATTTATGAGATTTACCCAATATCTTACTTTTTGTGTTATCTTTGTTTCGAATTCAAAAACAAGGATGCGTTATGAAATATAAGTTATTGGTATTAGATATAGACGGCACGCTGTTGAACAGTGCAAAAGAGGTGACCCAGCATACCTATTCTGCATTGTTGAAGGTGCAACAGCTGGGTGTGCGTATCGTGCTGGCAAGCGGACGTCCTACGAACGGTGTTCTGCCTTTGGCACGTTTGCTGGAAATGCAGAAATACGGAGGATTTGTGTTCTCGTATAATGGTAGTCAGATTATAAATGTGCAGACGGGCGAGACGTTGTTTGAGAAGCGTATTAACCCGGAATACCTTCCCTATTTGGAGCGGAAAGCCCGTAAGAACGGCTTTTCGATATTCACTTACCATGAAGATTACATATTGACGAACAATCCGACCGACAAGCATGTGATTGCGGAAGCAGACTTGAACAATATGAAGATTATCGGGGTAGAGTCTCTTGCTGACGCGGTAGATTTCTCGCCGAGCAAGTGTATCCTTGCAAGCGACGATGAAGATAGCTTGGTTGCTTTGGAGAGCCATTGGAAGAAACGGTTGGCAGGTGAGCTGGATGTGTTCCGCTCTGAGGATTTCTTCCTGGAGGTTGCCCCTTCGGAGGTAAACAAAGGGAATGCGATAGGTATCTTGTTGGATATCCTGCATATCGAGAGGGAAAATGTGATAGCCATAGGGGACGGCATAGCGGATGTCCCGATGTTGCAACAGGCAGGTTTCGGTATCGCGATGGGCAATGCCCGCGATTCGGTCAGGGCATGTGCCGATGTCTCGACCCTCTCGAACGACCAGGACGGTGTAGCCGTTGCTGTAGAGAATGCGATACTTGCTGATATACGTCCGACGGAAATCTCCCTTGATCAATTGAACCTGCGTGGCAAGTATGCCTTGATGGGGAATCTGGGTATCCAATATACGTATGCTTCTGAAGACCGGATAGAGGCTACGATGCCGGTCGATGAGCGGACGCGGCAACCTTTCGGCATCTTGCATGGAGGAGCTACACTGGCTTTGGCGGAAACGGTTGCCGGGTTAGGCTCGATGCTGACGGTCAAGCCCGACGAAATCGTTGTAGGGATGCAGGTGAGCGGAAACCATATCTCTTCGGCGCACGAAGGTGATACAGTACGTGCCGTTGCTACGATTATCCATCGCGGGCGTTCTTCCCATGTCTGGAATGTGGATGTATTTACATCTACCGATAAGTTGGTATCTTCCATTCGGGTAGTAAACAGTATTCTGAAGAAAAAATGACGGACGAGGATCGTGTGCTGGCTTTCCTGGTTCGGAGCAAGAGAAGCTTTGCATTCTGGCGGTATCCGGAGGAAGATACCGTCCATTTTTGTATGCAGTCGTACGGACAGCCTGTCGTGTTACATGAGATAGAGGATCTGAATGGGCGGGAGGGGTTTGTGTTCGCCCCGTTTGATGTCTCGGAGGAACATCCCATTATTTTATTGAATCCTGATACATTCTCTTGGGAAGATGTGAAAGTGCGTTATCGTGAAGTGGCGGGTGTTTTTCCTTCCGTTTGCAGAGAAACTGCACCAGGTATCCTTTCTCCAGAGGAAGAGAAAGATGTTTATGAATCACGTTTCGGCCTTTTTAGCCGGGCGCTTGCCGGAAAAAAGTTCGACAAGTTGGTACTTTCTCGTAAACATATCATCAGGAGAAACGGGACGGACGGATTGTATTTGTCTTTCCTCCGGGCGGCGAAAAGGTATATTTATTCGTATGTCTATCTGTTTCATTCTCCGGAAACCGGGACGTGGATGGGGAGTACTCCGGAGATATTGCTTGCCGGACAAGACGCGTGTTGGAAAACGGTTGCATTGGCTGGAACACAGCCGCTGAGAGATGGAAAAATCCCTGCCGAGTGGGACGAAAAAAACTGGCGGGAGCAGCAGATAGTTGCGGAATATATACGGGAACAGCTGGGTAGTGTCTCTATATCGGCAAAAGAGGAAGGACCGTTCCCTGTCCGTGCCGGGGAAATCTCCCATTTGAAAAGCATTTTTTCATTCGTGTTAGAGGAACGTACGGCATTGGGAAACCTGTTGGCTTTGTTGCACCCTACACCTGCCGTGTGCGGTTTGCCAAAGGCAGCGGCTTTCCGGTTTATCCGGCGAAATGAAGGATATGACCGGGCTTATTATTCAGGATTTGTCGGCAGGCTCTGTCCTGCCGGACGTACATCGCTCTATGTAAACTTGAGGTGCATGCAGGTGAAAGAGGATTGTTATGAGTTGTATGCAGGAGGCGGACTGCTGGCATCATCTCGGATGGAAAACGAATGGGAAGAGACTAATGAGAAGTTGAAAACGATGTCGCGGTTGCTTCCGAATGGAGGAAATCCATAAAAAAAGTGCCGGAGATTTTTTTATACTTTATCTTTTCCTTAATTTTGTCTATATAGAACGCAATACAAAATCGTGTATGAAGAATAAAAGTTTAGTATCGATTGACCAATGTTCAAAAGAAGATATTCTTCGAATTTTGGATAATGCCGGTGAATTTGAAAAGAATCCGAATCGTAGATTGCTGGAAGGAAAAGTTGCGGCGACGCTCTTTTTTGAGCCATCCACACGTACCCGTTTGAGCTTTGAAACGGCAGTGAACCGGTTGGGCGGCAGGGTTATCGGATTCCAAGACGCATCGACAACAAGCTCTTCGAAAGGAGAAACACTGAAAGATACCATTCTTATGGTAAGCAATTATGCTGATTTGATTATTATGCGGCATTATTTGGAGGGGGCAGCCCGTTATGCATCGGAAGTGACGGACATACCCATTATCAATGCCGGTGATGGAGCCAACCAGCATCCGTCGCAAACCATGTTGGATCTTTATTCAATCCGGAAGACGCAAGGAAAGCTGGAGGATCTGACCATTACGATGGTCGGCGATTTGAAGTACGGGCGTACCGTACACTCATTGATTGTCGGGATGTCTCATTTTAATCCTACGTTTCATTTTGTTGCCCCCAACGAGTTACGGATGCCGGATGAACAAAAGACTTTTTGCGATGAACGCGGAATAAAATATTATGAACATACCGATTTTACGGAAGATGTTATCAATGAAACAGATATACTTTATATGACCCGTGTGCAACGTGAAAGGTTTACCGATTTGGAAGAGTATGAAAGGGTCAAGAATGTTTATATCCTAAAAAACGAGATGTTGGAGAACAGCCGTGATAATTTGAAGATATTGCATCCGCTTCCGCGTGTCAATGAAATCTCATATGATGTTGATGATAATCCGAAAGCTTATTATATCCAGCAGGCCCGCAACGGGTTGTATGCGCGGGAAGCGATTATTTGTGAAGTTTTGGGTATTAATGTTTAATTAGGAATTGTTATGTCTGCCGAAAAGAAAAAGGAATTGCAAGTTGCAGCTATCGAGAATGGAACGGTAATAGATCATATTCCTCCTGCACGATTGTTTAAGGTCGCATCCCTGCTGGGTTTGGAAAAGATGGAAGGCAATACGATTACCATCGGAAATAATTTGTACAGCCAGAAAGTCGGGAACAAGGGGATGATAAAGATTTCTGATAAGTTCTTCAAGGAAGAAGAAATCAACCGCATAGCATTGGTTGCCCCGAACGTGGTTCTGAATGTGATTAAGGATTATGAGGTTGTGGAAAAGAAAAAAGTAGCCCTTCCGGATGTGATAAAGGGATTGGTGAAGTGCAATAATCCGAAGTGTATCACAAATAACGAACCGATGCCTACGGTGTTTGAGGTTGTCGATAAGGTAAACGGCACAATCAAATGTCATTATTGCGAACGGAAAATCAAAAAGGACGACATTATCATTAAATGAAATTGAACTGGAAACCGGGGACGATGATATATCCGCTTCCGGCAGTATTGGTCAGTTGCGGTGCAGTTCCCGAAGAATACAATATTTTAACAGTGGCATGGGTTGGTATACTTTGTACCAATCCTGCCATGTGTTATATATCTGTCCGTCCGGAACGTCACTCTTATCCTATCCTCCGGAAGAATATGGAGTATGTCATTAATCTGACGACAAAAAGTATGGCTTTTGCGACGGATTGGTGTGGAGTCAATTCGGGGAAAGATTTCAACAAATTTGAAAAAATGAATCTGACTCCGGGAAAATCGCTGCTGGTGAATGCCCCGATTATTGAAGAATCGCCTTTGAGTATCGAGTGCCGGGTGAAAGAGATAATGGGATTGGGAAGCCATGATATGTTCATTTCTGATATTGTGAACGTGCAGGCCGATGACCGTTTCCTTAATCCGGAGACGGGAGCGTTCGATATGCAAAAAGCGGAATTAATTGCTTATTCTCATGGCAAATATTACGAATTGGGAAACCTGATAGGTTCTTTTGGTTGGTCTGTTAAGAAAAGGAAATGAGAAAATGGTTGCTGCTTATCGGTTTTTTGACCGTTTTTGTTTTGACGGTTCGAGGGGAAGGCATACTCACTTCCAGCAAGAAACATTTTAACTATGGTGCAAAAATCGGTTTTAATGCGGCATTTCCGGTTATCAACGATTTGGTTATCGAAGGGGTCAATGCAGAGAACATCACATTAGAGTATAAAGTCGGTTATACTGTTTCACTGTTTGGCCGTTTCAATATAAAACGATTTTTTATACAACCTGAAATATCATGGACACGCTCATTGGGATCCATTAACTATTTTTTGCCGGATGAGGAAGACGAATACTTATTGGAAAATACGATGTCTTATCGGGATCAGACAATAGTGTTGCCTGTGATGATTGGATATAATTTAATAAAACAGGGTCCTTATGGATTAAGTCTGATGGCAGGTTCCAAGTTCCGATATACATATAAGTCTGAATATACCAACTATTCGTATGGGGATTATGTGGAATTTGGCAGTAAAAGTAATCCGTTTGGCGTGAATATTGCAGCCGGTCTTAGTATCAGTATAGGAAGACTCTTCCTCGATTTCGTTTATGAATTTGGTTTGAACAGGAATGAGTCGGATTTTAGTACATCCCAAATAGATAATACGATATTTGATATTAATTTGAACAGGCGTACCAATATGCTGAGTTTCTCATTGGGCTGTTTGTTCTGACAGCTGTGGGTAATGTCAGGAATCTGTTAAATATGTTTATGGAATAGCTATTTGATATTGATTTGAAGTTTAATTATTTTGAAATAAAAAACACTATGAAAACATTGAAATACTTGTTTTTGCTATGTTTGTTTTTCCCGGTTTTATCATTTGCCAGGGAATCGGCACTTGTGGCTGGCGATTTGAAATGTGAAGCATTGGTTAACCCTTTGGCAATAGATAATATAAAACCACATCTCAGTTGGATTGTTTATACAGATGGTACGGCAGGGGAGTCGCAGACAGCTTATCAGATATTGGTGGCATCGTCGGAAGAGTTGCTGAATGAGACGGATGCCGACATTTGGAATTCGGGTAAAGTCTCTTCATCCGAATCAGCTTGGATTAATTATGAAGGGGCACCATTGACATCGAAAAGTTTTGTTTTTTGGAAAGTCAGGGTTTGGGATAAGTCGGATGCCGTTTCGCGCTGGAGCGCTCCGGCATATTTTGGCATCGGACTGCTGCAATCTGAAGATTGGACGGCGCATTATATCGGTATGCCGGAAAAAATGGATAAATCTGTTTCGCCGTTGTTACGTAAAACATTCCGTTGGAAAGAACGGAATGCACGGGCTTTCCTGCATGTTAATTCGTTGGGATATCATGAAGTGTATGTGAATGGAAAAGCGGTGAGTGATGCGGTATTGACTCCTGCCGTGTCACAATACAATAAACGTTCGTTGTCGGTTACTTATGATGTAACGAGTTTTTTGAAAGATGGAGAAAATGACATTGTGCTGTGGCTTGGCAAAGGTTGGTATAATGAGGGACTGCCCGGTGTGGTGGAAGGCGGTCCTTTTGTACGGGCGCAGTTGGAGGTACAGAAAAGAGGAACTTGGCAGACATGCTTGGTAACAGATAATTCTTGGAAGGCGGCAGAAAACGGTTATTTTTCCTTTGGTACTTGGCGTTCTTACCAGTTTGGTGGAGAAATAATTGATGCCAGAAACATGGCTGACTTGTCTGATGAGACAGCATTGAAAGCGCTTTCGTGGCATCCCGTGCGTGTTGTTGAAATTCCGGAGCATGCGGTTACACCTCAAATGGCTGAGCTGAACCGGATTCGCCAGTCGTTTCATCCGATAGCTTTCCAGGCATCAGGAGATACTGCATGGATATTTGACATGGGCACCAATTTTACGGGATGGACGAAGATACAGTTCCCGGCATTGCCGGAGGGACATCGGGTACGAATCAGTTATTGCGACTTTTTGGATGACAAGAACCAGTTCCGCGATGGACAATATGAAGATTATTATATCGCTTCTGGACGGAAACCTGAAATATTTCTGAATAAATTCAACTATAAAGCTTATCGGTATATAAAACTTTCCAATTTGGAAGAAGCACCGGCCTTATCAGATGTTACAGGGTATCTGGTTCGAACGGATTATTCCGGAAACTCATCTTTCGAATGTTCCGACAGCGATATGAATGCCATCCATGATATGGTGCATTATACTTTGCAATGCCTTACGCTTGGTGGAGACATGGTGGACTGTCCTCAGATAGAACGTCTTGGTTATGGTGGCGACGGCAATGCTTCTACGCCGACAATCCAAATGATGTATAATCTTGCGCCGTTATATATGAACTGGATGCAGGCATGGGCGGATTGTATGCGTGAGGATGGCAGCATGCCCCATACCGCGCCGAATCCTTATTTGGCAGGCGGTGGTCCTTTTTGGTGTGGATTTATCATTACGGCTTCGTGGCAAACTTATTTGAATTATGGGGATGTACGGTTGTTGGAACGTTATTATCCTTACATGCAGCAATGGTTGGAATATGTCAAAAAATATACTGTCAACGGTTTGTTGACTGCCTGGCCCAATACGGATTATCGTCAGTGGTATTTGGGTGATTGGGCAACGCCGACAGGTATCGACCAGACCGATTCCCGTTCGGTAGATTTGGTAAATAACTGTTTCGTGGCTGTTTGTTACCAGACGATGGCGAAAATTGCCGGTCTATTGGGTAATTCGGAGGATGAAGCACTCTATTTGGCGAAGGATGAAGCGTTGCGCAAATTGATACATGAGACTTTTTATGACACGGCTTCTCATTCGTATGGCTCAGGAACGCAGATTGATTTGATTTATCCGATGTTGGCAGGAGTGACTCCTTCAGATTGTTTGGATGATGTACGGGAGGCACTGCGTAAGGTGACGGCTGAACGGTTTAATGGTCACTTGGCGACAGGTCTGGTTGGTGTTCCGGTTATTACTGAGTGGGCAACGGAAAATAGAGCGGCTGAGTTTATGTATTCAATGCTGAAAAAGCGGAATTATCCCGGATATCTATATATGATAGATAACGGGGCAACAACAACATGGGAGCATTGGAACGGTGCCCGTAGTCATATCCATAATTGTTATAACGGTATAGGTTCCTGGTTTTATTCAGCGTTGGCAGGAATACAACCGGATGATTCCGCTGCCGGTTATCGCCGCGTTATTATTGCTCCGCAACTGGTAAGTGCAATCTCTTGGGTAAAAGCGAAAAAAGAGACGCCTTACGGGATGCTGGAAGTGAGCTGGGAAAAATGGGGAAATATGTTTACGATGAATGTACAGGTTCCTTCGGGCTGTATGGCTCAGGTGGATTTGCCGGTAAAGGCGAGCCGGATTCAAGTAAACGGGGAAACGAAAAATCCACAAGAGAAGTTGTTGCTGCCATCCGGTAAATATCGGATTGTCAGTGAGGAAAAATAAAGGCAACTATTCCTTTTTGTTGACTGTAAATGGAATCCTTTCCAGGTACTTTTTGTTGGACGGTTATCAATTCTGAAAGAAGTATTGTCAAAATTCATAAATAGTTGTAGTTCGAGAATTGTTATCTTCAACGCAACAAACTTTAGTATAGGTTGCCATGAAAGAATTAAGAATGTTTATTAACGGAAAATTCGAAGAGAATGTTTCCGGCAGATGGATTAAAGTGTTGAACCCGTCAACTGAAGAGGTAAATTGCCTGATGCCTGACGGGACAGTGGAGGATGCACGTCGGGCTATCGACGCTGCCGAAAAGGCGCAAGGAGCTTGGGAGAAAATTCCTGCTGTCGAGCGAGGTGCGTATCTGGAGAAGATTGCGGAAGGAATCCGCAAACGTGAAAAGGAGTTGACGGATATTATTGTCCGTGAAGGTGGAAAAACGCAAGGATTGGCAAATGTAGAGGTCCTTTTTACTGCAGATTATTTGGATTATATGGCAGGTTGGGCGCGTCGCTATGAGGGAGAGATTATCCAAAGTGACCGTCCGAAAGAGACGATATTCCTGTTTAAGAAACCAATCGGCGTGACTACCGGTATTTTGCCCTGGAACTTCCCGTTCTTTTTGATTGCCCGTAAGATGGCTCCTGCTTTGGTGACAGGGAATACAATTGTAGTAAAACCGAGTCAGTTGACACCGGAGAATGCATATGTCTTTGCACAAATTGTAGAAGAGGTAGGTTTGCCTGCCGGCGTATTCAATTTGGTAAACGGTCGCGGTTCGGTTGTCGGTCAGGAGCTGGCTGCTAATCCCAAAGTGGGTATGGTGAGTTTGACTGGCAGTGTTGCAGCAGGTCAGCAGACTATGGCGGCGGCAGCCCCGAACATTACGAAAGTGTCGTTGGAGCTGGGCGGTAAAGCCCCGGCGATTGTCTTGGCGGATGCCGATTTGGATTTGGCTGTCAAATCAATTATCGCATCGCGTGTCATAAATACGGGACAAGTTTGCAATTGTGCGGAACGTGTATATGTAGATAAGAAAGTTAAGAATCAGTTTATGGAAAAACTTGTAGCAGGGATGAGACAAGTGAAAGTAGGTAATCCGTGTGAAGTTGCTGATTTGGACATGGGTCCTTTGATTGAAGCGAATGCGCTGGCATCTATTGAGTCAAAAGTGGAGAAAGCTATCTCTCAGGGTGCTAAGTTGGTTTGCGGTGGACATCGCATAGGCGACCGCGGTTATTTCTTTGAGCCAACTATATTGGATGAGGCAACCCAAAAGATGAGTATTATTCAGGAAGAGACTTTCGGTCCGGTGTTGCCGGTTGTTGAGTATACCGACTTGGATGAAGCTATCCGTTGGGCAAACGACTGCGAATATGGTTTGACGTCATCCGTATATACCCGGAATTTGGATTTGGCATTCAAGATGATGCGTTCGTTGAAATTTGGCGAGACTTACATCAATCGGGAGAATTTTGAAGCAATGCAAGGTTTCCATGCTGGCTGGCGCAAGTCTGGTATCGGTGGGGCGGACGGAAAACATGGCTTGGAGGAATATTTGCAGACACATGTCGTATATATAGAGACACAAGAATAGAGAAGCGTATTTTATTTAGAAAGAGAAAAAGGGCAGGTCTATGGCGACGGGTCTGCCCTTTCTCTTTTACTTCGTTATTTGAAACCTTTTATTTTATCGGGATTTTTTGAAATAAAATCTTTCCAGTTAGTGTATTTTTTTTCGGAGACCGGATTGTTGCTTTGAAAAAAATGGCATAGGGCGGCAGCAAGTCCATCGGTCGCATCCAGCTGGGGAAGCATCATTTCTTCCGGTATATGGAAATAGCGTTGCAGTATACCTGCAACCTGCTCCTTTGAAGCGTTGCCGTTTCCGGTAATGGACATCTTTATTTTCAGCGGTGCATATTCAAAAATCGGGATATCTCGCTCCAAAGCGGCTGCCATGGCTACCCCTTGTGCCCGTCCTAATTTCAACATACTCTGTACGTTTTTCCCGAAAAAAGGGGATTCGATTGCCAACTCATCCGGGGAGTATTGGTCGATTAAAGAGAGAACACGCTCGAAAATCCGTCGGAGACGCAGGTAGTGGTCTTCGTATTTGCTCAATTGCAATACGCCCATTGTTTCAATCATGGGCCGGTTTCCGATAATCCTTATAATGCCGTATCCCATTACAATTGTCCCGGGGTCGATACCCAATATGATTCTTTCTTTAACCATATTTATTCCCATTCTATTTCTTCCAATAGAGTTACGAAGCCGGTTATTTTGTTCCCGAATAAGTTGGTAACTCTTTTCTGCAAAGACCTGCCTTCTTTTTCAATCCAGTAATTGAGGGTCTCAATGTTTTTCACATGAAACTGGACGGCAAAGCTGGTCCCTTCGTCTTCTGCAGTTGGAATGATCCTGCGCAGGTATCCGTTTGTCAGGAAACCGCTGGCTGATACTTCGGGCATATATGTGCGTTTGAAGTATTCCAAACACTCTTTTTCGTATCCTTTGTCTATGTGAAAGGTGGTGTTGTATATAATCATTAAGATATAAATTTTCCAACAAAGATACACTTTTATCTCTATCTCTTTCATCGAATTTTCCAGAAACCGGAAGGATTTCCTTATTTTGTATGCGGGGAGTATAATAATGATGTGTTTATTTTTCGAGGAAAGTGTATATGTATGGTTGTATAATTGAAGCAAATTCTTATCTTTGCCTATTCAGTTTATTAGCGGATAGGCTTTGTTCAAACATGAAAAATTGAATTTGTTTGTTGCTGTTGCCTTTATGATTGGATAATCTCTGAAATAAAAATCAAAATAAAATCATTAAAAGCTTTATGAAAAAACAATTATTGGTAGTTTTGGCTTTGCTTTCAGTAGTCGGAGTTCAAGCGCAATGGAAGCCAGCCGGTGATAAAATCAAAACAGAATGGGCTGATAAGATTAACCCGGAATCGGTGTTGCCTGAATATCCGCGTCCTACCTTGGTGCGTGAAAGTTGGCAAAATCTGAATGGCGAATGGGAATATGCCATCCGTCCGAAAGGAGAAGTTGAACCAAAGGTTTTTGACGGAAATATTTTAGTCCCTTTTGCAATAGAATCATCGCTTTCAGGTGTGCAAAAGGAGGTTGGTCAGAATAACGAGCTTTGGTATAAACGCGAATTTGATATTCCGTCTGCTTGGAAAAACAAAACAGTCAAATTGAATTTCGGAGCTGTTGATTGGCGTGCGGATGTATTTGTCAATGATGTGTTGATTGGCTCACACGAAGGTGGATATACGCCGTTTTCTTTGGATATAACGCCGTATCTTACAGGAACGAAAAAGCAGAAATTGGTGGTTCGCGTTTGGGATCCGACAGACCGTGGTTACCAACCTGTCGGAAAACAGACGCATAAGCCGGAAGGAATTTGGTATACATCAGTTACTGGTATCTGGCAGACAGTATGGCTGGAGCCTGTGGCTGAGAATCATATCGTGAATATAAAGGCAATACCTGATGTCGACCGGAAAACGTTATCGGTGAATGTCGCTACTGCAACGAATAGCAAAGGCGAAATTGTAAAAGTCGATTTGCTTGAAAAGGGGAGAGTTGTTGCTACGGCAAAAGGTGTTCCAGGAAAAGAGTTGCGTTTGGCTGTAGAAAATCCGACTCTATGGAGTCCGAAGAATCCATACCTGTATGATATGAATGTAACACTCTTAAAAGAGAACAAAAACGTTGACAATGTAAAGTCGTATACGGCATTCCGGAAAATTTCGATGAAGAAAGATGAAAATAAGGTTTACCGTATGTATTTGAATAACGAACCATTGTTCCAGTTCGGACCATTGGATCAGGGATGGTGGCCTGATGGGCTTTATACGGCACCGACCGATGAAGCGTTACTTTATGATGTGAAGAAAACGAAAGAATGGGGATTCAATATGATTCGGAAGCACGTAAAGGTAGAACCTGCCCGATGGTATTATCACTGCGACCGTGAAGGTATTTTGGTATGGCAGGATATGCCTAGTGGAGACCGTGGCGGTAATACGTGGGGTATGACTGATTTTAATGCCGGAACCGATTGTAAACGTAGTGCTGAATCGGTAGAGAACTATTACCAGGAATGGAAAGAAATCATGGACTTATGTATGTCGCATCCTTGTGTTGTGGTTTGGGTCCCGTTCAACGAAGCTTGGGGACAGTTTGATACAGAGAAAGTGGCTGAATGGACAAAGAATTATGATCCGTCGCGTCTGGTTAACTCTGCCAGTGGAGGTAACCATCGTTTCTGTGGAGATATCGTAGACCTTCACCGGTATCCTGCTCCGGAAATGTATCTGTATGACGGTAATCGAGTGAATGTCTTGGGTGAATATGGCGGAATCGGTATGGCTGTTGAAGACCATTTATGGTGGAATAAACGGAATTGGGGATATGTCCAGTTTAAAAATGCCGACGAAGTTACAGCCGAATATGTAAAGTATACGGAAATACTGAAATCGTATATTCCGAAGGGCTTTTCGGCTGCCGTATATACGCAGACAACTGATGTGGAAGGAGAGGTAAATGGTTTGATGACATACGATCGCAAAGTGATAAAAATTGATGAAGCTAAAGTGCGCCAGGCAAACGAAGCGGTGATAAATACGCTTTCTGGAAAATAAACCGGATATTTTGATGATATGGAAGAGGATATTTCCGTGAGGGAATATCCTCTTTTTTGTATGTTCCCGTTTATCTCCGACAATAGGTTTGCACACTTTTTGTGTGATTGAGCAATAAAAATGGCACAAAAAACTAAAAAGTGTGCAATTCTTTCGACAGAAGTATTTATCTTTGCCGCCGTTTGCGCAAAGAAATGTATAAATAGTATAAACGAAATGTAGATTTATGAAAAAAATTATTGCGATTGCATGTGTGTTTGTATTGGCTTTTGTCGAGGCAAAAGCGGAAGGTTATCAAGTGAATCTCCAAAGCACCAAACAAGCAGGTATGGGGCATGTTGGGGTTTCGATGAAGCTTGGTGCGGAGAGCATGCACTTTAATCCTGCGGGATTGGCTTTTATGGATAAGACAATCGATTTGTCTGCCGGAGTCTCTGGAGTGTTTTCTTCGGCAAGTTTCAAAGATGATACGGGTTACAAATTTGATTCGGATAATGCTCCGAGTACTCCGTTATATGTTTATGCAGGGTTCAAGATTTTCGATAATTTGGCAGCCGGAATCTCTTTGACAACACCTTACGGAAGTGGCATACATTGGGGTGACGATTGGAAAGGAGCGCATCTTATCCAGGATATTAGTTTGAAAGCATTTAATTTCCAGCCTACAATCTCTTGGAAAATTACGGACCGTTTGAGTATTGGTGCTGGTTTGATGATGGATTTTGGAAATATCAGTATGGACCGGGCTTTGATAGGACCGGGTGAGATGACCTATATGGCGAACTATATGGTGCAGAATGTGGCACAGAATTATCCATCCTTGTTGCCTATTCTCCAACCGATGCTTGAACCAATCATGAAAGAGATGGCGTTGTATAATGATGCTTCAGCTGCATCGGTCTCTTTGTCTGGAAAAGCCGGTGTGCGTTTCGGATTCAATGTTGGAGCAATGTTCGACATCAATGATAAGCTGACGGTCGGCGTTTCCTATCGTTCGCTGATACGGGCTCGTGTCAAACAGGGTGATATTTCGTTGCGGTATGCCAACGAAGCACATCTGATGGGGTTATTGGAAAATGTCAATACGTTATTGGCACAGGCTGGCTCCATGCTTCCCGATGGTAGCGGACTCCCCCAAAAAATCGAACTGCCGGCGTTGAATACGGGTACTTTCTCTTCGGAACTGCCGCTTCCGAGCAATCTGAATTTCGGTGTCACCTATTATCCGACAAAACGCTGGACAGTGTCTGGTGAGGTTCAGTTTGTAGGATGGGGAAAATATGATGCGTTGGACGTATCGTTCTCTCCATCGTCGCTAAGTGTCTACAACATGCACGCGGACAAGAAATATAAGAACTCTTTCATTTACCGTGCCGGTGCGGAATTTGCTGCGACTAACCGTTTAGATATCCGTTTCGGAGCTTATTTTGACCAGACACCAGTGGAAGATGAGTATCTGAATCCGGAGACTCCGAGTATGAATAAATTGGGGATAACGGCTGGATTGAGCTTCCGTCCATTGAAGAATCTTTCTGTGGATTTAGCATTTGCTTATGTGACAGGTTTCGGACGTGACGGTTCTTATACGGATGAGTATATGTTAATGAAGACAATTCCTAATATCGACGATTCGTATAAGACGCGGGTTTTTTCCGGACATTATAGCGTTTATGCCTTGATGCCGTCTATCGGTATCTCTTATGGGTTCTGATGGAGTGAACAAGATTGGGAAAAGGATTTCACCGCCGGATTTGCCAATATCCGGCGGTGAGGTTCTTTTTTGCATTATGAGTTTAACCGTTCTACGCTTTTGACACCTTTCACCGCCTTTATCTTCTTGATGAGCATGTTTAATCCGGTTATATCTTTCACCGTTACGGTGAAAGAACCTTGGAAAAGCCCGTCGTTTGAATTTATATTCAATGAACGAAGGGAGATTCCGTTTTCTTTGCTGATTACGGATGTAATGTTTGTGACGATGGCAATGTCATCTCGTCCGATGACACGCAATGTTGTATTGTAGCCATCGTTTCCTTTACCGCTCCATTTCGCTTGGATGATGCGGTAGCCGAACCGGTGGAACATCTCTTGTGCGTTCGGGCAATCCATCCGGTGGATTTTGATTCCCTGCGTAGAGACGAAACCAAATACTTCATCGCCGTAAATGGGATTACAGCATTTGGCAAGTTTATATTCAATGCCAGTCAGATTCCTGTCTATTATCAGTACATCTTTATTGCCGGATATTTCCTCAGCTTCGGTTACCGTTGTAAATTCTTCGGCGCTCCGAGTCTCCGTTCGTTCCGCGTTTTCGTTCTCCCGTTTAACCTGTTCCAGATATTCATCGATAACATTGTTGGGATCCAGGCGGTCTTCTGCAATTTCTATATAGAAATCAGTAACGGTCTTGAATCCTTTCTTTTTGATAAAACGCATGAATACAGGTTCTTCGAACTCTATTTTTCTATTCTTAAAGCGGCGTTGGAGCATTTCTTTGGCTATTTCTACCGCTTTGGCAGTTTCTTCCCTCAAGGCTTGTTTGATTCGTACGCGGGCCTTTGATGTGACGACAAACGACAACCAATCCCTTTTTGGTGTTTGTGTCGGTGATGTGATGACGGAAACCGTATCTCCGTTTTGCAGGACATATTTAATCGGGACATTTTTTCCGTTTACTTTTGCCGATACGCATTTGCTCCCTAACATGGAATGTATGGCAAAAGCAAAATCCAAAACCGTCGCACCTTTGGCAAGTTTTATGAGTTCCCCGCTCGGTGTGAATACATAGATTTCATCTTTGTACAGGTCCATTTTGAAATCCGACATCAGGTCTATCGGGCTTTTTTCTTTGGACTCGAGAACAGAACGGACATTGTTCATAAATTCGTCCAGACCGGATTCTTCCTTGATTCCTTTGTATTTCCAGTGGGCCGCAAGCCCTCGTTCCGCAATCTCGTCCATCCTTTTGGTGCGGATTTGTACCTCCACCCATTTGTTTTGTGGCCCCATGACCGTAATGTGCAGGCTTTCGTATCCGTTGCTCTTGGGTATGGAAATCCAATCTTTCAGTCGGTTGGGGTTTGGCTGGTACATATCGGTAATGATTGAGTACACTTGCCAGCATTCGGAACGCTCCTTTTCCAACGGGGTATCTAAAACAATCCGGATGGCAAAAAGGTCGTAGATGTTTTCAAATTCGATTTTTTGCTTTCTTAATTTGTTGTTTATCGAATGGATTGACTTTGTACGGCCTTTTATCTCAAAGGTAAAACCTTCTTTCTCCAGTTTCTCTTTGATGGGGGCGATGAATTGCTTGATATAGGCATCCCGGGACTTCTTCGTCTCGTTCAGTTTGTTTTTTATGAAATCGTATTGTTTGCGGTCGGTGTATTTTAACGCCAGGTCTTCCAACTCGCTTTTGATGGAGTAAAGGCCTAAGCGGTGTGCGAGGGGAGCGTACAGATAGGAAACTTCCATTGACAGCTTGCGCAGGCTGTCTCCGTCGATGAATCGTTTTCCCATCCGCATCAGGCAAAGGCGGTCTGCAATCATCAGCAAGATAACTCGTACATCTTCTGCAAAAGAGAACAAAAGGTGATGGAAATTTTCGGAATTTATCGCTGTGTTTTTTGCATACAACGATGTCGCCTTGATGAGCCGCTGTATGATTAACGTTACATCTTTTCCGAAAGATTTTTCAACTTCGTCTAATGTTATCGCTTCTTTCATGACCGGGCGATACAGCAATAATGCAATGACCGAAGTCCTTTTCAGTCCAATTTCGGTCGTCGCTATCAGTGCGGTGTCTATATTCCTGAGTACGCCGTTGATGCCGTTTTTGTCTCTCCCGTAACAATCCAAAGCAACGATGCGGTGCATTAATAGTTTCATTTTCCGGATATCTTCTTTCTCTAATGAAGCATTCAGATTGGCGAGGAGTTGTTTGTATTTGCTGAACAATTCCTTTTTTTCTTCTGTGGTGAAAAATTCTTTAAGATTGCCCATTGTCTCTTTTGTATATAAAACCTGTGGTAAAAATATCTTTTTTATTTTATATGGCGAATTATTGTAATAGTATTTTTGTACATTTGCGATATATTAAAATTCAGTTCAGAGAAATAATTATTCACCATAAAATTCTTCCATTATGTTAACTGCAGAAGATTTGAAAGATCTGGAAATGCGCGGAATCACAGAGGAGCAAATCAATAATCAATTGGCTTGTTTTGAGAAAGGCTTTCCTTTTTTAGATATAAAAGCATCGGCTTCCGTAGAGAAAGGTATCAAGGTCATTCAACAGAATGAACAGTCCGATTATATGAATGTATGGGATGAGTATCTTGAGCAGGACCACCGGATTGTGAAGTTTGTGCCGGCATCCGGGGCGGCAAGCCGTATGTTCAAGGATTTGTTCGCTTTTATGACAGGCGACCATGATGCGCCTTCGACGAAATTTGAGCAGACTTTTTTTGAAAATATAGAGCGTTTTGCCTTTTATGAATCGTTGGATGCCGTATGTAAGGAACTTGACGGAAAAAGCATTCGGGAAATGGTTTCGGAGGGGTTATATAAGAAAGTTGTTGCCAATTTGCTGACTTCTGAAGGCATGAATTACGGACAGTTGCCGAAAGGCTTGTTGCAGTTCCACCGTTATGGGGAGCAGACTCGTACCGCAATGGAAGAGCATTTGGCAGAAGGCGCCATGTATGCAAAAAACAGTTCGGCAAATGTGAATATCCATTTTACCGTTTCTCCTGAGCATCTTGCCCTTTTTGAAAAACTGGTGGAAGAACGGGTACCTGCTTTTGAGGACAAGTTTTCTGTACGTTATGACATTTCTTTCAGTGCACAGAAGGCAAGTACGGACACGATAGCGGTAGATTTGGAGAATAAACCTTTCCGGACAAATGACGGCAAATTGTTGTTCCGTCCGGGAGGGCATGGAGCTTTGATAGAGAATTTGAACGATATAGATGCCGATGTTATTTTCATCAAAAATATTGACAATGTCGTTCCTGATAATTTCAAGTGCACAACAGTGATATATAAGAAGCTGTTAGCCGGAGTACTGGTCTCTATCCAGCAGAAGATATTCAGCTATCTGGCATTGATAGAAACGGGCAAATACACTCATGCCCAAGTGGAAGAGATGATTCATTTCCTTCAGGATGAGCTTTGCATAAAGAATCCGGAGATGAAGCTTTTGGAAGATTCGGAGCTGATTCTTTATATTAAGCGTAAGCTGAAACGTCCTTTGCGTGTCTGCGGTATGGTACGGAATGTAGGTGAACCGGGCGGTGGCCCGTTCTTGGCAGTAAACCAGGACGGAACAATCTCACCGCAGATATTGGAAAGTTCACAGATAGACATGGGCGATGCGGATAAGAAAGCGATGTTTGAGAAAGGTACGCATTTCAATCCTGTGGATTTGGTTTGTGCCGTAAAAGATGAACACGGTAACAAATACAATTTGGTGGATTTCGTAGACCGGAACACCGGTTTTATCTCCCATAAGAGCAAGGATGGACGGGAGTTGAAGGCTCTTGAACTTCCGGGATTGTGGAACGGAGCAATGAGCGATTGGAATACGGTCTTTGTGGAGGTTCCCATCAGTACCTTTAATCCCGTGAAAACAGTGAATGACTTGCTTCGTACGGAGCATCAGTAAATAGTGGAAAAAATCCGGAATCTTTTTCGCAAAAAGATTCCGGATTCTCTTAAAGAAACGGGCATATCTTTTTGAAAATCCGGAATGGTTTTATTTTGAATACCAGAAACGAAAATATCATGAAAAGAAGCTCCCTTTTAATTTTATTGGTTGGCGCATTTGCAGCCCTTATACCATTGTTTTTAAAAAATAAGGAAGACAAACCTCTCAAAGAAGCAATTGAAAGAGGATTACAGCGGGCAGAGAAACAAGCGTTGGTTATGGCTGACAGCTTGAAGAACCGTGAAGGACGTTTACCGAAAACTTTTTCAAATGGACGTTTGCAGACATGCAGTTGTTATGATTGGGTCAGTGGTTTTTATCCCGGTGTCCTTTGGTATTTGTATGAAGAGAACGGAAATGAAGAGTGGAAGGCGTTGGCGGATAAGTTTACATCCCGTTTGAAAGCCGTACAGCATGTTACCACCAACCATGATGTTGGTTTTATGCTTTATTGCAGTTATGGGAATGGTTTCCGACTGACGGGACGGGATGATTACCGGCAGGTGTTGTTGACGGGTGCAAAGTCGTTGTCGACCCGTTATAACCCGTTGATAAAGAGTCTGCGTTCTTGGGATTTTACCCGTAACGGATTGTGGCAATTCCCTGTAATTATAGATAATATGATGAATCTGGAACTGTTGATGTTTGCCGCAAAAGAAAGTGGTGACAGCCGTTTTTCGGAGATAGCGGAGGAGCATGCGCGAACGACGATGAAAAATCATTATCGTGATGATTTTAGCTCTTATCATGTGGTTTCGTATGATACTATAAGCGGACTGCCGCATCTGAAAATGACCCATCAGGGATATTCCGATGAGTCATCATGGGCTCGCGGTCAGTCTTGGGGATTGTATGGATACGTTATGATGTTCCGGGAGACAGGGAATGAAGTGTATTTGCGACAGGCGAAGCACATTGCCGATTATTTAATGCGCCATCCCAATATGCCTTCAGATAAAATACCGTATTGGGATTATAATGTACCGGATATTCCAGATACCTATCGGGATGTTTCTGCTGCTGCAATAATGGCTTCGGCGCTGATAGAATTGAGTTGCTTGGATGAATCGCCGGCGGCATCATCTTACTTGGATTTTGCACGTGAGCAGTTGATTACTTTGAGTTCCGACGAATATTTGGCGGAAGAGGGGAGTAACGGTGGTTTCATCCTGAAACACGGGGTTGGATTTCTTCCCGGAAATTCGGAAATAGATGTGCCGTTAAGTTACGCCGATTACTATTATGTGGAAGCATTGGTGAGGATGAACCGGCTATTGGTAAAATAGAAAACGCCTGGGGTAAGCAGATGCTTTTTGTGCCCCAGGCGTTTCGTAACAGGAGGAAAATATTTTTGAATCCGAATATTATCTGTTATACTTGCTCCAATCTACGTTGTGCATATCTCCGCTTGCCGCAAATTCTTCATGGAAAGCAAAGCAGCATTTCAAGTTCTGCGGCGTATGGCCTTTGACTCCCATTGCTAAATATTCCTCCAACAATGGTTTGTAGTCCGGATGGACACAATTATCGATAATGCATCGTGCGCGTTGTATCGGTGATTTTCCTCTCAAATCGGCTACGCCGTATTCGGTGATAATGACTTTTACGGAATGTTCGCTATGGTCCAAGTGAGATACCATCGGTACGAATGCGCTGATTTTTCCCTCTTTGGCGGTAGATGGTGTCGTGAAAATAGAAAGCATTGCCGAACGGGTGAAATCGCCTGAACCACCAATTCCGTTCATCATCCGTGTGCCGGAAACATGCGTGGAGTTTACGTTACCGAAGATATCGGCTTCCAACGCTGTGTTGATGGCGATTAGTCCTAAACGGCGGGCTACTTCGGGATTGTTCGATATTTCTTGCGGACGTAACAATATTTTGTTCTTGAAGAAATCCAAATGGCTGTATATATCATCGATTACTTCATTACTTACCGACAACGAACATCCGCTGGCGAATTTGACACGTCCTTCTTTCATTAATTTGATGACGGCATCTTGTATAACTTCCGTGTAAACGTTGAATGCCGGAATCTCTTCATTTTCTCCCATACAGCCCAATACGGCGTTTGCAACGTTGCCTACACCGCTCTGCAGGGGTACGAACTCTTTGGGTAAGCGTCCTGCACGGATTTCGTTGACCAAGAAGTCTGCTACGTTCTTTCCGATAGCCAATGTCACGTCATCCAGCGGAGCGAAAGGTTTTCCTTCGTTCGGTTCGCTGGTTTTTACAATACCTACGATTTTCTCCGGGTTAACCTTTACGAAAGGCTGTCCGATTTTGTCGGATGCTTGGTAAACAGGAATTTCTCTTCGGTAAGGAGGATCTGCCGGCTCGTAAAGGTCGTGCATCCCGCGTATCTCTTTCGGATGTCTGTCGTTGAGTTCGACAATGATTTTATCCGCTAATCTGCAGATGGTAGGTAGGATTCCAACGCCGCAAGTCGGAACAATTTCGCCATCTTCCGTAACATCGGCAGCTTCAACAATTGCGACGTCTATTTTCCCAAGGAACCCGTAGCGAAGGTCTTGGGCAAGTTCAGACAAGTGCATGTCGAAGTATTCGGTTTGATGCGCGTTTAAAGAAGCTCTCAAATCTTTACAAGATTGGTAAGGAGTGCGGAATTTTATTGCATTGGCACGAGCCAGTACCCCGTCGAGTTTGTCTCCTGTCGATGCTCCTGTAAACATGCCTATTTTAAAAGGATTGCCTTTTTCGTGTTCGGCGATGGCTTTTTTTGCGATTGCTCCCGGAACGACTTTCGGGCATCCTGCAGGTGTAAAACCGCTGAATCCGACGTTGTCGTCATGTTTGACGTATTCTGCGGCTTCTTCTGCTGTAATGAATTTTAATGCCATGATATTTATTGTTTAATTTAATTAGATGTTAATTTTTTATTGATACTTTCTGTTCAATATTTCGGAACAGATAAACGCCTGTCTGACGCTGTCGGGATTGTTGAATATCTCCGCGTATGGGGATGGCGTTGCCGGATTATTCTCAGGGATATCAATTGTTCCTTGAAATACGGTTCCCTCTTGCAAACTTATATTGTTGCGGCTTATTGCCGTTTCTATATTGGGATTGATGATTGGCTGTTGCTGTGCAGATGGTTTGGCTGCCGTACTTTTCTTTCGTGAACATGGTGTCTTTTCCTTTTCCTCGGGAGGAAAATATTCGTCTAATTCTTTTTGGAAAACTTCCTCGAAGATGTCCTTTATCCGGCGGTTGGCAGGAACGGCAGTCTTCTTTTTCCCATTTTCAGGCTGACCCAGGATTTCTCTTGACTTTTTTTTCTTGTCGTTGCTGAACAGGCTGCCGATAGCACCGACTACTAATATGATGATATATAACCAATCTCCTAAATTGTCCATAGTTGTTATTCGTTCAAATGGTATTTCCCTTTTTATTCAAAATACAAAGATAGGAAGATTTCTGAATCGAAGAAAAGGCTTATACGAAAAAGAAATATTCTTTTATAGGATACGTTCGTAGGGTAAAAAGGAAGAGATTTTATTTGTTTTGTAAAATGGTTACTTGTAATTTTATACTTTTGCGCAAGAAAAAGAACGGAAGCATGCGTAAGTTTGATAGTCAATGTGGCGGCACAAAAAGAAAAGGGTAGCTTCTCAGCCACCCTAATCCAAATTTAACCAAAACCTTAACTATGAAAAAATTTACGTTTTTCAATTGCAAATATAGAGTTGGTTTTTGAATTACAAAAATATTTGGAAAGAAAAATTGGAAGAAGAATTATTTTTAACATCGTTTAAAATTATAAAAATGGAGAAAGCAAAGGAAAGTGCAGACTTAAAATCTGCTACTGAATTGAAAGAGAGAAAGTTGTTTATTGAAACGTACGGTTGCCAGATGAATGTTGCCGATAGTGAAGTTGTGGCGTCAATTATGAAGATGGACGGATATGCACTGACGGAAAATATAGAAGAAGCCGATGCCGTGTTTGTGAATACTTGTTCGGTGAGAGATAACGCCGAACAAAAAATATATGGGCGTTTGCAATATTTTTGGTCGTTGAAAAGGAAAAAGAACCCGAATTTGATTATCGGAGTTCTGGGGTGCATGGCTGAACGGGTGAAATCTTCTTTGATTGAAGAGCACCATGTCGATTTGGTTGCCGGGCCGGATTCTTATATGGATTTGCCAAATTTGGTCGGCGCTGCGGAACGAGGCGAGAAGGCTATTAATGTGGAATTGTCGACACAGGAGACTTATAAAGATGTCATGCCATTGAAATTGCCCGGTGTGCATATTTCCGGTTTTGTATCTATCATGCGCGGATGTAATAATTTCTGTTCTTATTGTATCGTCCCTTATACCCGTGGGCGCGAACGGAGCCGGGATGTGGAGAGTATCCTGAGCGAAATCCGTGACATGGATGCGAAGGGATTCAAAGAAGTTACATTATTGGGACAGAATGTAAACTCTTATTCGTATGAAAGACCGGATGGGACAGTTGTCGATTTTCCTCAATTGCTGGAATTGGTGGCGTTGGAAGTTCCGGCGATGCGTGTCCGTTTCGTAACTTCCCATCCGAAAGATATGAGTGATGAGACACTTTGTGTAATTGCTGCCCATCCGAATATATGCAGGTATATACATTTGCCGGCGCAATCGGGCAGCTCGAAAATATTGAAAATAATGAACCGGAAATATACCCGGGAATGGTATCTTGACCGGATTGCCGCAATCCGCCGGATTATTCCGGATTGTGCGATTTCTACTGATTTGTTTTGTGGGTTTCATTCAGAGACAGAGGAAGATTATGAGGAAACGCTTTCATTGATGCGGGAAGTGGGGTATGACAGTGCCTATTTGTTTAAATATTCCGAGCGACCGGGAACATATGCTGCGAAACATTTGTCGGACGATGTTCCGGAAAGCGTGAAAGTGCGTCGTTTGCAAGGAATGATCGATTTGCAGAATGAGTTGTCGGAAGCAAGCAATCGGCGCGATATCGGAAAAGTTTTTGAGGTTTTGGTCGAGGGATTTTCAAAACGCTCCAAAGAACAGTTGTATGGACGGACGAGCCAGAATAAAGTGGTTGTATTCAATAAGGCAAATTGCCGGATAGGTCAATTTGTGAATATGAAAATAACGGGGGCGACATCGGCTACATTGTTTGGGGAACTTGTTGAATCGTGACCTCGTTTGTGCGTAGTTCTCCCTTTTGCTGTCGGCTGTCCCTTGGTTGCGGATGGCTGCAGCAAAAGGAAAGATTGCCGATTTTATGAGTTAAATAATCAAAAAGTAAGGGCTATATCGCAAATTGTTTGTTTTTTTGCAGGAAATTCCGGAGGGCTGTGTTTTGGCTGTTCGTGGACATCTGGCAAGTATTATCTTTTTTATGTACTAAATAGTATAATGAACGGAAATAGAAAGGTTAAAACATTTTCTTTTTATCATTCGCGGCTGACTTCAATTATAAGTATCTCATTAGTTCTTTTTCTTTTGGGATTAATCTTATTGATGGGATTGTTGGGAAATAAGCTTTCCGCATATGTGAAGGAGAATATCTCTTTTTCGGTCATATTGGAAGATAATATTACAGAAGGAGAGATTTCACGTCTTCAGACATCTTTAAAAAAACTTCCATTTATCAAATCTACAACGTATATATCCAAGGAGATGGCTGCCCGAGAATTGGAAGAGGCATTGGGTGAGAGCCCGGAGGTATTCCAGGGAATGAATCCTCTTCACGCATCAATAGAGGTTAAACTGAATTCCGAGTATGCCAATCCGGATAGTTTAGGTGTGATTGAGAAGCAGTTGGAATCATATACTTCCGTATCCGATTTATTTTACCGCAAAGATATGATGGAGCTGGTACAGGACAATATGCAGAAAATAGGATTTGTGCTGCTGGTCTTGGCATTGGCGTTGACAGCTATTTCATTTGTCCTTATCGGCAATACGATTCGTCTGTTGATATATTCCAAACGTTTCTTGATACATACGATGAAGTTGGTTGGCGCTACGTCCGGTTTTATACGCGCTCCGTTTATCCGTTATAATATTGTAAGTGGATTATTGGCTTCACTGCTTTCTATTCTCATGTTATGCGGAACGATGTATTATCTTCAGCAGGAGTTTGGCGGGTTTCTGGAATTTTTTGATTGGAAAACGTTGGCCATGATATGTGGAGCGGAAGTTTTGTGCGGTATTCTGTTGTCATTGGTTGCGACAGCCTTGGCGGTTAACAAATACCTCCGTATGGATATGAGTGATTTGTACTATATATAAATATTGTAATTAATAAGGAAAGAAGTATATGACACAAAAGAATTTTGCTTTTGGCAAAGAAAATTTTATCATAATAGCCACAGCTGTTGTTATTATTATAATAGGATTGGCTTTGATGAGTGGTGGCTCTTCTGCGGATGGCGTTTCCTTTAATCCGGAAGTATTCAGCATCCGAAGGATTGTAGTTGCTCCGCTTGTAACTGTAATCGGATTTTTTTTAGTAATAGTTGGAATATTGAAGAAAAGTAAAGAGTAATTGGATTAGGAAATGAGTTGGATTGAAGCTTTGATTTTAGGAGTCATACAAGGACTTACGGAATTTTTGCCAGTGAGCAGCAGCGGTCATTTGACGATAGGAGCGACGCTCTTCGGGATGAATGGTGAAGAAAATTTGACGTTTGCCGTAGTGGTACATGCAGCGACGGTATTAAGTACAATTGTTGTGCTTTGGAGTGAAGTGTCTTATTTGTTTAAATCGTTTTTTTCTTTCCGGTGGAATGAAGGGACGAGCTTTGTCTGTAAGATATTGTTGTCGATGATTCCGGTAGGGATAGTCGGGCTCTTTTTTAAAGATTATGTAGAGTCCATCTTTGGCAGCGGATTATTGATTGTGGGATGTATGTTATTGCTTACAGCTGTGCTATTGACATTTTCCTACTATGCAAAGCCCCGTCAGAAGGAGGTCATATCTTATAAAGACGCGTTCATTATCGGATTGGCACAGGCTTGTGCTGTATTACCTGGTTTGTCTCGTTCCGGTTCAACAATTGCTACAGGTTTGTTATTGGGGAATAAGAAAGAGCAAGTGGCAAAATTCTCTTTTTTGATGGTAATTATACCAATTTTGGGAGAAGCTTTCTTAAATTTGATAAAAGGTGACTTTGCCGTGGAAGCTTCCGGATTATCTGCGACGGTTCTTGTAACTGGTTTTCTTGCAGCATTTGTTTCTGGAACGATTGCCTGCAAATGGATGATTAGTCTGGTGAGCAAAGGGAAACTGATATACTTCGCTATTTATTGTTTAGTTCTGGGACTGGGGACGGTTATATATTCGTTGGTTGCGTAATGATGGATTTTTTTGAAGGAGAAGTCCTTTATTTTAATAAGCCGCTGAAATGGACATCTTTCGATCTGGTAAATAAATTCCGATATAAGTTATCACGGAAACTGAATGTAAAGAAGATAAAGGTTGGGCATGCCGGGACATTGGATCCATTAGCTACCGGAGTCATGATTCTCTGTACGGGGAAGGCTACACGGCGAATAGATGAATTCCAATATCAGACAAAGGAGTATGTCGCAACACTGAAATTGGGTGCTACGACTCCCTCTTTTGATTTGGAAAAAGAGATTGACGCCATTTACCCGACCGAGCATATAACCAAAGAGATGGTTGAAGAAGTCTTGAAAACATTTGTCGGAACGATAGAGCAAGTTCCACCCATGTTTTCGGCTTGCAAGGTGGATGGCAAGCGAGCTTATGAATTGGCGCGAAAAGGCGAGGAGGTCTCCTTGAAAAAGAAAATATTGGTAATCGATGAAATTGAATTGCTGGAATGTGAATTGCCGGTGATAAAAATAAGAGTTGTTTGTAGTAAAGGAACTTATATAAGGGCTTTGGCTCGTGATATTGGAGTAGCGTTACACTCGGGTGCCCATTTGATAGGATTGGAACGGATAAGGATTGGTGATGTTACTTTAGGCATGTGCATGAATCCGGAAGAGATTGATGCTTTTTTGGAAGAGAATCTTTCTTCGAGTATGGTTAATATGTAATTTAGGTAGAAATATATTTATTTATGAAACTGTCAAAGTTTAAATTTGATTTACCTCAGGAGCAGATAGCTTTGCATCCTGCAAAAAACAGGGATGAATCCCGTATGATGGTTGTCCACCGTAAGACTGGAGAAATTGAGCATAAAATATTCAAAGAAATCCTGAACTATTTTGGAAAGGGAGATGTTTTTATTTTTAACAATACAAAGGTTTTCCCAGCCCGGCTACATGGTAATAAAGAAAAGACAGGCGCACGGATAGAAGTTTTTTTGTTGCGGGAACTTAATCCGGATTTGCGCTTATGGGACGTATTGGTTGATCCGGCACGTAAAATCCGTATAGGAAACAAACTCTATTTTGGAGATGACGATTCGATGGTTGCTGAAGTTATTGATAACACAACATCACGCGGACGTACATTGCGCTTTTTATATGATGGAAACCATGATGATTTCAAGAAAGCTTTATATGCATTAGGTGAAACTCCTCTGCCAAAATATATCGACCGTCCGGTGGAACCCGATGACGAATCGCGCTATCAAAACATATTTGCGAAAGAGGAAGGCGCGGTTGTCGCTCCGGCGGCGGGACTCCATTTCAGCCGGGAACTGATGAAGCGTCTGGAAATACAGGATTGCCAGTTTGCTTATTTGACACTTCATTGCGGTTTAGGCAATTTCCGTGAAATAGATGTGGAAGATTTGACCAAACATAAGATGGATTCGGAAGAGATGTTCATTAATGGAGACGTGACACGTATCGTAAACCAGGCGAAAGATAACGGACATCAAATCTGCGTGGTCGGGACCTCCGTAATGCGTGCGGTAGAGACTGCCGTGAGTACGGACGGACACATGAAAGAATATGAAGGGTGGACGAACAAATTCATTTTCCCTCCATACGAATTCAGCTTGGCGACGAGCATGATTACGAATTTTCACATGCCGTTGTCTACTTTGCTGATGATGACAGCTTCTTTTGGCGGATACGAATTGGTCATGGATGCGTATGACATTGCCTTGAAAGAGGGATACCGTTTCGGTGCCTATGGTGATGCGATGCTGATTCTTGATTAAAAAGGAGCTGCTATATGGCGAGGGCTTATATCGCTTTAGGAACAAACATCGGGAATAAGCGTGGAAACATAGAGACCGCATCGGCGTTGTTGTCGCAGAGAGCCGGACATATTGTAGCTTTTTCCGGGCTATATGAAACCGAGCCGTGGGGATTCCGTTCACCAAATATGTTTTTAAATTTGGTGTTGGCGTTGGAAACGCCGGAATTCCCTGACGATTTGCTGCGGTTGTCCCTTTCCATAGAGAAAGAGATGGGCAGGACAGAGAAGAGTTCCGGTGAATATAAGGATAGGATTATCGATATTGATTTGTTGATGTACGATAACTTGGTGCTTGACACGCCGATGCTGAAGTTGCCGCATCCGTTGATGACGGAACGCCTGTTTGTGATGGAGCCCCTTGTTGAAATTGCTCCTGATGTTATCCATCCGGTATTGCACATACCGATGAAAGAAATATTGGAACGATTAAAGAGACGATAAATATGGATGTAGAAAAAATAATGACGGGAGGAATTGTCTTTAAAAAGGCAAAGGAAAAAACTTCCGAGGAGAAAAAAGTGAGGTTCTCGGATTATATGAGAGGAACTCACGGTTCCGCTTCTGCGAAGAAAAAGGCAGAATACAAGTATAAAAGGGCTTTACGGAATATAAAAAAATAAAATAGTGCAAAGATTTTGCATTCCTGATATTTTATCTCCGTATCTTTGCGGAAATAAATGATGTGGATAGATTTGTATGCTTGCAACCACAGGAAAAAATGCTAAAAAACTTTCTTTCTGTTTTGCTGTCCGGCAACGATGTCTATTCTTCTTTCATTTTCTCAATAGACACTATTTATAAAAAATTTTTTTGACAAAAATGAGTTATTTGTTTACCTCCGAGTCGGTGTCTGAAGGACACCCCGATAAAGTAGCCGATCAAATATCGGATGCTTTGCTTGATGAGTTCCTTGCATATGACAAGGACTCGAAAGTAGCTTGCGAAACTTTGGTTACAACCGGACAGGTTGTATTAGCAGGAGAAGTAAAGTCGAACGCCTATGTGGACGTTCAGGAAGTTGCAAGGAATGTTATCCGGAAAATCGGATATACGAAGAGTGAATACCAGTTTGAAGCCAATTCTTGCGGTGTATTTTCTTCGATACACGAACAAAGCGGCGATATAAATCGTGGTGTGGAAAAGGCAAATCCTTATGAGCAAGGAGCCGGAGACCAGGGAATGATGTTTGGTTATGCGACGGACGAGACCGATAATTACATGCCTTTGGCTTTGGATTTGTCACATAGTTTATTGTTGGAACTGGCTTCAATCCGGAAAAACGAGCCGGAGTTGATGCCTTATTTGCGTCCGGACGCGAAGAGTCAAGTGACGATTGAATATGACGACAACGGAAAGCCTTTGCGGATTGACACGATAGTTGTCTCTACCCAGCACGATGAGTTCATAGAGCCGAAAGGTATTACCCAAGAAGAGGCGGACGCCGCGATGCAACGCCGCATAATGGATGATGTGAAGAATATACTGGTTCCGAGAGTCGCATCTCAATACCCCGAAAAAGTCCGGGCATTGTTCAATGAAAATATCAAATATTTTGTGAATCCGACGGGCAAGTTTGTGATAGGCGGTCCGCATGGAGATACCGGGCTGACGGGGCGGAAAATTATCGTGGATACCTATGGCGGAAAAGGAGCTCACGGAGGTGGAGCTTTCTCCGGAAAAGACCCGTCGAAAGTAGACCGTTCAGCGGCTTATGCTGCCCGGCATATTGCCAAAAACATGGTTGCTGCCGGTGTTGCTGACGAGATGTTGGTTCAGGTATCGTATGCGATAGGCGTTGCCAAGCCTATGAATATTTTCGTGAACACCTACGGACGGTCGAATGTGGATATGACAGACGGTGAAATTGCTGAAAAGATTTGGACGTTGTTCGACATGCGCCCGAAAGCGATAGAGGAACGTCTGAAGTTGAGGAACCCTATTTATTTTGAGACGGCTTCTTATGGGCATATGGGGCGTAAGCCGGAAATAAAAGAAAAAGTGTTCGCTTCCCGCTATACAACAGAACCGGTCGTTTGCAAAGTGGAATTGTTCACATGGGAGAAATTGGATTATGTTGACAAAATAAAGGAGGTTTTCGGGTTGAAGTAATCCGGGAATCTGGAAGATAAGAGGCTGTGCCGGAGCAAAGGGCTCTGGTCGCAGCCTTTTTTTGTCGGAAGCCGAAAGTTGTGGAGTCTCAGTTATTGATTTGTGCATCTCTTGTTTGCCTTTGAACAGTACTGGTTTTGTCACGATGCCTTGTAGAACTAAGGGATAAAAAGAAATATTTAAAGGGAAAAGTTTATGCCGATGTGGATGAAAATGGTTAACTTTGCAACTTAAATTGCATGGAATATTATAAAAGAAAATACATTAAAAAATCTTACAATCGTGGCAGATACTAAGTACATTTTTGTTACTGGCGGTGTTGTTTCCTCATTGGGGAAAGGTATTATTTCCGCTTCATTGGGAAAATTGCTGCAAGCAAGAGGTTATAAGGTAACTATTCAGAAGTTTGACCCGTATATAAACATTGATCCGGGTACATTGAATCCGTATGAACACGGCGAGTGTTATGTAACAGTGGATGGTCATGAAGCCGATTTGGATTTGGGACATTACGAACGCTTTTTGAATCTTCAGACAACCCGTGCGAATAACATTACGACGGGGCGTATATATCAGAGTGTAATAAATAAGGAGCGCCGCGGAGACTATTTGGGAAAGACGGTTCAGGTTGTACCTCATATCACGGATGAAATCAAACGAAATGTCAAGCTTTTGGGCAATAAGTATAAATTCGATTTCGTCATAACTGAAATCGGTGGGACAGTCGGGGATATCGAGTCATTGCCTTTTATCGAGAGTGTCCGCCAATTGAAATGGGAGTTGGGAAAGAACTGCATATGTGTGCACTTGACTTATGTGCCTTATATCGCGGCAGCGAAAGAATATAAGACCAAACCGACTCAGCATTCGGTAAAGCAATTACAGGAGTTGGGAATCCAGCCCGACGTGTTGGTGCTTCGCACGGAGCATGAGCTTAGTGTTAATATATTGCGTAAGGTAGCCCTTTTCTGCAATGTCTCGGAAGATGCCGTTATCCAGTCGGTTGATGTGCCGACAATATACGAAGTTCCGTTGCTTCTTCAGCGTCAGAAGATGGATGAGATTATATTGAAGAAGACGGGACTGGAAGTCGGTCCGACACCGGAAATGAAACCCTGGAAAGAGTTTTTACAATTGAAGTCGTCTGCGACGGAAACGGTGAACATCGGATTAGTCGGCAAATATGTGGAATTGCAGGATGCTTATAAGTCCATTGACGAGTCTTTGTTACAGGCTGCCATTTATAATCACCATAAACTGAACCTGCATCTGTTCCATTCTGAGAAAGTGAACGACGGAAATGTAGCCGAATTGTTGAAAAACATGGATGGCATATTGATAGCTCCGGGATTCGGGCAGAGAGGAATCGAAGGAAAGTTTGCAGCGATAAAGTACGCTCGTGAGAATAACGTCCCTTGTTTGGGAATATGTTTAGGTATGCAGTGTATGGTAATTGAGTTTGCCCGTAACGTTCTTGGATATGCTGATGCCAATTCTACCGAAATGGAGCCGAACACTACCCATAAAGTGATTGATTTAATGGAAGAACAGAAAAATATAACGAATATGGGAGGGTCTATGCGCTTGGGCGCTTATGACTGTGTGCTGAAAAAAGGTTCTAAAGTGTACGAGGCGTATAAAACGGAACATATACAGGAACGTCATCGCCACCGTTTTGAATTTAATAATGATTACAAGCAGCAGTTTGAATCTGCCGGTATGATGTGTACCGGCGAGAACCCAGATACGAATTTGGTGGAAGTCGTTGAGATACCATCATTGAAATGGTTCGTAGGAGTGCAATATCATCCGGAATATAATAGCACGGTATTGAATCCGAACCCATTGTTTTTAAGTTTCGTGAAAGCAGCGATAGACAATAAGGAGAAGTAAGATTTTTGTTTTTAGAGTATGGATAAAAATACAGTTATAGGTTTTTTGCTGATAGTCGTTGTTATTTTTGCCTTTTCTTGGTTAAACAGACCTACAGCAGAGCAGTTGGCTATGCAGCAACATTATCAGGATTCAATAGCTAAAATAGCGTTGGTTGAAAAACAGAAAGCAGTTCAAGAGGAATATAAGAAACAGCAGGAAGAATTAGCTTTCTCCGCTTTGCCGGATTCTGCGAAAGTTGCCCGTTTGCAAGGAAACTTTGGGAATTGGGCTTCCGTGATGGTAGGAACAGATGGAATTACTACGTTGGAAAACGAAGTATTGGAAATCCGGATTAGTAATAAAGGAGGGAAAGTAACGTATGCTTGCTTAAAAGAATACGATACGTTTGATAAGAAACCGTTGGTTTTGCAGGACGAAACAACTTCCGATTTTAATTTGGCTTTGGTTACGGCCGACAATAAAGTCCTGAATACTCAGGATATGTATTTCCAGCCTGTAGATGTAGCGTCCGACAAGGTGACGATGCGTTTGAATGTCGGACCGGACCGTTATTTGGATTTTGTCTATTCTCTTGTGCCGAACGATTATATGGTGAACTTCTCGGTGAAAGGAACGGGCTTGAACGGATTATTGTCTCCCAGCACAACTTCTCTTAATCTGATGTGGGCGCAAGATATCATTCAGAAAGAAAAAGGGCGCAAGCTGGAAGATCGTTATGTCGGTCTGTATTATAAATATGTAGCGGATGACGTGGAAAATCTGAATGAAGTAAAGAGCGAAAACAAAGAAATCCAGGAACGTCTGAAATGGGTCGGGTTCAAGGATATGTTTTTTTCTTCGGTCTTGATAGCAGAGGAAGGTTTTGAATCTTCGAAGTTGGATTCGAAAGTTATTCCTGCAGGGAGCATCATGAAACAGTTTAAGATGACAGCATCTGTCCCGTTTGATTTGCAAGGGAGCAAGTCTACGGATATGCGCTTCTATTTTGGTCCGAATAAATTCGCTTTGCTAAGAGATTATGACGATAATGCAGAAGTAGAAGAAGATTATCTGACGTTGGGAAAATTGGTTCCTCTCGGATGGGGAATATTCCGTTGGGTGAATCAATATTTCATCATACCTCTGTTTGATTTCCTGAGCCGTTTTGTTTCAAATGCCGGAGTGATTATTTTGCTTCTCACAATAATTGTGAAAGTGATTCTTTATCCGTTGACACGTAAATCGTATCTTTCTTCGGCAAAAATGCGTGTGCTTCGTCCTCAAGTAGAAGAGATTAATGCAAAATATCCGGGACAGGATCAGGCTTTAGAACGGCAAAAGGCTACAATGGACTTGTACAGTCGTGCCGGTGCCAGCCCGATGAGTGGATGTCTTCCGTTGTTGTTGCAAATGCCGATATTGGTTGCATTGTTTATGTTCTTCCCATCGGCCATCGAGTTGCGCCATGAAAGTTTCTTGTGGGCGCAGGATTTGTCCACTTATGATGCTATTGTAAGTTGGGATGCGCAGATTCCGTTTATCTCTTCTTATTTCGGAAATCATATCAGCCTTTTCTGTTTATTGATGACAATTACCAATATTGTTTACACGAAATATAATATGGAGATGACCAATACCGGGCAGCAACAGATGCCGGGAATGAAGATTATGATGTATCTTATGCCGGTTATGTTCTTGTTCATATTCAACAGTTACGCTTCGGGATTGACATATTATTATTTCCTTTCCTTGTTGATTACGATTGTCCAGACATTGATTTTCAGGTTTACGATTAATGAGGAGAAATTGTTGGCTAAATTGGAGGCAAATAAATTGAAGCCGCAGAAAAGATCAACGTTGATGAAACGTTTGGAAGAGATGCAGAAGGCGCAAGAGGAGCAGCTGCGTAAGCAGCAGGAAGCTCGGCAAAAGAATAAAAAGTATTGATTTTTTACAAGATAGCTTGAATATTAATCCCGTCATGCAGAAGTATGTCTCATGACGGGATTTCTGTTTGTAAGATATTCAAAGGAGAAGCCCCTGTGCTATATGGGAACACACGAGGACGGTTTTATCGGATAGCATCCAAAAGTTGTATCGCCTTTTCCAAATCTTCGGGCGTGTCAATGCCAATAGTTTCCTGATAAGTATAGCCTACTTTGATTCTGTATCCATTTTCCAGCCAACGTAGTTGTTCAAGGCTCTCTGCCTGCTCAAGGGGAGACTGGGGCAATCGGGTAATTTCTGCTAATATGTTGGGTCGGTATGCGTACATGCCGATATGTTTGTAGAATGTATGGGAATGAAGCCATTCGGTGTATTTTTTATTTCGGATATATGGTACGACGGATCTGCTGAAATACATCGCTTCATTATTCTTGTTTACCACCACTTTTGGGGAGTTAGGATTAAAAAGAACCGTTTCAAAGTCATCGCTTTCGTTGAACGGTTTTACCAAAGTGGCGATTTGGACGGATTCGTCCGTGAAACACGCTTTGATGGATTCAATCTGTTCCGGATGGATAAAAGGCTCGTCTCCCTGTATGTTGATGATAATATCGTAGCCTTGCCCGATTTTCTGGTACGCTTCGAAACATCGGTCGGTGCCGCTGCGATGATTTTGGGAAGTCATGACTACGTTCCCGCCAAAATGCAGGACCGCTTGTTGGATGCGTACGTCATCGGTTGCCACATACACTGAGTCGACACAGTTTTTTACTTGTTCATATACGCGTTGAATCATCGGTTTCCCTGCCATATCTGCGAGAGGTTTCCCAGGGAAACGGGAAGATGCGTATCTAGCTGGTATAATTCCTATAAATTTCATTGTTTGATTTTATTTTTTAAACAGGATCTCCTTCGCTGAGACGTATTATCTGGTTGTGCTCCCCGACAATCCAGACAATATCGCCTTGCTGGAATATAGTAGAGGGAGGCGGGTTTTTAATGGAGGTGTTTCCCCGTTCGATACCGACAACTAAGCAGGCTGCCTGGTCGCGGATGCCAGATTCCAGAATAGTCCGTCCGATTAGTTTTGAGTCATTGTCAATAATGAATTGTTCGATATTGATTTCCCGGCTTGGAACAACAAGGTTTTCGGATATTTTATTTTCCTGGTCGATGTATTTCCGGAAAGTTTCTATATCGTTGTCTACACCGGCGATAATCAGTTTGTCGAATGGGTAAATCCGCTCATTCCCTCCCGGAATATTAATCCGCTGGTTTCCTCGGATAATTGTTACGACATTTATGTTGTATTTTTTTCTGAAATTCAATTCTTTCAGCATTTGTCCGATGAAAGGAGAGTTTTGTTTTACCGTAAAGTCGGCAAGATGGAGGTCTCTTTCCAGCATGTGGTTGACAAAGCTTTGATTGATTGCTGTCGATTTCATCTGTTCCATTTCCCGGGCGGAAAGGTTATTGAAAAAATGCCGCTCCATGAGAATAGATTGTTTCTTAAGCCTTTTGGAAAAGATGATAAAAATAATAAAAGCCATTGCGATGAAAACCAACAATCCGGTGGCGGCATTGATGATTTTTCCGACAGGGAACATGATAAGCGCCATACATAGTAATATTCGTACGATTATTAGAGACACTAACGGCCCTCGGTTGTATTTGCTGTCGTTCCACAGTTGTTGGAACTCGGCAGAGTGATTTTTTTTCATGATGATGGCTCTCAGCAGGGGCGCTATGAGCACAAATATAAGGATAAGCGAGATGATGTCTCCTTTTATTCCGGGAAGTTCTCGATGGATGAAAGGCACAGCGAATTGCAGCCAGGAAAAAATCAATACAACTGTTACAGCCGTGTAAGTGCCTACGATGCGGAGCAGGGAGCGAAGGAGTTTTTTCCAAGTACTTTTCTGCTTGATTGTATTTGCGCCCGATGAATACCGTTCGAGGAATTTTCGCCAAGGCAAAGGAATAATCTGATCGGCAACTTTATAAATCGGCTCTGATAATTGAATCATATAGGGCGTCAGGAATGTCGTAATTACGGAGACCGCAACAACAATGGGGTACAGGAAATCACCGGTTACGTGGAGTGAGGTTCCTAAGCCGGCAATGATGAATGCAAATTCTCCGATTTGTGTGAGAGAGCATCCGGATTGGATGGCTATTTTCAGCGGTTGCCCGGACAGCAATATCCCGGATGAAGCAAAAAACAGTTGTCCGAGAAGGACAATTCCCGTAATAATCAGTATGGGGAATTTGTATTCCCAAAGAATTATTGGGTCGATGAGCATCCCGACCGAAACAAAGAAAATCGCCCCAAACAGGTTCTTTACAGGTTGCAACAGTTGCTCTATTCGTTCAGCTTCGATTGTCTCTGCAAGAATCGAACCCATCAGAAATGCGCCTAAGGCAGAAGAAAAACCGGCTTGCGTTGCAATGATGACCATCCCCAGGCATAATCCGATGCTAGTGATGAGGAGCGTTTCGTCATTTAGGTAAGATCTGAATTTTTTAAGGAAAGATGGTATGATATATATTCCTATAATAAAACTGAAAAGTAGGAATATCACTAATTTGAGAACGCTGTTTAGCAGCTCCATCCCTTCAACTTCTTTACTGACAGCAACGGTCGACAGTAAAACCATCAGCAATACAGCGAAGAGGTCTTCGATAACCAAGATGCCGAATACGATGCTTGCAAATTTTTGTTCCCGGAGTCCCATGTCATCGAGCGCCTTGAATACGATAGTAGTGGAAGACATTGCAAGCATTCCTCCGAGAAACAGACTGTTTATGTGTCCCCATCCGAGGATTAGTCCGACAGAATAACCAAGTGTCATCATGCCTATTACGATTGTAATTGCGGCGAAGATGGCCGTTCCTCCGATTTTGAACAGTTTTTTGAAACTAAATTCCAGCCCTAGGGCGAAAAGTAGGAATATGATACCGAGGTTGGACCATATTTGGATGCTCTCTGAGTTTGATACACTTGGAAACCACTGGAAATGAGGTCCAGCCAAAATCCCGGCAACGATATAGCCTAAGACGACCGGCTGTTTCAGCTTTTTAAATAACACCGTGACAATTCCGGCTACAATCAGGATTACTCCGAGGTCAAAAATTAAAGATGCTATATTCGACATGGCTTGTTTTTTCGACAGGCAAATTTATATATTTATTTTAATTCGGTGTTTTAATTGAATAGCCGAATTAATGGAGAAAAGTTCTTTCTTTTTCAGTGCCGGTCGTTTGGAACGGAGACTTTACGTATTCCCTTCAGGGATGGGAACCACATATATTTGGGCGTTTTCCTGCCGTACGATTTTTACGGGAGTTCCTTTTTCTATAAAACCGAAGTCAGAAACAGCATCGTATATCTCTTCTTTTACAAATACCTTTCCGGAAGGGCGCAAATCGGTTGCTGCAAAGCCTTTGCTGCCAACCACCGATTTTATCTCGGAAAAGGGCTGTCCGTCCAACGCTGTTTCCAATGCGATTTTTTGGAATATTCCTTTCTTGCCAATTCTGGATGCCAGCCAAATTGCAAGTATGGAACCGAATAGCAGACCGGAAAGCACTGTCGATGATGCTCTTATCAGCTGTTCTTTGTCGATGTGCCCGAAATTGAAATCGATATTGTTCAATAGAGCAGTTGTCAATCCGATAAAAATGCAGATAGCACCGCCTATTCCGGCAATTCCGAATCCTGGTAGAGCGAATATTTCTATTAGGACCAAGATAATTCCGAATATGAACAATGCTATTTCCCAATAGAGTGCCAGCCCGTCGATATACAACGGGGCAAAATAAAGCACCGCCGCGGTTATGGCTACGATAGACGGGAATCCTAATCCGGGCGAATGCATTTCAAAATAGATTCCTCCTATAATGAAAATGATTAGCATGGATTGCAGGATAGGATTCATCAGGAATCCTTTTAAGTTATCCAATAGTGTAGGTTGGTATTCTATGGTTTCATAATCGGCAAACCTGAGGTATTTGGAAATAACTTCTTCTTTTGTTTCGGCAATCCCATCGCAATATCCCCATTGGAGTGCTTCATCGGCAGTTAAGGTCAGGACTTTCCCCGAATCAGTAAGGTTTGGGATGATGGTTCGTTCGTCCACCATCGCTTCTGCTATCAGAGGGTCCCGTTTCCATTTCAGGATTGTGTCATTCCCTTGGATGATTGTATCTTTTCCATGTGCTTCAGCGGTAGAGCGAATCATTGAACGCATATACGACTGGTATTTGTCCGGCATCGCTTTCCCGGTTTGTTCCACAACGGTTGCAGCGCCGATGTTAGCACCCTTACGCATGTAGATTTTCTTGCAGGCTATTGAAATAAGTGCTCCGGCTGATGCCGCATTGTTGTCGATAAAGACATAGACTGGTATGGGGTTGTATAAAATTGCAGTCCGCATGGAGTCGGCTGCATCGACATATCCTCCGTAAGTGTTCATGTGGATGAGGACAGCGTCTGCGTTTAGTTTGTTGGCTTCATTCAATCCGTTTTTGAGGTAAATTTGGGTTGTGTTGTCAATCTCTTTCTTAATATTAATAATGTAGACATGTTTTTTCCCCGTATTGGATAGGGAAGCGTGCGTACCCGGAATGTTTGAGAGTAACAATATAAATAAAAAAGCAAAAATTCTACACATATATTATATAATATGGTGTTAAAAAACAGTGGCAAGTTAAGAATAAAAATACAATTGGCAAATAGAATCATCCGACAATCGGAATTTGTTTGCAGATAAATTCCGGTTTATGATTTAAATAATCATAAATTTGAATATGCAATTTTTCTATCTCGTTAAATAGTCCCAATTTTGTAATTGGAAAAAGGGGTGCCAATATCGGATGGCTGAGATTATACCCGATGAACCTGATACGGTTAGTACCGTCGGAGGGATTTTCTATCAAAGAACTATTACAGCTTTCCCAATTTTGCAAGGTCTCCTTTTTCGGTTAATCAAGAAGAAGGAGATTATATGTTTACCGTTCAATTTATAACACATTATACAGAGCATATCGGATATCTTGATTCCGTACGTATTGCACTTGAAGGTGGATGCCGTTGGATACAGCTCCGTGTGAAAAATGCTTCGGATGCGGAAGTAGAAGCACTGGCAGTTGAAGCGTTGGCTTTGTGCAGGGAATATAAGGCGACTTTCATTATTGATGACAGGGTGGCGTTAGTAAAAAAACTACATGCCGACGGGGTACATCTCGGAAAGAATGATATGCCGGTAGCAGAAGCGCGTTCCTTGTTGGGCGATGCGTTTTTGATAGGAGGGACAGCCAACACGTTTAATGATTTGAAAGCGCATGTCGAGAATGGTGCGGATTATATAGGATGCGGTCCCTTCCGTTATACGACGACGAAAGAGAAGCTTTCTCCTATCCTTGGATTGGATGGTTACAGGAACATACTTTCCCAAATGAAAAAATGTGGCATTGATATTCCGGTGGTGGGCATCGGTGGTGTAGCTTATGAGGATATCCCGGATTTGAAATCGGTTGGCTTGAACGGAATCGCTTTAAGCGGCAGTGTGCTGCGTGCGGAAGATCCTGTAGCTGAAATGAGAAGAATTATAGAGTTTGCAAATAAATAGCGTTTATGATATGGAAAGCAAGATAAAAATATCTTATCCTGATTCAGAGAAAATATACATGTACGGGGAGATTTATCCTGACGTTAAGGTAGGAATGCGCAAGGTGAACCTGACCCCGACCGTGACTGTTGAAAACGGGAAGCAGGTCATAACGGAAAATGCTCCGGTATATGTTTACGATACCAGTGGGGCATATAGCGATCCTGCAGTGAAAAACGATTTGAAAAAAGGTCTTCCGCGACTTCGGGAGAAATGGATTCGTGACCGGGAAGTGGAGGAGTTGCCTGAAATCACTTCCGAATATGGCAGGATGCGCCTTGCTGATAAAAGTCTTGATGCCTTGCGCTTTGAGCACATAACGAAGCCGTTCCGGGCAAAAACTGGTTGCCAGGTTACCCAGATGTATTATGCAAAGCAGGGAATCATCACCCCGGAAATGGAGTATGTTGCTATTCGTGAGAACATGAATTGCAAGGAGTTGGGGATAGAGACATATATTACTCCAGAGTTTGTCCGTGAAGAGATTGCTGCCGGCCGGGCGGTCTTGCCTGCAAACATTAACCATCCGGAAGCTGAGCCGATGATTATCGGATCTAAATTTTTAGTGAAGATAAATACGAATATCGGAAATTCAGCCACATCGTCGACCATAGAAGAGGAAGTTGAGAAGGCTGTTTGGAGTTGTAAATGGGGTGGAGATACGCTGATGGATTTGTCTACCGGCGCGAATATCCACGAGACGCGGGAATGGATTATCAGGAATTGCCCGGTTCCGGTAGGTACGGTGCCGATGTATCAGGCAATGGAGAAAGTGAAAGGTAAGGCGGAAGACTTGACTTGGGAACTTTTCCGGGACACGTTGATTGAGCAGTGCGAGCAAGGTGTGGATTATTTTACAATACATTGCGGTATCCGTCTGAAAAATATCCATTATGCAAACGACCGTCTTTGCGGGATGGTGAGCCGGGGCGGGAGCATTATCTCTCAATGGTGCAAGGCGCATCAGAAAGAGAGTTTCTTATATGAACATTTCGATGATATTTGCGATATATGCGCCTGCTATGATGTTGCCATTTCTCTGGGCGACGGTTTGCGACCGGGTGCAATCTTTGATGCGAACGACCGCGCACAGTTTGCCGAACTTGATACGATGGGAGAATTAGTCCAACGGGCATGGGCTAAGAATGTGCAGGCATTCATTGAAGGCCCCGGGCATGTCCCCATGCACAAAATCAAGGAGAACATGGAACGCCAGATTGAGAAGTGCCATGGTGCGCCATTTTATACGCTTGGCCCGTTGGTTACCGATGTGGCTCCGGGATACGACCATATCACAAGCGCGATAGGAGCAGCGCAAATCGGATGGTACGGAACGGCAATGCTTTGTTATGTTACGCCGAAAGAGCATTTGGCGTTGCCGCAGAAAGAGGATGTGCGCGTCGGGGTTGTATCCTACAAGATTGCAGCCCATGCTGCCGATTTGGCGAAAGGCTATCCGGGGGCGGATGTGCGTGACAATGCTTTGAGTAAAGCGCGTTATGAATTCCGATGGAAAGACCAGTTCAACTTGAGCCTTGATCCGGAGCGGGCATTTGAATATTATAAGGAAGCGAATCACGTGAACGGTAAGTACTGTACGATGTGTGGTCCGCACTTTTGCGCGATGCGAATCAGCCAGCGGTTAAGAGATTGCGAATATGGCGTTGATATAGAGGCGAAAAAGAAAGAAAAATAGAAAATAATCATATTAAAAAACGCGAGAAAGATGATTGAAACTAAAGTATCTCAAGGTATAGTTAGTACGTACTTTGAGAAATTGGAGCAAAATTTGATGTTGGATGTTGCAATTGTCGGAGGTGGTCCTTCCGGAATTGTGGCAGCATATTATCTTGCCAAGGCAGGATTGAAGGTGGCTCAATTTGACCGTAAGCTTGCACCTGGAGGTGGAATGTGGGGCGGAGCCATGATGTTTAACCAGATAGTTATCCAGGAAGAAGCAATAGATATTGTGAAAGAATTTGGGATCAACCATAAAAAGTTTTCAGATAACCTTTATGTGATGGATTCCGTGGAGAGCACGTCTGCATTGCTTTATCATGCGGTACACGCCGGAGCTACATTATTTAATTGTTATTCGGTAGAAGATGTCATCTTCAAAAATGAAAAAGTCAGTGGGGTAGTTGTTAATTGGACTCCTGTTTTGCGGGAGGGATTGCATGTTGACCCGTTGAATATCTTGGCAAAAATAGTGATAGACGGAACCGGTCATGACAGTGAAATAGCAAGGACAGTTGCACGTAAGAACGGAATCCGTTTGGCAACAGAAACAGGTGATGTCATAGGCGAACGTTCTTTGGATGTTGTTGCCGGAGAAGATGAAGTCGTAAAAGGAACGAAAGAAATCTATCCCGGATTGTATGTGTGCGGTATGGCAGCTTCTGCCGTATCGGGTACGCCCCGTATGGGACCCATCTTCGGAGGTATGTTGATGTCTGGAAAGAAAGTGGCAGATGAAATCATTTCCCGTCTAAAGGGATAAAGGGATTCATCTGTATAATTGTATAATTCTCCGATGCAGTATTTCAAACAATTGATTGCGCATCGGAGTTTTTTTATTTTTTTTATTTTTCTTTGTCCGATTTCCGATAAATGTTATATTTGTGAATGAAATGAGTTATCAATAGATATTCTTTTATGAGTTTGGATATAAAAGAACTTTTGAAGGCAGTTGCAGAGGATAATAGAAATGCATATAATAAATTTTATGATTTATTTTACATGGATGTTTTCCGTTTTTGCTTCTCGTATCTGCAAAATAGCGAAGCTTGCAAAGAAATTGTTTCGGAAGTGTTTTTCTCTGTTTGGAAGTATCGTCACCGCTTGCCTGAAGTTGCCAATATCTCTGTATATCTATATGTCATGACAAGAAATAGAGTATTGAATTACTTGCGGACACAATCACCTTTTAATTTGGTATCATTGGATGAAGTCTCGGTCTTTTATGAAACATCAGATTCATCGTCTTCTCCTAGTAACGACATTGAATCGAAAGAATTGAATGAATTGCTAACTTCTATTGTGAATGGATTGCCCGACAAAATGCGGATGATTTTTATGATGGTTCGTGTGAATGGATTGAAATATAAAGAAGTTGCCGAGATAATGGGAATAAAAGAAAGCACGGTTCGGGTACAAATGAAGGCCGCTGCCAATAAAATCTATTCGCAGATAAAACTTTTGTATCCAGATATTTTAAGATGATATAAAGCTGTTTGCACTCTTTATTACTAAAAATAATTTGTTAAAATCGTTTTTTTATTAAACAAAAATAGAATATGACTACTCCTTATTAATGAAATTCCGAAAATATACAGAAGAATAAGTAAAAAAGGGATAAAAAGACATTATGTATTTTATAAACTTATTTTATTTATAAATGTGTGTGTGATTGCGGATTTTTGAGAAACTGGAATAAAAACTATTAAATTATTAATTATTTATAAGAAAAAAGTAATAGCTAATTTTAAATGAAAGAGTATGAAGAGAAGAACTAACCTATTATTTACCCCTCCCCATTGGCGTAAATATCTGGTATCTAGTGTATTGCTAGCTTCTTTGAGCGGAACTCCGTTTCTGCTTAATGCGGCAGGGCTTTCACAGAACGTTAGAATTTCATTGGTATTAAATGATGTTTCTTTAGGGGATGCTTTGGATGCTTTAAAAGAGCAAAGTAATTATGCTTTTTTATATCGGTCGGATGAAATTGATTTGGGGCAGAGCGTATCGATCAATGCCAAATCAAAAAAACTGGTGGATGTCTTGGATAACCTGGTCGGGAACCTCGGTTTGAAATACAAAATAGAAGACAACCACATTGTTTTGTATAGAACTGAAATGGTAGGGCCGGAGCTTCCTGGTGCGGAACAAGAGGATGGAACTATCCGTGGAACGGTTTCCGATGCACAAGGACAACCGCTGCCTGGTGTTGCGGTGCTATTGAAAGGAACATCGAATGGTGTTACTTCCGATATTAACGGTTACTATATTATTAGAGCTTCGAGAGGAGATGTGTTGCAGTTCTCTTATATGGGTTTTAAAACTCAGGAAGTAACAGTCGGGAAAAACCAATCTATGAATATCGTGTTGCAGGAGGATGTTCAGGAATTGGACGAAGCGGTAATTGTCGGTATGGGACAGCAACGTAAAGCTTCGGTCGTAGGTTCTATTGCATCTGTACCTGTTGACGATTTAAAAATACCTCAGAGAAACTTGACGAACTCATTGTCGGGACGTATTGCCGGTACAGTTGTCGTGCAACGTTCAGGTGAGCCGGGGCAGGACAATGCAAATTTCTGGATTCGCGGTCTCTCCACGTTCGGGTCGAATCAAACTCCTTTGGTCCTGGTTGATGGTGTTGAGCGTGACATGTCGGATTTGTCCATAGAAGAGGTGGAATCTATTTCAGTTTTGAAAGACGCGTCGGCAACAGCCGTATACGGAGTTCGCGCGGCAAATGGAGTCGTTTTGGTTAATACCCGTAAAGGTGTTGCACAAAAGACCTCTATCGAAGTGAAGTTGGAATCCGGTATTTCGGATCTTCCGACACTGCCGAAATTATTGGATGGTGCGAACTATGCAATGTTGTATAACGAGGCTTACGGACAGGAGAACTATTCGCCGGAATACATCGAGAATTTGAGGAACGGGACAAACCGCTTCCTTTATCCGAATGTTAACTGGATTGATGAGGTTTTCAATAAATTTTCAAATAACACAAACGCCGCAATTAATATACGAGGCGGAGGAGAGGTGGCCCGCTACTTTGTAAACGCAAGTTTCGTTCAGGATAATGGTAACTTGAAAAACAATCCGGAGAATGATTATAATTCAAATATTACCTTGCGCCGTTACAACTTCCGTTCCAATATTGACTTGTCGCTGTCGAAAACAACGACTTTGAATATCGAATTAGGAGCAAATATGACAGACCTTCATCAGCCTGGTGTAGGAAATGAATACTTGTATGGGACATGGTATTCACCAGTGGAAATGATTTACTATTACGCATATCTGTCTACTCCTCTCTCTTGTCCGGTACGTGTCCCGATAGGCGAAGACGCTAACGGTAATATGCAGTGGGGATGGGGTGCTCCGACACAGATCGGTGAAGTCAATCCGGCAGAACGTCTGTTCGGTTCCGGATATGATAAAACTTTCCGTTCTCAGATTATGAGCCAGATTATTTTGAAACAGGATCTTTCGTTCTTATTGAAAGGTTTGGATTTCATGGGCTCGTTCTCTTTCGACTCAAACAATCAGACTATCCAGAAAAGACGTAGGCATTCTTCAACGTACGGCGTTAATGGTGTGAATGACGATACGGGCGAGTTGATTGTACGTGAAGTCGATAAGGGAGACGAATATTTAGGATACGGCACTTCTACTACGGCAAACCGGGCACAAGAACTTAAATTGCAATTGAACTATAACAATTTGTTCAAGGATGTTCACCGGGTAGGCGGTATGGTTATGTATTATCAGAGGGATTATGTAGACCAGACAACAGGAACATCTATCCTCTCTTTGCCGTATAGAAAGCAAGGTTTGGCAGTTCGTGCTACTTATTCGTATGCTGATAAATACATGTTTGAGTACAACATGGGATATAACGGTTCGGAGAACTTCCCGAAAGGAAAACGTTTTGGTGTATTCCCGGCAGGCGCTATCGGTTATTTGATTTCAAATGAATCATTCTGGAGATTTAAACCAATCAATGTATTGAAGATTCGTGCATCTATCGGTTTGGTCGGTTCCGAATCTTTGCCGGCAAGTAAACGTTTTGCTTATCTGTCTACTTGGGGCGGCGGATTAGGCGGTTACTATTTCGGACCGAATGAGACTTATTATGCTGGTATTGGAGAAGAACAGGTTGGTACTTCCGACTTGACTTGGGAAAAAGGATTTAAGAAGAATGTTGGTTTCGAAATGAAAATGTTCGATAGCGCAATTTCTTGGGATGTTGATTTCTTCCATGAAAAACGTTCCGATATTTTGATTACCCGGCAGTCTATTCCTGGAACGGCAGGATTGAACCAGCAGCCTTTTGCCAATATGGGTGTCATGACAAATCAAGGAGTAGAAACTTCTTTGGAATTCAACCATCATATCGGTAAAGTGAACTATAAAATCTATGGAAACTTCACTTTCAACCATAATGAAATCATAGAAAACGATGAACCTGCCGGAACGGTAGCCAACAGAAAGCGTGAAGGGCATCGTTACAATCAGCAATTTGGTTTGATAGCTTTGGGATTGTTTAAAGACCAAGCCGATATTGACAGTCATGAACCGCAGATGTTCGGGGATGTTCGTCCTGGTGATGTGAAATTCTTGGATTATAATGGTGATGGGAAAGTAGATATCAACGACGAAACGGCAATTGGTTATTCGAATATCCCGGAAATTAATTACGGTTTCGGTGCGCAATTCATGTGGAATGGTTTTGATTTGGGTATATTCTTCAGAGGACAGGCTCGTGTATCTTACGCTTTGGGTGGCTCTACATTTATTCCGTTTACCGAAGGTGTAGGTAAAGGCAACTTGTTTGAGAAGGCGTTGGATCGTTGGACCGAAGATAATCCGAATCCGGATGCATTCTATCCTCGTTTGTCGAACGGACGGAGTACCAACAACTGGCAGGCTTCTACAAGAACTATCTACAACGGTAGCTTGCTGCGTTTGGCAGATATAGAGCTTGGTTATACATTCCCGAAAAAATGGATTAATCCGTTGGGCTTGAAATCCTTGAGGATTTATTGTTTGGCTAATAACGTGGCTTTGTTCTCTCCGTGGGATATGTGGGATCCGGAGACGGGTTCTGCAAACGGACAGAAGTATCCGTTGCCGCGTAAATTTAATTTTGGTATAAGAACTTCTTTTTAATTGATGAATCATGAAGAAATATATTATAAGCTTATTGGCATTTACTCTTCTTGGTACCGGCTGTGCGGATTATCTTGATAAAATGCCGGACGATATGAAGACTGACGATATGGTTTGGCGTTCGCGCGTTGAGGTGGAGAAATATTTGACAAACTGTTATGCGGGCATACCGAACCATCAGTTGCAACAAGACGATCCTTGGGAAGGATTGTCGGATGAGTGTGACCTTCCATGGACGGTGTACCATACGTATGCCATAAATTTGGGAAACTGGAACCCGTCGACTAATTTTTATAACAAATATGCGTTATGGTATCGGGCTATCCGTTCCACATTTGTATTGGAGAACAATGTAGACCGTTGTGGTGAGTTGGATGCAGCTTTGAAAACCCGCTATAAGGCAGAAGCCAAATTCTTGCGTGGATATTACTATTTCTTGTTGTTGCGCCAATATGGTCCTGTCGTATTGATTAAGGAACAACAACCGAGCAATGCCGATTATGAAAGTATGATGCGTGCTCCTTATGATGAATGTGTGGATTACATTTGCCAGATGATGGATGAGGCTTCAAATGACTTGCCATGGCATTGGTGGAACGAAACGACCAATTTGGGACGTCCGAATAAGATGGTTTGTAAAGCTGTGAAGGCTGTTGTCCTGAATTTGGCTGCTTCGCCACAGTTCAATGGGAACAAAGAATATGCTGATTTTAAGAATCCTGATGGAACTCCGTTGGTCAATACGACTTACAGTGAGGAAAAATGGCGGAGAGCTGCCGCAGCGGCACGCGAAGTGATTGATATTTCGGAGCAACGTCCGGAATGCCGTTTGAGACTGTACCGGAACGATGAGCAGGAAGGCGGTACGTTTAATCCGTATAAATCGTGTGTAGATGTTCACTTGAAAGCTTGGAACGAAGAAATCATCTGGGCGCGTACGCATACAGGTTCTCTTACTGCATGGCAGATACATACTTTCCCCGGACCGAAATGTTTGGGTGGTGTAGGTGCGACATTGCGTTTGATTGACGCTTTCTTGATGGAAAACGGTAAACCTATCGACTATCCGGGCTCTGGTTATGTGGAAACAGGCTTTTCTACGGAACCGGGAGCTCATTGGAATCCGAATAACTATGATATAAATACGGAAGAAGGCCGTGTCGGAATGATTGAGGATATCCGCAGTTGCGAGGCTTGGGGACATTGGGCTGGTGAATGGAATATGTTCTGTAACCGTGAACCTCGTTTCTATGCTTCCATATTGTACAATAAGCGAGTGATACCGGCTTTGAGAACTAATGTTGAAGAACGTGATTATTATAGTTCGCCAGGTCAACAGAATGGTTTTGGCCGTGTTGAATTGTATTACGGTGGAATCTCCCGTCAATCCGGTTCTTATACATTCTATCCGATGACAGGTGCATTGGCTCTCAAGCGGAATGACCCTCAAGCCGATATGCATAATCGTGTATGGCCGCAGAAATATTGTTCGAATTATATTCGTTATGCGGAAATATTGCTTGACTATATTGAAGCGTTGAATGAGTACGATCCGACGAATCCGGATATCCGGAAATATTGGGATATGATTCGTGACCGTGCCGGCGTTCCGAGTGCATTTGTTGCAACTCCCGAGATTGCGGGAAACCAAGATTTGCAACGCGAATATATTATTCGTGAACGCCAGATTGAGCTTTGCTTTGAAACAGACCGTTATTTCACGACACGTCGTCGGTGGGTGGCTCACACTCCGGACGAAGGCGGTATGGTTGATGACCGGAAGTATGGTGAGGGCGGACGCGTATGGGGATTCAGTGTGAATGCCGGCGACGCTTCTACCAATGACTTTTCTTTCGAAGGTTTCTACCAACGTACAGCGTTTGAATCGCGTGTGTTTAATAAAGCTTATTATTTGTTCCCTATTCCTCAGTCGGAAATAGATAAGAGTACCGGATTGGTTCAGAATCCGTGGTGGTAATAATTATTAGTTTTTTAGATATATGAAGAATATAGTATATATATTGAGTTTAGTCGGCTGTATGGGGTTGGCTTCTTCCTGCCAAACGGATGCGGATTTTGATTATTCGCTGCCGGAAAATCCGGTAATGGCTCCGTTGAGAGGTATTTCAGGTATTGATGGAGATGGGCAGTCTATTATAGGGACGGTCGATCAGACAACTAAGACGGCACAGATAAGTTTCAACTCTTTGCCGGATTTGACACAGGTGATGCTGAAAATAGATATTCCGCAACGTGCGGAGCTGGTTTATCCGGAATCGGATTCGTTGATGATGGATTTGTCTCAACCGGTTGGTATTATTGTCCGTGCAAACGGAGAGGACATAACATATACGTTGAATGCCTCTTTGGCCGAGTACCGGGAATTCAGCACTGCTAACGTGAAACAATTCAAATTGGACAACGATGCCCAAAAGCCGTGGCCTGACGCGAATATCGGATTCCAATATATGTTTGACGGGCTATGGATGGAAACCCCTGCGGATTATGGTGCCATCAATTATTTGAATTTCCAGTTCCAGGCAAATGAAGCATCCATTGCTGCAGGAGACAATACTGCCGCCATTACTTTCGATGTAGGCGAGGAAGTTTATCTGCGGCAGGTGAAGACCCATGCTTATTGGTTCAATACAATGTACCAGGTTACGAAGTATGAAGTCTGGGGCTATTGCAAAGAAGGAGAACCGGCAAAAGATGGCAACTGGGATGACTGGACGAAATTGGGAGAATTCGATTATGAACAAGCTCCGACTGTATTTGCTGAAGGCGATGATGTGATATTCGACAAGGAGACAATCCAAAAAGCGCGTTATTACCGGATTCGTTGTACGGAAAACTGGCGGGCTGCGTTTGAACCGACGTTGCCAAATTTGAATGTCTATGCTTTTGCAGAAATAAGATTGTGGGTATATAATAAACGTTAGTTGTTTTGTAGTAATGCCGGCTGATAGTAATTTTGTATTATTGTCAGTCGGCTTTTTTATTGTTTTATTTGTTGAAAAAATGTAGTATGAAGAAAGATTTTTGTACGGCAGTGAGTTTGCTGTTGATAAGCCTTTTTTGTTTTAGCATGTGTTCCAAAGGAGATGACTTGATTATCGACCCTCCTCCTACGGAGGGTGAAACCGAGGATGAGGACAGTATCTATACCTGGGAGTCGGAGCGCCAGGCGATTTTAGAATCGACTGATATGGTTCTGATTTACGGTGGAGGGCATCATCGTGATCCGTATGAATGGAACCAGGAACGGATTTCCCCCTACGTGACGTATGTGGACGAAAGTGGCGAAGAACATTGGTTTTTTGATTCGTTCCTCTTCCTGGAAATTATGGATAGCGGGGATAGCGGTAGCGGAACCATGTTTGCTACCGGATACGGGCTAAAATCGGCGACCCAACGCGAGTGGCAAAGATTGGCTGATTACTACTTCCAATCATATACGGGATTGGGCGCATTGAACCGGAGTATAGAGGAAGCCGTCCAGCGGATAGGCGAACCGGATAAAAAACGGCAGGTTGTGATTTGCATACCGGAACCTATTGCTACGGCGAACCCGTCCGAATCAGGGGCGACATCCAAATATTGGGGCTCTCTGAAGAACGGCCAGATGTTGGACTTCTCCAAAGATGCCGACCGTATTGCTGCATGCAAATGGTATATTGATTATGTGCGGGAAAAGTTTGACGAGAAGCAATATAAACATCTGGAGCTGGCAGGATTCTATTGGATTGCGGAACAGGCAGCCCATACGGCTACCATCCTGAACGATATATCCGAATACCTGAACGGTTATAAGTACAGCTTGAATTGGATACCTTATTACGGGGCACAGGGATACAATTACTGGAAAACGTATGGTTTCAATTATGCCTATTACCAGCCGAACTATTTCTTTAATGAATCTACGCCGTATTCGCAATTGGAAACCGCGTGCCGTCAGGCGGAGCTATATAATATGGATATGGAACTGGAGTTTGATGCCAATGCTCTGGCAGCCAACAAGCGCGGATATCGTTTGGAGAATTACATGAAAGTATTCAAGGAGTTTGGTATTTGGGAGAATAAACGTTTGGCTTATTATGAAGGCGGAGGCGGACTGCTTTGGTTAAAAAATTCTATCGACCCCGAGGACCAGAAGCTGTATCATGAGTTCTGTCATTTTGTAATCGAGCGGCCGTTGAGAAAAATAAAATAACGTTTCTGCAGCCTAAAAAACGTTAGTGACTAAACGAAATCTGCAAATAAGCACTCATCTTTGTAAGAAATTCTTTTTTGAAATGGGGAAAGATAAGATTGAAGAATTTATTGAAAATATTCATATTGCGCCGGACTATAATAAACAATGGGAAGAAATGCGCCAGGCGATTCTGGAGGATGTGAATAAAAAGATTGATGCTTATGAACGGAAAAACCGTTATTTGAAAATTTTTTCGGTTGCCGCTTCGTTATTGATTTGTTTATCTATCGGTGCAGGTTGGTTGTTTTTGAAAGAGAAAGAACCTGTTATGGTTTCCGTTGCAACGGCAGAAGGCGAGATGTTAAGCCTGACGTTGCCGGATGGCTCGCTCGTGACGTTAAACTCGCAGTCTTCTTTGTCGTATGCGGAAGGCTTCAAGGGCACTGAGCGTACGGTATTTCTTGATGGCGAAGCACTGTTTGATGTCGCAAAGGATAAAGAAAAACGTTTTGTCGTGAAGATCGATACGGTGAGTGTCTGCGTTTATGGAACGAAATTCAATGTCCAGGCGTATGATTCCAATGAGAATGTGGAGATATCCCTGTTGGAAGGAAGCGTGAAAGTCAAGGCAATGGAGCGTCAGGCAGAATTGCAACCGGGAGAGCAGGCTGTGTTCAACCGGAATACGTTTGAAATGAAAAAAACTAAGGTAGATGTCAATGCGTTTGCTTCATGGAAAAGCGGACGGATTTATTTTAAGGACAAGCCTTTTTCGGAGATTATATCATTGTTGGAACGTAAATTCGGACAGAAGGTATATATTATGTCGGATGCGTTGAAAAAGGTACGTTTCTCCGGGGATTTTTCAGAAAGTGAAACGTTGGAAAACATATTGAAGGTCTTTACGTTTGACGGACGTATTTCGATGGAAAAGAAGAATGACGGAATTTATCTGTATGACAAAGAATAAGGCGGCGGAAGTTGTTGCCGATGTTTGAAAAAAAGTATCCCCAGCCAGTTGAAACTGGCTGGGGATACTTTTTTATTTTTCAGCCGAATCTGTTTCGGCTACAGGTTCATTCTCCGGAGCGAAGTCGGTAATGCCTGCTTTTATGAGCAGATTATACCAGGTTATCAGCTTCCTGATATCGCTCGGATAAACTCTTTCCCGGTCGAAATTAGGCAATATACCTGCCATATATTCCCGGAGTTCTTCCGGATTTGCTTTTTGGGCATTGCAGGAACAGGCTTTTCCTTCTTCTTTTTCTTTAATGCTTGTCAATACTTTGTACAGAGGTTCTTCTTCTGTTTCGGTATATATAGCAATATCTCCTAAAGAGATTACTTTGTCTTTTGCGTATGCAGGTATTTTTTTCTTGTCGATTAACGATTCGACAATCAACATGTTTTTACCCTGTGTAACGAGTTTGTATAATCCCGGTTTTCCGGAAATAGACAGAATGGTCTTTAACATAGATTTTTCTTCTTTTTAATTAGACATTTTTCAGCTTGCAAATGTAGTATATCTTATGGAATATTTGAACAGAAAGAGTTCTCAAAAATCGTAAAAGATGTTTGTATGAACCGGGAAACTTGTGGGATGAGCGCCGTTTTGCCATCATTATAGATGGTGTAGTCCGACATCTCTTTTTTCTTTTCATCCGGAAGCTGGTTTTTTATTCTTTTGAGTGTTTCAGCTCGCGATGCAGCATCTCTGCTTGATGCCCTTTCAACACGGATCTCGAGGGGAGCATACACCATCAGGCGGATGTCGACGGTCTGGTAGAAGCCGGATTCGAACAGTATCGCCGATTCGATGGCGCACATCCGTCCTTGCTGCCTTTCTGCCCATTCGGTAAAGTCTTTCCTTACTTCCGGATGGATGATACTGTTTACTTCCCGGAGCATATTCTTGTCTGAAAAGATATATCCTGCCAGTCTCTTTTTGTCGATTCCGGATGGAGTGTAGAGGTCGTTTCCGAATAACCTTGTCAGTTTTTCCCGGATAACAGGGGAAGAATCCAATAACCTTTTGCTTTCGTTGTCGGCTATGTAAGTAGGTATTCCGTTAAGACGAAACAAATCGGCAACAACCGACTTGCCGCTGCCTATTCCTCCGGTAATCCCTATTTTGAGAATCTTGTTCATTGAAGAGTTATGCTGTTCGACTGCTCCAAGATAAATTCGATTTCCGTAGGTTCGATATTGACAATATGGATACCCTCCGGTTGTTTGACTAATGCTATCGGTGCTTTCCCAGTGAAATTGTTTTCCAAATCGCTATAGGAAAGTTCCACTTCAAAATCGCTTTCGGAGATGCTTTTGAATTTCGACAAAAGGATATTGCATGTTATCTCCACTTCTGAGGGGAACATCCTCAGTATGTAGTGCGGCGGAAGTCCTTTGCAGGTGATAGGAACCGTAATTTTCCGTTCCGTAAACTCTTCAACAGGTATTGTGACGGCAACACTTTCCTGGTTGAACGAAACACCGGTTATCGGATGCAACTTGACCGTTTTTTTTATGGTCTTGTCTACATTCTTTATTTCTATGGGCTCGGTTTTTATTTCCTTGATACTGTCCAGGATACTTTCTGCCGCATATACCGTAATTTGTTCCGGGGAGAATGCAATATTGTCGGAGATGCTGAATCCGATGTTGGTCTGGATGTGTCCGTTGAATGCGACGGGTACTTTTTTGGATTGCAGTTTTCCGTATTCTATCTTTAGGTTGTAAGGCGTGAACGATTCCAATGTGGTCGTGGAAACCAACCGTTTCAGAAGTTCATTTTCAATAACTCGTCTTTGTAAGGTAAAGTTTCCGCTCTGGTTTTCTAACAGAGGTTTGATGTCTATTTCGATGGGTGCAGAGCGTCTCCCCATGGCATAGTTCAGTAAAATGATACCTTTGTCTTTGATGGTTGCGGTGACGTAAGCGGGAACGCTGTCGGAGTAAATGATTTCCGCAGGTTTATTTTTTAGCTTCAAAGGAATTTTCAGGTTCATCTCATACGTTTGTTGCAGGCTGTTGAGCAACCAGAAGGCAAACGACAGGAGTAAGAATGCTGAAAAGACTAAAATTTCTTTCCAGCGGATGCCATGGAAAAAAGTTTTAGTCTTTTCAATTAAAGACTTGAATGCCCATTGGATGTTTCCAAGTCTTGTTTTATCCATTTTATTATTTCTGTTTAGCGTCTTCTGCTGAAGCAAATACGGATGTCTTGTCTATACGGATAGAAACTTTGTCGGCAACTTCTATCATCATATATACATCGCCTATTTCTTTTATTTTCCCATAAATACCGCCGGCTGTGATTACATTGTCGCCTACTTTCAGAGCTTCGCGGGCTTTCTGTATCTCTTTTTGCTTCTTTTGTTGCGGACGAATCATGAAGAAATAGAAGATAGCGATGATAACAACCATGAACAAAATGCTGGACCAGCCGGATTGTGCTGCAGCATTGCTTTGTAATAAAACGTTTAATAAAGTCATAACAAAAAATATTTCAATGTAAGATTAATGATACGAAGCAAAAATAGTGATATTTCTTATTCTTTCAATAGTATCTTCTCTTTTTTTAATTCGTTCACAATAGAATCCAAAATACCGTTGATGAAGCTTGCACTTTTCGGTGTGCTATAAATTTTCGCGATGTTTATATATTCGTTCAACGATACGGTTGTCGGTATTGTGGGGAATGTCATTATTTCGGCAAGGGCAATTTGCATAATCAGCAAATCCATGTTCGCGATGCGTTCTGCTTCCCAGTTTTTCAGATGTTCTTTTATCTTTTTCCGGAATAGTTCGCTTTTTAATAATGTTTGTCTGAGCAATTGTATGGCAAATACTTTGTCATCTTGGTCGCGGAACATAGGAAGCAACGGCTGCTTTTCCCCATTCTTCTCCTCAAAGCTTTTGATGGTTTTGATGACGAATGTTTCTTCTATTTCAATGTCGTTGTTCCAATAGATACTGCATTCTTCTAAATGTTCATCGATTGGTTCGTTGTCGTAGATGATTTTCTTGAATACAGACCGCCAAAATTCTTTGTCTGTTTCATAATCGTCGGTTGTTGCAGATATATATTCCGTATATATGTCGGATTTTAAGATTGTGTTTAGGACCGATTTGATAAAATCTTCATCTTGGCTCCATGAAATACCCCGTTCTTCAACATATTTTTTTAACGATTCGTTACCCTCCAACTGGGCGGCGAAACGGTTGTTTGCCAATTTCATATTCGGGTGCAAATCTTCTTCCGTAGGTAGAAGTTTGTTTTTCCGTGATTCTATGACTCTCTGTTGCAAATGTGTTATATCAACAATAAGTAGTAGTAAGAAGTGGTATAAATCGTACGATTTTTGAAGACTGAATAATAATTCTTTTTCTGCGATGTTTAAATCTCCATTTCCGTTTTGATAGAAAGAATATACAATTTGTAATACTTTCGAGCGGATTAAAATTCTATTAACCATTGTTTGAAGGAACTTCTTTATTGATTTTGTTTGCAAAGGTAAGGAATATTTTTAAAAAACAACATGAAGAGATAAAGATTTGAGCCGGTACTTCTGATGGATTTGGAGGGGAATTTGTTGTGACCATTGGCAGTGTTGTAGGAGAGTCCCCCGTTGCAATAACTTTTTCCTGCCGCTGACAATTCTTTTTTTCTATATTTACAATATTTTTTCTGATATAATATGTTTTTCTCAAAAAAAATCTACATATTTGAAAACAAAATAGAGTGTATTTGAATTTGCTTGTTGAAAAGTTGCTAATCGGGGGAATTTGAATTGACTCTTTTCAAGGGAAGAATAAAATATATGATAAAAATAAAAATTTGTGTATGGCTGACTTAAATGAGATACAAAATAATTGTAGAGAAATGGAAATTCTGTACTCCAGAACCATTTGGGCGGGAGAAAGAGTTTACTACTTGGATGTAAAGAGAAATCAGGATAATGATTTGTTTTTAGCTATTACGGAAAGTAAGAAAAAGGGCGGGAACAAACGGGAAAAAGTCTTTTTTGAACGACATAAACTGTTTCTTTATCAAGAAGATTTCTCGTCTTTTATGAGAGGTCTGGAAGATGTTTTTGCTTATATCCAAGAACATTCTCACGCAAGGGAAGATGCTGGTGAACAGGGGATGGAGGATTCCTTTAATCTTTTGTATGATCCGGATTGGGAGTAAGTGTTTTTTTCATTATGAGTAATTAAAACTAAAAGAGACTGGTCCAAAACAATTCTTTTGAACCAGTCTCTTTTGTGATAACCGTCGGATTATATCTAACAGACGTTATTCACTTTTTTGCTATGCGGGTTGATTATTCTCCCGGGTGGATAGCTTCAGTTGGACAAGCATCAGCGCAAGTTCCGCATTCTGTGCACATGTCAGGATTGATGCTATATTTGTCACCTTCTGAAATTGCTCCTACCGGACATTCGTCAATACAAGTTCCGCAAGCAATGCAATCGTCACTAATTACGTAAGCCATTTTTCTTATTGTTTAAATTGTTAATTAATAGCATTGCAAAAATAGAGCTTTCTTCGTATATAAAAAATATCTTTCCTTAAATTTTTGCGGAAAATTATTTTTTTGCAATATATTTCTGAAAGTGTCGTTATTCATTACATAGAGAATGCCTTGGAGGATATTTTAGTGAATATCGACTGGCGGAAAAGACTTTCTTAGGGCTAAAAATGTATTGGTTGAAAAGAGTAATATTGTTACTGGTACTTTCGATGGTTTGTGCAGGTCCGCTTTCTTCCCAACGGGAGAAAGTGAAAAATCTTCCTTATGTTGATATGAAATGGTTCCATTTAGGATTCCATTTAGGATTGCATACTCAAGATTTGTTGTTGACCAACAATGGGAATCCTACGGGCGATGGCGAGATATGGTTTGCCGAGATCCCTTCGTATTCGTTGGGCTTCAGTGTCGGGGTAGTGGGGGATTTATATTTGAATCCATATTTTAGTTTGCGTTTTATTCCTACAATTCATTTCGGGGATAAAAAATTCATATTTAAAGAACAGGAAAGTGGTGAGACGTATCAGACAAATGTCCGCTCTAATTATTTGTCCTTGCCGGTAAATCTGAAATATAGTGCTTTCCGGGTGAATAATTACCGTCCGTATCTGATAGCTGGCGTTTATGGGTCTTTTGACTTGGGCAGGAAAAGGGGGAATCCCATTTTGTTGAAAGGTACTGATTTCGGTATAGAATTCGGGTTGGGCTGTGATATTTATCTCCCTTTCTTCAAGTTGTGTCCGGAACTTAAGTTTTGCTTCGGGCTGGTTGATTTGCTTGAAAAAGACAGGTCGGATCTGACGGACCCGACTTTGATAAAATATACTTCAGCTTTGGATAAAGCTACCTCACGAATGGTTGTGCTGACACTTAATTTCGAATAGAAATAAAAAGCTCGATATAGATGTAACAGGCTGGAATAGCGAGAATAACACTATCAAACCTGTCGAGGATTCCTCCGTGTCCGGGCAAAATATGTCCGGAATCTTTTAGTCCAAGACTACGTTTGAGCAGTGATTCCGCCAAGTCTCCCCACGTACCGAAGAGAACAATCGTCAAGGCTAATCCAGCCCATTGGAGCGGAGTGATTATCGGTATGTAAAGGGCAAAAATTTGTGATATAATCAGTACGAAGATTAGTCCGCCCCAAAAGCCTTCCCATGATTTTAAAGGAGATATACGTTCAAAGAGCCGGTGTTTCCCGAAATTGGAACCGACCAGATACGCTCCGGTGTCATTGCACCAAATGAAAATAAACAGGGATATGATATAGATAGGAATGGATTGCTGGGGGGAAATCTGGAAACTCTCTGCATAGAAGAAGTTTAGAAGAGAAAAACTTCCGGCGCAATATAGTTGCGCCAATATTATTTTTCCGCAGTTGCCGACCGGATCCGGTTCTTTCAAATAGAGCTCGCTGATAAAAATCCACAAGATAAACAGCAGATAAGGCAGGAATATTTCCTTATCGTACATGTTTTGTGTGTATAGGAATGTGGCAGTAAACAGGTAAATGCCCATGATTACCTGAAGAATCCGTTGGGGGATCGATTGGTGGCCGGAGTGGAACAGACTTGAAAATTCCCATATAGCCAATCCCGTGACCAAGCAAAATGTAATAAGAAATGAATAGGGATGGTAGCAGATACCAAAAAGTAATACTATCACGAATATTGCTCCAGTCAGAGCTCTTGTTATCAGATTCTTCAATGTTATATAAGATTTATATTTTCGTGCAAATATAGCCATAAAAATCGGATAAGCTATTAACAGTTTGAAAGAATCCTTGCGGGTGGACGATTTAATGGGTTTGAGGAGTGAAGAAGGTCTTGTTTCAGCTTGCTGTCGTACTTTGGAGGTAAAGGATTTATTTTAGCTAAAAGAGGAAAGGCTACCCTGATTAATGGGCAGCCTTTCTTCTTTTTTGAAACAGCAATATTATTGATTTATATTGTCTGTATTTTCGTTCTTTGGAGACTCTGGGAGGTCTTCTGTTGTTGTTTCCGTTTTATTTTCCTCTTCCTTTTTCTCTTTTGCCTTTTCTTCTTGTTCCAGGATTTCTTCCGAGCGGGAGATCCACGGGCGTTTGCCAAAAATGGCTTCTACGTCTTCCGAATAGATTACTTCCCGTTCTAACAATACATTCGCCAACTGGTCGTGTCCTTTTTTGTTTGTCGACAAAATGGATTTGGCTCTTTCATATTGTTCGTTGATGATTTTCTGAACTTCGGTATCGATGATTCTGGAAGTCTCTTCGCTATACGGTTTGGTGAAGCCCCAGTCTTGTCCCGATGAATCGTAATAGTTCAAGTTGGGTAACCGTTCGCTCATCCCGAAATAGGCAACCATCGCATACGCTTGTTTGGTAACCCGTTCCAAGTCATTGGAAGCTCCCGTTGATATTTTCCCTAAGAACAGTTCTTCTGCAGCGCGTCCTCCTAATGTTGCGCACATCTCATCAAGAAGTTGTTCGCGTGTGGTTATCTGGCGCTCTTCCGGTAGGTACCAAGCTGCGCCTAACGCTTTACCACGGGGTACGATTGTTACTTTGACCAATGGATTTGCGTGTTCCAACAGCCAACTTAATGTGGCATGACCTGCTTCATGACAAGCGATGCTTTTTCTTTCATCGGCTGTAGTTATCTTGCTTTTCTTTTCCAACCCGCCTACGATACGGTCCACAGCGTTCATGAAGTCTTCTTTTTGTACAAACTTCTTTTGCTTTCTTGCAGCAATCAATGCGGCTTCGTTGCAGACATTGGCAATATCTGCCCCGGAGAAGCCCGGAGTTTGTTTGGCTAAGAATTCAGAATCAACGGACTCGTCTATTTTTATCGGCCGTAAATGGACATTGAATATCTCTTTCCGTTCTTTCAGATCGGGTAGCTCCACATAAATTTGTCTGTCGAACCGTCCGGCACGGAGCAGTGCTTTGTCAAGAATATCAGCCCGGTTGGTGGCTGCCAAAATAATTACACCGCTGTTCGAGCCGAAACCGTCCATCTCTGTTAATAGCTGGTTTAATGTGTTCTCGCGTTCATCGTTGCTGTTCATGTTGGCGTTTCGCCCGCGGGCACGCCCTACAGCATCTATCTCATCGATGAAAACGATACAAGGAGCTTTCTCTTTGGCTTGACGGAACAAGTCTCTTACGCGGGATGCTCCTACGCCGACAAACATTTCGACGAAGTCGGAACCCGACAAAGAGAAGAACGGGACGTTTGCTTCCCCAGCAACAGCTTTTGCCAACAGCGTTTTTCCTGTTCCCGGAGGGCCAACCAACAGTGCTCCTTTGGGAATTTTGCCTCCCAATTCTGTATATTTCCCCGGATTTTTTAGGAAAGAGACGATTTCTTCCACTTCTTCTTTCGCTTCAGCTAATCCGGCAACATCTTTGAAAGTAATCCGTTTGTCATTGTCTTTGTCAAACAGTCTGGCTTTTGCTTTGCCGACATTGAATACGTTCCCCGGATTCCCACCACCGGCGTTTCCCGACATTCGTTTCATCAGGAATATCCAAACCGCGATGAATAATATAATCGGACCGTAGGAAAATATGAAACTCCAGAGCGTATCATCGCTTTCTTCATAACTTACTTGGGCATCAGTCAAGTTCTGTTCGACACACTTGTCGTAAAAATCGGAAAATTTGTCAGCCGAAGGAATCTTGACGAAAACTTTCGGGTCTTTCAGGTTCTTCTCATTCTCTTCCTTGAAAACCAACGCTGTTTTGTCTTTGTTGACAGATGCTTCCAATATGTTCTTTTTGTTGAATACTAAAATCTTGCTGAAAGCGTCTTGTTCCGTTAATGACTGGAACTCACTCCATCCGATTTCTTTGACACCAGAAGATCCGTTTGTCATAAGAAGCGCCATTAGAATAAGGAATATGATGCCATACATCCAATAGAAATTGAATGAGAACATCTTTTTATTTCTGTTATTCTTTTGCGGATTAGTATTAAGTTGTTCGTTACTCATACTCAGTATTTAAAATATTATAATGTATATCTGTCGAATTTAATCGCTATTTTCGATATTTGTGATTGTAGAATCCGCCCAGAGCGTTTCGAGGTTGTAAAATTTACGGCGCTCGGGTAGGAATATATGTACAAGAACAGTGCCATAATCTATTCCAATCCATTCTGCTCTCTGCGCACCGTCGGTGGAAATTGGTTTTTCCTTGATTTCCTTTACGACAAAATCCCATACGGAATCATTGAGCGCTGATACTTGTGTCGGGGTATTTCCCTCGCAAATCACCATGTATTGGCATATTGCTTCGGGAATTTGTGTTAAATTGACAATCGAGATGTTTTTTCCTTTCTTTTCTTTCAAGCCATCGATGATAGCTTTGATTAATAATTCTGTTTGCTCCATTTATTTTTTTAATGTATTATATTCCAATTTAGCGGTGGCAAATATAATTCTAAATATTTATTTGTCCTTATTTTGCGGAATAATAAATCTATAATACGGTTGAAAAAACAACAATTCCGGAAGAAGAATTGTTCGGCGGATAAAAATTTTTCTTGAATATCTTTCCGGAAAGAAAAAAAGTGGTTACATTTGCACCCGCAATGTTAAAGTATTCTTTGCTTGCTTTTTTATTGTTCAATGGTGTAATGGTAACACGTCAGATTCTGGTCCTGAAATTCCAGGTTCGAGCCCTGGTTGAACA
>CALUZS010000017.1 GCA_944325355.1 uncultured Parabacteroides sp.
TAACGAAGAATGACTTTTGAGGAATTGGCAATCAAATCACACAAAGCCTTTTCCGGTGATGCAATAAGAAATGCATAATCACCCTTATTCATACTCCTTACTCCTATCGGAAATGCCTTTCTTGAAATATATTTGTAGTCATAATTGCCGACTGGAGTTTGAAAGCTTCGGGGATGTTTTACTGTCATTGATTGATGAACATATACAGCCTCTGGGATAAGTCCATAATATCGTAGTGCAGTAGACATTGAAATATACGAAGGTGTATAGAGATGATTGGCAATCAACTCACTTGATAGAGTCTTTCCTGAATATTCGGGGTTGATCACATAAAGTCCCCGCTTCAATCTGATGATAATCCCTTGCTTTTCGAGCCAGGTTACTTTCTTATTAGCAGACTTAAGTTCCGGATATAACGATTCAATGATTGAAGTCGTTACTGGAATGGTTCCTATTTCATTTAATTGCCTGTCCATACTGCAAATATAGTAATATTTTGAACAATAAAAGAAATAATACTTCTTTTTCTGTTCAGAATATTACTACTTAGGCAATCTTAAAAATAACGACTGCTGTCACATAGGTCTGTTGTTTGTAACAATCACCGAAACACTGACCACACAGCAACTTAACTATATCAACCTTATAACTGGAAAAAGGCCATCGGTTCAACCGAAGTGACGCATCGATATCAAATCTCTTCAACAACATCAATATCACGCTCAAAGGCTGCCCTTATCAATTGGATAATAAGGATGGTAAAATCGCGTTCCAGGCCCCGATTTATGCCTATTAAATGAAGACTGAATACTTCGCAAAATAATCATAATGCTCCCCCTGTTTCAGAGCTATTTTTGTACCTTTTCTCATCAAAAATCGGCATTTTTCACAAGTTTTTGTACCGCACATTTTGATATTCAAGAAATTACACTTACTTTTACTTTCCAAAATGGAGGTACAAGCCGAGAATGGTGCTAAAAATCACTAACTTACACATTCTCAGATACTTGTCAACCTACTGGTTGTACCTTTTAGAGCGTTATACTATTGATAATCAACAATATACACATACTGCGTCGAAACTTCCATGCATACTTTCCTCGAAGAAATTGAGATGACAAGGAGATATCAATTGCAGGACACGAGGAGAATGAAATCCGATAAACCATTTATTGCTTCATTAAGTTGTGAAGAACAAAATAGTTGTATATCTCCATAACAAACATATGATACTTTTTTGTCCAATAGTATATCAACTGGCAGAACAAGTACTATTACAGCTTAAGAAGAATTTGGCACTGTCCTCTCGTGTTTCATACTCAAGTTCGTAGAAACGAGGATATTCTAGTACTTTCAAAATGAGACGGATGGTGGTCAGTTTCTGTTAGCCGTCCACCACTTCCCATTGTTCTTTCAATTTTTCTAAGATACTTCTTACTTCGCTCAATTTGTCTGTCTTGTGTATCTTCTCCATGATAGAGGATTCATCGATAGGTCTTTTAAGCACAACCAATGGCTGTAGGCAATATCCCGGTATCCCCTTTCTTTTCGCTGAATTCAAGAATGTCTTTCAGCAAGTCTTTACTTGTCGCTGCGTCCAACGATACCCCCGCTGACAAGCCGAGATATAAAACGCCAAGTCACGCAGCTCCGCAATAGATTTTAGGTCTAATGCATTCATCGTATCATGAGTTTTTTGCCGTTTTACAATTTCCCTCCACAATTCTCCACCTTTTCCAGTTCGCCAGCATCCTTTATCTCCCTCAGAAACAACCGTGCGCACATCTCCGCATCATCGCCTGCCCGGTGATGATGCCCGTAAGGTATCTTGAACTGGTCGCAAAGATAGTCCAAGCTATTGCATCCGAAATTATAAAGCCTACGGGCGGCACGGAGGGAACAATAATAGGTAATGTCCGGTTTTTCCATACTATATAATTCCAATGAATGACGGATGCAACCGATGTCAAAAGCGGCATTGTGAGCCACAAGTACGGGAATGTCTTTAAGGTATTCGGCTATCTCAGCCCATATTTCCGGAAATTCCGGAGAGTTTTCAGTATCGTTCGGACGGATACCGTGAATCTGCATATTCCAATAACTGTAACTATTCCCTTGCGGGCGGACGAGCCACGAACGGGTTTCCACAATTTCTCCGTCACGTACCACACAGATTCCGGCCTCACAGATGGAAGCGCGTTTGCCTGTGGCTGTCTCAAAATCGATGGCTATGAAATTTATTCCTTGCATGGTTTATCACCCTCCCAAGTATAAAAATCCAACATATTTTTTGCAAAATTGCGCATTTCGTTACGCACAGATTCCGGCTCCAGCACTTCCACCTGGTCTCCTTGAGCTAGAACCAACTGATAGAAGTCGAAAGTAGGGTTCAGACGATATTCAAAGAGCGTAGACTCATCATCACCCTCTATCTCCCGTTGTGATTCATGCAAAGGCAAGGTGCGCAGATAGTCGGCAAAACCACCGTATGCCAAAAGTACAATACGCTGGATGAGCTGATCCGACGTGATTACTCCACAGCATCCTTCAAAATATTGATTGACATCGAAGTTCTTTTTCTTCTTGAACGTTTTGCCTGTATCTTGAATGTTTGAAATACGGTCGAGGGCATATACCCGATAGGCATCGTCAGGCTTAATGCCTTTCTCTTTATTCCGGTCTGAATAGTATGGACTGCGTGCCACCACGTACCAACGGCGCTTCACGACTTTCAGGCAGTATGGCTCAACCTCAAGCGTACTGGCTTCCGGTTTACCAAACCCTTTGTGCGTGATGCTCAACACATGATTGCGCCGCATAGTCTCAGCGATGAGCGTAAGCCTTGTTTGTCCCGAAGGGATATTCTCAAAAATAATCCGGTCTTCCAACTTATTGTCTGCCTTTATCTGATTCAATGTGGCATATGAGCTGATGAGCCAACTGCGCAGATCGTTTCCTTCGATGCGTTCCGGCTCATCAATATAATAACGGTATCCATCCTTCCGGTCACATTCTATATATACATCGAATATATCTTTGATAGCTTTCTTATGATTATGAAAGGTTTTCAAGGGTAATTCATCACCATAACCTAATCCGCTTTCCTGCCAGAGTTCATTGATTTCCTGAAATGTCAGACGCTTATACCTGCGCAAAACATCCATCAGCCAGACATATCGTCCAAAAAGGTATGCTGCCATACTTACTATCATTTTATGGTTATGTCACAAAGTTACGTATTCCCCTGTGCCAAATAGTAGCCCAACCTTAAATTTTTCTCTCTTTCCTGCATTTCTTTTATATTATACCGCGTTTTGGCATTTAAGGTTCCTTTCTTTGCAATAGAATAAATGCCAGTCGGGATAGGCTGAACTACATAGGCAACAATAACATCATCCGTAAAGGGGCGATAGCTGCTACTATTGGGAAATATATCCATCTCAGAGACCAATTTTCTTCAGCCCGTGAGGAACTCCAAAACAGAATCATAAAACAAGCCGAGAAACAGACTTTAGAAAATACGCATCAGTTCAAGCAGAAACTGGAAAGTGAAAAACAAGCTTTTCACTCAGTACAAAGAATGGGAATGAAGAAATATGTCGTTTTTTATCGTATCTTTGCCAAATACAGCGTACATGCGTTATTTATTATGAATGAGTTTAACCACCCATAACATAAATGAATAATTCTATTCGTACACTGTTTGACAACACTTACATTGATTCATAAGTTTTAATCACTTCATATCATGAACAAACAAATGTGGAACCTCTATAAAGAATCAGATAGAGGTAAGAAATGCATAGAAATGTTTAATCCTGAAACTGAAAACATATATGATGGCATAAAAGCCATTCTAAATTTTTCAGAAAAATGGGAAGGTAAAACAGATATTAACGGGTGGATGAATTTAAACTTCCTGTTTGACGCCAACCTGCCCGACAGCGGACTTTTGCCAGAAGATGGCAACTGGACACGTGAAAAGTTTAACCATCTGATAGAAAAATATCAATTGATAGAAGCTGCAGAAGATAAGGATGGAAAAATCAAATTTTACAACGATACCAAGTCATTGCTTTTACCTAAAAACAGGTATCGTCAAAAAGCCGCGTTAATCCCTTCCATGTCGTTTTTTCTATTTTATTCTTACACTTTTTTCAAACCTCTTCTATTACCGACTCATTTTTATGTAATCCAGTGCAATTGCGATACGTTAGGTATTGAACTACCGCCCATTCCAAGAAGCAAAGATTACAAAGCATATTTGATGTACTATTACGACATCTGTTCAGCTTGGAATGATTTTCAGAAAGAGAACGAACTGACTGATGCTGAATGTTGTGCTTGCATATATGACTATGCCACTTTATTACAAGATGTTCATGAAAACAAAGAGTTGCCTAAACCTACCAATGTCTGGATAACCGGAGCTTCTGAGGAAGATTTCATATTTTTAGATTCACTCGGTAAAGATGAAAATGACACACATATTTGGGCTTGTAATGAATGTACACGAAGAGGAGATATAATCGTCATCTATTGTATTTCACCCAGAAGTTATATCCACTCCATTTGGCGAGCCAATTCCGGAGGTATGTTTAATCCATTCGATTACTATCATTGTCGTACAACCATTTGCAACGGAATTTTAACACCACACATATCTTTCAAAGATTTAAAAACAGATCCCTATTTCGCAGACATACCCATTGTTAGAAAAAACCTTCAAGGTATCAACGGAATAGAATTAAACGCAACAGATTATTCTGAGCTTCTTCGTATGATACAAGAAAAAGGAGGAAACACTGAATTATATCCTAAACTGTTTAATGGGAAAGCCATGGATTTTGGAGAAATCCATTTAGAAAAAGATGTGGAAGAAAAGATTCTGATTCCAATATTAAAGCTGTTGGGATACCGTGAAGAGGACTGGACACGTCAATTGTCTCAAAAAGCAGGCAGAAGACTTAAAGCCATACCGGATTTCGTATTCTTTCCAAAAGGGGAGAGACATTTTGCTTCGGCACCAATGGTCATCGAAGCAAAATTGGATATGTCCTTGGTAACCGAACAGCAAAATGCCTTTTCTCAAGGCTTGTCATACGCTAAAATGCTTCGAAGCTCCATCATGGGCATTTGTGACAAAGAAAGACTTATTCTATATCAGATAGATAAAAATGGAATCGCCGACCGAAATTCACCCTTGTTTGAAGAGCATTGGCTTTCTATATATGGGAACGCAGAAGTCGGTGCAAAACTTAATCATTTGATAGGTAGAGAAGTAATAGCAAGTATATAGATTGGTCATGTAATCATGCTTTCATTATTGTCAATTGGTAATACATAAAGACGATTACTTTTTGTTACGATGGCTGACGTATGACATAGCCCGTACATTGGGAATACCACTATTCATAGAACCTGTTGATGGTATACTTTGTCCGCTAAACGGACCAGAATTTGTTATCGTCAAGAATGGACTTTCTGCTGTATTTAATGCATACGGAAAACAGCTAACTGATTTTGTTAAAGGCCACTTTAAATGGAAATGGGCTCCGGTCAATCCTTTGTATGGCTATCAACACGATAGAATCATTTATAATAAAGAAGCCAACATTCAACTGCATACGGCATGGCCAATGTTCCAGGACGAATAATTCCATTTGTGTATTCTATAAGAGACAACCAAACTATTAACAATCAAAAGCATCGCAATAAACCGTATTACAAAAGAGCAAAGCATTAGGTTGTTAGGTCTGCTGTGTCGGAAATCATATTGTCCAATATCAGTTTAATATATGAATCTTTCTGGTCATTCTGAAAATAGACATGATGCTCGTTGAATTTCTTCTGTTTACTGATAGAATCCAGTTTAGGAGAGTCAACCCAATGTTTCACATCTTTCAAATCCGTATTTGATATAATATAACTATTTAAGGTAATATTTTCATCTTTCAATCTTGGTTCAATATCCTCACGGATTACTTTATATAACTGAATTTTATCATCAGAGAAGCCTTTTAAATGACTAATTCCTTTAGGGTCGATGAACGACACATACTGATGTTCTCCCACTACAAGCCATATTATGAAATCAGGATAGAATCCTCTGTCTTCAAAAAAACCGATACCTTCACGGCTTTTATTGCGAAGCAAATACAATGATTTATCTTCAAAATAAGCCGGATTGTCGTCAAAAAAACGTTGGATATCGCACACGAAATCACGTTCACCTTTGTTCAATGCCACAGGTTTCACTTCTATAAGGCTGCCTATTTCCTTGTGTTTAAAGCGCGATTCATTCAGATACAACAATGGCTGATATAGGTGCCCAACTATATATAACGCTTCAAAATCATGCGAGTTTGCAATTTTGATTGACTTTGAAAAAGTTCCATCCGTCAACTCTTGCTTCAACTCATTGATTGCCTTACAGAATCCGGCTTCATCTTCGTTCTTGAATAATTCCTTGTGCATGAGGATACGATATTCCTCTTCAAAATTAGGAAGACTGCTGTCAAGGTATGCAGTCTTCACATTTCGACTCATCCAATGTCTTTTCGCATTGCTATATACCTTTTCAACATAACCTTTCAGCAGGGAAACAAGAATATCATGCCACATAGCCGTCCGGCTAAAGTCAGTAAACAGCATCTGCGGTTCAGGAATAAACAACGTGTACCAACTGCCGTCCAAAGCTATTTCCTTGATATCTTCTGGCGACACGCACAGATTATACCAACCTCGTTCATTCTTGTAATCTATTATGGCAAAGTATATCCTGTTCCAATCAACGAATGCAAGATGCTCAGGTGTTAATTTCGCTTTATGTAACGTAGCATTTGTCTCATCAAGAATACTCTTACGACCCGCGCTCCGCATCGCTTGTATTTTCGGATAATAATCAAGTGTAACAGAGGTGTTAGTCAGCATACCTGCCTTAATTATTACCTTCACGTCTTTCTTGAAATCGCAGCCATCTTTTACCTTCAGGTATTTCAACCGCTTTCCTCTCAGGTCGGCAACTGGCAGAACAGGCAGCTTGAACGGCACCCAGTCAGAATCATTTGTCGGCAGTCCTTCATCCTCAAGGAACTGTTTGAACTGCTCCATATAATCAGCCTTAATACCAAAAATATTCAGCGTTTCAAGAGTATGCATAAAACGCGGTTTGCCTTCCGGAAAAAGAGATGAGTCCAGAGCAGAAGAACGTTTCAATGAGAATCTATAGCCTTTCAAGCGTACGCCACGACCAAATAATTGGATAATCTGGCTACCTTCAGATTTTCCCACATTAAGAAGTCCCATAGTAGAAACACGCCACGACGACCATCCCTCCGTGAACTTCTTGCTACCTATGAGAATATTCAAAGCGCTATCTGGCTTATTGATAGTGGCAAAAAGCGATTTCCCGGCATAATCCTTGCTTATCACGTTCAGACCTTCTTTCACGCATTTCTTTGCCAGCGTATCACTGTCTCCAACATTGATGATACCGAAATATTCACCATTACCTATACGCATACCTATCTCGCCATCCTTACCTTTCAAGTTGTCAAGATGTAACTGTGCTCCAACAACCGAACAATGAAACACAAGGCTGAGCATATCATTGTAGATAGCCTCCGTCTCAAGTTCCGACAGATTACGCAAATAAGCAAACTGACGTGCAAATATAGGATGCCCATATTTATCGGTAAGACCGTCTGCTCCGTGCAAAAGATAGTCTATATTACTAATCGACTCCTGTTTGCCGGCAATGAACTGCTGAAAGAACTTCAGGATAAAGATAATATCACTGACATCCTGCGAACCGATACTTTTATCAGCAGTTACCGAGCCTCCCACAAACACGGCAAGAGGATTCTCTAAAAGAAAAGGACGCAGTTTTGCCCTATTATCACGATACAAACGCTGTTGCTCGTAAAAATTAAGCAAACATGCTGTCAGATACATAGTAAGTTGATTATCGCTCAACGAACTGCCCCAACTGCTGTTCATGTTCAGAATCTGGTAATCCTTACCATAGCCGTCATTATAGAAATAGCGATAGCTGTAATCGAAAAGCGTAGCCTTACCATATTCATGAAGCATCTCCTTGCGTTTTACAACATTGCTGATTGCAGATATAGACTGTCCGAACGTAGCACTATATTCAAACGAAAAACCGTTTTCGCATAATTTATCTCTTCTCTGCTTCCATGTATCACCGCCGGAGCCACGATGCCCTTCATCTACCAATACAAGGTTATTACCCTCAAAAAAGTCTACTGCCACCGTCTTATCGCCATCCGTATTTCCAAGTTTGGTAATCTCAATAACATCAATGTTCTGGTTCGCATACATCTCATCGATGGAATTCTTCTTGCTGAATACATTTGCACCGATATTACTTTTATGGAACTCTTCAATGTGTTGGTTGGTCAGCCCTTCATTAGGAGTAATGAGAATGATACGATTCGGTCTCCTGCTATGCTTTTCTGCATAATGCAGATACTGCAACACATTTACATGCATCAACAGAGTTTTACCTGACCCCGTAGCCGACCATAAAGCCACCTTGTTAAGATCGGCTTCTGTAAAATCCGTCATGCCATGATAGGTCTTCGGATCAGTATTGAAACTATACTGAAGATACGTGTTAACATCGGCAAGCAATTTCTTCTTGTCGCTGAAATATTTGTCGAGATATATCTCCGTAAACAGCAGACTGAGATACTGGAAATATTTCCACTTGACCTGAGCTTCGCGCTTCTCGCTAATCGCCTTTGTATATCGGTAAATATTCTCATCATAAGTCAACAACATATCTTCCGTAAGCTCGCTGGTTGCAGACAACCGCTGCGAAAGTTCCTCGTAGATGTACGACACATTGTTCTCGTTCCAACCTTCCAAAGCAGGATCTTTCAAATACTCGCTAAGCGCATCCAGAGTAGTCGCACCAAACAGCGAAAGGATGTATTGATTAAGGACAAGCGAATTACTCAGCTTGCCTTCTATCTGTGGTTGTCTTGTCTCTCTTTGTCCCCTTGACATAACACTCCTTGTTTTAGCAATCCTCAAACATACGTTTCGCAAACTCCTGCTCGATGAGAACCACTTTCCATTGTTCTTCATCGGTACGCAGGTTCTCCACGTTATTATCTCCATTCACATAAATACGGTCGAATTCCATATCGCGTGTAGAATAAGCCATACTGCAGAAAAAATCATCAAGGGCTTTGTTGTCTATTATGTCACAGTTCCGCCAGATAACCAACGTACGTTCCCCGCGACGTGTCACACCCTCTACCGTGCAAATGTTTTTTTTAGGATAACAGATACTCCTTACATTCAAACCGATAAGGTAATTGAACGTTTCAATCACATCAATACTTTCCTCACGGGTTTCGTTTTGCCTGGTAATACGTAACTTCATATTCCAGGGGTTTCTGAACCACTTCATATTGAAAAGAGAACCGCGGGTCTCTATATCGAGCATATAGCTTAGGATATAACCGCCATAGAAATCTGCATTATCCCTGCCTATATCCACCGGCTCTATGGAAAGGTTATTAAGTGTATCCTCATATTGCTCCAAACGGATATATTTAAATATACCGCCCTTATCACAAGAACCAATACCGGATTTCTCACCAGCTATAACTTGTTTCATTCTTGGTAACACTATCGATGTAAAATATTCACCCATGTCTATACCAATCCATTTTCTACCTAATTTTTGAGATGTTGCTATAGTAGTGCCACTTCCCATAAAAAAGTCAAGTACTATTGATTTTGATTCAGTAAAGCGAATTACTCGTTCCAAACATTCTTCAGAATTTTCTGTAAGGAATCCCCATCTTCGCGAATAACTACTAATATCCAGCCAATTATCGTTAACAAATTCTTCTGGAGCTCCAAGATACTGAACAACAAATTCAGAGTTACCACAATCAAGACAAGTATCAAGATGTTCTACTCCATGAAATGATGTTGTAGAAACTATATCATAAAATTTAAACTTTGACGCCTTCTTTTTCATTTCCTTTTGAAGCAATTCTGAAGATGGGCTCTTAAAATAAAGAGAACCGCATTTTTTACATTTCAAACGAAGATGGTGTTCCTTCAGTAGTTTATCTACTTTTGTTTGAACAAGCGAAAAATGCTGACCAGAAGGAGGATAAATTACCTTACCCATAAATTCTCGTTGTGGCGGATTACGTTCTCCAGCCATAAGGAAACCAGTCCATTTTATATCTGCAATTGAGCGTTCCAGCTTGTATTTATCAAGTTCTATACCTGGTTGTGTATAGGCGTATAAGTATTCATGCGTTACATCCATTTTTGTAGAACCAGCTTCATTACGACTACGTTTAAGTAAAATTTCGGTTTTGTATTCTAAACCTGCATTATCAAGAACAATTCTTGATAAGTGATTTCCATGATAATCGCACCTCAAAAAATATGAAGCTGTATCAGACAATAAACCTTTTGAAAGAACTATCCTATTATCAAGAATAGTTATCCATGTAGAATCTTTATAATTAGTTGAATACAGATAATCAGCACCACTATTTAAGTTAAATGGAGGATCTATGTAAACACAATCAACTGTTCCTCTATACTTCTCCTGTAGCAGCTCCAACGCCTGAAAATTCTCGGAATTAATAAGCAGTCCATCGCATTGCTCATCGATATTATCAATAGAAGCGAGCAGCGCATTCTTGAACTCCGCTGTAAAGAATTTGGTATCAAGTACAAGAAAAGGATTCTCCTTAAGAAATTCCACTGTCAACGGTACGGAATATCCTGTCTTTCCACCACCAAACAAGCTATTCGTGTTTTGTGATGCAATTTCATTAATAGCAAACAGGCGCACCCACTCTTTCCGCTGCGCATCGTTGGCGGCAATCTCGGCGTAGAGACTTTCCGGGACACGGTCGAGCGTAATGCAATAATTGGATTCTACAACAAATTTCTTTTTCAACCACAGCCGTTTCTGGTAATTTTCCAATGATGCCAAGAAGGTAATAAGCTTCATGCCTACCATCTTTATAGCCTTGATTACGGAAAGATGCTTCAGAAACTCGTCGGGAGTACGTGCATTGATATCATCGATAACCAATATCTCATTCTTGATATAGAAATCGAGCTCGCGTGAAAGGAAACCTCCAAGGTCTTTATGAATAAAGTAATCGAACGTATTTCGCGCCACATAGTCATTCAAATGTTTCTGCAACAAGGTACGGGTGCTGTCATTTTCAGTCGGACGCAGAGCAAGAACCGCCATAAATTCAGCAGGAATTACACCCTTGACCACATCAAAAGCTTTCTCAATAAGCGCTTTTTGCTTAGTTGCCTTCGGGTGCAGCTCATAGGTAAAATATATGTACAGCGTATCGCCTATAACCTCCACAGGCGCTTCCTCACAAAGCGCAAAACGCCGCTCCATATTATTTTGAGCCTTATTGTTATTTAATTCTGTAAGAGCCTTATCTTCCTCAAGCTTTCGCAAAGTAAACTCACAGAATTTGCCACCTTCGACAGCAAAACGGTAATTGCGGAAATACTCGGCCGTCTTGATATAATACTGATCGGCATTTGCCCAATACAATTTCACTTCCTCGCCCTCGTAAGGAATGGCATATACGTCTTTCTTATAACGGCGCTGTGAAATAAAATCACCAGCATCATAATAGCGGCTGAAAAATATCGTAAGATGCGAATACAATTCATTCTCCAGTTCTTCACTGTTGCTGCACCGGGCAATTCGTTCTCTAAGCTCCTTTACTTTAGGGGCATCGTCAGGATTCATCCCTGCCTCCGCCAGCGTGGCAACCAGCTGTGCCAGCTCTTTTTTAAGAGACTCTGTATCATTGGACGCATTTTCACTGACAGCTTCAGACACTTGCCTGCGCAAATCATTATTGAGATATGCTTCTATTTGGTCACGTTTTTGGTTCATGATACGATAAATGCCGAAATCCAGATCTGCCTGATCGAGCATCAGCACCTTCTTCATCGTAGTTATGAACTTCTCAAATTGTGTTGCCATACGCTATGCGAATTGTTTAATTAATTTGAACATACAGCGGATAACTATTATCCACTAAAAAACCATTATTGAAAGTAACACAAGAATCCGGAAATTCTTTAACCATTCGGGACTTATTCCCTGCCCCGCTTAATATTAAACGCTCAGCAGAAACATACACTAATTCGGGCAGTTCATGCAAAAATCCAGCAATCCCATTTTCCCTGTAATTGGTAAACAGTATGCCTCTTCATTATTAAATCTTCCTCCGGACACTTGGACATTGGAAAAAACTTCGCGACACAATTTTCCCCTATCCCCCGGTCAACAATGGACAATGTATCTTTTTTTGAAGCCAATGTCAAGAGCCTTAGCAGGAGCAAATGACTTAACAATAAACTGTTCGTTCATATATTAATTTTCTGCATTCAAAGATACTGCTTTTTTGTACAAATAAAGTATCTGATTACATATAACATCATTTTGTACCACACACGCCTTCAGGAGAACTGTTCTCGTTATTGGCTTATCGAAGGAAGGCAATGTTTTGTCGATGATGCTATTTACTCAAAACCGAATTATTTCATCTTAAAAAAAAGCTATGGAAACAGAAATGGTATCAATCTCTCATTGAAGTGATTTAAACTTTTCTTTTCCTTAAATATTTTCTCAATGAAGTTTATGAGATTTCTCGATTATGTAAGCTAAAATCCCATCCGCACCGCAAGTAATGCAGAATACCTGTACATTTAAGATAAACTCCCGACTCTACACTAAAGGATGTAAAGTCGGGAGTTTTCCGTTATGAAGTATTAAAGACCGGCTCTCTTTTGGAAGGGTACGACGGTTGGAGACTTCCTCTTGTTATTATCTCATTCTGTTCCGTCAGGATAAGCTATCGGTCGGCCTGTAGAACGCCAGACGGGACGTTGGGCATCCATGCGGCGCAACTCAGCGGTCAACTCGGCAGACAGGCGCCGGACAATGTCTGGATGTGTGGAGGCCAAATCGTGCTGTTCGCCGATGTCGGTGCGAATGTTGTAAAGGCGCAAACGGCGGCTTTTCCAATGATAGATAAGGTGATAATCACCATGAAGCAAGGCTGAAAAAGCCCCGTACCCCTCCTCCTCGTCTTGAGTCTCTCCCCAAAGGTTTGGAAAATGCCAAACGATGGGCCGTTCGCGGCGCATCTCAGGATGGCGCAAGAGAGGGACGAAACTTACGCCGTCTACAGTTTGCGTAGTGCGGTATTCGTTTATTCCGGCCATTTCAAGTATGCTGGGGAAAAAGTCTTCTATCATCACTGGATTGGAGTTTTGTGTACCTCCTTGCGTAACATAAGGCCAGTAGACCATCATAGGCTCTCGCACCCCTCCCATGAATGCCGAGCCTTTACCTGCGCGCGCAGGATAGTTCTGGTCACGGTTTTCTTTTCCTTGCCTGATGTTATTTAGCCCTTGCCCGCCGTTGTCGGACATAAAAAGGAGGATAGTGTTTTCCGCCACTTCGGGACGTGCGGCCAAATAATCTAATACATCTCCCAGACTTTTGTCCATACCTTCCACTAAAGCAGCGTAGCGTACTTCCCATTCGTTGAGCGTATCTTTTAGTTGCTCGTCGTAGCGATGGCGATAATTGGCCGAAAAGCGTTTGTCTTCATCATAAGGCGAGTGTACCGCATAATGTGACAGGTAAAGATAGAAAGGTTTCTTGTCGGCAATCGGCTTGTCGAGAGCGGAAAGCGCTTCGCGTGTCAACGCTTCGGTTAGGAAAAGGTCTTGTCCATAATATTTTTCTAGCCCTTGTACGGCCCATTGTGTACCTTCGCCAAAGTTTCTAGAGGCCAGGTAACTGCCCGGTGCTCCATTGGCTCCTCCTGCAATATTTACGTCGAACCCGAACGCTATGGGATTTTCTCCCGCGGTAGAAACGGTACTGAAGTGCGCTTTACCGCAATGAATCGTATAATAGCCGTTCTGCTTCAAGAGAGCAGGCAACGCTGTGATGAGGGTAGTATGGTTTCGGTCGTGAGCGGAGGTTACGCTATCTGGCTGAATGCCGTTATAATTCCATTCTGGAAGCTCCATTTGTTCGTCGGTCGCATCAGTTTTTTCATTGTAGCGTAATGTCCAGTTGGTCACGCGGTGGCGTGCGGCGTTCATGCCCGACATCAGGCTGCAACGAGTGGGAGTAGAGACGGCGCAGGCGTATGCCTGCGTAAATTGTACGCCCATTTTTGCTAGCCGTTCCATATTAGGAGTATGAAAACGCTCGTTCAACGCCGTTGGAGTAGAGGAATAGAAAGGCACTGAGGTATCTTGCCATCCCATGTCGTCAACCAAGAATAAGATGATGTTGGGGTGTTGGTCAGTTGTGCATGACCATGATGACAAGGCGCATAATCCGCCTGCTGTCCACATTTTGCATAAAGAGAAAGTCTTTCCCATGGCTGTACATTATTTATATTATGTGAAGCCGTCACATACGGCCTCTTGTTTCCAAAGGTAGTGAAAAATAATGGAACGGGCAGTACGGAAAGCTGGAAAAGAGAAGTTTTTGCAATTGAAGGGAACATCAATTCTTTTTCCTATCTTTGAAGCATCAACAAACAAAAGCGTATGGCACAAATGGAGACACCGGGCGTTTTCATCGTAGAGAAGAGCGCCTTTCCAAACTCAGTAATTGAAGCCGCTACTGCTATCCCGGCTTTCATCGGTATTACGGAGAAAGCGCAGAACGGCTCTGATTCGTTAATCGGAAAACCTTGGAAGATTACATCCATGACGGAATTCCAGCAGTATTTTGGAGGGGCACCGTTACCGGTATTCACCCTTTCTGTAGGCGAAGCCCCGAAGGAAGATGAGAAAGTGTTCCTTTCCATCCTTTCACCGGACGGCACGAAAGCCTTGAAAGTGACAGATACGGGCAACCCGTTCTCTCTCTATTACAACATGGTGATGTTCTTCGCCAACGGTGGCGGCACCTGCTATATCGTGTCTGTGGGCACATATGCTGAAGGTGCGCCAGTGAACAAGAAGAAGGTGGAGACTGCACTTGCCGCACTGGAGGAGGAACGGGAAATCACGATGATAATCGTTCCTGAAGCCGCATCCACACCTGACTGTAAGGATATTCAAAAACAGATGCTGGCGCACTGCGGAAAGATGATGAACCGTTTCGCCATCCTCGACGTACAGCAAAAGACCAATGAGACGATATCAGAACAAATAGATAGGTTCCGCACAAACATTGGGGCGAACTTCCTTTCCTATGGCGCGGCATATTATCCGTGGTTAAATACTTCCGTACTTTCCGACAATGACATAGACGGTTCCGTACTGGTATGGGCGGACTCTTCTGCACCGGATCTGACACCGTTCTTTTCCCCGGGCTCGAAGTTCCCGAAGTATTTTGAAGAGGCCTACTCCAATATCGCCGCCGGCAAGAAGGTCGTAAAACCTGCTGTAACGGACGAAACCGGAGCGGAAACGGCTCCTGCCGAGACTGCGGATTGCACGCCGGACGAAATTGCGGACATGAAGAACGAGCTGCATAAAGCCCTGCTGATGCACCTTCGGGGCTATCTGGGCATCGTCGACCGTGTGAAAAAGCGGCTGAACCTCCTCCCTCCGTCAGCTGCGATAGCCGGACTGTATACCATGGTGGACAATACGCGCGGCGTATGGAAAGCTCCTTCAAACGTGTCTATCAACTACGTGATCTGCACAGCTGAAAAGATCGACAACGCACTGCATAAATACCTGAACATGCCGACGGACGGCAAGGTGGTGAACGCCATACGCATCTTCCCGGGCGAAGGCATCAAGGTATGGGGAGCCCATACGCTCGACGGCAACTCGCAGGATTGGCGGTATGTGAACGTGCGCCGTATGATGATTTTCCTCGAAGAGTCGGTCAAGAACGCCGCCCAGGCTTTCGCGTCCGAGCCTAACGAGGCGGTTACATGGATAAATCTGAAAGCCGCGATTGACACTTTCCTGCGCAGCGTATGGATACGTGGCGGACTGGCTGGTTCCACTCCGGAAGAAGCCTACGAAACCCGTGTGGGACCGGGCGATACGATAACCGTGGATGATATTCCCAACGGAACCATGCGCATTACCGTATTGGTAGCTGTTTCACGCCCGTCTAAGTTCCGTGAAATCACCTTCCAGCAGCAAATGCAGAAGAGCTGACGGCACTCCTGCCCGGATTTCATTTCAATTATTTCTGATTCCCTGCCCATGCGCTTTAATTTATCCGCTTGGGTAGTCTCAGCTACCCAACTGGGTAAGTTTAGCTATCCGCTTGGACAGCCTCAGCTACCCAACTGGGTAAGTTTAGCTGCCGGCCTGGGGAAACCGGATTGCCCGGGCTATCTCAGCAGGGAGCCGTACACTTTCTCGGGGACGGCAGGCAGGATTTTCCGGAACTGGGCAAGCAGCCGCTCGCGCGATTCCTCGGGCGTGCATCCGGGATGGCAGGCGGTCCGCCCGAAAAGGGCTTCCGGCGTGGTAAGCAGCGACCAGCCCCAGCCATACTCCCGTCCGTGGCGGTCACGCGGGTAGACAAAGTCTTCCGTGACAACATAGCCGCCCATCTCCAGCCGCGACACGTAGGCATCGAACCGGCTCCGCATCTTCGGTCCCGTGAAACCGCACGCAGCACGCAGTTCGCGTGTAACCAAGCTACCTTCGCTCTTCAAGGTTTCAAGGATAACCTCCTCTATGCTCCCCACCTCCGGGTAGGGGTAAATGCTCCGGCGGTAGTTGCAGAAATCGGGCCACCACTGGCGGCTGATGAATGCAGCCTTGCCGCTGAAGAACTTGCCGTATGCGCAGCCGCATTCCTGCAGGATGGAGCTTTTCCACTCCCATAGCGGCCACTCCCAGCCGCCGTCGGGCAAGCGCGTGTACTGGCAGTCCTCATCCAGCACCTCTTCTGCCGACCACCCGGGGATACCCATGCGGAGCAACGGCAGCATCCCCACCTCGTCGATATAATCAATCAGCTCCGAACACGAATGCAATAACTCTTTTTCCTTCATTTCCCAATCCCCCCGTTTATTCTTTTCTTCACTATGGAACAGGCTTTCCGGAACAGCGACGAATGCTCCATTGTCTGCATCATCTCATGAAACCGACGGATAGGTATCACGAAAGTCAGCTCGTTGGCTGGAACCAACGGACGGGCTGAGGGGTCAAGCATGCCAATAAAACAGCTTCGGCCGTTCTTTCGGTTCTCCTGCACGGCAAACGTCACGATGCTGCAACAGCCCGAAGCAAACCGGGAGCAAACGGCATCGTGGGCATTGTTATCGTAGAATGCCCAGGAACACAGCCCGGAGAGCACGTCGGGCGTGGCAAAAAACAGGATGCCTTCTATCTCGTCGAGCGTGGAGAGCCGGTCCATGCGTACAAAATTCAAGTAGGGCTTTTCCGTGAGACTGATATTGAGGTTGCGGATATACTCCCTTACCTGTTCGGGCGTCTGCTTGTAATGCTCTGTCTCCGACACAAAGAGGGGTATCCTCTCCTGCATGGGAGCAAAGGCGGTGTACAAGCTTCCTCCGCCGCACAATACATTCTCCGCACTCAATGCCAACGGCTCTCCGTCGCACACCTTGCGGATGGCTCCAACCATGCAACGGGGTATTTTCCGCACTTCCGCAGCGGGCGACAGGCTATATCCAAAAGCAACGGGAAGCGGCGCCGCGTCTCCGAACGCATCTCTATATCTTTGCAAAAACATTTGTATCATAAGCTTCTCGTATTGACTATTCCAAAGTTATACAGTTTATATCAACAAACTGTCCATTTTTTCAAAAAAATATTCCCAACTTTTCTGGACAAACTGCCCATATCTCCAGAAAAATAACTGAGCAAAAATCAATGTTCCCGGCAGAATAAAAAATCATTCATCAATCAAACACAAATGATATTTTAAAGAACATCGCATTAAGCAGAAACAAATGCATAAAATCATGGCAACCATATACTACCAACAGCCCTATGCAATTCATTAGAAATTCGATATGAACGCGGTAAGTTTAAGAAATAATACCACACACAGTTGGCTGCCTAATGAATTTATATACAAAAAAAGAGGTTGCCACAAGCAACCTCCTAAAAAATTCTATAAATCATAGCTAAAGCTTTGTTTTATAAAATTTTTTACTCATAGCTAAGGTTAATATTTTTTTACTTCCGCAAAGGAATATACTTTTTCTCGTTTTTGCAAATAAATTTTCAATATTTTTATTTTTCAAATTCAATCCTTCAAAGCCTGTCTCCATTTCTTACAAGTGCTTCTCCAAACATTCTTTTACCAATCTAAACACTATCGTTCTCCTCGACTACTAAAAGACGAAATACCTTTTCAGTTCTCGTATTTACCCAAATACCAAAGGGGAACTTCAGCACTTTTATTAATTCTCGCCCAACCGACTTTCCTTAGGAAAAGAAAAAAGAGGTCTCTTGTGGCGACCTCTCTAAAAAATCTTATGAATCCATAGCAAGAACTTTGGCTCAACAAAATTTTTTATAAATCATAGCTAAGGCTTACCAAATTTTTACTCTCACAAAGAAAAATAAAAAATCTCATTCATACAAACATTTTCCATATTTTTTCTTTTATTTTTTCCAAACACATCTCAATATCCCATTAACAAAATTAAAAATCAAGCAAGGGAATCTTCTGAAACACTCTCCTGGGAAAAGAGAGTCCATGCACACATTTCTCTATTTTTCAAAGTCTATCCAAACATATTTACCCAATGCACAACAGCCCTTGATTATAGAATAGCGACGTAATATGCCTGAATCATTCTCTCATAATGCACTTGTCGACATTAGAATCCGCATTATCCAAATTATACCTCAAAGTCCTACAATAAAGATTCCCATAAATAAAAAAAGAGGTCGCTTGCAGCGACCTCTCAAAAAACTTTATGACTCATAGTTAAGGCTCTGGTATCATAAAATTTTTCTACAGATCATTATTTTTTCTTTTTCACAAAGAAAAGTTTTTTCCCCCATTTATGCAAATAAAATCCTACATATTTTCTGATTTTATATTCCGACACATATTTTAGATTTCATAATCAACCTTTTTCTCGCATCGACAGTTCCAGTTTCTTATGGGAATTTCTACAAAAAACACTTTTCTTTCGTCGCATATAAAGTCACTCTTTTTTGAGTTTCCTCTATCCTCAAATTACCCGCCTGGGTAGCTAAACTTACCCAAGCGAATACCTACTTTCGCAAGAAGAAGCAACCCAACACAACAAACATGAAATACGAGAGAAAGATACCCATAGACCTTGATTGCGGCGTGACCATTTATCAGATAATGGTTGGCGGCAAATGGAAACCGTACTTGATAAACTGCATGAACCGTGGTCTCCGGCGACCGAGCGAGTTCCTGCGAGTCATCCCCGGAATCGGATTAGTTCCATCCGGTCTGACGCAATCCAACAGAATCATTTTACACACACCCTATTGCCGGGACATAAAAAAGCCGGAGTGGCGAAATCACTTCGGCACTCCGGCATAGGGTTTGTTTTTATTAAAAATAGCGGAATTTCCGCTATGTCTTACGATTCAAAGTTATTCCATATTTATTCCATTCATCACCGATCTCCGTATAGGGTTATAAAGGATGTTGTACTATTTCCTTTTATCTATACAACTTTTCATATTGTGCAGCTATATGCTGCCAAGTGTAATGTTGCTCAGCAAACTGCTTCAGTTTAGTTCCTTCTAAACCTTCTTGCGATAAAATTTGTATCAACTCTTCAGTATTCGAAAAATAACAAGCTTCATTATTGGTTGTTTCACGATTATACACTACATCATAAGCTATTATAGGACAACCGAAAAACATTGCCTCTACCAACGATGGGTTAGTGCCACCGGCACTATGTCCATGTACGTAAAAAGCAGCATGGGAACGTAATGTAAATAATGTGTCCAAATCATAAATAGCATCTAGCAATCTGATATTTTCCACCCCTGCATATTCCTCATACAATTTCTCCGCATAAGGACTATGCTTCCAATTGCCTATAAATACAAACATTTTTCTCGACTGCGCAAACGCTTTCAGCGTGACATGGCAATTGTTTTCCGGTTCAATACGACAGACAGTAATAGCATATTCCTTATCTTTAAGTCCATATTGTTCCAAGATCTCTTGTTGTTGCTTTTCCGATACATCGCGCATTACGTGATCACCCCCGTAAGCTATCAATTCTGACTGTTTATTGTAACTCTCGGTAATATAATCCTGTATTCCCTTATTATCCGCTACTACTACATCAGCGTTTCGCACAGCACAACTTTCGGAAAAACGCAGAAACCATCGTGCCAATTTGCCCCATTTTTCTCTACGATGTTCCAATCCATCTATATTTACAACTAATTTACTTTTGCTTAGAAGTTTAAGAATAGGCAAAAAAACACATCCAGATGTTCCCAATATCAAAACGGTATCAAAACCTCTTAAAACACGTATCATTGATAAGATATCATACGGTATACTCGAAATGCCATTAGCACGGAGTCCAACATATTTTAGACTACAGCCTTTATATTCTTTACGCCGGTCTGGCATATCAACACTGCTACAAAATACAGTATAATGAATATCCGGCGAACAATTACTGCCGATAATATTTTCTACAAGCGATTCAAAACCGCCGTACTTTGCCGGTACACCTTGAATGCCAACTATTGCTACGTTCATGTTGATTTATATAAAAATAATTATTACCAAGTTATTAGATATTACCAATGATAATTACACTTAAGCTTTGAAGTACAACGTTAGTCTCAAACTATTTATATAATAAATTAGCAATTCTATCTATCATTTTTTTTTCGCTAAACTTTTTAGAATATTCAAGTGCTTCTGTTGCTAAATGAAAAAAAGTTTTCTCATCCGATAAAACATCTTCAATACAATCGCTTATTTTATCTAACGCTTGCACATCTATCTTAAACCCATTCTTACCGTCTTCCACCATCTCTGCAATTCCCCCTACGGTAGGTACAATGACAGGCAGCCCTGCTGTCATCGCTTCTAAAGCTGTTAAACCAAAAGTTTCAATAGCAAATTTAGGATTAGTCAAATTTATCACTAATGAAGATTCGTTATAGAACCGTGATACATCGACTTGGCGAGGATAAACCATTAAATTCCTCAATCCTGCAGGAATAATTTGTCTCACATACTTATCTATATTTTCCTGTGTATCATTGATAATAATAGTAAACTTAAATTGAGATAACCGTCTTGCTAATTCTATAAATTCTCGAGTACCTTTATATTCTTTCAACGATGAAAGCATTAGGATATTTTTATGTTCAAAAGCATCTTTCTTGTTAGGATAAAGCCTATTAACAAAATCTTGGGGCAAGGCATTAGGCACAACTACAACTCCTTTTCTTCTCTTCAAAAATGATGATTGATAAGCCGAAACACAGATAATTTTGTGCGCTATATGCTGCATAAGCCATGCAAGGAGTGCATAAAATGCACCCTTTATAAACGCATTCTCGTGATAGTGGTAAACCACCCGCTTTCCCATCATACGTCCAGCAAGCGCAGGACCGACCGGCAGCAATGTATTGATATAGAATACACAATCCCTGTAAAACAAATATCTAAAAGCAAAAAAGAATGTATATAATTGTACCGCAATATATCGTAACATGGTAATTATCCCATTATTCGAAAATAAATACCGATAAGTGTGCATTTTCAAATTCGGATAGCACTTCAATTCATCCAATACGCCACCTTTGGAAGTTATCAAATCCACCCTATAATCCCGTTCAAGCAGCCCCTTCAGTACCATGCAAAGTACCTTCGGGCTACCGCTATAATCATTAAGGAGGTGAAAACAAACAATCCGTTTCATTATAATCATTTAATTGGCACTAAGCGACTATAAATGTTATTCAAAAATAATTCTCTTTCATGCCACGTATAGCGTCTAGCACACTCAATAACACCATAAGCCAAATCCTTAAAACAATCAGGATGGTCAAGTAATTTATCAATCGCTTTAGCTAAAGCAGAAACACAATCATCATATCGTCTAGCAATAGGCACACGAATACCACATTGGTCACACAACGTATCGTGCATTCCACAATGGTCAAAACTCATTGTTGGCACACCGTAACTCATAGCTTCCCATATCGTTGTAGGATTACCCTCGCTTACACTTGTGATTACATGTAAATGAGCAGAATTAAATATTTTCACAGCTTTTTGTCTCGGCAATTGACCATGCCATGTAATCAACTTATCTAATCCATTCTCTTTAGCAAACTTGCGCAAGTTATCACGCAATGGCCCGTCGCCCACGATATCAACATGCAACATATTGCGATTATACACCTGCACCAAAGATTCGAGGAATATGCCTATTGATTTCCTAGCATCCAACGTCCCTATTACAATGATGTTATATTTGCTGGGATTGTCAAATTTGCTTTCATCAAGAGCTATTTCCCCCGTTATGCAATTTTCAGGCAAACAAATACTGTTCTTTTGATACACTTTTATAAATTTACATTGATTTTCGGAAGTCGCTGTCATTAAAACATCCGTAGCCTTAAGAGCCTGTTTCAGTCTCCTTTTGGTATATAACTGTATCGTATTAGCAATATTTCTAAATGACAACTTCAACTTTCCAAGCAACGGCATGTGCTTCATTAATTGCCAAGGTACATTATTAGCTCCACCAACAGGTCCCCATACATATGGCAAACCTAACTTCCACAAATAGCCAGGCTCCCTATAACCGATCATACCAACGTAATGTACCAAATCAAATTGTTCCTCTTTTATTAATTGCCGTGCCACTTTATAAGCCTGTCTGTGCCACACATTATATGCATAATAGAATGTATAAACAAATAATTTGTGTCTGTTGGGATAATTCAACATATTTGCCCACTTATTAGGATAAACAGGAATTAAACGCACATTAGGATTTGGATTTACTTTTATATAACTCTCCATTTCTTTACAGTCTCCCATGTGATCTCCTGACGCTCCATATAGCACAGTAAGTCTATTGTTCTTAGACATATGCGTAACATAATTCCAAGCTACGGAATATTCACTACCCCTATTTGGCGACAGCAGATATGCCAAAACCAATATATTATATTTCCGATTTTCCATCTGGTCAATCCTTTTTCAATAACAATACAGTTTTATATGCCTCAACACGTTCTCGTACACTCCATCTATTAAACAGAACCGAAACACGTATAAGACATAGAGACAAATAAAAAAGCACGAACTTGATGCCGCTGTAATGCTTACATATATAATAATTATAGCTATGTTGCGACATTATAAATCGATTGAAAGTAAGTCCTAAATTACCAAAACTACCACCATCGAAATGCATGATACATGGACCATCTATTATACGACGCAGGTAACCTTCTCGTGCCATACGCAATTGTAGGTCGGTTTCTTCATAATACATAAATATGTTCTTGTCAAATCCTCCAAATTCCAAAAAAATATCACGACTCACAAACATATCTGCTCCGACCACAAAATCCACATTGTACTCATCCGGATGATTAGAATAATCCTTTGCACACCGAAACAATCGACCTATCAAGTATCTAAATTCATTACATGGAGATGGAAATCGTCCGAAAGACGTGTTTGATCTCAAATTTCGGTCAAGCAACCAACAACCAAGTACACCAATACGCTCACAGGTGTGTGTCTCTGCATAATCATAAAATAACTTTACGGCATTATTTAACAGCAAAGTATCTGAATTGAGCAGAAACAGGTATTTACCAGAAGCTCGGACTGCACCAAAATTGTTAGCTCGACCGAATCCTAAATTAATATCACTGTCTATCCACATAACTTGCTGAAATTTATCATTGATATACTCTTTAGATCCGTCGACCGACGCATTATCCACAACAATTACTTCAAACTGCACACCCGTAGTATACTTATACAATGAATCCAAACACTCAGCAAGCATTTTACGAGTGTTATAATTAACTATTATTACCGATACATCCATCCTTTACTAAGAATCATTACTAACAGAATTTTTCTTTATTGTAGTAATAAATAAATATCCCACTCAACATCAACAATATATTATAAGCATTATTAAATAGCCCCCAAACAGATGCATTAATAATGAACGTTGCCAAGACACCACCTATTGCCATATAGCAAAACATTTTTAAATCAGAATCATCTATATTGCGCAGTTTCCACATTGCCCTTACTAATATAAGTCCAAATAAAATAAAGCAAGCCATTCCTAAATAACCAACTTTTATAAGTATATATGGATATGCATTATGTAAAATTGGTATATATCTGATTCCTATTGGTGATATTACCATATCAATTTTTTCACCAAACCCCCCACCTAAGATTCGGTTCTTTATATGATAATTCTCAAATTGGTTCATCGCCCTATATGCTTCATAGGCACGGTAATTGTCATTACGTTTTTTTGATGATGAAAAATCATCCTCGGTCATCTCTTCGACAGAATGTAACAATACTTCAACGGTGGTATTATTAGGATTAGCTGATAGCAACATTACAATGCTAATTAAAGTCACTATACCAATAACAATAAAACGCATTAATCTTTCTTTGATATATGACCAAGCTACGATACCCATAAAAACAAGGACTGTAATCCAATATGTACGTGAACCGCTAATATAGATGGCAAGTAAATTGATTAAAAATAGAATAATATATATAACTCCTTGTTTTTTTACCGTTTGTGAGTTTGAAGTGACATCCCACAATAAAATTCCAAGTGACAAAAATACAGCACAACTAACACTCGAATCTCTTTCATAACGAGCAGCTCTTGGATCCCCCAATGCTAACATACCGACTTCTATAAATACACTAAACACATAAAAAATAGCCATAAAAATACCTACTATAAGGAATGCCTGCTTAAGCACATTTATTGAAGTTCGTTTAGCAATAATGCATCCAACATAACAAGTAAAAACTGGAGATAAGAAATAATATATGTCTTTAAAAGTATCATACATTTCATGTTTTGGCAATCCCATAACAAATCCAACCAATATGGGAAACATTATTATTGCTACATATTTGAATACTGGCCAATACAGTCCATCTCGTAATATATACCATACACAAATTATATAAAATGTCAAAAAACCTATATCTCCGAACAAATTTCTATTTGTAATGAGAAAAAGGATTATGGCAAGTTTTATACTTTGATATGTATCGAATTTTGTTACCATATTTCACATAGATGCATAAAAGTGTATATGTCTATTTAGAGTTCATTTTAACACACAAACTAAGAAGATTTAAGACTAAAATATTTCAAACCAATCATTTGTTTCATTAACCATAATACTGTTTCGAATGCTAAAAATGAAAAACAGACCTTTAGCCTTACACAATTCAGCTAATAGGCTATTCTGTTCTGCGATCTATTAAGAATGATTATCGCGACTTTCCTAATCAAGAAAAAATTTTATTCTTCACACGTAAAATCATAAATACATATATCTCATTTTTAATTATATAAAATAATACAAAATGAGTATATAGAAATGTAATACCAATAGCTAATAACAATGCGAGAAAACGGAACTCCATAAAAGAAACTAAATAGCAAATAACAAATAACGGCAAAAATGAAACTATATATTTTACTATCTCTTTCAATGAAATTGTTATTTTCGTTAGTTTCCAAACAAAATAATATGCTGATATAAATACAGCTATTTCAGAAAAAGTCCAAACTAACACAGACCCCATACTTTGTAGCCTACTAACCAATAGCATATTAAATAACATTCCAACGAGTCCACCAATCAATGAATTTGCAAAAACCATTTTGTCAGCACGAAGTGGCATTAAAAGTTGAACTATCAAAATTTGTTCTAATCCAATAATCAGAATAAGCGGCGTGACAATACGAAGTAATGGTACAGCAGGCTCATAACCGCTACCGGCAATAATAGCAACAATCTCCGGAGCAAATACTTCAGTAATAATAATAATGGGAAATGCAAAAGTATAGAGTATTGAAAACGATTTTCTTATCATTATTCTCACATTATCCATATCATTCGCAGCTAGCATTGCACTAATACGGGGCATCATTACCAAAGTAAATGAAGTGTAAAGTGCCAAAATAATATTCTGTATTTTTGTTGCTGTTGTATAATATCCTACTTGGTCATCATTAGAGACAAACCCTAGATAAACAACATTAAAACTTGTATAAAGTGTCTGTAACAAAGTTTGGCACCCAAGAAAAAGAATAGGGAATGAATATCTCTTAAAAACAACTCGAATCGATTGCCATGAAAATTTCACAAACTTATGGCTATAAATGCTATTAATAAGCCCATTCAGCACATATAATCCAACAGTTATAACGAAATATAAATTATAATCTTCCTTATCCCGTATAAACACAAAAATAGAAACTACATACGTTATGCGGACTACAATTGTACGCATAGTTATATACTTAAAATCTTCTAACCCTTTAAACAACCATTCTATTATAAGAGTATTGAATAGTATCTGAAGAATTCCAATGTAGAGCAACTTACGATAAGGAGTTAGTTGAGGTAATATCTCTATTGCTATAATATATAATACTATTACAAAAAAGGTAAACAACAAATTTATTTGGAATATTCCCGAAAATGCCTTATCCAATCTCTCCTTGTCGCCTTTTGCTGCTGCAATCTCACGAATTCCAAGCGCGGTAATTCCAAAAGTAGAAAACAGAGAAGTAAATAGAACTACACTTTGGACAAAATTACATATACCAATATTGGTTACTCCCAAAACTCTCGATACATATGGATATGTAATAAATTGAAAAAAATATAAAGAGGTAGTGAGAATACTACTGTAAGCTATATTCTTCTTTAAACCCATTGTACAACTTCTATATCAAACAAATTACCGCTTATTGTACATTTCATCATAGTAGCGCTGGTAATTACCACTCGTCACGTTGTCCATCCAGTCCTGGTTGTCCAAATACCAGCGTACAGTACGCTCTATACCTTCCTCAAATTGGAGAGAAGGCTGCCAGCCAAGTTCTGTCTTCAGCTTGGTGGAGTCAATTGCGTAGCGAAGGTCATGCCCTTTGCGGTCAGTCACATAAGTAATAAGATTTATATCTTCGCCTAACTCGCGTCCAAGCAAACGATCCACCGTGTCGATTACCACTTTTATGATATCAATGTTTTTCCACTCGTTGAAACCGCCGATATTGTAAGTGTCGGCAATCCGTCCTTTGTGAAAAATTAGATCGATAGCGCGAGCATGATCTTCAACATAGAGCCAATCACGCACATTCTCACCCTTGCCATAAACCGGTAACGGCTTACGATGACGGATATTGTTAATAAACAACGGTATCAACTTCTCTGGAAATTGATAAGGTCCGTAATTATTGGAACAGTTGGTAATGATGGTTGGCATCCCGTAAGTATCATGAAACGCCCTCACAAAATGGTCACTCGATGCTTTCGATGCCGAGTAAGGGCTGTGGGGATTATATTTTGTAGTTTCGTGGAAAAAGTCGTCACCATACACCTCATGCGCCGAAATATCGTTCTTGAGTCCCTTCGGATGTGTCAATTCCAATGCTCCGTACACCTCATCGGTAGAAATATGATAGAAACGCTTGCCTTCGTAACCCTCAGACTGCGATTCCCAATACAGTTTAGCCGCCTGCAACAACGACAATGTACCCAACACATTGGTACGAGCAAATGTAAACGGGTCACGTATCGAACGATCCACATGGCTCTCAGCGGCAAGGTGGATAATACCGTCCACATGGTAAACGGTCATCAGCTCCCGTATTTTTTCAAAATCGCAGATGTCGGCTTTCACGAAAATATAGTTAGGCTTGCCCTCGATGTCCACGAGATTGGCAAGGTTACCAGCATAAGTGAGCTTATCGAGGTTGATAATGCGATAATCGGGATATTTGTTTACAAAAAGTCTCACAACATGGCTACCTATAAACCCTGCACCGCCAGTGATAATAATGTTACGCTTAAATTCCATAATGTCAATATTTTTCAAAGTCATTTCCATAATCACGCATTACATTTTCAGTCAATATTTTAACAGGAGAGCCACCCATTACACAATACGATTTTTTTTCGCAGTTTCTGGTTACAATTGTACCCATACCAAAAATGCAACGTTCAGGAGTATTGGTAGAATGCATTATTTTACATTGCGTTCCAAACCAATTATAATCACCAATCACTATTTCACCACTTGCTCGCTTATATACTTTCTTTTCCATATCGTAAAGTGGATGAAAATTAGTATCCATCACCAACACACCCCATCCTAATCGAGCTTTTTCCCCAAATCTAATTCCCTTATAAGAAATCAACTTCAATCCCGCAGTGTTTTTGAAATCATTTCCAAAAAACACTTTAGTTTTTTCGCCAAATGACAGATACGAATCATTTCCTATATTACAAGTGCCATCAAACACAACAGTACCTCCATTATTTTCCCATGTTATGCCATTGTTTGCATAAACAGAACAAGTGCGAAATCCAAGTCTTACCATTCCAAAAACAATGTTATCAGCAGATATTTTAACTTTACCACCCAACCTCAACAATTTAGGTTTATACAGCAAAATAGGTATCTTAACTGCTTGTTTAAGTGGAAGATAATGAAAATTAAAATAAATACTTTGGGGAAGACTCCGCAAGATTGATCTTTTGGCAAGTATTTTTCTAAAAATTTCCATAACACATTTCATTTATGCATCGTTTCAGCGACTGCCGCCAATGTGGAATTTCGATACCGAAAGAAGATTTCACTTTTGTCTTGTCAAGCACGGAGTAATGCGGTCGCTGCACCTTGCTGGGAAATTCGTCGCTGTGGCACGGCTGAATGTTACACTGATTGCCCGACAATTCACAAATCTCAACAGCGAAGTCGTACCACGAACATACCCCCTCGTTGGAGAAATGGTAGATTCCTTGTCGGTCAAGCATTCTTGTATCGATTATTTTATATATCAATGCGGCAAGGTCTCCAGCATAAGTAGGTGTCCCGACCTGGTCAAACACCACTTTCAACTCGTCGCGATCAGTTGTAAGCTGTCTCATGGTCTTCACAAAATTCTTACCGAATGATGAATAAAGCCATGCTGTACGTATAATAATATATCGACATCCTGTAGCAATAAGCGAATATTCTCCGGCAAGCTTCGTTCGTCCATAAGCACCTAAAGGGTCGGTAGGCTGTTCTTCTTTGTACGGTATATTACCATCTCCACGAAAAACATAATCGGTCGAAATATGTATCAGCGTAGCATCTACTGTCTTGGCTGCTTCAGCGAGGTTTCTGACTGCCTGATTATTGAGCAAGTCTGCAGTTTGCTCATCATTTTCAGCTCGATCTACGTTGGTATAAGCCGCACAATTTACGATTACTTTTATATTTTCGTGCTTCACCATATTAAGTACGGCAACAGCATCAGTGATATCTAGCTCCGTAACATCGGTGAAAATATATTTGTCAGAATTGCCAACCAACACTTGACGCATCTCGTTACCAAGCTGTCCATTAGCTCCAGTCACTAAAATATTCATAGTTGTTTATTATATAAATCGTCATTATAATCAAAGTCGAGAAGTGTATCAGAGAGCTTGGAATGGTCAATATCCTTCGCAGAGAGTATGGCTCTGTCAATAGGTATGCGCCAATCAATACCAAGCGTATCATCTATAAGTTGTATTCCGCCTTCGCTTTGAGGCTCATAAAAGTTATCACACTTATATTGAAATACAGCTTCTTCACTTAATACAGCAAATCCATGAGCAAATCCTCTTGGAATAAAAAATTGAAGATGGTTATCCTCACTAAGTTCCACTGCTACATGCTGCCCAAAAGTAGGCGATCCTTTACGAATATCGACAGCCACATCAAGCACTCTGCCACGTACACAACGAACAAGTTTACTTTGTGCATAGGGCATCTTTTGGTAATGTAATCCACGCATCACTCCATAGCTTGACTTACTCTCATTATCTTGAACAAACTGTATCGGACGTACTTTTTCATTAAATTCTCTTTGTGAAAATGACTCGAAAAAATACCCTCTCGCGTCAGTGAATATACGAGGTTTGATAATAACTACACCTTCTATTGCGGTTCTAAGGACTTCCATATTTACTCTAAATTTTCTTTTCTACTTGTCTCTACTTCTTTAATAACTTTCAACAAATACTGTCCGTATTGATTTTTCAGCATAGGGCGAGCCAATAGTTCCATACGCTCTTTTGTTATCCACCCCTTACGGTAGGCAATACCCTCAAGACAAGCTATCTTCAAACCTTGACGCTTTTCTATGACCTCTACGAAAATCGAAGCTTCGGCAAGCGAATCATGAGTACCTGTATCAAGCCAAGCAAATCCCCTACCAAGTGTCTGAACTTTCAAACTTCCTCGTTGTAAATACGTTTGATTGACAGTCGTAATTTCCAATTCTCCCCGAGCCGAAGGTTCAATAAGCTTTGCTACTTCAACTACACTATTTGGATAGAAATACAATCCTACCACTGCATAATTCGATTTTGGGCTACTTGGTTTCTCTTCAATGGAAAGGCAATTTCCATTAGCATCAAACTCTGCTACTCCGTACCGTTCCGGATCATCAACCCTATAACCAAACACTGTCGCCTTATTACATTGTTCTGCATTTTTCACTGCTTCGCTAAGTAAACAGGAAAAACCTGTACCGTGAAAAATATTATCTCCAAGCACAAGACATACTGAGTCTTTTCCAATAAATTCTTCACCTATAATAAACGCCTGTGCCAAACCATCAGGTGATGGCTGTTCAGCATACTCAAAATGCACTCCATAATCACTACCATCACCAAGCAAACGGCGAAATCCAGGTAAATCCTGCGGCGTAGAAATAATCAATATTTCTCTTATTCCAGCCAACATCAATACCGATATCGGATAATAAACCATCGGTTTGTCATAAATTGGTAACAACTGTTTGCTCACACCCTTCGTAATGGGGAACAATCGGGTACCAGATCCTCCTGCTAATACTATGCCTTTCATATCACATAACTATTATTAATTATCAACATCCTTACTATAATAGCTTTTATCGCCATATCCATATTTATAGCTATAACGGCTACCGTCGCTTTCCGTGCCGTTGAGGATAACAGCCATGTTCTTAAAGCGTTTTTCATCGTAGTCGCGTTGCAGTTCGGGCAACATTTCGCGTTCCAACAGTCCGGCACGCACAACAAACAGTGTACGATCCGCCAGCTTTTCGATAATCTGCGTGTCGGCTACAATATCAATCGGAGGACAGTCGATAAATATGTAATCAAACTTGTCCCGCAACTGCTCTATAAGTTCCTTGAAACGGGACTCTGCCAATAACTCCGTAGGATTGGGTGGAAGGGTCCCGGATGGTAACAGAAACAGACCTGGATAATCCGGATTCTCTCTCACTAAGCTATCCAAGTTATTTTCACGCTTAATCAAATAATCGCTCAGCCCTTTGTGGTCCAAACCTAAATAAGCCGATGCGGAACGATGGCGCAAATCACCATCTACTACTAAGACCCGTTTCCCCTTCAATGAAAAAACAGCAGCCGTATTTATGGCAAGGAAACTCTTTCCGCTTCCCGGATTAAACGAAGTAAATATCGTTACGCTTGCTTTCGTACACTTGTCGGTATTGAACAGGAACTCCATATTGGTACGCAACACGCGGAATGCTTCATTTACGATATCGCGGTTGCCTTGCTTGATAACTATCTCCTTGTTTTTGGAGCCACCTTTCTTCTCGCTTACAACCAAAGGTATCTCGCCGACAAACGGCAGCGTGAGGTTCTCCAAGTCCTTACGCCCGCGGACTTTCGTATTGATATTTTCCCGGATAAAGACAATAACCACCGGGATAAGGAGACCCAACGCGATTGCCACCAATAAAATATTCTTCTTGATAGGGGCTGTAGGTTTGAAGTTACCGCTGGGCGGTGTAATTACACGGGTGTTATAGGCTGTAAAAGCCTGAGAAAGTTCGTTCTCTTCACGTTTCTGCAACAGGAACAGATAAAGGGCTTCCTTCACTTTCTGTTGCCGCTCAACCGACAACAAGTATTTACCTTGGGTTGGGTTGGCTGATATGCGGGCTGTAGTCTGTTGCTCGCTGGATTGCAGGCTCTCTATCTGTTTGTTCAATGTCACAATCAGATTGTCGACCGACGACAAAATAGCTTTCCGCATCGTAACAAGCGACTGGTCCATATCCTGTACCAGCGGATTCTGTTCGCTACTGTTCGCCACCAGGTTGTTACGTTGCAACTGCATCGTATTGTATTCCGATATTTGCCCCTCGATGCTGCTGTTCTCTATTCCGGAATTGGCAGGAAGGAGTTGGTTCTCCTCCGATACATTCGACAAGAAGTTTCGGATATAACGCGCCATCGACAACTGGGTATTCAACGAAATAATCTGGGTATTGATTTCGTTACTCTGCTCCATATACATATTGGCAGCAGCCTGCACATCCGGTAACAGGTGCTCGCTCTTGAACGAAGATATGCTTTCGTCCACATGCCCCAGTTCCTGCTCGATAACCGAAAGACGCTCTTGGATAAATATCGAAGTGCTGACCGCTATCCGGTTCTTGTCCTTTATCCAATTCTCATTATACACGGCGATTACCGTATTCAACAGGTCTTCCGCACGCTGTATGCAGACATCATTGACCGACAGGTTGATAACCGTTGCCTTTTCATCCGGCAACGATACCTTCAATGCCATCAAATACTGTTCTGCCGCATCTATAAGGCTGGAACGGACAACCTTTATCTCCGAAAATAGCGTATCACTGAAATAGGGTGTCGGTGCAATGACCACCTCTCCTACCGGTGTCGACAACGTATCTTGCAAAGCCCCTTCTATGACACTATCGCCCACCTCATCTCCGGCAAGCATAAACTCGGAAAGCCTTACTTTCCCGTTTCCGGAGAGAGCCAACGTAAATGCGGCGGCATTATTATCCGGCAACCCATTGATTGTCACATTCACCGGCAGGCTTTCTCCATACAATACCTTATCATAGAAAAGGTCGTTCTCAATATAGTTCATCTCCAGATGCAAACGTTTCACCACCTCATACATCACGGCAGGCGATTGCAACGACTGCATTTCATTGTTCACATTGGTATTTGTCTGGAACAAACCCATATCGGCAAAGGCATTCCCCACTTCCGAAGAGAGCGACTGCCCTTTGGAATCCATCTTGATGAGCAACGAAGCCGAACGGGTATATACCGGCGGAGTTGTCAACAGATAGAAGACGGATATTCCTATGGTTACAACCAGTGATATGACAAACCAGTACCAACGCGCAAGGCAAAGATGGAACAGGTCTTGCAGGCGGATAAAATCATCCTGTTGCTTATATCTTGATATATTTCTTTCTGTAGTCATCGTTATTGATTATTTGAAAATAAGTACACCCATCGAAGTCAGCAATGATGCCAGCGAAATCCAGAACGAGGTAGAACGCACGTTGTTGCCGTTCACTGTGGATTGCCGGGCTTTCATATTGTTGGGTTCCACATACACCACATCATTCTGTTGCAGGTAGTAGGCTGGAGAGGTATAGACATGTTCGCCGGAAGTCAGGTTGATGCCGTACACCCGTTGTACATCGCCCTCTTGCCGCAAGACCATCACTTTGGAACGGTTGCCGTAAATGGTCAAGTCGCCCGCCATGCTCAAGGCATCGAGTACCGTCAACCGGTCGCGGTCTATGCTGAATCGCCCCGGGTTGTTCACTTCGCCCATCACAGAGATATACAGGTTCAGGAACTCCACCGTAACGACCGGGTCTTTCACCAGATTCTTACTGACCAACTCATGCTTGATAAGCGAAGCTATCTCCTCACGCTTCTTGCCTGCCACATGTACTTTCCCAAGCACCGGGAAATCAATGTCCCCGTTGGCATCCACCGTATAACCGGACACACCTTGGTTCGTCCCGATGGTATAGGTCTTCGACGACAATCCTAACTGACGGGAAACATATGGCAGATTGAACAAATCCGTCAGTTTCGGGTCACGGCTGTTGACGATAATCGAAATCTTATCCTCCGGCCTTACCGTTATGGCACGCACCTCCGACACCATTATTTCACTCTTCCCCGGCTCTAAGTCCTGGAAGTAAAGCACCTCCTTCGACGCGCCGCAGGAACTCAATAAAAACATCCCTGCCAAGAGCAGGAACACCCCCTTTAACACAATACTATATCTATTCATCATACAATTATTATTTCCTTACTCAATGCACCGCGACTTTCCTTTTATGCTGTCTGATGGCACGGTTAATGCCCAAATGCATCAGCGTCCATAAGAGGACATCCAATATCAACAGCAAGGTCACATCCAAATGACCCAGTAACAGCCAGTTCATTCCTACAAAGAACAGTGATACCAAAAGGATGGTCAGCATCACTATGCGCGGACGCATTCCCGTGCGCAGCAGCTTATGATGGAAATGGTTCTTGTCCGGCAAGAACGGGTTCTTCTTCTCCCGCAGACGGTGTATTACAACACGGACAACATCGAACAACGGAACTATCAAAGTGGAGAATGCCAACACCATGTTGGAGTGCGCCACCACGCCGCGCTCTATATCGACGCGGCTCAAATGAATAACCAGCAGGCTGATGATATACCCCAATATCAGGCTGCCGGTGTCGCCCATGAACAGCTTATGCCCTCGCTGGGCATTGCCAAACACATTATAGAACCAGAACGGAACAATCACACCAAACGAGGAAAACGCCAGCAACGCATATATGATGTCGCCCTCTACCAGGCAGATGGTACCCAATACCGACAGGGAGACACAACTCAACCCCGAAGCCAGCCCGTCGACACCGTCTATCAGGTTGATGGCGTTGGTGATGTACACAACGACAAACAGTGTTATCAGCACGCCAAATTCCTTAGGCAACTCATAGATACCAAACACGCCGCCCAACGTATTTATCCATTCACCCGACCATACAATCAGTATCGCCGCCAATATCTGTACAAAGAATTTATAACGGTAGCCCACGCCTATCAGGTCGTCGGTCACGCCTATCAGAAACAGGAGCATCCCGCCTACCGTGAAGAAGAGAAATACCGTTGTAGGTATGTAGGCAAGCGGGTATCCGAAGTAAAACCATACACCGAATATGAAACACAAGGTTATCAGTATCACCGGGAAGAACGATATGCCACCAAGCCTGGGGATTGGCACCGTATGCACTTTCCGTTCATCGGGCATATCGAACAACCGTTTCTTATACGAAATCAACAATATCTTAGGAATTATCATCATCCCTAACAAAAACGCCAGCAAAAAACCTCCCACTAAAAAAACAAATTCCATAAGCAAGCACTTTAAAGGGTTAACAATCTGAAGAACCTGATGATAGCCGTTCTATTTCCTACCAGTCCGGTTTCATAACAATTGGATATACTCCGGTTCGACTTCCACAGATGCCGCCAAGAGCGCGGGCAGTTCTACCAACAAACGCTTCACCTTGGAGCCGCGTACAGAGAGCAGATGCCCTTCGTACCCGTTGAGCGGACCGCCGACAATGCGTATCCTGTGTCTGTACATTTCTGGAGATATCTCGTCTGCACGATAAAACCTGGGGCTATCTACCGATTCGATGACACGGATAAAGCGCTCCATATCGTCGTCTCTAACCGTCATCGGCTGACGGTTCGTGTTACGCAGATAACGGTATTGGAAAGTATCCACCCTTGCCACAATAGGGTCGAGCACATTACGCGTATCGTATACAAAAAGCAGGTCGTGCATAAAAGGGACGCTTTTGCGTTCGTGTTTTCCGTTCCGGACAAAGAGTTTCGACACCATCGGCGTGAAACATCTGATACCTTTTCCCGCCAGCATCTTGTATGCCGGCATCTTGGCATTGGAGCGAGTCAGGTCGCGCATCACAAACCATTGTTTGCCATCGCCAGGCAAGGTGTTTTTTACAGTGCCGGATTCTCTCTGCATACCGTTCAATTAAACGTGTACTTTCAGTTAAAGCCAATCCGCCCAATCCTGCCGGTTTTTACATGCATATGAAAAACAAGCAGTTACAATCATCAACCATAAAAGTTCAGGCTTTCCGCCTGTTACTTTCCTTTTCATACTACACCAATCAAGGCTCCTTATCTACTACCCTTTGTTCCTAAAGTATTTACATACCCGGAAACCGTACATCTCTTTGTAAGAGATAGATGCAGTCTGCTACATTGTGGATAACGAGGTGATTTACTGGAAAGATACAAATCGGAATAGACACGGCTTATTGAGTATTTGTTAGATAAAACCAATCCCCTACAGGCATAAAATCGGCCGACTTGTTAACTTTCTTTGTTTTTTATCACCGTTTTCCGACAATTATATGTACTTTTGCCAACGAAAATACATCTCTTACAAAGAGATAGCCGATTTCCCGAACATTTCGAGTTTCACCCATGAAAGGTAAACATCGCAAGTTGCCCTGCTTTTTCCCCGTTCAATGCCTGCCGGAACAATGGTTGTCATACAACCACTGATGCTGAATATTCACACCAACGTACATGTTTACAACCATTTTGCCCGTATTCTTATCGGACCATCTCTCTTTAAGAGAGGTACTTCATATAATAACTGGTTAATTCAGGTAATGTTAATATATAAGCAGACCACGTGTTTGCCTAACAAATCACCCTTTCCTGCAACCGTTTCCAATAGACTCTCTCTTTTAATATCAATTTTTAGCCGTCTGTTAATGGGAATTATGAGATTTTTTGTACTTTTGCGGTGTATAAAACCTCTCTTAAAGAGAAAGTTATCCCCTCTACCATAAAATAGGGACAGAAGCACATGCTTCTGTCCCTATATATTTCATACTCTTATAAACCAACTATCATCATAAAGGAATAAAGAGATTCGTCTCTCACTGTGGTTGTCCGCAGTAATCTCTGCGAATATCAACCAGTCCTTTGCAAGAAGGACTGGAATCTTTCTTCCAAAGGATTGGAATCCTCCTTCGTCAGGACAGGTCAACCGTTCCAGAGCAGCCCTGTCTCATACCTGTCGAATTCGAGATCCTCGGTCACTCCTACTTTCCGCAAAGCATCACGGATAAATTGTTGCTCGACGGGAGATAAGGCAATATTTCCCTTTCTTCGGTCATAATATGGATTCCTCCCGTACCGTCCCATCAATATCGACACGAACGCGGTATATTGCGACGGGTACATCCGCCGCTGCATGCCGGTAAAGCCAAGGGCGTAGGTGACCGGTGCAGAGTCGCGAAAATAAGGGCATTGGTCATCCTTCGTGCAACGGGCGGGGTTCAACAGTGACAACACATTCTCGCTCTCCAGCAGGCGCTGGTAGGCAATCTGATGCAGGCAACAGGAGGCACGCGCACAGTCTCCGTGCAGGCAAACGGTATATCCCGGCGGGACATCCTTGTAAAGTTTCGCTGGCATATCGGTTACTCTCCTTTTTGTTTAAGCCACTCGGTAGCACACTCTTCCAATGCAGCATACCATTGCTCTCCGAACTTCCTGACGAGCGGCTCTTTCAGAAACTGGTAGACGCGGACACGCTCTTTCTCACCCAGCAGGGCAGCCGCCTTGCACACGTCCCATTTGTGGTAGTTCACGGCTTTAAAGTCGGGGTATTCGGTTATCCGGACGGGGTACAAGTGACAGGAAACCGGCTTGTAGAACGATGTTTTACCCTCGCGGAACGCCTTCTCAACGGCGCATTTGCAGGTGCCGTCGCTGTCGTAACAGGTAAACACACAATCTTTCCCGTCGACGATGGATGTCACTCGGTCGCCCTCTTCGTCAACATACGACACGCCCTGACGGTCGATTACCGCCTTCGCCTTCTCCGAGAGGTCGTTCCACACCACCGGGAGAACCTTTTCCAGCTCCTCCACTTCCCCGGGTTCGAGGGGCGCACCGGAGTCGCCCTCCACACAGCACTCTCCTTTGCAATGCGACAAGTCACAGAGGAAAAACTTCTCTATAACATCCAAGCTCACCAACGTATCATCAATCTGTATCATAGCTTACACTCGTATACATATATTTATAATAGAAAAAGACCAAGCCGGTCACTGAAGCCGTGCTTGATCTTTCTCAGATGTACATTTATAACGTTATTTGTTAATCAATGAATGACCTGTCATTTCCGCAGGCTGCGGCAATCCCATAATCTGAAGGATTGAGGGAGCAACATCTGCCAGAACGCCGTCTGCGACCTTGGCTGCCTTGTTCTCGGTTACATACACGAACGGCACTGGGTTCAGCGAGTGCGCCGTGTTCGGAGTACCGTCTTCGTTCAATGCATGGTCGGCATTTCCGTGGTCGGCGATGATAATCACCTCATACCCGTTAGCCTTTGCAGCTTCTACCGTGTCATGCAAGCAGCTATCCACCGCTATTACCGCTTTCTCTATCGCTTCATATACACCGGTATGACCCACCATATCACCGTTGGCATAGTTGCAGACGATGAAGTCGTACTGTTTTGTATTGATGGCGTCAACCAGTTTGTCTTTCACTTCGTAAGCACTCATCTCCGGTTTCAAATCGTAAGTGGCAACTTTAGGAGAAGGAACCAATATACGGTCTTCGTTATCGAACGGAGTCTCGCGTCCGCCATTAAAGAAGAAAGTAACATGTGCATATTTCTCGGTCTCCGCAATGTGGAGTTGTTTCTTTCCTTGCGCTGCCAGGTACTCGCCCAATGTGTTCTCTACGTTCTCTTTGTCGAACAAGATATGCACGCCCTTGAAAGAAGCATCATACGGAGTCATGCAAAAGTACTGCAAGCCCGGAATCGTGTGCATGCCTGCTTCCGGCATGTCTTGCTGCGTGAGCACGATGGTAAGCTCTTTCGCACGGTCGTTGCGGTAGTTGAAGAAGATAACCACGTCGCCCTCCTGAATGGTAGCTACCGGTTTGCCATTCTCAACATGGACAATCGGTTTCACAAATTCGTCGGTTACACCATCGTTGTAAGACTCTTCCATTGCCTGTACCATACATTCGGCAGCTTTACCTTTGCCTTCCACCAACAAGTCATAAGCTTCTTTCACGCGCTCCCAACGTTTGTCGCGGTCCATGGCATAGTAACGTCCAACGATAGATGCAATCTTACCGCCGGTAGTTTTCAAATGATTCTCCAATGTCTCAACAAAGCCTTTTCCGCTCTTCGGATCGGTATCACGTCCGTCCATGAAACAATGAACATAATGTTTGCTTATTCCATATTCTTTTGCGATGTCCGTCAGTTTCAACAAATGTTCCAAAGAACTATGTACACCTCCGTCAGAGAGCAAGCCCATAAAATGAATTTGCTTTCCGTTTTCCTTGGCATAACCATACGCGCGTTTGATTTCCGGGTTTTCCATAATCGTGTTCTGGCGGCACGCGCGATTTATTTTTACAAGATCTTGGTAAACGATACGTCCTGCACCGATATTTAAGTGTCCTACTTCGGAATTCCCCATTTGGCCGTCAGGAAGTCCTACGTTTTCACCTGAAGCTTGCAACTGTGAGTTCGGGTAATTCGCCAACAAGTAATCCCAATAGGGTGTCGGTGTATTGAATATAACATCATCTTTTTGGCGGTCTCCTATGCCCCACCCATCGCAAATCAATAAAAGTGCTTTCTTACTCATAATTGTAATTATCTATTGTTATTCTATTTTCAAATTCCGGCACAAAGGTAACTAATTCTGCTACTAAATAGGCTAATGCACATACATTTTAGTATTATTTTAATACGCTACCGACAAACAGCGTCCCTTCTCCGAAGCAATCCTGCAGACCACGGTCTCTTGCATTTCCTTTTTTGCTACTTTTGCAGGTATGAAACAAATCCTCAGACATCCGTCACTGGGAGATATAACCGTCCACACCCATCCAAGGGCTACCCGCTACACAGTAAAGGTTGCCAACGGGAAAGTCTCGGCGACAATGCCCTCATCCGGTAGTTTCCGGAAACTCTACGACTTCATCAACGAAAACGAAAGCCGGCTGGAAGCGGCACTGTTAGAGTATCCGAAAAGAAATTACATCGATGAGAGTTTCCGGTTCAAGACCTTGACGTTCGACGTTTCCGTCACCCGTTCGGATGTCTCCAACTTCTACCTGACGTTAAGCAACGGACAGCTGCGGATAGCCTGCCCCTCCGATACGGATTTCCACTCCGATGAAGTGCAAGAGCGGGTAAAGAAGATGATTGGCAGCGCGCTAAGACACGAAGCAAAAAGGATTCTGCCCAAACGGCTGGACGAACTTGCCGGCAAGCACGGGTTCAGCTATGCCGAGGTAAAAATCAACGGTAGCCGAACACATTGGGGCAGCTGCACCTCCCGGAAGAACATCAACTTGTCGTATTCGCTCCTGCTGCTTCCTCCGCACCTGATTGATTATGTACTCCTACATGAGCTTTGCCATACGCTGGAGATGAGCCATAACCAACGCTTTTGGGAATTGCTCGACAATACATGCGGCAACCGCGCAAAAAGCCTTCGTCAAGAACTACAAAATTACAGGATGTTGTAAAGCAACCAAATTGGAAATCTGCAATGTTTTTTATACATAGATATACGTTTCCTCCTTTTTTTGCGTTATAGTAATCAAACAAAGATTGAGATATGATAGAATACATAAAGGGGGAAATCGCAGAGCTTTTCCCGACACAAATGGTTTTGGAATGTAACGGCATCGGATACCTGCTAAATATATCGCTGAATACGTTTACGGCTTTCAACGGTAAACAGGAGGGGAAAATTTATGTTCACGAAATTATCCGCGAGGATTCCTATACACTCTATGGATTCCAGTCAAAGGAAGAGCGTGAGCTTTTCATATTGCTCACATCCGTTTCCGGTGTTGGTCCGAACACGGCACGCATGATTCTTTCATCCTTCACTCCGTCCGATTTGGTACAGGTCATTGCCGACAAGAACGAAGACGCGCTGACATCCGTGAAAGGAATCGGTTCCAAAACATCCCAACGCATACTGGTAGACCTGAAGAACAAGGTAAAAAACATAGGAATCACCGCATCTGCCAACGTCTCAACAAACTCATATACCGGCACATCGGCAATTGCCGAAGAAGCAGTTGCCGCTTTAGTCATGTTAGGATTCGCCAAACCGGCTTCACAAAAGGCAGTCTCCTCCATACTGAAAGCAGCCCCGGGTTCTACTGTCGAACAAGTTATCAAACAAGCTTTGCGGATACTATAACCTTTCTGTTCTTGCCATACCGATTGAACGGGAGAAATCTATGAACAGATGTTACATTACATACATAATTTGCGTTATTTCCTTTTTATTCAGTATAAACATTTTTACACTGAATGCAAATAGTAATGCAAAAACAATAGTACCCTACGGGACCGGCAGGACAGAAGAACCAGACACGGTACAGACACATTTCCCCGTGGCAAAAACATCTCCAAACGAATATGAAGACCTGAAAAAAGAGAATCCGGTCGACTTGAAAAACCCAGACAACATCAAAACGACCATCGAGTATGATGTCAAAACAAACCGGTATATCCTGCGGACAAAAGTTGGAGACTTGGATATTGCAACACCGATGACTCTGACTCCCGAAGAGTATCAGGATTACAGTCTGAAACGTTCCATCCAAGCCTATTACCGGGAGAAATATGCCAAAGAATACGAGGAGGAGACAAACAAAAAATTCAGCTTGACCGACATGCAGTTTGACATCGGTCCTGCCGACCGCATATTTGGTCCCGGTGGTGTGAAAATAAAGACACAAGGAACAGCAGAAGTCACTCTCGGATTGAAAACATCTAACACAAAGAATCCTTCGCTTCCCGAACGCTCCCGCAAACGGACCTACTTCAATTTCGATGAAAGCGTGCAGCTGAACATGCAGGCGTCGGTCGGTACGAAAGTCAATTTCGACATGAACTACAACACCGAAACCGCATTCGACTTCGACTCGAAGAAATTGAAATTAGGATATACCGGCGATGAAGACGAGATTATCAAATCGCTGGAAGCCGGAAACGTAAGCATGACAACAAGCAACTCGCTGATTAACGGCGGAGCTGCCCTTTTCGGAATCAAAGCGGATTTGCAATTTGGCAAACTGAGAGTCAATGCTCTTTTCGCTCAGCAGGAATCGGAATCGAAAACTGTCAGTTCAAAAGGCGGCGTACAGACACAGTCGTTTGAACTGAAGATTGATGAATACGATGAGAACCGGCACTTTTTCCTTTCCCAATATTTCCGGGACATTTACGACCAGGCTTTAAGCAAGCTGCCGTATGTTTCTTCCGGTATCTATATCACCAAAGTAGAAGTCTGGATTACCAATAAACGGAGTAACTACGACCAGGCCCGGAATATCGTTGCATTCTCTGATTTAGGCGAACACAAACACATTCACAATCCACAGTTTACACCCAATGGCTCATCGGATCTGCCGAGAAACGAAGCGAATACGCTCTACCGTACTGTGGTAGACAATTATCCCGATGCCCGGGAAATCAGCCGGGTGACACAAGCCTTGAACGGATTCATCGAAGGGGGAACCGATTTCGAGAAAATAGAAAGCGCACGCAAACTGGAATCATCGGAATATACGGTTAACCAAAAACTGGGATATATCTCCCTGAAAGCCAAACTTCAGTCGGACGAGGTACTGTCGGTTGCCTTCGAATACACCAGCGGCGGGCAAACGTATCAGGTTGGTGAATTTTCGTCTGACAATTCTACCAATACCAACCAATGCATCTATACCAAACTGCTGAAAGGCACAACCATGTCTCCGGGAATGCCGTTCTGGGACTTAATGATGAAGAATGTCTATTCGTTAGGTGCCTACTCCATACAGAAAGAGAAATTCCAATTGAACATCCAATATCAAAGCGACACCACCGGTGTCTACCTGAACTATATCCCAGAAGGGAACATAGCAAAGCAACTGTTAATCCGGGTGATGAACCTCGACCGCATCAACTCGAAAGAGCAGACGAATCCGGACGGTTTTTTCGACTTTGTTGAAGGGATGACTATCTCTTCTTCCGACGGACGTATCTTCTTCCCGGTAGTAGAGCCGTTCGGTTCTTACCTGCGTGAAAAAATAGGCAATGATGCCATTGCCGACAAATACGTATTCCAGGAACTATATGACTCGACTCTTACCTATGCACGCCAGATTGCCGAAAAGAACAAGTTCATCCTGACCGGAGAATTCAAAGCTTCTTCCGGTGCAGAGATACAGCTGGGTGCAACCAACGTGGCAAGAGGTTCGGTAAAAGTAACCGCAGGTGGAGCTACTTTAACCGAAAATGTGGATTATACTGTCGATTATGCAGCAGGGACCGTCACTATCCTGAACGAAAGCATCGTCTCCAGCGGAACACCCATAAGCGTCTCCCTCGAGAACCAATCCATGTTCAGCACGCAACGGAAAACAATGTTCGGTCTTGACTTGAATTATGCGCTCAACGAAAAGATTAATTTCGGCGCGACAATCATGCACATGTCTGAAAAGCCGTTGACCACAAAAACCGCATTCGGGGAGGAATCGGTAAAAAACACCCTCTGGGGATTCAACACCTCTTACAAAAGCGAAAGCCAATGGCTTACGAACATGGTCGACAAGCTGCCGCTCCTGACTTTGACAAAGCCGAGCCAAATATCCTTCAATGCCGAATTCGCCCACCTGATAGCCGGTCATTACGAAAACCGCTACTCCGGACAATACTCTTACCTGGACGATTTTGAAACGACACAAAACGGATATGACTTGCTTAATCCTTACCCCTGGACATTGGCAAGCGTACCCTATGACGACGCTTCGACTGCCCTCTTCCCGGAAGCTTCGCTTGTAAACGATATTGAATATGGCAAGAACCGGGCTTTATTGGCATGGTATTATATCGACGGGCTTTTCACCCGACGGAACTCCAGCTCCCGGCCCTCTTATATGACACCGGACGATTACTCCGACCATTATGTGCGCGCAGTATATTCCGAAGAGCTGTTTCCCGGACGGGATTTGAGTTATAATGAATCAAACACGTTATCCATACTAAACCTCGCTTACTATCCGAATGAACGCGGACCATACAACCTGGATGCCGACGGGATGAATCCGGATGGAACATTGGTAAATCCGGAGAAACGGTGGGGTGGTATGATGCGCCGTATCGAACAGAGCGATTTTGAAACTGCCAATATCGAATATATCGAATTTTGGCTGATGGATCCGTTTATCAAAAATCCCAATGCCGAGGGCGGAGACCTTTATTTCAACTTGGGTGAGATCTCCGAGGATATATTGAAAGATGAAAAGAAATTCTTTGAAAACGGATTACCTATAGACGGCGATTTAAGCAAAATAGATTCCACCGTATGGGGAAAAGTTCCCCGGCAACAAAGTACGGTTTATGCATTCGACAATACGGCAGGAGCACGAGAACTGCAAGACGTCGGTTTAAACGGCTTATCAGCCGAAGAGGAAAAGACCTTCCCTACCTATGCGGAATACTTAGACAAATTAAGAGGAAAACTGACCGGAGAAACATTGGCTCAAATGGAAGCAGACCCTTTCTCTCCGTTCAATTCTCCCGGTGGAGACCTGTTCAAATATTTCAGGAACTCTTACTACGATGAAATAGAAGCCGACATCTTAACCCGTTACAAACATTACAATGGTACGGAAGGAAACTCCACAGCTTCGGACAACTCCAACGGAAGTTCCAATTCATCGGCAAAAACGGTCCCGGATGTCGAAGACTTGAACCAAGACAATACGCTAAACGAAAATGAAAAATATTACGAATACAAAGTATCGCTCCGACCAAAAGATATGGTTGTCGGGAATAATTTCATCGCAGACATACGAGAAGCGACACCTCTACTCGCCAATGGAAACAAAAGCGACGTAGTAAAATGGTACTTGTTCAAAATACCGGTAAAAGAATACCAGCGTTCTGTCGGGGCAATCCGCGACTTCAAAACAATACGTTTCATGAGGGTCTACATGACCGGCTTCAAAGAGACAACCATTCTACGTTTCGGAACTTTTGAATTGGTTCGCGGCGAATGGAGAACTTATACAAATGACTTGTCGAATCCGACAACGCCCCCGACAATCAACGGGACACTGGAAGTTTCGTCGGTAAACATCGAAGAGAACACGGAACGTACTCCAGTTAACTACGTTATCCCACCCGGTGTCAGCCGTGCTATCGATCCAGGGCAACCCACTTTGGTACAACAAAATGAACAGGCTCTTTCACTGAAAGTGACTAATCTGGCATCACAAGACGCACGTGCCGTATATAAAAACACCTCTTACGACCTGCGACGGTACAAACGCCTGCAACTGTTCACCCATGCCGAAGCATTTGAAGATGGGGCTGAAAACGCCACAGCACTGAACGATGGAGATATCTCGGTATTCATCCGTTTAGGCTCAGATTACAAAAACAATTATTACGAATACGAAGTTCCACTGACGCTGACTCCAAAAGGTGTTTATAACAACAATGTCGAATCCGACCGGGAACTGGTATGGCCTACGAACAACATGCTGGATTTCCGATTGGAAATCCTGACAAATTTAAAATTAGCCCGGAATAAAGATAAACGGGCTGGAGCTAACGGTGTCACCTACCAAACCGTTTATTCGGCACTCGACCCGGACAACTCCCGGAACACAATAAGCATTGTAGGAAACCCGTCATTAGCTGAAGTCAAAACCATCATGATTGGTATCCGTAACAACTCAAAAGATATCCAAAGCGGCGAAGTATGGGTAAATGAACTTCGGCTGACCGATTTTGACGAAGAGGGCGGATGGGCAGCAAATGCAAATCTCAACATCGCCTTATCCGACTTAGGTTCCGTAAACCTCTCCGGAAGGATTGAGACTGCCGGATTCGGCGCATTAGACCAATCCGTAAATGAACGGCGGCTTGACGATTATTCACAATTCAATATCGCGACGTCCATCGAGATGGGTAAGTTTTTCCCGGAAAAGGCAAAAGTCAGCATTCCTCTATACTACGCCTACACCAAAGAGACCACCACTCCGCAATATGATCCGCTGAATCAAGATATAAAACTAAAAGATGCGTTGGATGCCGTTGAAACAAAAGCGGAACGTGACTCCATAAAAGATTATTCGATTGAACGCATTACGACCAAAAGTATTGCGTTCAACAACGTGAAAGTCGACATCAAAAGCAAAAATCCGATGCCGTATGACCCAGCCAACTTCTCATTGAGCTACTCATACAGCGAAAATAATATCAAGAACCCGGAAACGGTCTATGAAACAACAAAAGATTACAGCGGGAACTTCACCTACAACTATACGCCCTATGCCAAACCGTTCCGCCCGTTCAAAAACGTAAAAAGCAACGGATATACAAAATACCTGAAGCAACTCGGCATAAACTATCTTCCGTCCAATATCAATTTCCAAACCTCCATAACCAGAAACTATTACGAACAGAAATTGAGAGACCTGAACGCTTTGCAAAGCGGAACGGAAGATACCGGATTGCTCTCTTTCAGCCAGGAATTCTATTGGGACAGGGCTTTTAGCTTACGTTGGGATTTTACCAATGCTCTAAAGATGACTTTCACATCCGGCACAAACGCCCGTATCGAAGAGCCGTACATGCAGGTAAACAAAGAATTGAATCCGGACCAATACCAAGTCTGGAAAGACTCGGTAAAACAGAGTATTAAAGATTTGGGGACACCGATGAAGTATGACCAATCTTTTATTGCTACATGGAACATGCCCCTGCAATATATCCCAGCCCTTGACTGGATTAACAGCTCAATCTCCTACAATGCGTCTTACAACTGGGATCGGGGAGCTTCCATCGATGAAGAGCTGGAACTGGGGAATACCATCAAAAATCAACGGCAAATCGACTGGCAAGGAGCTTTCAACCTGCAGAACCTTTACAATAAGAATTCCTACTTGAAAGAGGTCAACCGAAAATTCTCCACAACTCGCCGAACAGTTAAAACAAAGGAAAAGAAACCGTTTGGACGGAGTATTAAACTAAACATGGACAGCGGTGTAATAGTCCGCCACTCCCTTGCAAGCAAAAAACTTAGCGTAAAGGCACGGACAAGCAGCGGACGGAATTACACTGTAAAATACGAAGTTCTGGATGCAAACCGCATCCGCATCACAAACAAAGATACGGCTAAAATACGGCTGACAATCGCTCCTGCGCCCAACCAAGATAATGATTTTTGGAAAAAGTCACTGGAACATGCTACCCGTTTCCTCATGATGGTCAGACGAATCAATGTACAATATTCTACAACCGACGGTATGATGATACCGGGATTCAGACCGGAAATAGGTGATATATTCGGACAAACTCGCTCATCCATTGGCATGGCTCCCGGATTAGCGTTCGCGCTCGGTTCGGTCCGCCGTGACTACATCGACGAATATGCAGAAAACGGATGGCTGGTTATTGATGAAAACAACGACAATCCGGCAATGATCAACAATGCAAAGAGCCTTACTATCCGGGCAGAGCTCGAACCTATTGCAGGATTAAAAATCACATTGAACGCTAACCGGGTAGATACCAAAAGCACAGAAATACATTATGCAGAAAATCCGGCATCCATGTGGGAATCGCAAGGCGGAAACTTTACAATGACCACTATCGCATTAGGCAGTGCGTTCGGAGGTTCTGGTAATGCAGCCAACGGATACCGCTCAGACGCTTTCGACAAATTCCTCAGTTATCGGAACACCATCGTCAACCGATTGGAAAACCTCTATTCACAGACGGTATATCCTTCCGGAGGATTCATGGAAGGATCTTCCTTGGCTGGGCAGCCATATAACCCTCAACTTACGGGAGGAATCAGTTCCAATTCACCGGATGTGCTGATCCCGGCATTCCTGGCGGCATATACCGGAAAGAATCCGAATAAGATAGCACTCTCGGCATTCCCGTCAATTGCCAGTCTGCTCCCAAACTGGCGGATAACCTACGACGGATTGATTCGTATTCCCATTCTTAAAAAGCATTTCAAAAACATAACGCTGACACATCAATACCGCTGTACCTATTCCGTCGGAGCGTTCTCCTCTTTCTTGAACTGGGTAGATGCCAGACAAGACGGATTGGGCTACGTCAGAGATGTATTGACTGGAAACCCATCCCCTTCCTCTCCTTATGACATCTCGGCGGTAAGCATTACCGAAAATTTCAGCCCCTTATTCGGTGTCGATGGCACCCTACTAAATAACGTAACGCTGAAAGCGGGATACAACACATCCCGAAACTTAAATCTGAACATATCTTCATACCAACTGGTGGAAGGCTTAAGTAATGAAATGGTAATCGGGATAGGGTACAAACTGACTGAATTTAATAAGATATTGGGTATAAAGAAAAAAGGGACATTCAGTAATGATTTGGATATACGTCTTGATTTCTCTTACCGGAAAATGCAGTCATTAATACGCAAAATAGAGACTGCCGAGACGCAAGCCACCTCCGGGAATATTGCAAAGACAATTCAATTCTCTGCCGATTATGCACTGAGCAAGGCCTTGACATTGCGGGCGTTCTACGACTTGCAAATCAATACGCCGTTAGTTTCAAGCGCATCCTATCCTACTTCCAACTCCAACTACGGAATAAGCCTGCAATTTATGCTGACAAGGTAAGTATACATATACAAAAAGACGAGAGCCGAATTTTAACTATCAGCTCTCGTCCCCTCTTATATCAACCGGGAAGCATTTGTTCTCCGTCTCTTAAACTATCAAATAGAAGAGATTCTTAATGTATCCAGCAAGTCGCGGTTTATCGGTTTATCATTTTTTATAGCTTTGGAGAAAGGCACATAAACCAACTGGTCATTTTGGATACCAATCATCACATTCCGTTGGTCTTCCAATAAAGCGTCAATTGCAGCAATCCCCATCCGGGTCGCCAAAATACGATCTTGCGCCGTAGGAGATCCTCCTCTTTGCAAATGTCCGAGAATTGATACACGAACATCAAACTGGGGATACTCTTTCTTTACCCTTTCCGCTACGCCCATTGCACCGCCGGTCACTTCACTTTCTGCAACCAACACAATGCTACTGTTCTTCGACTTACGGAAACCGGTTTCTATCATTTCTGCCAACTGGTCTTTTTCCAACGAAATTTCCGGAATAATCGCAGCTTCAGCACCCGATGCAATCGCACCGTTCAAAGCAAGGAAGCCTGCATCCCGTCCCATTACTTCAATAAAGAACAGACGGTCATGGGAGGTTGCCGTATCACGAATTTTATCGACACATTCCATAATCGTATTCAAAGCCGTGTCATATCCAATCGTTACATCTGTCCCGTACAAGTCGTTATCGATGGTACCGGGCAATCCCACAATCGGATAATCGTACTCTTGGGCAAAAATCCGCGCACCGGTCAACGTTCCATCGCCACCTATCGCAACAAGCGCTTCAATGCCATGTTCTTTCAAGCGTTCATAAGCTTCTTTGCGTCCTTCGGGAGTTTTGAATTCCGCACAGCGAGCCGTTTTCAGGATTGTACCGCCACGCTGGATAATATTACTGACATTTTGCGTTTTAAATTCCTCTATCTCATCTAAAAGCAGACCTTTATATCCACGATAAATACCTTTAACCTTCATTCCGTTGTAGATGGCGGAACGCGTTACCGCACGAATCGCAGCATTCATTCCGGGAGCATCACCACCGGAAGTCAAAATACCTATACATTTTACTGCCATAACTCTCTGTTTTATATTTCACGCGCAAAATTAGTAATTAAAACAGTTCTCACAATTTCCAGATGTCAATAATCTATAAATCTTATTTTCTAGTATTTCTATTTCATTGTCCCAGAAAGCCGGGCATACATTTCCGCCATAGCCCATTGTGTCAGCAACCACTTTTTCTCATCCTTTTTCACGCCACTCCAATCGGAGTTGAACAAACCGTTCGAATCACGCATCTGTGCCCAAGCATAATCCAAATTTTTCCGGAAAGCATTGATGTATTTATCGTTATTGTCGCAGCCATACAACTCAACATATCCACGGAACATAACAGCCGTAAACCATATATTTCCGGGATTCAATAAACGGAATTGCTCCCCCTCTGGAGAAGTAAAATCTTTAAAGAAGAAGTTGTAACATGCTTCAGCCAACTGTTGTGCATCTTTCAGATAATCCTGCTTGCCGGTCAATTGATAAAGCAAGGCTGCCGACTGCATCATCTGTCCGCTATTATAAGCGAACTTCCATTCCGTGATATGCCCTTCCAGATTTATATTATCCCAATAAATCAAATCTTCAGGATCCTGCAAATTTTTCTTCGTCCAATGATAAAGGAATTCTCCATGTTTGAAATAGGCACTATCACCTGTCGCTTTAAACAATTTCAACGCATAAACACTACCTGGAGCATTCGAGCAAGTGTTTTTTGATTTCTTCTTTTGCTCGCACCAATAAATACCACCACCCAAGCTATCATCCATGCCACTCTCGATAAATTTCCATATCATTTTGGCTTTCTCCAAATACTCTTTGTTTTCCGTAGCCAAGTACATATCCGTAAAATCGATTCCCAGCCAAATATTGTCATCATAAAAACGGTCTGACTGCGGTGCGGTCTTTACATAAGAAGAATATGCGGTAGGATTCCGCTTGTCATCCCGATATTCCTCCAGTCCTTTCAGCACCCGTTCATTGAAAAGCCGGACGTACTCCTTATTCCCCGTAACTTCCACAAGTGCCCCCACTGCAGAAAGCGAACCGGAATAAGGCCATAAGTAAGAATAGGGATTCGAACGGTTTGCTTGTTCCTCCGAAGCAAGATAACCGGCTTTGAACGCTGAATCGAATGGATAATTCTCCCTCAACAAAGAGGTTCCTTCAATACCGTAATACTTATAAACAGAATCTACAATTGCTTCCGCCTTTTCCACATACGCTTTGTTTGCTCCATTCGTATCAAACATCAAAGCGACCAAGCAAATCCCAAGCAGGCACAAGCCAATCACATACAAAATAATCTTTTTCATATCAATTAGTTTTTCTAAAGTTTGTTCTATATATTATCTATCACCATTCAATCTTCTCACTTTTTCCGCAACCTGTTCCATCAACCACTTCGGAGTGGACGTTGCTCCACAGACACCTACACTTTTCACTCCTACCGGTAACGGAGCGATTATCTCATCAGCATCCGATATAAAAATACTGTTCGGATTCGCTTTCTTGCATTCTTCATATAACATCTTCCCGTTCGAGCTCTTTCTTCCTGCAACAAAATAGATATAATCATGCCCGGAAGCAAAAGCTTTTATATTCGGTAAACGATTGGCAACCTGCCGGCAAATAGTATCATGATATTTGAACTGCACGCCGGTCTTATCAACCTCCTGTTGTATTTTATCCACAATCAACTTAAAACCATCGAGCGATTTGGTTGTTTGGGAAAAAAGGCATATATCCTTTTTGAAATCTATCTTCTGCAAATCGTTAACCGTCTCTACCACTATTGCCGAACCTTCCGTCTGGCCAACCAGCCCGTTGACTTCCGCATGCCCGGATTTCCCGTAAATAACCACCTGCGTACCTGTTGAACGGGTCGCTACATAACATTTGTGAATACGGCGCTGCAACTGAAGTACCACCGGACAAGTTGCATCTACAATCGATATATTCCTTTTTAAAGCAAGTTCATAAGTTGACGGCGGTTCGCCATGTGCACGAAGCAACACCTTCGTATCTTTCAGGCTGGCCAATGTCACATGGTCGATTGTCTTCAATCCCATCCGTTCCAAACGTTCAACCTCTAGACTATTATGTACGATATCGCCCAAGCAAAACAAGGAATGGTTTTCCTTAAGCTCCCGCTCCGCACTTTCGATTGCGTTCACAACGCCAAAGCAAAAGCCGGATTCTTTATCGATTTCTACAATCATCTATTATTATACTAATATATCAAAACATAGAAACCCGCTCTTCGTAAAGAGCCAGCAAAAATGCATCCTGCTCCTCAATCGACATATTCGAATTATCCAAGACCACTGCATCATCCACCTTCCGCAACGGGCTTTCCACCCTTGTCGAATCGATATAATCCCTCATCTGGATGTTCTTTTTTACCTCTTCAAGCGTAGTATTTTCTCCTTTTGCGACCAGCTCATCTAACCGGCGTTTTGCCCTTACCTCTACGGAAGCAGTAACAAAAACTTTCAATTCCGCATCAGGAAATACCACCGAACCGATATCCCGTCCATCGAGAACCACACCTTTCTCTTTGCCCATCTCTTGCTGTTGCCTTACCATTGCCTTACGGACAAAGCCTAAAGCGGCTACCTGGCTCACATGGTTTGAAACATCCATTCCGCGAATCTCCTTTTCTACGGACTTACCATTCAGACAAGTCTCCACCTGTCCAGCGGCATTCCTGCAAAAGCAAATATGAATATCATCAATTGCCTGCGAAAGTGCTTTTTCATCAATTTTTCCATCCGAGAACAAACCATGTTGCAAGGCATAACAAGTAACTGCCCGATACATCGCACCCGTGTCTATATAAGTGTACCCTATCTTACGGGCAAGGTCCTTCGCCATTGTACTTTTTCCGCACGACGAATATCCATCTATGGCTATTACGATTTTTCTCATGTCGATACTTTCTAATATTGTTGGCAAATTTAGCGAAAATCTGTTCTTATAATAATATGTAAACGTCCGAAGGTGTTGTTCTTTTCAAAGCTGTCAGATTTACATCTTTCCCTACACGTATCCCTTCTTGGAACAAACGGATATCGACCGTTTTATACGCTAATTCCGGATGATTATTATCCTTGCTCAAATGACACAGCCAGATATTCTTCAGTTGAGGACGATAGTTCTTTGCTAAAAATTCAGCTGTTTCATGATTCCCCAAATGCCCGTTTGGTCCTGCTACGCGTTCCTTCAAGAACGGTGGATAAAAACCGGATTGAAGCATCTCTTCATCGTAATTTGCCTCAATCACCAACGAATTTGCTTTTGAAACATATTTCACAATAGTATCGGTAATATGACCGACATCTGTAATAATCACAAACGTATGTTCTCCATATTCAATCGAGTATCCTACATTATCTGAACTATCGTGCGGAACTTCAAACGCCGTAACCGTAAAATCCCGGATAGAAAAAGGGACATCCTTTTCTATAATCCGCCGGGAATGTATCAATTTTTCTTCTACGTAACGGCTTTTGTCAATACCCCGATGGACTTTTTCCGTGGAATAAATTGGGATAAACAGCTGTTCTCCTAAATACCCTACCGATTTGATATGATCCGCATGGTCATGGGTAACCAATATTCCCATAATCATAGAGAAGTCGATGCTCTTATCCTTTAACACTTTCTTAATTGTACGGATTCCTATTCCTGCATCTATCAAAATTCCATAATCAGAAGTACCCAAATAGTAACAGTTGCCGCTGCTACCACTAGCCAAACTTATAAAAGACAATTCCATAATTTCAAACCATTCCTTTCATGTTAGGAAACACATCCTTTCAGGAGCGTCCGAGTTCCGGTATTGTTATCTCCCCAATCAAGGAACAATTCATGTGTTCCTTTACTTCTTCAGGCGACAAACCATGCCCAAACAAGAACATCAACTTCGTAACAGCACTCTCCGTCGTGCTGTCATAGCCACTAATAACTCCGGCTCCCAATAATTTATGTCCTGTTTCATAACGATGCATTTCCACACTTCCTACACTACATTGCGTAACGTTAACAATCACAATTCCCCTGTCGACCGCGTCTTTCAGCATTTTCAAAAGCCAATCGCAACTCGGAGCATTTCCACTGCCGAACGTTTCCATCACAACACCTTTCAAGCCTGGTATATTCAATATGCTCTCCACCACCTGGGGTGAAATTCCAGGAAACAACTTCAGTACAGCGATATTCTGGTCCAACAGGTAATGCGGCTTCAGCGGCTTGCGTGACACAGCATGATAAATCTGGACTGTATCATATTTAATATAGACGCCGGCGTGAGCCAATGCCGGATAATTATACGAACGAAAAGCATTAAAATTATCTGCGCTTATTTTACTTGTACGGTTTCCGCGCATCAAATCATTCTCAAAAAAGATACATACCTCAGGAACTATCGGAAGCCCGTTCTCCTTTGCGGCAGCAATTTCTATCGCTGTAATAAGGTTCTCTTTTCCATCCGTCCGAAGCATGCCTATCGGCAATTGGGAACCGGTCAAAATAACCGGTTTATTCAAATTTTCCAACATGAAACTCAATGCCGATGCCGTATAAGACATCGTATCCGTTCCATGAAGGATGACAAAACCATCGTATTTATTATAATTATCCGAAATAATCTTGACGATTTTCATCCATGAATCAGGATTTATATCAGCAGAATCCAACGGCGGATTGAACTGTATTGTATCTATTTTATGCCCGAGTTTTTTCAACTCCGGTACATGTTGCAACAAATGTTGGAAATTGAACGTCTCCAACACTCCGGTTTCTTGATTTTCAATCATACCGATTGTTCCACCGGTATAGATTAACAATATCAATGCTTTTTGGCTATCTATGCTATTTACAGTCATGCTTCCATTAAGATTAAAACCAATTTATTCCTCCTTTTTCAACACAGGCAAACTTATATGATACCGCACCGCCACTATTCTGACAATAAATATGCTCACAGCTGAAATCAACTGCACCAAAGCAGGAGACAAAGACATCTGCATACATATATAATACATAATGCCACCGAACACGCATGCCAGCGCATAAATATCTTTCCGGAAAATCAATGGCACCTCATTTATCAGAATATCGCGCATCATACCTCCGAATGCGCCAGTTATCGTACCCATAATCACTGCAACCCACATCGGGAAGCCGAATGCCAAAGCCTTTTCTATCCCGACCACACCGAACAAACCCAATCCTATTGCATCGAATATAAAGAATGTATTGTTCAAGTTAATCACCGACTTCCGGAAAATCAAAACAAACAGCAACGCCAATCCCGAAATAATCAGATAAGAAGCTTGTGTCATCCAAAAAGGAGTCGCATTCAATAATATATCACGGATAGTTCCACCTCCAACAGCTGTAACCACACCGACAACATACGCGCCAAACCAATCAAATTGTTTGGCGGAAGCCAACCGGATGCCGCTTATTGCAAATGCGAATGTCCCCGAATAATCGCAAAAGGTGATAAAATCTATCATTTTATTTTTTTCTGCAAATTTAGTCATTTGTCCGGATTTACTATACAAATCCGGAATTAACCCCAAAAATGTTCAAACAAAATGGCTCCTTAAGTCGTATATTATACATAACTTTGTGGTTCTTTATTTCGAACAAAAACAAATCAGCATGAGGAAATTTCTAACGCTCATACTTATACTATTAACGTTTCACATCAACTCTGCTGCTCAAAATTATATAGGAAAAAGCAGGCATTTATACGTCAGTGATACGGCATTTGTACACCAACGTAAACCTTGGCTCGCTGCCGGACAAACATTCGGCATCAACATTGCCGTATGGGCTGCCAACCGATTCATCTTCAATGAAGATTTTGCCCGTATTAATTTCAAAACAATCAAGAACAACTTCAAGACCGGTCCGGTTTGGGATACCGACAAGTTCACAACCAATCTGATAGCCCATCCTTACCATGGCTCACTCTATTTCAACGCAGCCCGCAGTAACGGAATGAATTTCTGGGAATCGGCGCCATACGCTGCTGCCGGCAGCTTGATGTGGGAGTTTTTCATGGAAAAGGAACCGCCTTCCATCAATGACATGTTGGCTACTACATTGGGAGGAATAGAATTGGGAGAGATAACATACCGGCTGTCAGACCTGTTCCTCGACAACCGCACCTCCGGGAAAGAACGTATCGCCCGAGAAATTTTGTCGGGTCTCATTTCTCCTATCAGGGCTTTAAACCGCCTGATTACTGGGGAAGCTTGGAAAATATCAAGTTCCAAAGGACGATCGTACACTTCCGTTCCGGTAGATTTCATCGCAAGTGTAGGTTGCCGGTTCTTAGGAGAACAGCTACACTCTTCCAAACACTCGATTAGTATGAACATGGCGTTTGCCATCAATTATGGCAACCCCTATAACGATTCATTCTATTCCCCATACGAATGGTTCCGTTTCCAAATATGCTTGGATATGTTTTCCGGGCAACCTTTAGTCAGTCAGGCAAATGCAATCGGAGCTATCTGGGGAAAATCCATTTGGGAAAAAGGCACCCGTTTTTTGACACTCGGCATTTTTCAACATTTCGACTACTACAATTCCCAAATGCGTTCCAAATTCAAAGAAACGATAGCACCGTATAAAATATCGGAAGCAGCTGCCATGGGTGTCGGTTTCATCTATCAGAAAAAAACAACACCGGCAGACAATGTAGACATTTATGCTGAAGGTTATGCAAATGGCATAGCATTAGGTGCAAGTGTTTCTGACCACTTCCGCATAGACAACCGCGATTATAACCTGGGAAGCGGATACAGTGTGAAACTATACAGTGGCATCACATGGAAAAAACGATGGAGTTTCCTATTAAACATGGAGAATTACCATATCTTTACCTGGAAAGGATATGATCCCGATATAGACCTCGGCCAAGTAGATCCGGAAACATTCAATGCTCAAGGAGACGAGGGACATGCAAACATGAGCGTTTTCTCCGCATCATTGGCTTACTCTTTCCCGAAAACATGGAGTTTGGCTCTTACAAACCGCTACTTTTCACGCCGGTTGGTTTATAAATACCTCAACGATGTTGAACGGAACACATATGATATTATGCTGACCCTCAATATAAGAATTTAGTTTTTACGCTCCAACTCCCGGAGATTCTCCATTTTCTTCCGTTGCATAAACTCACAAATCCCCTCCAAGTGCTCAACAACTCGCTGGTTGCCGAATTCATAAACTTTGGAGACCAGCCCGTCAAGGAAATCTCTATCATGAGAAACAACTATCAGCGTACCGTCGAAATTCATCAACGCCTGTTTCAAGACATCTTTCGTCTTCATGTCAAGGTGATTGGTAGGTTCATCGAGAATCAACAAATTAACAGGTTCCAACAACAGCTTAATCATTGCCAACCGGGTACGTTCTCCTCCCGACAACACTTTCACTTTCTTCGCCGAATTTTCACCACCAAACATGAATGCGCCTAAAAGATCTTTTATTTTATTCCGGATATCCCCTTTAGCCACGTTATCAATCGTTTGGGACACTGTCAGGTTCTCATCCAACAACGATGCCTGGTTTTGGGCAAAGTATCCAATCATGACATTATGCCCCAACGTCAAGTTCCCCTCACACGCTGTCTCTTTCATGATACATTTTACCAACGTAGATTTTCCTTCCCCATTACGTCCTACGAAAGCAACTTTATCCCCTCGGCTGATTGTCATATTAACGTTCCGGAAAACAACATGCTCTCCATACGCTTTCGTTACATTCTCAATGACTACCGGATATGAACCGGAACGCGGAGCAGGCGGAAACTTCAAGCGTAATGCCGTTGTATCTTCTTCATCCACCTCCACAAGTTCCAGTTTCTCCAACATTTTTACCCGACTTTGAACCTGCAAAGTCTTCGAATAGGTTCCCTTGAAACGTTCGATAAACTCTTTTGTCTCCGCAATCATTTTCTGTTGTTCCTCATAAGCTTTCTGCTGCTGGGAACGTCTCTCTTTTCGCAATTGCAAATACTGGCTATAATTCACCTTATAGTCATATATCCGTCCCATCGTAACTTCTATCGTACGGGTCGTTATATGATCCACAAAAGCCCGGTCATGGCTGATAACAATAACAGATTGATTGTTTTCAATCAAGAAATCTTCCAGCCATTGTATTGATTCAATATCCAAATGATTCGTTGGTTCATCCAAAAGCAAGACATCCGGTCTTTTCAGCAATAATTTGGCAAGCTCTATACGCATCCGCCATCCACCGCTGAACTCGCTCGTCCGTCGGTTGAAATCTTCCCGTCTAAAGCCCAATCCAAGCAAAGTCTTTTCGATGTCCGCTTCATAGTTAATCTCTTCTATTGAATAAAACTTTTCACTTAACACCGAAACTCTTTCAATTAATTCATAATAACTCTCGGAATCGTAATCAGTCCGGGTCTCCAACTCCCTATTCAGACGCTCTATTTCCGACTCCATCTCATGCAAATGGGAAAAAGCTTGGGCTGTCTCTTCAAAAACGGTACGCCCGTCTTCAAGCATCAAATGCTGTGGAAGATAAGCGATAACCGTATCCTTCGGAAACGAAACTTTACCTCTCGTCGGCTCACGGACACCCGCCAATATCTTCAACAAAGTAGACTTGCCCGCGCCATTTTTCCCCATCAGCGCTATACGGTCTTTTTCATTTATCACAAACGAAACATCCGAAAACAACGTATCCCCTCCAAATTCTACCGTCAACCCTTCTACTGAAACCATATTAATGAATTATTCTCGTTAAAAAAGAAGTCGCAAAGGTAATTAAAAACTTTATCTCTCTACAACAAATCAAATGCAACTGCCAAGAGAAAAACCTACCCCTCCGACAAACCAAACAAAAGATTCTTTCATCCATTGCGATTTTCAACACTCTCCACCCGAACAGGAATTTCAAAAATTGAATGCCAAAAATCCCCTACAACTCGGAAATTCCGATTTTTCATCCTATATTTGTACAATGGTTTGATATGGCTAAAGAATATTAACAATAAACAATATAAGAACAACTATGGGTAGAGTTTTAGTGATCGGAGCAGGAGGTGTCAGCACTGTTGCCGTAAAAAAAATCGCAATGAATGCAGATGTTTTCACCGATATAATGGTTGCCAGCCGTACAAAAAGCAAATGCGACAAAATAGCAGCCGATATTAAGAATATAAATGTCAAAACAGCCCAGGTAGATGCCGACAATGTTCAGGAATTGGTATCTCTCTTCAACGAGTTCAAACCTGATTTGGTTGTCAACTTAGCTTTACCGTACCAGGATCTTCATATCATGGATGCTTGTCTCGAATACGGGGTTAGTTATCTGGATACGGCAAATTATGAGCCATTGGATGAAGCCAAATATGAATACAGCTGGCAATGGGCATACAAAGACCGTTTTGAAAAAGCCGGACTTACTGCCATTTTGGGCTGTGGATTTGACCCAGGCGTTACCGGTGTGTACACGGCTTATGCAGCAAAACACCACTTCGATAAAATCGAATACCTCGACATTGTAGACTGCAATGCCGGAGACCACCACAAAGCTTTCGCTACCAACTTCAACCCTGAAATCAACATAAGGGAAATCACCCAACGCGGAAAGTATTACGAAAACGGTGAATGGAAAGAGACAGATCCGTTATCGGTCCACAAACCATTAAACTATCCGAATATCGGTCCGAGAGAATCCTACTTGATGTATCACGAAGAGCTGGAAAGCCTTACAAAGAATTTCCCGACAATCAAACGGGCACGTTTTTGGATGACCTTTGGGCAAGAATACCTTACGCATTTACGGGTAATCCAAAATATCGGAATGGCAAGCATCAAACCGATTATGTACAATGGCGTTGAAATTGTCCCGATACAGTTTCTGAAAGCAGTACTTCCCAATCCGGGAGATTTAGGAGAAAACTACACAGGAGAAACCTCCATCGGATGCCGCATAAGAGGCATAAAAGACGGGAAAGAACAGACCTATTATGTTTACAATAACTGCAGCCACCATGCCGCTTATTTGGAAACTGGAGCACAAGGCGTAAGCTACACCACCGGAGTGCCGGCAATGATTGGAGCGAAACTTTTCATGCAAGGCGTATGGAAAAAGCCCGGCGTATGGAATGTTGAAGAATTTGACCCGGATCCATTCATGAAAGAACTTAACGAACAGGGATTGCCCTGGCACGAATTGTTTAACACTGACTTAGAATTGTAATCATGGCGATACAGGTTGGAGACAAAGCTCCTGAAATATTGGGAACAGACCAAGACGGGAACGAAGTACGGTTAAGCGAATTTAAAGGGAAGAAACTAATCCTCTATTTTTATCCGAAAGACAATACCAGCGGCTGCACTGCTGAAGCGTGCAGCCTGCGGAACGGCTATGCCGAGTTGCAATCTGCCGGATATGAAGTAATCGGAGTTAGCAAGGACAGCGCCAAATCACACAAAGGCTTTATCGAAAAACAAAGCCTGCCGTTCCGGCTGATTGCAGATACGGAGACTTTACTGCAACAGGCTTTTGGAGTATGGGGCGAGAAAAAACTTTATGGACGGACATATATGGGTACATTCCGCACCACATTTATCATCAATGAAAATGGTGTTGTAGAAAAAATAATTGGCCCAAAAGAAATAAAAACAAAAGACCACGCTAATCAAATCCTTAATAAATAAACAATTATGGCAAAAGAAGAAAATTTGTTCGAAGGAAATACAGAAAACAAACAAGCTGTCAATGCCGATAAGCTGAAAGCATTACGTGCAGCAATGGACAAAATCGAAAAAAATTTCGGTAAAGGCTCAATCATGAAACTGGGAGAAGAACAGATTGAAAACATCGAAGTCATCCCCACTGGTTCAATCGCACTTGATGCAGCTTTAGGTGTCGGAGGATACCCGAAAGGACGTATCATTGAAATATACGGTCCGGAGTCGTCCGGAAAAACAACGTTAGCAATACATGCCATAGCCGAAGCGCAAAAAGCCGGAGGTATCGCGGCATTTATTGACGCGGAACATGCTTTCGACCGCTTTTACGCAGAAAAATTAGGCGTCGATGTGGAAAATCTTCTAATATCACAGCCGGATAACGGAGAACAGGCTCTGGAAATTGCAGAACAGCTAATCCGCTCATCAGCAGTAGATATCATCGTCATCGACTCTGTTGCCGCATTAACACCAAAAGCCGAAATCGAAGGAGATATGGGAGACAGCAAAATGGGGCTGCAAGCCCGTTTGATGTCGCAAGCCTTACGTAAATTAACGGCATCCATCAATAAAACAAACACGACCTGCATATTCATCAACCAGTTAAGGGACAAAATAGGCGTGATGTTCGGCAATCCGGAAACAACGACAGGCGGTAACGCCTTGAAATTCTACGCCTCTGTCCGCCTGGATATTCGTCGCATCAGCCAATTGAAAGATGGTGATGAAGTCAGAGGTAACCAAGTTCGGGTGAAAGTGGTTAAAAACAAAGTTGCTCCCCCTTTCCGCAAGGCTGAATTTGATATTATGTTCGGGGAGGGAATCTCCCGTTCAGGAGAAATCGTTGACTTGGGAACAGAACTTGGCATCATCAAAAAAAGCGGTTCCTGGTACAGCTATAATGACACCAAATTAGGGCAAGGACGTGATGCTGCCAAACAATGTATTTCCGACAACCCGGAACTGGCAGAAGAACTGGCTGGATTGATTTTCGATGCTTTAAAGGGATAAATGACAGAAAAAGACAAATACCGGTTGTTCTGCCGACAAGAAACAAGTATTCCTGTTTTTTTGAGGGACTGGTGGCTGGACATCACTTGCGGACAAAGCAACTGGGACGTCTTGTTAATAGAACAAAAGGGGCAGATATGCGCAAGCATGCCCCTTTTCATACCTTTAAAAGGAATCATATCCATGCCCCCGCATACACAAGTCATGGGCATCTGGTTCCGTTCTTTTTCAACCGGCAGCAAACAGTTAACTAAACAGGCGCTCTGTCAGGAATATTGTAAAAAACTTATCGGCAGACTCCCGAAACACTCTTCCTATTGCCAGAATTTTCACCACTCATTCACAGACTGGCTACCTTTCTATTGGAACAACTTCAAGCAAACCACGCGGTACACGTATGTATTAGACAATATACACGACGAAACATCCCTTTGGCAGAATATGAGCCAAGGAATGCGGAGAAACATTACAAAGGCGAAAAACCGGAATAAAATAAAAATTGAACGCGGGATTCCGACAAACGACTTTCTGGATGTGTATCAGCAAACGTTCAAACGGCAAAAAATAAAGACACTGGGAGATTTACGGGTATTATCCGAATTAATCGCAGAATCACGCAGACGCGGACAAGGAGAAGTATGGGGAGGATATGATGCAGACGGCAACCTGCATGCAGCGGCTTTCATCGTCTGGCAAAAAAGCGGAGCCTGGTACATAGCCGGTGGAGGAAATCCACAACTGAGACATTCGGGAGCCCATAGTCTCGTGCTATGGGAATGTATCAAACATGTAGCACAATTTACCGACCATTTTGATTTTGAAGGCTCAATGATACCCGGTGTGGAACACTTTTTTCGCGCATTCGGTGCAAAACAACTGCCCTACTTTCAAATAACCGACGGAAAGTTTTCTTTATACCACCGGGCACTCATTTTTCTAAAAAAGCAAACATCCCGTTTCCTCAATAAAAACAGCATTCATGGAAGGCGTAATTAACTACATATTGAATTTCCTTACCGGCAATAAAACAATAGGTGGAGTACCGCAATTCATCGGCTACACCTCCGATCCAATGCAGTTCCACAAATACAAAATCGTAATCATCCCGTCACATTTCTTTGATGAAAAAGTTTACGGTACACCGGAATCGTTGCCTTCTCTGCCTTTACAAACATTGGAAGGTATTCCCTTTCTATTCGGAACTCCACAAATCAGCAGGGATAAAGGTACAATACTGCTCCATGCCGACTTGGTCGCTTCCACATTCTTCATGATAAGCCGATACGAAGAACTTATCCGGCGTAACGAACGCGACCAGCACGGGCGTTTTCCCGGAAAAGAATCACTCCCATACCGGGCAGGTATCATCAAAAGACCTTTCTTGGATGAATACCGTATGCTCATCAAAAGACTTTTAGAATCAAACGGAACCATAAAAAAGCAAACTATTCCCAAAATCACATCGGTATATTTGACACACGATATAGACGCCCCTACACTCTACCGCAGCTGGAAAGGGTTTATCCGGTGCATACGGGACACAAAAAATATCGGATATGCCATAGAACGGAAATGGGGAGACATCCGGAAAGACCCCTATTATACTTATCCGGAGATAGAAAAAACGGAAAATTTCTTTACCGGCAGAAACCGGTCACTATACAAAACATACTATTTCATTAAAGCCGGCGGAAACCATCGGCTGGACAAACCTCACTACCGAATAAACACCCCTGACATAAAACAACTCATCGATTTTTTAGATAAAGCCGGAAACCGAATCGGACTACACGGCAGCTACGAAGCAGGACAGCATCCCGGTTTAATATACAAAGAGAAATACCGATTGGAACAAGCATTAGGACGGGAAATCATTGATTACCGAAGCCACTTCCTGTGCAGCCGCGAACCGGAAGACTTACGGACACTCCTACTATCCGGCATAAAAAATGATTTCACTTTGGGATATGCAGATATTGCAGGATTCCGACTTGGAACATCCCGGTGCGTTAGATGGATTGACCCTTCGAAAAGAGCTGTCACTAACCTCACACTTTGTCCGTTAACCATTATGGATTGCACATTGATGTCCGCCAGATACCAAAACTTATCGTTCGATGCCGCGTTAGCGTATTGCCGGGAAATCATTACGAACACGGCTTCCGTGAACGGAGAAATATCTCTGCTCTGGCATAATGATTCATTCACCCCAAACAATGTCCTGCATACGCTCTATGAACAGCTTCTTCAGGAGATAGGAAAGCACCTGTAAATCCCCAAAATCATGAAACAGCAAAAAAAAGTCTTGATAATATGCGATTTGTTTCCTCCAGCATTCGGTCCGCGCATGGGATACCTCTGCAAATACCTTAAACCGGAAGGCTGGGAACCTGTCGTTATCACCGAGAACATTAAAGAGAATGTGTCATTCCAGTTCCTTAGCAGCAACTGCGAAGTGCACTACGTTGATTTTTATTCCACTAAAAACCAATTCGTCAGAACCATCCAATGGATTTTTACCTTTATCGCTGAATGGTGTTTCGGATATAAAAACCGAAAAATGTACCGAATAGCAAAAGCAATCGCAGAAAATGGAAAATTTGATTTGATACTTTGCAGTACATTCCGTCTTTTTCCCCTTCCTGCCGCCCATAAACTGGCAAAAGAGCTCAACCTGCCTTTGGTTGCCGACCTCCGTGACATCATCGAACAATATACAGGTGATGAATTTATCGGACACAAAACAAAGCATAAAAATTTCCTTATACGCTTTTTCACCAAACGATACGCCCAATATTGCATCAAAACAAGGAACCGATTGCTTAAGCATACAGCAGCTACCACTACCGTATCTCCCTGGCATACAGAATTCTTAAAGCGTTTCAATCCAAACACGTTCCTAATATACAACGGATATGACCCTGGTCTGTTTTTCCCAAAAGCAGTACCGTCTGATACATTCCAAATCACTTATACGGGACGCTTACTAAGCATGGAAATGCAGAATCCCTCTTTGCTGTTTGAAAGTCTCCTGCACCTACACTCCGAAAAGAAAATAACCCCGGAAAAATTTAAGGTTTGTTGGTATACGACCGACACCTCCATGAAACTAATAAAAGAGATGGCAGAAAAATTCGGCATCAGCCAATACATGCAATATAGCCAATATGTTCCTGCCGAGCAAATACCTGATATCCTCAACCGCAGTTCCATTCTTTTAATCCTAACCAACCATTCACAAGGTAATGGTCCCAAAGGAATTATGACCACCAAATTCTTCGAAGCATTAGCTGTGGGAAAACCCATCCTATGTGTGCCGTCAGATAACGGTTGCCTGGAAGCGACTATCCTCCAAACAAAATCAGGAATTGCCGCCCACTCTGTAAAAGAGGTTTCCGAATTCCTCCTTCACTACTATGCCCAATGGGAAAAAGAAAAGATTACTCATATCACCGCAGATTCGCAGGCTGTCAGTCTGTTCTCCCGGGAAAAACAGGCTAAACAATTTATCCGTATCTTTGAGGAAATATTGAAAGAGACATGAACAAATACCTGAACATCGTATCACTGAACGTTCCCTATCCTCCGAATTACGGCGGAGTCATTGATATTTATTACAAAATCAAAGCACTGAAAGCCGTTGGTGTGAAAATAATTTTGCACTGTTTTCTATACAACCGCCCTGAAGCAAAAGAACTGGAGGAACTTTGCGAAGAGGTATATTACTACAAACGTCGCACCGGATGGTTACCTAACTTCTCATTCCTCCCTTACAATGTGATAGGAAGGAAGAACCTTACATTGTTCGATAACTTAAAAAAGAATACATATCCCATCCTTTTTGAAGGGCTTTACTCTTGTTACTTCTTGTCTTCCCAAAAGCTAAAAGGACGGATGAAGATTTTCAGGGAATGCAATATAGAGCACGACTATTTCTATGCGTTAGCACAAGCGGAACATTCCGCATGGAAACGATTATACTATCTGGTTGAAGGCATTCGTTTCAGATATTTTGAGAAAACGGTGAAACACGCTGATTACATCCTTTCCGTATCGCAATCCGACACTGATTACTTGAAACGGACTTATCCCAATGTACCTACTCTTTTCATTCCATGTTTCCATGCGAACGACCGCATACAAATCCGCCGCAACAAAACTGATTTTATCCTTTACCACGGAAACCTCTCCGTTGCCGAAAACATTCAGGCAGCTTTATTCCTTATCAAACATGTCTTTTCCCGACTTCCCTACCGGTGTATCATTGCCGGAATGAATCCGTCCCAATTGTTAACAAAAACCGCCGGATTATATCCAAACGTCTCTGTCGAAGCCAACCCGTCTGAGGAAAGAATGAACGAATTAATCCGAAGCGCTCAAATACACACACTGATAACATTCCAATCCACCGGACTGAAACTAAAACTTCTAAACAGCCTGTTCAACGGAAAACATATCATAGCCAATCACCAGATGCTGACCGGAAGCGGTTTGGAAAACCTTTGCTCCATAGCCGAAACGCCCGATGAAATTATCCATCAGTGCCACATCCTTATGAACAAAAATATAGATTCTGATTTAGAAAAGGTCAGGGAAGCCAAACTATTCCCTCTATACTCCAATATCCGACAAGCAGAACGCATCCGCGATATTATCTAAAAGAATAAAAATTGAGCCGAAGACGGGACTCGAACCCGTGACCCACGCATTACGAATGCGTTGCTCTACCAACTGAGCCACTTCGGCAATCATTCCTCAAATCGGGTGCAAATGTAATAAGTCTATTCGACATCTGAAAGCAGTTTCTCAAAAAAATCGTTCAATTCTGCATCCAGATTCTTCAACAATGGGTCATCCAAACGAAGGTTATCGTCATCGATAAACAATAATTCCTCGATAACTGCAAAATCTTCGTCCACCAAACTTATAGAGAAAGGTGTTATAAAGCAAGGATCTTCAAATAGTTTCCGTGCAGCAAGCGATGTCAGCACAGCCTTCAACAACGAAGAAACTCTTTCACAAAAGGCAGTGTCATCAATACTTTTATCCTTCCACGAAGCAAGCGCTTCTTTCTTCAAAAGATTTTCATTTTCATCATAAATCTGAAGTTCGCCGCTTTCCGAATCGAATTGCACATACAAATCACTTACGAACTCACTATTCTCATCTTTTACAATCGCGTCAATTGCCGACAAGAACAACGACTCAACAATCGCTTTTTCTTTATCTTCCGCTTTCATAAATTCTTCTTTCTGTTTATCAATCATCCGATTTCGTTCCCCCTATCTGCAAATTCAATTTTTCATTTACCTGAAGGCGTTGCAAAATACTTTCTTTATATAAATAAAGATGCACTTTACACTCATCATCATTATCCGGATATAAATCATACGCTTCCTTTATCAGCTCATACGATTTCTTCAAGTCACCATCCAATTCCGCCGCCAACGCCATATTTGCGGCAGCCTTCGCCTTGGCCTTGTCACTTTTTGTCGTCTGGTAAATCTTTTTCCACCTATCGACCGCATTATCCCATTTCTCGTCTGCCGCAAAAGCGGACGCCTCTTTCCAGAGAGTCCCCGCCTGACTGAAGTACCATCTTGTTTCATCCATCCAATGGGGGACAAAACAAGGAGAAAGATTCGAGCCGACAACCTCTCCCGCCAAATAAACCGCAAACTGAGGAGAAGGTATTACGTAATCAATCGCACCTTCGTCGAATACGATTTCCCGCCACTCCACACTATCGGAAACGACAACAGCAGCCAACGCAGAAGAGCGCCCCGGAACATACACACGAACAACACCGTCTACATACACTTTCTCTCCGCCCTCTATATAACCGTTGTAAAGAGACACGTCCCTATTCAACCTGAAAACCAAGCGGTCAAGCGATATAACGGCATCGGCTCCGTTATCTTCACACAAAGAGCTCACCTGTGAAGGAGATAATTTTTTATCATCCAGAAAATTATTATCCTGGCGCAACGCATCAGGATATAACAGCACATCAGAGAAATAGGAAAGATCAAAAATGGATCTACCCAAGGCATTGCAAAAATATACCAATGCCGAATCCGTACGAATCTTTCCTACTTTAGCCTCCCTGCCAAAATATGAATATTCATGACCTTTGTCGTCCGGCTGGGGCACAGCATTATTCACAACCAATACTTTCTCTACTGAAGAAGGGAAAGTTACCTCCGCCGGATTATAAGTCTGTATTCCTACATAATTCAGTGTATTACAACCCGACAAGACCACCAACAACAAAATGGCAAAAATATTCTTCATATATTCTTTATATTAATTCGGAAACAGCTTTGAAATAGCCGATAGATTCTGCAATCCCCAAGAAAGGATCTTTCATGTCTTTTTCATATTCCAAACTGCACATTCCCGTATAATTCACTTTTCGCATCATTTTAACCAACGCGGGGAAATCAATCAGCCCACGCCCCAATTCAATCGCTTTGCCTGCTTTCGATGCACCGTCCACATCTTTTATATGCATATCGAAAACCCGTGTATGATATTTCCGCAAATCGGCGACAGGGTCACATCCATTCCGTAAATCATGCCCGACATCCAGACACATACCGATACGTGCATCAAGATCTTTCGTATGTTCCCACACATCCGTCGCATCAGGATATGTTTTTATATCCGGTCCATGCAAATGGATTGCATAATGGAAATCATATTCCTTTACTTTTTTATCCACGTACGGAAGCAACTCATAATTAGGCACACCCACTATCAATTTCACGCCTACTCGCTTTGCATATTCAAAAGCACGGTCTATTTCTGCTTCCGATTTCATATAAATAGGTCCTACTGCATAACCTTTCACACCGTACTCCGCACATTTGGCATGAAATGCTTTTATCTGTTCGTCTGTGCTATTCAGCGGCAGATGAAAATCTTTTATACATAGATTCTTCACACCCAGCCGCTTCATCGTTTTTAACGTGGTTTCCAAATCGAAATGCACAAACGTATATCCTGCCATTCCCAGACTGAACGGATTTTCCGACTTACCTTTTTTCTTTCCGTTCGGGTTTGCCGTTTCGGCCTTTACCATTGCAGGCAACGTCAAAGCCAAAGCACCAGCCATTCCCTGCTTAAAAAATTTTCTTCTCGAGTTTTCCATGTTCTTTTTATCGTCTTATAGTTTTTAGCAAAAATAATGCTTTCCCGAGAAAAAGCATCATTAATTACATTTTTTCACCTTGAAAAAAAGCAAGACTGAGCCAAAACAAGGAATTCCGGCTCAGTCTCCACAAAAAACATTCCAACGCTCTGTCCTTATCTCTTTAAAGCCCTTATATTTTCTTCAATCGATTTGATTTTGCTTTCCGCATCTGCTTGTTTTTTACGCTCCATCTCTATGACTTTCGCCGGAGCTTTATTTACAAAGTTCTCGTTTGACAACTTTTTCAATACCGACGCTAAAAAGCCTTGCTGGTACTTCAGCTCCTCTTCCAATTTGGCAAGCTCCTCTTCCACATTGATTACAGTCCCGACGGGAACAGCATATTCCGTAGTACGGACCAGGAATGAAATAGCTTCAAGCGTTTTCTCCTCCACACATCTTATAGCGGAAAGATTACACATTTTGCAAATGACCGGATTAAAATCACTGCAATGCTCACCCAGCACGTGGAGTTCCAAACTCTCTTTATTTGGGATATTCTTCTGCAACCGGATTGTACGGACACCCCCTACTACTTCTTTCACAATTTCAAACTGATCGAGCAAGTTATCATCCACCAGGCCAGCTTCAGGCATTAAAGCAAGCATCAAACTTTCTCCCTCTTTCCGGTTCTCCAGTGCCTGCCACAACTCCTCGGTGATAAAAGGCATGAATGGATGCAACAATTTCAACAACGAATCAAAGAAGCCTATCGTCGCACGATAAGTCACTGCGTCTATAGGTTGTTGGTAACCCGGCTTTACTATCTCCAGGTACCACGATGAGAACTCGTCCCAGAACAGTTTATATACCGCCATCATCGCTTCACTTAACCGGTATTTGCTGAACGAATCATTCACTTCCTTGATTGTCTTATCCAGCTTCATTTTAAACCATTCCACTGCAACGGTTGAAGCTTCCGGCTGTCCTATCGAAGAATCGACATTCCAACCTTTAACCAGACGGAACGCATTCCAAATCTTGTTGTTAAAATTACGACCCTGCTCACACAAAGCTTCATCAAACGGAATATCGTTTCCTGCCGGTGCCGCCATCATCAATCCCATACGGACACCGTCAGCACCATATTTCTCAATCAACATCAACGGGTCTGGAGAGTTTCCTAACGACTTGGACATCTTCCGCCCCAACTTATCACGGACAATTCCCGTAAAATAAACATTTTTAAACGGCATCTTGCCCTCATACTCGTAGCCTGCCATAATCATTCGGGCTACCCAGAAGAAGATAATATCCGGAGCAGTCACCAAGTCGCTTGTCGGATAATAATAATTTATCTCCTCGTTTCCAGGATGATTGATTCCGTCAAACAAGGAAATCGGCCACAACCAGGAAGAAAACCAAGTATCCAACACATCTTCATCCTGGCGCAAGTCGGATAACTCCAAGGCTTGGTTTCCGCTTTTCGCACGAGCTTGTTCCAATGCATCTTCGGGAGTTTCCGCCACAACGAAACCACCCTCCGGCAAAAAATAGGCTGGTATGCGATGTCCCCACCAAAGCTGGCGGCTGATACACCAATCTTTGATATTTTCCATCCAATACTTATAGGTATTCTTGTATTTAGACGGATAAAACTCAATATCCCCGTTCAAGACAGCTTCCAATGCCGGTTTTGCCAATTTTTCCATCTTCAAGAACCACTGCATTGAAAGTTTCGGTTCTATGGCTACATTCGTCCGTTCCGAAAAACCAACCTTATTGGTATAATCTTCTACTTTCTCAAGTAAACCGGCTGCCTTCAAATCCTCTTCTATCTGCTTGCGCACATCAAAACGATCCATTCCAACATACATTCCGGCAGCTTCGCTGATTATACCGTTATCATTGAATATATCAATGGAAGGCAAATTATATTTCTCACCCAACATATAGTCGTTGACATCATGGGCAGGGGTCACTTTCAGGCATCCCGTACCAAATTCTATGTCGACGTAATCGTCTTCAATTACCGGAATTACCCGGTTCACCAACGGAACAATTACCTTCTTTCCTTTCAACCATGAATTTTTCGGGTCATTCGGATTTATACACATCGCAGTATCACCCATGATTGTCTCCGGACGGGTTGTGGCAACAACAGCATACCGTCCTTCAGCATCACCCTCCACCATATAACGCAAATAGTAGAGTTTACTGTGCTCCTCCTTATAAATCACCTCTTCATCGGAAAGTGCGGTCAACGCTTTCGGATCCCAATTCACCATCCGTACACCGCGATATATCAATCCTTTTTTATACAAATCGACAAAGACCTTTATCACGCTTTTCGAACGTATCTCATCCATTGTAAACGCCGTGCGGTCCCAATCACACGAGGCGCCCAATTTCCTTAATTGTTTCAAGATAATACCGCCATGCTCCTCTTTCCATTGCCAAGCATGCTGCAGAAATTCCTCCCGGGTCAAATCCGATTTCTTAATGCCTTGTTGCGCCAACCGGTTTACCACTTTTGCTTCTGTCGCAATGGAGGCATGATCGGTACCGGGAACCCAGCAAGCATTCTTCCCCTGCATCCGGGCGCGACGTACCAAAATGTCTTGGATTGTATTATTCAACATGTGGCCCATATGCAGTACGCCTGTCACATTGGGAGGAGGAATAACCACCGTATAAGGTTCCCTCCCGTCAGGCTTCGACTTAAAACATCCATGTTCCAACCAATATTGATACCATTTGCTTTCTACCTCAGCAGGATTATATTTACTTGCTATTTCCATAATTGTATGACCTTATTAAAATTCATTTCAATCCGCAAAATTACAAAATTTACGAAACGCGGACCTCAACCCACTGATAAAAAACAAAAAAGCTGTGCCAAAACTGAAAATTCCGGCACAGCTTTATAAACATGGTTAATTACGGCAACTTCTCACCCGGCATACCACAGGCAAAAAGAGGTTCCGTTTCACCATTTTTTCCTATCAAAAAACATCTTTCTCCCTTTCATTCTTTAAAAACCGACTTTATAATCAGGTTATTGGCTTTATCTATTACCGCCGTATCAAGCGAAGCCAGGTAAATTCTTGTAGTCATTTCCGAATCGTGTCCCATGCCTTCGCTAATAACAGAAATCGGAATATTCTTGCTCTTTGCGATACTCGCCCATGCATGCCGTGCCACATACATGGTAAGAGGAATTGAAAGCCCCAGCATTTCTCCTATTTTTTTCAACCGGAGATTGACAAGATGGCTCGCATTTTTATACTGCTTCCGCTCCATTTCCTCATCCTTTATAATCGGCAACAGGTAAATACTCTCTTTTATCTCGTACTTATGGATGATTTTCTGCATGCACTCCTCCCAACGGATACACAAGAGTTGTCCTGTTTTCCGCCGCCGATAAGTAAGTATCCCCTGTTTCAAATCAGACTTCCGCAAATAAGCCATATCAACAAACGCCATTCCTCTGGTATAAAAACTGAACATAAACAAATCTCTTACATACTCCAATTTGGGATTGCGCGAAAAATCCAGCTCGCAAAGCTGACGGATGGTTTTTAATGACACCGCCCTTTTCACAGTTTTGTCGATGCCTGTATAGACATGCCTAAACGGATTCATCTGAAAAACAAGTTTTTTTTCCACCGCCTTATTATATACCGAACGGAGGTTCCGCATATAAAAAGAAGAGGTATTCATACTAACTCCGTTTTGCCTTAACCAGACTTCATAGTCAACCATCAAGTCTGAATTAATCTCATCCAGCAGAAGATCTTCCCCTCGCCTGAATTTCATGAAACTTCTGAGCGTTGTCTCATAATTTTCTCTCGAACTTTCTTTGCCTAACTGCCCAGCTCTAAAAATCAAATCCCGCATGAATCCGAAAAGATAATTCTCTCCATTCTGATTCTGGAACACAGATACCACCATATCCGAAGTATATAAGGAATCTCTCCGTTCAAAGCCACCAACGATACATTTAAGCCGGGCAATATCCCGCTGCAATTTTCTCTTTATATCCGACAGGTAACGCCGCCTATTCTCGTCTGGAGACAAGATACGAACTTGGGAGGTACGGTTATCCCACTCATCACGATAAAGGTTATAGCCCGATGCGAACTGTTTAACCACCCGCTCATGAATCACTTGAAAATACAACATTCCTTCTTTATCTGCAACAGACGAAGAACGAAACTTCACTTTAATTGATGTCATTTTCTTCTCGTTTTTAATTAATAATTCGTATATCACGAAAAAAACGGGAAGGGAATATTCAATATTACAAACAGTTATCAGATAGACAGTTGACACAACTATCCGACAGAATACAAGTGAATTTCCAATAAAGTAGATGTTATAAATTCCGAAAACAAAAGGAGGTTTATTTCACCGAAGAGCCAGCCAAGCCTGATTGCTTAAAAATATCAAGCATGTCTTCAGTCGCTTTAATAGTAGCCTTAATGTCATTACGTAGCAGTTTGCGTTGGTAGGCAGCCAACAAATAAACAGGCAATCCTATCGGGAATATCAATCCGGCAATAAGACCAGGAACACCCGTCAACCGCGCATTCAACGGATTATACCCCCCGATATAGGGATAATCCATCAACTTGTTCAAAACCAGAATCTGGTCTGAATTACTCAATTCCTCGATAATTTCTTCAAGTTCTTTCGCCAGTTTTTCTGCCGTATGGTCCTTTCCTCCGGATTTCCAATAAGAGAAATAATTTACCCAGCTTTTATGGCTTCCAAGATAAACACGGCAATTCTCAAGAAGAGAAGTCAGTCGTTCTTGCAACACCTTATAATCAGGATTGAACATAATGACTTCCTTACGCTCGATTTTTCTACCCGGCCGTTTCCCCACTAAATTCTTGATTGCATTCAAATAGGTATCCGCATTCATAATCACCGAGTCGACAGCCGCTTTATAGGTGAGAAATATTCCCATCGGTGTAAGGACAGCCGTACTTAACCACATACCTTGCCATGCGGGCCAAAGCCCCTCTATCGCCATTTTCCTTCCGATATTGGAGATGATATAATAAAAGATAAACAGAAACACAGATATAACCACCGGCATGCCTAAACCTCCTTTACGGATAATGGCGCCGAGCGGAGCGCCGATAAAGAAAAATATCAGACAAGAAAAAGGCAACGTAAAACGGGAATGCCACTCTGCAAGATGTCGCCGTATGTTATCAGAATCACCACCTGTCGTAATCGCCTCAAAGAAATAGTTCTGTTCAAAACGATGTGCGGCTCCTCGTGCTATGCTTAAAAGAGTCGCCTGCTGTTCTGGGGGTTGTTCACGATAAAGGCTGTCGAAATTGATAACGACTGGCGGGGTGTCTTTCTTTTTCTCCTCCTTTTTTTCAACTGCTGGCGTAGGATTCGTATGACGTTCTTCCTGAACATACTGGTTAGCCAATACCTTCCTGTATGAGTCACGGTACAACTTTTCTGAATTTGTCCGCTTGATACTGTCGAGCCTGACCGTCATTGAATCAATACTATGCTGCAATGTGCTGATATCTTTCCCTACATACTGGTTCTGCATCATCGACTCACTGTTACGGTTGAAATTCGCATCAAACTGAATCAGTATGTCCCTGCTGCTGAAAGTTTCCCTGCGATAAGGGATGCTCGCCCCTTTTTGCCGCACACCTTCCTGCTTTTTCAGATTTTCAAACGACTCTCCATTGTACAAGCTCAAAATCAGGTACAACTTGTCGGCAGACATCTTCAGACGACCCGAATCAGCTACAATCACACGAGCGTTATTAAAACCCTGGGAATAATCATAAATCATCATGTCTTTCAACAGTCCGGTTTTCCGGTCTTTTTGTTTGACATATACATTATATCCGGTAATCTCTTTATAAAACGCTTTTTCCGGAATATCCAACTCCGGTGATGTCTGTTTCAAAGATATTAATAATGTGTACAGCTTGACATTCGAATAAGGAAGGACTTTATCTTGAAAAAAGAATGCTCCAATACTAATAAAGACAAGAAATATAATTATCGGCTTCATGATTGTTCCCAACGACACACCAGCGGCTTTCATTGACAACAATTCCAGCCGTTCACCCAAATTGCCGAATGCCATAAGGGAAGCCAGCAAGATAGACAGAGGAAGCGCCATCGGCACCATCGACAAGGCTGCATAAAAAAACATCTCTGCCAAAACATCCATACCAACGCCCTTACCAACCATATCGTCTACGTACTTCCAAAGGAATTGCATCAAGACAATAAAAAGGCATATGCCAAACGTCATTAAGAACAAAGGCAGGAACGTTTGGAGCATAAAGGAATATAATCGTTTTATTTTCAGCATTGCTTTTTTATTCGGTTGGCAAAAGTAATGTAAAAAACGATATAAACACAGTGATTCTTAACTAAACTATACTAAAATACCGAGCGTCCGCTTCAACTGCTCCACCTGCGAATCCCATAAATGGATAGAGTCTTTCAAATCTTCCGGTTCTGCGAAATCGGTAATTTCCAAAGAAGTAGCACCAGTTAATTCGTATGTCCGTATCAGGAACTCAAAATAATATGGACTTCCGTAATCCTCATCCCACTGGTAACGCACTTTTTCTTCCGGCAATTCTTGCACTTTCGTTGCTTCTTGATAATCCTTTTTCCACCGAAACGTATACACTTTATCACGAATGACAACATCGTCTGCAAACCATGAGGATAAACCCGGCGGCGTGGTTATTTGATTCCAAAGGCTTTTTATGGAAACATTATCAAAGATATATTCGATATGAAATTTCTTCTTATCCATCATTTCGTCTATTTGTTAGCGCCGAAAGGTAGTAAGCATACACGATATAAACAAGCTTTTCCCCTTTTTATTGCAAAAAACTTTCAAATTAATTGAAACTTAAAAGGAGATCAACTTACGGACGAACAATATTGGCGGCCTACATAATCACAACATACACGGCATATATTTTCATATTTCGAAATTCCCCTTTATGTCTTTACCATGAAACAACCGTCTTCTTTCTCCGACTTTCAATATAAACTTAGCTTTTCTTCCAAATTTTTTCTTCAAAAAACAAAGCTGAAAATAAAAACATTACAGAACCAGGCTAACAAAAACACATGATTAAAGAAAAAAATAAAGCTAAAAAGTATTGCACATATAAAAATTAGTATTACCTTTGCAGCCGTAATCGAAAACGAAATACGATTAACAAAGAAGGTGCCATAGCTCAGTTGGTAGAGCAAAGGACTGAAAATCCTTGTGTCCCCGGTTCGATTCCTGGTGGCACCAC
>CALUZS010000018.1 GCA_944325355.1 uncultured Parabacteroides sp.
GCTCTGTGACATGGTCGTCAAGGCTCTGTGACATGGTCGTCAAGGCTCTGTGACATGGTCGTCAAGGCTCTGTGACATGGTCGTCAAGGCTCTGTGACAAACCGGAGGAATTCGTGCAGGGTGACATCTTACTTGGTGGTTTGATTTTCGGCTTCAATCCGCATCTTGCAATGCCGGTTTCCCCGTAGGATGGACTCGCAAATCATTACCCGGAATGTCCGGTCTTTCCATAACAAATGCAGGATATAAATGATGCTTTGCCTGGAACATTCGCAAAGTTGAGGGGATGAAATATAGCTTTCCATGTGCAATTTGCAAGTGCATTCGGTGAAATACAGGTGATATACACTTCCTTTTGCTACGATTTCGCATTTCACCCCGGGCAATTCATCGGCTTTTAAGAAGAATTTGTCCAAATCACCGTCTGCGCGTTTGTACAGTTCCTTGTAGATTTCTAAAGTGCCGCTTTTCACGCATTGTTTGCTGCATTCAGAAAAGAGCGCCGCCCTTTGATTTTTCGGTAATCGGGCGATGCCTTTTTCGAATCCTTTGAACCAATCGAATAATTCCATTTATGTTTTTTATTGGATGATTCGTTTGCGAATGGTTTTGTTTTTGGTGTGCCCTGCAAGTCTTTTCAGAGCATCTCTTTTATGGCATCGTTAGCCGGGGACGCAATTCCCGAATCTTTGGTAAGCTCCCAAATGGAACTATCCATTTCCAAGAGACCTTGCGTGGCGATAATCCAACTCTGAATCCAGCCGGTCAACGTAGACCATGCGCCCCAGCCGGCATCGGCATTTGATGCCCAGTAATCCCAGTTCTGGTAGTTGAATGCGCGGAACCATGCGCCGTCTACGTTCTTAAACCTTTCGCTCCGTACCTGTATGCGCGTCAGGAAATCCGACATTTTGTCGACAGCCGCTTTCAGTTCCGGGGATCCGGTTGCTTTAGCGGCTTCATTTAACCCGATAAATGCGAAATTGGTCGTGTACAGCATGTCAACAATGGGGTCTCCGTTGTCGAAAATCAAGGGTGCTTCATGCAACCCGTAAGCGGCATTCGACTTAGGTTTGCCGAACATTCCTGAGGAATCGTCACCCAACTCTTCCCGTATTCCTCCGCATTCAACTTGGTTTTTGAGTAGTTCGGAGACCATGTAATCCAGCCATTTGCGGTGCTCGTCTGTTGGTTCTACGCGATACAACCATGCCAATGGCAGTATCATGCGTGCCCTCTCTTGTTGGATGCCGTTGGTCCAGTGCCAACCCTTTGGGTAGGCTTCCATTGTCCGGCTTATGGCGTCTTTGCTTACTTTGAGTAATGGTTGGTATTGTGTCTTGTCGTATAACCATAAATAGCAAGCCCACATCCATGCTTCGAAATGAGGGTGAGGGTCTACAAGCGTCCGTTGGTGGAAATAACGCCATCCTTTCTCCTGCAACTCTTTGTCGAGCAGTGAATTTCCACGGAAGCCATGTATCCCGGTCGTGCGGAAGTTGGCGATAATCGCTTCGGCGAGCTTTTTATCCCAGCGGTTCTCTTGCAGCAAACTTGCGCTGGTCATCATCCCGAGGATAGAGCGTGCATTATCATCACCGTAATAAGTGCCTTTGTGGGTTACCGACCATCCCAATAAGCCATACGAGGGGCTTTGGGGATCGTTGCGCGGTCCGTCCCGGAACTCTTTGAAAGAATAGTCGATTAACCGTTCAGATACCGCTTTGTATTCGGGATTGTCGAACATCTTTCCGGCGATGGCAAATGCCATGGATGCTTCTCCCTGCACATCGTTGCGCAGCCAATACCGGTATGCTTGGCGCCCATCGGCATAGATGGCGGAGCAGTGTCCTTCCAGCATACCCATGGAGCCGTCTCCGTCGATAGCGTTGCGCGGAAGCTCCGGACCGACCGGCATGCTGCCGTCTCCCTGGTATTTGTCGTACCAATCAGCTTTCCAAGATTTGTCGACGAGGAAATGTCCGTTATAAAACCATTCTACACCTTTCTGTATGGAGTGTATGCGTGCACTGTCGGCAAGGGGTTCCGTTCGGCCGTAGGCAGGGGCAACGTATGAAGTCCAATTGTTTAATGTTATGCCGGATGTGCCGTTCAAGCAGCCTAAGAACCATTCCCAAAAGTTTTTCCATCGGTATTCCGGCATAAAACGTGCTTGTGCGAAATTACTTAACTGGGTCGTGGAAATCCAGAGATTGTCACCATGCTTGTAGAATACCGGACAAGTAGGAGTCTCCTTAAGTCCGTATTCCGCCCGGTCGAACCCGGCCACTTTAGCCAATAAGAGCAGGGGATGTTCCGCTTTGGCATCGAAATAATATCCGCAATTAATGGAAAGCAGGTCCAGTGGACGCAGCGAGGGCGAGATAGAGTCGTTGACAACCACCCGTTCTAACGAAACTTCTTTGATTGCCGGAAGGGAATCTTCCAGTGTTGCATATTCCGCAAAGACTTTTAGCTGTTTGTTTTCGATAGTTTGCAACAGCTCCGGAGACAATTGTTGTACTTTTTCCGGATAATTTTCATTCAATAGCAAAACAGCAGCTCCTTTGTCCGCTTTTTCTATCGCTTCCCGGGCGGTAGGAGTGGAATACAGTCTGAACCCTTCTTCTTTAAGCAGAGTTATCAGGTTGTTCTCTTCAGACGCGACATAATAAATGGTATTCTTTGAGTGGCATCCGGAAAGAATGAATACACCGACCAAGAAGAATAGTACAAAGCTTTTTGATAATTTACTATTAGATTCCATACGATTGATAATATGTTTTTTGAATGTTTAAAAAGCAAGATGTCAGTATTTAATTGGAAATAGTAAATGTTTTAAATAATTACTCGGCAGGTTCTTCCGGTTTGTTGCCGACCCGTTTTTGAAAATAACCGGTCGTTTGAAATCGTGTTTTAATTTGTCCCCTGCACGTTTGAATCAAGTTTACGGACCAAAACCTTGTCGATGCGTGCGCCGTCCATATCTACTATTTCAAATTCGAAATTCAACCAAGTGAGTTTCTCACCCGTTTTCGGAACCCGTTCCAGTATTTCAAGAATCAGTCCGCTGAGCGTGTTGTAATCGTGTTCGGAGTAGAGGTCTTCCATGTCGAAATACTCCAAAAAGTCGTAGAATGAGAATTGCCCGTCTACCAGCCATGTTCCGTCGGCTCGTTGTATGATATCTTGTTCTTCTCCGGCTTCCGGCATTTGTCCGATTAGCCCTTCCATAATATCTTTGAGCGTGACAATACCTTGTACGCCACCAAACTCATCGGTGACAATTCCATATTTGGTCTGGTTGGTTTTAAAAAGTTTCAGGGCGGTATATACGCTTTGGTTTTCGGGGAAATATTGCGGTTGCCGTATGATTGGCTGCAACTGGAAGTCGTCTTTGTCGATTTTACCAAAGAGGTCCTTTAAATAGACTACTCCTAAAAAATTGTCAAACTTTCCAGAGGCGACCGGATATACGTCATATAAATTTTCCTGGACGGTTTTTCTTAGCGTCTCCAGGCTGTCTGTCGTGTCGAGCCATACCAGATCCGAGCGGTGGGTCATGATAGAACCGACGTTGCGGTCTCCTAAGTTGAACACCCGTTCTACAATATCTTGTTCCACTTCCTGCACTTCGCCGTCGTTCAGCCCTTCTTTTACGATGGCTTTGATTTCTTCTTCCGTTACTTTCTCCGTTTCACGATCTTCCAATCCGAACAGTTTCACTGCCAAGACGGTACTTTTCGACAAAAGCCATACGAACGGCGAGGAGAGCAACGATAACAAGTACATGGGACGGGCTATCAGTAGCGACACTTTCTCGGCATAATTTAAACCGATGCGTTTTGGAACCAGTTCGCCGAATATGAGTGTCAAGTAAGTGACTAAGATAACAATTGCCGTTTTTGAAACAATTAAAGCCGATGTGTAGGATCCGGTAAAAAAAGGAATTGCCAGTATCAAACTTGCCAAATCCGGAGCGAAAGCTTCTCCAGAGTATAAACCGGTCAAGATGCCGATTAGCGTAATCCCTATCTGTATGGTAGAGAAGAAACGGTCAGGTTCTTTTGTCAGATTGTATGCGGTGATTGCCGATTTTCGTCCTTTTTTTGCTTCGTTTTCCAAACGAACTTTCTTTACAGAAATCAAAGCTATTTCAGACATTGATAAGATTCCATTCAATAGAATCAATCCTAATATGATAAAAACATCCATTTTAATATAACTTACTCGGTCGCGAAGATATACAAATTCAAGATTTTGCGCAAAATTTTTTATAAAACAATTTGGAAATAGAAAGAAACTGCTACCTTTGCAAGCAAGTATTAACGGATGATTTAGTGATGATCGACAAAATAAAGGCTCTATTACAAGAAATAGAGAATATGAAAGCGAACAACGCTGAAGAACTTGAGGCGCTTCGTATTAAGTATTTGAGTAAAAAAGGGGAAATATCCCTTTTGATGAATGACTTTCGAAATGTGGCTGCCGAGCAGAAACGCGAAATAGGCAAGTATCTGAACGAGTTGAAGACGACAGCCGTTAACAAAATAAGTGAGTTAAGAGAGAATTTCAATAACGTTGATACAGGTAGTAGTGAAGTTGACTTGACACGGACTGCTTATCCGTGCGAGTTAGGTACACGTCATCCGTTATCATTGGTGCGTAAAGAAATTTGCGATATATTCGGGCGATTGGGATTCAGCATTGCGGAAGGTCCCGAGATAGAGGATGACTGGCATGTGTTCTCCGCTTTGAACTTCGCAGAAGACCATCCTGCACGCGATATGCAAGATACATTCTTCATCCAGCATAATCCGGATGTCTTGTTGCGTACGCATACTTCTTCCGTGCAAACGCGCGTAATGGAAAAGCAACAACCACCGATTCGTATTATTTGTCCCGGGCGTGTATATAGAAATGAAGCAATTTCTTACCGTGCCCACTGTTTCTTCCACCAAGTTGAAGCTTTGTATGTAGACAAAAACGTCTCTTTTGCCGATTTGAAGCAGGCATTGCTCTTTTTTGCCAAAGAAATGTTTGGAAATGATACGAAAATCCGGCTACGTCCTTCTTATTTCCCGTTTACAGAGCCCTCTGCCGAGATGGATATTTCCTGTGACTTGTGCGGAGGCAAAGGATGTGCTTTTTGCAAAGGAACTGGTTGGGTCGAGATTCTGGGATGTGGAATGGTTGATCCCAACGTTTTGAAAAATTGCGGAATAGATCCGGATGTTTATTCCGGTTACGCGTTAGGCATGGGAATAGAAAGAGTAACGAATTTGAAATATAAAGTAAAGGATTTAAGAATGTTTTCAGAGAATGACATTCGTTTCCTGAAAGAATTTGAATCAGCCAATTAAGTTGTAAGCCAGATCATTTACCATGTGCCCCGGATCTTTTTAGATCCGGGGGATAACACTTAAAAAACATGGTGAATATAATATAAATCAGACAGAGACACACATGAAATCCCCAGGGAGGGGATGCTTTTGATAACGATTGAATCTATGCGTAAGGAAGAACGGTACAATGGAATTTTGCAATGGTTCCAGGAAAATGTTCCTGTGGCAGAGACGGAGCTACATTACAAAGACCCGTATCAATTGCTGGTTGCTGTTATTTTGTCGGCACAATGCACGGACAAGCGGGTTAATATGATTACTCCGGCGCTGTTTGAGGCATTCCCCACTCCTGAAGTATTGGCTGTTTCCTCCCCGGAGGTCGTTTATGAATATGTGAAAAGTGTTTCATACCCGAACAGTAAGGCGAAATATCTGGTCGGTATGGCAAAAGTCTTAGTTGATAAATTTCATGGAGTCGTCCCTTCTGACATAAATCAGTTGCAGGAATTGCCTGGTGTCGGAAGAAAAACCGCCAATGTGATTGCATCAGTAGTCTTCGACAAGCCTGCAATGGCGGTGGATACGCATGTTTTCCGGGTATCCAACCGGATAGGACTTACCAATAACAGCAAGACACCGTATGAGACGGAGCAGACACTTGTCAAAAATATACCAGAGAATCTGATACCGATTGCACACCATTGGTTAATATTGCATGGACGATATGTCTGCACTGCGCGGAATCCGAAGTGTGAAACGTGCGGCATCAAGATGTGGTGCAAGTATTTTTCCCGAAAGAAGAAATAAGAATCTATTTGCTTGCTGGCTTCCGACTGCATTTGGCGCAGACTCCTTTTACCATATAATTAATGGAATCCATGAAGAATCCTTCCGGCAGTTGGATTTCCGGAATATGAATATTCTTGAAGCAGAAAGTTTGGTGGCAAACTTCGCAGTAAAAGTGGGTGTGCATATCATGGATTGAGCAAAACTTTTCACCGCTGCAGATTTCATATTTGATAGTTCCGCTGCCGTCTTCAATTGCATGCACGATATGATGGACGGAGAAAATATTCAGTACCCGGAAGATGCTGGATTTATCCATTGTTTCCAGCAACATAACCAGTTCGCGTAATGAAATAGGGTGGGATGCCGCTAACATTGTCCGCAAAACCAGAATGCGGTTGGCGGTGGGTTTCACCCCTTTCCTTTCTAAAATAAGGCTCTCCTTTACAATTTCCATATATCTTTTTGATACAAAAATAGAGAATACTTGAGAGATGGTTTGAGATTATTCAAACTTTTTCTTAAAGATGCGCATGGCATTGAGGACTGTCAGCAGTGCTACGCCGGTGTCGGCGAAGACGGCTCCCCACATGGACGCAAAACCGAATGCTCCGGCGAATAATATGACCAGTTTGACGGAGATTGCACCTATGATGTTTTGCTGGACAATTTTCCGGGTACTCCGTCCAATCCGGATGGCAGTTGCCACTTTGGATGGCTGGTCGGTTTGTATTATGATGTCGGCGCTTTCAATGGATGCATCCGATCCTAATTTGCCCATGGCGATGCCGACGTCACTTAGAGCAAGTACAGGGGCGTCGTTCATCCCGTCGCCGACAAATGCGACGGTAGTTTCGGGTTGTCGTTTTTTTGTCTCAATAAAGTTTACTTTGTCACCGGGGAGAAGTTCTCCGAAGGCATTGTTAATTCTTAACTCCCTGGCAAAACGGTCGACAATTGTCTGTTTGTCTCCGGATAATAGACTGATATCGTGGATGCCTAACTTCTTTAAAGTGGAAATTGCTTGGATGGCATCAGGTTTCAGCGTATCTGAAAGGAACAAAGCTCCTGCGTATTTGCCGTTAATGGTACAGACAACGGTGGTATTTCCGTTATCTTTTATTGTTTCCGGAATGTTATTGTTTGTTTCTTTTAGGAGCCGTGTGTTGCCTATCCGGATGATATCACTGCCAATTTCACATTCTATTCCGTATCCGGGAAGTTCGCGCATGGCAATTATGTCAATGAGGGGAATCTTGCGTTTTTCCGCACATTCCAATATTGCTTTTGCAATGGGATGTGTACTTTTCTGTTCGGCTGATGCAACGATACGTAACAACTTTTCTTCAGGCAAACAACCGGAAGTCAAGCCTGTCACTTGAAAGTTCCCGGTGGTGAGCGTACCGGTCTTATCGAATGCAATACAGTTTAGATGTGTGATGGCATCGAGGAAATTCCCTCCCTTAAAAAGGATACCTGTCCGAGAAGCAGTTCCGATTGCCGCGAAATAGCTAAGCGGGACACTTATGACCAGTGCGCAAGGGCAAGAGATGACAAGGAATATCAATCCACGATAAAGCCAGTCGGCAAAAATATATTGGAATGTAGGAAAGAACAGACTTACAAGGGCTGGAATGAGGACGATTAGCATAGCCAGTACGATGACTATCGGCGTATATATCCGTGCAAATCGCCGAATGTATAACTCTGCAGGCGCTTTTCGTTCCGATGCTTCTTTGACGAGCGATAATATGCGTGCCAACGTACTGTCCTCATAAGGTCGTGTCACACGTAGGCGGACAGTTTGGCTACAGCTTATCATTCCGGCAAGAACTTCTTCCCCATCTCTAATTGAGCGCGGTTGGCTCTCCCCGGTTAATGCAGCGGTGTCGAACATCGCAGGATTGCCGATAATGAATCCGTCTAACGGAACGCGCTCACCTGGCTTGATTTCTATTTCTTCTCCGATGTTGACTTCCTTGGGTGAGATAGTTATATGACGGTTATCCCGTATGACGACCGTTTGTTCCGGACGTATGTCAATCAAGTCGGATATGTTCCGGGAAGCTTTATGAACAGCTTGGTGCTGCATCGTTTCCCCGATTGTGTAGAAAAGCATTACGGCTACGGCTTCCGGATATTCTCCAATAGCGAAAGCCCCAATGGCTGCAATAATCATTAGGGTGAATTCGTTGAAAATATCTTTTCTCAGGATGGCGGTGTAGGCTTCTTTTAGAATAGGCAAAGCAATCGGGAAAAAAGCTGCGGCAAACCATAAAATATGTACCTGAGACGGCATGAACCATTCTGCGCCGGTTTGTTTGAGAGCAATGCCTGCCAGTAACATAATGAAAGAAATAGCCGGTAGTCCGTATGTTATCGTCCAGTGTTTGCCCGGATGTTGGTGCGGCTTGTAGTTATCCGAAGATATGTTTTTCCTCTTTTCTGCATTTGTCTCCATATTCGACGATTTGTTTGTTTTTATTCAACGCAAAGATAACTACTCCTGTATGCAATCGGGTTGCATTTTTTTGCAGGTTACCGCGATAACATCGGTTCAATTGCATGCAGCGGAATTTGTCAATTTCTGAATTAGGAACCGGAATGGAGCAGTTCGTATAACATTAACAGTGCGGTTTCTGCCGAACATCTGATGTTACCGCTGCGTTCATTCCCGAAATGGAAACATTTGGAAACAATCCTGTCGCCTGCGACCGCCGCAATCCATACCGTTCCGACTGGCTTTTGGGCGGTACCTCCGCCTGGTCCGGCAATACCGGATGTGGCAACAGCGCAATCGGTTTGCATTAAATTTTTTACACCGAGTGCCATCTGTTCGACTACGGGACGGCTTACAGCCCCATATTTATCCAAATCATCTTTCGATACGCCGAGTACCTGCCGTTTCACTTCGTTGCAATAGGAGACAACGCTGCCTAAGAAGTAGTCGGAGCATCCCGGTACGGAAGTAATCATTGACGCAATTGTTCCTCCGGTACAGCTTTCAGCCGTACTCAATGTCATCTGTTTTTGTCTTAGGATAAGTCCTATTATCTCTTCTGTTTTCATTGTTATAGTTTGATGCTGTTCATCACCATTTCCAGACGTTCTTTCCATATATCGAAAGCTCCGCAGTAATTGTTGGCCTTAAGCCCGTCGGGTTCGATAACCTTTACTTTTCTCAAAGAAGAGAATGCTTCTTTCTCCGAGGCATAGATGCCAGCTCCCAAACCAGCACCTTTGGCAGCTCCGATAGCTCCTTTGGTATCATAAAGCTCAATAATCGAGCCGGTAACGCCGGCAAGTGCTTCGCAGAAGATGGAACTGCGGAACATACTTGTGTTCGATGCCCGGATTACCCATGTGTCGATTCCCATTTCAGCCATAATATCCATTCCATATTTTAATGAAAAGACAATTCCTTCCTGTGCGGCGCGGACAAAGTGCGCCCTGTTATGGATATTGAAATTCAAACCATGGATGGAACAGTTTATTTGTTTGTTTTGCAGGATACGCTCTGCGCCGTTTCCATAAGGGAGTATGGATAGATTATCCGCTCCGATAGGGACAGATGCAGCCATCTCGTTCAAGTCGTGGTACGACATTCCTTCAAATGCCAGATTCTTCCGCAGCCATGAGTATAAAATTCCCGTTCCGTTGATACAAAGCAAGACTCCGAGACGTGTTTTTTCCGGAGTGTGATTGACGTGTGCAAACGTATTGACACGTGATTGCCTGTCGAATGCGATTTTTCCATTCACTCCGTACACAACACCTGATGTTCCCGCTGTGGCGGCTATTTCTCCGGGATTAAGAACATTGAGAGACATCGCGCTGTTCATTTGGTCGCCAGCACGGTAAGTGACAGGGATTCCTTTTTTTAATCCTAATTCTTGTGCGACTGACGACAATATTTCACCTTGTATTCCGAAAGTCGGGACAGTCATGGGAATTAATTCCTTGTCTATTCCGTAAAAATTCAATAAGTCTTCGGCAAGCGTGTTATTCTTGAAATCCCATAAAATACATTCAGACAGTCCTGAAATTGTCGTTGCGATATTTCCTGTCATTCGCATGGCGATGTAATCTCCAGGAAGCATCATTTTGTAAGCCGATTTATACAGGGCTGGCTCATAATCCCGGACCCATGCCAATTTGGATGCCGTGAAGTTTCCCGGAGAGTTGAGCAGATGGTCCAGACATTTTTCTTCGCCGATACATTTGAAAGCGTGTTCTCCGTAAGAGACTGCCCGGCTGTCGCACCAAATAATTGATGGGCATAAGACTTGTTGCTTTTCATTGACCAAGACCAGTCCATGCATTTGGTAAGAGATTCCTATTGCCTTGATATCTTTTCCCTTGATGCCTGCATTGCCAATCGCTTCTTTAATGGCATTTTTTAAATAATTCCACCAATCTTCCGGATTTTGTTCAGCCCATCCGGGATGCCTTGCGGCTATGGGGGCTTCTGTTTTCGGATAAAATCCGAAACCTAATTCTTCTCCGGAATCTTCATCAATGACAGACACCTTTACAGAGGAGCTGCCCATGTCACATCCTAATAAACACATAAATTATTTTCTTAAACTTATTCTATCCACAAGCAAATTTATAGGTATCATACGAAACCGCAAAATTTATTTTTTGATGAATTTGCCCTTTCTTCGGATAAAATGCTCCGGTATTTTTCATGTTGCCGGAATACGTATAAAACGACAGTCTGTTTTTCAAAGAAACTTATGCAGTGGTATATATAATTAATGTGTACATTTGGAAGAAATATCGGTTATGGAGAAAAAAGGTTTTAACTTTATAGATTTAGGACGGATAGATTACGCTTCTGCACTGTTGGAACAGCATCGTTATTTTGATAAATTGTTGAAGGAGAAAGTTGAAAGAAAATCGGTCTGTTCCGGAGTATTGTTGTTTTGTGAACATCCACCGGTGATAACTTTTGGACGAAGCGCCAAGGAATCGAATCTTTTAGTCTCTGAATGTCTGCTGAAAGAAAAGGGAATCGAATCCTTTCATATCGACAGGGGTGGGGATGTTACGTACCATGGTCCCGGGCAAATAACAGGTTATCCGATTTTTGATATAGAATATTGGAATATCGGTTTAAAAGAGTATATATATCGGATAGAAGAGGTGGTTATCCGTTTTTTGTCATCCTACGGTGTTAAGGGAGAACGTTTGGATGGAGCCACCGGAGTCTGGATTGAGCCGTCAGGCAGAAGCGCCCGGAAAATTTGTGCGATAGGCGTCCGTAGCAGCCGATATGTTACAATGCACGGCTTCGCATTGAATATAAACACCGACCTTACTTATTTTTCACTCATCAATCCTTGCGGGTTTACCGACAAGGGAGTGACTTCCCTTGCCAAGGAACTAGGTTGTGTGGTGGATTTAGAGAAAGCTAAGTTGCAGCTTAGCGGTTTGTTTGCAGAGGTGTTTCCTTAATTTTCAAGCTGTCATTACTTGCAGCGGGGATGGAGTCGTGCTCTGCCTGCGTGTTCTTGAGACGGTTACGGTGAAATATTTCAGAGAAAGTAGTAAAGTCTTTTTTGAACATCAGTCCAACCCCTTGGGTCATCATCGATTGTCTCAGATATTGGTACATATCGTTTGCATGATTGTATGCTTTTAAACGGATTTCCCCGTTTTTTGTCAGTTTGTATTCCAAATCAAATTCGCCGATAAACGCATTTTTTTGGAGCGCATTGTTTTTGTATCCGAAGTTTCCGTTCAGTAACAGTCTGTTGTCCAATAATTGACTGGATAACATCATCTCTACTTCCGTATTAGTATCGAATCCGTCGTCCCCGGCGCGGATGTTGGTGCCGATTTGTACTTTATCGGTAAAGCTGTTCAGCAACGAGGATAATTGGGACGATATGGCAGATGACGCAACGGCATTAAATTCGTTACTCCTTGTTCCGTTGCTATATTCCGGTGTACAGAACTTATTCAGTACAAGCAGGTAGATAATCTGCCGGCTCATCATATCCTCGCTGTTTATCAGAGATAATACTTGTCGCTCTAATTCATCGTTAGAATTGGGCAGCTCCAAATCGAATGCGATAGTTGGATTCCGCAGTACGCCATCAAGCAGTAGAACACAGTTTACAGGAACGCTTGTCCGGGAACTTTCCGCGGCCAACATCTGGTCTAAATCTGAAAGGTTGGCAGTTAAATTGTAGATGGCGTTGATATTCAGGTTTGCGTTAAATGGGTCTCCATGAAAATTAATACTGCTACCTTCCCGTATCTTGAAGTCCCTGTGGATAATCTGCTGTAAGTTGAAGTTGTAATTTCCACTGACGATGGTGTAGTTGCCATAAATTTTTAAATCGGTCTTTGTTCCGTATTGGATTTGTAGCTGTCCGCTTCCGTTCCCTCGGATTTTATCGCCGGTAGCAGAGTTCATGATAACGTCGAAATTGGCATTAGGCGTCAAATCTAGCTGGAAATTCATTCGTAATTCCGTACCTTCATCTTGAACGGCGAAGGCTGCAGGATGCGGAACGGAATCTTTTTTCTGGATCGCCAAAGAATCATTCCTTAACTTTTCTTTGTCTTTGTCGATAAAAGTTATGAAGTTGTAATCGGCAGCTTTCGAATTGTCTATGAAGTTAAGCGAAATTTTTGTGCTCGGCTTACTCTGCATGTTGATATTGAAATCGATGATTTCAGAGTCACCTGCTATTTTTGCATCTCCTCCCGCAAAGACACTCCCGTAAATCATCGGGTTATCTTTTTGTGAAACATCATACATCAGCAAATTGTCGGTTTCAGCCTTGATATTGAAATTAATATCTTTGAAATGGTTGTGCTTTAATTCCAAGTAAAGCTTTGCCGGATTGTTGAATTTATCATATATGGTGATGTCTCGGAACTGGATGGATGAACGGTCCATATGGATTGAGTCGGAAAAAGAGTACTCTGTCTTTATGAAATCTATGCCGACCTTTCCGTCTTTAATAAGGGCGTCTCCCTCTACATTCAGTTTTTTGAACGGTCCATGCAGATGGATGTGTCCGAAAGCGCGTCCTTGCAGATTCTTTACTGCTTTTTGCACAAAGGGATTGATAAATGCCATATTTATGTCATTGGCGTTGAAATGTAAGGATAATCCGGGTTCCCGTTCGGGGATTCGGACAGGGTAAATATATCCGTTGACATCTGTTTGGGTCGTGTCGTTCTTGTGGATGCTGCCAGCCATGAATATGCCTTTCTTTTTGTCATCCCATTCGCTGAACATGTCCAGTTTGCCGAAAACAACTTTGTTGAATGCAAAATTTTCTATGGTTAAGTTTTCTGTATTAATCATTCGATTGTTATAGAGATCCACAAGATTGAAAGTACCTGTGGCCTTTCCTTCAAAGAGGACGGAATTTATGTTCAGAATATTGAAGACATATCCTATTTCTGTTTGATTCAGATTTAGGAATAATGTATCGCCCGGATTATGGGAGATATTCCCATTTATCCGGATGAATTCGTCCAAGTGGGATATTTGGAAGTCACGGATATTTATTCCGCTGTTCTTTACTGTTATTGAAGCCGGTTTTATGTTCCATAGGGAATCGTTGACAATAATATAGCTATTGTCGATGTCGATGTCGGTTCGTAAAGCCGGCAGATTCTCTTCTGTAATTTCTTCTGTGAATTTTGTTGTGGCGTTAAGGTGGGCTTTGTATAATTGAGCTTTGTTATTTGCCCATTCGATTACGGAGTGGAGCGTATTATCATTAGCACTGGCATTCAAATCTAAATAATTTCTCAGCCCTTTCGCGTTGTATTGTGTCGCTTTTAATTGAAGGACGGCTTCGTCTCTCGGATTTTCGCAAGAGAAATAACCGGATTCAAAAAACGTTTTTCCTATCATGAAGTTCGGCAGGTAGGCTTTGATGCGGAATTTGTTGTATTGGTTGTTGTAATGCCCTGTGAGACTTCCTTGGCTTAAGACCGTGAACGGCAGTTTCAAAGTCCGGGAAATCTGTTCGGTGTTTTCAATGGTGATGAAGAGGGTGAAATCGTTTTCCTCAAACTCTTCGTTCTCTTCCTGGTCGTCGATTAGCGTAGGGATATACGTTTTGAAAGTATTCATCAGACTGGGAATTATTGTTTTGAAAGAATATCCTCCAGAGATTTCTCCATTTAATATATCTGATTTGATTTCCAATTTCCTGTCATCAGAATGCCCGGTTGCCGAGATATTGAATTTGTCGATGAAAAATTCGTTGGGAGCCGTTTTGAAAGACAGACTGTCGATTTCTATACTGCCCTCTACATTATCTATATTATTCCCTTTAAAGTCTGCATTAAGTACGAGGGATATGAGCGGCTGTTCGTATTTGTCGGTCAGGTTGAGCCTGTCAGGCCGCAAACTGTCTATTCTTGTGGTGAAGTTAAACGTTGAGTTGGAGCCTTTGTTTGCAAAAAGCCCGTCGATGTTGAGTTTCCCGTTGGGATCATCGACACGTATGTTTCCGTTAAATTCGTCTTTTTTGAATTTCCCGGAGAGAAGAATGTTCTGGTATGTGTATTTTTTATATTCCAGCTTCTTGATAGATGCGTCAATAGTTCCGGAGAAACTGCCGTTTACCGGTCGTATGGCATTTAAAGTGGCATCCATTTGCAGGTTGCCCGACAATCCTTTTTGTCCGAGTAGCTTTTCCATTTGAATTCCTGGAGTAGAGAGATGCCCCTTTAGTATGGCAGCAATATTTTTGCTTTTGTCTTTTCCGAAAGACATGTCCATGTTGACGGAGCCTATCGCCGTTTTCAATTTTCCGTATGCCACCAGATTGTCGAAAAAACCGGATATTTCCCCGTCGAAATGTATAGTCCCGAGTTGCTTTACCGGCTCAGGAATGGATATCGGCTTCTCATTGAAGTTATTGATTAATCCTTTGAGCCCGTCTTTTGTGATGTACATGTCTTTTATATGTCCGAAGATGTAGGTCTCTTCCGGGTGGATAACGTTTTTGATATTCATTTTTCCGTTGAACTGCATCTTGTCGCTATATTTCAAGGAGAGCTGGTCCATGGAGAGGTTATTGATGTATCCGGATGCCGTTGCCGAAAATTCGAGTGTGTCTTCGAAATTTTTGAATGCGGAAACGAAAGATGACATGTTTTTCAGACAAATCTCTGATGGCGCTATTTCGAGGTTGATAGGCGCATTGTTGAGTATTTGATTCAAGCTGTCGGTTTTCGTCAGGTCGATGCTCGCGCGTTTTATCTGCAAGTTGCTTTGCGGCATTTTCAAACTGAAGTCATCTATAATCAGGCTGTCACGATTTCCGAAAATATTTAAAGCCAGCTTGTCGAGCGAAAAACCGGAATGTTCATCGAAACTTAACCTTTTGATGTTGGCGTTGACGGTATCTGTCTTGAAAGCCTTTAGAGAAATATTTGCATTGAGATTGCGTAAATCGATATGCTTCGGATTGAATTTTCCGGGAGTTCTGGCTTCGCTTGCAACATGGTAGCTGAAGTTCCCTTTACGGACAAGTACCGTATTAAAGCGTAGGTCGATATGCTTCTTTTTGGGAATGCTGTCTTTCGAAGTAAAGGCATCGATGATGAATTGCATGTTCAGAGGGGAGTGGGGTGTCTCTTTTTTCAGGTTGAACGAAAATCCGAAGAGACGTACCGTCGAAAAGACAAATTTTCCTTGCAGCAAGGGTAATATCTCGAATCCGGCTGCAACATGGTTCGCTTCAAACAGCACATTGTGTTGCTCGTCTTCCAAATATAAATTCTGGATGATGATATTATTAAACCAGTCGATATTGATAGCTTCAATTCTGACAGGCACATTCAGGTAATCCGACAATTCTTTTGTTGCCAGTTCCGTCACCTTTTTCTGGACGTACGGAAACCGGAGCAATATTGCCGGAGTAGCATAAAATATCCAAAAAACGGTTAATACGAATATGATTATGTACTTTAAACCTCTGATGGCTCTATATTTTTTGGCAAAACTACAATATTATCGTTATAGATTTTGTTATTTTGCAGAAAAAAAGTACCAGAGGATTGATTTATGAGTGTAACAATATTAGGAATAGAATCGTCGTGCGATGATACCTCTTCGGCGGTGATAAGAGACGGGGTCTTGTTGTCGAACGTGATAGCCAGCCAAGCTGTGCATGAAGCTTACGGTGGCGTTGTGCCGGAATTGGCTTCCCGTGCCCATCAACAAAACATCATACCGGTGGTTGCCGAAGCAATCAAGCGTGCCGGGATAGATAAGAAAGAGCTAAGCGCTATTGCCTTTACACGCGGTCCGGGTTTGATGGGCTCATTGCTGGTCGGCACTTCTTTTGCCAAAGGTTTGTCGGCATCGCTTGATATACCGATGATTGAGGTGAACCATCTGCAAGCACACGTATTGGCTCATTTTATAAAAGAGACTTCAGCCGATGAGCATGCTCCTGCATTCCCGTTCCTGTGTCTGCTGGTATCTGGTGGAAATTCCCAAATCATAAAGGTAAATGCGTATAATGACATGGAGGTGATTGGGCAGACAATCGATGATGCCGCCGGTGAAGCATTCGATAAATGTGCAAAAGTTATGGGACTGGGTTATCCGGGCGGACCTGTGGTGAACCGGCTGGCAAACGAAGGGAATCCGAATGCGTTTAAGTTCAGCAAACCGCATATTCCGGGATACGATTACAGTTTTAGTGGCTTGAAGACATCGTTTCTTTATACGTTGAGGGATGCCTTGAAAGAAAATCCGGATTTTATCGAACAGAATAAGCAGGATTTATGCGCGTCTTTACAGAAGACGGTTATCGATATCTTGATGGATAAGTTGCGGAAGGCAGCGAAAGATTTGAACATAAACGAGGTAGCAGTTGCTGGCGGTGTTTCCGCAAATTCAGGATTACGTGACTCGTTCCTGTTGCATGCGGAGAAATATGGTTGGAAAGTTCATATACCTAAGTTTTCGTTTACTACGGATAACGCAGCAATGGTGGCAATTACAGGATATTATAAATTTTTGGATAAGGATTTTTGCCCGATGGATGCGGCCCCGTTCTCGAGGGTGGTTATATGAAACCTTCGGCTGCAAGATGGACGTGTAAAGATTCATTGTGAAAAATATTGGGGTAATTGGTAGAATTAAAAGAAAAGAACATTATCTTTGCAACGTTTTTTGACGGGAAAGGAAAGATGCCGGAGTGGTCGATCGGGCCGCACTCGAAATGCGGTGAACGGGTAACTGTTCCCAGGGTTCGAATCCCTGTCTTTCCGCAAGGAGGGTTGTCGGAGGTTGTTCGGCAGCCCTTTTTTGTTTTACGAGAGCGGACGGGGCTTTCCCGGAAGTGATGGTCACTGAAAAGCAGGAAAGCCATGCGCTTCGTGAGTAGAAAAGCCTGTCTTTGTGTAACCGAAATAATTATATTTATTGTATTTATGAGCAGACAAAAATGGTTGGCGTTATTATTGGTTGCTATCGGAACGACAGCAGGCGCCCAAGATGTTGTGCAACAATTACAGCTTAGGGAGCCGATAAAGTTCCGGACGCCTGTGATGAATGACAGCATTAATATAAAAGGAGAGAAGTATTCGGCGAAAGAACTGCTGAAAACGCCGTTGATGTTGCGTTTCCCGGAGGAACAGACGTCGGTGGCTTCGTTGGATTCGGGGCTGTTGGTGTTGCAGAAAGCGGACAGTTGTAACTTAATCTACCTGGCAGGATGGCAGATGCGTGCGGAGAATTTTATGAAGTCGAAGTTGAAGATAATCTCTCCGGTACGTTGGGAATTGTTTATCAACGGAGAATCGAAAAAAGTGAAAGATACTGCGGAAGATAATTTACAGTCTGCAAAAGAGGAGACGGTGGATTTGCGGTTGGAACCGGAAGCTGATTGTGAACTGGCAATTAAGGTATTATCTGTTCCAGAGGACAAGGCAGCACCGGAGGTCAAGATAGAAATTGTGAGGGATGAATCGTTCGGCGATGTGAAATGCAGGATAGAACCCCGTATGAAACGTCGTTTTTCGTTGGATAATACGGTGTACGGACATCGGGTAATCGGTGTGTCGATTTCCCCGGATGGCCGTTATTTGTTGACGCGTTTCTATAATAATATGAAAGGAAATCGCTCGGTAATCCATAACGAATTAAGGGATTTGAAGGAGAATAAAGTGATTTTGTCGAATGTCCGCGACGGTATGCGTTGGATGCCTCGAAGCAATAAGCTCTATTATACGGTGCAGGCAGCGCAGGGGTATGATGTAATTACGTTTGATCCTGCTTCGTTGCAGGAAGAGGTCATTTTGAAAGGTGTGCCGGAGGGCGGTTTTACTTGGTCTCCTACGGAAGATTATTTGATTTACTATCCGAGCGAGTCGGGCGATTACGAACAAGGTCCGCTGAAACGAGTGGTCTCTCCGGCAGACAGGATTCCCTATACCCGTGGGCGTAGTTTTCTGGCGCGTTATGATGTGAATACGGGATTGTCGGAACGGCTTACGTTTGGAAACCACAGTACTTATCTTAATGATATTTCTCCCGACGGGCGTTATCTGTTGTATAGTACTTCGAGGGAAAATGTCACAAAACGTCCTTTCTCCATAGGTTCCCTTTTTAGGATGGACTTGCAGACAATGAAGGTCGATACGCTGATGTGGGAGGAGTCGTTCATGGCTAACGGAAACTTTTCTCCTGACGGCCGGCAGATTCTTTTGACGGGTTGCGCAGAGGCATTCAATGGAGTGGGCAAGAATTGCGGTGAACATCCTGTTTCCAATGATTATGACACTCAGGCGTTTATTATGTCGTTGGACGGTAAGGATGGAAACGGAAAATATCCGGTGAAGCCAATTACGAAAAATTTCAATCCGAGTGTTGATTTCCTGCAATGGAACAGCGATGACGGTTGCATTTACTTTAATACGGCAGATAAGGATTGCCGTCATATTTACCGTTATAATCCGGAGAAGGACGAATTTGATTTGTTGCCACTCGAAACGGATGTGGTGCAGGGCTTCGCTATGGGTGACAAGAATGCTTCCGTTGCGGCATATTTCGGACAAGATAACCATAATTCGGGGGTGGAATATTTGTATCGTGTGAAGAAAAGGAGTTCTGTATTGTTGGCGGATCCCATGCATGAGACTTTAGGCAATATAGCATTGGGGGAAACCGAGGAGTGGAACTTTATAGCGTCTGATGGGACAGAGATAAACGGCATGGTCTGTCTTCCTCCCGAATTTGATGCGTCGAGAAAATATCCGTTGATTGTATATTATTATGGTGGAACCACTCCAACGGAACGGGGAATATCAAATCCTTATTGTTCGCAGCTATTCGCGTCGAGGGGGTATGTGGTATATGTTATCCAACCTAGTGGAACGATTGGTTACGGACAGGAATTTTCCGCACGTCATGTCAATGCATGGGGAAAGCGGACAGCCGATGACATTATCGAAGGAGTCAAGCAGTTCTGCAAGGAACATCCTTTTGTTGATGCCGCTAAGATTGGGTGCTTGGGCGCTTCTTACGGTGGATTCATGACAATGTACTTGCAAACGCGTACTGATATATTTGCGGCAGCCGTCTCTCATGCCGGAATCAGTAACGTCACCAGTTATTGGGGTGAAGGTTATTGGGGATACGGTTATAATGCGGTTGCGGCAGCAGACAGTTACCCTTGGAATAATCCGGACTTGTTCGTCAAGCAGGGCGCTTTGTTCAATGCCGACAAGATAAATACTCCGTTATTGCTTTTGCATGGAACGGTAGATACCAATGTGCCCATCGGAGAGAGCATACAATTATTTAATGCTTTGAAAATTTTAGGAAAAGAAGTCGAATTTGTGCAAGTAGAAGGAGAGAATCATTTTGTCTCCGACTATAACAAACGTATTTTGTGGCACGCTTCCATTATGGCTTGGTTTGAGCGTTGGCTGAAAGATAAACCGGCTTGGTGGAATGAGCTTTATCCTGAAAGGCGCTTGTAAGTATCCTGAAAGGCTGTTAGGGGGAAAAAGCAAATCTACTGTTAAAAAAGTATATTTTGGCTAACAAAAATAAAAGGTGAACTTGCAGATAATTTGATAATATCTATATTTGCGATAAATTGTTTAATCAGACAAGCTCTTTTAGACCTTATGAAGATCTTTAAGTGCTAACTTGAAAATTATTTTTATTATGGCAAACATTTCTAGAAGATCATTCCTTCAAAGAGGAACAGCTGCAGCAGCAGCATTGACAATTGTACCTAATACCGTATTAGGTAAATCGCATGGCCATATGGCTCCGACTGACAAATTAAATATCGCAGCTGTTGGTATCGGTGGTATGGGACATGCAAATATTCAAGCTATGGAAAAGACAGAAAATTTCGTAGCTATGTGTGACGTTGACTGGAAATACGCAAAGAAAGTCTTCGAACGTTTCCCGAATGCAAAGAAATATTGGGATTACCGCAAGATGTATGATGAAATGGGTAAATCCATTGATGCCGTGTTGGTAGCAACAGCCGATCATACTCACGCAATTATTTCTGCTGATGCAATTACTTTGGGAAAACACGTATATTGCCAGAAACCGTTGACACACTCTGTTTATGAATCTCGTTTGCTTACTAAATTGGCTGCTAAATACAATGTAGCAACTCAGATGGGTAACCAAGGTTCTTCAGGCGAAGGTGAAAATTTGGTTTGCGAATGGATTTGGAATGGTGAAATCGGTGAAGTAACAAAAGTTGAATGTGCAACAGACCGTCCTATTTGGCCGCAAGGTTTGAATGCTCCTGAAAAAGCTGATAGAATTCCTTCTACTTTGAATTGGGATTTGTTTACTGGTCCGGCTAAAATGCGTCCGTTCAACCATATTTACCATCCTTGGAACTGGCGCGGATGGTGGGATTACGGAACAGGTGCATTGGGTGATATGGCTTGCCATATTATGAGTGCTCCGTTCAAAGCCCTTAAGTTAGGTTATCCTACAAAAGTACAAGGTTCTTCTACTTTGTTATTGCAGGATTGCGCACCGCAGGCTCAACATGTTAAATTAACATTCCCTGCTCGTGACAACATGCCTAAAGTTGCAATGCCGGAAGTTGAAATCCACTGGTACGATGGTGGTTTGATGCCTGACCGTCCAGCAGGATATCCTCAAGGAGAAGTTTTGATGCGTGAAGGTGGTGGATTGTGTATCTTCCATGGAACAAAGGATACGTTGATTTGCGGTTGCTATGGACAGAACCCGTGGTTGTTGTCTGGCCGTAAACCGAATTTGCCGAAGACAGAACGCCGTGTTGAGACAAGTCACGAAATGGATTGGGTTCGCGCTTGTAAGGAAAGCCCTGAAAACCGTGTTAAAACAAAATCAGACTTCTCAGTGGCTGGTCCGTTCAATGAAATGGTCGTAATGGGTGTATTGGCTGTTCGTTTGCAGACATTGAACAAAGAGTTGTATTGGGATGGACCTAATATGACATTCACAAACATCGGCGATGACGAAAAGATTAGTATTTTGATAAAAGATGACTTTAAAGTTGTTGATGGTGACCCGAAATTCAATAAGATCTGGACAGATCCGGTTAATGCAAAGCAATTCGCTGCTGAATTGATCAAGCACAATTACCGCGATGGTTGGAAACTTGTTGACATGCCGAGATAATTTCGTTAAATAAATATTGACAATGAAAAAAACTGTATTATTTGTAAGTGCTGTTGCAATGATTGGTTTGGCATCTTGCAATGGAGGGAAAACTGCAGAAAACAAAGATGCTGAAGCTGCTCCTGCAGCAGAGGCTGCACCTGCTGAAGCAGCTGTTCCGGAGTATAAATTGATGAATGATCTGCCTACTGTAGATTTGTCTACATTCCCGAAAGACAAAGACGGATGGATTACTTTGTTTGATGGAAAGACATTGAACGGCTGGCGTGGCTATGACCGTAAAGATGTTCCTGCAGCATGGGTAGTTGATGACAATGCTATCCATATTAAAGGTTCAGGTCAGGGTGAAGCTGGTGCCAAAGATGGTGGAGATTTGGTCTTTGCACATAAATTCAAAAACTATGAACTTGAATTTGAATGGAAAGTTGACAAAGGCGCTAACTCCGGTGTTCTGTATATGATCCAAGAAGTAGAAGGACAGCCTTCATTTATTTCTGCACCTGAGTATCAAGTATTGGATAACGAAAACCATCCGGATGCTAAATTGGGTGTTGATGGTAATCGTCAGTCTGCTTCATTGTATGACATGATTCCGGCAAAGCCGCAAAGTGCAAAACCTTATGGACAATGGAACAAAGGTAAAATCCTTTGCTATAACGGAACAATCGCTCATTACTTGAACGATGACAAAACTCCGGTTGTTGAGTATCACTTGTGGACTCCGGCATGGAAAGAACTTCTGGACAAAAGTAAATTCAGCAAGGACAAATGGCCGTTGGCTTATGAATTGTTACTGAACTGCGGTGGAGAAAACAAAGAAGGCTTTATCGGACTCCAAGATCATGGCGATAATGTATGGTATCGTAACATCAGGATTAAGATTTTTGAATAATTTGTTTTCGTTTTATATGCTCCCAACAGCGAAAAGTTTCGCTGTTGGGAGTTTTTCTTTTTATAGGGTTGTATTGTCTTTTTTGGTGCATCCGATATTGTCACTCCCCATTGCCTTGTTCTCTTATTGGTTAAATATTCTAAGGAATAAGATTTTTTAAACAGCTTTTGTTTAATCGGATTTACAAATCGTCTATATTTATCTCCCGTTCTAATTGTATTAAAAATTGCCGGATGCGTAAGTATGTATTGGTCTTCTTTATAATTTTGACGCCATTTTTCAGGATTTGTGCTCAAACTTGGAATGAAAGCGATTCCATCTGGTTGAATAATATACTTAGTGGAAAAGATTCGTTGATTATTGATCCGGAATTTCAAAAAGCCATAGAAGGCGGAACATTAATCAAATCGTCAGAACCTGTAGGAAAACTTCTTGAAGCTCCTTCGCAACTACTTATATCAAAGGATTTCAGTGAGTATTTAAGTTCGGAACAGGATACTTCCTTATGGAGGAATTATTCGTTGTTAGATTTACCGCCGGCAGTTGTGATGCTAAAATCGATGTCTTGGAAGTTCGGATTGAAAGCTGTCACTAATTATCCGCATGTCCGTATTCCAACTTATGAAATAACGAATGGGGCACGCTCTCCTTTTCCGGAGAACGGATGGAATCTTCTTCAGCCTTTCCTGCTGCAATTTGATGGTGCGGCTCTTTTATCGTATATGTTTAGTAAGACCTACCGCCAACGATTAAAGAACCAAAAGACGGCTGTTGCTTGGAAAAACTATAATAGTTTCCCATCGGAAGATTTGTATTCCAAACAAAAAACGTATCGGGAATCAAAAGAGTCGGAAAGGTTGCCTTTGCCTGATATTATTCCAATAAAGCGGGATACGGTTTCTTCGAAAAATTAATTCTGGAAATCGGTTACTTTATTTCGAAGGTTGTATTCACTTCTATTTTCTTTGTGCCTGAAAAGAATAATTTGCTTACTTTATATTTCCCTTTCGGCATAAGAAATTCATCCAGCTCGCATCGGAAACAGTATAGCAGAGGGGCTTTTTCAATCATGAATGCATCGTCTTGCCATGCTAAATCGCAGGTCGCATCCTTTCGTTCTGGTAAACACCATTTGTTATCTTTCCACTGGTCTACTAATATGGGGCGACCAAATCCCAACGGGATATCTGTTGGGTTGGCGACAAATACATTGATGACTTGTACGTTTTCCCAATATACTTTATGCTCTGTCCACATCTGAATCTCTTTGCCTTTGTAGTTTTCGGATAGGGGTTTCGTGTACCAAAGCTGACATTGGGGAAGTTCGTAAATGATTGTATCCTTGTCATGCCGTGATGCGTGGTCGCTTATGATAATACTTGTAACCGTGTCGCTTCCTCCGATAATGCCAATAGTTTCTTCCGGCACCATTTTGGAATGTTGTTGCCGTTCGTTTATGCAACTTGTACTTATAAAGCCTAATAATAGCGGAATCAAGATTCCAGTTTTTATTGTTGCCATATATAACAGTATTTGGAGATAGTACTTTCAAAGATAACGGAAATGAATGGTTTTGTCAAATACTTTTCATTGGCAATTTCGGTTAATCCGGCGATATTGCGTATATTTGCCGGGAAAAATAAAATTGTATGAAAGATTTTTTTCAAGTCTTATTGAGATTTGTCCCTCCTTATAAGAAATATGTTGTATTAAGTATAATATTTAACATATTATCTGCTTTGTTGAATCTTGTTTCTTTTGCATTAATCATACCGATTCTAAATATTTTGTTTAAAATAGATACGGAAACGTATGTCTTTCAAGAGTGGAATTTTTCCTTTCTCTCGTTTGAGTCGTGGAAGTCTATTCCGGAATTGGTGAAGAATAATTTCTTTTGGTATGTGAGCGATTTGATTAATACCCGGGGTGGTTCGTTCACATTGATAATGTTAGGTGTGTTTTTGGTATCCGCCACATTCTTTAAAGTTGCAACAATGTATTTGGCGTTTTATACAATGATACCGATACGGACAGGAGTGGTTCGTGATGTAAGGAACCAAATAAACCGAAAGATAACTCAGCTGCCGCTTGGTTTTTTTTCGGAGGAACGGAAAGGGGATATTTTAGCTCGTATATCCGGTGATGTGAATGAGATAGAGGCCTCTATAATGAGTTCGTTGGATATGCTTTTCAAGAATCCGATACTTATTATCATTTATTTAATAGGAATGCTTGTTATCAGTTGGCAGCTGACAATTTTTGTACTTATCCTTTTGCCCTTGGCTGGTTATGTAATGGGGCAGGTCGGGAAAAAATTGAAACGTCGCTCTTTTGAGGGGCAGCAGCAATGGGGATTGCTGATGAGTCAGGTGGAAGAGACCTTGAGTGGCCTTCGTGTTATCAAAGCATTTAATGCTGAGAAAAAAATTCAAGAACGTTTTGAAAAGAACAATGATTTGTTTCGTAAAATCACCCATCGGATATTCCGCCGTCAACAAATGGCTCATCCGATGAGTGAGTTTTTAGGAACGTTGACCATAGCCATTGTTTTATGGTATGGCGGTTCGTTAATCTTGAGTGATAACAGTACGATAGATGCCTCTACGTTTATCTATTATTTAGTTATATTTTATAGTATAATTAATCCGGCAAAAGATTTGAGCAAATCGGCGTATTCCATTCAAAAAGGTTTGGCGTCTATAGAGCGTGTTGATAAGATATTAAAGGCCGAAAGCAATATTGTTGATCCTGTTGAGCCGAAACCAATTCATTTTGGAAAAGTTATTTCATATAATAATGTATGGTTCAAGTATCAAAATGATTGGGTGCTGAAAGGGATAAATTTGGATATTCGGAAAGGGCAGACCGTAGCCCTTGTCGGGCAATCAGGCTCCGGGAAAAGCACGATGGTGGATTTATTGCCCCGCTTTTATGATGTAGTACAAGGTTCGATAACTATTGACGGGGTGGATATCCGTGATGCCCGATTATTTGATTTAAGAAGCTTGATGGGTATCGTAAACCAGGAAGCTATTTTATTTAATGACACGTTCTTCAATAACATAGCATTCGGTGTGAAAGATGCAACGCTTGAACAAGTAAAAGAAGCAGCAAAGATTGCGAATGCGCATGAGTTTATTATGGCAAGCGAACATGGATACGAGACAAATATCGGAGATAGGGGAGGTAAATTGTCTGGAGGACAACGGCAGCGTATAAGCATAGCTCGGGCAATCCTTAAGAATCCACCGATATTGATATTGGATGAAGCGACGTCGGCTCTTGATACAGAGTCTGAAAGATTGGTGCAGGATGCTCTTGAAAATTTGATGAAAAATCGGACGACAATCGTTATTGCCCATCGTTTGTCGACAATTCGTGATGCAGATTTGATATGTGTCCTGCATGAGGGTGAAATCGTAGAACAGGGTAAACATGCAGATTTGCTGGCTTTGAACGGCTATTATAAACATTTATGTGATATGCAAAAATTTTAATAAGGAGGTAATGCCATGAATAATTATCGGTTACTTTTTTTCAGTTGTTGTTTGTTGTTCACTTCTTGCAGGAGTGGAATTTTAGAAGAGCCCAATGTCTTTTTTCTTGACCGTCCGGCTACGGAGTGGGAAGAGACGTTCCCTTTAGGAAATGGTAGAATCGGTTTGATGTCGGATGGCGGGATTGAACAGGAAACTATATTAATGAATGAAATCTCACTGTGGTCGGGCAGCAAACAAGATGCAAGCAATCCGTTGGCTTCACAGTCATTGCCGAAAATCAGAGCTCTATTGTTTGAAGGAAAGAATGATGAAGCCCAAAATCTGATGTACCAGACCTTTCGTTGTAGCGGTCAGGGTAGTGCATATGGTGATGGCGCTAATGCTCCATATGGAAGTTATCAGTTATTGGGGAATTTGGTAATTGATTACTCTTATCCGGCAAAAGATTCAATAGTTTCTGATTATCGAAGGGAGCTGAATATGAATGAAGCCATTTCGGCTATTTCGTTCAAGCGGAATAATTCATTATATGTCCGTGAACAATTTACCTCTTTTACCGAAGATGTCGGAGTTATACGTTTGTTGTCTGAGGAGAAAGCCGGTTTGACTTTTTGTATAAAGATGAATCGGCCGGAGCATGCAACCGTGCAGGTAGCTGGAAATGATTTGTTGCTGGAAGGGCAATTGCCAGATGGGGTAAACGCAACGGAAATGAAAGGAATGAAGTTTGCCGCACGGGTGCGTGTCTTGTTGCCGAAGGATGGCTCTGTGTCGGCTGCAGATAGTTTGTTGCGTGTGGATAAAGCTTCAGAAGCAATAATCTTGGTAAGTATGGCGACCGACTATTTCGACAAAGATATTTCGGGAAATATACAGACTAGGTTGTCGGCTGCAGCTAAGAAAGATTATGAAACGCTTAAGCAAGAACATATAAATGCTTATAGCAAGCTTTTTTCCCGTGTGGATTTGAATTTGGGGCGCAGTAATTATCGGAAATTACCGATAGATAAGCGATTGTCTATGCTGGAACAGGGTATAGCCGATAATGATTTGTATGCATTATACTTTCAATTTGGTCGTTACTTGTTAATTTCGTCAACAAGACCGGGCTTGCTTCCGCCTAATTTGCAAGGACTTTGGTGCAATACAATCCACACGCCGTGGAATGGAGATTATCATTTAAATATTAACTTGCAGATGAATTTGTGGCCGGCGGAAGTAACTAATCTGTCGGAATTGCATGAGCCGTTTATTGAATGGACAAAACAGCAGGTGCCCTCCGGTGAGCGGACGGCAAACGCCTTTTATAATGCAAACGGTTGGGTGACTCATATTTTGGGAAATGTTTGGGAGTTTACGGAACCAGGTGAGCATCCTTCTTGGGGAGCAACGTGTACTTCCGCAGCATGGCTATGCCAGCATCTATATCAACATTATCAATATACATGCGATTTATCGTACCTGAAAGAGGTCTATCCGGTAATGAAGAAAGCAGCACTATTCTTTACAGATATTCTGGTTCGCGATCCTAGGTCTGGGTATTTGGTTACAGCACCGACAACATCACCGGAGAATGCCTTTAAATTGGAGAACGGGAACGTGGTTAGTGTATGTGCTGGTTCGACAATGGATAATCAGATTATACGGGAATTGTTTACGAATACGATGAAAGCTGCCGGATTGTTGCATACGGATTCTGCTTTTTCAGCATTGTTGGCGGAAAAAATGTCCGGATTGATGCCTACTACTATCGGAGCGGATGGTCGTATCATGGAATGGTTACAGCCTTATGAGGAAGTAGAGCCCCATCATCGTCATGTGTCGCATCTGTATGGTTTGTATCCAGGCGATGAAATATCATTGGAGCGGACACCTGAATTGGCGGAAGCTGCGAAGAAAACCTTATTGCACAGAGGTGATAAAAGTACCGGTTGGTCTATGGCTTGGAAAATAAACTTTTGGGCGCGTCTCCATGAAGGGAATTACGCATTGAAGCTTTTGAAAGATTTGTTGCATCCGGTGGACGTGAAAAAACGTAACGGAGAAGGCGGAACTTATCCTAATCTGTTTTGTGCACATCCTCCTTTCCAGATTGACGGGAACTTTGGAGCAACGGCTGGTGTTGCAGAAATGTTGGTACAGAGTCATACCGGACAAATTCATTTGTTGCCTGCATTGCCATCGGAATGGAGTGAGGGAAGAGTACACGGATTAAAGGTACGTGGTGGAGGAGAAATCTCAGTAGCTTGGAAAAACAGTGAATTGGTTCATGCATCTCTTAAATCTGTAGTGGACGGGACTTTTGTCCTGGCTTTGCCAAATGGCAGGAAAGTAGATTTTTATCTCAATGACCGACCTGCATCCTTGCCGATTGTCGATGACGCTGTTTCAGTAAAAATGCAGGCCGGAGATGTTTTGGTCGTAAAATATCGTTAGGAGTTAAGTTTATTGTTCAAGTATTCTATACGTTTTAAAGCATTTTCCCTCGCAGTTGTCATTTTATAAATATCATTCAGAACAACTGCGAGGTTATATGTCGCAACTAATGCTTTTTTATCAGCGTCTGCTATATATATAATGTAAGGTTTTCCTCCGAGATATTCCACTTTTATCCGGTTATTTGCATTATCGTATATGAATTTTATGGCGTTTTCTCCTTTTTCGGCTTTATAGGTAACTACTTCGGTGGTATTTCCTAAATTGGAGAAACGGTAATTATTTCCGCCATCGTAAGCAATTTCGGGTGTTTCTACAAACGTCCCGTCGGGGGTGCTGAGCTTAATCCCTGTATGTTCAATAGGCTTTGCTCCATAGTAAACACTGGCTAAATACATCTCTCCATGTTCGTTCACGCCGCTTCGTATGTAACATCTTTCCACATTTCGTTCGATTGTCTGGTATTTCCAGATATAATTCCCGATAGTTTCATAAAGCGAGTCTTTTTCAAACTTGAAGTCTTTTTTCATATTCTCTAATTCTTGTTGGCGGATAGGAAGCAGACTGTCACAATATGCAATATTCCGTTTGGCTTCTTTGATGTCTATTTGTCTCATGACAGTTAAAGCTTCTTTCAATATTTTATATTCTTTCGGATAGAATTTGCGGATGGAATCTATTTCATTTCTTGCTGCGAAGAAATCGTTGTTTTCTAAGTTTATCCTAGCCTGTTCTAAGCGTTTGTTTGCTTCTTTTTCTGCGTTGTTGCAGCCGCCTGAAATAATTATCAGGGAAGATACTAAGATTGTAATGTATTTTTTCATTGTACCGTACTTATTTTTATATTGATGTACAAAGATATATTTAATTATCTTTGCAGACGCAAAGTTGAAATGGATAAATGTATTTAGAAAGAGAAGAATTATTGAAACATATCTCTGCAAAACCGTTCCGTATCATTTCGGAAGCAGCAGACGAGCTTCAGGTTGAGACTTACGTGATTGGTGGATATGTCAGGGATATATTTCTGAATCGTCCTTCAAAAGATATAGATGTCGTTGCTGTTGGCAGTGGAATAGAATTGGCAAAACTGGTTGCCGCCAAGTTGGGGAAAGGTGCCTTTTTGTCGGTCTTTAAGAATTTTGGAACGGCGCAAGTGAAGTGCAAGGATTTGGAGATTGAATTTGTCGGGGCACGGAAGGAGTCATATGCAAGAGATAGCCGGAAACCGTTGGTGGAAGATGGTACACTTGAAGATGATCAGAATCGTCGGGATTTTACAATTAACGCATTGGCTATTTGCTTAAATAAAGAACGTTATGGAGAGCTGGTGGATCCTTTTGGCGGATTGAATGATATGGATGATTTAATTATCAGGACTCCGTTGGATCCAGATATAACATTCAGTGATGATCCGTTACGAATGATGCGGGCTGTGCGATTTGCTTCTCAACTTGGATTCTTTATTGAGCCGGATACATTCGACGCCATTGTCCGTAATCGGCAACGGATAGAAATCATTTCGAAAGAACGAATAGTTGACGAATTGAATAAGATAGTTTTGTCGCCAAAACCATCCTTGGGTTTTGATTTGTTGGATAAAAGTGGATTACTTGGTATTATATTCCCGGAATTGTCTGCTTTAAAAGGCGTAGAGACTAAGGAAGGGAAAGGCCATAAAGATAATTTTGCACATACCTTGATGGTATTGGACAGGCTAAGCAAAAATTCTCAAAGTCTTTGGTTGAGATGGAGTGCGTTGTTGCATGATATAGCGAAACCGGTGACCAAGCGTTGGGATAGCAAATTGGGTTGGACGTTCCATAATCATAATTTTATCGGGGAGAAGATGATTCCAGGCATTTTCCGCAGGATGAAATTGCCTATGAATGATAAGATGAAGTATGTACAGAAGATGGTTCGGCTACATATGCGCCCGATTGTACTTTCCGATGAAGATGTCACAGACTCTGCAATCCGACGACTTTTGTTTGATGCTGGTGATGACATAGATGACCTGATGACGTTGTGCGAAGCCGATATTACGAGCAAGAATCCGGAAAAAGTCCGTCGTTTCTTGAAAAATTTCCAGTTGGTTCGTAGCCGGCTTTCAGAGATAGAAGAGAAAGACCGGGTACGTAATTTTCAGCCACCAATATCAGGAGAGGACATTATGGAGATATTTTCATTGCCGCCTTCGCGTCCGGTAGGTCAGTTAAAAGAGAATATCAAAAATGCGATTCTTGATGGTGTAATTCCCAATGAATATGATGCAGCTTATGCATATATGTTGGAATGCGCAGCAAAAATGGGATTGTCTCCTGCAAAGAAAATGTGAAAAATTTGCGTTCCCTGTATAATTTTCAAGGTTTAGTTCATATCTTAAAAAATAGTAATAGGATTTGTTCTGTTGTTTTTTGTAAAAATGATTCTCTGATTTAATTGTATATTTGCTTTGTTTAAAGCAGGTCATGAAAAGGAATTTGTTAAAAATTCAACTCCTTATGGGGCAGTTGGAGAATTGTTGAATAAATTTCTTTTAAAAGAGAATAAAGAATGATGAGATTTTGTTTCATAGCCATCGCCTTTGTATCTTTGCTCGTTGCTTGTAAAAAGACAAAACCGTCTGAAAAAACGGATGTCTTGGTACAAGTAAAAGAGCAGTTATTGACACGGACAGAGGTTGAAAGTTCTTTGCCGAAAGGTCTTTCTTATTCTGACAGTTTGTTGTATGCTGAAAGTTATGTGAAAAACTGGATTCAGAATGTTCTGATTTATGATGTTGCTGTTCGGAATTTGGGCGAACGCAATAAGGAGATTGATAAATTGGTGGAAGATTATCGGCATTCTTTAGTACGTTATCGTTATCAGGAACAGTTGATAGAGGAAAAGTTGTCAGCTACTATAACGGAGGAAGAAGAAAAGGCTTTTTATGAAGCTAATCGAGAAAAGTTTGTGTTGGATGAAGCTCTGGTTAAAGGTTTGTTTTTGAAAGTTCCTGTAGATGCACCTTCTCTTTCAGATTTAAAAGAGTGGTGCCGTTCGGGGTCGGAATCGTCGGTGGAGAAAATAGAAAAATATAGCGTTCAGAATGCTGTTATCTATGAATATTTTTATAATCGGTGGGTTGATTTTGCTGAAATCATTGATAACATCCCGATGCAAATATCAAATAGTTCAGATTTTCTGAAGGCAAGAAAGATGGTGGAATATTCCGATAGCAGTTATTGTTATCTGTTAAATATAAAGGATTATATTACTGCTGGAAATATAGCTCCTTTTGATTATTCGATACCTCAAATAAAGGAGATGTTGATTAATCAGAGGAAAATGGATTTCTTGAGAAATTTTGAGAACGATTTATATAATAGTGCAATCAGAAAAGGAGATGTGATATTTTTTAACGCGGAATCTTTTTCTGAAAAATAAAGAAGTTGAAAGACAATGAAGAAAACATTGACTGTATTTATTTTGGCGTGTCTCTCTTGTATGGCAATCGCTCAAGATAATGTGATAGATGAAATTGTATGGGTGGTAGGAGATGAAGCCATCTTACGCTCAGATGTGGAAACACAACGGCTGATGATGCAGACAGACGGGATTTCGTTCGATGGCGATCCCTATTGTATTATTCCGGAACAGTTGGCAATTCAAAAATTGTATCTGAACCAAGCACAATTGGATAGTATTACCGTGAACGAAAGTATGGTAATTCAGCAAGTGGACCAAGTGATGAATTATTTTGTAACCCATATAGGTAATGGATCAAAAGAGAAAGTGGAGGAATATTTCAATAAGCGCTTCACGGAGATTAGGGATGAACGTCTGAAAATGGAACGTGAGCAGGCGATTATCAAGAAGATGCAAGAAACATTGGTCGGCGAAATAAAACTGACTCCATCTGAAGTACGTAAATATTATAACGAAATACCAAAAGATAGTCTGCCCAATATCCCGACGACGGTAGAGGTACAGATTATAACCCGGGAGCCCAAAATACCGATGGAGGAAGTTGATGCCATCAAAGCCCGTTTGCGGGACTATACCGAACAGGTAAATTCCGGTAAGATGGAATTTTCTACGTTGGCCCGTATGTATTCGGAAGATCCTCTGTCGGCTGTAAAAGGTGGCGAATTAGGTTTCCAATCGAAAACATCTTTGATTCCGGAGTTCGCAAATGTCGCATTTAATTTGAACGATACGAAGCGGGTCTCGAATATTGTTGAAACCGATTATGGATTTCATATCATACAATTGATAGAAAAACGTGGAGACCGCGTCAATGTCCGCCACATCTTATTGAAACCAGAACCTTCGGAAACAGAGCTTCAGAAGGCAAAGGCGGTGATGGATACCATATATACAACTATTCTTAAACATGAATTGAATAATGAGGTGGATTCTCTGACATTTGATAATGCCGCTTATTGGGTATCGTCCGACAAAAATACGCGATTAAACAAAGGTCTGATGGTAAATACCAAAACCGAAAATCCGGCTTATTATGGAACTCCGCGTTTTGAAATGCATGAACTTCCGCAGGAAGTGGCGAAGGTAGTAGACAAGATGAAAGTTGGGGAAATATCAGAACCGTTTGAAATGATAGACGATACAGGTAAGAAAATCATAGCGTTTGTGAAGTTGAAAGCGAAGACTGAAGCTCATAAAGCAAACCTGGCAGATGATTATCAGACGCTGAAAGCTATGGTAGAGTCTAAGAAAAGAACAGAAGTATTGGATAATTGGATTAGGAAAAAACAGAAGACTACGTATGTCCGTATCAGTGATGGCTGGAAAAACTGTGATTTCCGTTATCCGGATTGGATTAAAGAATGAAGAAACGATTTGTTCGTTTGTGGCTTGTCGGAATTTTTTCGATAATTATAGCGTTTCCGCTTATTTCACAGTCGGGGGACAATAAAACTTCTGTCTCTAAGACAAGAGTAAATTTGGAACATGCGGATAAACTATCTTTTAATAAAAGCATCAATGAGAAAGCGCAAGTATTAGTAGGTGATGTCTGTTTCCGTCATGACAGTTCTTACATGTATTGCGATAGTGCCTATTTTTATAGGGAAACAAACTCTTTGGAGGCTTTTAGTAACGTCCGGATGGAGCAGGGGGATACCTTGTTTGTTTTTGGGGATTACTTGTTTTATGATGGAGATTCGCAGATTGCTTATTTGCGGAATAATGTCCGGATGGAGAATGGTCAAGTTACTCTTTTCACGGACAGCTTAAATTATGAACGGGTAGCGAATGTCGGTTATTATTTTGAAGGTGGCTTAATCGTTGATTCGTTAAATCAGCTCTCTTCCTTTTATGGTCGTTATTATCCTTCGACCAAACAATCGGTTTTTAACGATAGTGTCCGTTTGGAAAATCCGAATTTCACACTTTATTCAGATACGTTGGAATATAATACCGAATCAAAGATAGCAACAATATTGGGACCTTCTGTTATTGTATCCGACAGTGGTACGATTTATACGTCTAAAGGTTGGTATAATACGGTAGAGAATCTTGCGATTCTGCAAACACGTTCTACGGTCATTTCCGGAACGAAAATATTGGAAGGTGACTCTTTGCTTTATGACCGACAGACCGGATACGGCGAAGCTTTTGGGAATATGTCCTTACAGGATACAGTGCGGAAGGTGACGTTGACAGGAGAATACGGATATTTTAATGAATTTGATGATTCGGCTTTTGCTACCGACCGCGCCTGTTTCCTTGAATATTCGCAAGGGGATACCTTGTTCTTGCATGCAGACACGTTGCGTATGGTGACCATTGATTCGCTGGAAAGACGGATTAGTGCATATTACGGTGTCCGTTTTTATAGGACAGATATTCAGGGAGTGTGCGATTCGATGTACTTTAATACTCGAGATTCTATATTATATATGTATACGGGTCCGGTATTGTGGAATGCGAATTATCAGTTATATGGTGATACAATCGAAGTGCATTTGGGAGATAGTGCCATCGATTTGGCTCATGTGAAAGAGTTCGCTTTTGCAGTCCAGCAAGTCGATTCAATCTGTTTCAACCAGTTGAAAGGGAAAGACCTTAAAGCTTATTTTGAGGGACAGGCGGTTCGTCAGATCGATGTCTCAGGAAATGCGGAATCAATTTATTATCCAATGGAAAAGGATAGTTCGATGATAGGATTGAATGCAACTCAGAGTGGTTTTCTCTCCATTTGGCTGAAAGACCGGAAGATTGACCGTTTGAAAATCTGGCCTTCGCCGAAATGCAGCATGACACCAATCCCCGATTTGCAGCCGCAGGATAGAACCTTGAAAGATTTTTATTGGTTTGATTATTTACGGCCAACCGATAAAAATGATATCTTTGTAGTGAAGAAGCGGCGACAGCAGGATGTCCCGACGCGAAGCAAGAACAATAAATTTGCACGTTAGTGTTTTTTATAAGGAGAATTTGTTATGGCTCTATTTTCTTTTTATAACGTACGTAAGCCCAGGCAATTCGAACATAAACCAATTTATTGGGATGCCAGAAAAGAGGCATTGGGCGACAGGGTAGAAAAAGTGAAACGGGAATTGGGTATGGAGGATTGTTCTCCGGAGAGTTATAAACCTCAAATAAAGGGTACCTTTATTGAAGGCACCTCCCATTTACGGAAAAGTGTAGAGAGAGGAGACACTGCCCGCTCAAGGAAATATAAAAATGTAAAGCTTTTGGTTGTTTTGGCGGTTTGTGCAGTTATATTCTGGATATTATTTTGGTAAGGAATGAGCGATATTATACATCTGCTTCCTGATAATATAGCAAATCAGATTGCTGCGGGGGAGGTGATACAACGACCTGCTTCAGTGGTAAAGGAGTTGGTTGAAAATTCTGTCGATGCAGGAGCGTCCCGTATTGAAGTAAATATAAAGGATGCCGGAAAGACCTTGATTCAGGTTATAGATAATGGTAAGGGAATGTCGGAGACCGATGCCCGAATGGCTTTTGAAAGGCATGCCACTTCTAAAATATCTAAGGCAGAAGATCTCTTCTCTTTAAAAACAATGGGATTCAGAGGAGAAGCGCTTGCTTCGATAGCGGCTGTGGCATGCGTAGATTTGCGTACACGTTTGAAAGGAGAGGAAATAGGAAACCGCGTGTCGATTGAAGGTTCGGCCGTAAAATCAGTAGAAGCTGATTCCTGTTCGGAAGGAAGTATCTTTTCTGTAAAAAACTTATTTTTTAATGTCCCGGCGCGTCGGAAATTCCTGAAATCGAATGAAACGGAATTTCGCAATATACTGGCGGAATTTGAGCGGATTGCATTAGTGAATCCTTCAATATCGTTTGCATTGTATCATAACGGTACGGAGGTATTCAATTTACCGTCTTCGAATATACGGCAACGGATATTGGATATCTATGGGAAAAATATCAATTCCAAACTGCTTTCAGTGGAAGCTGAGAGTTCATTGGTTTCAATATCGGGTTTTGTAGGGTGTCCGGATTCTGCGAAGAAACGGGGATTTTTACAATATTTCTTTGTGAATGGCCGTTATATGAAGCATCCGTATTTTCACAAGGCAATAATGCAGGCTTACGAAAACCTGATACCTGCCGGTTATCAGCCGAACTATTTTGTCTATTTCCAACTCAATCCTTCATCAATCGATGTAAATATCCATCCGACAAAAACGGAAATTAAATTTGAGAACGAACAGCCTATTTGGCAAATTTTGATGTCGGCAATAAGAGAGACTTTGGCAAAATCAAGTTCAATTCCTTTGATTGATTTTGATATGGAGGGGGCTTTGGATATTCCGGTATATAACATGTCGAAGACTCAGCTGTCAACGGTCGATGGAATGCAGAGACCTGCTCTTGGATATAATCCGTTTGAAGCAATAAAGTCGGATTCTTATAAGAAGCCTGATTTCGATTGGGATAAATTGTATCAGAATTTTGAGAACGAACAGGGTAATGCCGATGAAGTGATGAGTTTTGTTCCGGAAGGAAGTACGGTGGGCAGTTATTCGGAAGTCCCTTCCAGTATCGGGACAGTGGAAGTTCCGGCGGATAACACCTTTTTCCAAGAGATGCAGCTTCGTTGTTTTCAATATAAAGGAGGTTATATTGTCGCACAGCTGCCGGACGGTATTGCAATCGTTGAGCAGAACCGGGCGCATGTCCGCGCACTTTATGACCAATATATGGAGCGATTGAAAAAAAGGAGAAGCCTGTCTCAGCAACTGTTGTTTCCGGAGATCGTTGAATTTACGCAAACTGAAGCGACCGCCGTTGAATCTTTGTCGGAAGATTTGCATGCAGCAGGCTTTGAGTTGAGTAACTTGGGAAATGGAAGCTATGCATTGAATAGTGTCCCGGCTGGATTGGAAAATGCAGATACCGTTTCTTTATTGAAAGAAATAGTATATAAATATATAGAGCTTGGGAATAAGGCGCACGATGGGATCTGTTCAATTATAGCTTTTTCCATGGCGAGAGCAGCAGCTATAAGCGTAGGAAAGCTACTTTCGGCGGAAGAGATGGAACATTTACTGTCATCATTGCTGGCATGTAAGGATTATCATCTTACTCCTGATGGGAAAAAAATCATGATTTATTTGTCAGAAGAGGAAATAGAAAAGCGTTTAAAATAAAAAAATTGCCCTCACCCCCCGGAGTGTTTTTCGGAGAAAAAGTTGGATTTTTATTCTTCTTCTCCGATAATCATTCCGCTGCCAAAGCAAAGATGGTGCTCTCTGTCGTAGACAACGCCGTATTGTCCGGGAGCAATTCCTTGTATTTTCTCTTCAGATTCTATGCGGTAAATATCTCCAATCCTTCGTATCCGTCCGTATGTAAAATCGGGAGTGTGCCTAATCTTGAACGTAATTTCTTTCTCATCTTCAAACTCACCCCAAGGATCTTCCGTGATGAAATCAAAACCTTTTAAGTTTATCGTTTTCCCGTATTGAGTTTCCGGGTCATAACCGTTGGATACATATATGATATTACGGCGTATGTCTTTTTTGATAACAAACCAAGGACCTCCGCTTAACCCAAGTCCTTTCCGTTGCCCGATGGTATGGAACCAATATCCGTTGTGTTTTCCCAATACTTTTCCGGTTTCCAATTCGATGATTTTGCCCGGGCGTTTGCCTAAATAACGTTCGATAAAATCATTGTAATTGATTTTTCCTAAAAAACATATTCCTTGACTGTCTTTTCTTTTCGCACTTGGTAGTTTTTGTGCTTCAGCGATTGCCCGGACTTCGCTTTTCATCAAATGCCCAATAGGAAACATCAGTTTTTGTATTTGCAAGCGGGTGATTTGCCCTAAGAAATCTGTTTGGTCCTTTACCGGGTCTTTGGCTGTGGATAACCACACTTTGCCATTGATTTCAGTTGTCGTTGCATAATGTCCCGTTGCTATTTTATCGAAATCCTTTCCCCATTTTTCTTCAAAACAGCCGAATTTGATGTATTTGTTACACATCATGTCCGGGTTAGGAGTTAAACCTCTTTTTACGGAATCGATAGTGTAGCTTACAACTTTTTCCCAATATTCATCATGCAGGGAAACGATTTCAAAACGGCATCCGTATTTTTTTGCAATATACGATGTGATTTCAATATCTTCTTCTGCCGGACAGTCTATATAACCGTCCTTGTCTTCCATCCCGATTTTTATATAGAAAATAGTAGGGTCATATCCGGCTTCTTTCAGTTTGTATACTACAACTGAACTGTCTACGCCGCCGGAAACTAATGCAGCGATTTCCATTCTTGTCTGTTATTATTCTTTTTATAGCCGATAAGCCAAGCCTAAAGAGAAATATATATTATACATTTTGTAGCTGAGACCCTCGAAGTCTTCAGGAAATATAGGAACTAATCCCCATGACAATTGTCCGAATACCGCCATTTTCTTGGTGAAAAAGTAGTCGGCTGATGCCATCAGACCTGCATCTACTTTCCGTACCTCTTCGGAAAAGTCGAATGTTGCTTGTTCGATATTTATGCGGTCGCCGGTCGGACCTCCGCTTCGTATATATCCATCGGATGCGCTTCCTTCAAATTTCCTCGATTGGCAAGTCGCAAAATATCCCCCCAACCGGAAAGTCCAAGCTTCTTTTGGACGCCATGTTGCCAATAATGGTAAAACAATATATCCGTTTTGTACAGTCGTTTCGTTTTTTCCGGAGAAAGTCCCGGAAAATATTCCCGTATTATCACCTTCTCCTACTTCGAGCCGTGTGTACATATATTTGACGTCTGCACTAATTTTCATACCTTTCACATCAATGGCAAGCCCGGTTGTAAGACCCCAATCCGGGGTTATCCAGCGTGTGACATGGAAAGCGACGGTTCCTGTTATGCGCGGATTCCAAGAATTGATTTTTCTAATTTCCGCAGGTAAAGGCAACGGAGATGTTCCGCCTAAGTTGTATCCGGCGAATACTTTGCATTCCCATTTGTCTCTTTTTAATATTTGGGCTGTCATGGCGGTACTGGTAATCCCTAATAACAGCGCTATGATTATTAATTTCTGTTTCATTGTTCGTTTTCTGTTATAATTTCAAGATTGTCGACTGTTAAATTGCTTCCTGGTGTACCTTCGTAACGCTGTCCCCAGAAACTTGAGGATAATACAACTGCCAATTTGTAAGTATATTTGTCAAAATCAACCTCTATATCATTAACTTGGGCGAAAGGAATATCAAAACTAACGAATTCGTCTCCTTCCGTTGAGGTCTTGTCGGGTAACATTGCCATTGAAACGATATTCGGATGGTCTAAAACCGTGTTGCCGTCCAGCGATTGCAGGTTTTCGTCTACTTTATAAAATACTGCATATAAAGCACAAGAGTCGATGACTCCAGGACGCGGATTCCCATCCGGACCAATGTAGTCGCCGGTTCCGGCTTTGTATTTGTAATATCCTTTAAAACGGATAGGAACTTCCGTGAATGGGATACCGAACTTTGTGGAAGAGAGCGGATCCAATAGTGCATTACCTAAATCCATCGAACCAGTGAACAGTGATCCGGCGATAATCGGTATATATTGTATATTCAATATGTTCCCTGGTCCGTTTTGAGTCTCCATGTATGCACCGAATGTCCCCTCTACGGCATCGGTCGTAGAATGTACCGGATATTTGTATTTATCGGTGAATTGTTGGTAGATTGCCATTCCTTGATTACTTGAAGCCCAGATGTTTTGTCTGACATTGTCAGAATTCAATTCGTAAGGCGTTTCATATCTTGCCGTATGTTCGCTCCAATATTCAAATGTATAATTGGTAACCGTAGCAGATGTCAGCTGGACTGTGTAGACCCGTTGGTGGATACCATCGGCTGCTGTTACGGTATAAACGACAGGTTGCGAGAAGTCTTGCGGGGTTCCTGATGCCGGAACGATTGTAGCTCCATCTGTAACCGTTATTTCCGGTGCGATATTTGTCATATCTGCATCGCTGCGGATAATTGCAAAAATATCGTTCTGGTTGAACATTGGTTCACTAATAATTATACTTTCAGGTAAACCGAACGACAAGATGTCCGCTTCCGGATTCAAAGGCTCTTCTTGTATGCAGGAAGTTCCTAATAAGGATAGTAAAAAGAGAACTGGAAATAATTTGGTCTTCATTTTTCTTTTACGCATAATTTAAATGCAAATTACAGCATAATTTGTCGAATTTACCATATATTCGGAAGTATTTAACAATCAGAAGTAAAAAATAATGGCTCTTTCTATCCCAAATTCCTTTAAGAAAACGTCTGTTCTTAGTGGAAAAACAAAGAGCCATTATAGATATTCTTGCTTTTTTATCGGGAAGGTTTCATTACTACTCCGACACTATGTTTGCCGTCCATTTTTATGATTGCAGGTTCTTCCAATCGGACATGCCGCAGATAAGAGGTCTCATTGACAGCTGGGAGCGCATTTAAGTAATTCTCGTCCAGCCACCCCTCTTTCTTGAACGGGTTGATGGCAAAATAGCCTACGCCGAAAGATGTCAAGTTCTGGAAAAAATGAGTTCCTTGACTTGGATCAACTCGGTAGTTTTCCAATCCGCATTCGACAATGACTTTAGCGTTGCTGATATGCGGCCATTTAACAGGAATGCCTAACCAAGGGTCACTGCTTCCCCATCTGCCTGGTCCGATGAGTACATAACTTTCATCTTTTTCTATGAACTGACGGTTCAGCTTCTCAATATCGTAAGCAATCAACTGGTTATTGGAAGAATTGAAGTTTTCCGTCTTGACATATACAATGTCTTTAATATCGGAAATTATCCCATGTCCCAAAACATTGGATGACGAAATAATCGTCTCTTCCGGTTTTATTAGGGTGAGGTCTTCATTCATAATCTCTTTGTTGTCGACAATCGGACGGATTTGCAATAAATAGAACGTTGCTTTCGTCTGGTCTTCGGGATTAATGTTTACAGCAAACTCAATTTCGATAGGGCGTCCCATCTCTTTTTGTCCGATTTTAAGAATATGGTCCAGAGTGGAAGCCAATGGGAATACTTCATGCTGGAGGATATTTACGAAAGAAATAATTTTCCGTCCTCCAGGATAGAATCCGTCCCGGATGATTTGGTCGTATGGGTCGAATGTGGATGCAATGTATTTCAGCGAACCTTCATTTTCCGCATCTTTTAAATTCAACCGTAAAAGATTGAAAGAGTCATCTACCGAGAAATTCTCGGTCATATTTTTTAAATCGAGCGCATAATAACGGGTTTGCGTTTCCCGAAGTGCAAAATCCATCGTGCTCATTTGTAAAATATTATGGGGATGGCAAGGAGAGAAACGCAGGGTCAAACCTCCATCTACGATATATTTGCCCAGACCGAGTGCGATATTGGCTATGCCGTCTTCTGCCTTTTCGTTGCCGATAGGGTAGAAGTTAAGGGAGCGTGCGACACCGGATATTGTGGGGTAGAAATGGTCGTTGTATCGGTTGCCTATCACTTCTTGTAAGACTACCGCCATTTTTTCTTGGTCTATCAGGTTGGATGTCGCAGTCATATAGGCTTTACTGTCACGGTAGAAGACGGATGCATACACCGCTTTAATAGCGTCGCTTAAGATGCGGAGCATTTCGTATTTGTCTTCCAGTTTCGGAATCATATACGTTGAGTATATTCCGGCGAACGGTTGGTAATGGGAATCCTCCAACAGACTGGATGAACGGATTGCAATAGGTCCTTTTATGACATCAAAGAAAGCCATCAAATCTTCAATTAGCCGGGAAGGCAGACTTGCCCGTAAGAAATATTTGAGGATGGTCTCGTCTTCCGTATTGCTTAATGCGAGCGGATACAGTTCGTTGGTCTCCATGAACTCATCGAAAATATCGGTACATAATACAACTGTTTTCGGTATTTTGACGCCGAAATTTTCCTGTTCCAATTTCGGATAGCGTTTAATCATTGCCCCAATAAATGCCAAACCACGTCCTTTTCCGCCTAAAGAGCCGTCGCCTATCCGGGCAAAGTTGCTGTATTCATCGAACCTTTCTTTTTGGTAGATAGCAACAACTCCTGAATTTTTCATTTTCCGGTATTCAACGATCAAATTGAATATTAATTGCCTTGCTTCGTCCATGTTCTTGTAGTCGCTGACGTCGACATGTTTCAGGATTTCAGCGGGAGGGAACATGGCTCTTGAATAGAAGAAACGCGAGAAGTGGTTTCGTGAAAGATGGTAAACCAATGAATCGTCTGGTATGAGAAATACTTTTTTTTGGAGGTCTTTTAAATCATGTATGCGCATGATTTCCTCTTTCGTCTGCGGATTCAGGATGACAAAGTCTCCGAATCCGAAACGTTGCATGATTTTCTTTTTGAGGTCTTGTGGGTAACTTTTTGAATTTTTATCGATGAAAGATGCTTTTAGCTCTTTGGCATAAATGACGTTTTTGGATTCAGAGGATTCCAGAACGAAAGGAATGATCAATCCTGTTTTCCGGACGTATTGTCCGAACTTGTACCCGGCATATTGGTCTTTTACCCCATCGTGCATGAAACTCATATCCGAGATGATTCCTAAAATATTGTCTTTGTATTGGTCGAATATTCTGACAGCCTCTTCAAATGTGCGCGCCAGTTTGATTTTTGGTCTCCCTCGCATCCGCAATGTCTGTTGGTGGTCGTTCAGTGCTTCTTTGGCAAACTCTTTGCTTTGTTCGAGGACAAACTTGTATAAATGAGGTAAAGCCGACGAATAAAAGCGAATAGAGTCTTCTACTAAGAGGATTATTTGTACGCCGACGCTTTTTGTGTCATCCGGCGCATTCATCTTGTCTTCAATCAATTTGATAATCGCAAGCAAAAGTTCAGAGTTTCCCAACCAACTGAACACATAGTCTATTGCGCTCAGGTCTTCGTTTGCCACTCTTTTGGATACTTCTTTCGAAAAAGGAGTAAGGACAACAATCGGAATATGGGGATAATGTATTTTTATCTCTTTTGCAGCCGCAAATATATCCCGGTTGTCCATATTCGGCATGCAGATGATTAGCTCGAAATTACGATCTTTCAATTCCGCAAGTGCTTCTTCTTCGGTAGTGACTTGCGTAAAACGGGGAGGGTATCTTAAGCTTAAAGATGTATATTCATTGAAAATTTGTTCGTCAACTCTGCCGTCGTCTTCCAACATGAAGGCATCGTATTTAGTTGCTATCAGCAGAACGTTGTAAATCCGTTTGTTCATCAGGTTTGCAAATGATGTGTCCCTGAAAACAAGATCTTTTAAATTGGGTATGCCACTCATAATACAATTTTATTCTTTGCCTGTTTTTTTATCTCTCTTTCGTGAATGTAGGATATGTCTTATTGCGGCTTTCGGATGGAACAATATCACCCTCGGACCGGAATATTTCATAACTTTACGCATGAGCTCACGCTTGTGAGGATTGTAACAATGTATCTTACAGTGTTGGCAAGTCGTCTTTTCTTCCCCGAACGGACAGTGTTCCAATCGCTGGAAAGAATAGAGGAGCAAGTCTTGGCAAGTATTACATAAGACTGCGTTTTTTTCTTTGTGCCGGCAATACAGCCGTATCATCAGCTCTACGGTCTCTTTTTCTTTGTCAATCCTGCTTTTTGCCATGAAAAGCTTATTTAATGCGTGGTAAAGTTACAACATCTCGTTTAATAATGTAAATATATGAGGAGCTCTTTTTCGAATCCGCGTCATTTGCTGGATTTGACAATATGTTATAATCCGGAAGCTCTTGAAAATTGTAGCATGTTAGAAATATAGGAATTACTTATGAAAATATTTAAAATGGAATAGAAAAAAGTAAGTCGGAAGCTTGTTTATCCTAATATATCTGGCTATATTTGCCTACATATTGCTATTTTTAAAATCGATTGATATGAAAACAGAAGTTATATTAGCGGCATTAGAAGCAAAACATCCTGGGGAGAGGGAATATTTGCAGGCTGTGAAAGAAGTTCTATTGTCTATTGAGGAAGTTTATAACGAACATCCGGAGTTTGAAAAGGCAAAGATTATAGAACGGCTGGTAGAACCTGACCGAATCTTGACGTTTCGTGTGCCGTGGGTGGACGACCGTGGAGAAGTTCAGGTAAATTTGGGCTATCGGGTGCAGTTTAATAATGCAATAGGTCCGTATAAAGGCGGAGTGCGTTTCCATCCTTCGGTCAATCTGTCGATTTTAAAGTTTTTAGGGTTTGAACAGACATTTAAAAATGCACTGACTACTCTTCCGATGGGTGGAGGAAAAGGCGGGTCAGACTTTGCTCCAAAAGGTAAAAGCAACGCGGAAATTATGCGTTTCTGCCAGTCTTTTATAACAGAACTTTGGCGGAATTTAGGTCCGGACAGGGATGTTCCGGCAGGAGATATAGGTGTCGGTGGACGTGAAATAGGTTATATGTACGGCATGTACAAGAAACTTGCGTATGAAAATACCGGGACATTCACCGGAAAAGGTCTGGAATATGGTGGTTCTAATTTGCGTCCGGAGGCTACGGGATTTGGAGCATTGTATTTTGTTCATCAGATGTTGGAGACTAAGGGTATAGATATAAAAGATAAAACCGTTGCTATTTCCGGTTTTGGAAATGTGGCTTGGGGTGCAGCGACGAAAGCAACTCAGTTGGGCGCTAAAGTAGTCACACTTTCCGGTCCGGATGGTTATGTGTATGATCCGGAAGGAGTTTCTGGAGAAAAGATAGATTATATGTTGGAATTACGTAATTCCGGTAATGATGTTGTCTCTCCGTATGCTGAGAAATTTCCTTGCTCCACTTTCTTCCCTGGAAAGAAGCCGTGGGAACAGAAAGTTGATATTGCTCTTCCTTGCGCAACCCAAAACGAATTGGATGAGGCTGATGCACGGACACTCATCGGGAACAATACTTTATGTGTAGCCGAGGTGTCGAATATGGGATGTACAGCCGAAGCTGTTGAGCTATTCATTAAACACAAGCAATTGTTTGCACCCGGAAAAGCTGTCAACGCGGGAGGCGTTGCTACTTCCGGTTTGGAAATGACCCAAAATGCGATGCATCTGTCTTGGTCAAATGAAGAAGTAGATGCACGACTCCATCAGATAATGCGGGCTATTCACGCACAATGTGTAGAACATGGATGTGAGAACGGTTATATTAATTATGTGAAAGGAGCAAACATCGCCGGATTTATGAAAGTTGCTAAGGCCATGATGGCTCAAGGTATCGTATAAAATTTCAGCAGGCAATTATATCTTTGCTCAGCAAAGGAGATATAGTTGCCTGTTTTTTCTTTTTTATTTTTGTAATACAGTAAAACGATGGATTGAGAAGTAGCTGACTTTGACGTGTCAAACAAATCCCATCATCCGGAGGAAAAGAGCAAAAATCAGAAGCTGCTTGTGTTGGTGCACGAAGATAAGAATTTGGAACGTAAGAATGTGTGTCTCGAAAAGAAACTGGAACTGAAGAATATGAAACCGACAAGTCCGAAAGAAATCTGGGTATCGGACATCACCTATATTGAAAATGGAAATCGGCATATGTAACCTTGCTGAACTGTGCTGAATGTTTTTATTTTTACCTGAAAACCTGTAACGGCTATTTAGGTCTAGTCGTTTTTTGTTTGACTTTATCTGTTTTGAAGATTATGTATGGTTGTCGCTTTTTCTTGTATGCAGAATAGAATCAGTTGTCTTGTTTCTGTCAATTTGTCATTAAAATATATTCATGGACATGCGATTCTTTTCATTATGACTTTGGCATAAGGTTTGATAAAAGTTTTACGGATTGCTTGAAAAAGCAATGGAAAAAGTAAGAGTAATAACAATAAAAAATATAGAATTATGGGAAAGATTATAGGAATAGATTTAGGAACAACTAATTCATGTGTTGCAGTATTGGAAGGCAACGAGCCGGTTGTTATAGCTAACAGCGAAGGAAAGAGAACGACTCCGTCTATTGTAGCTTTTGTGGAAAATGGAGAACGTAAAGTTGGTGATCCTGCTAAGCGGCAGGCAATAACCAATCCTCAGAAAACGATTTTCTCAATAAAACGTTTTATGGGTGAAACATACGACCAGGTACAGAAAGAGATTTCTCGTGTGCCATACAATGTAGTACGTGGCGATAATAATACTCCGCGTATCGATATTGATGGCAGGTTGTACACTCCGCAGGAGATTTCTGCGATGATTTTGCAGAAAATGAAAAAGACAGCAGAAGATTATTTAGGTCAAGAAGTTACAGAAGCGGTAATTACTGTTCCGGCTTACTTTAGTGATGCACAGCGTCAGGCAACAAAAGAAGCGGGCGAAATTGCTGGTTTGAATGTTCGTCGTATAGTCAACGAACCGACTGCTGCATCTTTGGCTTATGGCTTGGATAAAGCGAATAAAGATATGAAAATTGCCGTATTTGATTTGGGAGGTGGAACATTTGATATTTCAATCCTGGAATTGGGTGATGGCGTTTTCGAAGTAAAATCTACTAACGGTGATACACATCTGGGAGGAGATGATTTCGACCATGTGATAATTGATTGGTTGGCTGACGAGTTTTTGAAAGACGAAGGCGTTGATTTGCGTAAAGACCCGATGGCTTTGCAACGTTTGAAAGAAGCTGCAGAAAAGGCAAAGATAGAGTTGTCGAGCACAACTTCTACAGAAATAAATTTGCCGTACATCATGCCGGTAAACGGTGTGCCTAAGCATTTGGTTAAGACGTTGACACGTGCTAAATTTGAACAATTGGCAGACAATTTGATACAAGCATGTATCGCTCCGTGCCGTCAGGCTTTGCAGGATGCAAATTTGTCGACGTCGGATATTGATGAAGTCATCTTGGTGGGTGGTTCTACACGTATCCCTGCCGTTCAGGCAATTGTTGAAAAGTTCTTCGGAAAGGCTCCGTCGAAAGGTGTGAACCCGGATGAAGTTGTTGCTGTAGGTGCTGCTATACAAGGTGGTGTGTTGACAGGAGAGGTTAAGGATGTTTTGCTGTTGGATGTTACTCCGTTGTCATTGGGTATCGAAACGATGGGTGGTGTAATGACCAAGTTAATCGAAGCGAATACCACTATCCCGACGAAGAAATCGGAAACCTTTACAACCGCTGCCGATAACCAGCCGTCTGTAGAAATCCATGTATTGCAAGGTGAACGTTCTATGGCAAGAGACAATAAGTCTATTGGTCGTTTCCATTTGGATGGCATACCTGCTGCTCCTCGTGGAGTTCCTCAGATTGAAGTTACATTTGATATAGATGCGAACGGTATCTTGAATGTTTCTGCTAAGGATAAAGGAACTGGCAAAGTACAAAGTATCCGTATAGAAGCTTCGAGTGGTTTGAGTGAAGACGAAGTAAAACGGATGAAAGAAGAAGCTCAAGCAAATGCAGCTGCTGATCAAAAGGAAAAGGAACGTATCGATAAACTAAACCAAGCTGACAGTATGATTTTCCAGACTGAAAAGCAATTGAAGGATCTGGGCGATAAGATTCCTGCCGACAAGAAGGCTCCGATCGAGAATGCATTGAACAAGTTGAAAGAGGCTCATAAGGCTCAAGATATAGCAGCTATTGACGCTGCAATGGCTGAGTTGAATAATCAGTTCCATGCAATGAGCCAGGAGATGTACAACCAGAGCAACTCGGCTCAGCAAGGTGCTCCGAATGATTCCAACAATTATGGAAGCACTCAACAGAACGCGAACAGTAATGGAAAAGATAACGTTACAGATGTTGATTTTGAGGAAGTGAAATGATTCCGATAAGTAAATACATACTAAATCGCAAGCAAAAGCGTGCAGCTCATAGAGCTGCACGCTTTTTGCGTTTATGGGGTTCTTGGTTTCTATGCCTTTTTTACGCCCTTTTTTATCTTTTATTTGCGACATATTTGCATCACGTCTTATTTGGCGAAAAGGTACAACTTAAATATACATAAACCATTTATAAAGAGAAAGATATGTCAAGAGGCAATTACAAAATCCAAAGAGTATGTGAAGAGTGCGGTAAAATCTTCACTCCTCCTACGTTGATGTCAAAGTATTGTTG
>CALUZS010000019.1 GCA_944325355.1 uncultured Parabacteroides sp.
AGCCGCCGCATATGTAGGGGGGTGAAGGACAGGAAGAAGTCCTTCGCCCCCTTTTTTTATGCCCGCCCCTCCCGGGGGAAACGACCGGAATCCCCAAACGGAATGCCCGCTAACAGACGAGGATATGCCCGCTAATTTTTTTCTGGTTGGATGCTGTTTTTTTCAATGATTAAGCATAAATATTTTCCTGTTTCTGTATATTTATTCGAATATTCCTATTAATTTTGCACCGATTTGAATATTTATGCAAAAACAGTAATGAAACAAGAGAGATTATCGACAATAAGCCGCCTGATAAAGGAGGGAAGTATTGGAAGCCAGGAGGAGCTTCAGCGAAAACTCAAACAAGAGGGATTTCCTGTTACCCAGGCTACGTTGTCTCGTGATATCAAACAACTTAAAATAGTCAAGGCTCATGATGAAAATGGCAATTATGTATATCGGTTGCCGATTTATCGGAGTAAAGAAAGTGCACTTTCATCGGTTAAATCCGGAAAGTTCAATATTGAATTTTCCGGAAATCTGGCAGTCATTAAGACACGTCCGGGTTATGCAATGGGAATTGCATCGGATATAGATACGAATGCACCACAAGAGATATTAGGAACAATAGCCGGAGATGATACGATTCTGATAATTCCGCGCGAGGGTTTTAGTCGGGAAAGCGTATTGGATGCTCTCTCCCGTTTTGTGTAATTTAAAAATTAGGCTTAATAAAATATATGGAACCGAATAAAGGAGAGGATATCGATGTGATGATAGCGGATGCGTCGCATGAGATATATGTGGATACGATATTGGAAACAATTGAAGCGGCTGCCAAAGTTCGTGGAACGGGAATTGCGAAGCGTTCGCATGACTATGTAGCTCAGAAGATGAAAGAGGGAAAAGTAGTGATAGCATTGGACGGAGATAAGTTTGCCGGTTTCAGTTATATTGAATCATGGGGCAACAAACAGTACGTTACTACTTCAGGTTTGATTGTACATCCGGATTATCGGGGGCTGGGGCTGGCGAAACGTATTAAAGCAGTTACATTCCAGTTGGCTCGTCTTCGATGGCCCAAAGCAAAAATATTCAGTCTGACTTCGGGTGCTGCGGTCATGAAGATGAATACAGAGTTGGGATATGTTCCGGTGACTTTTGCCGACCTGACCGACGATGAAGCTTTTTGGAAAGGATGCGAAGGCTGTATCAACCATGATATCTTGGTGCGTACGAACCGACGCTATTGCATTTGTACGGCAATGCTTTATGATCCGAAAGCGCCGCATCCACATGGAGAATCTTAATTTGCAGATAATAGGAAAAAAATAAAATAAAAATATTACGATATGAAAAAGAAAGTAGTAGTTGCTTTTAGCGGAGGATTGGATACATCCTTTACCGTTATGTACCTTGCTAAAGAAAAGGGATACGATGTTTATGCCGCTTGCGCCAATACCGGCGGATTCAGTGCAGAACAATTGAAACAAAATGAAGAGAATGCCTACAAACTTGGCGCCGTAAAGTATGTAACGCTGGACGTAACCCATGAATATTATGAGAAAAGCCTGAAATATATGGTTTTCGGAAATGTTCTCCGTAACGGGACTTATCCTATTTCGGTAAGTTCGGAACGTATTTTTCAGGCATTAGCCATTGCCCGTTATGCAAACGAGATTGGCGCGGATGCCATTGCTCATGGTTCTACCGGTGCCGGGAACGACCAGATTCGTTTCGATATGACTTTCCTCGTTTTGGCTCCGAACGTAGAAATCATAACTCTTACCCGCGATATGGCACTGAGCCGGGAGTATGAAATCAATTATTTGAAAGAACACGGTTTTGTTGCTGATTTTACAAAACTGAAATATTCCTATAACGTAGGATTGTGGGGTACTTCTATTTGCGGAGGCGAGATTCTTGATTCGGCACAAGGTTTGCCTGAAAGCGCTTATTTGAAACAAGTGACAAAAGAAGGTAGCGAGTTATTGCGCCTGGAATTTAAGAAAGGCGAGATTCATGCCGTTAACGGGGAAATCTTTGACGACAAGATAAAGGCAATCCAGAAAGTAGAGGAAATAGGTTCCGCATACGGTATCGGACGGGATATGCACGTTGGGGATACCATTATCGGAATCAAAGGACGTGTTGGGTTTGAAGCTGCAGCCCCTATGCTGATTATCGGGGCGCACCGCTTTCTTGAGAAATATACATTGAGCAAATGGCAACAGTATTGGAAAGACCAGGTTGCCAACTGGTACGGCATGTTTTTGCATGAGAGCCAATATCTGGAACCGGTTATGCGTGATATAGAGGCAATGTTGCAGGAATCGCAGCGGAACGTGAACGGAACAGCCATACTTGAGTTGCGCCCGTTGTCGTTCTCGACCGTAGGCGTTGAGTCGAAAGACGATTTGGTGAAGACAAAGTTCGGCGAATACGGCGAGATGCAAAAAGGCTGGACGGCCGAAGATGCAAAAGGATTTATAAAAGTCCTTTCTACTCCGCTCCGGGTTTATTATAATAACCATAAGGACGAAGAGATATGATTAAAGTAGGAATAGTAGGAGGCGCCGGTTACACGGCAGGCGAGTTGATACGCTTGTTGATCAATCATCCCGATGTAGAGCTGGTTTTTGTAAACAGTACCAGTAACGCCGGAAATTTGCTGACGGATGTCCATGAAGGACTGTACGGCGAGACGGATATGCGTTTTACCGATGAACTGCCGTTAGACAGTATCGACTGCCTGTTTTTCTGTACGGCACATGGAGATACACGGAAATTCATGGAAACGCATTCCGTTCCGGAGACAGTGAAAATCATCGATTTGAGTATGGATTACCGGATAGAAGACGGCTCACACGATTTTGTTTATGGTTTGCCGGAACTGAACCGGAGACGAATTTGTTCTGCCCGTCATATCGCTAATCCTGGATGTTTTGCAACTTGCATACAGTTGGGATTGCTTCCGTTGGCAAAACATCTGATGGTCAATTCGGAAGTGCATGTCAATGCCATAACCGGTTCGACCGGTGCAGGGGTAAAGCCGTCTTCTACTTCTCATTTCAGCTGGCGAAACGATAATATCTCTATTTATAAGCCGTTTACCCATCAGCATCTGGCTGAAATCCGTCAGAGCCTGTCGCAGTTGCAGAACAGCTTCAACAGCGCAATCAATTTTATCCCGGTACGGGGTAATTTCTCACGGGGAATATTTGCCACCTTATATATGGATTGCAAGATAGGGCTGGAGGAAATCCGGCGGATTTATGAGGAATATTATTCAGACCATTCGTTTACTTTTATAGTCGATAAGAATCCTGATTTGAAACAAGTGGTGAATACCAATAAATGTTTGATTTATCTACAGAAAATCGAGAATAAGTTGTTGGTAATTTCCATGATTGATAATTTGTTGAAAGGTGCCAGCGGACAGGCGGTGCATAATATGAATTTGCTGTTTGGCTTGGAAGAGAGCGTCGGTTTGCATCTGAAACCTTCAGCTTTTTAACCGGTGGCCGTCGATGACTAAGGGCGTTTTTCTGTTATATAATTGTTAAATTTTGAAGATTATGAAATTGTTTGACGTATATCCTTTATTCAATATAGAGATTGTAAAGGGAAAAGGTTGCCATGTATGGGACAAGGAAGGGCAGGAATACTTGGACTTTTACGGAGGGCATGCCGTTATTTCGGTAGGACATAGCCATCCTACGTATGTAAAAGCGATAACCGAACAGGTTAACCGCTTGGGCTTTTATTCAAACTCGGTCATAAACAGTTTGCAACAGAAGTTGGCCGATAAGCTGGGTGTGGCATCGGGTTACGATGATTATTCGTTGTTCCTGGTCAATTCAGGTGCAGAAGCAAATGAAAATGCGTTGAAGTTGGCTTCTTTCCATAACGGGAAAAAGCACGTCGTTGCTTTTAAGCATGCGTTTCATGGGCGTACCTCTGCCGCTGTGCGTGTGACGGACAATCCGAAGATTATCGCTCCGGTGAATGAGGATTTGAAAGTCACTTATTTGCCATTGAACAATGCGGAGCTGGTAGAAGCCGAATTGAAAAAAGGAGATGTGTCGTCGGTGATAATCGAAGGCATCCAAGGCATAGGAGGTATCCAGTTGCCGACGGATGAGTTTATGCAGTCGCTCCGTACACTTTGTACGCGTTATGGCGTATGCCTTATTGTAGATGAGATACAGTCCGGGTATGGCAGGAGCGGTAAGTTTTTCGCACACCAGTATGCCGGGATAAGACCGGATTTGATTACGGTAGCAAAGGGAATAGCCAACGGTTTTCCTATGGGAGGTTTGCTGATAAGCCCGGAGTTCAAGCCGGTTTATGGAATGCTTGGCACGACCTTCGGAGGAAATCATCTCGCTTGTGCGGCAGCCATTGCCGTATTGGATATCATGCAAGAGGAGCGGCTCGTAGAGAATGCTTTGCAAGTCGGGAATTATCTGATGGATGAATTGAAAAAGTTTCCGGGAATAAAGGATTTACGAGGTCGCGGTTTGATGATAGGCGTGGAGTTTGAAGAGCCGATAAAGGAGATACGTAGCAAGTTATTGTATGAACAGCACGTATTTACCGGAGTTGCCGGAACAAATACGATACGTCTTTTGCCACCTCTTTGTCTTTCGGCAGAGGAAGTTGACGAGTTTATCCGCCGCTTCAAACAAGCATTGTAAGAACAATATTGATAAAAGCAAAGCCGGCTGCCCTGTATATATCGGAGCAGCCGGTTTTGCTTTTTTGAAAGAAACATTTATTTGATTCCTAATTTGGCTTTGATAGCTTGAGGTATTGCGTCTTTGTGCACGACAATATTCATTGTTTTGTATTTTACGAACGCTTCGGATGCATACCATATGCCTTTATATTTGTTGTCGGTACCCCAGGAGTTCTTGACCATGTAGAACTTTTTGCCGGTTTGGTCTTTGGCAATACCGAAAATCTGCATGCCGTGGTCGTCGGTCGTTTGATAGTTGTCGTAATCTTTCTGCCGCATCTCTTGGGTGATTTCCATCTCTTGGCAAGGTTTCTCAATCATTTTTTTGATTTCCTCGTTTTTCTGGGCTTTGCTAAGACCTAACCAACGGTCTTGGTCCGAACCGGAATTTTCGATGGCTTCCACATCGGGGACAACAGCAATGCCGTTTCGGGTGAAACCGATTTCGCTTACGTCACTACCCCAGGCGATGGAATATCCGGTATTGATGGCGTTGTCGAAAACTTCCATCAGTTCGTCTATCGGAAGATTGTAGGATTCCGCCCAACGCCAGTTGTCTTCCACTTCGATGGGGAAAGTCGTATAGAAAGGATGGTGCGTATAAGAAGTCAATGATACGTAATCTTCTTTTTTGAATCCCAACTCTTCGGTGAAGCTTTTCGGCGTATATTCCTTTCCGTTATAGGTGAACTTTTCCGGAATCTTTCCGAGGTAGGCATCGATAATTCCGTCGTATGCTTTTCTCCATACAGGCGATAGTTTTCCGTTGGGGTTTGTAACGATTGTTTTCAGGAATGAGCCAGCCAACGCATCGAGTTCGTTGTGAACCGGCAGTTCTTCACCGTATTCGAGACCTGGCATAACCTCGTTAGGGACAATGCCGTAGTTGCAAACTACATACAACACATCTTCGAACGAACCTCCCTGCCCAAAATTCAGTTTCCCATGCAGGCGGACATATTTGTCGGCTTTGTCCTTATAGGAATAGTTGACTACAAACATTTCAGACAAGTCGTATTCTCCTTTGCCTTTGCGCAGCAATTCCGATTCGAGGAATGCGATGGTGGAATAACTCCAACAGGTCCCGGAACGGTTCTGATTCTTAATGGATGTGATTTGTACTTCTTTCACGGGAGTGAACACATATCCCTCCTCTTTTTCTTTCCCTTTTTTATTAGCCCCCAATACAATTCCTGCCGAAGTCAATAAAACGGCAGATAAAATTAATTTCTTCATACTATATTATTCTGCGGTTCTTAAATTAATAAATCTATTTATTATGCAAATATACGACAAGAACTTTAAAAACATGATGTTGTTTTTGTATATTTGTGCCTAAAGCGCAATATGGGATGCGGTTCGGCAATGTCTGTCTGAAAACTTCGTTTTTCACCGGCCGTTGCACTCACCTTTGCGTATATTTGTCGAAAGATTAGTGTGTAAATTTATTTTTTGTAAAAAAAAGATGAAGATAACGATATTAGGCTCGGGTAATATGGGCGGGGCGATTGCCGGGGGTATTCTTCAGAGCGGATACTGCCAGCCTGGCGATATGACTTGCACTGCCCGTTCGCAGGCGACGCTTGAGCGGTTGCGTTCACTTGATCCCGGTTTGAATTTGACACTTGACAATGCTGCTGCCGTAAAAGGCGCGGATATGATTATTATGGCTGTAAAACCTTGGAAGATGGAAACCGTAATCGATGAGATAAAAGGGGTGCTCGATTACGGAAAACAGATTATCGTATCGGTGGCGGCTAATGTCTCTATCGCAGATTTGGAACGGATGCTGCTGAAAGAGGGTGACAATATTCCGCTCCCTGTCATATTCCGGGCGATGCCCAATACGGCGGTGGAAGTCCGTAGCAGCGTGACGTTTCTTGCTACGCGGAATGGTTCGGAGGAACATGTCTCTGCCGTTTCCGGTTTGTTCGGATTACTCGGGAAAGCGGTTCTTATTGAAGAGAAGTTGATGGCTGCCGGGACGGCGTTGGCATCGTGTGGCATAGCCTTTGCTTTCCGTTATATCAGGGCTGCCATGGAGGGAGGAATAGAGATGGGTTTCTCTGCAAAAGATGCTCAGGAAATTGTATCTATGACCGTAAAAGGAGCAGCAGAGCTTCTCCTTTCGCATAAAGATAATCCGGAAGTGGAGATAGACAAGGTGTCGACACCTGGTGGAATTACCATTAAAGGTTTGAACTGCATGGAGAGGTATGGATTTTCCACCGCAGTCATTGAGGGCTTGAAAGCGAGTAAATAGAAGTGTGAACAGATAAAAAAGAGGAGTATTAAGAATGGAAAAGATATTTTCGCTGATAGATAGCAGCAAGAACGGGGCATTGAAAAAGAAAATCATACAAAGCCTGATTCTGTCTGGCAACACATCAATTGCAGATTTGGCAAAAGAAATGGAACTGAGCATCCCGACAGTGACGAAGCTGGTTTCGGAACTGTTGGAAGATGGTTATCTTCTTGACATCGGTAAGCAGAACACGAACGGAGGACGTAAGCCAAATATGTACGGGTTGAATCCGGAGTCCGGTTATTTCATTGGCGTGGATGTACAGCGGAAGAAGTTGATGTTGGCAACCATTGATTTTTGTGGTAATATCATTGACCATGAAGAGGTCTCTTATGAGTTGGAAAACAAGCCGGCTGCGTTGGATGTTTTATGTGATACTATAAATATGTATATAGATAATCTCTCGGTTCCTCGCGATAAAATATTGCAGGTCGGAGTAAATATCGGCGGACGTGTGAATACGCAGTCGGGGTATTCGTATAGTTATTTCTATTTTGACGAACGTCCTTTGTCGCAGATAATAGGAGAACGTATAGGCGTCTCCGTAAGTATTGAAAATGATTCACGCGCCATGATATATGGTGAATATATTTCCGGCGTAATTCATGGGGAGAAAAATATCCTGTTTGTTAATATGAATTGGGGGTTGGGTTTGGGCATCATGATTGATGGCAAACTCTATTATGGGAAGTCAGGGTTTTCCGGTGAGTTTGGGCATGTCAGTGCTTTCGATAATGAGATTATCTGTTGGTGTGGTAAAAAAGGTTGCCTTGAGACGGAAGTGTCGGGATATGCCATTCACCGCATGTTGTTGGAGCGTATCCGGCAAGGCAGTTCTTCCGTGCTGGAAAACAAGGTGAAAGAAGACGGGGATATCTCTCTCGCCGATATTGTTGAAGCAATTCGGATGGAAGATGTCCTGACCATTGAAATCGTAGAGGAAGTTGGGATGCTTTTGGGACGTTGGCTTGCAGGATTGATAAATCTGTTTAATCCGGATTTGGTCATATTGGGCGGACCGTTGTCTTTGGCGCAGGATTACCTGCGTTTGCCGGTTAAGAGTGCGATGAAAAAGTATTCGTTGAATTTGGTAAACCAGGATACGGAATTAAAAATATCCCAGTTGGGAGAAAGAGCCGGATTGATAGGCGCCTGCATGCTTACTCGTAGCCGTGTGTTGGATTTAGTTTGATATATAAAATTTTTGGAGTGCGGTATTTCAGAAAAAGTATTCCGGTTTCTTTCAGGAGACCGGAATATTTTTTTTGAAAAGTTCCGGTTTCCTGAAATTAGTCATGCATGTATTGGATTCGTTGTAATCTTGTTGGCTTTTAGAGAATAAAACGAATTATGTAGAATAGTTGCAAAGGCTTTGCATAATCGTTCGAATAATTTTTTATTTTAGACCATTGTTATTAAAATAATTTATTTATATTTGCGAGTAAATACAGTAATTATAAAATATATAGTTAGTGTAAATAGAAATATTTAATAAGAATATAATAAAAACGAAATCTGTCATCTCTTTTTGTAAGAGCTGGTGGGTCTAAAACAGAAATACAAGATGATTAATTTTGGAAAATTGGCGGAGCAATACAAATCGGAATTATTGGATAATGTGATTCCTTTTTGGTTGGAAAAGTCCCAGGACAAGGAGTTCGGCGGTTATTTTTCTTGCTTGAATCGAGACGGTCAAGTTTATGATACCGATAAATTCATTTGGCTTCAGGGACGTGAAGTGTGGATGTTCTCTTATTTGTATAACAAAGTGGAGAAAAAGCAGGAGTGGTTGGACTGTGCTATCCAAGGTGGTGAATTTTTGAAGAAATACGGTCACGACGGGAATTATAACTGGTATTTTTCCCTGACACGCGATGGTAAGCCGTTGGTCGCTCCGTATAATATCTTTTCATATACGTTTGCGGCAATGGCGTTCGGGCAATTGAGCCTTGCTACCGGAAACAAGGAGTATGAGCAGATAGCGAAAATTACTTACGAACGGATTCTCAGTAAGATGGATAACCCGAAAGGCAAGTGGAATAAACTGGTTCCGGGAAGCCGTGACCTGAAGAATTTCGCATTGCCGATGATTATGTGCAATCTCTCTCTTGAAATCGAGCACTTGCTGGATAAAGAAACCATGAATAAGACGATAGAAGCTTGTATCCATGAGGTATTGGATGTCTTTTATCGTCCGGAAATCGGTCTTGTCGTAGAGAATGTGACTACCGATGAACAACTTTCCGATTCGTTTGAAGGACGCCAGTTGAACCCCGGTCATTCTATCGAAGCGATGTGGTTTATCATGGATTTGGGGGTACGTCTGAATCGTCCGGAACTTATTGAGAAAGCGGTTGAGATATCGTTGAAGATGGTGAAGAAAGGATGGGATGAAAAAGAAGGTGGAATTTTCTATTTCATGGATCGTCTGGGATATCCTCCACAGCAGCTTGAATGGGATCAGAAACTGTGGTGGGTTCATCTTGAGACAATGATTTGCATGTCGAAAGGATATTTGTTGACAGGAAATAAAGAGTCTCTTGAATGGTTTGAAAGAGTACATGATTATGCATGGAACCATTTCAAAGATCCGGAATATCCGGAATGGTTCGGTTACCTGAACCGTAAAGGCGAAATTTTGTTGCCTTTGAAAGGCGGAAAGTGGAAAGGCTGTTTCCATGTGCCCAGAGGTATGTACCAATGCTGGCAGATTATGGAGCAGTGCCATGAAAAATATGGAAAATAGCTTAATGACAGAATAACGGATACCAGGAATAGTATTGTCACTGTTTCGGGTATCCGTTAAAAATATAAATCGCAGAACGCGATTTCGTTTAAAAACTTAACATAAATTGAATTACCATGGGTATGAGTATTTGCAAAAAAATCTTAATGGGGGGGGGTAGGATACGCCCCTTAGTCCTATGCATTGCAGTTGCAAGTGCAGGTTCCGGAGCTTTTGCTACTTCACATGTAGTGACCGGTCCTGTCAGAATGGAAATCACGCAAGACCGTAGAGTAACGGGAACCGTCATTGACGAGAACGGTGAGTCCGTAATCGGCGCTAACATTCTTGTTAAAGGAACGAGCGAAGGGGTAATTACCGATATTGAAGGTAAATTTACATTGACAATGCCTTCGGGAAAAAATGTTCTCGAAATTTCGTATGTCGGATATAAAACCATTGAAGTTTCTACGGAAAATCAACGGGAATTACTCATCCGCCTGGAACCGTCCTCTGATTTGCTTGATGAGGTGGTGGTTGTAGGTTTCGGTACGCAGAAAAAAATCAACTTGACCGGTTCTGTACAAAGCGTTTCCAGTAAAGATTTGGTAAAGCGCAGTGTTCCGAACTCTTCGCAAGCATTGCAAGGTTTGATACCGGGTGTTGTCGTAGGGCAGAGTTCCGGAGCTCCGGGTGCGGAGGCCTCTATCCAGATTCGCGGTACAGGTTCTATCAATTCGACCGCTTCCCCTTTAATCTTGATTGATGGAGTGGAGGGGGATATGAACTCCATTGACATGAACTCCATCGAATCTATTTCCGTATTGAAAGATGCGTCATCGGCAGCCATCTACGGTTCAAAAGCATCGAACGGCGTTATCTTGGTTACCACCAAGCGTGCGACCAACAAAGGGGTGCAGTTGTCGTATAACGGATATGTAGGTTTCCGTACCCCGACGGAGATGCCTACCCCGGTAGATGCCGTAACCTATATGAATGCCATCAACGTAGCTCGTGCAAATCAGGACATGGAGCCAGCTTATCTGCCTGAAGCATTTGAATTTTATGAACAGAACGGACCGGATAACATCAACTATTTCGATACCAATTGGCGTGACCTGATTTTTAAAAACGCCATGTTGACACATAACCATTCGGTCAGCCTGAGCGGCGGTTCCGACTGGATTAAGACATTCGCCAATGCTTCGTATAACTACGAAGACGGTTTGATTCCGAATAACAATTACAACCGTAAAGCTATCCGCGTGAATACCGATGCGAAAGTCACGGATTGGTTGTCGGTTGGTCTCGATTTGAATATCCGCCGGACCATCTTCAATAATCCGATTGCAGGCGCTACCACGATTATAGAACAGGCGCTTACGATGCCACCGGTTATGGCAGGTATCAATGCCGACGGTACATGGGGTGACGGTCAGAACGGTATCAACCCGATTGCAGAAGCATACGATGAAGGGTATTCATTGAGCGACAACAACGAAACCAACGTGAAAGGGCTGGTTCGGATTACGCCGTTTAAAGGATTCGAAGCGTTGGCAAGCTATGCTACACGCCGTTATGAAAACAAATCGGAGTCGGTAACGCTCCCGTATGATGTTTACCGGAACGGTTCTTATGTGATGTCTTACCCGACAACCGGCAGCTCGCGTGGGGACTCTTGGTCGCATTTGATCCGAAACCAGTTTAATGCGCAGATAACCTATGAGAATACCTTTAAAAAACTCCATTATTTCAAAGGCTTCATAGGTATGCAGACGGAAGAGCTGCAGAACAAGAGTTTCAGTGCCAGCCGCAAGAATTTGAACTATGACGGTTATACCCAAATAAACAATGGTGAAGCTGCAACGGCAGCTGCAAGCGGCTCCATGTCTGAATTGGCAATGATGTCGTATATCGCCCGTTTCAATTATTCGTTTGCCGACCGTTATTTGATTGAATTAACCGGACGCTACGACGGCTCTTCCCGTTTTGCAGCCGGAAACCGTTGGGGATTCTTCCCGGCAGGGTCCGTGGGATGGCGTATTTCGGAAGAGCCGTTTTTCGCCCCGTTGAAAAAGCATATAGATAACTTGAAGATCCGTGCGTCTTACGGTACGTTGGGTAACCAGGAGATTAGCGGATATTACCCGTATGCTGCGACATTGGCGCTTGGAGGCGGTTATTATTTCGATAATACCTATTATACCGGTATTTATTCCGGAACAATGGCGAATGAAGATATCTCTTGGGAGAAGTCTACTCAGGCGAACTTCGGTTTGGATGCTACAGCTTTGGATTCACGTTTGAATGTAACATTTGATTATTATATCCGTAACATTACCGACATGCTGCAAAAATTCCCGATACCGATGTACGTTGGTTTGAGCAATTCTTGGCAAAATGCCGGTACGATGCGGAACAACGGTTGGGATTTGTCTATCGGTTGGCGTGACAAAATCGGTAAAGTGACATACAGTGTTACCGGTATCCTTTCGGATGTAAAGAACAAAATTACGAACCTGTATGGTAATGAATATATTAACGATAATAATACGACACAGGAAGGATATCCGATTTATTCTTGGTACGGTTACGTGGCAGACGGATACTACCAGTCAGAGCAGGACATTTTGGATAATCCCGTTTATGGTGGCGTAAAGGAGAATGTGAAACCGGGTTATATCAAATATAAGGATATCAGCGGACCGGACGGTGCGCCGGATGGCGTTATCGATGACTATGACCGTACCATTATCGGTGACCCGCAGGCTCGTTATACATTCAGTTTGAACCTTTCTGCTGAATGGAACAATTTCGATTTCAGTCTCTTCTTCCAAGGTGTAGGGAAGAAGGATATTTTCGCTACAGGACAAGGTGCACGACCTTTCTGGAACGGGCGTACCATTTTTGAGGAACAATTGGATTATTGGACCGAAGATAACAGAGATGCCGAATACCCGTTATTGCTGATAGATGCAGGAGGAACAGGACAGAACAACTTGGTGTCTTCATTCTGGATAAAAAGCGGTGCTTATATGCGTTTGAAGAATGCAACCATCGGTTATACATTGCCGAAGAAGGTCCTTAACAAGATAAAGATTGACCATGTGCGCTTCTATTTGAGCGGTCAGAATCTGTTTACTATCAGCAACGGCTATCCCGGATATGACCCGGAAGGTTCTGCCGGAACCAGTTATTATCCGGTAATGCGAGTTTATACGTTTGGTGTAGATGTTAGATTTTAATTAGGAAAAGAGTTATGAAAAAGATAGCAAGTTTGATTTGTACGGTGGCTTTGGGTGCAGGATTCGTTTCGTGTTCGGATTTTCTGGACAGGTCGGATACGAATGCCGAATACAGTACTGACGGTTTTTTCCAAGGGGAGCAGGCAATACACGACGGCTTGACCACCATATATTCGGGAATGTATATGAATTTGGCATACAATGTTCCCCATCCGATTACCTTGGAATGTTATTCCGGATTGGCTTTGGAGCGTGACGAAAACATCACCATCGGTGCTGGTGCCGGATTGACCCCGGAAAATTCGGTAGTACAGAGTTTTTGGAGTTCGTTGTACACGAATATCGCTCGTATCAATGCCGTTCTTTCGGGTGCAGCTCCTTATGAAAGTACGTTGAATGCCAAAGCCAAACAGTATTTGGCGGAAGCGCATGTGCTGAGAGGGTTGTGTTATTATTACCTGATTGCCATGTGGGGGGATGTGCCTTTCTTCGATGAACCGGTAACTATCGAGCAGTATAAGGACAAGCGCACACCGAAAGCGGATGTCCTTGATTTTATCATTGAAGATATCGACCAGATTGCGGAAGACCTGCCTTGGACGGCTGATGAACGCGGGCGTGTGGACCGTGCATTTGCCCGCGGGTTGCAATCGCGTGCCGCACTGTTGGGCGGTAGCTTGGATTATGACGGACGTGGCCAGGAATATTTCCGGATTGCAGCTGACAGGGCCCAGCAAGTGTTTGGAAATAGGGGCTTGGCAGAGAATTTTGATGATTTGTTTAATATTACGGGACAAGCAAAGGCGGATGTCCGCAATGAGCTTTTGTATGAGCTGACTTATAACAACTCGGGCGGAAACCAAATCATCAACATGATTGCTTTTGGTCAGGTTTCCCGTATCCAAGGCCAGACCGGTCGCCATCCGTCGATGATGTTGGCAGATACGTATGAGTGTATCGACGGTAAGCGTATCGATGAATCTCCGTTGTATGACCCGCAGCATCCGCAACGGAACCGCGACCCGCGTTTCCACTCCACCTTATGGATGCACGGCGACACTTGTACCGTTAATAACGGAAGCTTGAGTACGATTGTGTTGAATGCTTACGACATGACGACGTATCAATACAACTATACGACCGGAGCATGGGAGGAACGGAACAATGACGATATAAACAGTACGGCTGCATGGGCAAGTTTCTGCAATGCCGGCGTGGGATATATCTGGGCTAAATTCTGCAATGAGACAGTCGACAATATTAATTCCGCAGCTGTCAGCATGCCTATGATGCGTTATGCGGAAGTGTTGTTGAATTATGCGGAAGCCAAGATTGAATTGAATGAGATCGACCAGACCGTTTACGATGCCATCGATGAAGTCCGCGGGCGTGTGGGCATGCCGGGTGTGTTGGAAGCCGATCCTACCCGCCAGGGTAATCAGGCGAAGATGCGCCAGATCGTACGCCGCGAGCGGAAAGTGGAATTTGCCGATGAAGGACTTCACTACTTCGATATGCGCCGTTGGGGTATCGGTGACTTGGAAAACAAATATCCTTCATACGGATTGCCGCTTGCGGATATTCGTTATGAGGGGTTGGATGCCGATGATATACCGAACTTTAAAACTACCGAGCGTGAAGATTTGAACGATATTCCTAATTACGATGCGTACAAGGAAAAATTGAAAGTACGCGATGTGAATCGTTATTGGGATGATAAGTTCAATTTGTGGCCGATACCGCAATTGGAAAGGGATAGAAACCCGAATCTTGGACAAAATGAAGGTTATTAATCGTTGTTTTCGGGAATAGTATCCCGTTTATGTAGATCTTTCTTATACAACTGCACTTCAAAAATTTGGAATATCCGGATTTTGAAGTGCAGTTTTTTTGTAGTTTTGTATAATAAAAAGTGTAGAGAATGGATGCATTAACCGTATTAGTATATCAATTTTTCAAGAAAAGGCATAAAGCCATCGACCGTTATGCCGAAAATGGCGATTTGATACAGGAAAAACAGTTGTCTTATTTGCTTAAGTCTGCCATGTGTACGGAGTGGGGACGGAAATATGATTTCAAATCAATCCGTACTTATCAGGATTTTGCTTCCCGGCTACCGGTTTTGCAGTATGATGACGCAAAAGCGTGTTTCATGCGGATGGTGAAGGGGGAAAAGGATGTCCTTTGGCGGGGGCAGACAAAGTGGTTTGCCAAAAGCAGCGGGACGACAAGTGACAAGAGCAAGTACATACCTGTGACTGACGATGTATTGACCCGATGTCATTACCAAGGCGGTTTCGATACAGTATCCCTTTATTTAAGGAATAATCCTGCCAGTTGCTTTTTCAGCGGAAAAGGATTGATACTTGGCGGTAGTCATTCTCCTTCGGCTCTGAATAACTCTTCCCGTTGTGGGGATTTGTCGGCTGTGCTTTTGCAAAACCTGAATCCTTTGGTGAATAAAATACGGGTACCCGACAAACGGATTATCTTGATGGATGAGTGGGAGAGTAAAATCAAAGCGATTGTGGAGAATACCTGGAACAAACCGGTCAACAATCTTTCGGGGGTACCGTCGTGGATGCTTGTTTTGCTGAAAGCAATTTTGAAATATACGGGAAAGAATTCGCTTACGGAGGTATGGCCTGATTTGGAGGTGTTCTTTCATGGCGGAGTCAGTTTCGTACCTTACCGGGAACAATACAAGGCATTGATTCCTTCCGACAAGATGCACTATATGGAAACCTATAATGCGTCGGAAGGATTTTTCGGAATACAGGATGATCCGGCAGACCATGCTTTGTTGCTGATGCTCGACTATGGTGTCTTTTTTGAATTTATTCCAATGAGCGAGTATGGAAAGGAAAATCCGAAAATAGTTCCGGCAGCGGATGTTGAGACGGGTGTCAATTATGCGATGGTAATCTCCACTTGTGGCGGATTGTGGCGTTATGTTATCGGGGATACGGTCCGTTTTACCTCAAAACATCCGTTGAAGTTTTTCATAACCGGCAGGGTAAAACATTATATCAATGCTTTTGGAGAAGAATTGATGGTGGGAAACGCCGACCAAGGACTGGAGATGGCGTGTAAAGCAACCGGAGCAAAGGTGAAAGAGTACACGGTCGCTCCTCTGTTCTTGTTGGACAAGGCGAAAGGACGCCACCAATGGTTGATTGAGTTTGAGGAGTTCCCGGCTGACTTGATGGAGTTCGCCACAATATTGGACCAATCTTTACAGCAACTTAATTCGGATTATGAAGCAAAGCGATACAAGGAAATCTCTCTTCAGCCGTTGGAAGTCATACCTGCAAGGAGTGGGGTCTTTTATGAGTGGTTGCACTCGAAAGGAAAACTGGGAGGACAACATAAAATACCGCGCCTAAGCAATGAACGGATATATATGGATGAACTTTTGGCTTTGAACGATATGGAAATGAAACCTTCCATTTGATTCATTTCTTTTCCCGGTAAAAATTCAATACGCCTGGACGCATTTCGTTTTCGATGTAAAGGAAGTTTGGGCGTATGCTTGTCTCAAAGCCGTTCTCTGCGCATATCTTTTGAATGACTTCTTTGTCGTCTTTCCGATGATACAGGCAGACTGCACCGGATACGTCGGCCTGTTTTAATAACTGTTGTGCGCCTTTAAGCGCCTTTCGTTCGTATCCTTCAATATCCATCTTCAGGAAGAACCGTTTGCCGGATGCCGTTTCTTGGAAGTAGCGGTCCAGTGTGATGTAATCGCCTTCGTCTGTGTCGCTGACGTATTTGCGTACGATGGTGATTTTTTCTTTCCACGGTGCGAAAGTGGCTTCTAATGCTTCGATCCACTCTTCATCGCATTCGAACAGGTAAGCGTGAGAAATCTGTTCGATAGCGTTCAAGGTAAAGATACCTTCTGCGGCACCGATATCCAGCAGGATTTTTCCTTTCAGTTCATCGTATGTATTTATGTAGCAATGGGCGGAACGTTTGTCTTGTTCGATCAAGAGGTGTTTGTATGTCCATTGTGTATAATCCCGCATATTTCGTTTGAAGTATAGCCGTTTGCCTTGATGGACAACATAGGGCAATCCGTTCGTCCCGATTGCAACGGGGTATGTCCGGATGTCGTATTCCCGTCTCCAGCGGTAAGGGTAAGGCGAGATCCCGTTTTCCCCCAATGCGGCATACGCTTTTTCCTCTTCGGTGCGCGGAGGGGTAAAGAGGTATTTTATCCGATATTTTTTGTATCGGATAAATTCTTTAGGGGATTTCAACAGGCAAAGTAGGTCTTTAAGGAAAAACCAATAAAGGAATTTCTTGAAAACTTGGATTTTTTTGTTTTCTGATACAGGCATATTTGAATAGGTTTTTAAAATTATACACAAGCAATATTGGAACCAAAAGTAAAGAAAAAATCAGAACTTGGCATATAGGTCCCCAACATCTATTACGTAAATCTATGCTTTTCGGCGGTTTTTCCACAGATTTTGCGTAAGTTTGCTACCGGAAATTTACGAAACATCAAATAATATGGAACATCCTTTGTATATTTATAATACGTTATCGCGGAAAAAGGAGCAATTCGTTCCGTTTCATGCACCTCATGTGGGCATGTATGTGTGTGGACCTACCGTTTACGGAGACGCTCATTTAGGACATGCCCGTCCAGCGATTACTTTCGATTTGCTTTTCCGTTACCTGAAACATCTCGGTTACAAGGTGCGTTATGTTCGAAACATAACGGATGTAGGTCATTTGGAGCACGATGCCGATGAAGGGGAAGACAAGATTGCAAAGAAAGCGAAGCTGGAACAATTGGAACCGATGGAGGTAGTCCAATATTATGTGACACGCTACCATCGTACAATGGATGCGTTGAATGTCTTGCCACCGAGTATTGAACCGATGGCGAGCGGACACATTATCGAACAGATTGAGCTGGTAAAAAAAATCCTGGAGAACGGGTATGCCTATGAAAGCAAAGGCTCGGTCTATTTCGATGTTGAAAAATATAACAAAGACCATCATTATGGCGTGCTTTCCGGCAGGAATATCGAGGATTTGCTGAATACTACACGTGAGTTGGACGGTCAGTCGGAAAAACGCAATCCGATAGACTTTGCTTTGTGGAAATGCGCTCAACCTGAACATATCATGCGTTGGCCTTCACCTTGGAGTAATGGTTTCCCGGGATGGCATTGCGAATGTACGGCAATGGGTAAGAAGTATTTGGGAGAACATTTTGATATTCATGGCGGCGGTATGGATTTGATTTTTCCACATCATGAATGTGAGATAGCGCAGGCGGTGGCGTCTCAAGGTGATGATATGGTCCATTATTGGATGCATAATAATATGATTACGATAAATGGGCAGAAGATGGGGAAATCGTTGGGTAATTTCATTACGTTGGATGAGTTCTTTACGGGAAAACATGCGTTATTGACACAGGCGTATTCCGCCATGACAATACGTTTCTTTATTTTGCAGGCACATTACCGCAGTACCGTTGATTTCAGCAACGACGCTTTGCAGGCTGCAGAAAAGGGACTTGCCCGTTTGATGGAAGCTTATCGTCATTTGTTGAAACTGACTCCGTCGGAAACGACAACGGTTGATGTGAAGGATTTGAGACAGAAATGCTATGATGCGCTGAACGATGATTTGAATTCTCCTATTGTTATCTCTCATTTGTTTGATGCGACACGCGCGATTAATTCGGTACATAATGGGAAAGCTTCGATTTCGGCATCCGATTTGGATGAGTTGAAAGCCGTTTTTCATCTGTTCCTTTTTGATATATTGGGACTGAAGGATGAGATGAGCGAAGGCGATAGCAGTATAGATGCTTTTGGGAAAGCGGTCGATTTGCTGTTGTCGATCCGACAACAGGCAAAAGCCGATAAAGATTGGGCTACGTCCGATAAAATACGGAACGAACTTATCTCTTACGGCTTTACCATCAAAGATACGAAAGATGGGTCGGAATGGTCTTTGAATTAAGTGTATCAGCGATATTGTTTGATTTGTCTATAAATTGTTTTCGAGCGACTGGCAGATTATGAATACATATATATATAAATGTATTGGAATGATAGGAATAACCTTATGCTGTACGATGAATCTGCATGCAGGGGATATTTCCATTAAAATAGATAAACGGTATTTGAACTTTCCGATTTCCGGACAAACAGAGCGTAAACAGATGACGTTCTCTGTGAAAGGGCTACCGGACTTGACCGTGAACATACGTCTGGCATCAGGCAGTGCCGATTATTGGGTATTCCGTGATGTGTCGGAATTGAAAGGAAAAACGTTGACCATCCGTTACAATGGCGAGGATGCTGCCTTGAAACAGATTTACCAGTCTGATGAAATTGCAGGGCAGGATAGCCTGTATAGAGAACAAAATCGTCCACAGTTCCATTATACAACGCGCAGGGGATGGGTAAACGACCCGAACGGGCTGGTCTATTATGACGGAGAATACCATCTTTTTTACCAGCATAATCCATATGAACGGGAATGGGAGAACATGCATTGGGGGCATGCGGTGAGCCGTGATTTGGTGCATTGGCAGGAACTGCCCGTTGTATTGTGTCCTGATGAGCATGGAACCATTTTCTCAGGCTCAGCGGTAATCGATTATGAGAATACTTCCAGTTTCGGAAGCAAGAAGAATCCTCCGATGGTTGCGATATATACTTATTCACACCCGGATGGACAGACACAGGGGATTGCTTATAGCCTTGACAAAGGACGTACGTTTACAAAGTACGAGAAGAATCCTGTAATCAATTCTACCCGGAAGTGGAACAGCCATGATACGCGTGACCCGAAAGTCTTTTGGTATGACCCGAATAAGGAGTGGGTTATGGTATTGAACGAGCGCAACGGGCATAGCATTTATACTTCGGAGAATTTGAAGGAATGGACATATCGTAGCCATGTAACCGGATTTTGGGAATGCCCGGAGCTGTTTGAACTTCCGGTGGATGGCGACCCGAACAATACGAAATGGGTAATGTATGGAGCTTCGGGAACGTATATGCTTGGGCAGTTTGACGGTCGTACCTTTACGCCGGAAGCAGGAAAATATTATTATACGAAAGGCTCGATTTATGCGGCGCAGACTTATAATAATATTCCGGAAGCCGACGGTCGCCGGATACAGCTGGGATGGGGACGCATATCCCATCAAGGAATGCCGTTTAACGGAATGTACTTGTTGCCGACCGAGCTGAAATTGAAAACGACTAAAGATGGTGTCCGTTTGATCAGTATGCCTGTTAAGGAGACAGAGCAGCTGTTTCATCAGGTGGAAAAGTGGAGCGACCTGACAGCCGATGATGCCAACCGGAAATTGGAAGCGTTTAGCCAGTCGGATTGCCTGCGGTTGCGTACGACTTTGAAACTGACATACGCTACCGATGCAGGGCTGAGCCTTTTCGGTCAACGGATTATAGAGTATGATATGAACGGTACGCAATTGAATGGCGTTTTTTATTCGCCCCAAGATCCGACAAGTATGGAGCTGACAGCCGATATTTATATCGACCGGACGAGTATCGAGGTGTTTATCGATGGTGGCGTCTACTCATATTCAATGGATCGCCGGACGGATCGGAACGGTAATGAGGGATTCCGTTTCTGGGGAAACCAAATAGAGGTAAAGAGTTTGGAAGTATTCACCGTCGATTCCATTTGGAAATAGTTGCATCAGTCGTAGAAATTTGCATTATGGGAAAGAATAAATTGGCGAAGTTTGGAGAAATGGCGGAATTCCCGCATGTGTTCCAGTATCCTTTTCAAAAACTGAAAGAGGACGGTTTCCCGATGAAGGGGCATTGGAACCGGGATTTTTTCAAGAATGAGAATCCTATTGTATTGGAATTGGGGTGCGGAAAAGGGGAATATACGACCGGTCTCGGAGCCCTTTTCCCTGATAAAAACTTTATAGGTGTCGATATAAAGGGCGCCCGGATGTGGACCGGTGCGAAAGAGTCTTTGGAAAAAGGTATGGGAAATGTCGCTTTTTTGCGGACGAATATCGAACTGATTGCTCATTTTTTCGCACCGGGAGAAGTTTCCGAGATTTGGATAACTTTTCCTGATCCTCAAATGAAGAAAGTTAATAAACGTTTGACGTCGACCCGTTTCATGAAACTTTACAGGGAGATTCTTACAACAGAAGGTATTATCCATTTGAAAACCGACAGTAATTTTCTTTATACATATACCTGTGCGATGGTATCGGCGAATGGATATAAAGTGCTGGTCAATACCGATGACTTATATCACAGCGGTCTGACTGATAAATTGTTGTCGATTACGACTTATTACGAGCAACAGTGGCTTGACCGTGGAATCACTATCAAATATATTTCGTTTGTTTGTGAAGAACGGGAGTCGTTGGTTGAACCGGATATAGAGATTGAAATGGATTCTTACCGGAGTTTTAACCGGAGCAAGCGGAGTGCTTTGGCTTCTTCCAAATGATTAATGAAATAGAATATTAAAAAGAAAAATATATATGACACTTTATCCACAATTGATAATAGATGCTTTGAAAACGGTGCGTTATCCGGGTACGGGAAAAGATATCGTGAGTATGGGCATGGTTGAAGATAACATCCGGATTGACGGGATGAATGTTACCTTTTCTCTGATTTTTGACAAACCGAACGATCCGTTTATCCGTTCAGTTGTGAAGGCAGCCGAGACTGCTGTGCTGACGTATGTCAGCCCTGAAGTAAATATCCGGAATAATATAACTGTGAAAGCAAAGCAATTGGCGAGACCTGAACCGGATAAGCTGTTGCCGCAGGTGAAGAATATCATTGCTGTTTCATCGGGCAAAGGGGGCGTCGGAAAAAGTACTGTGGCTGCAAATTTGGCAGTGGCTCTTGCCCGGCTCGGTTATAAAGTTGGTTTGCTTGATGCCGATATATTCGGACCTTCCCAACCTAAAATGTTTGATTTGGAAGAGGCTCGTCCGTACATGGTTGAGGTAGAAGGACGGGATTTGATTGAACCTGTGGAAAATTATGGTGTGAAGTTGCTCTCGATAGGCTTCTTTATAAATAAGGAGGATGCTGTTCTTTGGCGGGGAGCGATGGCAAGTAATGCGCTAAAGCAACTTATCGGTGATGCCAACTGGGGCGATTTGGATTATTTCCTTATTGATTTGCCACCGGGAACAAGTGATATTCATTTGACGATGGTGCAGACGTTGGCTATTACAGGAGCGGTTGTGGTCAGCACACCGCAGGAGGTGGCTCTTGCTGATGCCCGTAAAGGTATAAATATGTTTCTGGGTGAGAAGGTGAACGTTCCGGTGCTCGGTCTGATTGAGAATATGGCATGGTTTACGCCTGCGGAATTGCCTCAGAACCGCTATTATCTGTTCGGAAAGGACGGATGCAAGCATTTGGCAGAACAGCTCAATATCCCGTTGCTGGGCCAAATTCCTATCGTGCAGAGTATTTGTGAAGGGGGAGATGCCGGCAAACCTGTTGCGCTCGATACTGATACGGTGAGTGGACAAGCCTTCAGGGATTTGGCAACGAACCTGATTGAACAGGTTGCTTACCGGAACGAACATTTAGCGCCGACCCAGCGGGTGCATGTTACCAAAGGAAAATAGTCAGCTCATTCCGTTTTGTTCTTGAAATGGTTGTTGCTAACATCAAATATTTTAAACATGAAAAAGAATTTGAATATAAAACCTTTTATGGACGAGGATTTTCTGTTGGAAAATCCCGTTGCCCATGACCTTTATTTTTGCTTTGCAGAAAGAAAACCGATTATCGATTACCATTGTCATTTGGATCCGAAAGTTATTGCAGAAAACAAGTCATTCCGTTCGATTACGGATTTGTGGTTAAGTGGGGATCATTATAAATGGCGGGCAATGCGGACGAATGGTGTAGCGGAAGAGTTTTGTACCGGAAAGGCTTCCGACTGGGAAAAATTTTCCAAATGGGCGGAGACGGTTCCTTATACTTTGCGGAATCCGTTGTTTCATTGGACGCATCTCGAACTGAAGACAGCTTTTGGTATAAACGAACTGTTGTCTCCGGAAACTGCTCCGGAAATTTATGAAAGGTGTAATGAATTGTTGCAATTGCCGGAATATACGCCGCGAGAATTGATGAAACGTTTCAGGGTAGAAGTCGTTTGTACAACGGATGATCCAATAGATTCGTTAGAATATCACAGGCAAATCAAAGAAAGTGGATTCTCTGTCAAGGTCCTGCCGGCATGGAGACCGGACAAAGTGCTGGGAGTAGAAAATCCTATGGCATTCCGTTCTTACGTGGAGAGACTTTCAGATGTAAGTAATGTGTCGGTTTCGTCGTTTACCGATTTGGTTGATGCTCTGAAGCGGAGACATGATTTTTTTCATTCCAATGGTTGTAAATTGTCTGATCATGGGATTTCCGAGTTTTATGCAGAAGATTATACAGAAGCGCAGGTCGGTGCGATTTTCAACAAAGTATATGGCGGAAAGGAGTTGACCCGAGAGGAGAATTGTGTGTTTAAATCGGCCATGCTTACGATATTGGCAGAGATGGATTACGAGAGAGGTTGGGTACAGCAATATCATTATGGCCCTATCCGGAATAATAACAGCCGGATGTTCCGGTCGGTGGGTGTCGATGCGGGATTTGATTCCATCGGAGAATTTAATACGGCGTCATCAATGGCTAAATTTTTAGACCGTTTGGATGCGAAGGGGAAATTGGCAAAGACAATCCTTTATAATTTGAATCCGGCAGCCAACGAGATGGTGGGAACGATGATTGGAAACTTTCAGGATGGTTCCGTGCCGGGGAAAATCCAGTGGGGAGCCGGTTGGTGGTTTATGGACCAGAAGATGGGGATAGAAAATCATTTGAATACGCTTTCTGCATTAGGATTGTTGAGTCGTTTTGTGGGGATGCTTACGGATTCAAGAAGTTTCTTGTCGTATCCTCGTCATGAATATTTCCGCAGAATATTATGTAATTTGATTGGCTCGGATGTGGAAAAAGGAGAATTGCCCGACGACAGGAATTTGTTGGGTAGAATGGTTGAGGATATATGTTATAATAATGCAAAGAACTATTTTGAATTTTAGGATATGAATCAAGGAACTGGAATTATGACCCGTTACAGATGGGTTATTTGTGGAATGTTGTTCCTGGCAACAACAATAAATTATTTGGACCGGCAGGCATTGTCTTTAACCTGGGATGAGTTTATTAAGCCGGAGTTTCATTGGAATGAAGCGAATTACGCTACGATAACTTCTACTTTTATGCTGGTTTATGCATTAGGAATGCTGTTTGCCGGCAGGTTTGTGGATTGGATGGGAACGAAAAAAGGGTATTTGTGGGCAATCGGTATCTGGTCTGCCGGTGCTTGTATGCATACGTTTTGTGGAGTGCTGACAGAGATTCAGGTAGGAATGCACAGTGCCGCCGAATTAGTTCGGGCAACGGGCGATACCGCTGTCGTGATAGCAACGGTGAGTATGTATTATTTCTTGGCGGCTCGTTGTATTTTGGCAATAGGTGAAGCTGGGAATTTCCCGGCTGCTATAAAGGTTACTGCCGAGTATTTTCCTAAGAAAGATAGGGCGTATGCCACTTCTATTTTTAATGCTGGAGCTTCTATTGGGGCCTTGGTTGCTCCGTTGAGCATTCCTCCGTTGGCAAAATACTTTGGTTGGGAAATAACATTCATCATTATCGGAGGATTAGGATTTATCTGGATGTTCTTTTGGATATTTATGTATTCGTCTCCGGAGAAAAGTCGCTTTGTTAATGCGGAGGAGCTTCTGTATATCGAACAGGATAAACATGAAGTGGAAGATATTTCAGTAAGAGCGGAGGACAATAAGGTAAATGTTTTGAAGTGTTTCAAATATCGGCAGGCTTGGGCATTCTTTTTAGGGAAATTCTTGACTGATGGTGTGTGGTGGTTCTTCCTGTTCTGGATTCCTTCTTACTTAAATACTCAGTTTGGTATCAAAACTTCCGATGGAATTGGCATTCTGTTGATTTTTACGTTGTATGCAATTTCGATGTTGTCGATTTATGGCGGAAAGCTGCCGACAATCTTTATCAACCGAAGCGGACAAAATCCCTATGAAGCGCGTATGCGTGCGATGCTTATTTTTGCATTTTTCCCTTTGTTGGTGTTGGTTGCTCAGCCGTTGGGTACATTGTCACCTTGGTATCCTGTTATTCTGATAGGAATTGGGTGTGCTGCCCACCAATCTTGGTCGGCAAACCTTTATTCAACGGTAGGGGACATGTTTCCAAAGAAAGCAATAGCTACGATTACAGGTATCGGAGGTATGGCAGGAGCGTTTGGTTCTATGATAGTCCAACGTGTTGCCGGTGATTTGTTTGTGTATGCGGGTGAAGTGCAGATGGAATTTTTAGGATTTGTCGGGAAACCGGCTGGTTACTTTATTATATTCTGTATATGTTCCGTTTCCTATTTGTTGGCATGGGTAGTGATAAAGTTGCTGGTGCCGAAATACAAACTGATTACAGATTTGTAAGAAGGTAAGTTTGTTAACAATAAATAGATTTGAATGATTAAAAAAGAAAAACGATAATCAGAAATTCTGATTATCGTTTTTTTAGTTGATTTGTGGTCGGGATGAGAAGACTCGAACTTCCGACCTCCACGTCCCGAACGTGGCGCGCTAGCCAACTGTGCTACATCCCGTTTTTTTATTACGGGTGCAAAGTTATAAAACATTTTTGATATGACAAGAGATATGCGGAATATTTTTTGATAAATGTTTGCTCGCCTATCTTAATAGATTGCAGGTCATATGGTTTAATTGGTGCTATTTCTTTGTACTTAATGGAGTTTGCTATGTAGCATGCTTCGGATAATTTGAATTAAGCTTGTTCATATATGCGTTTCCTAACCAGATTTGAAACTTTTAATGTCAGAATTGAATGTTTTTATACGCTTTGTGGTTCTTACTTTTGTTATAATGTTCTTAAAAAGCAAAATGTTAATATTAAAATAAGGTAAGTAGTATGGGAAAATTTTTTGTTAAAGTAACGACTCTTTTGGCCTTGTTTTTCATCAACTTCGCATGTTCGGTTAAGCCGCTGCAGGTTGTAAATTTGAAAACGGAAGGAAAAGTAAATCCGGAAGGCATTGATATCCGCCAACCTCGCTTTATGTGGCAACTGGAGTCGACGGAGAATAATGTGATGCAGCAGTCGTATCAATTACAAGTGGCAGAGAGCCCTGAAGCGTTGGAAAAGGGTACGGATTTGTTGTGGGATTCGGGTGTTGTTCCTTCGGATAATTCAATCAACATCCTTTATGAAGGTGAAGAATTGCAGTCATGTACTCCCTATTATTGGAGAGTGAGAGTAACAACTAATAAGGGTACGACACAATGGAGCGAGATTCAGAAGTGGTCGACTGCCATTTTTGACCCGGAAGAGTGGAATGCTTGTTGGATTGGAGAAAACGCAATGTCGAATGAAGGGGAGACGGACAAGGATAGAACCCGGTTGGCTGCCCGTTATCTCCGGAAAGAATTTGAAAACTCGGATAAAAAAATCAGACGTGCGATGCTTTATATCTCCGGACTGGGATCTTACGAAGCCTATCTGAATGGGGAGCGTATCGGGAAAGAGGATGTTTTCGCACCGATGCCATCTCTTTATACAGAGAAGGTATATTATAATGTATATGATGTTACGGGAAATGTAAAGAAAAGCAAGAATACATTGGGTGTTGTTTTAGGAAACGGCAGGTATTTCTCCATGCGTGGTGGAGGTATGTTGTCATTCGGTTTGCCGAGTTTATTAGCCCGTTTGGTTGTGGAGTATACGGATGGAACCCAGACTGTGGTTACTTCTGATGATTCCTGGAAGGTGACATCGAAAGGACCGATTGTAGCGAATAATGAGTTTGATGGCGAGGAATACGATGCCCGTCTTGAGATGGATGGTTGGAATAGGAATGGTTATGACGATTCGGCTTGGAAAAAGGCGGATTTGATGAAAGCACCGGCAGGTAAACTTTGTGCACAGCCGAACTTGAATTTGCAGATACAGGAGGAGATAAAACCGGTATCGCTGATAGCCCGTCCGGACGGGAAATATATTGTTGATATGGGACAAAATATGGTTGGTTGGTTAAGAGTGAACCTGAAAGGCAAGGCTGGACAACCGATTTCCATGAAGTTTGCAGAACTTCTGCAACCGGACAGCTCTCTTTATTTGCCCAATTTGCGTAGTGCGAATGTGCTTGATATATATACGCCGGCGAAAGATGGCAAGTTCGTTTGGCAACCCTCTTTCGTTTATCATGGTTTCCGCTTCGTGGAAATTAGCGGGCTGGAGGAACAACCGAATTTGTCTGATTTTACCGGATGTGTAATTTACGATAAAATGGCAACGACCGGCTCGTTTGAGACATCGAACAAGTTGGTTAATCAAATTCATAAGAATGCCTATTGGGGAATCCGTGGCAATTATAGGGGGATGCCGACCGACTGCCCGCAACGTGACGAACGGTTAGGATGGTTGGGCGACCGGGCTACCGGTGCGAGCGGAGAAGCGTATATTTTTGATAACGCTAATTTATATTTGAAATGGTTGCAGGATATAGAGGATTCGCAGAGTGAACGGGGGGAAATCTCGGATGTTTCTCCTAAATATTGGACAATCTATTCGAATAATGTGACCTGGCCATCGGCTTATTTCTATATTGCTGACATGCTTTATCGCCATTTCGGAGAGGATCGCGGTATCAAATTGCATTATGCGTCGATGAAAAAATGGATGCAGTTTATGGAAGCGAACGCGATGCAGGATTATATTATTGTAAGAGATCAATACGGAGATTGGTGCATGCCGCCTGAATCCCAGACCTTGATTCACTCTCAAGACCCGGCAAGGAAAACCGATGGTGCAATCTTGAGTACTACGGTTTATTACGATTTATTACATTTGATGATTAAGTTTGCAAAGATAACCGGTAATACGGAAGATATTGCTCATTATGAAGAATTGGCTGCAAAGATGAAACAGGCCTATAATGAGAAATATTTCAATGAAGAGACAGCGCAATATGGAAACAATACCGTGACGGCGAATATTCTTTCGTTACGTTTGGGCTTGGTTCCTGAAGGCTTTGAGGAAAGGGTATTTGAGAATATCGTTAACAAGACGGAGAAGGATTTCGGTGGTCATGTAAGTACCGGCGTATTGGGCATCCAGCATTTGATGAGGGGGTTGACCGAATACGGGAATGTTGACCTTGCTTACAAGATCGTTACGAATGATACCTATCCAAGCTGGGGCTATATGATTAGTAAGGGTGCGACGACTATATGGGAATTGTGGAATGGCGACACGGCTGATCCGGCGATGAATTCGGCAAATCATGTGATGTTGTTGGGTGATTTACTCATTTGGATGTACGAAGATTTAGGTGGCATCAAATGTGCACCGGATGCCGTTGCCTTTAAACGTATTGTTATGCAGCCTGTTTTCCCGAAAGGATTGGACTATGTGACATCAAGTTATAATTCCGTTTATGGAAAGATTTCGAGTGCTTGGAAGCAGAAGGACGGGGTAATTGTTTGGGACGTAGAAATTCCGGCTAATACATCGGCTGTTTTACGGTTCCCGAAGGGCTATGCTCAAGAAGAAGGTGCAGAGAAATTGGCGGTTCAGGATGCTGGAGACTTTGTAGAAGTCGAAATTGGTTCAGGACATTACCAGGTGAAGATGGAAACCGGTTCAAGGCGTTTCGATTTTGAATCGAAATGATTTCTTGTAACTTTCTTTCTGTTCGTAATAAATATGTAACGGGACTTGTTTTATTTCAGGAAAAGATGTATCTTTGTCCCCGATTTTCCTTAGAAGGTAGTCAAGAGGTATAGGTTTTATATCCACCTTCGGGACATAACCTGTTAAAATAGAAAAAGACAGATGTACGTAGTAGTTGAGATTAACGGACGGCAGTTTAAAGCCGAACAAGGAAAAAAATTGTTTGTTCACCACATTCAGAATGCTGAAAACGGTGCAGTCGTAGAATTCGACAAGGTATTGTTGGTCGATAACGATGGCGAAGTAAAAGTTGGTGCGCCGGTAGTGGAAGGAGCAAAGATTGTATGTGAAGTTGTTTCTCCTTTGGTAAAAGGAGACAAAGTTTTGGTTTTCCACAAAAAGAGAAGAAAAGGTTACCGCAAATTGAGAGGTCACCGTCAACAGTTCACGGAGATTTTAATAAAAGAAGTTGTAGCTTAACGGTTAAGAAGGAGTAAAAGAAAATGGCACATAAAAAAGGTGTTGGTAGTTCTAAGAACGGTCGTGAATCAGAAAGCAAACGATTAGGTGTTAAACTTTTCGGCGGTCAAGTTGCAAAAGCAGGTAATATCATTGTTCGCCAGAGAGGTACTGTTCATCATCCGGGTAAAAACGTAGGAATGGGTAAAGACCATACACTGTTTGCTTTGGTTGATGGTGTAGTTAAATTCCATAAAACGGTAAAGAATCGTTCTTTTGTTTCAATAGAAGTGCAAGCTGAAGCATAAAGACGGAAATCGGATATAACAAAGAAAGGCTGTCTCAGTGAAACATGGGGCAGCCTTTCTTTGTTATATGATAAAGGTTACAGATTTTTTAATCCGTAACCTTTGTTTTTTAGTTTTCTCTTATAATAATGTATAAGCCTGGGCTTTTCCGGGGCACAGTCAATATTTAATCGTTGCTGTTCAACATTTCCAATAGTTTGTCCAATTTTGGAGCCATAATGATTTCTGTCCGACGGTTTTTGCTTCTGCCTTCTGCCGTTTCATTGTCGGCAATGGGAGAAAACTCGCCGCGTCCGCAAGGTTGTATTTGTAACGGGTTGACTTTGTATTCCTCCGTCAAAATACGAACGACCGAAGTAGCACGGATTACACTTAAATCCCAGTTGTCTGCATATTTTGCAGTGTGGATGGGTTTATTGTCGGTGTGTCCTTCGATATAAACATCTACATCGGTTTGTATGTTTAATACTTCCGCAAGTTTGGCAAGAGCTTCTTTTCCTCTTTTATCTACGGTAGCGCTTCCGGACTGGAATAGCAGTTTGTCGGACATCGCCACGTATATTTTCCCGTTTTTCTCGGTTACAGTCAGTTCTTCACTGTTAAATCCGAGTAATGCTTCTTTTACGCTGTTAAGAAGCTGCTTTACTTTTTCGGATTGTTGGTTAATCATTGTCTGGAGTTCGTTGATTGTGCGTTCCCGCTCGTCCAGTTCATTCATTTTCTGGCTTAACAGCGTGTTGAGTTTGTCTTGTTCTCCCATGTTAACGCTTAACATCTCCTGGTAATTCCGGAGACTCCGTCCCATGTTTGTCGTATCTTTTTTTAGGTCACTGATTTGTTGCAGATACTTGTCATTGTCGTTTTGACAATGTTCAAGCTCTTCTTTCAATGCGTTATAGCGCCCGATAGTTTCGATTCTTCCGTTTTCGGCTTCCAGATATTTCTTCTTTGAAACGCATCCTGTGGATATCGCCAGAAAAACAAAAGCCAGAGATAAATATGTCTTTTTCATATATATACTATTTGTCGGCTAAAGGTACATCCTTTTTTTATTAGTCGTTGAGTTTTAACTTAAATTTTAGTTAGTAGAAGAAATGTGCGGGTGTTATTGGATTAACACTTTTGTCACTTTTCCTTCGGCTTTTACCAGATAGACTCCTTGATTTGGAACGGTTATTTGGTGTTCTTTCCCTTTATATATTAGTTGTCCGGAAATATTATAGATTTCGACAAGTTCCTCCGTCCCTGTAATCATAATGTTCTTCCCGTCAGGATATACCTTTATTTCGTTGGTGCCAATATCATTGATTCCGGTTATGAGTTTGTTACTTTTCAGATAAAATGTAACTTTTTCGAAACGATAGCATCCGGTTGAGTATTGATAGGAGACTTGATTTTCGGTGAAAGTGAGGATGTTCCCGTTAACCGTACCTCCATTCCAGGTATATACTTTTGTTATATCAAAGCCTGGTAATTGGGACAAGTCGAAAGTGTTATCAGGATTTACCTCTACGGTCAAGGAATTGTTGTCTTTTTCCAAATAAATCAGTTCAAGTTTGTTGCTTAAGTCCAAGGATGTTAATTGGTTGTTGTCGCAATATAGCTGTTCCAAATCCCGTTGGCGTGTGACATCCAGATATTTTAGCAAATTGTTTGAGCATTCCAGATAAATCAGCTGGGCATTGTTGCTTAGGTCTAATCCGGATAATTTGTTTTCACTGCATTCCAGATGCTTTAAATTGGGATTATCATTGAGCACCAATGAGACTAATAGGTTGGTTTCACAAGTTAATGTGTCTAATTCAGTGCAGCCGCTGATGCTTAAATGGGTCAGTTGGTTCTGATAGCAATTTAAATACTGTAATGAAATACAGCCGCTTGCGTCCAGCTCAGCTAATTTGTTCGTGTGGCATGACAAGGATTCCAGAAGCAGATAATTGCTTATCTCCAAATCTGTCAGTTGGTTGTCGGAACAATTCAAGTATTTCAGCATTACGTTTTGGCTTATGTCTAAAGATTCCAGATTGTTGCCCGAACAATCCAGGTACTCTAATCTTTTATTGTTGGTTATATCTAAATCTGATAACCCATTGTTGTTACAAATCAGGACTTTTAAATTGTTGAAGTGTTCGATACCTTTTAAACTGAAGCCGAGTTCCGAGGAACTGATATTTTCAGCCGCATTTATTTCTTCGTCGCTTAGTACGTTGTTCCTGTCTTTGTCGAAATGTGTCCGGATATAATTTTGGAATTCGGTGCTGGGAAAATTGGTGTCGTTGATTTCCAAGCCTTGTGGTGGGCGTTGGATGGTGAATTTGACGGATTTGGCGCCTTCGTAGGTGCCCGTATATCCTGTTTCGTAATTGTATGTGACAATCTCTTTATCGAATGTAAGTATGGAATTATTTACTGAGCCGCCTTCCCAGTTAGTCGCTTTTGTTATATCGAATCCTGGCAATTGTGACAAATCAAAGGCGTTATTGCTGTCCGGCTCTACCATTAATAGATTATCGTCAACACCCAAATACCGGAGATTCGAATTTTTGCTTAAGTCCAATGATGTCAATTGGTTGTTCCGGCAATCCAGGCTTTCCAATGATGAGCAATCGCCAACTTCTATAAAAGTTAATTTGTTGTCATAACCAGTTATGGTTTCCAGGGAAGGACACCCGGTGATACTTAAAGATGTTAGCTCGTTTGTATTGCAATTTAGGGATTGAAGGGATGTGCATCCGTTTATATTTAAAGATTCCAGCTTGTTGTGTTCGCATTGTAAATATTTTAGATTTGTATAATTCCCCATATCCAGCGAAGTCAATTGGCAACTCGATATATTTAATGATTCCAGCATGGAACATCCGCTTATGTCGAGATTCGTTAATAATCGGCAGTATTGAGTAGACAGACCTGTCAGTGCGGTACATCCTTTTGCGCTCAGAGATGTTAAACTGTTATTGAAGCAGCTTAACTCTTTTAATTCCTGACATCCGCTGACGTCTAAAGTCGTTATATGGTTGTAGTAGCAATAGATGTAAGCCAAGGCTTCGCATCCTGTTACATTTAATGATTCCAATTCATTATATCCGCACCTTATTGTTCTTAAAGCTGTGCATCCGCTGACGTCCAAGGATGTCAGCCGGTTGTTTTCGCAATACAGGTTTAATAATTTGCTGAGTCCGCTTACTTTTAATGTAGTCAGTTCGTTTTCATTCAGAGCAAGGTCTTCCAAAAGTGGGTTCTTGCTTACATCCAATGATTGTAGGGACGTTTCTGTGCAGGTGAGGTATTTTAAGTTCTTGAAATATTCTACGCCTTTTAAATTGTAAATATTATAAGTGTTGTTGTCATCTGGGAGACTGATACGTTCAACTTCCATCAATTCATCGAATGTCATGATTCCATCGTTGTCTTTGTCGAAAGAGTCTTTTACATATTGTCTGAAGCCATGATCGGGAAAATAGTACTCGTCGATTGGCGAATAGCAAATCATTGACAGTGTGATTTCTTTGGCTTCTTCGTAAGTGCCGGTGTATCCTGTTTCGTATTTGTAATAGACGGCGTCATCTGTACATGTAAGCAGGCTTCCGGCAATTGTCCCTCCTTGCCACTCGGATGTTTTAGCGATGTTGAATCCCGCTATTTGTGACAAGTCGAAAGATTTGTCACTGCCGACATCGATTCTTGTGGTGTTGTTGCTGCAGTCAATATACTGTAATGCTGTGTTATTGCTCAAATCCAGTGATGTTAAATGATTATTCTGGCAATAGAGATAAGCTAACCGGGCGCATCCGCTCACATTTAATGCGGTCAGGTGGTTGTCGTTGCAGTATAGTTGTTGCAGGTTGGTGTTTTTACTTACATCTAACGATGATAATTGCATATTCCCGCAGTTTAATACTCGTAGCTCTTTGAAATGTTCGATTCCCTCAAGACTCGTGATTCCTAAATCGTCTGTTGTGATGACTGCTGTCGATTCGATTTCTTCATCGTCTAATGAGCCGTCTTGGTTTTTGTCGATATTTGTGCTGACGTATTCCTTGAAAGCTTGGTCGGGAAAATTCGTTTCGTTGATTTCTATTTGAGCCTGCAAGGTTGCCAATGCAAGCATGTTTGCAGATATGAGGAGTAAAATTTTTTTCATGATTGGTTACGTTTGTGAATTATTTTTCAAATTTAGCGAGAATAGATAGGAAATTTCTGTTATTAATGTTAAATGTTGATAAGTAATAGGGCCGTTTGCTGTTTTTTGGAAATGTTTATTTGGTAATTGGCAGATAATCTTCGCTGGTTTGAGCATGCTTATCAGATGTGCTGAAAAAATCCGTATCTTTGCCTTGTTATTTCGAATGCGGATTTGATGTGTATGATTTTGCATGTCAGATTTCAAGATAAACGCAACGAGATAAGGAGACTTTATGTTATGTTTAACTTATATACTTATATTGTAAAGAGATGAAAGTCTTAAAATTTGGGGGGACTTCTGTCGGTTCGGCTCAACGGATGCAACATGTTGCTTCTCTTATTTGTGATGGAAGGAAGAAAATCGTGGTGCTGTCGGCAATGGCGGGTACAACTAACTCTTTGATTGATATATCTGATTGCCTTTTCAATAAAGATGTGGTAAATGCGTCTGATATTATTGCTCAGTTGAAAAAACAATATGAGATACATGTAAATTCTTTATACGGTACAGAAGAGTACAAGCGGAAAGCATGGGATTGGTTAAATGGATGTTTTGAGAGAATTGAATCGTTTTTGGTTGGGCCATTCTCTATTTTTGAAGAGAAAGTGGTGGTGGCGCAAGGCGAATTGATGTCTACCGGCATGATGTATTACTATCTGCAGGAGCAGGGTGTACCGGCAGTATTGCTGCCTGCGCTGGATTTCATGCGGATTACGAAAGATGTTACCCCGGATTCCGATTATATAAAGACGAAGTTGCAGGCATTGCTCCAGGAGCATCCGGATACAGATTTGTTCATCACCCAAGGGTTCATTTGCAAGAATGCTTTTGGCGAAATCGATAATTTGAAACGTGGAGGAAGCGATTACACGGCTTCGATTATCGGTGCTGCTGTTGATGCTGAGGAAATTCAGATTTGGACGGATATAGACGGGTTGCATAACAACGACCCTCGATATGTTAGCAATACGACGCCGGTCCGGCAATTGAACTTTGACGAGGCGGCGAAGCTGGCGCATTTCGGTGCGAAAATTTTGCATCCTTCTTGTATTATGCCTGCCCGGGAAAATAATATTCCTGTCCGCTTGCTGAACACGTTCGATCCGCAGGCGCCGGGAACGCTTATCTCGAATAGTGCTGAGAAAGGCTGTATTAAGGCAGTAGCGGCAAAGGACAATATTACGTATGTGAAGATAAAGTCGCTGAATGTTGTGCCTATCCATCAATTTTTAAGCGTGGTATTCAATACGTTTTCTCAATACAAGACGGCAATCGACATGGTGACGGCTTCGGAAACCGGTGTTTCTGTGACGATTGATGACAATAGCTGTCTGGATGAAATTGTTGTTGCCCTTCAGAAATATGCAACGGTAAGTGTCGATACCGACATGGTCATTATTTGCGTTGTCGGAGATTTGGAGTGGCAGAATGTAGGCTTTGAAGCAAAGATTGTACAGGCGTTGAAAGATATTCCGGTCAGGATGATTTCTTACGGGGGAAGCAGCAGCAATGTTTCTTTAGTTATGAAGGCGGAGGATAAGGCGGCGGCATTGGAGGCGCTTAATGCAAACTTGTTTCTGGCAGGTTGCGGAAATAATGAGTAGTAATGTTCCGGTTGCCCATTGTTCGTTGTCGGAAGAATCTTCGTTCGTTGGAAGTGTAAAAAGTGTCGGCATCACCGTTCCCACCGCTGCACACTGCTTC
>CALUZS010000020.1 GCA_944325355.1 uncultured Parabacteroides sp.
CTGTAAATCAAGTATTTATAACAGTAGATTTTGCAATCGCTTGCCGTCGTTTTGTCCTGTTTTTCTCCATGTGGAACTTGATGCTTGCCGGTCCGGCACCCATCTGCAAAAATTTAAATTTGCCCGTTCCGGGAACGTGAATTGTCCATGGTCTTTTGCAGAACATCCCGGTTAATAAAACTTGTGCGGAAGTCTCACGGTATGTATGGCTCATGCTCCTGCAGCCTAAACCATCAGCTGATACACACGGTTTGCAGGTTCCCAAATTCCTGTATTCCATATCCTGTTTTTTATTGAATATTTTTTAGTTTGCTAATTATCCAAACCTTTCTCTTCCATCCATGCCGACATCACATCTGCTACTTCTAAGTTGTTCAGGTCGGAGAAAGGGAAATGGGTGTTACCTTTGATGCCCAAGTCGGGCAAGTGAACTACCTGCGCATCTCCTCCGTGACGGTTTATGCAATCCGTGAAGAGACGTGCCATTTCGAGTCGGGCACGCCAGGTATCCTGTCCCCAATGTTCGGAAGGTTGTTCGGGTATATTGTCACCGTAATATATTACGATAGGAATACGTGTCAACTTCATGAACTCCTCTTTGGAGACGGGGTCTGCCACCAACACCTTTTCCGGTCCGCAGTGTGGAATCGGAGCCGGTAATTCATCGGCAGGGAATACAAAACCGCTGCCCGGTTCATAGGCAATGATTGCGCAGACATGCGGATTTTTAATGGCAGAAAGCCAGCCGGGCGTTGTTTCCCAAGTCTTTGCCGATTCGCCGTTTCCGTGCAGGAAGACCAGCGGCAGGCAGCGTGCCTTGTCGGGAATCTGATAAAACACGTAAGCATGATCGCCATGCAAAGCCTGCCCATCGGGAGTGGTAGGATTGTTTTTGTCATACGTTCCCGGAGCAGTGACAACAGAGCCGCCTACCAGGAAGCTACCTTGTTCACGGATATGCAACATATTGTCTTTGTCCGTTGTGCTGCAAGCTGCAAGCAGGACGCATAGCATAAATGAAGAAATGATACATTTCATATAGCTTGTCCTTATTACTTTTGGCAGGACAAAAGTATGGCAAGCCGTAAAGCGTATTGATAGACGGATTACAGATTAATATACCAATATCGACGAATCTTTCAACAAAGGGGAGCGTTAGCCGACACGTTTTTGTCTTGGTGAAAACGGCTTAAATAAGGGAATCTGTGATTGTACCGTTAAAGATATATATCATCTACCGGATAACGTATTTCCCTATCTTTAACTATTTTACAATATTCTGTTTCCTCCATTGCTTTGGAGATGCCCCTAAATGTTTTTTTACGAAACGGCCGAAAAAAGAGAGATTGGGGAAATCCAATTCATTACAAATTTCTTTTATTGTTTTGTCTGACCTCTTTAATAAGATTTGGATGTCTTTTATTACATAGCGATTGATGAAATCGGAAGCGGTGTATCCGCTGATTTTTTTGCAAATACTGGAAAGATATTTGGGCGTGATACAGAGTTTGTCGGCATAGAAGTTCACATTCCGCGGTTTGGGGTAAACTTCTTTCAGCAGTTTTACAAAATTGTGGAAAACTTTCTCCCCGGCAGTATAAGTTTGCGGTTTCAACGTGTTGAAACGGTCCAATAAATCCCGGAAATCATATAGGAATGCTTGTAGCAATGCGTCTACTAATTCTTTCTGGTGACGACGGGGACGGTCAATAAGCGTGGAACGTATCAAGTCATAATATTGGCAAAAAGAAACAGTTTCTTCCGGCTCCAAATGCAGAATCGGCGATTTCTCTAAAAAGCTAATTGTATCCCAAGGATCACTGTCTGATATAAAAACCAATTGCTGCATATACTCTTTGGAAAATGTAAAACCTCGGAATTCAGCATCCAAACTCATGTTGCTTTTTTCCAAGGTGACATTAGGCTGACAAATAAGCAAATCGTTCGCATTTATATGAAAAAGCTCACCGTTGATAAAAAGAGAACTTTGTCCACGCAAGCAAAGGATGACAAGAGTAACGTTTAATTTGATTATTTCTATGCCATCGTCGTTTTTCAAATTTTCGATGAAACCTATCCGGTTATCGCAATAGGTCGTTAAATGTCCTGCCTTTATGGAATTTATATTTTCTGTTGTCTTTGTCATATCTGCCATAATTAATAGAATAAGAATCACAAAGTAAAAAATTGTTGTGGAAAAGATAGTAGCCGTATCGGATTTGTTATTGTCCAAAATCTCGTATTAAAAGATGAAGACCGGAAAGAATTGCCAGTTGAAATGTTGCTACATTTGAATCCTTTTCTGCGACATAATAGGCTTTAATACTCGAAATGGGTTGGAAAAATGTTGCAAACATCATGAAAAACTTGTTACTTTGTAAAGCATTTCAGTAGTAAACGTATACAGTAACAAAATAGTAAAAACAGCAGATTGGGTATCTTTGCCAGAACGGATCCCATGATGCAGGAAAGAATATTTATATTATGAACATATCTTTGGAAATCGGACTATTAGTTGGCTCTCTGCTCATTTTCGGAAGTATTCTCATTAGCAAGACCGGATATCGTTTCGGTATCCCGACATTATTGATGTTTCTTTTGGCTGGTATGTTTTTCGGTTGTGACGGATTGGGTATTCAGTTTAATAATACGGCACAGGCGCAATATATCGGCACGATAGCTTTAAGTATTATCCTTTTCAGTGGCGGAATGGATACCAAGATAAGCGATATCCGTCCCGTGATATTTCCGGGAATCTCCTTATCCACGATTGGGGTGTTGGTCACTGCTGCCCTGACCGGATTATTCATCTATGGCATATCAGGTTGGCAGCATACGGAAATAGGCTTTAGTTTGTTGGGCTCTTTGCTTTTGGCAGCAACGATGGCTTCAACAGACTCGGCATCCGTGTTCAATATCCTACGTACCCAACGGATTAATCTAAAAAACAACTTGCGGCCTCTTTTGGAGCTGGAAAGCGGAAGTAACGACCCGATGGCTTATATGCTGACAATCGTACTTATACAGTGTATCCAATCCGGAGGAATGCCCGATTGGACGATTGCCGGCTCTTTTGTCCTGCAATTTGTTGTGGGAGGAATAGGTGGTTTCCTGCTGGGTAAGGCGGTTGTTTGGATTATAAATCATATCAACTTGAAAAATGAAGAGTTGTACCCGGTTATGGCGATAAGCTTTGTTTTTATCATTTACTGTTCGACTTTCTTATTGAAAGGGAACGGATATCTGGCCGTTTATATCGCCGGATTGGTAATCGGCAATAGCCGTCTGTTCCATAAAAAGGAGATTAGTACGTTTCTGAATGGTATGACATGGTTGTTGCAGGTCGCCCTGTTTTTAATATTGGGGCTGCTGGTGAACCCACATGAAATGTTAGGTGTAACGTTGACTGCTGTGCTGGTTGCAATTTTTATGATTTTTGTGGCACGTCCAATAAGTGTGTGGGTAAGTTTGCTGCCTTTCAGAAATAAAATCAATGTCCGCTCAAAACTTTTTATTTCGTGGGTGGGGCTTCGCGGAGCCGCTCCTATCCTTTTTGCGACGTATCCTGTGGTGGCAGAGGTGAATGGCGCCAACCAAATCTTTAGCATTGTTTTCTTTGTGACACTGTTATCATTGGTATTTCAAGGGATGACACTGCCTTGGGCTGCAAGGAAACTCGATTTGACAGCTCCGTTGTCGGAAGAAAAGGATTTTTTCGGTATCGAATTTCCCGACACAATGGACAGCAGTCTACACGAATTGCCCTGTACGGAGAAAATGTTGGCAAACGGAGACCATATCAAGGATATCCCATTCCCAAAAGGAGTTTTGGTGATGCTGGTGAAACGGAATGACAAATTTATTGTTCCCAATGGCAATCTGCAATTGAAGCCCGGTGATATTTTGCTCATTGTGGCTCAAGATGGCACGGCACCACCCTCGTCCCTTACAACTGCTTAGTTCGATTGGATATTTGTTTGTCTCAAGATACAAACCGGAAGAGAACTATTTCTGGCATCTCTTCCGGTTTTTTGTTGCCAAATATATGTTTTATTGTAAACTGTGTTGTACAAAACGCGGTAAATCTTTAATTTTGCGCGTTTTTTTAATTAGACGAAACAAAACTATCACAGACTATAACAATAGCATTTTTTATGAATCCCAAAGCCAAAGGTTTCTTGTTAGGAGCGATAGCCGCTGCCGCGTATGGCATGAATCCCCTGTTTGCTTTACCATTGTATAAAGCGGGGATGAATCCTGATTCTGTTTTGTTCTTCAGATATTTGTTTGCTATTCCACTGTTGGGAATAATGCTCAAAGCACGGGGACGCAATTTCAGAATACAACGTAAAGAAATTTTTCTCTTGATTGTAATGGGAATATTGGTTGCAGTCTCTTCGCTTACCTTATTTGAAAGTTATAATTATATGGATGCAGGAATTGCTTCTACCATATTGTTTGTTTATCCTATCATTGTAGCCTTAATAATGACATTTGTATTTAAGGAGAAACTGAAAAAACTGACAGTGTTGTGTATTTTCCTTGCTTTGGGTGGTATTAGTTTGTTGTATAAAAGCGAAGACGGAACGAGCCTTGACCTGACAGGGACATTGCTCGTTTTTGTGTCTGCTTTGACGTATGCTATATATATCGTGGGAGTTAACCAGCCTGCACTAAAAAATGTTGCTACGTTAAAGGTGACTTTCTACGTCCTATTGTTTGGAGTATTCTTATTTGTTCTCCGGCTATTTTGTGGGAAGAACCTGTCTGTTCCCGATGCAGACCAATGGTATTTATGGGGTAACCTGTTGGCATTGGCGGTTTTCCCTACAGCTATTTCTTTCTTGTGCACAACAAGTGCGATACAATACATAGGCTCTACGTCTACTTCCATATTGGGGGCTTTAGAACCTGTCACTGCCATATTTTTCGGTGTGACCGTTTTTGGAGAGACACTCACTGCCCGGGAGGGGCTCGGACTTGTTATGGTCATTGTAGCGGTAACTCTCGTTATAGCAGGAGGTGGCATTTCCGCTCATATGGTTCGTTTTCGAAAATTGTTTCCCCGCCTTTCCTTGAAACGCAAAAAGTTACGTGATTGAAAAAATGGAGGGTGCCTGACTGTATCCGCCGGTTTCTGCATGCAGGAACGACAATGCCGTTTGGATCTATCTTTTTTTGAAAACAAATATAAATTGTTAAAATAATTTGTAAAGTGATACAAAAACAATACTTTTGCAATACAAACTAATATAATTAATAATGAAGAAGTTTTTATTTTTACTATTGACTTTTGTGAGCATGAATGTAATGGCGCAAGACAGCCTTCGGGTATATTGCGAATTAGTAGGAACCGGCAAACTCTTTTCTTCCAAAGTAAATGTAGAAGTTGATTTCGGACAAGAGACCAACTTTTGGAATCAAAGTACCGAACACTTTTTAGTCGATGAAAACGGGGATAAGATAAAATTTAATTCTATGGTCGATGCGATGAATTATATGGGGCGATTTGGTTGGGAATTCGAACAAGCTTATGTCGTAACCACTAACCAGCAGAATGTTTATCATTGGCTGTTAAGTAAGGTCATAACCGCTTCCGAGGATATTAACGATGGAATTACCACCCATAAGCAGTTCATTGAATCCAAAAAGGATAAGAAAAAACAAGAATTCGTAGACGATACGTACTAATAAAACTCGATATCACGTTTTTTCCCAATCCGCATTTATTATGAAATCATTTATATATTACCTGCTGGCTGCCATCTTTATTTGCTCCTGTTCCGATACGGACAAAGATTACCAATTGCGGGAAAAAGCCCGTAATTCCGGGATTGTCATAGACACCATTGTCCAAGGGATTTGCTTCAACGACAGTCCCTCCGAAGTCCAACGGAAGATAAAAGAAGCGGAATTCACTTACATCACAGATGAATATTTTTTGAATTTGCCCTACCCGTCTTCCTTTAAAAACGGCAGCCATTGGTACGTGGAAGAACAATGGTACCGCAACGATTCCCTGTTTTTGTTCTCAATTCGCACAAACATTTCATCCGTCTATTTTAACGAATGCCTGCAAGAGTTAGATTCCCTTTACTCTTACAAGTACGGGGAAGCGGTTCACAATATCCAAGATTCTGATATCAGGTGGTACAAGGGAAATCTGACCGTCGATATTAGCACGGATACCGATATTAATGGGACAATTGTAGACTGTATCAGGATCAAATATAAAGACAGTCGGTTTGGCGACAGCCCCCAGTATTGGGGCAAACTCAAGGAATCAGATTACGATCAAAAGACAGGATGCCATATATGGTATTGGTACACGCCCGACTATTGGAACAAGACCTACCAGCCCGAAATTGATAAAAAGCTTCAGGATGCTGCAAAAAATATATAACCACTAATGCGAAGCCGGAATAGCATGACACAGCAAATTGATTTTTAGATTCCTCTTGAACAATAGATAAAACATTACTCCATAACGACAAGGGCTGCTATGCTAATTAATGGACAGTCTCTTAAATAAATCACTCCTATTGCATCTTTTTTCAAGATGATAAATTTGTTCTTACATTGTTTTATAAAGAGTGGTATATCAATCTTCTCAAGTTGTTATGCAAAGCTGTCCGTCAATGCCCTCTTTTTGGCGTTCATGGTCGCCAAAGGGCAATAAAAAAAGTCCCACAAAATATTGATTTTGTAGGACTTGTCTTTTTGTTGTCGCCTTTTGGCTTTTCTTTTCGTGATCCGCCTGGGGCTCGAACCCAGGACCCCATCCTTAAAAGGGATGTGCTCTACCTGCTGAGCTAGCGAATCTCCAATGCGTCATGTTTTTGACGCTGCAAAGGTACTACTTTTTTTTGTATTTGCAACAATATTCCGCTTTTTCTTCTACAAGGTAATATATTATTGGGAATTTTTGCAGTTAAAGGAGCTGTATGGTAGTTGGAATCAGGGAGTATTAAAAAGACGAAAGCAGATTTTATAGGAAAATGTGTGATTCCTCAGGCGAAAAATTTCTTATCTTTGTTTTAGGAACTTCAATAGTTGTTGTAGTTCTAATGGTTTGTAATTATCTTTAAAACATTAATCATAATGAATATCGTAACAACATTTTTTACCGTAGGACTATTTGTTTCGGTAACTGCTTTTGATGCTTTTGCTTCTTTAGGTCAGGATGTACAGAAAAATGCAGTAAAACAGGTTCAGCTAGGCGGTTTTATAGGAAGCCGTGTCCATACTTGTGTGGAAAAACGAGTAAAATCCCAAGATGTTGAGGAGTTGATAGCCCCTTTCCGGCAGATGACAGAAGGTGATCGCTGGCAGTCTGAATTTTTTGGAAAATGGCTTTTGGGGGCAATCGCTTCATATGAATATACGCAGGACACCGAACTTTATTCGAAAATTAAGGATGCAGTTTTACGATTCCTGGAGACGCAACAACCTGACGGCTATATCGGAAATTACAAACCGGAAAACCATTTGACAGGTTGGGATATTTGGGGACGGAAGTATACAGCTCTTTCTTTGTTGTCTTATTATAGGTTGACACAAGACAGAAAAGCCTTGGATGCCGTGGTGCATTTGATGGATCATCTGATTGGAGAGCTGAAAGCGAAAGAAGCTGATATTGCGAAAACCGGGTTTTATCGGGGAATGGCAAGCTGTTCTATTTTGGAGCCGGTGGTTTATCTGTATCAAGAAACGCGGGAGTCCCGTTTTTTGGAGTTCGCTAAGTATATTGTTCGCTGCATGGAGAAAGAGGGAAATAACCAGCTTATAACTAAAGCACTCCAGGATGTTCCCGTCTCCAGACGTTTCCCTTTCCCGAAGCATTGGTGGAGTTATGAGAATGGGCAGAAAGCCTATGAAATGATGTCCTGCTATGAGGGACTTGTTGAATTCGGAAAAGTAGTTGGAGACCCATTGTATAAGGTGGCCGCAGAAAAGGCTGTTGCAAATATTGTTTCCGAGGAAATCAATATAGCCGGCTCCGGCGCCGCTTTTGAATGCTGGTACGGAGGAAAAGAGAAGCAGACTTTGCCGGCATATCATACAATGGAGACTTGTGTGACGTTCACTTGGATGCAGTTGTGTGCCCGTCTGTTTACGGCAACGGGTAATTCGATGTATATTGATGAGTTTGAGAAAACCATGTATAATGCCTTGATGGCTGCGATGAAAAGAGATGGTTCACAGATATCCAAGTATAGCCCGTTGGAGGGGCGCAGGCAAGAGGGTGAACATCAGTGTGGCATGGAAATCAACTGTTGCAATGCCAACGGTCCGCGTGCTTTCGCTTTAATTCCTAAGGTTGCTTATCAGGCAAAAGGGGAGAATGTGTACGTCAATTTGTATGTGCCGTCGGAGACCTGTTTTTCTGTTGGAAAGAATGAAATAGAATTGGTGATGCAGACTTCATATCCGTTGGACGGGAAGGTGGAGATGACACTGAATCCTCGTAAAAAGCAATCGTTTACTTTGTCGTTACGTATCCCTTCGTGGTTGGATAATGATTATACAGTTTCTGTAAACGGAGAGTCTCAGGAATGCCTGCATAAAGGTGGTTATTTGCAGATAACTCGTGAATGGAACGCCGGCGATAAAGTTGTTGCCGATTTCAAATTGAAAACGAAAGTAGTAGAGTGCAACCAGCATCAGGCGGTGGTGCATGGTCCTCTTGTATTTGCCCGCGACAGTCGTTTTTCGGATGGGGATGTGGATGAATGCGCAGTGATTCGTTGTAACGATAAAGGAGTTGTTCCAGCCATATTGAAGGAGACTGCAAGTTCTTCGTTCGCTTGGATAACGATGGAAGTGCCGGTAGTCACTGGGACGGATTTGGAAAATCCGGTCAACAAAGAGGGGCGGAAGGTCCGGTTCTGCGACTTTGCTTCTTCCGGCAACGATTGGGATCCTAATGGCAGATATAGGGTATGGATTCCAAAAACATTGCATGTAATGTCGGAACAATATCACAAATATTGAGCTTTGAGGTTTGTTTTTTGTTTTAGATGGAGCTTGTTTATAGAAATAATTTATTGATGGATAAAATAATTAGATAGTGTTTAATTTGCATCGGTAGTGAACAAATTTGTAACTTTGAGCATTATAATAAAGAAACAGATATATTAATTTTTATACGGAATAGCATTATGGAAAAAAGTATTAAAGGAACGCGGACCGAGCAAAATTTATTGAAATCTTTTGCAGGTGAGTCACAAGCAAGAAGCCGTTATACATTTTTTGCAAGCGTAGCAAAAAAAGAAGGGTATGAGCAGATAGCAGGAGTGTTTATGGAAACAGCCGAGCAGGAAAAGGAGCATGCTAAACGTTTCTTCAAATTCTTGGAAGGCGGAATGGTAGAAATTACGGCTGCATATCCGGCAGGCGTTATCGGGACGACGAAAGAGAATCTGGCTGCCGCTGCTGACGGTGAAAATGAAGAGTGGGTAGACCTATATCCCGAATTTGCCAAAATTGCAGATGAGGAGGGATTCCCGGAAGTTGCTGTCGCTTTTCGCATGATAGCAAAAGTTGAAGCAGAGCACGAAAAACGTTACCGCAAATTGTTGGCAAACGTAGAAGAAAATAAGGTATTCGAAAAGGATGAAGCAATCTTGTGGCAATGCCGCAACTGCGGATTCGTAATCGAAGGCAAGAAAGCTCCGGTGAAATGTCCGGCATGTTTGCATCCACAGGCATATTTCGAACCGATGAAACAAAACTATTGATAAATAAAAAAGCCCGGTTAATCCGGGCTTTTTTATTTATATTGCCACTACCCATAAATTGTAATCGGATATTTGTAGATAATTGTTTTATGGAATCTGTGGGCTTTGCAAATTCCAATCTGTCTTTTGGCTCCTATTGTATCCCGGTCTTTACCGGAGGATAGTCGATGGTATAATGCAGCCCTTTGCTCTCTTTCCGTTCCATTGCCTGGCGGGTTATCAAATATCCTACGTTAATCATGTTACGCAGCTCACAAAGTTCCCTTGATGCTTTGCAGCGCTTGAACAACGCTTCTGTCTCTTCGTATAAGATATCCAAACGATTCCATGCACGTGTCAAACGAACATTGCTTCGTACGATACCTACATACGCTTCCATGATTTGGTTTACTTCTTTCATGCTTTGAGTTATCAGCACGCGTTCTTCCGTCGATATGGTGCCTTCATCATTCCATTCCGGTATGTCGGTATTGAAGTCGTAACGGTCGAAAGTGCTGATAGCATGTTTGGCCGCTGCGTCCGCATAGACAACGGCTTCGATAAGGGAGTTTGATGCGAGACGGTTGCCGCCATGCAAGCCGGTACATGAACATTCACCGATTGCATATAACCGGCGTATGCTGCTTTGTCCGTTCAAATCCACGCTGATGCCACCGCATAAGTAATGGGCGGCAGGTGCTACCGGGATATACTCTTTGGTAATATCTATGCCCAGGCTCAAACATTTTTGGTAGATGTTTGGGAAATGTTTTTTCGTCTCTTCCGCGTCTTTATGTGTCACATCAAGATAGACATGGTCTTCTCCGCGTGTTTTCATTTCGTTATCGATGGCGCGCGCAACGATATCTCTTGGCGCAAGCGACAAACGTTTGTCGTATTTTTGCATGAATTCTTTTCCATCCAATGTGCGCAGGACACCTCCGTAGCCGCGCATCGCTTCCGTTATCAGGAAACAAGGACGGTCTCCGGGATGGAATAGTGCCGTCGGATGGAATTGTATGAATTCCATGTTTTTGACAACGCCTTTTGCCCGGTAGACCATAGCGATACCGTCTCCGGTAGCAATTAAAGGATTGGTCGTGTTGCGGTAAACCGCTTCGCATCCGCCGGTTGCCATCACTGTTATTTTGGAAAGGAACGTCTCCACCTTGCCGGTTGCTTCATCGAGAACATATGCCCCGTAACATTTTATGCCGGGCGTGTGTCGTGTTACGATGATTCCCAGATGGTGCTGCGTAATAATCTCTACGGCATAATGATGGTTGAATATCGTAATGTTCGGATGTTGCTTGATTGCCTTGATAAGGCTTAATTGTATTTCTGCACCTGTGTTGTCCTTATGATGGAGGATACGGAACTCGCTATGACCTCCCTCGCGGTGAAGGTCAAATTCTCCGTTCTCTTTTTTATCGAACTCGACGCCCCATTTTATCAGTTCCTGTATTTGTGACGGAGCGTTGCGCACTACCATTTCGACAGCTGCCCGGTCGTTTATCCAATCTCCGGCAATCATTGTGTCTTCTATGTGCTTGTCGAAATTGTCGACGCTCAGATTCGTGACCGAAGCTATGCCTCCTTGTGCAAAGTAGGTGTTGGCTTCTTCCAATTCCGTTTTGCAGATGATTGCCACTTTTCCCTTCTCTGCCACTTTCAGCGCGAAACTCATGCCTGCAATGCCTGAGCCAATCACTAAAAAGTCAAATTCTTTTGTCATTATTGCGAAATATGTTTATAGGCATCAAAGGTATGAATTATGTAAGTATCGGAGATGTTTTTTCATAAAAAATCGAGGATAATCCGATGAATCTATATCAAATTTTATTACTTTGCAGAAGTTTTGAAGTTTTATCGGGATAACTGAGTTGTAAAAATAGCGTATGGAAGTAGATAGAGTTTTTAAATCGAAAGTAGGTTGGTGGTATCATTTGACGTTTTTCATCATCGCAGTGTCGTGTATCTTTGTGTTTGTCGTAAGTGATAGCCCTTTTGCAATCATACCGTTGCTGTTGGTGATGGTCCTGTGTGTGCACATGCTGATGAATACTTGGTATAAAATCACAGCCGATGGTTATCTGGTAGTCCATTGCAGCATATTCCCGGAGAAAAAGATAAAGGTAGAGGAGGTAACGGCGGTCGAATCTACGTCTATGCCTGTCTCAAGCTATGCGCTTTCATTAGACAGGCTCATTGTTTATAAGGAGGGTAAGCCGTGGATACTCATCTCTCCTGTCGACAAGAAAGAGTTCGTTAAGGTGCTGCGTAAGCATAACGAAAAAATCTCAATAAAGGAATCGGATGGCTTGATTTGAAAGAAACAGTGAAATATTAAATCTGGTAAGCATGAAATATGATATTGCAATTGTAGGTGGCGGACCTGCCGGTTATACGGCTGCCGAACGGGCAGGCAAGGCCGGATTATCGGTCGTGTTGTTTGAGAAGAATGCGTTAGGGGGAGTCTGTTTGAATGAAGGCTGTATTCCGACTAAGACGTTGCTCTATTCCGCAAAAGTGTTGGAAACCGTCAAGCAAGCGGCAAAATATGCCGTCTTGGCGGAAAACTGTTCGTTCGACTTGCAGAAGATTGTCGCACGGAAAAACAAGGTGGTGAAAAAACTTACGGCGGGTATACGGATGAAAATGAAAGATGCCGGAGTGGATGTCGTGACGGGAGAAGCGTTTATCGAAGGAAAATCAGACGATGGAAAAACGTTTTACGTTACGGTCGGTGACGAACGTTACGAAGCCGGCAGGTTGTTGCTTTGTACCGGGTCGGAAGCGGTTCTCCCTCCTGTTCCCGGATTGGAAAGTTCTGCTTATTGGACAAGCCGGGAAGCGTTGCTGGCAAAGGAACTTCCTCGTTCGTTGGTGATTATCGGTGGGGGCGTAATCGGTATGGAGTTCGCTTCTTTCTTCAACAGCTTGGGAACAGAAGTGCATGTTGTAGAAATGACGGGGAAGATTCTTGGACCGATGGACAGGGAGCTATCGGAAATGCTTCAAGCGGAATACGCCAAACGAGGGGTCAAGTTCTATTTGGAAAGTAAAGTGATATCCGTAGATAACGGTACGGTCAGCGTTGAGAAAGATGGGGAAATTTTTGCGTTGCCTGCCGAGAAGATATTGTTGAGTGCCGGACGTGTGCCGATGACAACCGGCTTTGGGTTGGAAAACCTGCAATTGGAGATGCGTGGCAGAGGTGTCAGAACGGACGGTTATATGCAAACCTCTTGTCCGGGCGTTTATGCTTGTGGAGACATTACCGGCTTTTCTTTGCTGGCACATACTGCGGTAAGCGAAGCGGAGGTGGCTGTCGAACATATCTTGGGCGGGACGCGCCTGATGAGTTACCGGGCAATCCCCGGCGTAGTATATACCAATCCTGAATTTGCCGGTGTGGGCAAAACTGAAGAAGAGCTGCAGAAAGAGGGGCTTCCTTATCAAGTAAAAAAAGTCCCAATGTCATTTTCCGGACGGTTTGTTGCTGAAAACGAGATGGGCAGCGGCGTATGCAAACTATTGTTGGATAATGAATCCCGTCTGATAGGTGCGCACATCTTGGGCAATCCTGCTTCGGAGTTGATAGTAATTGCCGGCATAGCCATCGAAAAGGGTATGAAAGCTGGTGAGTTCCGTTCTTTCGTCTTCCCCCATCCAACGGTGGGTGAAATATTGCGGGAGGCTTATTGACGTGAATCAGTTTGGAGGATATGTGGGAGTCGGGCTTTGGCAGGATCAATTTGTTGATGGTTTGGTTTTGCCGGCGGTATTTCTCTTGTTTTTTTTCTTTGCCTTGCAATATTGGTGGCATGTTCCGTTCTTCCTGCAAATGCTGAGAGAGATTTTTTCGGTGAAAGAACGGGGCAACCTGTTTGAGGATTCTGAAAATGAGAACCGGGGGGTACATGTTTTCCTGCTGTTCCAAATGCTTTTCCTTTGCAGTCTGTTCGTTTTTTTTATTGCTCGAGAGAAGGGGGTAACAGTATATTTGTCCGGCAAGGAGCAGTTGCTGCTCCTTGCCCTTTTCTTTCTGGTACTTGTAGTCTATTATTTGGTCAAGAAGCTGTTTTATCTTACGTTTGCCTATACTTTTTATTCGGAAGAAAGGTATCGGTTCTGGAAACGGGGGTATGATGCGGCAATCGCAGTTTGGGGAATATTTCTTTATCTGCCGGTTTTTCTTTTTTTAGCGAAAGCCGATCTCTTTGCAACGTCATTTTTGTTTTTGATTTCTTTTATAAGCATCCGAATTGTGATAATTTATAAGACAATACGGATATTTTACATGAAAAATGGCAATTTATTCTACATAAGTTTGTATCTTTGCGCCCAAGAAATCATTCCTTTGTTCTTATTGTGCAAAGGCGTAAATGAAATGTGTTATTTTATTGAGATGAATATTTGATATGGCGTTGAATATTAAGAAGCTATTAATTTCCCAGCCTAAGCCTACATCGGAGAAATCTCCATATTTTGATATCGCTGAGAAATATGGTGTGGAAATTAATTTCCGTCCGTTCATAAAGGTGGAACCATTATCATCAAAAGAATTCAGACAGCAACGAATCTCTATCCTGGATTATACCGCTGTCATTTTTACTGCCCGTACTGCAATCGACCATTTTTTTCATTTATGTGAAGAATTGCGCGTAAATATTCCCGAGACAATGAAGTATTTCTGTATGACGGAATCAATCGCCGTTTATTTGCAAAAATATATCATTTATCGGAAACGGAAAATATTTTACGGACAAAATGGTAAAATTGATGATTTGGTTGCGGTAATCGCCAAACATCCGAAAGAAAAATATCTGGCTCCCGTGTCTGACGTGCATAAGGATGATTTGTTCGTTATGCTTGATGCGAAAAAGATTTCTTACCAGAAAGCAATTATGTATCGTACGGTCAGCAACGACTTTAAACCGGGAGAGAATTTCGATTATGATATGCTTGTGTTTTTCAGCCCGTCAGGTATCTCATCGTTAATGAAGAATTTCCCGAACTTTGAACAGAAGAACATCCGTATCGGCTGCTTTGGTTCGGCAACGGCAAACGCTGTAAAAGATGCCGGGCTGAGATTGGATGTACAAGCGCCCACTCCTGAAGCTCCATCGATGACAGCGGCGTTGGATATGTATCTGAAAAAGGAAATGGCAAATAAAAAGAAATAGATGACGGAAGAGAAAAGGTTTACCTTTACTAAGGCTGAACGTCTGTCGTTGAAACGTCATGTGGATTTCCTGTTTAATGAAGGAAAGTCGTTTGTTTCATATCCTTTGCGTGTTGTTTTTTGCACGGCAGACGTCCCTGCTCCTCCGGTAACTGTTTTTATTAGTGTTCCCAAAAAAAAATTGAAACGGGCAGTGAAGCGTAACCGGGTAAAGCGCCAGGTGCGTGAGATGTACCGATTGCGTAAAGATAAGTTTGCTGCAGTTTCATCTCTGTTCGGGAAAAATTACTTTATTGCATTCCTTTATATCGACGATAAGTTGCATCCTACTTCAGAAATTGCAAAGTCGATGGATAAAATAGTCCATATTTTGGAGAAAAAAGCATGCTAATCCGTCGCTTTTTTACATGGCTTTTGCTACTTCCGGTTTATTTTTACAAATATTGCATCTCTCCTATGACACCGGCTTCCTGCAGGTTTACACCTTCCTGTTCCGAATATGCTGTGCAGGCATTGAAAAAACACGGGCCGCTTAAAGGATTGTACCTGACAGTCCGCCGTTTGCTCCGGTGTCATCCTTGGGGGGGCAGCGGATATGACCCAGTTCCTTGATATGCTCTGTTATGATATACATACGCATCATTGCGGGATATCTTCCGGAGATACCCGTTTCGTATATAATTCCCTGGTAGGGGAAGATTTTGATCCGGCATGTGGAAACCATTGTTTTCTCTCTTGCGGTATTCATCCGTGGCATATCGGCGATGTGGCGCGCCAGCAGGAACAGCTGAAACAAACCGTAGGTGACGGAAAAGTGCTGCTGGTAGGGGAAGCTGGGCTTGATAAATGTTGCGGTACCTCTTTGGAATTGCAACAGGCGGTTTTTGAATACCAGTGCCGTCTTTCGGAAGAGGTGGGGAAACCGTTGGTTGTCCATTGCGTAAAAGCTTGGAGTGAATTGCTTCATATTAAGAAGCGATTAAAACCCTCCCAGCCATGGATAATTCATGGTTTTAGAGGGAAGCCTGAGCTTGCCCGCCAGTTGCTGGATAATGGATGCCTGCTCTCCTTTGGGGAACATTTTAACCGTGATACATTGGTGCTTGTTGCCGCTTCTGCACCTTTTTTTGCCGAGACCGACGAATCGGCATTGCCGATAGAAACTGTCTATCGGCGTTTGGCAGATGCTTTGGATTGCCCGGTGGAGACGCTCGCCGGCACAATTGCGGGTAATGTCCGGCGTGTGTTACCGTCCCTTTTTATGGATATTTATTGAAAAGAGAGCAGGGTCTCCATGAAAAGTATTATATTTGTCTCCGCTAAAATTATTTGATATAGAATAACATTACGATGAATTTTGTAGAAGAATTAAGATGGAGGGGCATGATTCATGACATGATGCCCGGAACGGAAGAGCAATTACAAAAGGAAATGACTTCGGCATATCTGGGCATCGACCCTACTGCCGATTCATTGCATATAGGTCATTTGGTGGGAGTGATGATGCTGAAACACCTGCAGCGTGCCGGCCATCGTCCCATTGCGTTGGTGGGCGGTGCTACCGGTATGATAGGCGACCCTTCGATGAAGTCGGCTGAACGGAATCTGTTGGATGAAACAACGCTCCGTCATAATCAGGAATGTATTAAAAAACAGTTGGCTAAATTCCTTGATTTCGATTCCGATGCGCCAAATGCAGCTAAGTTGGTGAATAATTACGATTGGATGAAAGAATACTCTTTCTTGAACTTCATCAGAGACATAGGAAAGCATATTACGGTCAATTATATGATGGCGAAAGATTCCGTTAAAAAGCGTTTGGAACGCAGCTCAAGTGTCGGGCTTTCATTTACGGAATTCTCCTATCAGCTGTTGCAAGGATACGATTTTCTCTATTTATACCAGCATGAAGGTTGCCGGCTTCAGATGGGGGGTGCTGACCAATGGGGGAATATTACCACCGGAACAGAACTGATTCGCCGGAAAGTGGGTGGTGAAGCGTATGCGTTGACCTGCCCGTTGATAACGAAAGCTGATGGAGGTAAATTCGGAAAGACGGAATCGGGTAATGTCTGGCTGGACCGCCGCTATACGTCACCCTATAAATTTTACCAGTTTTGGTTGAATGTGAGCGATGCGGATGCTGAAAAGTATATCAAGATATTTACGGATTTGGACCGTGAAGAGATAGAAAGTTTGGTTAAGGAGCAGAACGATGCCCCGCATCTGCGCCCGTTGCAAAAACGTCTTGCCAAGGAGATTACGGTGATGACCCATTCATTGGAAGATTATAACGCGGCGGTGGAAGCTTCAGGGATTTTGTTCGGAAACTCCACTTCCGAGACGTTGAAACGGTTGGACGAAGAGACCTTGCTGGACGTCTTCAGCGGAGTTCCGCAATTTGACGTGTCGAAGGATGCTGTTTCCGGCGGTGTCAAACTGATAGATCTCTGTACTGAAATGGCAAGTGTGTTCCCTTCAAAAGGAGAGTTGCGCAAACTTATCCAGAGTGGAGGGGTCAGTGTGAATAAAGAGAAAGTGTCGGATACCGATATGGCAGTCAATGGCGACTACCTGCTCAATGGCAAGTATTTGCTGGTTCAACGTGGAAAGAAGAACTATTATCTGTTGATTGCAAAGTAGAGGAAATTGCCTGTAAGCACTCCGATAGGAGTTCATAAGAATCGGAATGTTTTTCCAGAGAAAGCCGTGTAGATTTTAAACGGAATCTACACGGCTTTTTTACGGAGAGCAACAACTCTTCCGCTTTTATTCCAGAGATTTTTTACTCCAATTTTTATTACTGGATAAATAAATTTAAAATTTTTTCGTAAGTTTGCCTTTATGAATAAAGAATAGGAAAACGGGAGTTATGAAAAAGGCAATTGTTTTATTATTGTGTAGTGTCGTTTCGTTGTTTTCTGCCAATGGTCAGTTCCATACATCGCGTTTTTCCGAAAAGGTATCTCCTCAGAATGATGTCCGTGCGATTGCATTTGATGCGGATGGTGGCGTTTATGTTTCGACGTATGCCGGAATATATCATGACCAAGGCGGCGGTTGGAAACTTTTTTCGGGTGATAAGATATATATTGAGGATTGCATGATTGACAGCGGTGGAACCTTGTGGCTCAGTGTGTGGAACGATGGCGTATATATAGCCAGGGGAGGTGTTTTATCCGGTAAGATAGCAGAAATTTCCGACCCTGCCTATTCATTGTTTGAGGATGCGTCGGGACGGATATGGGCAGGCATGTGGAGGAACGGATTGTACATGAAGGAGCCATCGGGCGAATGGACACGATTTACTGTGAAAGACGGGTTGTCGGATAACTCCCTGTCGGTATTGTCGGAAGATATTGATGGAAACATCTGGGCAGGTTCTTATCGGGGTGTTTCTCTCTTTAAGCAAGGGACGTGGCATGCGTTCCAAAATATTCCGGATTATACGGTCTATGCGCTGACACCTTGTAAGAAAGGTGACGTGTATTCATCTCCAGCTGTCTCTGCAACATTCGACCGGCTGTTGGTTCAGTTGGAGGATGTCTCTCCTTTTGTTGAACGGATAGCTGTTTACCAGTATTGCGGAATGTTGAGCAAACCCGGTTCGACAGCGGCAACCGATCATCCGTCGGCTGAGCGGCTTTATAAGGATTACCGCCGTTGGCTGGATGCGCAGCATTGGTTGTAACCGCGTTTTTGGGAGGAATTGCTGATATGATTAATAACATCTATAATTAACTATTAAATCATCTGTTATGAGAATCGTAAAATTGTTTGTTGCGTTGGCTTGCGCATTGATTGTTTTGCCGTTCGTTTCGTGCCAGAGCGGTTCGAAGAGCGAACAGAACGGGTGGCGGTTGGCTATCCAGTCTTATTCTTTTCACAAGTTTACCCTTGTTGAAGCGATAGACAAGACACAGGAACTGGGTGTCAAGTATATCGAAGTGTTCCCCGGGCATAAGCTGGGTGGCAAATGGGGAGACAAGACCTTTACGTTCGACCTTGATGAGCAGACTCGCAAAGAGATTAAGGAGTATGCCCAGTCGAAAGGCGTGAAAATCATTGCAACCGGTGTCTATGTGGCAGAGAAATCGGAAGATTGGCCTAAGATGTTCGCTTTTGCCAAAGATATGGGTATGGAGTTTATCACCTGCGAACCGGCATTGGCTGATTGGGATATGGTAGAAGGTTTGGTAAAAGAAACCGGTATTAAGATTTCAGTGCACAACCATCCGCAGCCGTCGACCTATTGGACACCTGACAGTCTGCTCGCTGCCATCTCGCACCGTAGCGATATGATTGGTTCTTGTGCCGATGTCGGCCATTGGCGTCGTGAAGGACTCGACCAGATAGCGTGTTTGAAAAAATTGGAAGGACGTATCGTTTCCTTGCACTTTAAAGATATTGATCAAAAACGCGAAGGCGAAGATTGGCAACACGATGTAATCTGGGGTACCGGCATACTTGATGTCAAAGGAATGATGCAAGAACTGAAGCGCCAGAATTTCAAAGGTGTCTTCTCCATCGAATATGAATATAATTGGGATAACTCAGTGCCCGATATCAAGCAGTGCATAGACTATTTCAATAAAACGGCAGAGGAGATTTTGTAATAATCCGGATAAAATTCAGGGAAAAGCTTGCAGGGGATTTTTCCCTTGCATGCTTTTTTTCAAACAAACCTTATGCGTACTGATGAGAAAGACATTTATGAATTAATCAGGGACGGAGATATCAAAGCTTTTAACCTTTTGTTTCAAAGGTTGTACATGCAGCTTTATATCTATTGCCGGAAATTCATTCCCGACCCGGAGGAAGCAAAGGATATTCTCCAGAACGTGTTCCTGCATTTTTGGGAACGGAGGGGAGAACTATGCATAGACACTTCGTTGAGAGCCTATCTGTTTCGGGCTGTACATAATGAGTGTCTGAATTTTATCCGGTCAACCCGGCAAACCGATTTGTTGGGAGGGGAGGAGACAATTGCGTTATACGATTGTTTTGACCGTCCGGATGAGACGCTGAATGTGAATGAGATGGAACGCCATCTTAAAAATTCCATCGACAGCTTGCCGGAGCAGTGCCGCGTGATTTTCAGGTTGAGCCGTTTTGATGGTCTGTCGGTTCGTGAGATTGCCGGAAAGCTTGACCTTTCACCCCGGACTGTCGAGACACAGATATACCGTGCGCTTAAGATGCTTAGAAAGGAGATGAAAGAGTACCTGCGTCTCTCTTCCTGACTATCCGTCGGATTGGCTTGCATCTCATTGGAGGGCAGGGCGCTCCAGTTAAAAAAGTTCCTGTATCTTATATACAAATTCCATCCAGACCCAGTAGCGTATGGCTTTCCCAGCCAGCATGGAGATGGCGACTATCCAGACGTTGGCGCGTAGGAATCCCAAAGCAACGGCGATGAAATCGCCTATTCCCGGCAAAAAGACGAAGAAGCCAGTCCAAGAGCCTTTGTCTTGTATCCACCGCTGGACCTTTTCCACTTTTTGAATATCTAATTTGAGATACTTTTCTATCCATTCAATTTTTCCCAACATTCCAATCCAATAACAGCTCATGCCGCCTAAGAAGTTCCCGAGTGTGGCGGCAATCATACATGGGGCATACGCCGCGCCGCCCAGTAATACGCCGGTCAGTACGACCTCGCTGCTGAAAGGCAGGATGGTGGCTGCCAGAAAAGCAGCGATAAAAACACCGATGTATCCATATTCAATTAGAAATTCCATACTTGATATGCCAACAGAACAAATAGTGTAAACGTGAAAATGTAAAACAGGTAGCACATGACCCGGTTATGCAATACGGTGAACAGGTGGGAGAGGAGCAGGGCTGCCGATATGTAAGCTGTTTGCTGCAGTTCTTCCGACGGCTGTTCGTACAGCAGGTATAGAAGCCCGGACCAGAACGTCATGGTTATCAGGAATGACAAGTACCGACGTGTCCGCAGATTCTCCAGGTAGTTGTGCGTGATGATATTGATGATTGCCGTAAGTGTCAGCGCAAAGATGATGGTCAGTTCGATAAAATCCAGCATATATAACTCCGAAAAGTGCAGCAGATTCAGCTGTACCAGCGTGTTGAACGGGATGGTAAAAGCCGTGTAGTCACCACTCCATACGCACCAGCCCAAAAGAAACCAGTAGACGGTTGCCAATCCCAGGATGGATGCAGAGAACGTTTTCAAGTTAAGCGACTTGAACAAGTACATGCCGTACCAGAAAAGCGGAACAAACCAAAGTATCTGAATCCATATCAGACTGCCAATCCCGACACTGAAACTCATGGCGAAAATTTTGTCTTGCGAAAAAGTATCGTGATAGGAGATAAACAGGAAGTACAAGGCAATGATGATAAAAAATGCGCTGATAGAGGTGGCATTGAGAGGGAAAAAAAGGAAGTTTGTGCTTGTCAGGAGGAGATAAAGAACCAGTGGAAGATAGTTTTTCTCCCGGATAAGCATGACGGTGTAGTTTAACCGGTGCAAAAGAAAAGCACCTCCCAATGCCAATAAAAAGCCAGCCAAATAGGCTATTTGCTTATTTGGCAGGGCTTGGTAGATAGTGTTCCATAAGAGTGGCGTATCCGTCTCCTCCCGGAAGGGAAATCCTACTGAAAAGATGCAGCAGCTGACCCAACAGAACAGGCATCCGGCAACAATATACAGGTAAGTTGCCGGAGAAGCCATGATGTTTTTCGGATGACGGACACTTCCTCTCATTTACTTATACGTCAAAGCCGATGTCTTTCCTGAAATATTTTTTTTCAAACTCGATAGCTTTTGCTCCTTCAAACGATTTGGCAAGTGCATCCTCTTTGTCTTTTCCGTAAGAACTTACGGCGATTACGCGTCCTCCGTTTGTCAAGATGTTTTTGCCGTCGGAAACTGTCCCGGCATGGAACAGGATGTTTTCTGGCAATACCTTGTCGAATCCGGTCATAACCTTTCCTTTTTCGTAAGCTTCCGGGTATCCGCCGCTTACCAGCATGATTGTAACGGCGCTTCTCGGATCTTCTTCCAGGACGCGTTCAGCCAGGTTCCCTTCGGCTACTCCTTCCAGCAGGTCAACCAGGTCGCTTTTTATCCGGAGCATGACAACTTCCGTTTCCGGGTCTCCCATGCGGCAGTTGTATTCAATGACCATCGGCTCTCCTTTTACATTGATAAGCCCTAAGAAGATGAAACCTTTGTAGGTAAGATGTTCCTTTTTCAATCCGTCGATTGTCGGGCGGATAATCCGTTCTTCTACTTTCTGCATGAAAGTCTCATCGGCAAAAGGAACGGGCGATACGGCACCCATGCCTCCGGTGTTCAGCCCGGTGTTGCCTTCCGAGATACGTTTGTAGTCTTTCGCTACCGGCAGGATTTTATAGCTGTTGCCATCGGTCAAGACGAAGACGGAGCACTCAATGCCGTCAAGGTATTCTTCGATGACAACGGTATTCCCGGCTGCACCGAACTTGCCTTGCAACATGTTTTCCAGTTCTTTTTTCGCTTCATCCAGGTTATCTATGATAAGCACCCCTTTCCCGGCAGCCAGTCCGTCGGCTTTCAGGACATAAGGAGCTCCTAACGTCTCCAAGAACGCGAAACCATCCTCCAGTGTTTCGGCGGAGAAGCTTTTGTAACGCGCAGTAGGAATATGGTGGCGCATCATGAATGCTTTGGCGAAGTCTTTACTCCCTTCCAGCTGTGCTCCGGCTTTGCTCGGACCTATTACCGGGATATGGCAAAGCCGGCTGTCTTGTTCAAAATAGTCGTAGATCCCTTTGACCAGCGGGTCTTCGGGACCAACTACTACCATGCCGATGTTGTTGCCGAGGACGAATTCTTTTATCGATTCGAAATCGTCGGCTTTGATATTTACATTCTCACCTGTCTGTGCCGTTCCGGCATTTCCCGGAGCGATAAACAATTTGTCTGTTTTGGGGCTTTGCGCTATTTTCCACGCCAATGCGTGTTCGCGGCCGCCGGAGCCTAATACCAATATGTTCATAACTTATCTTTATTTCAAATAATCGTCAAAATAACGGGTAATTTTCTCATGCAAATGCGGACGGTCCTTTCCGATTACGTTATGCAGGTGGCGCGGATATACGAAGTAATCGGGATAGGTGTTTGCGTCTACGCAGGCTTTCAGGAACCCTAAGCTATGTTGCCATACGACAACGGGGTCGATGTCTCCGTGAATGAGCAGCAGATGACCTTTCAGATTGCCGGCTTTCAGTTTCAGGTTCGCGTTTTTATAACCTTCCGGATTGTCTTGCGGACGGTCCATGTACCGTTCGCCGTACATAATCTCGTAATTGCTCCAGTCGATGACCGGTCCGCCGGCAACTCCAACCTTGAATACGTCGGGATGCGAGAGCATCAGGTTGGTGGTCATGAATCCTCCGTAACTCCATCCGTGGACACCGATTCTGTCGGCGTCGACAAAAGGCTGAGACTTGAGAAATTCCACACCTTTCATCTGGTCCGCCATTTCGTTGACTCCCAAGTTCCGGTGTATGACGCTCTCAAACGCATGTCCGCGATTGGCGGAACCGCGTCCGTCTACCGTGAATACGATATACCCGCGTTGCGCCATGTAGATATCCCATCCCCGTGTGCCGTTCATCCAATCGCCGGTGACAAGCTGGGCGTGCGGACCGCCATAAACATAGATGATGGTCGGGTATTTTTTATTAGGGTCGAAGCCGACCGGTTTGATGAGTCGAAAATAGAGAGTCGTCTCGCCGTCTGCTGCCTTGATGGTACCGGTTTCGATAGCCGGCATGTCATATCCTTCAAACGGGTTGGCCGCTTGCAACAACGTCTGTAAGCTCTCTCCTTTTTTTGTCTCTATGATTTCGATGTTTCTGGGAGTATCAGGCGTAGAGTAGTTGTCGATGATGTATTTCCCGGAAGCGCTGACTTGGGAGGTGTGCACACCCAACAGCGGTTTTTTATTTGTCATGCAAAAAAGCGTTCCTTTCTTGACGTTCAGCTTCCAGGTCTTTATGCTTAAAGGTGAGCCGTTGAGGTTTGAACTTAACGGATGCGGCTGTGTGGAGGAGAGGAAGAGGTTTTCCCCTTTCTTGTCGAAGCCGAGAAGATCCAGCACGACCCATTTCCCCTTGGTCAGTTGTTTAAGCAGTTTTCCGTCGGTGTTATAAAGGTAGAGATGGTTGTAACCGTCTCGCTCGCTTTGCCAGATGAACTTCTCAGGGTCGTTCGGAAGGAAGAGGACAGGATGTTGCGGTTCTACATAACGGCTGTCTGTTTCCGTGAACAGCGTCATCTCTTTTTCCCCAGTTTCGGCATTGTACCTGACGAGGTGCATTTCATTCTGCTCCCGGTTCAGCTCGGCAATGTATATATGTTTCTCGTCGGGGCTCCAGGCAATATTGGTCAGGTACTTCTCTTTCGGCGTCCCTGTTTTCAGCCAGACGGTCTTTCCCGATTGCAGTTGGTAGACACCCACCGTAACATGGTGGCTTTTCATTCCTGCCATGGGATATTTATGCGGCTCGGCTGTAGCGCACCGTTTGTCGATATTGACGAACGGATAGTCGGTTACCATGCTTTCATCCATCCGGTAAAAGGCTATGGCGTTGCCTTGCGGCGACCAGAATGTGCCTTTGCTTATGCCAAACTCGTTCTGATGCACGGATTTCCCGAAGACAATATCTTTTTTGTTGTCCTGGTTGATGTAGGCTACCTTGCCCTCGGGAGAGATAATGCCTAATTTGTTTTCATCGGTAAATGCCACGTAGCCGTTCCGGTTGCAGTAGTCATAGTTCCCCCAATCCGGATTAAGTTCGTATTTTCCCGATATTTTCCGGTTTCCCGTGTCGAAAAGGAGCAGATGGGTGCGCGTATAAAAGGCGAGGACCGGCAACTCCTTGTCGGGCACTGTAAAGCGGGGCATGCTTTTCAGCGTTTTGCATCCGGCTTCGTTTAGAGCTTCATTCAAAACGGCGAGGTCAAACAGCACACGCTCCTGTTTGCCGGGAGTGCCGCAATACAGGTTTCCTTTTTTCGAATAGATGTATTGTTCACCCATCCATTGCAATTGCGGGAGGTTTTCGGGCACAAATTTGGAATAGCTTTTTCCCCCCGGGATGAGATTGTCTAACGTCAGTTGTTTGTTCTGCGGCATGGCGGAAAAAGATAAAAAAGAAAGGATAAAGATAAAAAGCAATCTATTCTTCGTCATAACGTCTCCGGTTTTTTTTGTTTCCAAATGATTTTTTGTTATTGAAACGCTTTTTGTCGAAGTTGTCCCGGTAACGCATCTTTGCCGGGCGTTTTTCATCCGAGAACTTCCGTTTGTCAAAAAAGTCATCATCGTTCCGGCGCTCGGATGTGAAACGTTTCTCCGGCCGTCCTGTTTTCCTTTCGCGGAAACGGTCGTCCGTTCTTTTCTTTTCATACTCATCGCCCTTTCCCCTGTTCAATGCTTTTTTGAACTCTTTGTTTGTCCCTTCAAACATCTCATAACAACGGAACTCACATTCCAGGGAGCCGTTCATCAATTTGATTTTTTCGCAGGGGCGCAGCCCTATTTTGTCGAAACATTCCTCTTTGTAGCTCAAAATCCATGCCTTGTATCCGCTGAACACATGTTTCAACCGTTCCCCAATCATGTTGTACAGACCGAGCAGGTCTTTGGAGGAGATGCGTTCGCCGTAAGGCGGATTGGTCACGAGGATACCGGGTTGGGGCGCTTCCGTATATTGTTGGAACGGTTTTACTTCCAATTCAATATATTTCGGCAGCCCGGCGTTGCGTACGTTTTCGCGTGCGATTTCGATAACTGCCGGATTAATGTCGGAACCGTAACACTTGAATTTGAATTCGCGTTCCAGCGATTCATCGTTGTATATCCGGTTAAACAATTTATCATCGTAATCAATCCATTTCTGGAAAGCGAACTCCTTGCGGTATAATCCGGGCGCCATGTTCAAGCCTATCATCGCCGCTTCAATCAGCAGCGTGGCAGAGCCGCACATCGGGTCAACGAAGTTCGACTCCCCTCTCCATCCTGTTTTAAGTATCATGCCGGCTGCCAGTACTTCGTTCAGCGGAGCTTCCGTCTGTGCCACCCGCCATCCGCGTTTGTGGAGGCTTTCTCCGGAACTGTCGATTGATAGCGTACAATCGTTGTGGGAGATGTGGATGTTTATGTAGATGTCAGGGTTATTCACTCTCACAGACGGCCGTTTCCCGAATTTGTCCATGAAGTAGTCGGCTATGGCATCTTTGGTGCGGTAAGCAACGAACTTGGAGTGGTTGAAGTCTTCCGAGTAGATTACGGAGTCTATCGCAAAAGTCTTGTCCAGCGACAGGTATTTTTCCCATTCCACTTTTTTTGTTTCATGATAGACGGTATCAGCATCTTTGGCTTTGAAGTGATAAACCGGTTTTAATATGCGGAGCGCTGTGCGGCAATAGAAATTGGACCTGTACAGCAGTTCTTTGTCTCCGGTAAAAGAGACCATTCTCTTTCCTATTTGCAAATCTTTCGCGCCCAATGCAGACAGTTCGTCGGCCAAGACGTCTTCTAACCCGTAAAGGGTCTTCGCCACCATTTCAAAAGTCTCACTCATTTTGTTTTGAGATTCACTGTATATACTTGCTTTTTCAGGAAGCATAAATGTTGTTAGTAAATGATTTATAGTAAAATATATTATTTATAGTCCTTATGATAGGGTCGGCTGTCGACCGACAATTGCACAATCGTTCCTTCGGGAACATCCTCCGTAATCCAGACGTTGCCGCAGATGGTGGAGCCTTTCCCTATTCGGATTTTACCAATCAGGGTAGCGTTTGAATAGACAGTGACATGGTCTTCCAATATCGGATGCCGGTTTACGCCCCTGATAGCATTTCCGTTTTCATCGGGCGGCAGTTTTTCCCCGGCAAGGCTGACGCCTTGGAATATGCGGACATGGTTGCCTATCACACTTGTTTCCCCGATAACGGTTCCTGTCCCGTGGTCGATGGAGAAATGGTGCCCTATTTGTGCTCCGGGATGGATATCCACGCCTGTTTCCGCATGCGCCAGTTCCGAAATCATCCTCGGGATGTAAGGCACACGTTGTTTATATAGCTGGTGCGCCAGCCGGTAGTTGGTTATGGCACGGAAACCGGGATAACATAGAATCACCTCGCTCGGATTTTTTGCAGCAGGGTCTCCGTTGTATGTGGCTTCCGCATCCGTAGCCAGCAGGTCACGGATGGAGGGTAGCGATGCAATAAACTGTTCCGACAGTTTTTCCGCTTCGTCCGACAGTTTCTCAGCATCGTTGGGGGAGCGGTTGTCCGCGAAGCAAAGCCCGGCATGGATTTGTCCCGTCAAGAGCCGGTGCAGTGTCTCTACATGTACGCCGGTATGGAAACGGATGGTCTGCTTGCTGATATGCGCAGTTCCGAAATAACCCGGAAAAAGGATGGCATAGCACAAATCGACAATCTTTTTGAGAATATCGCCAGAGGGGATGGCTTCTTCATCTTTCGAAGCATGAAAAAGCTGTTTGTAGGATGTCTCTTCCGACAGTAGTTCGACTGTCCGGTTTAAAATAGAGCTGCTTTGCTGCTTTACCATTATGCTTAGGTTAATCTAATCCGAGTACAAACGTACAAAAAATGGTGGAATAAGCTAATAAATGCGGGTATATAACGCAATCTTTTTTAAGAAATTTCCTCCGGGATCTGCCTGCTCCTTCCGGAACGGCCGGGCAGCCGCGTTCTGAAAGCCGGGCAACCTTTGGTGGGAAAAATTTGCTTTTCCAGGAACTCCCGGAGGAAAACGGTAATCCGAAGGGCATTGCCCATTGGATATGGTTTGTTTTTTTAGAATATTTAACAAAATAAATCAAATAAATTGCTCTTTGCCGATAAACAAAACAGCAGGTTTATTTGTTCTTATATAAAAACAGAAGGATGAAAATGTATTAAATTTTAATGCAGGGAGTTGAATTGTTAAACGTTTAAAAGAGTAAGTTATGGAAAAACACGTATTGTGGGTAATCTGTTTTTTGCTCCTTACCCACATTGCAGAAGGACAACAAGTCCTAAGAAAAGATTCGGTCCGCCAAAGAGACAGTGCGGATATTGTTCCTGCTCGCGTGGTGTCTGCACCTGCGAATGATATTTCGAATGTGTTCCCGTTAAGCAAGAAAGTGGCGGGATATACGCCTGTTACCCCGTCCGCTTCCCGTTTGATGAATGAAATCAATCATCCGGTCGATTATGGGACGGGGGCGGTGGATGTAAGCATTCCCATCCATACCATCCGGACAAGGGATTTTACGCTGCCAATCGTCTTGCGCTGCAAGATGACCGGAATCAAGGCGTCGGAAACGAATTATAGTTGGGTAGGTATCGGGTGGAATCTGGAGGCGGAGCCTGCCATCACCCGCCAGGTCCGCGGGAAAAACGATGAGGATTACTATGTCAACTACGATTCCCGGTACGATTCCAGCAATTTGGCTGACCTGGTAGCCATGATGAAAGGTTACTTTGACACCACGCCGGATGTATTTTATTACAAAACATTGTCCGGTAGCGGCAAATTTGTTTTCAAACGCCCGGAGAGCCAGGCGGAAAGCGGCAGGTATGTCCCCATGTTTTTACCGGAAACGGCACATACGGTTTCCGTCAGCGGCAAGTTGGAAGGGATAAGCATGACCGACCCCTCCGGGAACGTTTACAACTTCAATGCGGGGATAGAGCGGACATACAGTCCGGCAGGGAATTTTGTTACGGCATGGAAGCCGTCCTCCATCACGAGCCTGCAAGGTGAGACCATGACATTCCAATATGCTGCGTTGACTTCTTATAAGGGTTTTTACGATTATTCGTTTTTCTATGATTTTTATGCGGTAGAGGATAATGATTCGCAGCGGACGACGGAAACCATCCCTACGAATGGTTATTGGCGCGGATGCAGCGGTACGTTGGATTATTATGTAAGCCGTGGCATTAATCCGACGACAAAGGAGTATTACGATTTTGAAATGACGGCGGCTGTCTCCCGTTCCCATTACGACAGCCCGGTGCCGACGCTTTATCCGACGGTTTTGCAACGTATTTCGTATGCAGGAGGACGCATCGAATTTGTGACAGACGATAAGTTGTTGAAGCAAATCAAGGTCTATGAAGGCAGCGAGTGTATCAAAACCGTGGATTTTACCTACGGGACGTTCCTGTACAATTCCCTTAAATATAAACTGACGGAATTGTCGATAAACGGCGAGACATACCTGTTTTCGTACAATGAGCCGAATGCCAACCATTACGGTTATGAAAAGAACCTGGATTATTGGGGCTTTTTCAATTCACATACGGAAAATGAGGATTTGGTACCCCGGCAGAAAATTGAATTGGGGCGTGTAGGCAGTCCTACCGAATACGGTTCTACCTATATCGGCGGGGCAAACCGCGAACCGAGTCTGACTTATGCCCAAATGTACAGCCTGAAAGAGATGGTTTATCCGAACGGTACGAAAGACATCTTTTACCGGCAATTGAACCGGTACGTCGGGGACGGGGTATTGACTCCGACCGACGCCGGCGGTCTCCGTATCAGCATGATTTCTTCTTACGATACGAAGAATAACAATACTTGGCTTCGGAACCGGGAGTTTACATACGGCAGCAACGGGGCAGGAAGCATCTGGATGCCGCCGCTCCTTTGCCTGTTCCAGGAAGACCATATCAAACGGTACATCCATTACACGTATACCAACGACCGCAGATACCGCATCTATTCTTCCCATTCGAGCATGAACCTTTTCCACGGGGATGCAACGGTCTTGTACGATAAAGTGACGGAGACTGTGTCGGATATTCATGGCGTGACGAAGAAGACAGAATACCTGTACACCCACGGTATTGCGTTTTCCATGCGGCCGACAGCCCCGGTAACGCTTGTTCCCAACTTGTTGGATGAGTGGAAAGTTTCCCAATTGTCGTACGTAAACGAATATGATCCGGAAACCTCCGAATTGAAGAAGAAAAGCCGATATGCAAAATCGTGTCCTTTTGCATCTGATCTGGTATCGCAACAGATACGCGAAGGTTATGAGCGCTCTATCTGCATATTCTCAGGAGTTTCGGAGAAAGACTCCCATCATTTGATAGAGACATTGGTATATACGCTGCGGGATGGGGAAGGCTGGCTTCCAACGTTGCAGAGCGAAACCCTGTATGACGGGGAAAAGGAGATTGTCTCTGCGGTGGAGTATTCTTACGGGAATACGAAAAGGGAAATAGGCGCCGGCTTGCCTGCAAAAATCACGACCGACCAGAGCGACGGGACTACGTTGGAACAGGAGTTTACATATCCGCATAACTTGAATACCTCCGTTGCGCAAGCCATGTTGGCGAAGAATGATTTGGCCCGTCCGATGGAGGAGCGCTATTCCATTACCAAAGATGGTTCGGTACTTTCCGATAAAAAGATAATTTACTCGTATGGGAGTGCGACTTGCGGGAAATTGCCTTACCGGCTGAATGCTTTGCAGGAGAGTGTGGCAGACGGCTCTACGGTCAGGAATGTGGAGAGTTATAACAGTTACGATGCCCAAGGTAACTTGACGGAGTACACCCGCCAGGACGGGACTGTCGTTTCGTTGGTATGGGGATACAATTACCAGAAACTGGTAGCCGAAGTGGTGGGTGTCCCGTTCAGTACCGTATCATCAAAGATTAATTATACATCCATTCAGAGCATGACCGGGTCGGCATTGCAGAACGCGCTTGATGCCCTTCGTTCCGGAACGACGGGACTGGTTACGACATATACCTGGTATCCGTCGCGGGGTGTTGCTTCGGTGACAGACCCGTCCGGAATTACCACAACTTATTCTTACGACGGCTTCGGCAGACTGACGAAAGTGGTGGATGCCGAAGGCAATACATTGGACAGTTATACCTATCACATCTCTCAATAACAGACAGCTATGAGAATACGACTTTTTATAGGCTTGCTTGCCATAAGTACGGTAGCAGCCGCACAGGAGCTTCCGCTTTCCCGGCACTTGTACCGGGAAGGAGACGTGTTGTTGAAGAAGCAGGTTTCTTATCCGGAATATGCCGGCAGCGATACTGCCCGTTTCTGGGACTTCAGCCATGTAAGTACGGTAAGCGATGAGTACAAGGTAACGTACAACGCCGTATCCGATACGTCATGGAGAGCGACCGAGCATCGGACCGGTTATGATTATCTGTTGGACGACAGCCTTTTGTTTCTGTCCGGGTTTGGCAATGCCACTACCCGGGTAGATTATTGTCCGGAAATGTTGCGCCAGGTTTATTCTCCGGCGGAGGGAGGGAAAACGGAGCGCCCGTTTTTCGGACGCGGACATTACAGCCATCGCCTGGTCATGAAGCTGGCGGGTACGGCGATTGTTTCAGCTCCTGTAAAAGGGACGCTTATTCTTCCCGAAGGGGATACGTTGCGCGATGTGTTGAAAGTGGAACATCTGAAACGGCAGGTGGAAACCGTTTATCCGATAGGGGAGAAAGACACACTGACCGATGCGGAATTGCAAAACCGCCTTGCTTTATTCAATGCCGATTCGTTGGGCATGGAGGTGGCGACGGTCTCTTGGTATGTGCCCGGTTCACGTTATCCGGTTTTCGAAACGGTAGAAAGCAAGGGGCGGCGGTATGGCGAGACGTATGTTCATTTCAAGACAGCATTCATGTATAGACCGGAGGTGCAATATTATGATTTGGCGGAAGACCCGGAAAATGAAGCGGTCAAGGAGACGATGCGGCAAAAGGAAGAGGATACGCCGGAGATGGCTGATGAGCTTGGATGGCGCTATACGTTGGTTCAGCGGGAGGGAACCATTTCCCTTTTGTTGGAAATGACGGAAGCAAGAGACGTGTCGGTTACGTTGGTGGATATAGCAGGCAGGTTACGTCAACGCATACCGGCACGGAGTTATCCGGAGGGTCGGCACGAACTCCATCTGGAAACCTCCTCCCTCTCTTCGGGGGAATACCTGCTGGTGATAGTTTCCGGCGGAGAGAAAAGGACGGAAAAGCTGATAATACATTAAGTCGAACCACAAACCAGAAGAAACGATGAGAGCAAGACAGATATACAGGTTAATGATGCTGCTGGCGTTGCTGCCAGCAGCGTTGCTTCCCATGCAGGGACAGAAGCAGGGCTCGGACTATGTGCTGCACATCCGCCACCTTGACGCGGCCGGCACGGGTCAGGTGAAGAGCTACACGTATTACGACGGCCTTGGGCG
>CALUZS010000021.1 GCA_944325355.1 uncultured Parabacteroides sp.
ATATTTCTCATAATCGGCATGTAGGCAGCCGATAGCCACTGAAAAGTCCAGTGACAGGGCTTTGTTCAGTCGCAGCAGATAACCGCCCGTGATGCCGCCTCCCATCAGGTCGCCCTGCCTGCCGGTGCCGGAGAGCTTGTAGTTGAACTCGCCAGCCTTGAACATCGCGCCCAGATAGCCGCGCTTCGTCTCGCCGAGGTACCACCGTACTTCGGGAGCCACCTCCCAGAGGGCATAGCGACGTTCCTTGTCCTGCCATGTCCATGAAGTCCACGAGCCGTTCACGGCGATGCCCCATGACGGACTGATGCGCCATTCGATGCCCAGGTCTGGTGTGAGCGTTGCCCAGCGTAACAGATTTGCCCGCAGGGACAATTGATAATCGGTGGGCGTTTTTGTTTCCGACGGAGTGCCGGTAAGGGTATTTTGCTGTTCTGCCTGCTGTCGGTCCGTTCTTTCGGCTTTCGCTTGTTCAGCGGCATGGCGTGTCTCTTCCGCTTTGTTCTGCTCCCGTGCGATTTGTTCCTGTTTCTGTTTCTGACGTTCGGACTCTTCGGCTGCTTTATGTTGCTGTCTGGAACGTTCGGTGGCAAGGCGTTCTTCCTCTGCCTTGTCAACCGGTACTGCGATGCGTACCGTCACATAATCCCCGCTTCCGGAGTGGTTCTTGGTGACAAAGCACTCCTCGACCAGCTGCTGTCGGATGATAAGTTCCGACTTCACGCGGTTGGAACGGATTTTCGCCATCGCAAGGTTCTCCGCTGCGCTCTTTCCGGCGGAGCTGTACCCGTCAACCAGCAGGGGAATTTTTCCTGAGAGGATGAGTTCTTTCAGTTGCGCCACGCACGATTCGAGCCGTGCCAGTTCCTTGTCGTTGCCGCCCCATGGAACATAAAACATGTCGTCTTCCGGTACGAAACGGAAAGTATAGACTGTATCGGGCTCCTCCTGTGCGGAAAGCGGCAGCATGACAAACAACAACAACAGAGTTGCGACCGTTTTCTTTATCGTATTCATCTTATCCATATTTTTTGAATTGCGAGTGATCTAAAACAGCGCAGGCGGCATACGGGCACGGGTAGTGCTTCGTATGCCGCCTGGCACAGTATGGAAATATTTTTACGTAAGCTATTGATATATAACGGAATCGGGGGGTAAAATCGAACCCGAATATGCAAATTATCAGCCTTAATAATATTTAAAACATATGGAAAAAGACGCATGGCGAAATTGCCCGTCCCGAAGAAACCGGCAAACATCCTTTGTATATGTTTTTCTGCTTTCGTCATTATCATGATGAACGGTATTACCAAAAGACTGCTTAAAGATATGAAAAAAAACACAGACCGGCTCAAAAAAGGAAAGAAATTAATGAAATCCGTCAAAAAGTATGGGACGGGAACCGGGAAGGGCATCCCGACGGTGTCCCTTGTTTTGGTACAGACATACTTCTGCATCGTGAAAGGCGTGTATCGCTGCTGTTTAGGCTTTTGACCTTTACAACAAAATACTATGAGCCGATGGGCAAAATGATTTTTCTATAATTCGCGACTTTTGCATCGGAATATTAAAGAAAGATGTAATATGGACGATATTTTTCAGAAAGACTTGTCGGGTGAGATGGTGTCGCCCGAAGAACCCGGTTATGACAAATTGATTAATGCCATCTGGGATACGATGAAATTGGCGAACGAACTGAATACCGGTTACCGCACTCCCGATGAGGTACGCGATTATCTGTCACGCATTACGGGGCAGGATATAGATCCATCAGTGACATTATTGCCGGTGCAGGAGGAATTGTCATTTCCCGTTCGGTAGCTACGGACAAATTCTCAGGGCGGGAGTTGGCTAAGATGTTGGCAGTCATTGGTGCGATTAATGGAATAGCACCGGTGGCGGCACCGATTGCAGGCGGCGTGTTTACCGATTTGATAGGTTGGCAAGGCATCTTCTGGATTCTGTTCGGGTTGGGAGTCGTGTTGCTGGCAGCCTGTCTCCGTTTTCAGGAGTCATTGCCGTGTGAACATCGTTCGGTGTCTCGGTGGAGTGATACGTTCCGCAGGCTCGATGCTTTCCAAAGAGAAAAGACTGGGAATGTGTTTGTACAGGCCTGTCGAACGACGCAACGAAGTCGCCTTCAAAAAAGAACTGGAAAGTAATCTCTTTCCCTTCGTGGCAAAAGAAAAGACGCAGGCATCCTTTTTTGATGTAATACAACGTGTTTGCCAACTGTCCCTCTTCCAGCAAAAGAGATTTGGAGGGGACAGAGCAAGGCGTTATGAGTTTTTTGATGAGCATAGTAATCTGTCTCTTATGCCGGAGTATGTTTTTAATTGTGTTTTTCTAAGTGAGTATTGAGCAATCGCTCATAGATCCTGGCATCTTCCTCCAAAAAACAGCATAAGATAACATATCCTTTGTAACTTCCGTTTTCAATATGCCTGAAGATGGTGTTTAAGGCTATTTTGGCTGCTGCTTCATGGGGATAATGATAAACGCCGGTGCTGATGCAAGGGAAAGCAATGCTGTACAGTTGGTTTTCTTCTGCCAGCTTCAGAGCCGTGTCGTAACAAGACTCCAGCAGTGCTGCTTCGTTGTTTCCTCCTCCTTTCCATACCGGACCTACCGTGTGGATGATTTTTTTGCAAGGTAAGTTGTATGCGTCGGTCATTTTGCTTTCGCCTGTCGGGCATCCGCCTAATGTCCGGCACTCCTTTAGTAGCTCTTTCCCGGCAGCCCGGTGGATGGCTCCGTCCACACCACCGCCGCCTAACAATGAGTTGTTGGCTGCATTCACAATGGCGTCCACGTCTAATTTGGTGATGTCGCCTATTATTATCTGAACGGTCTTTTCTGGAGTTTTCATATACAATAACTTTTTGCCAAACTTACATAAAAGAATCCGTATCCCGATACGGCATAAGAAAAATTATTGTACGGCGTTTCGGGAAAAGCCGGAATGTTTTTGAAACGGCCGGGTAATTGTTTCCTATAAAATATAGAATATTTTTCCTGTTCTTACGGAGAGAGGTATATTTTGCATAACATATTCTTTTATTTGCAGTTATGAAAAACATAACTCCTTTCGATAAACTTTTTGTTTCCTGAAATTCTTTTTTTTTGAAAAATTTCAGAGGAACAAAACACTGTTTGTTAATAATTTTGCATACTTTTGAAGCGTTTATACCTCTCTCCGTAAGAAATGGATGGTGCAAGTTCGCTTGAAAGTGCGATAGGAAGAGGTATAGGAATGTATAATTCCATAATTAAGGGAAAGATGATATTTATTCTTTGTCTTAACCGTTAGCGTGATTTTTGTTTTTGGGGAAAATAATTTTGGGAAGATACTTCATTAAACAGAGGAGTATTGATTAAATAGTAAAACAATAGCGGTATAACCGCTGTTTTTTTAATAAAAACAAACCCTACCGGAGTGCCGAAGTGATTTCGCCACTCCGGCTTTTTATTCTTTTTCGTTATATAGATACCGTGAAATGTTAATTCTTTGTTGTTTTTCCTAAATTCGATGATTGTATAAATAAAATACCATATATTTGAGACTATGGATGCTATTTGATAAATTATTATCGGTAGCCTGTTTTTTTTACTAACCGGATAAATCTATAAGTTATGGATTTGGCAAATAAATATGTCTTGGCGATAGACCAGGGAACAACCTCATCGAGGGCGATTTTGTTTAACAATAGTGGTGATGTCATTACGTTGGCGCAGCAACCGTTCCAACAGTATTTCCCTAAACCCGGGTGGATAGAACATGACCCTAATGAAATTTGGTACACACAATCTTCGGTTATAAAGGAGGTGATGGCGAAAGCCGATGTGCAGGACAAGCATATTGCGTGTATAGGTATTGCAAACCAACGGGAAACGACTGTGGTCTGGGACCGGGAGACGGGATTCCCCGTTTATAATGCAATTGTTTGGCAAGACCGCCGTACGGCAGATCTATGCGAAGAGCTGAAAAAGAACGGCTATGTGGATATGATTCGTAAAAAAACGGGGCTGGTCATCGATGCTTATTTCTCTGCAACGAAGATACGTTGGATATTGGACCATGTAAAGGGTGTCAGGGAACGTGCCGATAGGGGTGAGCTTTGTTTTGGAACAATCGATTCATGGCTTGTCTGGAAATTGACGCGCGGAGGAAAACATATTACGGACATAACGAATGCTTCCCGCACGATGCTTTTCAATATCCATACGCAGGAATGGGATAAAGAGTTGTTGGATCTGTTTGGTGTTCCCGAGTCGATGTTGCCGGAGGTGGTAGGTAACAGTGAGATCTATTGCGAGACTTCATCGCCCTTGTTTAAGAGCGGCATACCGGTGTCGGGGATGGCTGGCGACCAGCAGGCGGCTTTGTTCGGGCAGCTTTGTACGGATGAGGGAATGATAAAGACTACTTACGGAACGGGCTGTTTCATGGTACAGAATACCGGAGATAAACCGGTCGTTTCTCAAAATAATTTGCTGACGACTGTTGCCTGGCGTATCGGAGGGAAAATCGTCTATGCGCTGGAGGGTAGCGTGTTTGTAGGTGGCGCTGCGATACAGTGGTTGCGTGATGGGCTTGGCCTGATTAATAATGCGGCAGTAACAGAACAGATGGCAAAGTCGGTAGCGGATAATGGCGGTGTCTATTTTGTGCCTGCATTGACAGGTTTGGGTGCGCCATACTGGGATCAATATGCCCGCGGAACGATTATCGGCATTACACGTGGGACAACATCCGAACATATTGCAAGAGCTGCATTGGAAGGTATCGCCTATCAGGTGAATGATGTTTTTGCCGCGATGGAAAATGATTTGCATTGCAAGCCGAAAGAGATACGAGTGGACGGAGGTGCTATTTCCAATAATTTTTTGATGCAGTTCCAGGCAGATATAAGCCGTTGCCCGGTGATTCGTCCGAAAGTCCTGGAGACAACGGCGTTGGGTGCCGCCTATCTTGCCGGGCTGGCTGTCGGTTTCTGGAAAGATATTGATACGTTGAAAAAGCAGTGGATCCAGGAGAAAGCGTTTGAGCCGGAGCTGGAAGAATCACGTGCGGAGCAACTGCTTGCCGGCTGGCATAAAGCGGTGAAGCGTTCATTAAATTGGTCTGACAATTAAACAAATGAGGATAAAAACATGACACCTTTTTGTGCAGAATTGATAGGAACAATGTTGCTTATATTGATGGGCGACGGGGTAGTAGCCAATGTTTGTTTGGCAAAGACAAAAGGAAACAGTTCAGGATGGATGGTTATCACTACGGCATGGGCATTGGCGGTTTTTATCGGTGTGGTTGTTGCCGGTCCGTACAGCGGCGCACATTTGAATCCTGCAGTGTCTGTCGGTTTGGCAATAGGGGGATTATTCCCTTGGAGCAGTGTGGGAGAATATGTTTTAGCTCAGATGCTGGGTGCGTCATTGGGCGCGTTGTTGGTCTGGTTGGTTTACAAGGACCATTTCGATGCGACGGAAAGCAAGGAAACCAAATTGGGCGTATTCTGTACGAATGCGGAAATCCGGCATACCCCGGTAAACCTTTTTACGGAAATCGTTGGGACGTTTGCTTTGATGTTTGTAGTATTTTACATCACGAACGGGGAACTGAGCTATGAAGCCAAGACGTATCCGGTTGGTTTAGGCTCAGTGGGGGCGATACCCGTTTCCTTTACCGTTTGGGTCATTGGTCTGGCTTTGGGCGGTCCTACGGGATACGCAATCAATCCGGCACGAGACTTGGCACCCCGCTTTATGCATGCCATATTACCGATAAAAGGGAAAGGGGGAAGCCAATGGGGATACGCCTGGATTCCGGTGGCAGGTCCGGTCATTGGTGCTGCATTAGCCGGGATGTTGTATCTGTGGTTGCAGGTATAAAAAGTTTTCTTTCATAGATCTCTATTAGAATACTTGCAAAATATATAGTACATTTGCCTTTGTATTGTCGGTTTATGTAAAAAATCTATGAAGAAATTTTTTTCACTTATATTGACCATATTATTTGTTATTCCGGCGTTTGCCCAACGAAATGATATCATATGCCGTTTGGGAATCGTATATGAAATCAGCAAAGACGTGAACTGGGGCTTTAATAAACCCGTTGTGCTGGGGGTGATTCCTTATACGTCGGCAGAGCTGTCGGGGATTCGCCGGAATGATATTATCGAATCTATCGGGGGGATACCTACGGATTCTTTGTCTCCGAAGCAGATTCGTATCCTGTTGAATCCGGTAGGAGGGAGGACTATAAAACTGACTGTGTCGAATTTGACCTTGAAGTCGAGGGAACTGCTTGTGCGTAAGGAGTGCAAGCGAAGAAATTCGATATCGGAAAGTGTCCTGGCTTCGGCTTTCTCTTTTTATAGTTTGGAAAACACTTCGGTACGTTCTTTTGTTTGCCCGTTTAAAACGCAGCAGACAAAAGATACGGTGGATTTTACTGTATATAGGACATATTCGTTTGTAAGTAAGGAAGATACTGAAGCCGAAGTCGACAAGAACATATATGGTGTCCTTGAAAAGGAATTGGACCGTTACGGGCTGGAGCGGAACAATGAAAAGCCTGATATGCTTGTGCTTGCCTATTATTATTCGGAAGAGAACCCGAATTATAAGGAGGCATATATAGAATCGGAAGCGCGGAATACGAAATATTGTTTCGATTATTATCGTTCCCGGATGGATAAGTTCCCTTTTTGCAGCACTGCCGATTCGACCAATGCCCTGTATATCTTGAAGTATGGGTTCCGTTTTATTGACCAGCGGATAAAACCGGGACGTGTTTTGTGGGAGTGTGAGGCGAAAGAGTATTTGTCGGAGCCATATCCTCTGGATGAATATGCCCGTGTGTTTACGCCGTTGATGTTCAGGCAATACCCGTATGTCCGGTATAAAGAAAACGTGCCGTTTAAAATTTCTTTCAAGAATTATAACTATACGGGAATCCATTATGATGTGAAACAGATGAACCGTGTCATGTCGGTCGATGAAAATTCCCCGGCTGCCATTGCAGGGATAAAGAGCAATGACATCATTAAGATGATAGACCAGAAAGAGATGATTGCTTCAGCCAATGAGTATGTCTCGGCTTACCATGCCTTTATCAAGGAAACGATGAACTATCGGGACAAGAGTACGATGTTTACCGACGCGAACGGTTTCGACAAGTGCATGTTTTGGGATATCAATCATTACAGCGAAATCACGGAGGCCTTTTCGCGTCCGGAATATTTGGGGACTTTTTCTTATTTATATAAGTTCGCGCCTTACGTAACTTCTACGGGAAACAACATGTGTACGTTTTTGGTGGAGCGGGATGGTGCTGCGTTTGAAGTAAATGTCCGCCCCATAGTCCGGAACCATGTGATGATTGAATTGAAATAGACAGACGTATAAAGGCAAGTAGAGTACAAATTTGAAGTTTTTTTAATCGAAAAGAAACGTGATATATCCTGAGAATTTTGAGCAGAAGACGGGGTTTGATAAAATACGTCTTCTGTTGTCCGACAGATGTTTGAGCACACTTGGTAAAGAATATGTAGGACGGATGCAGTTTTCTACGAGCTATGAGCAAATAGCCGTGTGGTTACAGCAGACCGAAGAATTTGTAAAGCTCCTTCACGGTGAGGAGGATTTCCCGTCCGACTACTTTTTCGATGTCCGTTATTCCCTGAAAAGAATCCGTCCGGAGGGCACATGGTTGGATGAATCGGAATTGTTCGATTTGAAACGTTCGTTGGAGACGGTGAACCGGATAATCTCTTTTTTGCGTCCGGCGGAAGATGATGGGATACTTTATCCGGCTTTGTATGAATTAGCCGGCAATGCTTTTTCATTTCCAAAATTGGTTGTGCAAATAGATGCCATTTTGGATAAATACGGAAAGGTTAAGGATAGCGCATCCCCTAACTTGGGGATGATACGGCGGGAAATGGTCGTTACGGCGAATAGCATTTCCAAAAGCTTGCAAGCGATATTGCGGAATGCGCAAGCCGGAGGTTTTGTAGATAAGGATGTCGCTCCGACAATGCGTGACGGACGGTTGATGATACCTGTGATTCCGGCATTCAAACGGAAAATCAAAGGTATCGTACATGATGAGTCGGCGAGCGGAAAAACGGTGTATATCGAACCGGATGTCGTAGTGGAAGCAAACAACCGGATGCGGGAATTGGAAGGGGAGGAACATCGTGAAATCATCAGGATATTGACAGCATTTACGGATGAAATCCGTCCGTTGGTACCGGATCTTATGCAGTCGTATGTGTTTTTGTCCAAAATTGACTTTATCCGGGCAAAAGCGCTTTTTGCGGATGAGATAGGTGGGATAAAGCCTGTTTTTGAAGATAAACGGCAGATCGATTGGGCTGCGGCGCGTCATCCGTTGCTTTATCTTTCGTTGCGGAAGCAGAACAAGCCGATTGTTCCGCTGGATATTGAATTGACGGAAGAGAAACGGATTCTGTTGATTTCCGGACCGAACGCCGGAGGAAAGTCGGTTTGCTTGAAAACCGTCGGGCTGTTGCAGTACATGCTGCAATGCGGATTGCTGATACCCCTTCATGAAACATCGCGGACGGGATTGTTTCATAACCTGTTTATCGACATAGGAGATGAACAGAGTATCGAAAACGACTTGAGTACATACAGTTCTCATCTTCTGAATATGAAATATTTTGTTCGGAACTGTAACGACAAGACGTTGTTGCTGATTGATGAATTTGGCAGTGGAACGGAGCCTCAGATAGGAGGTGCCATAGCGGAAGCGTTGTTGGACCGCTTTAACAAGAACAAAAGTTTCGGGGTCATTACCACGCATTATCAGAATTTGAAGCATTTTGCGGAGGAGAGTGACGGTATTGTCAACGGAGCGATGTTGTATGACCGTCATAAAATGCAACCGTTGTTCATGCTTTCAATAGGGAATCCGGGCAGTTCTTTTGCCATAGAAATCGCAAAGAAGATAGGTTTGCCGGAAGATGTGATTGCAGATGCTTCGGCGAAAGTGGGGCAGGATTACATTAATATGGATAAATATTTGCAGGATATTGTCCGTGACAAACGGTATTGGGAAAATAAACGCCAGAATATCCGGATGCGGGAGAAGAGTTTGGAAGAGACGATAAACCGTTATGAGGTTGATTTGGAGAATATCCGGAAGCAGCGGAAAGAGATTATCCGTGAAGCAAAGGAGGAAGCTTTGCATATTTTGTCAGAGTCGAATGCCAAGATTGAGAATACCATTCGGGAAATAAGAAACGCCCAGGCGGAAAAAGAGCAGACACGTTTGGCACGGAAAGCATTGTCCGAATATAAGGAGTCGGTTGCTTCCGTGGAGGAAGAGCAGACGAAAATATCCCGGGAGATTGAAAAAATACAAAAACGGAAAGCGAAGAAGCAGCATAATAAATCGGTACGCCCGGTTCCGGAAGAAGAAGAAATACGTGTAGGCGATAGTGTGCGTTTAAAGGGGCAGACTTCTGCCGGGACAGTCTTGGAAGTAGACGACAAGCAGGCGACGGTTGCATTCGGGATGATAAAGAGCACGGTAAAATTGGAGCGGTTGGAGAAAGTGAGCCGTAATCAAATCAAGAAAGAGATGCAGAAGAGTTCGTATATAAGTGCGCAGACCCTTGACAGGATGAGTGAGAAGAAACTGAATTTCAAGCAGGAAATAGATGTGCGTGGCATGCGTGGAGATGAAGCGTTGCAGAGTGTGACATATTTCATTGATGATGCCATCCAGGTAGGAGTCTCTCCTGTACGGATTCTTCATGGAACAGGTTCAGGAATATTGCGGCAATTGATTCGCGAATATTTGAAATCCGTTCCCGGTGTGCGCAATTTTCATGACGAACATGTACAGTTCGGAGGTGCAGGTATAACAGTCGTTGAATTGGAGTAGCATTATGGTAAAGAAGAAACGGACAAGCAGGAGGGACAACGCCCGTAATACAAACCGTCGATTGTCGGACCAGTATTATTATACCGGTGAATTGGTTGCAGATACGACAATCCGATTGATTCAATATAATGCGCAAGAGGTTATACAGAAGGAGGTCGCTCCGGATACCACTTCGTTAAAATTATTGCTGCATCCCGATTATGTGAATTGGATTCAGGTCAGCGGTCTTTCCGATTCCGACCGGATAGTAAAGCTTGCGAAAGAATTTGGTTTGCATAAGCTGGATGCTAAAGATATCCTTACGCCACAACATGTCGTGAAAGTGGAAGATTACCAGGATAAAATGTTGATTGTCCTGGGACTGTTGGTCGACGATAAAGTACAAGGCTTGCGGAATGAACATATAAGTATCATTGTATCGGATAATGTGATATTGACCTTTGCCGAAAGCAGCGATAATATTCTGAAAAATATTGTGCAGGCTATTCATTTGAATACGTTGGATATACGGAATAACGGCAAGAGCCTTTTGCTGGCGTTTGTATTGAATGCCGTGGTTTCTTCTTTGGTGGAATCGATAGCGGATGTGGAAGAGTCTTTGGAGGAGTTGGAAGATATCCTTTTGGATGTAAATAACGATTCTGCCGAATTGTTGACACGTATACAGGCACTTCGGCGTGAATATATGCTGATACGTAAAGATAGTATGCCGTTGAAAGAGCAGTTTATAAAGATTCTCCGTTCGTCCATAATCGACAAGACTGTTTTGCCTGTCTATAATGATATATTCGACCAGTTGCAATATATAGTGCAAACAGTGGAGAATTGCAGGGAGTTTACTTCTTCACTGGTAGATATGTATTGCTTTAACAACGATTATCGTATGAATGTTATTATGAAACGGTTGACCATTGTCTCAACGGTATTCATTCCCCTGACGTTTCTTGCCGGGATATGGGGAATGAATTTTATGAATATGCCTGAATTGAATTGGAAATACGGTTATGCTTTTGCGTGGGGAACAATGTTGCTGGTCGGTTTGTTCACGATTATTTATATGAAAAAGAAAAAATGGTTTTAGCAGCGGAGCGTTGTTTGTGCAGAAACCAATTGCCTTTCGGATTTTTATCTTCGGATGGTGTATCCGCATTCGGATGCTTACATCGAAAGGATTTTCTTTTCGATGACCAAGTCTTCATCCGTCATTTGGGGAGAGGGAATGTTGCACATGCGGATGATGTCTTCTGTCTTGCAAGTGTAATCATAGTAGATTTCTTCTTTGTCATTTAATACCTCCGGCATCTTCATTTCACCTTTCAGTTTCAAGAATTCCTCGCGGGCGATGCAGTCTGAGTGTTTGACAAAGAGAATGCGCCGAGCTACAGGATTGTAGTTGTAGTCGAAGCAGGTGTACAGCCCGCGTAAGAAAGGTGGCCGATCGTACATGGGAAGTTTGAGACAGATATGGAACATCGCAAGCTGCGGCGGCTGGTTCTCGTTGAACATCAGATACAGGTGGCTTAAACCGTTCATGACAGCGGTGCCCCAATGAGTCGCACCGTAAGCATTGTTATGCCCAACCTCTACATAATTTCCTTTATTGGCGGGGGCAATCAGGTATGGTTCTATTTTCAGGCTCCGGCTGCCCGATGACAAACTATAACTGAAATAGATGCCGCTGTAATTGGTTATGTGGTTCATGGTGTCCCGCATCCTCTCTTCCAGTTGGGAGAGGAACGGATTTTGTACCTCTTCCTCCGGAATGGCTTTAGGCGCAGCATCCATTGCAAATAAAGAATTTTTCAGGTTGGCAAGCGAGCCGAGCAACTTCTTTTTTGAGACATTGTTGACCCACACTAAAGCATTGTTCAGTGCTTCATCTTCTTCTTGCCCTTCTTCTTTATTTTTGAAGTAGGCAGGCAATACGGTTGAATAAATAGCAGAAAGCACGCTTGGCGAGAATCCGGCCTTTTCTGCCATCATTTTCATTTTGATGCCTTTTTGCCTTAAAGAAGTCATGCGGTCATATATTTCTTTCAGCTCTTCCATGCCAGATATTTTCTGCGAAGATACGCAAAATCCCTCCATAATAAAAACGTCATATTACAATATTGTTTCAATGCGCTTTCATCTCCGTTTCATGAATATTACTGAATTGTTACGGCTTTATGATTCCTGTTTTATTCATTTTAGCCTTAAAAGCAAGCCTTTACTTTTGCACCGGAATCAGAAAAAAAGGAAAATGAACATTTTGTCACAAGCATATTTTAGTGTAAAGAGCAAGGTAAAGGGGCCTATGCCCGACTGGCTTTTTGTATTGTGGGCAGGAGGAACGGCTCTGCTTTCCTATTCATTGGTATATGCCCTGCGAAAGCCGTTTACCGCAGCGGAGTTTGAGGGATTGCAAGTTTGCGGGATGGATTATAAAATTGCTGTCAGTATCATCCAGCTGTTGGGATATGTCTGTGCAAAGATGCTGGGCATCAAATATATTTCCGAGCTGCGCCCCGAAGGCCGTTTGAAGTTCATCATTATGTCTGCCGCTCTATCGGAAGCATCTTTGGTGGCTTATACCATTTCTATCACGACCGTTGGTATTTGGCTACGGGGGTCTATACGCATAACGATATTAACAAGATAGGTGACGGGCAGAAGAATGCTTTTGTGTCGACATCCCGTTTGGTATGGCGAAAGATGAGAGATGACGGGTATTTAATCCATTTGGGCGGAGCTTTTTCATTCCGGACGAAAGAGGTGAATACCGACGGTCCGGTAACGGGGATTATTGACAGTGAAGGAGTTACTTCCATGTTTCCGGCTGCGATGCTTCAAGCTGAAATAACGGGCATGGGCACAGAAACGAAAGCTTTGGTTGAAGTTCTGTATACAGCTCCACGCTTCATGATACAAACCGAATACTTTTATGATCGCATGAACCGTACAAAAGGAGAGACCTACCAGTCTCATGGCGGGTATATCCAAGGCGGATTCCTGTTGAAAGGTAAAAACTTTGAATATGATGCCATGTACGGCATACCCGGTCGTCCTGTTACGCCACAAGCAATCGAACTGGTGGCACGCCTTAATTACACAAACCTGAATGATGCAGCTTCCGGCATCATGGGCGGTGAAGAGACTGACCTGTCCGTTGGTATAAATTATTACCTTAACCGATATTTTGCTGTAAAGCTTGATGGCAGTTATGTCTGGCTTGGCGATAACTGTAATGCGTTTTACCGGGAAAACTTCTTTCTGGCGCAGTTAAGGGTGCAATATGTTTTCTGAAACCATGTCTGGAGAAAAACATTCAATCGCCGCTTAACGAAAAGTTCTTCTCACAAAATATGAATTCCATAAAGTGTTTTCGGAACATTAACTGTCACTCTATATGAGTGCAGGGAAGTTCAATTTCGCCGAAAGGGAGCATGGCATTAAATAAACGTATCTTCTGGTACTCTCTTATCTTCAAAGCCGGAATGTCTTGTTCCGTCAGGATACCGGCATCCAGTAAGGCTGCCCGGCGTGTTCCTTTTAGCAGTGGTTGTGCCGGTGTGTACCAATGGAAGCCATCCCACAGGGCGATATTGGCGATGGCGGTATCGGTTAGGAATCCGTTGCGGACTATCAGAATGTCGTCAGCCGTTCCTCGTCGGGCAAAGAGGGCATCCAATGCCGAGCGGTCAGCGTACTTATAGCGATAGTCGGTCGTTTCGTCTTCTATTATTTTCAAGGTATGAACGGGACGTGCCTGGTAAGGGAAGTATTCAACGCTCAGGATATCCTGTGCATAGGTTACGCGACAACGGATGCGTTCCGTGCCTGTTTGCGGAGGGCTAATGTAGTCTTTTAGATGTAAATCCGTCAGGTTACCGAAGAAATCTCTTCGGGTGGCGTTCAGCCGCAATTCGTGGCGGGAGAGGTTCTGTGCAACCCCGTTTTCAATGCAGATAGTCTCTATAAATCGGTACATATATTTTCTGTTTCATCTCTTTATATTCACTGGCGGCATCGCTTTGGAAAGTGATGCCGCCACCACTTTTGAATACCATGCTTCCGTTGTCTTCCTGTTCGAGGAAACGAATCATTACGGCACTGTCGAAGTTGCTCCCGTCGAAGTAGCCCATGACACCGGTATAAAATCCGCGCCGGTAGTGTTCCGCCTTGTGGATAATCTCGACTGTTTTTTTCTTGGGTGCTCCGGAGATGGAGCCTGCGGGTAGCATACTGAAGAGCAGGTTGCCCAATTGTGCGCCGTAGTCGATAGGTAACCGTCCGCGTATCTCCGAACTCATCTGCCACAGGGTGCCCTTATGGGTATGTAGCTTGTCGAGGTAGCGGTAACGGAGTACTGTCACTTCGCTGGCAAACCGACTCATGTCGTTGCGTATCAGGTCGGTAATGGTGGCGTGTTCTGCTGTCTCCTTCGGGTCGTTCAATAGCTGTTTGTCGGCATGGGGCAAGTTGGCATCGATAGTCCCTTTCATGGGATAGGAATAGATGAACCCATCGTGAATGCGGACAAAAGTTTCGGGAGAAACAACGACGAAACGGTCTTTGAGCCACAGTTTGTAGCGAGCTTTTGCATGTTCGAATATTTGCAGCAGGGAGAGGTTCGTCTTTACCGGGGTGGAGCATGTCAAGTTCGTCAGAAAAGAGTTACCAGCAAGGAGATTCCGGCAGTATCTCCCATGCAATTTGTTCTGGCAGGGATGTCTGAGGACGAACTGCTTTATGACTTATTTCCGGGAACTCGAATTGCAATTCATCGGTAGGTAAATTCGTTACGTCCTCTACAAGGCAATGCTTGCATTCGAAGTCTGTCAGGAAGAAAAAAGGTTTTTGCTCTTTTCCCCATTCGTTCATTTGTCTGCATGCCTGTCCGCTGTCGGTGAATAATTCTTTCAGGTGCTTCATCTATGATTCGTTTTTAAGGGGATAAAAGTAGTGCATTCCTTTTTTTTCATACGTTGCTTAACGAATAAAATTAGTATGGATACGAGGTTCCACTTCGGGAGGAACTGTTCCGTTCTTCCGTAAGTTGCGGAGCATCCATGCCATGTTTCGTGCCAATGTACGCATGGTCTGTAGTCCTTCGGCATCTTGTAAGGCTTCACCCGGATTACGCCCATGCACGGAATTCCAATAGTTTGAAGCAACAACCGGCATGTTGAGTATGGTAAAATACTTGTTTAGCCGATCGAAGCTTGCGGATGCTCCTCCTCGGCGGCAAACTACCACGGATGCAGCCGGCTTGTATTGGACAAGGTGTCCACTGGAATAGAATAACCGGTCGAGCAGAGAGCATAATGTCCCTGATGGGCCTCCGAAATAGACAGGCGAACCAATGATGATGCCATCTGCTTCTTCTGTTTTTTGTCGAAGGGTAAGATACGGTTCATCTTTGAATACGCAGATACCTGTTTTGTTGCATTTGTAGCAGGCAATGCATCCTTGTATTGGACGGTTGCCTATCGGAAAGATTTCAGTTTTTATTCTTTCTGCTTCTAAAGCCTTTGCCACTTCCGAAAGAGCTATAAAGGTATTCCCGTTCCGGTGTGGGCTGCCGTTTATCAACAAAACTTTTAGTTCCTGGTTTTCTTTTGCACTTTCCATATTGTAGTTCTTTATTGATTCCATAATATTACAAAGGTACGGTAAAATAGTGCAGCCGCCTGTATACGGATTACAGAACGATACACCTATTTTACAGACAGCTTTATTATATGTTTTTTGTTGTTTATGTACAATTATTCCCTGATTTTTCCAATGCCTGTTCCAAGTCTGCCAGCAAATCTTCAATATGTTCTGTCCCGATAGAGAGCCGGATAGTAGCAGGGGTGATGTGTTGCGCTTTCAACTCTTGGGGAGAGAGTTGCGAGTGTGTGGTGGTGGCAGGATGGATGACCAGGCTTTTTACATCCGCAACATTTGCCAGCAAGGAAAAGATTTGCAGGGAGTCGATAAACCGCCAGGCAGCATCTTGTCCTCCTTTTATCTCGAAAGTGAAGATGCTCCCACCCCCGTGAGGAAAGTAGTTGTTGTACAGCGTGTGGCAGGGATGTTCCGGTTGCGAAGGATGATTTACCCGTTCCACATTAGGATGGTTACGCAGGAACTCTACGACTTTCAACGCATTGCTTACGTGACGTTCTACACGGAGTGAGAGTGTTTCCAGTCCTTGCAAGAGCAGGAACGCATTGAGGGGAGCCAATGCCGCCCCGGTATCTCGTAGTAACACGGCACGGATACGGGTAACAAATGCCGTTTTTCCTGCTACATCGGTGAATACCGCACCGTGGTAGCAAGGTTCGGGTTGCGCCAAGGTAGGAAACTTATTTGGATATTTTGCCCAAGGGAATGTGCCGCCGTCCACAATCACACCGCCTAACGTAGTACCGTGCCCGCCAATGAATTTGGTGGCAGAGTGAACTACGATATCTGCTCCATGCTCAATGGGACGGATGAGAAAGGGAGTGCCAAAAGTGTTATCAATAATGAGCGGCACGTGATGACGGTGCGCTACTTCTGCTACTCCGCGTATGTCTGTCACTTCTGAGTTCGGGTTCCCTAAAGTTTCTGCAAAGATCGCTTTCGTTTCCGGACGTATGGCAGTATCAAGGGCAGCGAGGTCATTTATCGGAATGACGGTATGAGCGATGCCCATAGCAGCCAGTGTATTCACAATCAGATTATACGAACCGCCATACAGATTGTCTGCCGCCACGATGTGGTCGCCAGGCCGGAGGATGTTTTGCAGGGCGTAGGTTATCGCCGCAGCCCCGGAAGCAACAGCCAATGCGGCCACACCCCCTTCCAACGCAGCCATGCGGGTTTCAAACACGGCTTGCGTATCGTTGGTGAGACGGCCGTAAATATTTCCTGCATCGCGTAGGGCAAAACGGTCTGCCGCATGTTGTGCGTCGCGGAATACATACGAAGCTGTTTGGTAAATAGGTACGGCACGTGCGCCGGTTGTGGGATCGGGCTGTTCCTGTCCTGCGTGTAGTTGCAGTGTTTCAAAATGAAGTCTCTTTTTATCCATATTCATGTGTTGTTTGTTCCATGCAAAGGAATATGATTAGAATAAATCATACAAGATATGGTTGTGTTTTGGATAATATTCCTAAATTTGAAGCTTGTATTAGAAAAAGTATAAAGCCGGGCTGGTAAATTGGCACGGATAGCAGAATAATATTCTTTAGGAATGGATACATTAGACAAAACAGATTTGCAGATTCTCCGCACTTTGCAGGAGAATGCCCGGCTGACGATGAAAGAGCTTGCCGCTCGTGTCAGTCTCTCATCCACCCCTGTGTTTGAACGTCTCAAACGTTTAGAGTCCAACGGATACATTAAAAAATATATCGCTGTGCTTGATGCGGAAAAACTTGGTAGGGGTTTTATTGTTTTTTACCATGTCAAAATGGAGCGTCTTAACCGGGAGATAGCTCAGGAGTTTGCCAATGTCATTCGCGAAATACCGGAAGTGGCGGAGTGCTACAATATTTCCGGCAGCTTCGACTACCTGCTCAAGATTCATGCACCGGACATGAAGTATTATCAGCAGTTCGTGTTGAATGTGCTGGGAACCATAGAACATTTAGGCTCATTGGAAAGTGTCTTTGTGATGGATGAAGTGAAACATGAGTATGGGGTGAGGGTGTGACGATTGTTCTCGTAATGCTTTATACTAAGGGACTTTCATGCGTATAGCCAGCCATACTACGTTTTTTCCGTTATTCATGCGGTCTTGGATGATTAATCTGAAATGGAAATTTGAATGTTACGGCATTAAGGTATGTATGCTATGAGGAAAAATTTCGAATTCTTTGGATTCGAAGAGTGTTTTTTTGCGAAATGTTTTACCTTTGTTGTTGAAAATCTAATAGCGATTGAAGATGGAAAATATAAATTGGTCGGAGCTTGGCTTCGGTTATATGAAAACCGATTATAACGTAAGGTGTTATTATCGGAACGGAGAATGGGGAGAACTGGAAGTTTGCTCATCGGAAATTATCAATGTCCACATGGCTGCAACATGTTTGCATTATGGGCAGGAATCTTTTGAAGGGCTGAAGGCATTTCGAGGAAAGGACGGGAAAATCCGTGTATTCCGGATGGATGAGAATGCTCGGCGTATGCAGTCTTCCAGCCGCGGTATTAAAATGGCGGAACTGCCTGTTGAGAAGTTTGAAGAGGCTGTTCGGAAAGTTATCAAATTGAATGAGCGGTTTGTTCCTCCTTATGAAAGCGGTGCTGCTTTGTATATTCGACCATTAATGTTAGGATTGGGGCAGCAAGTAGGAGTTAAGCCTGCTCCGGAGTATATGTTTATCGTATTTGTTACGCCGGTAGGTCCTTATTTCAAGGGAGGATTCCAACCTTCTAAAGTTTGTATCCTCAGGGAATACGATCGTGCGGCTCCTCATGGTACCGGTACAATCAAGGTCGGCGGAAATTATGCGGCAAGCCTTGTTGCCGGGGAAATTGCCCATTCGAAAGGTTATGCAGCCGTTTTGTATTTGGATCCGAAGGAAAAGAAATACATTGACGAATGCGGGCCTGCGAATTTCTTCGGAGTGAGGGGAAATAGTTATATTACGCCGAAGTCGCATTCCATCCTGCCTTCTATTACAAATAAGAGTTTGCAGCAGTTAGCCAAGGATATGGGACTGACGGTGGAATGCCGTCCTGTTCCGTTTGAAGAGATTTCAACGTTTGATGAAGCGGCAGAATGCGGAACAGCAGCTGTTATCGCTCCGATTTCTCAAATAGATGATTTGGATGAAAACAAATCGTATGTCATAGCAAAAGACGGCAAGCCGGGACCGGTGTGCGAGCAGTTGTATCATAAATTGCGCGGAATACAGTATGGTGATGAGCCGGATCTGTATGGATGGGTTTCAATTATAGAATAATCGCTGTTGCGTGTATATAAAAAAGAAAGGGCTCCGTATGCTACGGAACCCTTTTTTTTGTTGTGTCTGGCGAATTAATTTTTGAAGATTAACCCGTCTTCGGCTCTGTCTATTATAATGGCTTTGCTCCGGTCGATATGTCCGCTTAATATCTCTTTCGAGAGTTCGTTCAATACATAACGTTGGATAACTCGTTTGACCGGACGAGCACCGAATTGCGGATCGTAGCCTTCTGCTGCGATGAAAGCAACGGCCTTGTCTGTAAATTCCAATTTGACACCATTGTTTTCCAGCATTTTCTTGACTCCGTTCAGCTGAAGAGTAACTATCTGGCGAATCTCGTTTTCATTCAGCGGCGTGAACATGATAATTTCATCAATACGGTTCAGAAATTCCGGACGGATACTCTTTTTCAAGAGGTCCAAAACCTGCTGTTTGGTACTGTTAGTTATCTGTTCGCGGTTGGCATCCGTTATTTTTTCAAAGTTCTCTCTGATTAAGGATGAGCCCATATTGCTGGTCATTATAATAATTGTATTCTTGAAATTGACGGTGCGTCCCTTATTGTCGGTCAGACGGCCATCATCCAATACTTGCAATAATATATTGAACACATCCGGATGGGCTTTTTCTATTTCATCAAAAAGGACAACCGAGTACGGCTTTCTCCGGATAGCTTCTGTCAATTGCCCGCCTTCATCATAACCTACATATCCCGGAGGCGCTCCGATTAACCGGGTAGCGCTGAACTTCTCCTGATATTCACTCATATCAATACGGGTCATCATATTTTCATCGTCAAACAAATAGTCGGCTAACGCTTTTGCCAATTCGGTTTTACCGACACCCGTTGTGCCGAGGAAGATGAATGAACCAATAGGGCGTTTGGGGTCTTGCAAGCCTGCCCGGCTTCGACGAACAGCATCGGCAATGGCTGTTATGGCTTCATCTTGCCCAATGACACGTTTATGCAGCTCCTCTTCCAGATGTAGCAATTTGTCTTTTTCGCTTTGCAACATCTTGCTGACCGGGATACCTGTCCATCGGGAAACTACATCGGCAATATCATCGCTGTCTACTTCCTCTTTGATCATTGCCGCACCGCCTTGCATCTGATGCAATTTAGCTTGTACCTCTTTTATTTCTTCCTCTTTTTGTTTAATCTTACCATAACGGATTTCAGCCACTTTCCCGTAATCGCCTTCGCGTTCGGCTTTTTCCGCTTCAAACTTTAAGTTTTCTATGTCGATTTTATTTTGCTGTATTTTATTAATCAGCTCTTTTTCGGTCTGCCATTGCGCTTTTTGTTTTGTTTCTTCTTCTTTCAAATCAGCGATTTCCTTGTTCAGCTGTTCCAATTTGCTTTTGTCATCTTCCCGTTTGATAGCTTCCCGTTCAATCTCCAACTGTTTTATTTTACGGGAGACTTCATCCAATGATTCCGGAACTGAATCCATCTGCAAACGTAACCGGGCTGCTGCTTCATCCATCAAGTCTATTGCCTTATCCGGAAGAAAACGGTCCGTGATATATCGCGTAGAGAGTTGCACGGCAGCAATGATTGCATCGTCTTTGATACGTACCTTATGGTGATTTTCGTATTTTTCTTTAAGACCACGTAAGATGGAAATCGCATCCAATTCGTCTGGCTCATCCACCATTACGATTTGGAAACGGCGTTCGAGGGCTTTGTCTTTTTCAAAATATTTCTGATATTCGTCCAATGTCGTAGCACCTATTGCCCGTAATTCTCCTCTTGCCAGTGCCGGTTTTAATATATTGGCTGCATCCATTGCGCCTTCGCTTTTACCGGCTCCGACCAATGTGTGGATTTCGTCAATGAAAAGGATGATTTCTCCGTCCGATTTGATGACTTCATTAACAACTGCTTTCAGCCGCTCTTCAAATTCGCCTTTGTATTTGGCGCCGGCAATCAACGCGCCCATATCCAACGAAAAAATCTGTTTCGATTTTAGGTTTTCAGGAACGTCGCTTCGTACGATACGATGTGCCAATCCTTCAGCAATAGCGGTTTTTCCTACACCTGGTTCTCCAATCAAAATCGGGTTGTTTTTTGTTCGCCGACTCAGAATCTGGAGCACCCTGCGGATTTCCTCGTCACGCCCTATTACCGGATCCAGTTTCCCGCTACGGGCACGCTCATTCAAATTGATGGCATATTTGTTTAAAGCTCCATATGTGTCTTCAGCCGATTGGCTTGTTACTTTATTTCCTTTTCGCAATTCTTCTATTGCCAATCGGAGTTCCTTCTCCGTTACTCCGGCATCTTTCAACATTTGAGAAACAACGCTCTTTTCGGTAAATAAAGCTAAGATAATATGTTCGAGGGATACGTATTGGTCTCCCATTTTGCTGCAATAATCAATAGCTTTTTGCAGGATACTGTTTGTCTCCCCGGAAAGATACGGTTCACCTCCTGATACTTTTGGATACGAATCTATCTGGCGTTCCAATAATTGGTTCAGGTTTTGGACGTTTACCCCCAATTTCTGAAACAGAAAGTTTACAACGCTTTCTCCACTCATAATGACAGCTTTCATTAAATGCGCCGCTTCTATTGACTGTTGTCCGTGTTGTGAAACCAACTGAACAGCTTGTTGGATGGCTTCTTGTGATTTAATTGTAAAATTATTAAAGTTCATATATTTACTCCTTTCAATCTTTTTCCTTTAAATGCAAATTCACTTATTGTTTAGGCAAAAAAAATACCATGAAAAATATAAAGACATTTTGTCATGTTATAGGACTGTTTATTTGCTATGTTTAGGGGATAAGTTTGGTGGTTCTCTACATTATATATATGTATAGGTAAGATAATCAGAGGAAAGTTTTGGTGAAACTGGAAACAAAAAGAGACTGCCCGATCGGCAGTCTCTTTCCTGAATTTTTGTATGTGTGTTATTATTTGACGAATTTGGACTTGAGAAGATACTTCGCGCATTCTTCAACACCTTCCATTTGGGTTTTCCCTTGGGGCATTCCTTCCAATTCTACGAAGAAGTTGGTAATACCGTTTTCGTTGGCTTGGTTGAAGATTGCTTCGAAGTTCATGAATCCGGATTTCCCTAAGACGTGACGGTCTTTGACGTGTAACGCCTGTATTCTTGTCGGATGCTTTTGCAGATATTCTACAGGGTCGTTCTGCCCGATTACAGTCCAATAACAATCCATTTCAAAGAAAACTAAATCGGGGTCGGTGTTTTCTAAGAATAAATCATATATTTTCGGATCGTTACTTCTGAATTGAAGGACAGCCCCGTTACCTCCGGATTTTACTCTGGCAAATTCCATATCGTGGTTATGGTAGCCGAATTTCATCCCGTTGGATTTGATGTATTCGCCGACTTCGTTGAATACATCGCAGACTTGCTTAACTTCTTCTATGCTACGGGTTGCAGGAAGCCCCGGCTGCACCAATAATTTTACACCCATTTTGGCATGGTCTTCAGCGGTCTTTTTCCAATAATCCATTATTTGGGATTTGTTGCTGTTGGTGTACTCCCAAACGCCGGGTTGGACGTGCGTGCTCTTTATAACCAAATCTGCATCGTCTACATATTTTTTAAATTCCATAATAGGAACGCCGTGGATTTTTCCGTCAGGGCTGTATCCTGCCAATTCTATATTGGTATAGCCCATTTTGCGGAGTTGTTTGAGCCTTTCTGGAAGATTGTCATACAGTTCATCGAAAAGAGAATAGATTTGCAGACCGATGTTCTTCTTTCCGGTTGAAGCGTTTACGGCTTTTGTTGCAGCAGACAAAGATTCTGTCTTGCCGAGCAGGAGTCCTCCCATAGCCAATGCGGTGGCTTGTTTAAAAAAGTTTCTTCTATTAGTCATGGATCTAAATGTTTTAGTTTAATTAAATTGAGTTCAAAGATATTTATTTCCTTCCAAAATTGCCTATTTTTTCGTTGCAAAAAATCAGCATGTTCAAATATTTCTTTAAAATTGTTCTGCTTGGAAATCTTTTCGTGTCAGTTTTTTTCTAATATCCGGAATATATAGTTAATGTAATGGACTTTCTATGTCTATAATATAGGTTATTTGCAGGCTTAAGATTGAAGCAATGCATAAAACTGTCGAGGTGTATGGATATTTGTGTTTTTGTATGCGATATGTTGTACCTATACAAAGACAGAAGCGGTTGCGCGGAGGTCTGCTCTTTTCTGCAGAGAGAGGATTGCACGGCTGCCTAAAAAAACGGAAAACGATAGGCGGATAATAGAAACTTTGAATAAAAAGACATATAAACTTGTTGTATATCAGAAAAAGAGTTACCTTTGTGCCCGATTTATGAGACAACAACATAAAGTCTAATTTATTAATTAAGTAAACTGAAGTATTAACAATTAACGAATGGAAAATTTAAAAAACATCCAGCCCATTGAAGATTTCAACTGGGATGCCTATGAAAATGGCGATGCTTGCTCAAATGTAAGCAAAGAAGAATTAGAAAAAAAGTATGACGAGACCCTGAACACTGTAAAGGATAAAGAAGTGGTAATGGGTACTGTAACTGCAATGAACAAACGTGAAGTTGTAGTTAATGTCGGATTTAAATCAGACGGTGTCGTTCCGATGTCGGAATTCCGTTACAATCCGGATTTGAAGGTTGGCGATGAAGTGGAAGTTTTCATCGAGAACCAGGAAGATAAAAAAGGACAATTGGTTTTGTCTCATAAAAAAGCTCGTGCAACTCGTTCTTGGGATCGTGTTAATGAAGCTCTTGAAAAAGACGAAGTTATTAAAGGATTTATCAAATGCCGTACGAAAGGCGGTATGATTGTTGACGTATTTGGAATTGAAGCATTCTTGCCGGGTTCCCAGATTGACGTTAAGCCGATCCGCGATTATGATGTGTTTGTAGGAAAGACAATGGAGTTCAAGATTGTAAAAATCAATCAGGAATTCAAGAATGTTGTTGTTTCTCACAAAGCTCTTATCGAAGCTGAACTTGAACAGCAGAAGAAAGATATCATCTCTAAGCTTGAAAAAGGTCAGGTTTTGGAAGGAACGGTTAAGAATATCACTTCTTACGGTGTGTTTATTGATTTGGGCGGCGTAGACGGTTTGATTCATATCACCGACTTGTCTTGGGGTCGTGTTTCTCATCCGGAAGAAATTGTTCAGTTGGACCAGAAAATCAATGTTGTTATTTTGGACTTCGATGATGAGAAAAAACGTATCGCTTTAGGCTTGAAGCAGCTTACTCCGCATCCTTGGGATGCTTTGGATCCGAACTTGAAAGTAGGTGACAAAGTAAAAGGTAAAGTGGTTGTGATGGCAGACTATGGTGCATTTATTGAAATCGCTCCGGGTGTTGAAGGTTTGATTCACGTTTCTGAAATGTCTTGGACTCAACATTTGCGTTCTGCTCAAGATTTTATGAAAGTCGGTGATGAAGTGGAAGCTGTTATCTTGACTTTGGATCGCGAAGAACGTAAAATGTCTTTGGGTATCAAACAACTGAAACCGGATCCATGGGAAAATATTGAAGAACGCTTCCCGGTAGGTTCTCGCCACACTGCTAAAGTTCGTAACTTTACAAACTTCGGTGTATTCGTAGAAATTGAAGAGGGTGTTGATGGTTTGATTCATATTTCGGATCTTTCTTGGACAAAGAAAATCAAACATCCGTCGGAATTTACTCAGATTGGTGCAGATATAGAAGTTCAAGTATTGGAAATCGATAAAGAAAACCGTCGTTTGAGCTTGGGTCACAAACAGCTGGAGGAAAATCCGTGGGATGTATTTGAAACAATTTTCACGGTAGGCTCTATCCATGAAGGTACAATCATCGAAGTGCTTGATAAAGGTGCTGTGATAGCTTTACCTTATGGTGTTGAAGGTTTCGCTACTCCGAAACATTTGGTAAAAGAGGATGGTTCGCAAGCACAAGTAGACGAAAAACTTCCGTTCAAGGTTATCGAATTTAATAAGGAAGCAAAACGTATCATCCTTTCTCATAGCCGTGTCTTTGAGGATGAACAAAAGGCTGAAAAGAAAAACGCAGCTGAAAAGAAAGCAAAACACAGCAAAAAAGAGGATGTTCAGACTACACAGTTGGAAAAAACGACGTTGGGCGATATAGAAGAACTTGCAGCGTTGAAAGAAAAACTGTCAGGTAAATAATTATATTATTATAATATGTATAGGAGGATCGGAAATTTTATTCGATCCTCTTTTTTTGTGTAAAAAAAGCGAAAAATATTTGCCGGTAAAGAAAAATGTATTACATTTGCAATCCGTTGCTTAAAGAAAAAGATTTTTTTAATCTGTTTTTTTGAGTAACGTGGAATAAAAGATAACTTTTTTCGAAAAAAAGGCGTCAAAAAGTTTGCCAGGAAGGAAAAAGGTTATACCTTTGCAGCCGCAAACGAGGTCAAACGGAGTAATCCGTCCGGCCTTGAGAAGCGAAGA
>CALUZS010000022.1 GCA_944325355.1 uncultured Parabacteroides sp.
GATCTAAATGATCCCCTGATTCCGGGGCTTTTTGATTAATTGTTTAACTCGTCCCATTTTAACGGGACACTAATGCTTATGAATATTACTTAAATGTAAAATGTCCGATAGAAAGAAATACACTTAGTCAAATCGCGAAAAGGAACAATTTGTATTTAGACCCAAGAGGATGATGGTATTGTTCAAGATTGAAATATGTGGAAACAATATGCTTGATTTTCAAGATTGTTTGCTGAGTGTAATAACATGAAGGAGAGTGCTTATCTGTACTTCCTCATTGTTCTTGTCATTATAATAAATTTACCTATGAATATAAAGGGACGTTCATTGGATTTTAAATCAAGTAGATAACTAATATTGTTTCGTAGAGTATTAATTTTCATGCTCTGCGAAACAATTAATTGCTAGTATATGAATTATGAAAATTTTTATATATCTAATTGCGCTATTTAATGTGCTTCTATCATGTTCTTGTTCATCACGTATTTCATATGAAAATTATGAAAATAAAATATACAAAATTACGCTCAAACAAAAGTCCAATATCATTGTAGGTTTCATTATTTCAAATAAAGAGACAAACTCTAAACTGGCTTTTACTCCGTCATTAATTATGATTGATGGAGAAATACCTGAAGGAAGTCTCAGGTCTGATTATAATAGTACAGATGAAACAGTGCTTTATCAATGCGATTCTACATATTGTATAGATACAGATTCTATTTCAATTGCCTTTGCATTGGAGGTCTTAAATCATAAAAGACTGGATTTGTCAATATACAATTCCCGGCTACAAGACTATAAAGATGAAGACTGTACGTTACTGAAACAATCTAAATAAATCAACTGGAATATATATTCTCATTATTTATAGTTTAAAAAAAATGAATATATATAAACTAATGCCTCTAACCAATGTTTTGGATGAACAATACATGAAAAAGCTGAAAAGTGAGTTGGAGGATTGCGGTTGCATAGGAATAGATATTAACGACTACTCCAGCCCAGACTATTCGGTTCTTAGATTTCGCCGTATTGGAATGGGGATGTATTCATTCCGACTGTATGACTATCCCCTGACTCGCCAGCAGTAGGACAGCATAAATGCCAATGAATGCCTGATAGTCTATAACGATTCCACCATCTTTGAGTTTAGTGGCGGAGTATTCGGCGTACAATATTTTGTAGGCAAGGCCGAATTTCTTAAAGACTTGCATTAGATTGTAAATTGATTTAGATGATGAAGTGTGAAACCAAATCTTAAATAAACAAACACCCGACTTTACATTCTTGGGTGTAAAATCGGGTGTCTATTTTATAAAACATTTTTATAAAACATTGATTTTCAATGTTTATTGCGGTGCGTACGGGACTCGAACCCGTGACCCCATGCGTGACAGGCATGTATTCTAACCAGCTGAACTAACGCACCATTTTTTTATTCTATCGCATCTCTCTCGATTGCGATGCAAAGGTAGGCATTATTTTTAATTCTGCAAATATTTTAGTGCTTTTATTTCATTTTCTTTCAAAAAAACTTTTCTACAATGCTTAACCATACCTTATCAAAACACAGCAATTCAAATTCCCTCAATATTTTATCCATGCTTTTCAAGCTATTCACCAATTCTTTTTTCTATATGCTTCAAAGTTGTGGAATATTGCCGAAGGAAAGACAGATCGCGATAATCTGCCACATAAGCGCTATCGATATATACCGCAAAAGTAGTCATATTACGGATACCCAACTTTGCATACGCTTCGACATCTTTCTCAAATATATCCTGCTTCCATGGCAATTTTACTGCCGGTTTCTTCCAATTGCTGTACAACGAGACATCCATCCAATATTCCAAGATTTCTGCCGTTTCAACAGGAAACACCTCCAAATTTTCCAATAACTGCCCATATATATCACTATTTACCTGTCCTGTACGTCCTTTTGCCGCAACATCGGTTATCGGAGCATCCCAAGATCGGAAAAATGGGGCAAATTCCAAAAAGATGCCATCGGCAGGCTTTACCTTACGAGGAGCCACCATTGTATTATGATATGCCAAATGGGCAAGTTGAGCTTTTTCATCGACCTTACGCAACTCTTCAACAATACGGTTTTCTATGAGCAAAGCCTTTTCACTATCCGTATACCCGGAACAATCCGGACACTGGCACATAGGAGCGCCATCGTCCAGCCAAAAATAGTAACGATGATTGGTTGAAGGCATCAGACGTGCATACTCCGCTGCTTTATGTGCAATGATATCTAACGCCTTTTCGGATGTTGCACAACAATTGAAATCGGCAACACGATGACCGCATTCATTCATCCGGAAAAGCGTTGAATCCTCAGCATAAAGTTCACGAGGTAGCAAATATGACATTGCATGCAACTGATGTTCGACTTGTATTCCTAATGATGCACAATCCGAAAGGAATTTTTTCCCTTTCGCCGACTGAATAAAAGGCAATACATCCCCCGGATTCACATGAGTTCCTATCGTATTAATACCGTTCTCAGCTGCCAACCGAGCCCAATCCAATGTTTCAAGATCCTCTACCGATACAACGACACCTACCTTATCCGAAGATACACCTCTGCTGCAAGCAGACAAAAACAACAAAGAAAAACACAAATACAAACACCAACGTTCCATCTCTTTTTTTCTCGACAAGATAAACAAATTTCCGCAAACAAAAGGTAACATATCCCGTTTTTCTGCAACAAAAAAGCAAACCGCAAAAAAACATCATTTCTTACGTTGCAGAGAAAGTCCTCTTCCCCAGCTCTATAACCTCCAAGTCTTTCACTCGGTTTCCGTCTATTGTAAAACGGACAAGCGTACGGACCAGATGAAAACCGCTCAACCCTGCAGCTCCAGGATTAATATACAGGCAACGCAACACATCATCATACATGACTTTCAAGATATGCGAATGTCCGGCTATGAAAAGTTGCGGACGAACATCATACAGCCGCTTCCGGATATCCGGATTATAACGTCCCGGATATCCACCTATATGTGTCATGAAGACTCGGACGCCTTCTACTGTAAAAGAGAGTTCTTTTGAAAAAGACAATCTTAACTCCTGACCATCGATATTTCCGTAAACAGCCCTTAACGGCTTTATTCCATTCAAACGCCGGGCTATCTCTTCAGAACCGATGTCACCCGCATGCCAAATTTCGTCACATTCCGAAAAATATTCCCGAAACTTTTCGTCCCAATAGGCATGCGTATCCGACAATAATCCTATCCGTTTCATTTATTTCCGAATAATACAACTCCAAATGCAATTTTTCAATACAAAAATAGTATATTTACAAACGAAGATATAAAACAGGTATGGATATTTCTGTGGCGAACAAATACTTTAAACGCGACATAAGTTGGTTGTCTTTCAACTACCGCGTACTTCTTGAAGCGGAAAATAAAACGCTTCCGATCTACGAACGCATAAAATTCCTGTCCATCTATTCATCAAACCTGGAAGAATTTTATGAAATCAGGGTAGCAGAACACCGAAGTGTCATCATGAAAAAAAACTTCGCCGAAGAAAGTTCCAGCGAAGCCGAAGAAACTTTGGCAGAAATAACAAATGAAGTCAACCGGCAACAGAAAGAATTCTACCGGATATTCGGCGAATCCATTTTACCGGAATTGGAGCGTTGCAAAATTTACCTGTACAAAGACGAAAAACCTAAACCATTCCATGAACAATTCATACACGGCTTTTTTATAGAGGAAGTATTTCCTTTTTTATCTCCCGTAATGATACAGACTGACGATATACGTACCTTCATTCGAGATAAAAGGCTTTATCTGATAATCCGGATGACAAAAAAACACGAAGCCAGGCTCTTGCCGGAAAATACGAAAGATTTCCATTATGCCATCATGAAGATTCCCTACTCGAAAGTTCCGCGTTTCATAAAACTCCCGGAACACGACGGGATTTCTTACATCATGTTCATCGACGATATTATCCGGGCAAATCTTCCTCTCATTTTCCCCGGCTACGAAATCGACAGTTGCTTCAGTATCAAAATTTCCAGAGATGCAGATATCTATTGGGAAAACGAGACAGAAGGGAACTTCATAGAAAAATTACGTTCAAAAGTCAAAAAACGGAAAATAGGAGCATTAAGCCGGTTTATGTACGACCGTGAGATGCCGGACGACTTCCTCCAATTCCTCTGTAAGTCATTCAACATACAGAAAGAGGATTTGCTTATGGGAGGACGGTATATGAACCTGCAAGACTTGGCAAAGTTTCCCAACCCAAAGGGTAAAGATTTGGAATGGCAAACACCCACACCGCTAAAAATTCCATATCTGGACAAAACGACAACGATATTCAAAGCTGTAAAAAAGAGAGATATCCTATTGCATTTTCCATACCACTCGTTCGATTACATATTGCGTTTCTTATCGGAAGCAGCCTTTGATCCGAAAGTAGAGGAAATAAAAGTCACGCAATACCGGGTGGCCGAAGATTCTGCCGTAATAGAAAACTTAATCAATGCAGCCCGGAACGGAAAGAAAGTAACCGTCTTCGTAGAATTGAAAGCCCGTTTCGATGAAGAGAACAATATGGCAACTGCCGAGCGGATGCAACGTGCAGGTATCCGGATTATTCACAGCATCCCCGGACTAAAGGTTCATGCAAAACTTGCCCTCGTTTTGCGACGCGGCAAAGACAGCACATCAAAACGTCGGGATTTCGCCTACCTCAGTACCGGAAATTTCAACGAGAAAACAGCAAAAATTTATTCTGACATTGCTATACTGACGTCCAATCAAACAATTATTGAAGAAATAAAACAGGTCTTTTCCGTATTGGAAGGGAAATTATCTGCTCCTTCATTCTCCCTGCTACTGGTCTCCAGATTCAACATGGTACCAGAGTTAACGCGTATGATTAGTCAGGAAATCGAACATGTAAAACAAGGACGAAAAGGACGGATTATCTTAAAGATGAACGGGCTTCACGACAAAAATATGATTGACAAACTTTACCAGGCAGGGCAAGAAGGCGTTGATATTGACTTAATCGTCCGGGGGATTTGCTGTCTGGTTCCTGGGGAACCGTTCAGCCCGAACATAAAAATAACACGACTTGTAGATATGTTTTTGGAACATTCCCGAATCTGGTATTTCTATAATGACGGAAAAGAAGATTTATACCTGACCTCTGCAGACTGGATGCAGAGGAATCTGAACCGACGAATCGAGACGGCTTTCCCCATATTGGACAGCGGATTGAAAAAAAGAATCATCGACATATTGGATATCCAACTAAAAGACAATACTAAAGCCTGCTGGATAGGAAAAGATTTACAGAATCATTTCAAAAAAAGGAATAATGATGAACCTCCAATAAGGGCACAATTAGAAATTTACGAATATCTGAGACAAATGGATTACAAGATATAAGGGAAAAAAGGAAAGCGGGAAGACTAAATAAGTCTTCCCGCTTTCCTTTTTTTACAATAACCTCGCTACCAGATTCCGGTCTCCGTAGCCGTTATCCACACGGGCCACATTAATCCAGAACTTATTCTCATGCAACCATTCCAGCGGATAAGCCGCTTTACCACGCGAATAAGCATGATTCCACTCGTCCGCCGCCACCTCATATTCCGGATGCGGTGCATTTTTCAAGACATTATCCTCTTTCGGGACCGTTCCGTCTTCCACTTCCTTTATCTCTTTCCATATACAATCAAGAACCTCCACAAAACGATCCAATTCGGCTTTGCTTTCACTCTCCGTCGGTTCAATCATCAATGTGCCATGTACCGGGAAAGAAAGCGTAGGCGCATGGTATCCAAAATCCATCAACCGCTTGGCAATATCATTCTCATCAATACCGGAACGCTCTTTTATCTCACGGCATTCCAGAATCAACTCATGCCCTACCCTGCCGGTCTCGCCCGTATATACAATGCCGTAGGTATCTTTCAAACGATTTGCCAAATAATTCGCATTCAAAATAGCGATTTTGGTGGCATTCGTCAGCCCTTCTGCCCCTAACAACCGGATATAAGCATAAGTTATCGGAAGAATTCCGGCACTGCCGAAAGGAGCTGCCGACACCTCATTAGTCCCGTCTCCGCAGAATACATGCCCCGGAAGGAATGGAATCAAATGTTCTGCTACACAAATTGGACCGACACCAGGTCCTCCCCCTCCGTGCGGAGAAGAGAATGTCTTATGCAAATTCAGATGGCAGACATCCGCACCTATTGTTCCAGGATTTGTCAAACCAACTTGGGCATTCATGTTCGCCCCATCCATATAAAGCTGTCCGCCACATTCATGGACAATCCTGCACATTTCCCGAATCTCTTTCTCAAAAATCCCATGCGTAGACGGATAAGTAATCATACTTGCTGCCAAGTATTCTTTGTTCTCTTCCGCTTTCTGACGGAAATCAGCCAAATCGATATTCCCTTTTTCATCGCATTTCACAGTGACTGTCGTGAATCCGCATTGTACCGCGCTGGCAGGATTGGTGCCGTGCGCCGAAGCCGGCAACAAAACAATATTACGATGCCCTTCACCGATACTTTCCAAATAAGCACGAATTACCCGAAGACCCGTATATTCACCTGCTGCACCTGAGTTAGGCTGTAAACTGACACCTTTGAATCCGGTAATCTCCGCCAAATAGCTGCAAAGATTTTCAATCAATTCGGTATATCCTTCCACTTGCTCTTTCGGAGCGTAGGGATGTATATTCTGGAACAACGGATAACTCAACGCCAACATTGTGGATGCCGGATTCAGCTTCATTGTGCAAGAGCCCAACGAAATCATTGAATGCGCCAACGAAATATCCTTCCGTCCCAAACGTGTTATATAACGCATCAACTCCGTCTCTGTATGATATTTCGCAAAGAGTTCCTGCTGCATGAAAGAAGAGGTACGTAGATACTTATTATCAAAATAAATCCTCTCCGGAATCTCCGTATCCAACGTATAATCCTCATTGGCTGCATTCGAGAAGATATACAACAATATACCGACATCTGTCGGAAGTGTTGTCTCATCAATACTCAACCCCACGCAACCATCATCGAAATAGCGCAGATTCACTTTACAGTCGAGTGCTATTTCCTGCAATTTTTTCAGAGGGACCCGTTCCGGAAGTTCAAACTTCAGCGTATCGAAAAAATCCCTGTTCAATTGCTTATAACCGAACTTCCCTATCTCTTCCGCAAGGAATCCTGCATACGAATGTATCCGTCTCGCAATGTCTTTCAAGCCCTCCGGACCATGATATACCGCATAAAAACCGGCCATAACCGCAAGCAGGGCTTGCGCCGTGCAAATATTGGATGTTGCTTTTTCCCGTTTAATGTGCTGTTCGCGCGTCTGCAATGCCAGACGGTATGCCGGATGCCCATAAACATCCTTGGAAAGTCCGATTATACGGCCGGGCAGATTTCTTTTAAAACATTCCTGCGCTGCAAAAAAAGCTGCCGAGGGACCACCGAAAAACATTGGGATACCAAATCGCTGGCTGCTGCCAAATACGACATCGGCGCCCCACTCTCCCGGAGGTGAAAGCAAAACAAGGCTCATTAAGTCGGCTGCGACAGCTACCTTCGCACCACTGGCTTTCGCCCTCTTCACAAAATCCCTGTAATCTTCTATCGAACCATCGGAATTCGTATACTGGACAATTGCTCCAAATACATTTTCCGAAAATTGGAATGTCTTGTAATCTCCTAGCAATATTTCTATCTTCTGAGGTTTCATCCGGGTACGCAAAACAGCCAACGTAGATGGAAATACCTTTTCATCCACGAACAAGACATTTGCGCCCGACTTTACCTGTTCCCGGGTCCGCGTATTATAAAACATGGTTGCCGCTTCTGCCGCCGACGTCGCCTCATCCAGCAACGAGCAATTCGCCAAAGGCAGTCCCGTCAACTCACATATCACGGTTTGATAATTGAACAATGCTTCCAAACGTCCCTGTGAGACTTCCGCCTGATAAGGAGTATAAGAGGTGTACCAAATTGGATTTTCAAAAACGTTCCGCTGGATAGGAGCCGGACAAACAGTATCATACCAGCCCATCCCAATATATGAAGTAAATGATTCGTTTTTTGAAGCCAATTCCGAAATATGTTCGGCAAACTCTCTCTCTGTCATCGACTCCGGCAAATCCAATTTCTTTTCCAGCCGGATATCTGACGGTATCGTCTGGTTTATCAGTTCGTCCAATGACGAGACTCCTACCACTTTCAGCATTTCATTCAAATCGGCAGGAGTTATTCCGATATGCCGATTTTCAAATTTAGTTGTGTCCATAGTGCTAAATTTATAGTTAATACTTATCTTTCTCTAATAGTTGTCAATTAAATACGGATTATTCATTTTCTCGTCGTAAATTGTCGTTGCAGCGCCATGCCCGGGATAGACAATCGTCTCATCCAGCAAAGAAAGCAACTTGTCATTTATGGCAGCAAGCAATATATCGTGATTGCCACCCCACAAATCGGAACGTCCTATACTTCCGGCAAACAATACGTCCCCAACGATAATAAATCCATTTTCTTTATTGTAAAAAGCGACACTTCCCGGAGAATGGCCAGGGACTGTAAGTACTTCAAGCTCCGCATTTCCAAAACGGACAATCTCGCCTCCAGACAAAAATTTCTTGACCGAGACCGTATTAATACGTTGCGGGATACCAAACAATACCGCTTGCTTTTCGGGAGACGGCAACATCTCAACATCCGCTTTATGGGCTTCCGGAGAAAGACCGTATGTTTTATATACAAACTCGTTACCGAAAATATGATCTAAATGAAGATGTGTGCACAAATAACGCTTCAAAACAAGATGGTTGTCGGCAATAAACTCCGACAATTCCCGTTCTTCCTCTTTCTCCATGCAACCGCAATCAATCAGGACGGCTTCATTTGTTTCATCATAAAGGAGATATGTATTCTCTGAAAAGTAATTTACTTCAAAAGCCTTAATATTAATCATAGCGGTATGTAAATAACTCTTTTAGTTTCAAAGTATGTTTCCTTAAAATAATCCTTTAAGTCTATTACATCTGCCTTTTTCCTGAACTGATGGATTTCGTTTTGCAATTCACCGCCTTTCAAGCAGATAAGGCCATTAGGAAGGGCATTTCGCTGTTCTTTCCGGATATTTTTCTGAACAATCCGGACTAAATCGGACAATGGCATAACCGCACGGCTGACAACAAAATCGAATTTGCCTTTTTCCTCTTCTCCCCGGCAATGGGCGAAAGATACATTTTCCAAACCGATAGATTCGGCAACCGCTTGTCCTACTTTTACTTTTTTCCCTATACTATCTACCAAATGGAAATGCACCTCCGGGAAAAGAATAGCCAATGGTATGCCGGGAAATCCACCGCCTGTTCCTAAATCCATGATTTGGGAACCTGGCTTAAAACGCAGCATTTTTGAAATGCCTAACGAATGAAGGACATGATGCAGATACAAATTTCCAATATCTTTCCGGGAAATCACATTAATCTTCGAGTTCCAATCGCTATACAGCTCATACAATGCCGACATCTGCGAGAGTTGTATCTCCGTCATCTCCGGAAAATAGCTACACAACGAATTGAATTGCCCGACATAATCCGCTTCCGGCTGCATATCTTTGTTATCTGTCAAATTATCCACAACAACCAATAATTATTTAATCCAACAACGATGCCAACAAACCGTCGGCTTTCAATAAATACTTTATATCGTCAAACGGGATATGGACATTTATCGTACCCACTACATACGCCGCAATTTCATATTCATTAAATGTATAGGTAACTCCCGTTTCATCTATCAGGAAATTTCCATTCGGATAAATCTCGTCAACACTAAAGAATCCTATTTCTTCCAATTTTTTCGCTTCCGAAACATTATTCAGCTTCGCAATATGGTCTACCAGTATTTTAGACAATTCATCTTCAAAGTTCTCAACAAAAATATCTTGCTCTTTTACCTTATTGCCCGTGTTCAAATCAATCACATGGTTATTAAACGAATGAGATCCATGAGCACCACCTGTATAGTTCTCAAATTTGACTGTATAAGAGACCAGATTACGTTTATTATATCGAATCACATCCGAAGACATTTCATAATAAGAATACCATGCCCCGACAGACTCTCCATTCGTTTTTTCCAGATTTTCCTTGAATTCCGGTTCCAAATCCTTATATGCCACAATATAATCGTTCGTATAGGCGTCAACGGCTTCTTTCGGCTGTAACGCCGAATAGTTTTCCCCGAAATAATCTTCAACAAATTGTTTCTGGATTTTCACTAATATCCCCGGATCCGTATATTTTGCAGGATATACGAACTTTATTTGCAAATTGCAATTCGGATTTTCTGGATTTTCCAGCAGATGGTACGTCTTATCCACAACAATGGAATCAAATAACATACTATTTTCTTCAGACTCTCCTGCATGGAAGTTACAACCGCCCTGTATCACTAACAAACACAGAAGCATAAAACCGGTCAAAAATACACGTGCCCTCATAAATCTATTTATATATAATATGTAAATATACTCCTTTTATATGAGATATGTCTAAACAAGCAAGAATTTTTATTTTATTTTTTCCGGCATCCCCGAATAAGTTTTTCCCTATAAAGGGACACCGGAAAAATTCAAACCTTATACTTATTACACACATGCGGATTTGTCCGTCGCATGGAACTCATTCACATATCTATCTCATTCCACATTTCCTCAAGACTTACAATCCTTTCCCGTGGCAATTCTTGTATTTCTTCCCGCTACCGCAAGGACAAGGGTCATTACGTCCCACACGTTTTTCTGCACGTACCGGAGCCTGCTTAACTTGTTGCGGCTGGTTGTTATTTCCTGCCATATCTGTTTTTTCAGCCCTATACTTGCTCATATCTTCATGCTGTTCGGTAGCACGCTGTACGGCAATCCGTTCCTGCATGGCTTTCATTGCTGCCGCCCGTTGTGCCATCGCTTTCTTCTGTTCTTCCGTCGGTTCCTCGCGTACCGGAATTTGTCCCCTCATCAATACACCAACCGTCTTCCGGTTCATTGAATCAACCATTCCCTTGAACAAGTTATACGATTCAAGTTTATAAATCAACAACGGGTCTTTATTCTCATAGCTTGCATTCTGAACGGAATGTCTCAATTCATCCATTTCCCTCAGATGTTCTTTCCATGCTTCATCAATCATCCGCAAAACGATATTTTTCTGGAACGACTTAGTTATTGCCTTGCTCTCCGTATCATATGCTTCTTTCAAATTGCAAGACACGTTATACATCCGTTTCCCATCCGTTATAGGAATCAAGATGTTTTCGTACATTGCGCCTTGTGTCTCATAAACTTGTTTGATGACAGGATTTGCGACTTGTGCCAAACGTTCCATTCTCTGTTTGAAAGCAGCCAAAGCCGCATCAAATATTTTGTCCGACAACTTGTCGGCTTTCATGCCTTTATACTCTTCTTCCGAAACAGGAGATTCTATCGCAAAAGTCTTGAAAAGTTCCATCTTAAAGTTCTCAAAATCCATTGCATCCGCATATTCGTCAGCAACCGCAACCGCAGTATCGTAAATTGTGTTCAAAACATCCAAACCGATACGTTCACCCATCAAGGCATGACGACGGCGTGTATAGATGACATTTCTTTGAGAATTCATCACATCATCGTATTCAAGCAAGCGCTTACGGATACCGAAGTTGTTCTCTTCCACTTTCTTCTGAGCACGTTCCACTGATTTGCTCAACATACTGTGCTCAAGGACTTCGCCTTCTTTGAAGCCTAACTTATCCATCAAGCCTGCAATCTTCTCTGAAGCAAACAGACGCATCAAATCATCTTCCAAAGAAACAAAGAAAACAGATGAGCCCGGATCTCCCTGACGTCCTGAACGACCGCGTAACTGACGGTCTACACGGCGGCTTTCATGCCTTTCCGTACCGATAATAGCCAATCCGCCAGCTTCCTTAACCTCCTTCGACAACTTTATATCTGTACCACGACCAGCCATATTGGTTGCAATAGTAACCGTACTGCTCTCTCCGGCATGGGCAACAATCTCCGCTTCTTTCTGGTGAAGTTTAGCATTCAATACATTGTGTTTTATATTCCGTAGTTTAAGCATCCGGCTTAACAATTCAGATATTTCTACAGATGTCGTACCTACCAAAACAGGGCGTCCGGCTTCTGTCAACTTAACAATCTCTTCTATTACGGCCGCATACTTTTCCCGTTTCGTTTTATAAATACGATCGTTCATATCTATACGGGCAATCGGACGGTTTGTCGGAATAACTACCACATCCAATTTATAGATATCCCAAAATTCGCCAGCTTCTGTTTCTGCCGTACCTGTCATACCTGCTAATTTATGATACATACGGAAATAGTTCTGGAGAGTAATTGTTGCAAATGTCTGCGTCGCAGCTTCAACTTTTACTCTTTCCTTTGCCTCAATTGCCTGATGCAAACCATCCGAATAGCGGCGTCCTTCCATAATACGCCCGGTTTGCTCATCAACTATCATAACTTTATTGTTGATTACGACATATTCATCGTCTTTCTCGAATAATGTATAAGCTTTTAACAGTTGATTTATTGTATGAACGCGTTCGCTCTTGACAGAATAATTCGCTAATACTTCATCTTTCTTCGCCTGTTTCTCTTCCGGCGTACCTTGCATGTTTTCAAGCTGGGACAATTCAGACGTAATATCCGGAAGAACGAAGAATGTCGGGTCATCGCTCTTTCCGGTAAGTAGGTCGATGCCTTTATCTGTCAATTCCACGCTGTTGTTTTTCTCATCGATGACAAAATATAATTCATCGGTTGCTTCGTGCATGTGACGCATATTTTCAGACATGAAATACTCTTCCGTTTTCAACATCTGGCTTTTAATGCCCGGTTCGCTAAGATATTTTATAAGTGCTTTATTTTTAGGGAAACCTTTGAACGCCCGGAACAACTGCACACAGCCTTCTTCCACCGTCTTCTGGTCATCACTTGCCATTTTCTTCTTGGCCTCGATTAAATATTTGGAACATAAATCCTTTTGCGCATTCACTACCACCTCTACATTATCCCGGAACTGTTCAAAAAGCTGCTCTTCTCCTTTAGGAATCGGTCCGGATATAATCAACGGGGTACGGGCATCATCTATCAAAACCGAGTCAACCTCATCAACAATCGCGAAATTATGTTTCCGCTGCACCAAATCGTTCGGACTAAGAGCCATATTGTCTCTCAAATAGTCAAAACCAAACTCATTGTTTGTTCCGAAAGTAATATCTGCATTATACGCTTTGCGACGACCTTCCGAATTTGGTTGATGCTTGTCTATGCAATCAACCGACAAACCATGGAACATATAAAGAGGTCCCATCCATTCGGAGTCACGTTTCGACAAATAGTCATTCACAGTAACGACATGCACACCATTACGGGTCAGCGCATTCAAAAAAACAGGCAGCGTTGCCACAAGCGTTTTTCCCTCACCTGTAGCCATCTCTGCTATTTTCCCTTTATGAAGAACTACACCACCGAACAATTGGACGTCGTAATGAATCATATCCCAGGTGATTTCATTTCCTCCAGCTTTCCAATGGTTGTGATAAATCGCCTTATCGCCTTCTATCTCTACAAAATCATGTGTCGTAGCCAATTCGCGGTCGAAGTCATTGGCTGTAACAACAACCGTCTCATTTTGGGCGAACCGTCTTGCAGTGTCTTTCATAATTGCAAAAACTTCCGGAAGAACCTCTTCCAAAATCACTTCTTGCTTATCAGTAATCTGCTTCTCTATCTTATCAATTTCCGCCCAGATGCTTTCTCGTTCATCTATTTCCTTATCATCAATACCTACGCGGAGCTCTTCTACTCGCTTCCGTTCCTCCGCAACATAATCCTGTATCCGTTTTTTTATCTCCTCTGTCTTTGCACGCAACTCATCGTTACTCAATTTCTCTATTGACGGATATACTGCCTTTATCTTATCCACATACGGCGTTATTTCTTTCAAATCCCGTTGTGACTTATTCCCGAATAATTTTGTCAAAAAATCATTAAATCCCATATTGCTTATTGATTTAAACCGCCTCTTTATGGCAGCTGAAAATTTCTAATTTTAATATTTATCTCTTGAAAACGGCACTTGCCCCGATTATCTTCCCGTTAATTCTTTCAAGGGCATTTCTTTCGATGCATTTGGTGGGCGAATCCTTAGGACATGCGTAACCGACGGTGCGATCTCTGTCGCTTTCACCTCCCGATATATCCGCTGGGGGGATAATCCGTTTCCAAAGAAAACCAAAGGCGTCAGAACCGCATTATTCCTTACTAATTGAACATTTTTACTCTTTTCATCTTGTATTACTCTCCAACCTGGTTGCAACGTAACGATTAAATCACCTCGATTCAAATGATGCGTACCGTTCCTAAATTCGGCTGTCCGTTCATTCCAATCCCCCAACAGCAGCTGGGTATTTGTCGTTACGGACTGGACTCCGGCAAACTCCTGTACAAAATTCGCGGCCTTTACCTGTACGGCTGCCAAATCCATCTTGGCATCCTCTATGGCCTTACGGTTCAAGAATATCTGATGGTTGTAGTAACCCGTCACCCAATTGGTTTGCTGTCCGTACAACGCCATCAGGTACATATTCAAAAGCGCGACACAGCGTTTCGGATGAAACTCTCCATTATTTAAAGAAAGCCCCTCCGAATAATCCTCCTCGCTCTTATAATATCCGGATCCACAGAAAACAATCAATGTCTGGCTTAATCCTACTTTCTTGTCTATTCCGTCAAAAAGTTGCTCCAAATCCCGATCCAACTGACAATAAAGATCCTGAATTTCATAAGAATATTCTTTATTCATCAACTTACTGAAATTCCCTGCATAATAAGTCACTGCAAGGATATCCGGATAATCTTTTGTACCTAACATTCCATGTTCGATGAACTGCAAAGCCAACCGATTAATCTCTTTATTCACAAAAGGAGACGATTTCAGTTCCGGATAACAACTATCCGACCGTTTATCGAACACATGCTGGAAAGGAATCTCATCCAGCACATACGGCAAAGCATTATATCTTTCCAATGGGAGCAAAGGTGACCAGATCATTGAATCAAGCCGTGCGGACAGTGACTCCGGACCGTTATTATAACGGTCTACATACCAAGGCATATCCTTGTAGTAAGTCGTCGTAGCCCATTTACCGTTTTTATCATCAATCCAGAAAGCTCCATTCGCCGCATGCCCGGCCGACAAAATAGCCGCCAGCGGATTCGGCGCAATCGAATAAACCGAACTTTGTCCTTTTGAAGCAATCTTCAACTCATCTCCCACAGTAGAGCTATACAAATGCTTCGGGGAATAATTGTCTTTCGTATAATTTCCTAAGAAATCCCGGTCATACAAAATAGAGACTTCCTTTTCGTCTTCAAAGTTATAAACATAATTGCCGGAAATCCCATGATAACACGGATTACTTCCCGTAAACAAGGTGGCAAAAGCCGTTCCTTCCTCCACATTGCTGAAATCGAAGCGGACATTGCTGTACACAACTCCCTCATTAAACAGACGTTTGAAACCTCTTTCCCCGAAAGTATTGTAGAAATATTCAATATAATCGCCCCGTAGCTGCTCCACAGTTATATACACAACCAACCTTGGAACCTGTTGCTGGGCTTCCATGTTGGTGATTGCCAGGATGGCTATCAACGACGATAATATTTTTCTCATTTTTTTATCCATACATTTAATATATAGCTTCCTGACCGTACCCACAAACATCCGGCGAATGGAAAAAACGCAGCATTCAAATACTGAGGAAGCAGCGATCCAAACAAGATAAATGCAGAAAGCGGCACAAAGTTAATAAAATGATAATAATATGCTGCCTTACTGCCTTTTTTTACAGAAAAGATTACTGCTCCCAACAAATGCAGCGGATGGAGCCACAACAAATTCCAATTGGGAAAAACACAAGGATGTTCCGAGATAAAACTCAAGAAAAACAGAACACACCCGGCAATTCCCGCACATGAGAACAACACCGTATTGAAAAAACGGTAACAAGTTTTCTTTTTTATTTCCAACGCCGTCACAAAAACCGTTATTCCCAACAACAAAATTGAGACAAAAAGCGGCGTAAACAAATTATGTCCGGTCGTCTCGTCGTCGGCTTCTGTCAATACCAAAACTTTTGAGACCAAAGGCTCCTCCGTTCCATCCCTCCGCAGTATCATAGCTTTCGAGACTTCGCTTTTCAATATCATCGGAAGGAACATCTGTTCATGAGGAGTTGCAATGCGGTCGGTAGGACTGCCCAACGCCAGATCACAACCGAACGTCAACCACGGATGATTCTGCGTACACTCATTGATAAGTTCCCTGAATGAAACCGATTTCGTTGCATCCGGATATTTTATCTGCCCATCCACTTGCCGCTCTATCATTGCTATCGGTCGCGTAGCACAATTGTCGAAAAAGAAATTATACCGATATATTCTATTCTCCCGTTTATAATTCTCTCTAAGGGCATTCCACAATTTTTCTTTCTCACTACCGCTAAGGTTCAACATCAGCTCCGTCACCTCGCTTCCTCGCATCTGATACTCGATGACATAATCATTATAACGGTTGATGCCAAGTTGGTAATCGGTTTGACCTTTCGCAAACCGATAAATGAAATTCGGCGTGTCAAAATCGAAGATACCGTAATTAAAAACCAAATCCAGCCCTTTCTCCGGATCATTTACGCGCAAAGCTGCATGGCCATAAAGTGTAAACACCTCACCCTCGTACGGAGAACAGACCAAAAGGCTCACGGTAGCTTTCGGAGAAAGGCTGTTATTCTGTCCAGACAGCATCGTCACCCCGAAAAAAAGAATTATATTGATTATTAAAAACAACCGTTTCATCGCATACTTCAGCTAATTTTCTGCAAAAGTAGAAAATTCAATGAAGAAACAAGCTGCTTATTAAACAAATCGGCATCCGGCAAATGGCATCAAGTCTAATTTTTTCCTCGGTTAATACATATTATAATCGGTACGGACCACTTTAAATTCCGTCCGGCGGTTAAGTTGGTCGGCTACTTCCTGTTGCTCGGGCGTAAGAGACAAGACAAACGTTTCAGAAAGGACATCCCCTTCCTTCAAGAAAGGGTAAGTCTCCGATATTCTCTTGCTTATAACCTTAGGCATACTCTTCCCATAGCCTTTGGCTGTAAGACGCTCCGAAGAAATACCCCCGGCTATCAAATAATTTACAACCGACTGGGCACGTTGTTGTGCCAGCTTCTCGTTATAACTATCGCTGCCCTTCCGGTCTGTATGAGCACTTAATTCAATAGTCACATTCGGATTGTCATTCAACACCTTTATAATGCCGTCAAGAGCCTTTGTTGATTCCGGACGCAACGTAGCTTTGTCAAAATCATAAAATATATTGTCTACCACAACCGGCTTTGTCGTCGGAGAAAGAAAAAAATCGACAATATAGGTCTCATTCCGTTCATCCGGGTCTGTTTTTAACTCAAAATTTTGATTCAAGAAGCCCTCCGCACTCGCCATCATCACATAACGTATATCTCTTTCCAACTCCATGCGGTAGCTTCCATCATTCTTTACCGGTACTTTCACATTCAAACCGTCTTTTCCGACAATACGGACCGTTGCATTCGTAACAGGATATTCTTCCACATCAAAAACATACCCCTCTATAAAAATGGTAACAACCGGATATTCAAACGAATAGATATGGTCAAATCCACGGGCATCGTTCCTGTTTGAACAAAAGAAGCCAGCATTGTCCGTCCCCCGGAAAGTGATACCGAAATCATCATCTGATGAATTGAGCGGGTACTTCATATTCTCCACACGCCAATGCCCCGTACTATCCAAAGAAGCTTTGAACAAGTCCAATCCGCCCATTCCCGGATGCCCGTCCGAAGCGAAATAAAATGTAACTGAATCACGCACATAAGGGAAAAGCTCATTGCCGGCAGTGTTGATTGCCGGACCAAGATTTTCCATTGCTCCGTAACCATTCTCTGTTATGTGAGAGCGATAAATGTCCTTTCCTCCGTAACCGCCTATTGCGTCCGACACATAATAGAGGTACTTTCCATCGGGAGAGACTGCCGGATGCCCAAAAGAGGTCAAAGAATCCCGGGCAAGCTCTACCCGCGTCCCTTTTGCCCATTTCGCGCCACTTCGTGAAGAAGTATAAATCTCCGAAACACGGTTTCCGTCTGTCGCATCTGCACAATAGGTATAATACATCGTATTTCCATCAGGAGAAAAGGAAGGCGTACCTTCATCCGATACGGTATTTACTTCATCCTCCAGTTCTTCCGGGGCAAGCCATTCTCCTTTCTCATTCTGCTTTACCACAAAAAAGTCATTATTGAATGTGCCGGTAATGCCGTTTATCTTTTCGTCGCCGCCTTTCGATCTCGAAGAATTGAAATACAACACATCATGCTTTTCCGAAGGATAATACATAATCCCGAACTCTCCTTTCGTCGAATTGAGCTTATCCATCCTTTTCACGACATAACGGGTAGGCTTCCTTTTCCAATCAAGTGCCAGCTCGGAACCTTTTATCCCATTTATTGCCAACAAATCTTCCGGAAAGAGCAGATGATACTGGTCATAATATTTCAGTGCTTCCGTATATTTCCCACTCTTCTGATACATCTGTCCCAACCGCAAATACAGGATGCTATCCGGATAATCGTAACGCAACGCATTCATATATGCGCTCAACGAGCGGGCAGTATTATTCGACATCCGGTAGCAATCGCCCATCCGGTAGGCGATATACCCTCGCAAGTCACGCTTCATCGGGGAGGTTTTCGCATAAACTTTCCTGTAAATCGATGCAGCTTCGTAATATTCACCAACACGTTGTTTCTCCTCCGCATCGCCCAGCTTGGCACTCTTGCAAGAAAAGAACAAAGCCGCCAGCATTATACATATTACGTATGTTGATTTCATCAGCTGTAACTCCGAAAGGTTGTAACGATATAACGGAACAAACGGAAAGTTATTGTTTTCCCAATCAGAGAAGCAGGGAACTGTCTCCGTAACTTAGGAAACGGAAATCATGCTCTAAGGCGTAATCGTAGATTTTTTTCCAATCGCCGTCCACAAAGGCGGAAATAAGCAACAGCAATGTGCTTTTCGGCTGATGGAAATTAGTCACAATTCCCTTCACCACTTTAAAACGGTATCCAGGTGCAATGATAATCTGCGTTGCTGTCACCAACTTATCACACTGTTTAGCTTTCAAATAATCGATAATATATTGCAAAGAGACTTCCACCGACAGTTGGTTGTTTCTCGCTTCATAAGGCATCCATTGTTTCACAACCAGCTCTTCGCTTGTCGCATCCGGGTTCCCCGACAGCAGCACTCCTATATAATAAAGGCTCTCAAGCGTGCGTACGGAAGTCGTTCCTACAGCTATAATATGCCCCAAGTTTGCTTTGATTCGTTCAATAGAACTGAGGTTTACAGAAATAAATTCCGTGTGCATCTCATGCCCCTCTATCGTATCGGATTTCACAGGTTTAAAAGTTCCTGCCCCAACATGCAAGGTAACCTCTTCGCGCCCGATGCCTTGGGCATCTATATCTGCAAGCACTTCCGAAGTAAAATGAAGTCCGGCGGTAGGTGCCGCAACCGACCCCTTTATCTTCGAATAGACTGTTTGGTACGTTTGCAAATCGCTGGCTTCCGTTTCACGGTGCAAATAGGGAGGTATCGGAAGGACGCCTGCCGCATCCAATATATCAGCAAACGTATATTCCGGATTGTCCCAACGGAACTCTATCAGGTGGGTGTCATTCTTCGTTTCAAGCTTTTCTGCGCTCAAGACAACAGGTTCCAGAGCACCTTCCACATGAATTTCTTTTGTCAATACGCCCTCTTTCCACTTTTTCAGATTACCCACCAGGCAGCTCCATTGACACTGTTGTGTCTGCTGGAAAACCAACGCGTAATCGTGCGGCTTGACAGGTTCAAGGCAAAAAACCTCTATCTGCGCCCCGGTCTGCTTCCGAAAAAGCAAACGCGCCTGTATAACCCGCGTATTGTTGAATACCATCAACGAACCTGTCGGCAAATAATCCGTTATATGCTTAAAACGACTTTCACTTACCGAGCCGTTTTTGTAGATAAGCAATTTCGATTCATCTCTTTTCTGCAAAGGGAATTTGGCAATTCGTTCGTCCGGCAAATCATAATCAAAATCCTCTATGCGAATATGTTGCGTATCATCAACCATATCTCTCTTTTCCGTTTTAATGTGCATCCGACTTTTTTCCGGTTGCAAAAATACAAAATAGCGCCGGATTCTGCCCCTCCACACTCCGTTCTTTTCGGCATGGTTCCCTTTTGCCTAAATATGACAACATATTTTCGTACCTTTGTGCAATTAAGTTACGAAAAGAGTGTAATTTATTGGAAATGAGCGTAGGTTAATTGCTCATGATAGTAATAGGTTACGATTTA
>CALUZS010000023.1 GCA_944325355.1 uncultured Parabacteroides sp.
GTGGGAGAGTAGGTAGCCGCCGCATATGTAGGGGGGTGAAGGACAGGAAGAAGTCCTTCGCCCCCTTTTTTTATGCCTAGGCAGGGAAAGAACGTTATCCATGTTCGTGGCCAGACTTACCCAGGCGGATAGCGAACTTGCCCAACTGGATAGCTGGAACTACCCAAGCGGGTAATGCAGAAGTGGACAGGATTGCCTGCCGGTTGGGATTCCAATACTCCCGGCATTTACCTGTCTATTCAAAAAGGAAGTCGGGTGTACGCCGTGAATATCGGTTGCATGCGTAAATGCTCTCCTTTTTGGACGTATACAAGAACTGTCCGGGGTAATGGAACGAACTTATCTTTATCTGTCAGGGAAAAAACGAAAGGGAACTGTTGTGTAGGAAAAAGGAAAGGCTGTCCCATTTTGATATAGGACAGCCTATGATTTTGGGCATTTCACTATTCTGTGGTTTCCACTTTGTATTAAGCAGCTTTTTTCTTCCTTAAATATCCGAAGAACCTGCAAATTTCGCCTATCCAGAGTACGAGTGAAGAAGAGCCGATGATTATTCCCCAGTCTTTAAGCGAAAGCGGAACTACATTAAACATTTCTCCTCCGAATGTCACAATCAGGTATTGCCCGATTAAAATTAGCAGGGCAACGAGCATGAAACTTTTGCTCTCTTTCAGGTTGGCAAAGGCGGAAGTTCCTTCCATGAATGCTTTTGCATTGAACATGTTCCAGAATTGCAACATAACGAAGAAAGTAAAGAACCACGACAGGTCGTGTGCGGTCAGTTTGCTTTCAACGTGGAAATGGAGCAATAAGCCGATTAGGATTACAACGAAAAGGAATCCTACACCGAAAATATTGTATGCCATAGCACGGGTAATGATGAAATCACTGCTCTTTCTCGGTTTGTCTTTCATCACTCGCTCGTTTGGCGGCAAGGAAGCCAATGCCCCTGCGGCAAACGTATCCATAATCAGGTTGACCCAAAGCATCTGCGTAATCGTCAATGGCGATTCTGTTCCCAGCAATGAGCCTAACAACACAATCAGGCAGGCAGCTACGTTGATGGTTAATTGGAAAAGGAGGAATTTCTGTATGTTCTTATACAAAGAACGTCCCCACATGACGGCACGGGTGATGCTTGCAAAGGAATTATCGAGGATTGTTATGTCGCTTGCTTCTTTAGCGACGGAGGTGCCGTCTCCCATTGATAAACCGACTTGTGCCGCTTTCAATGCCGGGGCATCATTTGTGCCGTCTCCTGTTACTGCAACCACTTGGTTGTTCTTTTGAAGAAGTTGAACCAACCGTTGCTTGTCCATTGGACGGGCACGGCACATGATTTTCAAATCCAATACGCGTTTGAAGGCTTCTTCATCGGACAGGGCTTCAAAGTCGGGACCGGTTATGATGTTCCGGTCGGTGAAATCCGGTTTCCAGATACCTATTTGCCTGCCGATTTCCCGGGCTGTCCCCGGAGTGTCTCCGGTCACGATTTTTACGTCGATTCCGGCGTTCAAACAACTTTGCACAGCAGCCGGCACATCTGCCCGTACCGGGTCGGAAATGGCTACAATACCTAAGTAAGTCAAATCGGATAGTACTACTTTCCCGTCGGCAAAGACCGTACCGGTTTCCTCTGTCTCAAAAATCTTATAGGCGAATCCCAAGGTACGCATTGCCTGGTTCTGATATGCCAACAGCTGCTCTTCTATTTGAGGTCTGAATGATTCCGCATCTTTTACTCCATCTGTTGTTCGGACATTCTTACAATGCCTTAAAACAATTTCCGGAGCTCCCTTCATATATAAAACCTTTTTCCCAATTAACGGAGAGTTGACAATAGTTGCCATGTATTTCCGTTCCGTAGAGAATGTCAGTTGGTCGATGGCCTGTGCCTGTTCGCGCAGCGAGGTGTAATCCTCTTTTTTGTCATTCAACCATAAAAGCAATGCTGCTTCAGTTGGATTTCCTAACGTTTTTACCGTACCGTCTTCCTGTTTGTCCAAGAAAGCCGTAGAATTGGCGGCAATGCCCTCCTTAATCAAGCAACTTAAATCATCGTTTGCCAACTGTTGGTTGGCTAAACCGTAGAAATTTGTTTGGTAAACCTGCATTTGGTTTTGTGTCAATGTCCCGGTCTTGTCTGTACAAATCACCGTTGTGGCGCCCATTGTTTCGCAGGCGTGCATTTTTCTGACCAGGTTATTCGTTTTGAGCATCCGGTTCATGCTCAAGGCAAGGCTCAACGTTACGCTCATCGGTAGTCCTTCCGGCACGGAAACGACAATCAGCGTCACTGCCACCATAAAGATATTCAGGATTTGGGATGCGATTTCGGTCCAAGGTAATCCGTCGCTCGACAAATAGCATTTGATTGCCAATGCAACAAATGTCAATGCCGCAATGGTGTATCCGGCTTTGCTTATGACTTTCGCCAAACCTTTCAACTGGAGCTGCAAGGGGGTCTCTACGCCGTTGTCGATTTGTGAGCCTTCGTATACCTGTCCGTATCCGGTGGCATCGCCTACTTTGTCGACTTTCATCACTGCGTGTCCGTCTACAACGGTCGTTCCTCTCATTACCACATTCGACGGATAGGTGGCGTCTTTGTCGAAGTCGCTTTCGTTTGTTGTTTTTGAAATCAGCGGCTCTCCGGTAAGGGTCGATTCGTTTACTTGTAGCGATACGGCTTCAAGCAGCGTTCCGTCCGCCGGTATCTCATCTCCGGTACCTAAAACGACGATGTCGCCTACAACAACATCTTTTCTCGGAACTTCATGGATGCTTCCGTTCCGGATTACTTTGACCATGATGTCGTCGTTCACCGTATTTAAAATGTCAAAAGCCTTATTTGCTTTCATCTCGAATACAAAACCGACGCAACTTGCCAGCATGATGGCAAAGAAGATACCTATCGGTTCAAGGAATGCCGAGATGCCTTTTGCTTCCGGTCCCCAGCAGTGGACTCCGGCTATGACCATGGAAAGTACCCATGCTATCAGCAGTATTTTAATAATCGGGTCGTTGAATTTTTCTAGGAACTGGCTCCATAAGGAAGCCTTTTCGGGGGGCGTCAAGATGTTTGCACCATATTTTTTCCGGCTTTCTTCTACCTCCGCTGGTGTTAATCCTTTATATTGTTTTTCTCCCATATTATTTGAATCAAAAAGTGGTTGTGTTTAAATAAAAAAGAACGAATATTAAAAGAGACTGGTCGAATGTTTCTTTTTTGTCCCAGTCTCTTCCTTTATTTTGTTAGTGGCAAGCCTTTAAACTCATATCCAAACTCTTTACAGAGTGGGTCAGTGCCCCGACAGAGATATAATCGACCCCGCATTCGGCATAACTTCGCAGTGTGTCGAATGTTATTCCTCCGGATGATTCTATTTCGTACTTGTGGTTTACCAGTTCGACAGCCTTTTTCGTGTTTTCGATGTTGAAGTTATCCAGCATGATGCGGTCTACTCCTCCGATACGCAATACTTGTTGCAGTTCATCGAGGTTGCGCACTTCAATTTCTATTTTCAGGTTTTTTCCTTTTTGTGCCAAATAATTCTTTGCACGGGTGATAGCGGCCTCAATACCTCCGGCAAAATCCACATGGTTGTCTTTGAGGAGAATCATATCGAATAGTCCTATCCTGTGGTTTACTCCTCCTCCGATTTTCACAGCCTCTTTCTCCATCATTCTCATACCGGGCGTGGTTTTGCGGGTATCAAGGACACGGGTGTTGGTTCCTTCCAGCTCTTTGACATATTTATGTGTGGTAGTTGCAATCCCGCTCATCCGTTGCATGACGTTCAACACGAGCCGTTCTGTTTGCAAGAGGGACTGGACTTTTCCTTCTACGGTGAAGGCGATGTCCCCTTTTTTAACTTCGGCACCATCATTGATGAGTACATTGATTTTTAAAGTCGGGTCAAATTTGTGAAAAATGCGTTTTGCCATTTCAACTCCTGCCAAAACGCCGTCTTCTTTAATAATAAGTTGGCTTTTTCCCATTGCCGTTTCGGGGATACAACATAAAGTAGTGTGATCCCCGTCTCCTATATCTTCGGCAAATGCCAGCCGAATCAAGTCGTCTATCAAATCCATGTTTATTCTATTCTAATTGATTGTATAATCGCTTTCTCTTTTTCTGTCGGTAGGTAATGTTCACCCGGAAATCCCCTTTCTCGGTTTTCAGTTTAGCAACTAAAAAGCCGGATTCGTTTTTTTCTGCATGATGGAGAATGTCGAAAGCATTCGGCTTTTTCTCCAATAAGAAGCGTTCTAATCGAGCCAACGCTTCTCCTTTTTTGCATTTGAATTTTCCGGTTGGTAAGGATAAGTCTAGTTCTGTTTCTGTAAAAGAGAGTAAAGATTCTGTTTTACCCGATTTGAAAGCCGCCGGGATATGGTTAATATCGGCAGCCTGTATTCCTATTGAAAAGAATACCAATACGGACAATATCATGAGAAGTTTTTTCATAAACATATCTTTTAGTCTCTTATTTTTGGAAAACAATACTCTCTTTTTGTAAAAGCAGAAATCCTTTTTGCAGAGTAAAGTATGATATTTTCGCAAATATACAAAATAAATCCAAAGGCAACTATTTTAAAAGAATTTAACTTGCTTGTCCGCTCTTTTCAGGAATGGTTTGTTTCTTGTAATTTTGTAGCGTAAAACAGTAAGAAGATGAAAATAGCACTGGTAGTTGTCGGCAAGACGGATGCCGCTTACTTTATAGAAGCATTAAATGAATATAAGAAGCGGTTACAGCATTATATCTCGTTTGAGATGGTAGAGATTCCGGATGTGAAGAATGTAAAGAATCTGACAGCTCCCCAACAGAAGGAGAAGGAAGCAGAGCCGATACTAAAGAGTTTGCAGCCGGGAGATTATATCGTTTTGTTGGATGAGAAAGGAAAGCAATATTCTTCGATGGAGTTTGCTGCATATCTTGAAAGGAAGATGTGTTCAATACCGAAACGGTTGGTTTTCGTGATAGGCGGTCCGTATGGTTTTGCAGAGCGGATTTATGCTTTGGCGGCAGAGAAGATTTCGTTGAGCAAGATGACCTTTTCCCACCAGATGATCCGGGTTATTTTTGTGGAACAGCTTTACCGTGCCATGACGATCCTGAATAATGAGCCGTACCACCATGAGTAGCCTGTATTTATCGACTCTACAGTGTGCAAAAACAATTCTTTTGTTTTTCATGGTATTGCAGATACGATAAGGGTAGCAACTGTGGCAGTGGTAGATACGTTGAAAAACGAAAGTGGAATATCTATAAATTTGATACTGGAACCGGGTAACATTTCAATCGAAGGATTTGACCCTAAAACAAGTCAACTTCATGTTGCGACGGGGACTTTGCTAAATGATGTTCTTGATAGATTCAGCCGTGAAATGGGAGCGTATGTCAATAATCCAGATTCCTTGTTCCCTTTTATTGCCTCATATATAAAGGAAAATATAGACAACCCTGTTGGCGGTATCCTTTTCGACCGTTATCATTTTTCCATGCCGTGGGAGATGAAACTGGATCTGATAAACTCCATGTCTGTGGGGCAGAAGGCAAGTTATGCAGCTATCAGTAAAGAGACACTGATGCGGATTGAGCAAGAAAAAGGACGTGCCGCCAAAGCACGTGAATTGTTCCCGGGGAATTTCTATAAGGATTTACGGGAAAATCGCCTTCCGGTGAAAATGTGTCACTTAAAAGTGTTGTAGAGGATGGCTCGAACACCTATGTCCTGCTGGTATTCTGGGCTACATGGTGTGTACCTTGCCGCGCCGATATGCCTATAATTGCAGGTTTATATAATCAGTATCGCGACAAAGGTTTTGAGGTGTTTGCCGCTTCAATAGATGATAACCGCATAGCTTGGCTTGATGTTATTCATTTACATTAGTAAACTCCTGTTGCCCTTATCCTCAACGCCTTGCTTTTACTAATTCTTACATATCTAAAAGGGGCTGCATCAAAATTATTCATTTTGATGCAGCCCCTTTAAATGCTTTGTTTGTGCGGCTGAAGGGACTCGAACCCCCACGCCGTGAAGCATCAGATCCTAAGTCTGACGTGGCTACCAATTACACCACAGCCGCAAATCTTTGTGCAAAGGTAGGTTATTGGATTGATATATGCAATAGCTGTTATGGATTTTCTTCAGGCTTTTGGGCTTCGCTGTCTTTCCAAAGAATGTATTCGATCGCTTTTTCAATGTAGGTGTCTTTTCCTGCTGCCACATCGTTCATATCCATGTCTAACCGGATGTCCGGATCGATACCAAACTCTGTATGTTGTTTATCTTTGTCGAGCATGGGGCAGGCGGAAAAGCGTACGCCCCATCCGTTAGGCAATTCCGAAGTGAAAGGTAATCCGCTTCCACCTCCGGTTTTGTCTCCCATAATCGTGACGTAAGGCATTTCTTTCATTTTTAAGACAAAATCATTTGCCGCACTATAACAGCTGCGGTTGGTTAAGACCACGACCCAGCGCAACCATCGGATATGGTCTGCTGCAGGCTCAATATATATAGCGTATGGTTCTGAGAAATCGTTATGTTCTTTCCCGGTTTTGTATTGCAGATACCCGACGTGTGTTTTCTCATCGAGAAAGCGGGATGCGATTATATCACAGTTGGTAAGCGTGCCACCTCCGTTATCCCGTATATCGAAAATCAGGCCTTTGCTGTCGATGAAATGGAGAAACATGTAATCGAGTCCGCTCTCGCCTACGCTTGAAGAGAAACTGTCGTAATAGACATAGCCGACTTGTCCGTTTGCCAGACGTTTGTATTTAAGTCCGCCGGAGATATTGTAATCCGTTCCCAGGTAATTCTCTTGGACTGCCTGGTAAAAATTGCGTGGATAATCTTCGTACCATTTCCAATATCGGGAAGTGTTGAAAGAGGATACCAGGTTTGTATGTCCGTCCTTTAGTTCGTTAAGCATGGCGCCCAAGGTGTCGAACAGGGCGAATTGGTTCATTGTGTCTGTAATGTAAGCACTATACCGGTCGTGTACTTCATCCCAATCTATATCTTTGTATTCGAAAAAACAGTATCGTTCGTCTAAGATTTTCCAAAGGAATTCAAAATTTTCCCGTGGGGAAGAGGTGTATTCGTCTGCCTTTTCGCATGAGAAGAACAGGCACATGACAAAAAGGAAGAGAAACCGGATGTTATGACTGAAACGTTTGTACATATTCTATTAATAAAAGGCGCTTTTAAAATGTTTGGTTTGTCCCATCTTTTTCCCTCGGAAGGCGACAAACTCTTTGACAAAACCGATAGTGAATGAATTGGAAATGATATGGCTTTTGATTTGCTGGACATTTAACCGATACATGCTGTTTAAATATCCTAACCGTATCGTACATTTTGCGACAGGGATATCGAGGGTTATAAAATTCTTCATTGCGAATTTATTATGGAAAGAGCTGAAATTGACAATCCCTTTGTTGTCTCCTTGCATGAAAATGAAATAATAGGGTTGCCCGTAATGAGGAGAAAACAAGATTCCCATGAATGGGAGCTCGGCTTGATAGCGGAACGTAAGCGGCAAGTTTTTAATCTTAAAATTATAGATAGCCATTGCCGATAGTGTCAGGTCTATATCCGCTTTTGCCGAAGCAGGATTGTTCCCGTTCCGGGTGTTATAGATAAATCCACCTAATGCATGGATACCGGTGCCTGCCAATACTTTCAGATTTTGCAGTGGTCTGAAGTGATAGTGGTAAGCGAGTGAATAGTCGATGAATCCCGACCAGTCTTTTACGTTGCGTGCCGGATTTTTTGTGACGGAAAAATCCACATTGATGATTTGCTGCCGACTGACATTGTAATCCATCAGACGGGTCATCTTCATTCGTTCATTTAGGATCCGGACACCGAAGCCGGTATATTTCAAATCGGAAAGGTATGTATCTTTTATATTGTACTTGCCTATACCGATAAGCGTAGCCTCATTAACCGACCAAGGTAAATCTGCCTTATTTTGGGCGTTGGAGACAGAATTTGTTATGAGTACTGTCAGGATTATGTAAATGATAAATTTTTTCATGGGGCATTATTATCAAAAATTTTCATTTGTCCGGTTATTTCGTCTAACAAGTCGGAACTGCTTTGTTGCCCGTCTGTATTGTTTTCTTCATCGGAGTTATTGTTGTCGCTTATATCTTTTGTGGTTGGGAAACGTGTAGGTTCTAATTCGTTTACTGTGTCAATAGAATGAGTAGTAACCCGTTTCCCTTTGGCTTTGAACCCTTTCACACCGACGAACTCATCTGCATCGATAAGCAATGCTTCCCGGAAGGCATCGTGTCCCCCAAAGATGATTTCGATTCTGGGATACATTTCATCAGTTAGTAGATATAGGAAGCTCTTCTCATTTTCTCCCAAGAAATTTTGTTTTCGATTCGATGCTTCAAGTTGGAATCGTTTCAGATATGGATATTTTTGGTCGGCATCGTAAAGTACGGCTGTCCATATCTTGTTCGGATTGAACTTCTCAATGACCTGTATGTTGTCTTCATAATGGTTGCTGAGGTCGAAGTTGGTTGTATAGAAGTCTCCATTACGAAGAATTACAAGAATCAAATCGTTGCTTTGGAATTCGCCTAATTCTTCTCCGCGCCCGTCGTAATTCAACCTTAAGACATCACGGTCGAACCAGACGATTCGGCCTCCTAATGTAGAAGAGCCTTTTTGTTTCAAAGAAACTTTGTGTATATCTGCCTTTGTCAGGATATTTCCCATTGAACTACGCCCCTTGATGATGATATCGCTGAAATTTTTTTCAAAAACCAAAAGTTTTTGCCGGGGCTTCGGTTTCAGAATTACTTTCACGGTTTCAGCTTCACCATTTGGATTGGCGCTGAAATAAAGAATACGCGAATCTTCCGTTCCCTTGGTAAGGTCGTATTCCTTATCACGGGTGATGCCTGTTACTGCGAAACGTTTGATATAGTTGTATCCGGCTTTACCGTCCCGGTAGATGACGTTGTAAATTGTCCGGCTGTCGTTGCGGTTAAAGACATTCACATATATAATATCTTTTCCAACAAACATTTTCTCTGATACTTTGACGATTTTGTATTTTCCGTTACGATAGAAAAGGATGATATTGTCGATGTCGGAGCAATTGCATACAAACTCGTCTTTCTTCAGTCCGGTACCAATAAAGCCTTCCGTCCGGTTGATGTAAAGTTTTTCGTTGGCTTCCACAACTTTAGTCGCTTCGATGGAATCGAAATTGCGAATTTCCGTAAGCCGTGGATAGTTTTTGCCATATTTTTCCTTTAGCATCAGAAACCAATTGACAGTATACTCTACAATATTGTTCAAGTGGTGTTCTATCCGTGAAATTTCTTCTTTTATCTGTGCAATTTGTTGGTTGCATTTCTCGGAGTTGAACTTTAGGATGCGCCCCATTTTGATTTCCATCAGGCGAAGGATGTCTTCGCGGGTAACTTCGCGGATGAATTGCGCTTTGAAAGGGGTTAGTCGTTTGTCGATATGGCGGATGGCGCTATCTATATTTTCTGCCTGTTCAAATTCTTTGTCTTTATAGATGCGCTCTTCAATAAATATTTGTTCGAGAGATGCAAAGAACAAGGCTTCTTCCTGTTCGCTCTTTTGAATCTCCAGTTCTGTTTTAAGCAGATGAAGCGTATGGTCTGTCGAATGCCGTAATACATCGCTTACGGTCAAGAAGTGCGGCTTGTCGTCTTTTATGACACAGCAATTCGGCGATATGCTGATTTCACAATCTGTGAAGGCATATAGCGCGTCAATTGTTTTGTCGGAAGAGACACCAGGTGCAAGGTGTACCAGTATTTCTACATTCTTTGCAGTATTGTCATCGACTTTCTTTATTTTGATTTTTCCTTTTTCGTTGGCTTTTAAGATGGACTCGATGATTGACGAGGTCGTCCTTCCGAATGGAATTTCATTGATTGCAATAGTTTTGTTGTCAATCTTTGAGATTTTTGCCCGAACCTTGACGGAACCTCCGCGTTCGCCGTCGTTGTATTTTGAGACATCGATATAACCTCCGGTTTGGAAATCAGGATACAGCTTGAAATCCTTCCCTTTTAAATAGGCAACGGAAGCATCCAATAATTCGTTAAAGTTATGTGGCAATATTTTGGAAGAGAGACCTACGGCAATGCCCTCTACTCCTTGTGCCAGCAATAGCGGAAATTTGACGGGAAGGGTAACGGGTTCTTTGTTCCTTCCATCGTAAGAGAGTTGCCAGATGGTAGTTTTGGGGTTGAAAACTGTTTCGAGAGCAAATTTTGACAATCTCGCTTCGATGTATCTCGGAGCTGCAGCTCCGTCACCGGTAAGGATGTTACCCCAGTTTCCTTGGCAATCGATTAGCAGTTCTTTTTGTCCTAACTGGACAAGTGCGTCACCAATGGATGCGTCTCCATGCGGATGGAATTGCATCGTGTGCCCTACGATATTGGCAACTTTGTTGTATCGGCCATCGTCCAAGCGTTTCATGGAATGAAGAATTCGTCGCTGCACAGGCTTCAGTCCGTCGTTGATATGTGGAACGGCGCGTTCCAGAATAACGTAGGAGGCGTAATCCAAAAACCAATGCTGGTACATTCCCGACAAGTGATATGCTATCTTGCTTTCATTGTTGGAAAGTACTTTGTAATCGGAATGGAGTGTTGTGTTTTCGTTATCATCTACCGATTGATTTGAAATATCATTATTGTTATCGTCTTCAACAGACTTGTTATTTATATCGTTAGGTCCCATAATATAAATCTACAATTATTGTTTGTCTGCTTTTTGCCTTCTCCCTTTTCAGGGTGAGAATATATTGAAACAGGCTGTAAATATATTAAATATTCCATTCCTTTCAAAAAAGAGTTTTTCGGAAATACCGTTTATTTTGTGTGGAAGATTTTTGTAGAGTCATATTCTTTTATTATCAATTGTTGTTTTGTGAGAAATTTTTGTTCCTAATATTAGTTTGTTTAGTCTTACGGTAATCAAAGTTAAAATATAGTTGTTATTATTCTATGAAATCTTTAAAGTCAAAATATCTTTCGAGAAAAGGATGGAATATTGTTGCAAATACAAAAAAAAGTAGTACCTTTGCAGCGTCAAAAACATGACGCATTGGAGATTCGCTAGCTCAGCAGGTAGAGCACATCCCTTTTAAGGATGGGGTCCTGGGTTCGAGCCCCAGGCGGATCACTTAATCAAATGGTAAAATAACGAAAAACCAATATCCTTACAAAATAGAGCAACAAAACAGTAGCAACAAGTGAACTTGATCGCTACTAATGCCGTTTGTTATCATCAAGAACGGTTGGTTGATGAAAATATTTTCTCATTAGTATCGAAGCTCCTGATTTATCAAACCGTTTTGTGTATCTGAAAATTGAATAGTTATGAGCATGTAAGCAAATATTCATAACTGTCACGGTAAAGATCAAACGGATGTTGTTTGCCTGCACCAATGTATACCAATTGTAATGTTTGCATATTCCTGAAATCTCTTGTAGATTCCTTTCTGGCATGCAGAGCAAGTATCGGTCGACCGTTGCGATACGTAGTTAATTTGCGAGTTGAAGAAACTGTTGCGATGTGCTATCTCTTATTAAATATATTTAATACAACAGTATCAAAAAAGCTCTTTTATGCCATATCGTCTCCCGTCTTGACTACCGGTACACGAATAGTTTTGTGGAACGGGATGAAAGCAGTTACCACCGCCAATGCAATAGCCAATATTAACATATAGCCTATTATTGTTTTTATACCCAGAAGGGTAGCTTGCTGTTGCAGTGTAGAATAGAAGTTGTTGTCAGCAAGCTTTGTTGCTGCCTCAATGCTGTGCCCCGAAGCGAGCGCATTTGTCAATGACTGGCTGAACCGTCCGGCAAATAGAGGGTTGTCCATACGCATACCTTCTGACAGAATGTGTATTCCTTTTATCTGGCGGAAATATAACCAGTTACTGAACAACGACGCGAAGATGGCAGGGCAAGGGACGAACGGATGCTTATCATAAAGAACGTGTTGGAGGAAATAATATCCGGTTTGAGGTCTTCCACTACGAACAAGGCAAGGGCAATAAACAATACCATCATTCCCAATCCTCGGAAAAACGTAGGCAAATATAGAGTCTCATACATTGCATTGGTAGATACTCCGAAGTAAAGTAATGCCAAATAGACCACGAAACACCATAATCCACCAGATATAAGAAAACGGAAGCGCCATCGTTGCCAGCGGAACCACCAAAAGCAAATGAATCCTCCCAAGGCAAAGCCCGGCAGTAACCATAGGTTCAACGTATTGGTGTGAAGGCTGTCCACTGACAGTACATTGTTCAGATAATTGGTAACCAGCGTACTGGTGGTAGAGAAAAGCATCGTGAAAGACATGAAAATATATCCGATGGCAGGCTTGAAGGTATCGAATATCCTCAGACTGGCAAAACGTTCATGATTATCTTTCTGCCTTTGTATGAAAAGAAAGAACAGCAAAGGTATCAATATTGCATAGAGACGTAGCCGGTCTGATGCGAACCAGTCCAGTGTCCGTCCATAAGTAAAGAGGTAGATAGTCATCAACATTACTCCGGCGGCGAGAGGAATACTTTTCCAGTCTGCCCGTTTGAAATGCATATATATGGGACGGTGCAGGTAGGTGAAAAAACAGAGGACAAAGATAATTGCAATGAGCAGCAGGATGACAATCAAGTAGTACATATACTGCCATTGGTAATAATAGGCAAGTTGTGCGGTCATGGCAATAGAAACCTGCCCTCCGGCAAATGCCAATGGATAGAAATAGGCATAAAATTCACTGCGCACTTTCTTACGGCTGAAGAAAGGCTGAATCATCACTACCACTTCGTACATGACAAATGCTTTCAGAAAACCGATAAAGAAACTGCACATGATAATGACATCCATATTCTTCGCATAACCGCAGACGAAGCTCAGCAGAGTTTGTGCTACCAGATTAAACAGCAGTACGGTTTTTGAGGTAGCTGCATCTCTTATTTTACGGATAATGGGATAGGCCATTGCCAGCCCTGCGGAAGTGGCGTAATAAGCCATTGTCATATCTTCACTCAACACACCAAGCGTGTTGGAGACTTCCACTGTACTGCCCGTATAGGCTCCGTTCATCAGTAGCATCGGCAATAAAATGACGAAGACCGTCACAATGCCAAGCCATTGCGGGACCCATCGGCGGGTAGGCAAATCAAGTACCAGTTTATCCATTTCATCACCTCCTCTTCAATGCTTCCGTTTCCACCATCATGCCTGCCCGCAAGGTCTCCATTTCATCAACTGAAGCGTCATCGATACGGATACGTAAAGGGATACGTTGTTGTACTTTAACGAAGTTCCCGGCGGAGTTGTCCGTAGGAATAAGGGCGTATTTTGAACCTGTCGCTTCCGAGATAGCCATTACTGTCCCGTGGAATACCCTGTTTGGAAAAGCGTCTACCTTGATACGTACAGGTTGCCCGATATAGATATGCGCAATTTGCGTTTCACGGTAGTTGGCAGTTATCCATTTGTTACTGCTTCTCACCAGGTTGGAAATAGTTTGTCCTGCCTGTACATATTGTCCCGCTTCGAGCGAACGTCGCCCCATATAGCCGTCATAAGGTGCAATAAGGACAGTGTATGACAAATTAAGCCGTGCCATATCCAAGGCGGCTTCTCTTTGCAGGATGCTTGCATCCGCACTGGTCTGACGCCGACTGGTTTCCGCAAATTGTGATTGAGCGGCTTCTTTCTGGTACAGCAACGCATCATAACGGGCTTTGGTAGCATCATAGTCTGCTTTAATCTGTTCGTATTGTTGCCGGCTGACCGATTCGTCACGCATCAGATTTTCGTACCGTTGATATTCTTTCGATTGTTGTTTCAGACGGATCCGCGTTTCTTCTATTTCTGCATCACGTATGGCAATGTTGGTTTGTGCGGATTTGATGGAGGCCAACAAGACTTCCTTGTTACCTTTTGCGTCCATATATTCCGCTTCGGCATCTTTTACACGAATACGGTATTCACAATCATCAAGGACCAGAAGGGTATCTCCGGCATGTACATACTGATGTTCAGTAAAACGGATTTCTTTTACATAACCTGCCACACGGATATTAAGAGGAGTGATGTATTGCTCCATTGTTGAACTGAGGGGGCGTGCCAACGTGTTTCCTGCGCGAAGCGACAAAATCGGTAACATGCCGGATTTTACCGACCTGACATTGTTTTTCGCCAATTGGATATTCTCTTTGGCAAGCCGCATTTCTGTGTTGTGCTCATAGGCAGTCCGTATGTAATAGTCAAGCTCTTCTGCGTGTAAAGCGGCTTCCAGAAGCGAAGAATCGCACTTTTTAGCTGTTCTTCAGCCATTTGCTCTTGCATATTTGCGCTCTTTATCTGGATGTTGCTTTCCATCCCAAGCCTGAATAATTCGTCCACGGACAGGAAACGGGATATTTGTTGAGCTTTCGTGCCAGCACAAATTGCCGAAAGCCAGACAATAAACAGAACGTAACGGGTTGTTTTCATCCCCTTATCTTCAATCTGTTGGACAATTCACTCATCTTCATTTCATCCGGTGTTTTGCCAATACGCACTTCCTTCATGTGGGAGAGTATTTGTAATTGATTATCAGCGATATAAGAAAATATCGGTACAAAAATAATCACTATAAGAAACAGGGTGAAAAAGCCGTTTGGGAGAGAAGCAAAGAGGAAAAGAGAAAGGTTGGTTTTGGATGAAGATTTAACAAAAACTTAACAAACGGCAGGCATTTTTATACTTTCCTGATGACTGCTCGGAATGAAGTCAAAACCGCAAAGGAGTTGTCGGGGAATTATTTATTATTTATGAAAACCAGTGATTTGCAAGTAAAAAGAGACATATCAGGTACAAATATTCAATAGAGTGAGAATTTTTAGTTCGAATTCTTCTGTTTTATGCTATCAGCGAAAAATAAATGTGTAACTTTGCATAGGACTATGTCCGTAAAGAGAATTATTAAGTTTAATTATGTAGAACAATAACAAGAGGAAATAAGCAAATAGTAGTATGACATCTTGACTCGATTGGGTATCAGAATTAGCACTTCAAGAACTCTTGGTCGCAGTCAAATCATCGGATGCTCACGCACTAAATGGGGCGTGGACAAGATGGTTATTGACTAAGTGGGCAGTGCTAAGCCTTGATACCGATAATCTCTTCCATGCCCCTCTTTTCTTTTGAAATGAGGGCTTTTTGCTTTCAGGTAGTTAAAAATAAGAAACTATGCTGAAGAGGATTAAAATGAAAAATAGTGAAGTTGAGCAACTATCAAATGCTTCACAATTTGATTTTCCCAAATACACTACTCAGATTATCAATCTGGTAAATAGCAATGCGCAGGGAACACGACCGGAAGTTGTTGGTCAAATGTCAGAACTCATACAAGAGTTTGATGGAAATTCTTTACAAGAATGGATTCAGTGGTATTCTACAAAATATCCTAATGCCATTGAAGCTGCCACCGATAAAATTTACTCCAAGTTTCAAGAAATGAAATATGCTGTTGATTTGATTAATCGTGAAATGATTGAAGCATGGGTTAAAGACCTTGTTTACACGAAAACATATTGTGGTCTCAAATTTCAAAGTGCCATAATTGCTTTCCTTGCAGGGAAGTTAGGCAAAACTTGGCGTTTGGCGACTATAGAAGAAGAGGCTAAAGGTATTGATGGATTTATCGGAGAAACACCAATTCAAATAAAATCTGCTACATACAAGATTGAGAGCCGTCTTTCGGAAACCATAGATGTGCCAATAGTATATTATGAAAAGAAAAAAGACGGTATTAATATTGAATATGACCAATCAATCTTTTAATCACATTTTATGGATGAGTTTGTTTTATCAATAGATCAAGATAAGTTTCGTTCCACTAACGCAAAATGGAATGAACTGATGTTAAATGACCCGTGGTCAGTTGGGTATGTATCAACACTCATTGAAGCTGCAAATTGGAAAAATAAAGAAGAATGGGAGAATGCCTATTATGCAAGTGGACATACGCGAAATCTGTATATAGAACAAAATGCAGCAAATTTGGGATATTCAAAAGAATTTTTCAATGATATAACAATCCCTTATGACAAACAAAAATACTATGCTCTCAGTTGGGATGTGAAAAATATCAACACACAGAAAGGGCGAACAAAAGAAGATCTAAGGGTAAAAGGGAAAATTTTGTATGAAGCAGTTAAAGATAATGGTTATGGATTAACTCTTGATGAATGTATTGAATGTGTTAGATTTCGCGTTATTTGCGAAACATGGAACGGCATTATTTTCAGAGAGCATAACACAAAAGAAACGTTGCAAAGAATTTTTCCTGAATTAACCATCAAAGAAACACTTGGAGAAATTGACCATACATATGCTGTTGATTTAGAGTTTTTCAGAGGAAATCAGTTACTTTGCGGCGTTCAGGTTAAACCTCAATCATATACTAAAAATGCTCCTTATATTGTTAAGGCACGAAAAGCTAATGCTGTGAAATACGAGTTATATAAAGAAAAATTCGGTGTTCCAGTTTTTACTATTATATCTAATAGTAAGGGAGAAATATTAAATCAAGATATGCTTACAAAAATTAGACAGTTATGAATAAAATCATAGAATCGTATATTGAAAGAACATATGGTTTTGATGTAAACAATGCCACTTGTGAGGATTTTTTAAAAGTAACAGAAATTCTTGTAAGCGATGCAACTATGGATCATGAAAACGGGGAATGGGATTTTTCAAAATTTCCCAATCTCCGAAAAATAGATTGCAGTTATAATCCAATAGAGAAGCTAAATATCTCAGCAAATAAAAAATTGGAATATATAAGATTTGAAGGAGCTCGTGGTAATATTTCACACAAAATAGATTTTTCTGGTAATCCTCACCTAAAAACTGTAAGATCAGGACAAGATGGAGTGAAAGAATTAGATTTCTCTTCAAATATAGAATTAGAAGACCTTTCTGTTTTTCTAAATTCGTCATTCAGATGGTTGGATATTGATAATTGTACGAATCTTAGACGAATCAATACGCAAGGAGCTAATATTCCTTTCGTTGATTTAACCCATTGCCATAAACTTGAAAAAGTCAATATCAATTATTGGAATCTCTACAAAAAACGGGATGATGAATTTGGTCCTGGTTATCCAAGACCGATTGTTTTTGTTAATGAGGATTTTGACGAAGAAGTCATTGATACCGAAATTCGCCAAATTAATTACTACACTTACTATCTAATTAGAGTAAAAAAAGATAGTGTAGAAGAAAGATTCTTGAATAAATTAAAGTCAATGAAAGATGATATGCTTGCAATACCAGAGGATCGCTATGGAGTAGGTGTTGCAATTATGCATTATAAATTGCTTGAATTATATAAGAAAATGAAATTAGAGTAATAGAAAAATAGCCCAAACACTTGAGATGGAATGCAAGGTGTTTGGGCTATCGTGTCAGTCTCTTTCTTCAAAGAGAGTTCCTGGTGCTTTTATTGGGAAATTGGTCAATAGTCTATCTTTATAATAGCTAACATCAAACTTCAATGAATTAAAATCATTGTCCATGGAAACGTCCTTTATATAATGGAATGTAAGGTCTGTCTCTTGTTTTGTCATAACCTTACATTGTAGATGGATGTTGTCATACTTTACATCCTTTCCATTTTTAATCCTATCCTCAACAAATGCTAAATGTTTGGTATATCTATCTCTAACAATCGCATTGGCTTTTAATACATCTATTGAACCTAATATATCCCTAAGGAGAGGTTTAAGTAAAGAATCAATCTCATAACCAATACTATTTCGTTCACAAAGGATGGAAGCGATAACAGTGGTTCCCAAACCCATAAATGGATCAAGTACCGTGTCGCCTTTTTGTGAATACATATTTATAAGACGATAGGGAAGTTCAATAGGATAAGATGCGTTGCGTTCTCTTGATGGAGCATTGTCAATAGTTTGCTTAACACCTTTTATTTCCCAGATGTCAGAAAACCAAATATTTCTTTCTTCCCAAAAAAAAGAGCTATCTCTTCGTGCCTCCTTATCTTCTGTTGTTTTATACACTCGCTTACAACCTTTCCTAAAAATAAGAATCCATTCATGTTCAAGGGTAACATATGCGCCACATGGAAGCATGCCGCTTCCCATAAATTTGTTTGGGGCATTGGTCGTTTTTTTCCATAATATATTGGGAAGATTGGTAAACCCTAATTTTTCACAAGCCTGAATAATCCTTGTATTGTTATTATATAGTGCAAATTCACCATTAACAGTTCTTGTTGCATCCCCAATATTAATGCACATAAAAGAGCCTTCTTTAAGCACTCTCCAACATTCCGACCAGACTTTATCAAGTTCTTTATGCATTAATTCAAAAGCTGTTCTTGGCTTATTTTGTTTAAAAGCAGTTCTAATATCTGGATTTTGTGCAGCAAAAATATCATCCCACATTTCAATCATTGGATAAGGAGGGGATGTAACAATCATATCGATAGAATTATCATTTATTTGGCTCATGTTTTGAGCCGCATTAAAATAGATAATATGTCTCATTCCTTAGATACGTTTTTAGTTGAAGCAATAAGTTCCTTAATATCAACATCTAGTAAAGAAGCAATTTTTGCCAATGTTATTAAATCAGGCTGTGTCGAATTGGAACACCAACGACTTATAGTAGTGACACTAACTCCTAATTGTTCTGCTAACCAACGTCCTGTTTTGTCTTTTTCTACAAGAACAATTTTAATTCGATTTAAACCACTCATTGCTTATTTATTTAAGTTTGCTGCAAAGTTATTAACTTATATCGTAATACGCAAGAATATTACATGCTAATATTATTTCTCTGCATCTGTTCAATTTTCCAATCATACCGACCCTCCGCCACATCGCTAACCTCTTTGAGTGTATGGCGATGTTTTATTTTGTCAAAAGACTGTCGGCTCTCCGCATAGTCACAGAGCCATGCGCCGACCATATTCTGCTGTTCGGTGGTTTCTCCATATTCCTGCATCACGCTCTTGATGTCGGCGGCTTCAGACGGGGCGAAGAATGACTTGTGCTGCTCCGTGCCGAAATGGATAATCGCATCTATGGCTCGTTTGAATATCTCACTTGCCTTGTAGAGCATATCCGCAAACAGGCTTAGAATATGCCTGCTCGCTTTCAGCGTACCCTGTAACAGGCGGATGGTCTTGTCTTTCTCCGCCGTAGCATGGCTCACCGCTTGGCTGATGCGCTGCCGCTCGCCGTCCTTTTGCTCCTGAAGCTGCCATACCGCCTTGTCCCTTTCAACAGCAAGTGAACGGCTCTGCACCAAAGCCCTGTCACGTTCCGCTTCGGCTTTCTGTTTTTCTGCTACCAATGCCTTTGTCCGTTCATCTGCCTTGTCCTTTACAGCATCGACAAAGGCTTTCTTCATGCGCTCGTTCTCGGCTTTCAGTTTGGCGTTTTCCTTTTCAACCGCTGCGGATTTGCCGACCCCCACAAGACTGCCGACGCTATCCAATATGCTGTCCACTTTCGCCTTTCGCTCGTCCTTGAGTTGCTTCTCCTTTTCGGCAATCTCGCTGTCGAGGGAACGGCGGTACTGCTCTTTCGCCTTGTTCTCGCCCTCCACGAATAAAAGTTCCGCTTCGGCTTCCTCCTTGGCGGCGATGGCTGCTTGCCTTGCGGCTTTCGCCTGTTCCGCTTCCTGCTTCTGCTTGGCGATGATGAAGTCCGTGCGCTCTAAATGTTCCTTTCCCGTCACCTCCTTTGAGGTGCCCCTTTCCATTTCCAGACACTCAGCCAAAACGGTCTGCATCTCACTCATGGCTTTCTCATCCAACTTGCAGGACTTTCCCGTATCGTGGTTCATCCAGTCCCATACTATGTGGGCGTGTAGGTTGGGCTTCCATGTGGCATTGTCGCCGGGTATTCCATAATGTCCCTCGTCACGGTGGATGAACACTTGCAGGGCTGTGATTCCCCAACGCTGCTTACACACCTCGCAGAAGTGCCGCAGCTGCTCCATCGTGGTGTCGTCCTTGATGACAACCACGCCCTCCTTGAGCGGAGTGCTGCCACGGACGATGGTCACCTTGCCCGTCTTCTTGTTCACCCTTTCCCGGTCTTTGGTCTGCATCGCCCGTCCTGTCTTTTCCTTGACCATAGTGGCTATCTGATTGTAGCGGTCGGTGAGCGTGGCTTCACCGAAATCAGGTGATACCCATGCCTCGTTTCCTGCCATGAGGTCGGTACGGATGTAGAACTTCTCACTGCGGATATTGGCGAGGTATTCCGCTGTCCGCCTGTTGTGCGCTTCGCTGCTGCCGATGTTGCACGGCTTGATGTTGATGGATGTCTTCTGTGCCATAGGGCTTGTCTGTATTTT
>CALUZS010000024.1 GCA_944325355.1 uncultured Parabacteroides sp.
GCAGAATGGTGAACCTCGGTGGTTTCTAAACCATTACCTATCCTCTTTTTGATTGATGACAACTTCTTGATTTACAGCCATATTTCATTCAGTGCAACATTTGTAAAAACCGAAAAGATGAATAAGTCCCTTACCAATTCATGATAGGTATTCTTCATCGGAGCGTCCATGAGTGTCTGTATCTCAGCCTTGGTCAGATAGCCCCTGTCCACGCTTTCTGGTGAATTGATATATCCCGCAAAGGGATTGAACGGCAGACGACCGTCATTTCTCGCTATGGAAATGATATGTTTCAACACAATCATATAGCCCCATACAGTGTTGGTGCGGCATCTCTTTTCTGTCCGTAGGAAATACTCGAAGTCGTTGATGAACGTGAGATTCAACTCTTTCAGGGGAATATCCTCACGCTTGTAAGTATGCGGGATAAATTCATGTAGATGCTTGCATACGGTTATATACCGCTGGAATGTACCTTTTGCCCTGCTGTGTCCCACTTTCTTGGCAAACTCGACATTGTGCTGTTCAAAGAGTTTAAGCAGAGTTTCCTGTTTGACACCGATGCCGAGATAGGCATCTTTAAGTTTGGCGGCAGTGACATAACCGTCCGTCTGCATCAGCTCATGATAGCGGCGGTTCACCTCCACACGGATTTTATCAACGGCACGGTTGATTCGCTGCGCTTCGATACTTTTGCCCGAAGCACGGTTGTTCTTCACGTCCCACAGCCGCAGGGGAACATCCATCTTGCAACTGAACTGTTTAATCTCTCCGTCCACCGTAAGGCGGCACATCAATGGCAGGTTGCCGTTGGGCTTCTCACTGCCTTTCTTTACATAGAATAATACTTTGAATGTACTTCGCATAACTCACTCTTTTTTGGGTTACAAAATTAGATTACAGTGAGTTATCGACTGCTAAGCAAACCTCCGCAGAACGCAGAAAAACAAACACTTAGCAAGAAATCTGCTCTATCCGCACGGTAATGAGGTGGTAACTGAACTCTTGCGCTTAGTGGCTTTAACACGGCTTGAAATGGCTTTATACCAACCCAAAAGAAAAGCGTAACGAACGCTATTCCAGTCTATTCGCTACGCTTTTCTCAAATTTGCTATTCCGTTAGCTGTTTATTTTACAATGCGTTTCCGGGGAAGAGCCAAAGATCCGAAACCCGCCAAAATCAAAATAAAACAGGTATGGAGAAGGATTTATACTTCGCAAAGCACGGTAGAGTTTGAAATCGTCTCCCTCATAACGCTGAATGAAGCGGCGAGATAAAACAACTTGAAACGTATCGCCTCGCAGGCAATGCCTGATACCTTTTCGTATATTCATCCTATGCTGTTCATCTGTCAACGTACTACTCGTTTCTCCCACTGCATGAAACTCATATTCCGTGAAGTTACGGTTATTGATTATCTTCTCAATTTCCTGAATATGGCTGGGTTCGTCCGGAGAGCACATCTCAACCAGCACCATCTCGCTTTTGAAATCGTTGAATACAACAAGATATTTATAAAGGATATAGAAAATATCGGGAGCATCGTTCTTCGTTATCCGGCTATCTTTTATGGGAATATTTTCAAAATAACTCACCGCATTGAAAGTGGTATAGCCATAAAGCCCACAATAATGTGCATACTCGCCATCAACTTGAAAACGCGAAATAAAATCATTGAAAGCATCTTCCACCCGATAAACGTCTGTTATATACTTCTCTTCTCCCGTTCCATCCGGGAACTGCATTATAACTACGCCATGACCAATCCGGATATTCGCCACAGGATTCAAACCGATAAACGAACGATTGTTTTCTACTCCGTGATAATCAGAACTTTCCATCAATACACTTTGAGGAAATTTGTCACGCACCTTCAAATAAGTGCTTACAGGCGTGTGGATATCGCCCAACAGCGTTTTATGTATTGTTTTGTATTTGTAAGTATTCATCTGTATCTTCTACCATTATATTAATAATTCAAATAGGTTTCCAAATCCTTGTCTCCCCGGCCTGAAACAGTAAGCACAACTACATCTTCTGGATGAAAAGCCAATTTCCCAAGCACCCCTAAGGCATGAGCAGATTCCAAAGCCGGAATAATGCCTTCCAAGCGGGTTAATTCAAACGCCGCCTTTACAGCTTCATCGTCATTGATTGCAAATACGGTTGCCCGATGTTGCCGGGCAAGGTTAGCGTGCATCGGACCTATTCCCGGATAATCCAGCCCTGCGGAAATGGAATAAGGCTCCAATATCTGCCCATCCTCATTTTGCATGACCAAAGTACGCGCTCCATGAATAATGCCTAACCGTCCCAACTGGATTGTAGCCGCAGACATCAATGACTCGATGCCTTTTCCTCCAGCTTCCGCCAATACGATTTTCACTCGTTCATCATCCAGATAATGATAAATCGTCCCTGCGGCATTGCTTCCGCCCCCTACGCAAGCAATCAGATAATCCGGATAACTGCGTCCCTCGTGCTCCGCCAGCTGATTCTGTATCTCTTTGCTGATGACCGATTGCAGACGGGCTACCATATCCGGATAAGGATGTGGACCAACCGTCGAACCAATCACATAATAGGTATCGGCCGAATGACAGCACCAGTCACGAATTGCCTCGTTTGTGGCATCTTTCAGTGTCATATTGCCAGATGTTACCGGCTTCACTTCAGCGCCAAGCATTTTCATCCTTTCTACATTCATATGTTGGCGTTCTATATCGGTCTTTCCCATATATATTACGCATTCCATACCCATCAAGGCACAAACAGTCGCAGTTGCCACACCGTGCTGACCGGCACCGGTTTCAGCGATAATCCGCTTCTTTCCCATGCGCTTGGCAAGCAAAATTTGACCGATAGCATTGTTTATCTTATGTGCCCCTGTATGGTTCAAGTCTTCCCGCTTCAGATAAATTTTACAACGATATTTCTCAGAAAGTCTCTCTGCCAGATAGAGAGGAGAAGGACGACCGACATAATCACGCAACATAGACATGAACTCCTTTCTGAATTCCTCACTTTCCAAAACCTGCAAATAAGAATTTCTTAATTCTTCCACGCAACGATGGAGAATCTCCGGAATGTACGCGCCCCCAAATTCTCCGTAATAACCATTTTCATCAACCTGATAAGTTTTCATGAGCATATTCAAATTATTTTACAAATTATTTTTTTGCGTATACTAAAAAAGCAGAACGGGCTGCCGTAAGTACGACAGCCCGTTCTGCTTTTTCTCTTTATTTTCTATTCCAGTATATACATAGACTGATTCCCCTTACGACTTTTGAAGTTGCAAGAGACGCCACCAGAATAATGTATTTACTGTTGCTTGTTTCATTTTTCTTTTTTCTTTATTCTGCAGCAAATATATGAACTTTTATTATTAATCCAACTAATTTCCCTACTTTTTTGATATTTTTTCTCTAAAACAGTTACAAAGCCATTATTATCTCTATGCCGGTCTGTCCCCTTTCTTCTCTCTCAAAAATCTAAATTAAAGCATCTTTGCTTCGCAAAATGCTTTTTAAAGAAATAAAATAAATACGATTTTTCGTATCTTTGTATTATTTCGTTCTAAAATCAAACAAACTAATCTTATGACAAGGCTTCTCTTTCTTCTCTTTTTAGCAATACAACCGACGGTACTTTTTGCCACCGACCATACCATCGGGACATACAATCTTCACCATACATTAAAAACTGATTTGAACACACCGGAAGGTATCCATGCGGCATGGGACGAAGTACATACCGTTTCCACACTACAAGGAATTGTCAACCGCAACAATCCCTGCCTATACGTTTATTTCGTTAAGAATGGTGATATGGATGTTGACTCCTATTGGTGGAACATCTACCGCCAGCCGGGAGAATGGTTATATGGGAAAGATACCATAACATACCACTCCCTCGAAGAATTAGTTGAAGCTTACCGGCAAGAGATTAAAGGTGTGGTGCTTTACGACAGCAACGTTCCATCCACCAGCAATATTGCGTCTGCCATAGCCGGCATAGAAAACGTAATAGCTGTGCGGTACGATACGACACCTGGAAGCATATACGACAGGCTTGTCGCAAAAGGTCCACGCCTAAATGTTAAATTCCGGTTAGTCAATCCCGATGGAAGCCCACTGTTCACAGGAGAAAAAGGCAGCCTGATTCCACAGACAAAACGCCCGACAAGCGGCTCAATAAAAACAGACCCCTACCTTTGGTTTATTGAGAAATATATCAAAACCGGACGGTGCAATACGAACTATGGAGCATATTATATTGACCAGCAATGGATGAAGAATCCAATGGCGACAGTCCGCAACCACCATACGCTCAGCAACCATGATTTTTTTGTCAGCCGGAAAGCTTTCTTCTTCGACCTTTCCCCATGGGGCGACGAACCTGCAACAGATGACCCGTCACAGCCGGTCGGTACCGACCTTAACACACTAAAAGAATTGCTTCTGGAAGTTTACAAACACAATAAGGGCAAATCCATGTGTTATATCGGAGGATTCCCTGCATGGGCTTATAAATACACGAAACATGCCGGAGGAAAACATGAGGATGTTGCGACCGAATGGGAATTCAGCCGGTTAATCAGTGCTTATAACGCATTCAAAGATGCCGATGCCATCGGCTTCGGTGCACTGGCAAACGCTTCTTTCTGGCAACATTTCCCCTTAGAAAAAGAATATCCACAAAAATGGATCAGTAAAAACGAGCTGGCAAACCGAGGATTGCTTACACAAGAAGGAAAAGTAAATTTCCAAAACCGGGAGTTTGTAATCTTTTATGTCGGCGACTATGACGCATCTTCCTGGCTCTCCCAACGAACCATTGATTTATGGAACCATCCCGACCGAGGGAAAATACCGCTAATGTGGTGCATCAGTCCGGTCCTTTCCGAACGAGTTCCGCATGTCATGCACTATATCCGGACAACGGCATCCCCTAACGACTATTTTGCCGCAGCCGATAACGGTGCCGGCTATCTAATGCCGGGCATGTTGCAAACACCCCGTCCCATATCCGGATTGCCTGCCGGATTAAAAGCATGGAAACAACACTGTTCCCGTTATTATAAACGCTGGGGGTTAAGCATCACCGGATTTGTCATAGACGGGGAAGCCCCGGCTATGAATAAAGACGGATTAGATTGTTATGCCGCTTTCAGTCCCAACGGCATCGTTCCGCAAAAATGCCCCATCGCATCATTGCATAAAGGAATGCCGGTTTTACGTTCCGATTGGGATTTGGTCAGCGATGACCCTGCCGTTGCAGCACAAGTATTGCTGGACCGTGTCCGGGAAAGAAAAGAATCAGTTCATTTCCATTGGTTCCGGGCAATTTTAAAATCCCCGGAATGGTATCGTCAAGTAATGGAGGAGGTACATAAACGAAACAACAACATCATCTTCCTCGATGCTCCTGCCTTTTTTGAACTGCTACGCATATCCCTCAACGAAAAAAAGGAAAGGCTTGAGCCTAAATAGCCAAGCCTTTCCTTCATATTTGCCAGTAGAGCTGTTAAAAAGCCCCTAACTATTTCTTTTTCAATAAATCTTTCTCCAACATTTTCAAGAAATATCCGCCTACAACGGAACGAGCCTGAAATCCTCTTTGGCGCGGCGAATCCGTATAAACCCAATCAGACATCGGAACACGGTCAACAGTTTCATTCATGAACAAATGAACCGGAGCGATGAACTGCTCAAACAAATCTTTATCCTCTGCCAACACACCCGTCCACATAATCCAATCTGTCTTTGTGTAGGTCTCCCGGTTATCAAGCGGCAAACCATAACGATTTTGTTTTGTCAGATAATATTTGATTTCGGTTTCTACCACCTTTTTCGGGAACAAATTGAAATGCAACAGCCTATCCCAAACCAGATTGTATTTCTGGCTCCAAGTCCCTGACTTATCGAATGTCAACCGGTAATGGTCTCCATCGTCAGCCATGCCGACCCACTTGCCTGCCATCTCTTCTGCTATCTTCATATATTTATTGGAGATATCCTTTTTCCCGAGCATCTTTGCCAATTTAGCATACGACGCGATTCCCATGATTGCCTTTATTGAGAGGTTTGCGTTATGGGCAAAATGACCTGCAAAATCATCCGTGCAAAGCTGGTTGGCAGGATCCAAACCATTTTCAACTAAATAATCCGTCCATACTGTCAAAATATCCCAATGTTTTTCGGCATATTCTGCATTTCCCTCCAGCTGAGCAATGGTTGCTGTCAATATAAGCATGTTTCCGGATTCTTCGATAGGCATATCCCCTCCATAAGTCTGTCCATTCGCCTGTGGATATGTTCCCACGTCGTGAGCAGCAAAAGGTTTGTTCCAACCGCGATGTTCGCTATAATCAAAAATAAAATTCATCGTCGCTTTCACCAATTCCGAATTATAATACAGCAACAACGGAGCACCCGGATAAGTCAAATCGACAGTACCAATAGAACCGTTACTGAAATTCTCCTTTGAGAACATGAACAGCTCTCCATTGGGACCCTCCACCAATTTATGGGCTGCGATAGCCTGACGATATGCCAGCGCACACAACTCGGCATATTTCCGGCCACCGGCTTTCTCGGCATCTTTCATGAACTTCCGGTTAAATTCATCCACTTTCTTCATTAATAAATCATAATCATTCTCCGCTTTTTGGAATTGGGAGAGTATTGTCTCATTATTGTCCCTGTTCCAATACGGACGTAGATTCTGTTTGAAATACTGGATGGAATAAATATCGTCGTAGCCAATCAGAAAATGTCCTTTTGCATTATCGACTCTCCCTAAAGAGCGGAGGAAAGCCATACGGTCATAACCGTCTTTCTCGTCACCCTTTAAAGTCCCTGCAAAGAATTGCTCGCGAAGTGTATAGAGGTTTCCTATTGCCGACTGCGTACGATCCCTATCTGTCGCCAGGTAGAAATACCCCCAATCAATGCGGACATCATCCCCACGCTTAGCCAAAATCTGCTGTTCCTTGCTGCCTGATTTCAAAAATACCAAATTGGACCCATCGATAAACGTTTCCGTAACAGAAGTTTGATCCGGACGGTCAATAGCCCATTCCGGTCCGGCTTCCAAATAAATCTGAACGTCGTGCAACTGTCCGTCGTTCGCACGAACCTCATATGAGATATAATTGACAGGACGGCTGAGCAAATCCAAATCATCAAGGAATAAAGGTGCTGTAAATACCAAATCGAGATCCACTTTTCCACAGGTAAATTGATATTTAGTCTGCATGGGTTGGATGTCAGTCGACTTCTGCACCGCTGTCTTAGTCGGATTCGAATCAATTTCTTCTATGATTCCGAAATCAAGCAACGCCCCATGTATCCGGTTCTGGCAATGTGCAGCGATGACGTTCTCCCCTTTTTTCAATAACCGCAACTCTTCACCAGAAAGCTCTTTCCTGACATGTTTACGGTAAGAGTTTCCGGTTTCTACAACCTTCGTACCATTTATATAGATAACCGCGTCATCGTCATGCGAATACTCAAGGAAAATCTTCTTTCCATCCAAATCTTCATTAATCTGGAACTCCCGACGAACCCAAATCTCTTTCGTTCCCCACTGAGTTTTTGCCATATCTTCGCTCTCACGTGTACCGAAAGCTGCCAACCCTTTGCTCCAAGACGAGTCGTTGAATCCGGGTAATTCCCATCCACTTCCCGGATTTTCAGTGGTAAAAGCCCCAATCCAATCTTCTTGTTCCGATGTTCCTACTATCGGACGGCATATCGGTTTATCCGCTCCCATGAAACGATATACCTCCCCGTCTACCTTTATCATCCCAATAAACGGGAACTCTTTCCCTGTCCAATGGGTAACAGGAGCATCGTATAAATGATCGGCAGCCGACCACGCACTCGTGTACGGGTCAATGGTCACCAAAGGAAAAGCCGGCGCCCTCATTTCATTTTTCTGTTCTTCCGCATTGGCTGAAGCCGAAGCGAACAGTCCTAACACGCCAAAACAAAACAATAATACATTTTTTCTCATATTAGATATATTTTAGTCTGTGAATTTATTTAGAAGGAATCAGTTGCATCAAAGCAGGACATCCGGAAGCATCATAACTCTCTATCACTCCTTCAGGACATGATTTAGAAACATCCTTGAACGTTATATTACGCTGTTTATCTCTCATCTCCCACGCTTTGGATATATATTTCTGCAATCACGAAAGATATTGCTTTTGTCCGCCATCTTCAATCAGCATGCTAATATATTGTGCAAAGATGGCGGCATAACACCCTTGCTCGATTCCGTTTTTAAAAGGGAGCATACCTTCACTGTCGCACATACGGTCTTTTACGTAATCGGCAGCAAGGATTGCATCATCGAGATAACGTTTCTCTTTCGTTGCCTTATACAACATCACCGCAGAGCCAATAAATGTCCCTTGGTTATACAACTGAGTTGTCCAATCAACATCCATACCGTTAGGGCGCTGGAAATGGTAATGTATATTATCGGCAATGCAGCCCTGTTTCGCGTCAAGGAATACTTTCCGCGACCAATCATACAATTTCATGGATTTCTCCAGATATGATTTGTTCTTTGTACACTCATACAATGTCATCGCCCCCACAATTGTTGGGAAATTAATACAAGCCATTTTTGCATCATGCTTGAAATTCCACCACATACCTCCACGCTTTTCATCGTAAGACTCTTTCCAAACATAAAAAAATCCGGAAGAAGCATCGGCAAGGTAACATGGGTCACCGGTAATCTGATAAGCACGCCCCAGCGAAATAATCCACCACATCATATCATCATAGATAAACCACTCTATTTCGTCCGTCCAGTCGTATGCTGAATACTGTTCATACCCGCCTTGGTAAATCTCCTTAATCAGAGTCTATACCGTTCGTCCCCGGTACGTTTGTAAGCATTCATAATCATATCCCAGTAAATGGCTTGCACCCAAATTGCGGCACGTCCTTTACCGTCAGAACTTATCGCATACAATTTCATCTCCGGATTATAAAACGTTTTGTGGAAAGCATCAATGGCATTTGTTGCATCTTTCTGTGAGAAAGAATCGCTCTTTCCGTTATTCTCAGCATTCACATTCGTTGCGATAGCAGCTAACAATGACACCGCTACCAAAAGTTTTTTTCCTATCATTGATTAACTATATTAATTTATTTCTATTCTACATCACTTATTAATAAATACAGCAAAGCACTCTCCGGCGGAATGACGCCAACGTCATTTTATCTCTTTTTGGAAAGCCAGCCGCTCCGTTCCGTTTTCCACATGGATAATGCCACAATAAAGGAATCCGTATTTCGACAAGATATGTTGCAACGTTTTATTATCTCGGTGTGTGTCAATCCGGATATTCCGGCAATGGGAGAAACACCAATCAAAGCAACACGCCGCAATGCCTTTCACTTTTCCGTTAGATGCCAAGCGATGAACCACTCCATAAGGTTTATCATTCAACCACTCACCCTTTTCTATCACAGCATAACTTGGATCTTCTCCGATATAGAAACAGAAGCAACCGACAATTCCGCACTCTTTTTCCTCAATAACATAAAAATCCCCCCGTCCTATATCAGCCAGAATCTTTTGTCTGGAAGGATAACCGTCAATCCACTGATTCGCATTTCCCGAATCAGCCATATATGAACGGGCATATGAAAAGATTGGCATGATGCAGGGTATATCCTGTTCAGTCGCAAGCCGCACGTACATCTTTGCTACTCTCATTCGTCAGCTCAATTGGTATTTGCCTTTTAAATGCTTCTTTAAATGAAATAATCGTTTCTGTCCGAGCCAAACCCAATGGTTGCAATTTGTTATGAATAATACTCAACAAATGTTGGTTGTTTTTTGCGTAAATCTTAATAAACAAATCGTATTGTCCGGTAGTATAATGGCATTCCACAACTTCCGGGATATTCTTCAACGCTTCCGTCACAGAAGGGAACTGTCCCGGCGAATTTAAAAATATACCTACATAGGCACAAGTATCATATCCCACTTTAGTATTATCCACGATAAATTCAGAGCCTTTTATAACGCCCAATGCTGTTAGCCGTTGTATCCGTTGATGTATGGCAGCACCTGAAACATTACAGATTCGTGCTACTTCAAGGAACGGGATTCGTGCATTTCCGATGATAAGTTTTAATATTTTCTCATCCAGTTCGTCCAATTGATAATTTGCCATATTACTTAATAATGTGTATTTTTGATACAAATATAAGGAAATATATCACTATTTCCCTTTCTATCGGAAATGTTTTGCCAAAATATTGACAGAAACAATTATATTAAACTAAAAATTTAAAAGTATGGAATCAAAAAAAATTTCGATTGTAAACATCAAAGACACCAGATCACCGCTTTTAACCGCAGTCAGAAATACGTATGAAAACTCTTTCCCGGAAGTCGAACGCAGGGACTTTCCGTTGCTTATGGAAATACTCTCTTCAAACGAACGCTTCCATGTATTGGCATTAATGCTACAAGACGACCAATATGTCGGTTTTCTTACCTATTGGGATTTTGATTCATTCATATATGCCGAACATTTTGCCATCGAAGCTGAGAAACGCTGCGGAGGAATCGGAGGTCATTGTCTAAGTAGATTCCTTGAACATGTAGCAAAACCGGTTGTGCTGGAAGTGGAAATGCCGACCAACGACTTCTCCAGACGGAGAATCGGATTCTACGAACGCTTAGGATTTACATTAGATAGCCATTATTATACCCAACCACCATATCACGATGGTGGAGAATCGCTGGAATTACAACTGATGACCTACAACTACCCGCTGACCGACGAACTATTTGAATCCGTAAAACGGATATTATACAGAGAAGTATACAAAGTAAAAGATTAATACAAAGCAAAAAGGCATGCCCTAATAACAGGACATGCCTTTTTATATAACGCAGAAGAATTTATTCTCCTTTCCGAGCCGAATAACTAATCTTTAATGCGTATGCATCACGCAAGGCTTGTTTTACGTCTGAAATAATACCCATGTGAGTATCTCTGTCAGCTTTGATAGAAACTGTCATCAATTGGGCATCAGCTTCATCCATACTCGACTTTTCCTGTGCGATATAGTTACCGATAGCATCCACATCGGCAATTTGGTCATTCAGCTGAAGACGGCTCTCAGAACCCATCTTCTCTCTTAACTCTGCCGTCGGTTTTCCTACATAAATGAATGTTACCAACGATTTCTTCTCCAATTTCTGCAACTCAGTAGCCTGCGGCAATTGGAATTGAACCTTCAAAGTAACTTCACGCATAGAAGTAACCATCATGATGAAGAACAAGAATGCAAACACCAAGTCAGGGAGTGAAGAGGTATTCAATTCAGGCATCTCACGTCCGCCTGCTTTACTAAATTTTCCCATTACTTATTCCCTCCATAATTTTTAGGTTCAGCTTCAGATATATGTTGAGGATATATCTTCATCACTGCTTCTTGTTGTTCTTCTGTCAATTCGGAGAATTTCTGACCGAATTTCTCCATCGAAATTTCGTTACGCAGTTCGTTATAAGCGGCAACAAGCGCATTTTGCACATCAATATAAGCTTGATATTGCGTATCGCGGTTATTCTGTAATGAAATAACGTGTTGCGTAGTTACCATTTGCTTTCCGAACAACGGAACATCAATTTCTTTCTTTTCCGGCATATGAGGATCATTTGCCGGATTGTCAATGAACTCTTTCGCCTTTTCTTTCAGTTGTTTGATATCAATAAGCTCGCCGTTACAAAGGATTTCGTTGTTACTGTTAACCAATACAACAAGCAAGTTACGTTTATTGATATCATCACTTTTATCCTTCTGGTCTTTTGGTACAGGAGGCGGCAAACGTCTTGCCAGACCCATATCTGTATCCATTGATGTAGTAATAAGGAAGAAGATAAGCAACATGAAAGCGATATCGGCAGAGGAGGTAGCGTTCATTGCTGGAACTTTTCTCTTTTTTCTTGCCATTTTGCTCTGTTGTTTAACGTTCTTAATTATTTACTCAATGTTTTCTTGATGCTTCCCGCAATAGCTGCGATGATTACAAGAACCAAAAGAACATAAGAAGAATAAAGCCACATGTCGGTTGTCTTCAACCAGAACGGAATATTGTATTTTTCAGAATCTGAATTCAATCCTGTCAACGGAGTTCCGTCACCCATTGCATAAGTAATAAACAACATTACTACAAACAATACCAATACGATTAAAGAACTAAGTGCCGACTTTGGTGATATTCTCAACAATGAAACGAATTGTCCAACTGCAAAAACAATTGCTACAACAATTGTAATTACAAACAATACGTACATCCAATTAAGCAATAAACCTGTATATATAGGTTCCTTTAGATCTGTTCCTTCAGTTCCCGGTACGATACCGCCGAAGAAGAACAGGGCTAGTACGACAATACTGATTATGGATGCAATCAATAATGTCCAACTAGACAATTTTCTAATTTTTGTTACAGCCATAGTCTTAGATTATTTTTTGAATTTCAAGTTGTATTTTATTACCATATCAAGCAATGTGATAGAAGCGTCTTCCATTTGGTTCAAGATAGCTTCCAATTTGCTCAATAAATAGTTATAGAATACTTGAAGAAGCAATGCTACGATCAAACCACCGACAGTAGTAATCAACGCCACTTTCATACCACCAGCAACGACGGTCGGAGAGATATCACCAACTTGTTCGATTTTATCGAACGCCATGACCATACCGACAACCGTTCCCAAGAATCCCAATGACGGAGCCATTGCGATAAACAGCGTAATCCAAGACATGTTCTTTTCCAACAAACCTCCTTGAACACCACCGTAAGATACGATAGATTTTTCAACCACGTCGATACCTTGGTCAATTCTCATCAATCCTTGATAAGCGATAGAAGCGATAGGACCTCTTGTGTTACGAGCAATTGTTTTTGCACCCTCTACATCACCCTTATCCAAAGCGCCTTCAATATCCTGCAAGAATTTTGAAGAATTAGTTTCAGCCAAGTTCAAATAGATGATTCTTTCCAGACAGAAAGCCAAACCAAAAATCAAAGCGATAGCAATCAAACTCATGAAGTCTGCACCACCCTCGATAAATTTAGTTTTCAACGCTTGGTGCATTCCACCTTCAACTGCTTGTTCAGCTCCGGCAGCAGCTTCTTGTGCGAACGTTACTGTAGAAATTCCCAGGGCACATAAACCCAAGAATGCTTTTGTGAATAACTTTTTCATTGTGTGTTTAATTTTAAGATTAATAATTCTCTTTTTGTTTTATTGTTAATAATTAATTATTTCTTTTTCCTTACCTTTCAAATTTATGCGGAGAGAGCGGGATTCGAACCCGCGATACGCTTTAGGCGTATACACGCTTTCCAGGCGTGCCTCTTCAACCACTCGAGCATCTCTCCAATCTTTTTCAAACGTTATGTGGTTTTTCTTAATATAAAATCCTTTCAGTGCACAAATCTATGCTTTTTGCTTGATATATTCATCATTTTATCACAATAAAATTTGATTCAGAATCTAAAAAACTGCTTAAAGATGTACTTTTATCTTACTAAAAACTGAAATTGTGTTCGTATATGTCCTATTCACAACATCTTCCATACCCATCTCAAATATCTCCGCGACCTTGCCTGCTGTGTTCCAAATGTAGGTTGGTATATTCCTTTTTCCTCGAAAAGGGACAGGAGAAAGGTATGGAGCATCCGTCTCCAAAATAATTTTATCTAACTTCGCATGTTTTTTTAACGTTTCTGCCAATCCGGAATTTTTAAACGTAACGACGCCATTTATCCCAATTTTGAAATTATTTAATTTATTAATTTCCTCCAACTCCCGCTCACTTCCCGTAAAACTATGGAAAACGCCCTTCAATTTATCGGCTCCTACCTTATAAATAGATTCAAAAACTTCCGGATAAGCTTCTCGCGTATGAATAGCAACAGGCAAGTCCAAATCGATACTCCAACGCAACTGCTCTTCAAAAACCAATATCTGTTTTTCCCTGTGGGTCTTGTCCCAATACAAATCAATACCGATTTCTCCGATTCCGCAATAATCGTTCCTCTCGCTTAAAGCCTTTTCTGTTTTTTGTAAAGCTTCCACATAAGAAAAATCCACACTTGTCGGATGGAGCCCCATCATCGGACAGACAAAATCGGGATACAGCTCATACAACGCAAGTATCGGAGCAATTGTCCCAGCATCGATATTCGGGAGAAGCAGCATTGATATGCCGGACTCCTTCGCCGCCGAAATCAGCGACTCCCTGTCTTCATCAAAATCTTCCAGATAAATATGGTTATGCGAATCGATTAATCCCATACCTCCACCATTAAAATTTCCGGTTCATCAGCCTGCTGCAGACCTCAACCAAAACGGTTTTTCTTTCCGGTAGAACATCCAAGCCTGACAACAGCGACACTGCCACGTCGAAATACTCCTTTATCTTCGCTTCCGTCTGCTCCCTCAAACGCAACTCATTATATATATATATAACAGCTTGTATCTTTTCCTTCGGGTCAAACGATGTCTCCGACAGCCAATGCAACAGTTCCTTCTGCTGTTCGCCCCGAGACTGTTGCAACGCGTTAATCAAAAAATAAGTTTTCTTATTGCACAAAATATCACCCCCGATATTCTTTCCGAAAACATCCGTATTACCGTAAATATCCAAAAGGTCATCTTGCAACTGGAACGCCAGACCGATATTGACTCCGAACCGGTACAGTTTCTCGCAATCCTGCTCTGAAGCTCCACCAATTATTGCCCCCATTTGGAGAGCACAAGCCAGCAACACCGCCGTTTTCAAACGTATCATTTCCAAATATTCCGCTTCGGAGACATCCATACGGGATTCAAACTCCATGTCATATTGCTGCCCGCCGCAAATCTCCGCTGCAGTTTTCGTAAATAAAGGCAAAATCCTGCCCAAATATTCCGTTTCTGTCTTTCCCAACAGCTCGTATGCGAAAATCAGCATTGCATCCCCGGAAAGGATTGCCGTATTTTCGTTCCAGACTTTATGGACAGTAGGTTTATTACGCCTTTTTTCTGCCTTATCCATCAAATCGTCATGCAAAAGCGTGAAGTTATGGAACACCTCCAATGCCATTGCCGGCATGACCGCTTCCTCAACAGAATCCTTATACATATTGCAAGCCATAAGCACCAATGCCGGGCGCACACGCTTGCCTCCCAATGACAATATATATTTTACCGGCTCATACAAGCTCTGCTGAGGATTGGCATATTGCAAATGCCGGAGCCCCTCCTCTATCCTTGACTGAATTTGATCGAACGAAAACATTTTACTCTCCAAAATATTCGGTTATTCTATTTCCATGAAATAAAAAAGGCTGCATAAAAGCAGCCTTTTTCCTATTGCTACAAATTATTACTCCAATTTGAATTGTACCGGCAATGTAAAACGAACGCGTACCGGTTTTCCGCGCTGTTCTCCCGGATTCCACTTCGGCATGCTGTTAACCACACGCAAAGCCTCCTTATCCAAAGAGGGGTCAACACCACGGAGAACTTTAGCATCCACAATCGATCCATCCCTGTTTACCACAAACTCGCAAATCACACGACCCTGGATTCCATTTTCCTGCGCGATTACCGGGTAATTGATGTTATCTCTCAGATATTTCATCAAAGCCGCAGCGCCACCGGGAAATTCCGGGTTCTTTTCAACGACGGTAAAGATCTGTTCTTCTGCTTCCTCTTCAACTTCTTCTACAGGAGCAGGAGCAACATACGTCTGCTGCTGAACTTGAGATTGGTCATCTTCCGATGAAATAATCACTTGCTCATCCAGCTCAATGTCATCATCTACCACATTCAACTGGTCAGCGATAGGTGCTGGTGGTGGAGGTGGTGGAGGTGGTGGGGTGTTATCCTGCCTTGTAATCTCAATTTCTTCTTCGACGACAACATCTTTGACGCCTTCGTCAGCGGTAGCTACTTTGATATCCCGGCTTCCCCATTCAAAACCGACATACAAAATACCTAAAGCAATCACGAATCCCATCAAGAGACTCAGGCCTTTTCCTTTCTCAAGGTCCGCTTTCGGTGATTTCTTAACTTCCATAATCTATTATTACTATATATAAAATGAATAAGTATTTCCTACCGACAAAAATACAAATAAATTTATATCCTCATATAATTTCCCCACTTTTTTTCGTTTTCTATGTAAGAATTTTCATACGGCAGAAATATTCCCCGGAATCTGCCGTTTTTATTAAAAAAACAGCTGCGCTCAGATTACGTATGAAATGGTATATATACATATTAATAATAGTAGCCGTATGGTGCGGCTTACCTGCCGCCGTTTTTTCCCAAAGCGGATATGAAGCGTTCTACTTCTTAAGGATGCCTTCCTCCGCCAGAGCTAATGCGATAGGCGGGCATACGGTTTCCCTAATAGAGCAGGATCCTGCACTCGCTTTCCACAATCCGTCGCTCTTCGGTTCCGAAACCGACGGCATGATAAGTATCAGCTACCTGAATTACATCTCCGACATTAACATCGGAAACGCCATCTATACAAAAGCATGCGGAGAACGTGCGGCATGGGGAGCCGGAATCTCTTTCATCGGTTACGGAAGCATGCTGGAGACAAGTGCCGACAATACTGTCCTGGGAGAATTTTCCGCAAAGGATGTTGCCATTGACGGCTTTTTCGCTTACGACCTGAGTCCATACTGGCGCGGAGGAGCGTCGCTGAAGTTCCTGTTCTCCTCTCTGGCGGAATACAGTTCGTTCGGTATCGCAGTTGATGCCGGCATCAGCTATTTCAACCCCGACAACGAATTTTCTTTCGGAGCCACGTTCAAAAACATCGGGGCACAAATCAAAGCATACGATGAAGAGCGGCAAAAAATGCCATGGGATATCCAAATGGGCTTCTCAAAACGCATGGAACATGCCCCTTTCCGGTTTTCGGTTACCGCAATGTACCTGAACCGGTGGAAATTCGATTATATTGAAGAGACAGAAGAGGATGACGGAACAAATAAATACGACAACTTCTTCCCTACACTGCTGAAACATTTGGTTTTCGGAATAGAATTTATTCCTTCAGACAATTTCTGGATTGGAGCAGGATTTAATCCAAAAACACACTACGACATGAAACTGAACGGGGCAAACGGATTCGGAGGATTTTCGGCAGGTGCAGGAGTCAGCATAAAAATGTTCGACATCAACGCATCCATCGCAAAATACCACCCATCGGCACTCTCTTTCATGCTTGGAATTACGGCTTCCCTGTCCGAATTTTAAACATTTCCGCTCTTTCTCTCCAAAAGCTATAAAAGCAGAATATCTTACAAAAAATGCCCGCGGTCTTTTCTGTACCGTTACGCAACACCTCAGGAAAGACCGGCAGCGCTTTCCACAAAGTCGGGCAAAGATTTTCCAAGAACTGCCCGACAGGCAACAAAAAAGCGAAGACTCCTTTTAAAGGAATCTCCGCCCATTCTCGCTCTTCCTCTTGGACTTGAACCAAGGACCCTCTGATTAACAGTCAGATGCTCTAACCGACTGAGCTAAGGAAGA